>CAWBEC010000003.1:0-282522 GCA_963787715.1 uncultured Acidobacteriota bacterium | reverse complement strand
TCTGTGCCAGTTTGAAGAAGTGGAAAGCACAAACCGCTTTCCACTTCTCCACACCCCCGACTGCGACGGCGACGGAGTTACAGTTCAAGCCGCTGCGCTACACTAACAATCGAACTGGTGCAAAAGATCGGGCAGGCCATGGGCACTGCTCTGGATTGAAAGCAAGTTTGGCCTCGATGTGCTCCCGGACGAACCGGGTGAACCGCTTCCCGAAGAAGCCGTTCTTCCAAAGACGTGGATTATCGCAGGAATGAATGAGCTTGCAGAAGCCTGTATCGAGTACTTCCGCAGCAAGGGTGAAGGAACGGAAGCCGCATATAGGTATCTCAAAGAGCGCCACATCACGCCCGCCATCTCCGCTATTGTGCCGATTGGGGTTCTGCCGCCCGACCTCGACATGACTAACATCGTGGGTCTGGTTGATGATGCATTTTGGAGAGGGCGTGCGAATGAGCAGTCTGAATCCAGAGAGGACATCGCCGCCTGTAAGAACGACAAGGCACAGGGTGAAGCCGCTGCCTATTGGGAGCGTAGGTTTAAGCGCGAAGACGAGGCCGTCGCGGAGTACAAGAAGAAGCTCCTTGAGATTCACAAGTACGACTTCATGATTGCCGCATTTCGCGAAGACCGATATGGCAACTACATCTCGGTCGAGTTCCGTCCCGGCAAGCGCGACGACAATGGCAAGACCCGTGTCTACACTATCCGTCCGGGGCGTCAGGGACTCTTCGGGCTCCGCATCGCTGGGTTCGGGGTGTCGGAAAAGCGGGACTCGCTCTTGTGCGTAGAAGGTTGGATGAATCTGCTGCGGCTTTGGACGCATCAGGCGAGTGCGGCTTACAAGGGCGGGATGAAGACCAACTGGGAGGAGGCTCTGTTCGATGCTGTCTCCCTCGGCTCAGCGGCGGACTGGGATGAGAAGAATCTTTCCGCAGTCCTCGATGAATATGAACTGACTTCCGCATCCAAGCCCATCTATATCAAGCCTACAAGCCGCCTGTGCTGTTACGGCGAGGGCGTCTGGTAGAGGTACGAGACTTCCTGCAATCCCCGTTTACGGGGGAAGGAGGATACCGTAGCGACTGCACTAGACGACTTCCAGTTGATACTCAGCCGTGGTGTCGTGCCCTCAATCGACGCCTGAGTGTTTCAAACATTTAACACAACGACCGGGCGTGGTCACTTAGCACTACGTCCGGCCTTTTCTTTTACGGGAGCAGCGGTGGCCCTGCATTTGCCTATCTTTACCGACACTTCGTCGAGTGCGTTCGGAAGAGCCGCTTCCCTGTCTGCCATATTCGTCACAACCAGATGTGAGCAATGTCACGGCCAGATCAACGCCAGACCATTGATGCTTTAACCAGCATAATGAGGCGCACTTTCGTCCCTGTGTCCTCAACCACCACCCGCCAGCCGCACGCGCCTGGTTTCTTCCTGTTTGGAGGCGTTACAGGCAATGACGTTTGATACCAAGGACTCTGGCGAATCCAGTCCGAACATCGGGTTCTTCACGGAAGAAGAGATCGCGTCCCAGCTGATCGCAGAACGAGAGAGGTTGGAGCGGGCGGCCGGCCTTGCGCAGCCCCAGATACAGCACTTCCGCCGCCCCGAGGAGCGGCCCTTCACCGCCGAGGAGCGGGACCGGGTCACCATTCTCTTCGGCGGGCTCACATGGAAGCATGAAAAGCTGATCCGCTCCGTCTTTCGCGGCAGCGGCTACCGCTGCGAACAACTGCCCAATCCGAATCTCGCCGCCTATCACCTGGGCCGGGAGTTCGGCAACGCGGCCCAATGCAACCCAACCTATTTCACCGTGGGAAACCTGATCGGCTACCTGCGCAGCTTGGAAGCACGCGGGCTCAGCAAGCAGGAGATACTCGACAACTACGTCTTCTTCACCGCCGGCTCGTGCGGTCCGTGCCGCTTCGGAATGTACGAATCCGAGTATCGCATGGCGCTGGAAAATGCAGGATTCGGCGCCTTTCGCATCCTTCTGTTTTCGCAGAACCAGGGAATCGGGGCCAAGACCGGCGAACCCGGATTGAAGTTCAACGTAGATTTCGGCATGGGAATGTTGAATGCGCTCAATCTGGGCGACGTCACCAATGAGATGAGATACCAGCTCCGTCCTTATGAGGTGGTTCCCGGTGAGACCGAACGCGCCTTTGCCGAGGTGATGGAAATTCTGGACACGTTTCTGCGCCAGCGCACGCGCTTTGAGATTCTGGAGCGGGCGCCAAAACCAATTCGCACCTACCTGGCGGAGCCAAAGAGGAAGAAGTTGAAGGACACCCTCAACACCCTGGGCAAGGTGCGCGACCACCTGTATGGCACCGAATACCGAGAGGTGCTGCGCCAGTGCCGTGAGCGCATCGGCCAGGTTGAAGTGGATCGACTTCGAGTCAAGCCGCTCGTCAAGATCACCGGCGAATTCTGGGCCCAACTCACCGAAGGCGACGGCAACTTTAACATGTTCACCTTCCTCGAAGCCGAAGGCGCTCACGTCCTGGTGGATTCCATCGGCAACTGGGTCATGTACCTGATGCACCAGGGGAAGGCCAATGCGAGCGATCGCAAAGGCCTCGATGCTCCTCACCCACGCCCATCCTGGTTGGACGTAAAAGGCCGGTTGCGAAATGACTGGAAGCACTACCGCAAGAAGTGGCTGCTCCTCACTCTGGGTGAGCGCATTTGGAACCGCCAATATACGCGAGTCGTAGAGGGGCTGGGCAACGTGGCCCACACCTTGCCTTCGCAGCCGGAGTTGGCGCAGTTGGCTCATCCCTTCTATCACTCGTTGGCCCGCGGCGGCGAAGGTCACCTGGAGGTCGGCAAGAATGTCTACTACACCGTCCACCACCTCTGCCACATGGTGCTGGCACTGAAGCCATTTGGCTGCATGCCGTCGTCGCAGTCGGACGGCGTGCAATCGACGGTCGTCAGCCGTTTTCCCGAGATGATTTTTCTCCCCATCGAAACCGCAGGCGAAGGCGAGATCAACGCCCACAGCCGGGTGCAGATGGCGCTGGGCGAAGCTAAGGCCAAGGCCAAAGTCGAGTTTGAACGCTGCTTGCAGAGCACCGGGCGGAGTCTGGAAGACATTCGAGACTACGTCGCCACGCACCCGGAGCTGCGCAGTCCGCTCTACCACGTTCCGCACCGTCCCGATGTGGCGGGCGTAGCCGCCAACTTCGCATTGCACGTGAGTGACCTGATGAAAGCAAAGAACCACAGCTCCAGCGCACGGGGGCGCAAACTCGCATGAGCAACAACATCGCCTACATGGTCGGTCTTGATATCGGCTCCACCACGGTCAAGGCGGTGGTGTTTGATCTGCACAGAGACCAGATCGTCTGGCGCAATTATCAGCGCCACGAGACTCGCCAGCCGGAAAAACTGCTCGAGTTTCTCTGCAGCATGGAGAGCGAGGTCGGAATCGCTCCCGGCAACTGCCGCGTCTTCATCACCGGCTCGGGTGGCAACGCGATGGCCGGACTGATCGGCGCGAAGTTCGTGCAGGAGGTCAATGCCGTATCGCTCGCAGTTGAGAAGCTGCACCCCGAGGTGAATTCGGTCGTCGAACTCGGCGGACAAGACGCAAAGATCATCATCTTCAAGGAAGACACCGGCAGCGGCCGCAAGAAGAAGATTCCCAGCATGAACGATAAGTGCGCGGGCGGCACCGGGGCCGTCATCGACAAGATCGTGGCCAAGCTGAAGATCCCACCCGAGCAACTTTGCAATCAGGGCTACAACGGAATCAAGCTGCACCAGGTGGCCGGCAAGTGCGGTGTCTTTGCCGAAACCGACATCAACAGCCTCCAAAAACAAGGCGTTCCCGCAGATGAACTGATGGCGTCGCTCTTCGACGCGATCGTTTTGCAGAATCTGACCGTGCTGACCCGCGGACACACCTTGCGCCCGCACGTCCTGCTGCTCGGTGGCCCGAACAGCTTTATTCGCGGCATGCGCGAGGCCTGGCAGCACAACATTCCGCGCATCTGGAAAGAGCGCGAGTTGGAGCCTGACGAAAACACCAGCCCCGAAGATCTCATCAAGGCTCCTGCCGAAGCCCTGTACTTTGCTGCGATCGGTGCCGTGGAGTTCGGGCGGGAAGAGGATGAAGCCGTCGGACGCTACCTGGGAACGGAGTGTCTCGAGAACTATCTCCACCAGGGACGGCAAGAGGAAAAGTCGAAGGCGGGCAGCCGCGCTCTATGGTCTTCCGCCGCTGAATTGCAGGAGTTCAAGGCGAAGCACGCCCGCCCGCCCTTCACCCCGGCAACTTTCAAAGCGGCAGAGAGGGTCGGTGCGTTCATTGGCCTGGATGGCGGCTCGACCTCCACCAAAGCGGTCCTGTTGTCGGAGACCGGAGACGTGCTGTGCAAAGCCTACCGCCTCTCCGAGGGCAACCCCATCGAAGACACCAAGAAGCTCTTTGAATCCCTCCGCCAACAGGTCGAGTCGCAGGGAGCGGTTCTCGAAGTGCTCGGTGTCGGCACCACCGGCTATGCCAAGGACATTCTGCGCGACATCCTCCACGCCGACGTGGCGCTGGTGGAGACCGTAGCCCACACTCAGTCGGCGCTGCGCTTTTACGACGACCCTCATTGCATCGTGGACGTGGGCGGTCAGGACATCAAAATCATCGTCCTGCACAACGGCCGCATCAAGGATTTCCGCCTGAATACGCAATGCTCGGCGGGCAACGGCTACTTCCTGCAGTCCACCGCCGAGGGACTCGGCATCCCGGTAGAAACTTACGCGGATACCGCCTTCTCAGCCGAAGCCATGCCGGTCTTTGGATACGGTTGCGCAGTCTTCCTGCAATCGGACATTGTCAACTTCCAGCGCCAGGGCTGGCACGCCGAAGAAATTCTGGCGGGCCTTGCGGCCGTGCTCCCAAAGAACATTTTTCTCTACGTCGCCAACGTGCCGAATGTGGCCAAGTTGGGCACGCGCTTTATCCTGCAAGGCGGCACGCAGAAGAACCTCGCGGTGGTGAAGGCGGAGAGCGACTTCATCCGCGCCAGCTTCCGCGACTCAAGCATCGAGCCGGAGATCGTCGTTCACCAGCACTGCGGCGAAGCCGGTGCCATCGGCACTGCCGTGGAGGCCATGCGCTTGTGGCAGAACGGCCGGCGAACAAACTTCATCGGAATGGATGCGGTGCGCGAAATTACCTATCGCACCACGCGCGACGAAGCCACGCGCTGCCACTTCTGCAAAAACAAATGCTTGCGTACCTTTGTGGACGTCCACACAAGCCGCCCGGTGGAGTCGCTTCCGGCGCAGGTATCCGCAAAGCTTCCTTTGCAGCCGGGTGAGCAACGGCTGATCCTCGCCACCTGCGAAAAGGGCGCGGTGGAAGACCTGGACAGCATGCGCGAAATCAAGGCGGGCTTGGACGCGATCAAGGACGCCAACCCGAACCTCGTCGATCTCGCCGCGCACGAGGTCTGGCAGCCGCGCAACCCAGCCCTCGTCGCCGACCCTGCGCCGCGCCCGTCGTGGCGAAAGTCGGCGCAGGAGCGCATCGCACTCATCAACAATCGTCCCAACCTCCGCATCGGAATCCCGCGCGTACTGAACATGTACGCCTATGCCCCGCTCTTCAGCGCGTACCTGCAGAGCCTGGGCCTCCCTGCGGAGAACATCGTCTACTCTGATTTCACGACCAATGAAATGTACCGCGCAGGCTCCAGCCGTGGCTCGATTGATCCCTGCTTCCCGTCAAAGATCACCATCGCGCACTTCAGCAACTTGATCTACTCCAAGCACGTTCGCCAGCCGCTGCACTGCATATTCCTTCCCATGTTCGATGTGCTGTGCTCGCCTCTGGTGAGAACTCGCGCCTGGAACGCCTGTCCCACCGTCGCCGTGACCCCTGAGACCGTGGAAGCGGCCTACACCAAGGAAATCGACGTCTTCGCCCAGCACAACATTCGCTATCTTCATCCGATGGTGAACCTCGCGGACCGCAAGCTCTTCGCGCGGCAGATGCTGCAGTGCTGGCAGCCGGTGCTGGGCATCTCGGAAGAAGAAAACGAGCGCGCCATCGAAGAAGGGTTCAAAGCCTGGCACGAGTATGAGAACTCCATCCGAAGCCGCGCCCGTGAGACCCTCGACATGCTGGAGCGCGAGAACCGCCTCGGCGTAGTCATGCTCGCGCGCCCCTATCACCACGATCCCGGCCTAAATCACGGCATCATGGAAGAGTTCCAGAAGCGGGGCTATCCGGTCTTTTCGCAAAACACTCTTCCGCTGGACGAGGATTTGCTCGAGCGCCTCTTCGGCGACGAAGTGCGCGCCGGCATCATCAGCCATCCACTTGATATCTCAGACGTGTGGAAGACGGCCACCGCCGCCAGCAGCAACATGAAAGTCTGGGCGGCCAAGTTCACTGCCCGCCATCCGAATCTGGTCGCCTTGGAGCTCTCCAGCTTCAAATGCGGTCACGATGCGCCCGTTTACACGGTGATCGAGCGCATTGTGGAGCAATCCGGCACGCCTTATTTCTGCTTCAAGGACCTCGACGAGAATAAGCCGGCCTCCTCCATCAAGATTCGCGTTGAGACCATCGATTATTTCTGTCAGCGCTATGTCGAAGATCTACGGCACAAAAAGCAACTTGAGGCGGGAATTGAAGCGCGGATGGATCAATATGAACGCTGGTTGCGAGAGACGCACGGCTCGCAACGAGGCCCCGCATGCATATGAGCCTCGAACCGCAGCGGACGGCGTTCGAGTTCAAGATGATGGGATCAGGGTTCGGGCACTGCCCGCTGCATCAAGCGGCGTGCTGCTTCGCCGATGCGACCAGCTTCATCTGCTGCCAGTCGTAAGGAAACTCTTTGCCGCAATCCAAACAGACAACGTAGGTGGTCTTGGACGAATTTCCATCGGACGGGACCGAACCCGGCTTGGTGGCCGTGATCGGGAACGTGCAATGGCGATGAGCGCAACCGAACAGCCCACTGACAAATCGGAACATAAAATAGCCTCCTCGGCGCCTCGTTTACTGCTTTATTGTATCTTCGATGCAAACCCTGAATAGAAAGAAAAGTTTTTGGCCAGTATTGCTTCGGATACTCTGTAAATGACTGTCCCGATTACTCAGTAGTCGTTGTCGACATCAGATTTGTAAGCTGCTGAGTATCGCTCAGCATTCCGGGTATGTGGTTGGTTTCATCGCATCCGGTACAACCAGGGCAGCGCACGATGACTGCAACGTTAGGGTGACCGGCGGCAACTTCCGACACAATCGACTCGTGTTCCCGCTCAGACCAGGAGTGCTTGCAAACAATCACGCCTTTTACCGCAAGCGCATCGATCACGCGCCGGGCCGCCGTCAGGCTTTCGGCATCCACTAACTCGATTCCCGACGCGCCAAGCAATGCCTGTGTGCCGCAGAGCTCCGCACTTCGCTTCGTAATCGCCAGCACGGTTCTCTTGCTCATCCGGAAACCTCTCGGCCCTATTCTCACCCGGGACGCTACGCGTCCGCAACGGGTAAAAACTACTCCTCAATTCCCTTTCAGTGCGCCAGCTCGCGCTCCGCGGACCATAACATAAATAGTTTCTTCCGCTTACGCTCAATATTGACGGGCACCGCCTAATTCGGATATAAATGGTCTACGATGAAAATGTGCTGCCAAACTGGTCGAATGATGCGCTGCCGCTGTTGTTGCGGCACCAACCAATTTGGCGCAGTGGAGATCACGGTATAGCACTCATCTAACCAGGATCTAGATGTACACACCCACCCGCCATATCAAGCAGGTGGGCTTTTTATTTTTAGGGAGGAATGATGGCCGAGCAGGGCAAAGAGACAAAAGCACAACGGGCAGAGCGCCTGAAGCGCGAGAAAAACCCGTGGGAGTGTCTTGACGACATTCGTGAATTCGCCCACGGCGGACACAGCTCCATTCCTCCAGAATGGCTCGGGACTTACTTCAAATATTGGGGAGTGTACTCACAGGGCGATGGCGCTGGAGTGACCGGCGGCAAAGGCGGCGAAGGCAATTCAGTGCCGTTTTTCATGGTGCGCATCCGAATTGCGAATGGCCTGCTGGCGAGCCATCAAGTTCGGGTCATCGCTGACCTCGCCTCAAAGTACGCCCGCGGACTGATCGATATCACCGTGCGCCAGAACATTCAGCTGCACTGGGTTCGCATCGAAGATCTGCCGGATATTCTTGAGGGTTTATGGCGCGCAGGTTTGACAACCACCGGCTCATGCGGCGATGACACCAGAAACATCACCGGATGCCCGCTGGCGGGAGTAGATGCCGACGAACTGTTCGACGCATCGCCCTTGGCTCTCGATGTGAGCCGTTTCTTTATCGGAAACGCCGACTTCTATAACCTGCCGCGCAAATTCAAGGTTTCACTTACCGCCTGCAAAGCCTGGTGCTCGTATCCGGAGATCAATGACCTCGGTCTTACCGGCCTGCTCCGCAAGCGTAATGGTTTTGAAGAGCGCGGTTTTTCGCTGCGCGTCGGCGGAGGCCTTTCAACCCAGCCGCATCTTGCGGAACGGCTGAATGCATTCGTCGGCTGGAATCAGGTGGTTCCGGTTGTAAAGACGGTCGCGGAGATCTTTCGCGACGCCGAGGTGCTAAGGCAGAGTCGCGAGCAGGCACGATTGAAATTTTTGTTCCTAAAGCACGGTTGGAATGCCGAAACCTTTCTCTCCGAGATTCATCGCCGCCTCGGATTTCAACTCGATGCGGCTGAACAAGAGACGCTGCCCTCCGATCTTTATCGCGATCACGTCGGAGTGTACGAGCAAAAGCAGTCCGGCTATTTCTACGTCGGAGTTTCGGTCTTGCGCGGCCGTCTCAACGCCGAACAGCTACGCGCAGTGGCCGAGCTGGCCGAGCGCTATGCCGGCGGAGAAGTGCGCACCACTGCAATGCAGAATCTGTTGATCGTCAATGTGCGCAAGGAGAACACCGAGGCATTGCGGCGCGAACTGGAAAGCATAGGCCTGCCGGTTGAAGCCTCGCAATTCTGGCGCGGAACCGTCGCCTGCACGGGCACCGAGTTCTGCAAGCTGGCGATCACCGAGACCAAAAGCTTTGCGCGATGGGTGGTGGAAGAACTCGAAGGCCTTGTGCCGGGATTTGACCAGCAGCTCAAATTGAATATCACTGGCTGCCCCAACAGTTGCGGCCATCACTGGATCGCCGATCTCGGCCTCGAAGGCAAAAAGATCAAGGTGGATGGGAAGTTCGCCGACGCCTACTATTTCTGCGTTGGCGGCTCGGTTGGACGCGTGCAGTCGATTGCCCGCCCCGTTGGATATCGCTGCCTCGCCACAGAGGTTCCGGAATCCATCAGCCACCTGCTCTCGCACTACACGGAGCTGCGGAACGACGGAGAAAGTCTGCAGCAATTCCTCGCACGCAAGTCGAACGATGAGATCCGAAGCTTTCTTTCCGCTGGCACTCCTGAGACTGTACAGCGGGATCTCCCGACGGCTGCAACACCGCACGGACTGGAGGGCTGATGGCCGCGCTCTTTCCCATATTTTTGAAGCTTGAGGGCCGCAACTGCGTTGTGGTTGGGGCCGGTACCATCGCAGCCCAAAAGCTTGAGAGCCTCTTGCAATCTGGCGCCGCGGTGCAGGTCGTCGCCCCGCTCGCGAGCGACGAAATTCGCGAACTTGCGCGAGCCGGCCGCATTGCATGGATAGAAGCAGAGTTCCAGCCTGAGCATCTCCATGACGCATCGCTGGTAATTGCCGCGACCGGAAATCCAGAGGTGAACCAGGCAGTGTTCAGCGCCGCTCAACAGCGCGGCGTCCTCTGCAATTCAGTCGATGAACCGGAGCGATGCGATTTCTATTACCCGGCGCTGGTGCGTCGCGGTGATCTGCAAATTGCAATCTCGACGGCAGGCAAAAGCCCCGCTCTCGCGCAGCGCATCCGCCGCGAGTTGGAAGAGCAGTTCGATTCCAGTTACATCGGTTGGCTCAATTGGCTGGGCACGGTTCGCGAGTTGCTGTTTAGCCGCCGGATCGACCCCGAGCTCCGCCGCCGCGCCTTGCATCGCATCGCCGGCCGCACCGTCTTTGAGCGCTTTAAGTCTTCACGCGAGTGGAAAACTGCAGGAGGGCATCATGGGTAAGGTGTACCTGGTTGGCGCAGGCCCCGGAGATCCCGAGCTGCTGACCCTGCGTGCCGCGCGGCTCTTGCAGCAGGCGGACATCGTCTTGCATGACGCGCTGGTCAGTGCGGAGATCCTCGCCGTGATCGGCAGCGCCAAAGTGATCGACATCGGCAAACGTTGTGGCACAAAGCTGCTCACGCAGGACGAGATCAATTCCCTTCTGATCGCCTACGCCTCCGAGCACAACATCGTCGTCCGGCTCAAGGGCGGAGATCCATCGATCTTTGGCCGCGCCGGAGAAGAAATCGAAGCGCTTCTGCAGGCCAACATCCCTTGCGAGATCGTCCCCGGCGTGACCTCCGCGATCGCCGGGGCCGCTGCCGCAGGCATCTCGCTTACTGATCGCCGTTTTGCCTCAAGCGTGGTATTCGCCACCGCACATCGCGGTCCCGGAGCCGAAGCGGTTGCCTGGGACACGCTGGTCACCTCGCATTCAACGCTCGCCATCTACATGCCCGGGACTGATTACCAACTCCTGGCCAACCAGCTTTGCAACGCTGGATTGCATGCCGAGACCCCTTGCGCGATGATCTCCCACGCCGGACGCCCGAGCCAGCAGGTGCGGTCGTCCAATCTCCATTCTCTGGGACTCCTCGATCCACTTCCCGCGCCTACTTTGCTGATCGTGGGTGAGTGCGCAAGGCCGCTGCACCAGGCGGAACACTCCATCCAGAGCGGCCTGCCGGCAGACGAAGCGCTCTTCGACCATGCAGCGTTAAATCACATATCGTTGCCGCCGGTCGGCGAAGGCCACCTCCGCGAAGGAAAGTAACTCGCAGCGAGCACAGGACGAAGATGCCGGACCGCCTCTGAACCTCGCTTGGCGGGAACGGTTCGACCTCCGAAGAGAGTCGCCGCAGCAGCTCTCGGCAGAGCCTCTGGAACTTCTGCGGCTCCGATTTCCTCTCTATTGCCGGACTCTGATATCCTCTTTCCTCAACTTACTCGACGGACCTCAATGAAAAAACTACTAGCCCTCAACCGCAGCGAAATCGCCATACGAATCCTTCGCGCCGCCAACGAACTCGACCTCCGCACCGTCGCCATCTACTCGCAGGAGGACCGTCTCGCCCTGCATCGTTTCAAGGCCGATGAGGCGTACCTGATCGGCGCGGGCAAAGGTCCCGTCGAGGCTTACCTCGATGTCGAAGGCATCGTCTCTCTTGCCAAGGAAAAGGGCGTCGATGCGATCCACCCCGGCTACGGCTTCCTCTCGGAGAATCCGGCGCTGCCGCGCGCCTGCGAGCGTGCGGGCATCACCTTTATCGGCCCCAGTGCGGAGCTGCTCGATTTACTCGGCGACAAGACCGCGGCGCGCAACCTCGCTCAAAAGGCCGGTGTGCCGGTGGTTCCCGGCACGCAGTCGCCCGTAACCGAGCCGGAAGAGGCGGCCAGACTCGCCGATGAAATTGGCTTCCCGCTCATCATCAAAGCTGCCTTCGGTGGCGGCGGACGCGGCATGCGAGTCGTCAATCAACCCTCCGAATTCGCCGAACGCTTGGAGGAGGCGCGCCGCGAGGCCGCCGCCGCCTTCGGCAACGACTCGGTCTTCATAGAGCGCTTTGTCCGCCATGCCCGCCACATCGAAGTTCAGATCTTAGGCGACCGCCACGGTCATGTCCTTCATCTGTACGAGCGTGACTGCTCGGTGCAGCGCCGCCACCAGAAGGTGGTCGAGGTCGCGCCCGCGCTTTCGCTCGATCCCAAGATTCGCACCGAACTGGCCGACGCAGCCGTCAAACTCGCCCGCGCCGCCGGCTACTACAACGCCGGAACCGTCGAGTTCCTCGTCGATAACGACACCGGCAAGTGGTACTTCATCGAGGTCAATCCGCGCATACAAGTGGAGCACACGGTCACCGAGATGGTGACCGGCATCGACTTGGTGCGCGCCCAGATTCAGGTTGCGCAGGGCCTCTCGCTTCACGACGACCAGATGAAGCTGCCCACGCAGGAGAAGGTCCCGCTCTACGGTTACGCACTACAATGCCGCATCACCACCGAAGATCCGGCCAACAATCTCCTCCCCGATTACGGCAAGATCTCTACCTACCGCACCCCCGGTGGATTTGGAGTACGCCTGGACGGCGGCGCGGCCTCATTCGGGGGCGCAGTCGTCACCCCTTATTACGACTCCCTGATGGTGAAGGTAACAGCCTGGGGCAGCGACTTCCACCAGGCATGCCAACGCATGGACCGCAGCGTGCGCGAGTTCCGCATCCGTGGCGTAAAGACCAACATCGCTTTCCTGGAAAATGTCGTCAACAGTCCCGATTTTCAAGCCGGACGGGTCACAACCCGCTGGATTGAGGAGACCCCGGAGCTCTTCACCTTCTCTCATAAACGCGACCGTGCCAGCCGGCTGCTTGCCTATCTCGGCGATGTGATCGTAAACGGCAATCCATCTGTCGCGGGCAAGCCAATCCCAAAGCGGCTCGACCCCGCTCCGCTGCCTCCGCACGTCTCTACCCCTCCGCCGGAAGGAACCCGCCAGCTTTTGCAGCGCCTCGGCCCGGAAGGCCTGGCACAGTGGGTAAGCTCGGAGCGCCGGCTGCTGCTGACTGACACTACCTTCCGCGATGCCCACCAGTCGCTGCTTGCCACGCGGGTCCGCACATACGACATGTTGGCAATCGCCAACTTCGTCTCTCATCGCCTGCACAACCTGTTTAGCTTGGAGATGTGGGGAGGCGCAACCTTCGACGTCGCGCTGCGATTCCTGCACGAGTCTCCTTTCGTGCGCCTTCGCCAGCTGAGAGAAGCCATTCCCAACATCTGTTTTCAGATGTTGCTGCGCGCCTCCAACGCCGTTGGCTACACCGCCTATCCCGATAACGTCGTCGAGGAGTTCGTCAAGGAAGCCTCCGCGCAGGGCATGGACATCTTCCGCATCTTCGACTCGCTGAACTGGCTGCCGAATATGAAGGCTTCCATGGAAGCCGTTCGCAAAACTCCCTCCGTCTGCGAGGCCGCCGTCTGCTATACCGGAGACATTCTCGATCCATCTCGCGACAAGTATTCGCTCAAGTATTACGTTCGCATGGCCAAGGAACTCGAACGCATGGGCGCTCACATGCTGGCCATCAAGGATATGGCGGGCCTCTGCCGTCCCTACGCCGCCGAGAAGCTGGTGAAAACCCTTCGCCAGGAGATTGGCATCCCGGTCCACTTCCACACCCACGACACCAGCGGCCTGAACGCTGCCTCCATTCTCAAGGCATCCGAGGCCGGCGTTCACATCGCCGACGGCGCCATCGCTTCCATGAGCGGACAAACCAGCCAGCCGAATCTGAACTCCGTCGTCGCCGCCCTCGCTCATACCGAGCGCGATACCGGAATCGATCTCGACGCCCTCAACCAGTGCGCCGACTATTGGGAGGCTGTGCGCGAATACTATAAGCCGTTCGACACCAGTCCTGCGGCTGGTACCGCTGAGGTTTACACCCATGAGATGCCCGGCGGCCAATACACAAACCTGAAGGAACAAGCCGAATCCATGGGGCTAGGCTCGCGCTGGCATGAGATTGCGCGAACCTATGCCGAGGTCAACATGGCCTTTGGCGATATCGTCAAAGTCACGCCCTCCAGCAAAGTCGTCGGTGACATGGCAATCTTCCTTGTAAATCATGGCATGACGATCGAACAGTTCAGTCGGCTTACCCCCGATCACACCCTCACCCTGCCGACTTCGGTCATCGATATGTTCATGGGCTCGCTCGGCGAGCCTGAAGGCGGCTGGCCGGAGAATCTTCAGAAGATTATTCTGCGCGGCGCCGAGCCGCAGATCGGGCGTCCTGGCGCCTACCTCCCCGACGTGAACCTCGCCGAAACCGCAGGGGTTGTCGAAAGGAAGATCGGCCGCAAGCCAGCCCACGACGAGGTACTCAGCTACCTCATGTATCCCGATGTGTTCGTCAAATACGCCCAAAATCGCCAGAGTTGGGGCGATGTCGACGCGCTTCCAACACCACAGTTCTATTACGGCATGAAGCGCGAGACCGAGATCAGTGTCGAACTCGAACCAGGCAAGGCGATCATCGTCCGCTTCCTCACCGTGGGAGAGGCGCGCCCCGACGGCACTCGCACCATCTTCTTCGAACTCAACGGACAGCCCCGCGAAGTTACCGTCCGTGACCGCAGGCGGGAAACCAAAACCATCACGCGGGCTAAGGCCGACCCGGCGAATCCCGGACAAATCGGAGCACCCATTCCGGGTGTAGTTTCGTCTGTGGCGGTCGAGTTGACCCAAAAGATCAAAAAGGGAGAACGCCTGTTGGTGATGGAGGCGATGAAGATGCAGAGCACCGTCTATTCGCCCGTATCGGGAACGGTGAAAGAGGTGCACGTGAAATCCGGCCAGCATGTCGAATCCAAAGACTTGCTCCTCGTCATCGAGGAGTAGTAGTAGTCAGAGAACAGGGCCATGCCACAGACAAGCCATCGCACCAGCACATTTACCGAGTCTGTCATCCGGCGCATGACGCGGGTGGCCCATCAACATGGGGCGATCAATCTCTCCCAGGGCTTCCCTGATTTCGATCCGCCGGAGGCCCTGCTCAAAGCCGCCGAGCGCACGGCTCGCCAGGGTCCGCATCAGTACGCTATTACCTGGGGAGCCCAGGATTTTCGTGCCGCGCTGGCGAAAAAACAATCGCGTTTCATGGGCCTGCCCCTGGATGCGGAAGAAAACTTTGTCGTCACCTGCGGCGCCACCGAAGCCATGATGGTGGCCATGATGACCGCCTGCAATCCGGGCGACAAGGTCATCGTCTTCTCGCCGTTTTACGAGAACTATGCTGCCGACGCCATCCTCTCCGGCGCAACGCCGATTTACGTTCCGCTGCACCCGCCGGAGTTCACCTTCGATCCCGAGGAATTGCGCCGCGCCTTTGAACAGCGCCCCAAAGCGCTGGTTCTCTGCAATCCGGCAAATCCCTCCGGCAAGGTTTTCACGCGCGAAGAGCTGCTGTATATCGCCATGCTGGCCGAGGAGTTCGATACATTCGTCTTAACCGACGAGGTTTACGAGCACATCGTCTACCCGCCGCATCGTCACACCTATTTCGCCGCACTGCCGGGAATGTTTGAGCGCACCATCTCCTGCAGTTCGCTCTCCAAGACTTACTCCATCACCGGCTGGCGCTTGGGATACGTGATCGCGCCTCCTGCGATTGTGAACGAAGCGCGCAAGGTACACGACTTCCTGACCGTGGGTGCCGCCGCGCCATTACAGGCTGCCGCCGTCACCGCTCTGGAGTTGCCGGACAGCTACTACGCCGAATTGATCGCCAGCTACGCCGAAAAGCGCGACCTGTTCCTCGGCTATCTCGACCAAGCCGGGCTCACCTACAGTCGTCCCCAGGGCGCCTACTATGTGATGGTCGATATCTCTGAATTTGGATGGAAGGACGATGTTGAATTCAGCGAGTGGCTGGCGCGAGAGGTCGGAGTCGCAGCCGTCCCCGGTTCAAGTTTCTTCCACGAGCCGGTGCGGAGCCTGATTCGATTCCACTTCGCCAAACGTTCCGAGACGTTGGCTGCCGCCGGAGAGCGCCTGCTCAAGTTGCGCGAGAAAGCGCGAACCCAATCTGCTTGATCAAATGTTTGTTGATCGAATGTTCGTTGATCAAATGTTTGAAGGGTCACCTGTTTGAAGGGTCATCCCGAGCGCAGCGAGCCCCCCGTACTGCTCAAATCTCCCGTGCCGTCTCAGGCTTTTCAACTAGGCGTCTTGTTTCTGGAGCAATTCCCTAGTTGCCGTAGCCCGATGCTGCTCTCGCCTTTAGGTTGTCATTCCGAGCGCAGCGAGGAATCCCCGCACCGCCCAAATCTACAATGCCGCCCCAGAGTCTCTTCTGCCTCGAACTGCCTTTGACGGTGCCCTAAGCGATCTCCGGATTGATGAACGAATACGAAGCAGCGTACGCCTGCGCCGGCAAGCGCGCGCCCGCGTGCATTCAAAGATGCTGCGGGCACATGCCCAAAACGCTACGCCCTACCGTCTCACGCGCTTTTCTTTGAGGTGACGGCATAGAACGTCGTAAATTCCTGCACTACGTTCTTGCCGCCGCACTTGGGGCAGGTAATCGGATCTCTCTCGTGCGCTGCCAATGTCAGAACCTTCGCAAACTCCTCGCGGCAATCCTTGCACATATATTCGTAAGTAGGCATTTCGTTTCCGCCTCCCGGGCAGACTGCGGAAGGCATTCTATCGCGAATCCAGCTTCGGATGTACGCGTGCTTCCGAAGATCACTTTTCAGATCGCACCAGCACCGGCCCCGGCGACGCCGCATCAATCGGATGCGATCCAACGTGCGTCAGCATATGCCTTCTGGCTTCGTCCACGTTACTCGTGATCTTCTGCAACGTCCCGTTCTGCAGCACCAGCACCGCATCGCATCGCTCCAGTGTGCTCAGCCTGTGCGCAATCATGAATGCCGTGCGCCCCTCCATCAGCTTGTCCAGAGCTTCCATAATGAGTTGTTCGGTGCGCGAATCCACCGCGCTGGTCGGCTCATCCAGAATCAGCATCGGAGTCTTTTTCAGAAACGCACGCGCAATCGCCAGCCGCTGGCGCTCTCCGCCGGAGAGTCCCGCTGCGCCATCGCCCATCGCTGTGTCATATCCCTTGCGGCAGCCGTTCGATAAACTCATGCGCGTTGGCAAGTTTTGAGGCCCGAATCACCTCTGCCCGCGAAGCCTGTGGATCGGCGTAGGCAATGTTGCCCGCCACCGTCGTCGAAAACAGCGTCGGCTCCTGCAGCACGATCGAGAACTGTTGCCGCAGCTCCGCCAAGTCGTACTCGCGCAGATCCGTGCCATCGATCAGAATCGCCCCGTCCAGTCGGATCGTAGAAGCGCGTCAGCAGATTCACCAGCGTGCTCTTGCCCGACCCGCTCGGCCCCACCACTCCCACGCGCATGCCCGGACGAATGTGGAACGAGATGTCGTTCAACACGTTGCGCCCTCCCGCCGTGTACTGGAAGGAGACATTGCGGAACTCCACCTCGCCGCGAGTGCGCAATGTGTTTGTCGCCTCTGGACTCGCATCCAGCTCCGGAGTCTCCTCCAGCAGCGCAAAGGCGCGATGCAGACTGGCCAGTGACGATTGCAGCTCCGGAATCTTCGTGCTCATGGTGCGCAATGGCTCATACAATTGCGCCATGTAGGCCATCACCAGCAGAAACTCGCCCACCGTCATCATCTGCTGCCGAACCTCGGTCACGCCCATCACCAGCGCCACGCGCCGCCGCCAGCGCCACGCAGAACCCAATCAGCACATGGAAGCCTGCCTGGATCGATGCCAGCCTCACCTGCTCCGTCATCCGCTGCCGCGACTTGCGCCGGAACAGTTCGTCTTCATACGCTTCCTGGCCAAACGCCTTCACCGCGCGCAGGCAGCTCAGCGCCTCGTGCAACACCAGCATCGCCGAGCTATCAAGCTCGCGCACCTCGTCGTAGCGCTGCCGCACTTTGCGGCTTGAGTTGCGCGCCAGCACAAACAGCACCGGCGAAAGAATTGCCGCAATCGATGCAATGTGCCAGCTCATGCGCATCGTTACCGCCAGCATGGCAACAAAGGTGAACGCCGAGGAAAGGATGGGAATCATCCCCTGCAGAAGCAGGTTCTGGATCGCAGGCGCGTCATACTGAATGCGGTACGCGATATCATTCGCGCCGCGACGGTCGTGTACCGACAAGCTCAAACGCTGCGCGTGGAATAGCAGTTGCCCGCGGAAATCGTGAACCAGCTTCTCTCCCGTGTAGGTGGAGAGCAGCCAGCTTGCAAGCGACTGCAGGCAGTTCAACAGCGCGATCGCCACCAGCAGGATGGCGCAGATCACCATCCCGCCGTTGGCCGCGCTAAACCATCGATGCGGCCATGGCAGCAGCATGCAGCCAGGCAGGCAAGGGGCGTGTCCCCAGCACGCTGTCCACCGCAATCTTCAGCGGCAGCGGCGCCAGCAGCGTCACCGGCGTCGCCAGCAGACACAGCAGGCTGATCCCTGCCAAATGCGGCCAGCACGGACGCGCCACTTTCAATACTCTTCGGATCAGAGGCGGATTGGGATGTTGCTTCGTTCTGGTTCGGTACATGGAAGCAGCATCGCCTTCAGAGCCCGCAGATTGAAACCAGCATAGATTCGAATCACCCGTTCCACAATCAGGTTGAGCTACTAGCTCTCGCCCTTTCGACCTTAGTTCTCCCGGCTGATCTCCGACCCAGAGACGCGGTATTACGGCCTTCGCCCATTTCGCTCTGCATCACCTGTAACCCTCCCGTCCGCAACAGCAAAACAGGGTTGCCCCAGGAAGAACAGATCCGTCATAACGGGAACTTGTCCAGAATGGGAAACACCTTACTTCGGTAACCCTTTCGAAGCCGAATCAATGCTAAACAAGCGATTCCAGCCGCGTCATTCTGTGCAGGTCGCAATTTCATCGGAGTTCAAGGAATGCGTATCTTGGTGATTGAAGACGACTCAGCGCTGGCTTCGTATGTTCGCAAGGGCCTGGAATCGGAACACTATGCCGTGGATGTCGCGCTCGATGGAGAGCAAGGTGCGCTCATGGCGTCCGATCTCGACTACGACCTGCTCATCCTCGATCTAAACCTTCCCAAGCTCGACGGTATCTCCGTCCTGCGCGGCGTTCGCCCCGGCAAACCCCAGCTACCCGTTCTCGTGCTGACCGCCCGCCCTCGCGTCGAAGACCGCGTTCATGCCTTGGACAGTGGAGCCGACGACTGCATCAACAAACCATTCTCCTACTCCGAACTTTCCGCCCGTGTGCGCGCTCTGCTGCGTCGCGGCCGTCCCTCCGTCGAATCGACCCTGCAGGTTGCGGACCTGCAATTGGACCGCGTCGAACGGAGGGTACAACGCTCGGGTCGCAACATCGAGCTGACCGCCAAGGAGTTCGCCCTGCTGGAATACCTCATGCGCAACGCCGGACGGCGCATCACCCGCTCCATGATCATCGAGCATGTCTGGAACATCAGCTTCGATACCTGCACCAATGTCGTCGATGTCTACATCAACTATCTCCGCAAAAAGGTGGACCAGGGCGCTCCCCATCCCCTCATTCACACCGTCCGCGGCGTCGGCTATGAACTCAGCGACAAAGCCGGAGAGGTCGCATGAACTCCCATCGTGAGTTTATCTCTGAGACCTTCCACGTCTTGTCGCAGCCCATCACCGCCCTGCGCGCCAGCATTGAACTCGGTCTCGGCAAACGCGACGAGCAAGCCGCAAAACGTGCGTTAGAGGCCTGTCTGCCAGTGGTCGATCGCCTGATGCAGGATCTCGCTGTCTTACGTGAGATCGCCGGCCTTGACGAAGAGCCGCCGCTCGACCCCTGTGACGGCCAGTTGCTGCTAAACAGCTCGATTGAGGAGATGGCGCCGGTCGCCCAGGCCGCCGGCATTGCAATCCATCTCAACGCGGAGCCGGGCGCTATTCTCTGCCATGAGCCAACCTTGCAGCGGGCAATCTTCCTTCTGCTCGATGAGATCATCGCAGCCGCAGCACGCAACCGCGCAATCTCGATCTCTCTGCGCCATCGCGAAGATGACTTTCTGCTTGAAATTCGCCCCGGTACCGCTCAAGGGCCGCGCCAGATGCTATGCCGCAAGCTCATGCAATTTGCCGGAGGCTGCGTCATCGACTCTGTCCCCGGCAGTATCTCCGTAACCTTCCGGGAATCTTCTGCTCGTTACTCTCCGGATACCCCCGGTGCGGATCAGAGGCTTTTAACATCGCACTAATTTTCTTCCAAGAATGCCGGAGTAAAAACATCTCATGACAGCCGCTCGAAACATCATGCCCGTAGTACGTGCTACCACATCGATTTTGATTGCCACGCCCAATGCGCTGCTGCGTAAGCGGCTCGGCGACAGCCTGCGAAGCGCCTGCGTGGTCGAAGACGCCGCCACCGGAGCCGAAGCCCTCAGCATGCTGGAGCGCCGCGGCGCACGCATTGTCGTGCTCGACCGCAAGCTTCCTGACCTGAATTGCGACGAACTCATCGGCGTCGTCGAACGCCAGTTTCCATGCACCGATGTCGTCCTGCTCGATGGGGAGAGCGGCGCCATCGAGCTGCCCGAGGAACTGCGCGCCAACCCCGCCTACCGTTTTTTGAACGACTTCAACCAAACGCTCGAGCGCTCTACAACACAGACGCCCGCACCCCCAGCCCCGCCCGTTGCCTGCCCCGCATCGATAGCGCCTTCATGCCGCTGCCAGGCATGGTTGGCGACAGCACGGCGATGCAGCAACTTGCCTCACTGGTCCTTGCCGTTGCCCCGCACTCGACCTCGGTGCTCGTCACCGGCGAGACCGGCGCAGGAAAGGAACTGGTAGCCGAAGCCATACACAAGCTCAGCTCTCGTGCGGACAAGCCTTTCGTCACCATCAACTGCGCGGCGATCCCCGAGGCGCTGATCGAAGCCGAACTCTTTGGCCATACCCGCGGCGCCTTCACCGGAGCCGTACAGTCGCGCCTCGGCAAAATCCATTCCGCCCAGGGCGGAACCATTTTCTTTGACGAGATCGGCGAGCTTCCGCTCCTCAGCCAGTCCAAGCTGCTTCGCTTTCTGGAGTGCGGCGAAGTGCAGCGCCTGGGAACCAGCGATGTCTTCCGCCTCGACGCCCGCGTCATTGCCGCGACCAATGTCGACCTGGAGGCGCGGGTGCAGCAGGGACTCTTCCGCGAAGATCTCTTCTACCGTCTCTCGGTCTTTCCCATCGAGTTGCCACCCTTGCGCGAGCGCACCGGGGACATACCTCTGCTGGCGCGGCATTTTGTGCAGCGTATTTCCGGCAACACAAGCATCGGCCTCACTCCGGAGACCGAGGCCAAGCTTACCTCCCACACATGGCCCGGAAACGTTCGCGAGCTGCGCAATGTCATCGAACGCGCAATCGTTCTCGCCTCCGGCCGCAGCATGATTGCTCCCGAACAGATCCTCATGCGCAAGCCCTGCGGATCGGTACGCATCGCATCAGAAACTTCTTAACTCAGCACGCATCGATTGGCAGCTTTCGTGCACACACACCATGTGCTGGTAACTCGATTTTTAGAGGATACAAATGCAAGACTGGCACATCATCCCTGAGATCGTAGGCTGCAATGCAACCCTGCGAATGGCCGCCATGCAGGCGGTCGATGCCGTCGAACAGGGCCGGCATTTCGTGATGGAAGGCGAACCCGGAACTGGCCGCCGTCTGCTGGCGCGCAGTGCGTGGTGCCGGCAATGTCCCGGCGCGCGTTCGCTGTTCACTCTGGACTGCCGCATGTTCCGCAACGACGGCGCAGAGCTGCTTCTCTTCGGCGAGCGCGCCAGAAGCGGCGCACACAGCGTCATCCAACTCGGCAAACTCAATTTGAGCATGGGCGGAGGACTTCTTCTTCTGCACGCGGAATCGCTTCCGCTCAAAACCCAGGGCCGGCTTGCACAGACCCTTACGGAACACCTCTTCCGGCCGCGCGGCGAGGGAATTCAACTTCTGCTGACCTGCACGCCCTCTCTTCATGCGCCAGTTTCGCTGCACCCCGATCTTGCCGGAATGCTGCTGCGGCTGCGCGTGCCGCCACTGCGCGAGCGCGTCGAAGATATTCGCGCTCTCACCGAACAATTCCTGCGCAATGCCTCGCCGTTCGAGAAACTTCGCTGCTCGCAGGCGCTCATCGACCGCTTCTGCGCCTATGACTGGCCGGGCAATGTCACTGAATTGCGCTCCGTTGTGCGCCGGCTCCTTCTGCAGCCTCACAGCGGCCTTCTCGACGTCCGCCATCTCGCCGACCTGATCTGCCGCGACGAGCGATGCTTTGGTTTTCTCCAGGGGAGCCCGCGTCACGTCTCGGATCTAATCGCAAGCGGCTCACTTCAGGACGCGTCACCGGAGCGCAGGAGCCTGCAATGAATCTGTCCGCAACCAATCTTCCGGCTGGCAGCCTGTCGGCAACCAATCTGCCCAATCTCATTGATTCCCCGCTCATGCAGCGCCTCTCACGCTTTCTGGACACCACTGCCTACCGCAGCGGCATCATTGCCACCAACATCGCCAACATCGACACTCCCGGCTATCACGCCCGCGATCTTGACTTCCGCAGCCAGCTCACCTCGCTCATGAATGACAGTGACACGCCTGCCGCCCCGCGCGTCATCGAGGTCCCCGGACTCACCGAGCGTCCTGACGGCAACAACGTCAACATGGATCGCGAGGGCCTTGCGCTCGGCCAGGCGCAGTTGCAATTTCAGACCGGCATCGCGCTCATGAAGCCGAGTTGCACCGCTTCAGCCAAGCCATTCATGAAGGAGCTCAGCAATGAACCTGTTTGGCATCATGGGCATCAGCGCCTCAGGACTGAGCGCCGAGCGCACCCGCGCCGAGGTCGTGGCCGGCAACATGGCCAACGCCGAGAGTACGCATACGGCCGAAGGCGGCCCCTACCAGCGCAAGGAGGTCGTCTTTCAGAGCGCCGCGCCCTCCGGCTTTCGTATGCAGTTGGCCAATGCGGGCGCGGCCTCCGACAGCCGTTGCCGGTGGAGTCACGGTGCGCTCGATTGTCTCCGACACCGCGGCGCCCATCATGCGCTATGAACCCTCGCATCCCGACGCCGACGCCAACGGCTTCGTCGCCTATCCCAACATCAATCCCGTGTTGGAGATGACCGATCTCATGGGCGCCGCGCGCGCCTACCAGATGAATGCTTCGGCCGTCCAGGCGGCCAAGCAGATGATTCAGCAGTCCATCGAACTGTTGAAATAGGAGCACGAATCATGGGGATTGTAGTCACGGGCATCGCGCCCGCGTCGCTTACCAGCATTGCGGGCACCGCCCTCGCCGGAGCCGCCGCACCCGCGGGCGATTTTGCCGGCGCACTCGGCTCGGCCATGCAGCAGGTGGACAACCTCCAGGCCACAGCCGAGCAGAAGGTTTCCAGCCTGCTCGCCGGAAACGGTCAGGACATTCATGCCGCCGCGCTCACCGTCGAGCGCGCCTCGCTCGGCTTTGACCTCATGCTCCAGGTGCGCAACAAGGTCGTCAGCGCCTATCAGGAAATCTCCCGGCTCCAGTTTTAACGCTGGTTCTAACGCCTTGTTGTAGCGCCTTGTTGTAACACCTTGTTTCAAGCCATGTCGTGAGCGTTATGAGTGAACCCAAAAGTTTCGGCCAAACCGTCACCCAATTTCGCGAACTCGCCTCCAGCCTCACTCCGCGCCAACGCATGCTGCTGGGCGGAGGAGCTCTGCTCGTAGCCGTGGTCCTCTTCACCTTCGTTCGCCTGCTTGCCCATCCGGAGATGACTACCCTCTACTCCAACATGGACGCCGCCGATACCCAGGCGCTCGGTCAGCGCCTCACCGCCAAGAACATCCGTTACCAGCTTTCGCCCGATGGCAAATCCGTGCTCGTCGCCTCCGATCAACTGGACGCGGCGCGCCTTGAGATCGCCTCCCAGGGCGTTCCTCGCAGTGGCCGTCTCGGCTTCGAACTCTTTGACAAGACCAACTGGGCCACCAGCGATTTCGATGACAAGGTGAACTACCAGCGCGCCCTCGAAGGCGAGCTCGAACGCACCATCGCATCCATGAGCGGTGTGGAAGCCGCGCGCGTGCATCTTGCCATTCCACCCGACTCCATCTACACCGGGCAGGATCGTCCGGCCAAAGCCGGGGTCATCCTCAAACTGCGCGACCGTCATCTCTCGGCCGCCATGCGGCTCGCCGTGCAGCGCCTGGTCTCCAGCGCGGTAGACAAACTTGATCCGCAAAGCGTCACCGTCGTCGATGCCGAAGCGAGCAGCTCATTCGCCGGGGCCGCAGCCCAGCCGGCCGGCGACGAGCGCAGCCCCGAAGAGGCGCTCGCCGACCGCCTCGTCCATACCCTGGAGCCGGTCGTCGGTGCCGATCACGTCCGTGCCACCGTCCGCGCCGAATATGACTCCTCCACCGTGGACGAACAGCAGGAGAGCTACGATCCCGAAAAGACGGTTGCGCTCACCATGCAGCGCACAGAGGAGAGCAACGGCGGATCAGAGTCCGGCGGAGCCGCCGGAACCGCCTCCAATGTTCCCAACGGCGGTGCTCCGGCCAAAGCTGCCGCAACCACCGAAAATCTCGCGCGCACCAAATCCGAGAGCGGAACCTACGCGGTCAACCGAATCGTCCGCCATTCCACCCAGCCCGCCGGACGCCTCAAGCGCCTCGCCGTCGCCGTCCTCGTCGATGACATCTACAATCCCGCCAACCAGGCCAACCCGCGCCAGAAGCGCTCACCCGAAGAGTTGAAAAGCATCGAGGAGATCGCCAAGGCCTCGGTCGGCTTCGACCTCTCTCGCGGCGACATCCTCACCGTGCAGAACATCAGCTTCCAGGTGGTGCCCGTCGATCTTCCGCCGCCACCCACCCGCATCGAGAAGATACGCACGCAACTGAACGAATGGACCAGCTGCATTCGCATCGCCGCCCTGCTTCTGCTCTTCTGCATCACCTACCTGCTGCTCCTGCGCCCGGTGAAAGCGCAGCTCATCCGGTCGCTGAACTCGATCCCACCCAAAGGCAGCGCGCGCCTCGACTCCAAGGCCGGAGCCGCGGTCTCCGGCGCAGCGGGCGCACAGACGCTGCCCGAGGGAGATGAACTCGCCGACTACGTTCCCGGCGCGGCTCCGCACCAACGGCCCAAGATGGTGCAGCTCCGCGATGACATCTCCACCCGCGTCAAACACGAGCCGGTCTCCGCCTCGCGCTTCGTCCAGAACTGGATCAGGGATGGTGAGCGCGGATGAGTCCCTCTCGTACAGTCGCGCACTCGGGAATCCGCAAGGCTGCGGTTCTCCTGGTCCTGCTTGGCGAGGAGGTCGCCAGCCTCATCTTCCGCAACTTGAACGAAGCTGAATTGCAAAAAGTCACCCAGGAGATCTCCGATGTGGGGACTGTCGATCCCGCCGAGGCCACCGCGATCCTCAACGAGTACCACAACCTCACCCTCACCCAGGATTACATCGCAGAGGGCGGCACCGAGTATGCCGAGCGCGTGCTCGTCAAGACCCTCGGCCCCGACGGCGCGCGTCTCATGCTCGAGTCGGTCTCCCGCGCCCAGGAGCTCAGCCACAGCAAGCTCGACTCTTTGCAGAAGGCCGATCCTCAGCAGCTCGCCAAGTTTCTTCAAGGCGAGCATCCGCAGACCATCGCCCTCATCATGGCCCATCTCGACCCCAGGCAGGCCTCGGCGTTCCTGATGAAGTTGCCGGAGGAGACCCGCGCCGCCTCCGTCAAACGCCTCGCCGAGCTGCGCCAGTTCTCGCCTGAGATGGCGCAGAAGGTCTCCGTCGTTCTGCACAAACGCCTGCAGGCTCTCGGCGAACAGAGCCGCCGCGCCTACGCCGGATTCAAAGGTGTCGCCGACCTGCTCAATCGCATGGACCCGGCCTCCGCGAAGGACATCCTTGAACTCATCGAGCGCGACGACTCCAAGCTCGCGCTCAGCATTCGCAACCTGATGTTTACCTTCGACGATCTGCTCGGAGTGCCCGAGGTTGCCATCCGCGAGCTTCTCGCCCAGGTGGACAAGAGAACGCTCGCCCACGCACTGAAGGGCGCCTCCAACCAGCTCCGCGATCACCTCTTCAAATCAATGTCCACGCGCGCCGTTGACATGCTGAAGGAAGACATGGAGACGCTCGGCCCGGTGCGCTCCAAAGATGTGATCAAGGCCCAGCAGGAGTGTGTCGCAGCCGCCCGCAAACTCGAGTCCGAGGGCAAGATTCAACTCAAGCAGGAGAATGAAGATGAACTCGTCGTCTGAGCCACTCCCTCCCCCATCCCAACCGGCAGCTACAGGTGCAGGTGCCCCACATCTGCCGCATTTAGCAGATGCGGGGGTGGCCCACATCCGCCCTCCTTTGGCGAATGTGGGGGGAGCTGGTGGCCTACCCTCCGCGACTCCCATTGCTTCAACGTCCGCCTGTCACCCGCTGGAATATCAAGACGCCGGCGAGCCTTTCCTGTCTCCAGATCAACGCAAAGCCGAGCGCCCCGGATCGTCCTCCACTGGCGAAGTTGTGCAAGATCTTGACGCGCTTCTCGCCGAACGCATCGAAGCCGAGCGCCGCAAAATTCGCGCCGAAGCACGCCAGGAGGCAGAGCGCGAGATCCAGCGCGCACGCGCCGCCATCCATGAAGCCATCGGACAATTTGCCCATCAACGCGAAGAATATTTCCGCCACGCCGAGGAAGAGGTCGTCAACCTCGCGCTGGCCATCACCCGCCGCCTGATTCATCGCGAAAGCCAGATCGATCCCCGCCTGCTTGCCGGCCTTGTCAACTACGAACTCGAGCGGCTCGATGCCGCAACCTGCGTGCGCCTCTTCGTCTCCCCCGACGCACTCAGCCACTGGAGCGAAGCCGCGCACTCCATGTCGCGTCCCGTCGAGCTCGTCGCCGACAAATCGCTCGCCCCCGGCGACGCCCGCATTGAAACCGTTCTCGGCTCTGCCACCGTCAGCTTCGAACGCGAGCTGAAGGAGATCGAACGCGGCTTCCTTGACCTGCTCTCCCATCGCCCTTCCGCCGCCGAGACCAAAACGGTGCGCGTGCAATGATTCTCGACCGCTACCACCAGGTGCTCCAGCAACTCCCGCAACGCCGCTGGAGCGGGCGCATCTCCAAGGCCAGCGCAGGGCTGATCGAATCCGTCGGCCCGCACTGCTCCCTGGGCGAGTGCTGCATCATCCGCGACCATGCCGGCAACGAAGTCGAAGGGCAGGTCGTCGGCTTTCACGGCTCCACCGTTCTCTCCATGCCGCTCCATCCCGCCACCGCCGTGCGCTTCGGTGACACCGTCTCCACCTGGAACGCACGCCCCAGCATCCGCGTCTCCGGCGGCATGATTGGCCGCGTCGTCAATGCCTGCGGCCAGGCCATCGATGGCGGCCCGCCGCTCACCGGAGGCGACCCTATGCCGGTCGTGCGCGCCGCGCTCAATCCCTTCGACCGCAAAGCCATCCGCGAACCCATCAGCACCGGAGTTCGCGCTATCGACGCGTTTCTCACCTGCGGACGCGGCCAGCGTGTCGGCATCTTCGGCGGCAGCGGCGTCGGAAAAAGCACCCTGATGGGCATGATGGCCCGCGGCACCTCCGCCGATCTTACCGTCGTCGCGCTGGTGGGAGAACGTGGCCGCGAGGTTCGCGAGTTTCTTCAGGACACCCTCGGCGAAGCCGGACGCCGCCGCTCCATCGTCGTCGTCTCCACCTCCGACCAGTCGCCGCTGCTGCGCTTGCGTGCCGCCCAGTCGGCCCACTCCATCGCGGAGTTTTTTGCCGCGCGCGGCCAGCACGTCCTGCTCGTGCTGGACTCCATCACCCGCTTCGCCATGGCCCAGCGCGAGATCGGACTCGCTGCCGGCGAGCCTCCTACCGCCAAGGGCTACACGCCTTCGGTCTTCACCTTGCTGTCGCAGCTTGTCGAGCGCGCCGGAAACTTTCACACCGGCTCCATCACCGCCTTTTACACGGTCCTCATGGAAGGCGACGATCAGATGGACCCCATCGTCGATGCCGTCCGTTCGCTGCTCGACGGACACATTCTGCTCGACCGCCGCCTCACCGCCGAGGGCCACTTTCCGCCCATTCACCTGCTTGACAGTCTCAGCCGCCTCATGCCTGCCGTCTGCTCGCCCGAGCACCTCGCCAAGGCGCGGCGCCTCCGCCGCATGATCGCCGACTACACCCGCTCCGAAGACCTCATCCGCATCGGTGCCTATCAGAAAGGCTCGGACCCGGATCTCGACCGCGCCATGCAGGTCATGCCTAACCTGCACGCCTTTGCCCGGCAAGAATCGCACGATATCCCGGAACTGGAGCACACCATCTCCGCGCTGCTCACCATGAACGAGTGATGTCATTCCGCTTCCAACTCGAAGGACTTCTTCGCCTGCGCCGCCTGCTGGAAGATCAGGCGCGCCAGCGCCTCGAAGAATCCATCCTCCACATTCGAGCCCTTGAACACCGCCTCGCCGAGGCCGCCGATTGGAGCCGCAAGACAGCAAGATCGCGTGCCGCTGAAAAGCTAGTCCCTGCCGCCGAAGTGCAATTCATCGAATCCATTCTGCGACAGACCCAGCAGGCCATCCATTACCAGCAGCATGAAAAGCAGTTGGAAGAGCAGCGTGCCTCTCACCTCCGCGCCGCTTATGTCAACGCTCGCAGAGAGCGCGAAACCCTGAGCACCCTTCGCGAGAATGCTCTGCGCCGCTTCCATGCCGAACAATCCCGCCGCCAGCAGTCTGAGCTGGATGAGATTTTTCTCGCCAAACTAATCCACTCCCGCAAAGGCTCGCCGCAAGCCGAAACCACAACACCGCAGCCAAATCCATGACAGGAATCTAACCTGAAAGCTGCGCGGTTGGCCGCCAAAGTGCATTCATCCATCGCGCATGAAAGCCTCGCCCATTCCCGCAGCCACCTCGTCCCAGTCCACGGGCAGCGCCTGCCCAAGCGCTCCGGCAGACAACTTCGGCTTTCAGCAAGTGCTGCAACAAATGAATTCTTCCGCGGCCTACGAACCAACTGTAACTCAAGCAATAGGCCCAACCGTAAGTTCGGCGGCAAGTAACAAAGTCATTGCAGAAGTAAGTTCAAAGATAAATCCGGAGGTAACGTCGGCAGTAATTTCAGGTGTAACTTCCAGCGTAACTTCGCGAGTAACTCCCGCCTCCGGATCGCTTTCGGATGGGTCGCCTCAGTCCGTAAATCCAGCCGGCGCCCCGGCCTCAAAGCAAGATGCAAAGCAAGCGAAGGTCGCAGGAGAGCCAAAAACAAAAGAATCAAAAGAATCGAGCCCGAAAGAAAGCAGAGTCAGCTCCACGGCGGATGCGGGCGCGCCCGTCCCGGTCATCGCGGTCGCAACACCGGCCGCACCGGACGTCTTCTCCAACCAATCTCTCCCCACAGATTCGCTTTCCACGCTGGGCCAATCTGTCAGCACACAAACAGCGGAGCTTCGCTGGCCCTCTGCATCTGATTCCAATCCTGCTACGGCGTCCTTGCCTGGCCTTATCGACTCGCCGATCGCAGCGAGTGCGGCCTCAGAGAAGACCGCAAACGAAACCCCAGCGGCCCAGCCCTTAGCAAAGCCGCAAGCCGCACCATCCTCCTCTGCTCTCGCCGTCAGCGCCGCGTCGAGCGCCACCTCCGTCACCAACGACACTGCGGCGCATTCGCCCGCAAGTCAGCACATCCTGAACACGCTTGCGCAGGATGCTCTTGCGAAGCGCAATTTTGCCATCTCTCATCCCGCGCTCCACCCTGGCACTTTGTCTGAACAGATAACCAACTCCCATGCGCAACGAGCATCCAGAACATCCGCCGCAGCGGATAAATTCAACGGCAGCGCCGAAACCAGCGAGCGCGACTCCAACCCAAACGCCTCATCTTCCCCCGGCACGCACCTGTCATCCGTGCAGGCCGTTCCCGCATCGGCGTCGCTTCCCGCAACCCAATCCGCGGCGCAATTCACAACACAACTAGCACCCCAGTCCGCCGTCTTCGCGCAACCCGCGCAGCCCGGTGGCCCACATCCGCCATCTTTTGGCGAATGTGGGGATCCCGCCCCGGCTCATCCGCAGCTCCAGTCGAACCCGATTCCCGATCCGCCCCGCATGGTGGACTCCGGCCAGCTTCGCGTAACGCCAAACCACAGCGAACTCAAGGTCAGCGTCCAACTCCCCGAACTCGGCAAGGTTGAGGTGCGCGCCGTTACCGCGCATGATGTCACCACCGCGCATCTCACGGCGTTCCAACATGACGCGCTACACGCACTTGCCTCAGGCCGTGACGGTCTTGAGCAGGCGCTCAAATCGCGCGACGTAATTCTCGGCTCCTTCGATTCCCATCCCCAGGGCCACTCTGGCGGACAACAGCGCGAGCAGAAGAGCTATCAAACCTTCGCCGCAACCTCCGCCGGAACTGCAACCGTTCCGCCAACCATCTCCGTCACCGCCGAAGCCCCCACTGGCTTGCTTCCGCATTACTCCAGCATCAGCATTCGCGCTTGAGTTTCGAGGAGAACAAATTCAACGAGAACGAACCAAGGAGAACGCAACCCATGAGCATCCATCCCGTACAGGCGGCAACCGCCCAAGCCAACGCATCGACGAGCACCGGCAGCACGACCGGCTCTACCACCGACTACACCTCGATGTTTATGCAGCTGTTAGCCACCGAGTTGCAGTCGCAGGATCCGACCCAGACCATGGACCCCACAACGATGGTGACCCAGATGGTGCAGATCAATCAGCTCAACGATGTGGCAGGCATTTATTCAATTCTTCAGGGAGGCGGCAGCGGCAGCGCTACGGCCGGCAGCGGCGCTACCGCCGAGATGAGCCGCCTACACACCAGCCCGGCGCCAAGTCCAGTCGCCAACTCGAGCCAATCCGCAACAAGCATCCCAGGAGGCAACTGATGCCCAACTTTTCCATCCCGCTCTCTGGATTGGACGCCAGCAACACGGCGCTTGCCACCATCTCCAACAACCTTGCGAATCTCAACACCACCGGATACAAGGACACCACCGTCAACTTCCAGGACATGTTCTACCAGTTTCTTGGCACCAACGGCGCAGGCGACGCGCTCCAACTCGGCTCCGGAAGCTCGGTCGCATCGATCAGCACCAACTTCAGCGGCGGCAGCGTGCAAAACACCGGAGTCAACACCAATGTCGCCATTACCGGCAATGGATTCTTCGTCGTGCAGAACGGCAGCAACACCTACTACACCCGCGCCGGCGATTTTACTCAGGACTCGAACGGCTACCTGGTCACAGCCGACGGGTATCAGGTCATGGGCTACCCCGCTGTCAACGGAGTGGTGAACACCAACGGCGGACTCACTCCCATTCAGTTGCCGATGGGCATGACCAGTCCGGCCACTGCAACCACCAGCATCTCCATGCAGGCCAACCTCAGCGCCAGTGCCGCCGTGGGAGACACCTACAACACCGGCATCACGGTCTACGATTCCCTCGGCACCCCGCACGTGCTCAACGTCGATTTCACCAACACCGGCAGCGGCTGGAGTTACAACGCCACCCTGCCCAGCAGCGACATCAAAGGCGGCGTCGGCGACACCACAACCGTACAAAGCGGCACCCTTCAATTCGATAGCAACGGGAACCTTACCGGCACCACGCCGATTGCCGTCAGCATCCCCAACCTTGCAGACGGCGCAAGCACTCTGGCGTTCAACTGGCAGCTGGCGAGTTCCACCGGCCAGAGCCTCATCACCCAGCTCGCCGGAGCCAGCAGCACCACCACCACCACTCAGAACGGCAATAGCAGCGGCTCCCTGACCGGCTTCTCCATCGGCTCCGACGGAACCATCACCGGAACATTCACCAACGGAAGCCAGCTTCTCGGCCAACTCGCTCTCGCAAACTTCGCCAATCTCCAGGCTCTCACCAAGCAGGGAGACAGCAACTACTCCGCCACCATCTCCTCCGGTTCGGCCATCATCGGAGCCCCCGGAACCGCCTCGCTCGGCACCCTGACCGGCAGCGCGCTGGAGCTCTCCAACGTCGACATGTCCGCCGAATTCTCCAATCTCATCATCGCCGAGCGCGGCTTCCAGGCCAACGCCAAGTCGGTGACCACCTTCGACCAGATCGCGCAGGACACCATCAACATGATTCGCTAACCCCGCTGAACTCACGGCCTCGCGTTCCCCCTTCGCGAGGCCGTGGCAGCCTGTGCCCCGGTCGCTTCATCCCGTCTTATCTCTGAGAGCATTTTCATCAACTCCGCCCCGCTGCGGCCAGCCGATTGCACCTGCTTACCACGTCACATTTCTCACATTTCTATGGCGGAGGCCGCATGAACGAAGCAGCAGAGAGCGCCATCGCAATCGCCTCGGACAGCACAGACCTGGTCTTGCAGAAGCCGAAGAACTGGAGCGCATTCCTCCACCTTCCTTGTCAGCTCTCAATGGAGATCCCAATCCCCGGCTTCACCGTCTCCGCGCTCCTGCGCCTCGCACCCAACGATGTCATCAGCACCCACTGGCTCCAGGGATCCGATGTGCCTCTGCACGCCAACGGAAAGCTGATCGGCTGGACCGAATTCGAAGTCATCGACGACCATCTGGCGGCGCGCCTCACCCAAATCGCATGAGCAAACAGAATCCCGAAGCCAAAACAATTCGCACCCGGAACCGCCCCACTCCCGTCGCCCGACGCCCTCTCTCCGGCGATGCGAATCCGTTCGCCTTCGAACGGCAGCTGGCGGCAGCGGCGCGCAGAACCAACAACGCCGCAACTCCCACGCGCCTTCAGTCTCTCTTTACCCGCCTTCGCCAATGCAGCTTCATCCAGCGAATTCAGCGCCTCGGCAAACGGCTTTTCAAGCGGCGCTGCCACCGGCGCAAGCTCGACATCGTAGAGATTCAGCAACTCGGCGAAAAGCGCTTCGTCGCCATCGTGCGCGTCGGCAAACAGAACTTTCTCATTGCCGGAGCCGCCGCATCCGTCTCCCTTCTCGCGGAGATCGAAGGCCGCCGCGTCACGCCAATTGCCTCACGTCCCCTTGGCCAGGAACGCGCATGAAGCGTCTCGTCTACGCGATCGCCATGGTGTTCATGACGGCCTCTGCGGCCTTCGCCGGCCCACTACCGCCGGCCCCGCTCCAGCCCGGCCTGGTCTCGCCGCTGGCAAACCTCTCCGGCGGACAATCTCCCTGGACCATCGTCGTCCTGCTCACTCTTCTCTCCCTGATCCCGGCGCTGTTGCTCTCCATGACGCCGTTCGTGCGACTGCTCATCGTCTTTCACTTTCTCCGTCAGGCGCTCGGCACTCAGAGCACGCCCACCAATCAGACCCTGATCGGATTGGCCTTAGTGCTCACCTTCTTCCTCATGCAACCGGTCGGCGTTGCCATTCAGAAGCAGGCCATCGCGCCGCTTGAAGCAGGACGCATCACCCCCATCGCCGCCGTCGAGGCCGGCTCGCGCCCGGTCAAAACCTTCATGCTCCACTACGTCCGTCAGAAAGATGTTGCGCTCTTCCTCGAACTCGCCAAAGAGCCGCGCCCAAAAACTCCCGAAAATCTCTCCATGCGCGTCGTCGCTCCCGCCTACATCCTCTCCGAGTTGAAGGCCGGCTTTCAGATCGGTGCCGTCTTATTTCTTCCCTTCCTGGTCATCGACATGGTGGTCGCCTCCATCACCACCTCGGTCGGCATGATGCAGTTGCCGCCCGTCGTGATCTCCACTCCACTCAAGCTTCTTCTTTTCGTCATGGTCGATGGATGGAACCTTCTCGTCGGCTCCTTAATGCGCAGCTTTGCGTGATCCCTTATGCCTCTCGAACAGGTCATCCAACTCGGACGCACCACCCTGGAGTACGCCATTCTCGCCGCACTCCCTCTGCTCGGTGTCGCCACCGTCGTGAGCGTCATCATCAATATCCTCCAGGTGCTCACCAGCATTCAGGACCAGACGGTCTCAACCGTGCCACGACTGCTCGCCACCGCTCTGAGCGCCATCTTTCTCATGCCCTGGATGCTGCGCCATCTGGCTGCCTTCACCATTCAACTCTTCTCCGATTTCCGGAGCCTGCTCCAATGAGTGATGCCCAATGAGTGCCGCCGACATCAACCAGCCCCTCACCCTCGACTTCATCCTCCCCGCCGCCGTCTTCATCGGGCTGCGGCTCTCCGGCCTCTTGCTCTTTGCCCCCGGCTTCAGCAGCAACGCCGTTCCCGCCCGCACCAAGATCGCCTTCGTCGTCGTCGGTGTCGTGCTTCTCTGGCCGGTCGTACCCATCCCGCAGATGCATCCGTCCCCCTTCGGCTTCGCCGCCATTGCACTCAACGAACTTTGCATCGGAGTCATCGTCGGCCTGCTGCTCAATTTCATCTTCGACGCAGCGCAATTCGCCGGACAGATCCTCGGCATGCAGATGGGCTTTTCGCTTGCCACCATGATCGACCCGCAATCGCAGGCCGACTCCGCCGTGCTTTCGGTCTTCTATCAAACCATCGTGCTGCTCATCTTCTTCGCCCTTGACGTGCATCACTGGGTCCTGCGCGCCCTGGTCTCCAGCTTCTACTACCTTCCCGCCGGAGGCTCGGTGCTCACCTTCGCGCGCGTCTCCACCATCCTGCACACCGCCTCCGCCATCTGGGTCCTCGGTCTGCAAATCGCCGCCCCCGCCTTGATCGCCACCGTGGTTGCGGATTTTGTCTTGGCCTTTATTGGGAAAGCGTCGCCGCAATTGCCCGTGCTCATGGTTGGCATCTCGATTAAATCGGTTTTAGGAATGCTTGTATCGATAGCGATCCTCTCGGCGTGGCCGCATTTCTTCTCGCTCCAGTTCGCCAACGCCATTCGCTGGAGCGAGCAAGTGCTTCACCTGACCACCTAGTTACATGACTTACTGACAAGACTTACTCAGGACCCGTATCGTGCCCGAAGACAACAAGACCGAGAAAGCAACCGAGCATCGCCGCCAGAAGGCTCATGAAGAGGGCCAGGTCGCCCGCTCGCGCGAGCTCAGCGCCACCGCCGCCACGCTCGCCGCCATCTTCGTCCTCATCGCGCAGGAGCCCGCCGGACTCGCACTCTGGCGCCATTTCTTCCGCACCGTGCTCGACCACGCCATACGCGATGAGCTTTCCATCGCCACTCCGCTCTTTCCCTGGACCGCGCAACTGCTCTTCAGCTGGACGTGGAAGCCCCTGGCCGCCGCCTGGGCCGTCGCCGTTCTGGTCTCGCTCGCACAGGGCGGAATCGTCTTTGCCCCCAAGCTCCTCGCCCCCGATATCGCCAAGCTCAACCCAGCCAAAAAACTCGCTCAGATCTTCAGCATCACCACCCTCGTGCAGGTTCTCAAGGCCCTGGTTCCCGGCTCCGCCATCGTCTACATCGCCATCGATATCTTCCGCCGCGAGTGGCCCACTCTTGGCCTCGGCCTCTGGGCCTCGCCACGCCAGCTCTCGGCTCACATCTTCAACCTCGTCTTCGAGGTCTTCTGGAAATCCTCGCTCGTTCTGCTGGCCTGGTCCGTCGTTGACTACATCGCCATGCGCCAGAAATTCGAGAGCGGTCTGCGCATGAGCAAGCAAGAGATTCGCGAAGAGATGAAGCAGACCGACGGCAATCCCGCCACCCGTGGACGCATCCGCCGCCTCCAGCGCCAGGCCCGCCGCAAGCGCATGATCGAGGCGACCCGGCGAGCCACCGTCGTCGTCACCAACCCCACCCACTTCGCCGTCGCCCTTGAGTACGGCGACCAGATGGCCGCGCCCACTGTGGTGGCCAAAGGACAAAATCTTCTCGCCCAGCAGATCAAGGAAATCGCGCGCTGGGACGGCATTCCCATCATCGAAAATCCGCCCCTCGCCCAGAGCCTTTACCGCACAGTCGAGGTCGGTCAGGCGATCCCGGAAAAACTCTACGCCGCCGTCGCCGAAATCCTCGCATACGTATTCCGCATGAACGCACAGCAGACGAACGCCCAGTCCGCCCGGAGGACTTTCTAATGGCAGAGGCAACCAAGCCCGCGTCACTTCTCAAAAACGCAAACTTCGACTGGATTGTCCCCGCCGCAGCGGTCTCGGTTGTCTTCGTCATGCTGGTGCCCATGCCCAGCTTCCTCCTCGACCTTCTGCTCGCCATGAGCATTACCGCCTCGGTCATCGTCCTGCTCTCGGCCGTCTACATTCTTCGACCGGTACAGTTCTCGGTCTTTCCCAGCCTCCTGCTGCTACTCACCCTCTTCCGCCTGGCGCTCAATCTCGCCAGCTCCCGCCGCATCCTGCTCCACGGCAATGAAGGAACCGCTGCCGCCGGCAACGTCATCGCCGCCTTCGGACAGTTCGTCGTCGGCGGAAACTACGTCGTTGGCTTCGTGCTGTTCATCGCCCTTATCGCCATCCAGTTCCTGGTCGTCAGCCACGGCGCGGTCCGCACCGCCGAGGTCACCGCGCGCTTCACCCTCGACGCCATGCCCGGCAAGCAGATGGCCATCGATGCCGACCTCAACGCCGGACTCATCGACGAGCAACAGGCCCGCGCCCGGCGCGAGTCCGTCGCCCGCGAGGCCGAGTTCTACGGTGCCATGGACGGTGCCGCCCGCTTCAGCCAGCGCGATTCGATGGCCACCATTCTTCTCACCGCCATCAACATCGTCGCCGGCTTCCTCATCGGAGTCTTTCAACTCGACATCCCCTTCCGCGACGCGCTCAAGACCTACACCGTACTCACCGTCGGCGACGGCCTGGTCACCATGATCCCTTCCCTGCTGGTCTCCATCGCAGGAGGCCTGGTCGTCACTCGCGCCTCTTCCAACCGCTCGCTCGGCGGAGATCTCGGCCAGCAACTCTTTGCCCAGCCGCGTGTCCTGTGGATCGCCGGGGCCGCCATGTTTGCCATGGGCATGATTCCCGGAATGCCCAAGTTCTCTTTCTTACTCATGTTTGTCGTGCTCTCGGCGATGGCCTGGCGATTGCAAAAACTCCCTCCCGCCGATCTCAAATCTCCCGCCAAGCCCGGAGCCTCTGACGCAGCGAATAACGCCAACAAGCCCGGAACCATTCACTCCGACTCGCTCGACGCCTTACTCGCACTCGACGATCTATCGCTTGAAGTTGGCTACGCGCTCGTCGCCCTGGTCGATGCCAACCAAGGCGGAAAGCTGCTCCCTCGCATCCGAGCCCTGCGCAAACACCTCGCCAGCCAGCTTGGCTTCATCATCCCCAGCGTCCATATCACGGACAACCTGCGCCTCAAGCCCCGCGAGTACGTGATCTCCCTGCGCGGCGTCCAAGTCGCCCGCTGGGAGATGCCGGAGAGCTCCATCCTTGCCATCAGCTCCGACCCCGAGCCGCCCCGCCTGCCCGGCGCCGAAACCCGCGAGCCTGCCTTCGGCGTGCCTGCCCGCTGGATCGCCCCCGAGCTGCGCGAGCAGGCCATCGCCGCCGGATACTCCGTCGTCGATCAGACCTCCGTCATGGCCACCCACATCTCCGAGATCATCCGCCAGTACGCCCACGAGTTGCTCACCCGCGCCGAGACCCGGCGACTGCTCGAGCGCCTCAATGATTCCCACCCCAAGCTCCTCGACGAGCTCGTCCCCAAGCTCATGAGCCTCGGCGAGGTGCAGCGTGTTCTCCAGCAGCTTCTGCGCGAGCAGGTCTCCATACGCGATCTCGGCACCGTCCTCGAAACCCTCGTCGAGGCCGCCGTCATCAACAAGAGCCTGGTCTCGCTCGTCGAAGCCTGCCGTCAGGCGCTGGGACGCTCCCTCATCAAGCCTTTGCTCGACGAGAAAGGCGCGCTGCGCGTAGTCACCCTCGATCCGCGCGTCGAGGATGAGCTCAACCAGTCCTTCACTCCGCAGATGCCCGCCTCCGGCTCGCTCGCTCTGCAACCCACCTTCATCCGCCGCCTGTTGGAAGCCCTCCGCAAGCTCGTCGGCGAGAACGTCGATGTCGCCACTCCCGTCATTCTCTGCTCGGTCAACACGCGCTTCCATCTGCGCCGTCTGTTGGAACCGTTTCTTCCCAAAATCGTCGTCATCTCACATGGCGAAATTCCCGCGCTCACTCCCGTGCACTCCATCGGAACCCTTGACGCATGACCAGCACCAATCCATTCCCGGGGCCTAACATGAAGAAGTCGCAAAACAACTACGTTCCGCCCACCCTCGACGAGGAAGAACGCAACCGCATCCTCATGGAACAGATGCCGCAGGTTCGCTACATCGCGCGCCACATCCATGACCGCCTGCCCCAGCACGTGCCCATCGAGGATCTCGTCCACGCCGGCGTCCTCGGCCTGATGGACGCGCTGACCCGCTACGACGAGGGACGTCAGGTTCAATTCAAGACCTATGCCAAGTTCCGCATCCGCGGCGCCATTCTCGACAGTCTCCGCGAACTCGACTGGAGCCCGCGCGATCTGCGCCGCAAAGCCCGTCAGATCGAAAGCGTCTCGGCCCGCCTCAGCCACGAGCTGGGTCGCGCTCCAAGCGAGCAGGAGATTGCCGCCGAACTCAACCTCAGCCTCGACTCCTTCCAGCACCTGCTCGCCGAGCTCGACGGACTCGATCTCGGCAGCTTCCACATCGAGAGCGGCGACCGCGAGCACGATGACGATCTCTGCGAGTACCTGCCCGGCAATCCCGAGGAGAGTCCCTACTTCCTCACCATGAAGTCCGAGCTGCACGCATACCTTGTCCGCGCCATTCAGGAGTTGAGCGAAAAAGAACAGCAGGTGCTCTCGCTCTACTACTACGAAGAGCTCACCATGAAGGAAGCCGGAGCCGTGCTCGGCGTCGGCGAATCGCGCGTCTCGCAGATTCACTCCCTGGCCCTGCTTCGCCTCCGCACCCGCCTTCAAGCCCTCCTCGCCGGCAAGCAGATGCCGCCGCAACTGGCTGAACAAGCCATCCTCAGCACCCTGGAGGGCACATGGAAAAAGTACTGAACCAGGAAGAAATCGATGCCATGTTCCGTGCCGCGCTCGGACGCGGCCAAACCGCCCAGATGCCCGCCACCTATCAGCCCTGCGACTTCAAGCAGGCCGGGCAGATCAAGAAGGATCAGGTGCGCGCCATCGGCAATCTTCATGAGAGCTTTGCGCGCAATCTCACCAACGCGCTCGGCGCCTATCTGCGCGTCGTCTTTGAAGTCAACATGGTCTCGGTCGAGCAACTCACCTTCCGCGAGTTTCTCCAGCGCATCCCGGACCTCGCCTACCTCGCAACCTTTCAGGTCAACCCCATGGGCGCAACCGCCGCCCTCGACCTCGAACTTTCGCTCGTCTTGCCCATGATTGACCTGCTGCTCGGCGGCGTCGGACGCATGAACGACGTCGAGCGCCAGATCACCGAGATTGAAGAAGGAATCATGGAAGGCGTCGTCCGCATCCTTTGCGGAGAGCTGCAAACTGCCTGGTCCTCACTCAACTCCACCTTCGAGTTCGAAGAGCGTCTGCAGCCCGCACAGTTGCAGCGCCTCATGCCGCCCGGCGACAAAACTCTCTGCCTCAGCTTTGAAATTCATATGCCGGAGTCGCACGGCGTCATGAACGTTGCCTTCCCGGCCGTCGCCTCCAATGCGCTACTGCGCCGCCTCGATCAGGACGGAGGCTACAGCCGCCATCGCGGCCACAGCGCCGCCCGCCGGCGCATGACCGAACACGCGCTCGCCTTCCCCTTTGAATTTGTCCTCGGCATGCCGCCCACCAGGCTTCCGGTCCGCACTTTGCTCAATCTCGCCCCAGGAGATATCCTCGCTCTGCCCCATCACGCCTCCTCGCCAATCCAAGCAACCGTCGCCGGACACGCCCTTTATGAGGCGTTTCCAATGCGTGCTGGAAACCAGCGTGCATCCAGAATCGCGCAACCGCTGCCAACTCCGGTCGAGGACGAGAGCAGGATCATTCATGAGTGACGCCCAGGAACAAGCCTCCGGCCCGCTTCACCAGGCCTTGCTTCAACATTTCGCCGAGGCCGCCGCTTCCGTGCTTTCGCAGATCGCAGGAACCGCCCTCCAGGCCGCGCCGGTCGCTCCTGCTGAAGCCGCAGCCCCGGAACCTGCAGCTTATCAATCCGTCACCCTGCTCCGCATTGAAATCACCGGAGCACTCCAGGGCCTATGCGAGATCGCGCTCACCGCTCCCATGTCCGCGCACTTCGCCGCCCTGCTCACCGGTGAAGTGGCCGACCTTTCGGCCACTGAAATAAGCAGCGACACCCGCGAGGCCGCCGCCGAACTCATCCAGCAGATCTGTGGCAATGCCGGCGACCGCCTGCGCCACGCCTTCGGTCCCCTCGAACTCAAGCCGCATCTCGCCGAGCGCGATCCTGATTCCGGCACGCGCACTTTCATCCGGATCACCGGCGGCGACCCCGCGCTCGAATTCGAATTCCACATCCTTCGCCTCGCCCTCGCCGCCGAGCCCGCGCCCGCACCGCAATCCGCGGCCCAACCCCACGCATCGAACCCGCCCCAATCCGCGGCCCAGCCTGCAACGCCATCCCCCACGCATTCCACCGTCTCATCCACAAATCGCAATCTCGATCTCCTTCTCGACATCGAACTCGGCGTCACCCTGCGCCTCGGAACCACGCAAATGCCGCTCAAGGACATCATCGAACTTTGCTCCGGCTCGGTCGTCGAACTCGACCGCCGCGTCGAAGACCCCGTCGAACTTCTCATCGATGGCCGCCTCATCGCCCATGGAGAGGTCGTCATCGTCGAGGGCAACTACGGCCTTCGCGTCACTCAGGTTGTCACCCCCGGCGAAAAAATCGCGTGCCTGCCATAACCGAACGAACGTTCGGTTGCAAACGAAACGTCGAGTGTCAACGAAATGTCGGCAGTTGCGGTTGCAGTTGCGGTTGCAGTTGTTGTTTCTGTTGTTGACCTCAGGAGAACCAATGTACGGCCTTACTCAGAAAAACTGGAAACGTCCCCTCACATGGAAGCAACTGCTCCTCCGCTGCGCCCGCCCCGGATGCTCCACCGGCACGCGCTGGAATGGCATGCTGCATCGCTCCACCGGCTTCTGGTTCAACGAACAGAAGTGGTTTTGCAGCCCAGGCTGTCTCGCAGAAGCGATCGAGGATCATCTGCTCGGCTATTTCTTTGAAGAGCGCCGTCCCGCTCCCATCCGCACCGCCATGCCTCTGGGCCTCATGATGCTGGCCCGCGGCCTCATCACCGACTCGCACCTGCGCGATGCCATTGCCATGCAGCGCAACTCCGGCGAAAAAATCGGCGTCTGCCTGCAACGCCTCAGCTGCATCACCCACGAAGATATCGCTTCGGCCGTCGCAACGCAGTGGGGATGCCCCGTCTTTCCCTCCGCCAGCGTGCAGCCCGGCTGCTCCATGCTGCTCCCCTTCAGCCTTCTCGAGCGTTACCGCATGGCCCCCGTACATCTGGTCAGCCAGGGCCGCCGCCTCTTTGTCGGCTTCTGCGACGAGGTCAATCACTCCGTTCTCATCGGCATCCAGCACATGCTCGGCTGCCAGACCGAGGCCTGCATCATTCCCGAACCCAAACTCCATCAGGTGCTCGAATACCGCAAGCGCGACACCAGCGGCGAGATCGCCGTCAGCCGTCCCCCTGGGGCCGCGGAAACCTCCCGCATGGTCAGCAGCTACGCCCAGCAGACCCACGCCGAAGCCATCCATCTCCGCACCCTCGAAGAAAACATATGGGTTCGTCTTCTCTCCCAGCGCTCCCACCTTGATCTGGTCTTCGAGCTACGATCCCTCTGAACATCTCACCCTAATGCCCTTGCCCTTGCTCTTGCCCTTGCCCTTGCCTTTGCCTTTGCTCCCGCTCCTTCTTTTGTTGTCATCCTGAACGAAGTGAAGGACCCCCGCCCCGCTCAAATATGTCGTGGCGCTCCAAGCCTTTCAACCAGCCATCGATTTTCGTGCCGACTCCCTCCAAGGTGTGCCCCAGGGTGGCCCACATCCGCCTGCTGTTGGCGAATGTGGGGAAGCAGTTACCTTCCACTCCACGCCTCTTACGTCTTCTCTTGCCTTTGCTCCCGCTCCTTCATCCTGAACGAAGTGAAGGCCCCTGCGCCTGCTCAAACATGTCGTGCGCAGCCTCTGCCGTGCGCGCAATTCCTCTAAAGTGTGCCGCTCACCCCGCCGATACATTCCTTGAGCAGCACTTATGACTTCTTCTCCCACAGCATCGCCTTGCAGAATCATCTCCATCGCATCGGAGCGCCCCGGCGCGGCGACGCAATCGCCCTCCGCGCTCGCCCTCATTCGCGGCCAGCGCGCCATCAATCTTGCCGAGCTGGCAGACTCCATCCGCGCCGATCGCTGGCTCAGCTATCTCATAACCCAAGCCGCCTCTCAGGAGTTCGGCTGTCTCTGGCTCAGCGTCGAGGAAGCAATCGTACTGCTGGGCGGCGCGCGCATCTGCGCGCTGTTGTCCGTCCCGCGACACGGCCGCTCCGCCAGCCAACTGCGCCGCGCCTCTCACCGCAACTGCATCACTCCCACTATGGAGGAACCAAGATGAGCCAAATCCGAGCCCTCATCGTCGACGATTCTTCCGTCATGCGTAAAATCGTCGAACGTTCTCTGCGCCAGGCTGGACTCGATCTGTCCTTGGTCATCGAAGCCGGAAACGGCGTCGAAGCTCTCGCCTTGCTTGACTCCAACTCCGTCGATCTCATCCTCTGCGACATCAATATGCCGGTCATGGATGGCCTCGAATTTGTGCGCCACTTACACACCCTGGAAAAGTTCCGCGGCGTCCCCGTCGTCATGATCACAACCGAGGGCAGCGAGTCCAACGTCATCCAGGCGCTCTCGCTCGGAGCCAAAGGATACATCCGTAAGCCATTCACGCCGGATCAGGTTAAAGAGCATGTAATGCCGGTCCTGGGAGCCTGACGAAGATGACACCATTCTCTGCAACGCCGCACTCTACGGTCGCCTTTGACCGCACCTCGTGGACTCAGCTCCTCGAATTCTCCGCCTGCGAGGTCTTTGACATCATGCTGGGCACAAGACTTCAGCCCTGCGCGCCCTCCTCGGTCCGCGGCGACGATGAATTCACCGCCCTGGTCGGTCTCGCCGGCAGCCTCTGTGGAGTGCTCAGCATCCGCTGCGCCAATCAATCCGCCCGCCTCATGGCCAGCAAGATGCTCGGCATGCCACCCGAAGAAGTGGACAATGATAGCTGGGACGCGCTCGGCGAGGTCGCCAACATGATCGCCGGAAACTTCAAAGGCAAGCTCAGCGGAATCGGCAATCACTGCATGCTGTCTGTGCCCACCATCATCGTCGGCAGCGACTACCGTACCCGCTCCCTCGCCGGAGGCAAAACCCTCGGAGCCGTCTTCGACTTCGACAGCAAACCCCTCTGGGTCACCCTAGAATTCCACGAATAAAAACCACTCACGTCCCTCCCCGCGTTTACGCCGCGGCGTCAACGTGTCGGGCGGGTCAACGTGTGTCGGTGCCCCATATCTGCCGTCGTTGGCAGATGTGGGGAAGTTGACTCTTGCTCTTGCCGTTGCTGTTGCTCTTGCTCTTGCCGTTGCCGTTGCCGTTGCTGTTGCTGTTGCTGTTGCCGTTGCCGTTGCTCTTAGTGTGTCATCCTGAGCGCAGCGAAGGACCCCAGCACCGTTCAAATCTCCCGCGCCGTCTCAAGCTTTCCAACCAGCCATCCCCTCTTCTCAGCAGTTCCCGAACGGATGAACCCTGTCGGGCTACACCATTCAAAGCTCCGAAATCCCCCCGCCGTTTGCCCCAATCCCCTCGCGCCTCCTATACTTGAAGTTCGGGCAAACGCCCATCGGACTCGTAATGCGCATTGCCTACCTGGATTGTTTCTCCGGAATCAGTGGCGACATGTTTCTCGGCGCAGCCGTAGACGCCGGCGTCCCTCTGGAGAAGCTGGAAACCGTAACCCGCGCCCTCGGCCTTCAAGCTGAGCTGGCAGCCCGTCGCGTCGAGCGCGCCGGTCTGGCCGCTACCAAGCTGGATGTCCTCATCCACGGCCGCGCCGACCAGCCCCTCGACCTCGATTCCGCGCACCAGCACAAAGCAACGCACTCTCACGAATCATCCCACTCGCACGGTCCTGAATCCGGGGATTCGCACCAGCACTCCCACACGCACCCGGCGCACTCGCACCAGTCCGAGCCAGCCCCGGCGCACTCCCACATCCATCGCGGCCTCGCTGAAATCCGCGAGATCATCGCCCGCGCTCCCATCAGCGCCGCTGCCCAGGCCTTCGCGCTCAAGACTTTTACGCTACTCGCCCAGGCCGAGGGCAAAATTCACAATCGCCCGCCCGAGTCCATCCACTTCCACGAGGTCGGCTCTGAAGACGCCATCGTGGACGTCATCTGCGCCGCCGTTGCCGTCGAAGCGCTCGCCGCCGACCGCTGGTACTGCTCCGCGCTCAACACCGGCAGCGGCACCGTCAAGTGCGCGCACGGAGTCCTCCCCGTCCCCGCGCCTGCCACCGCCGAGCTTCTTCGTGGCGCGCCCGTCTTCTCCTCCGGCATTCAAAAGGAGCTGCTCACGCCCACCGGCGCCGCCATTCTGCGCGCCCTCGACGTCCGCTTCGAAGCGCTCCCCCCGATGACGCTCTCGGCCACCGGATACGGTGCCGGAGCCCGCGACTTCCCCGCCGCCGCCAACGTCGTCCGCCTCATTGTCGGCGAACAAGAAACCGGTCACCCCACATCCGAAAGCGGGTGGCCCACATCTGCGCCGCGCTTTTCGGCGCAAATGTGGGAACCAGACAACACCATCACCGTCCTCGAAGCCAATCTCGACGACATGAACCCCCAGCTCTTCTCCTACGTGCAGCAAAAGCTGCTCGCCGCCGGCGCTCTCGATGCCTTTGGCGTTCCCGTGCAGATGAAGAAAGGCCGTCCCGGCATCGTCTTCACCGTGCTGGCCTCACCCGCCCATGCCGAGTTGCTGGCCCGAATCCTGCTCACAGAAACCACTACTCTCGGCGTCCGCATGCGCCAGGAGCAGCGCCGCATTCTTAACCGCGAGCACGTCACAGTCGAATCCCCTTGGGGCCCGATCCGCATAAAACTCGGCCGGCTGCAAGGAGAGGTTGTAAACTGCGCGCCTGAGTTCGAGGACTGCCGCAGAATCGCCGAAGCTACCGGAGTGCCTCTCAAATCCGTTTTGCAGGAGGCCCTGCGCCTCTATCTTGCATCGCCCTCGCACGCGGCCGATAACACCGCCGCTACCAACGCCAATTCCGGCGACGCCTCTAAAAGTTTTTCGTCCTGATCGAGAGATTCGTATGAGTGAGCAACGCGAAAAGTTTTACATCACAACCCCGATCTACTACGTCAACGCGCGGCCTCACATCGGCCACACCTACACCACCGTCGTGTGCGATGCCATCGCCCGCCGCCAGCGCATGTTGGGACATGACACCTATTTCCTCACCGGCACCGACGAGCACGGCCAGAAGATCGAGCGCTCGGCCGCCGCCGCCGGCACCAGCCCTCAGCAGTTCACCGACCAGGTCAGCGCCGAGTTCCGCTCGCTCTGGGATCGCATGGGCATCAGCTACGACAAATTCATCCGCACCACCAGCCCTGAGCACAAGCGCGGCGTGCAGGCCATGTTCACCCTGCTCCAGGAGCGCGGCTACATCTACAAAGGCTCCTACACCGGCCAGTATTGCGTCTTCGACGAGCTCTACGCAGACGACAACGCTCCCGGCACGCCCTGCCCTGTCTGCGGCCGCATCACCGAAACCGTCCAGGAGGAGAATTACTTCTTCAAGCTCGCCGAGATGGCCGAGCCGCTCCTCAAGCTTTACGAAGAAAATCCCAGCCTCATCTATCCCGAGACGCGCCGCAACGAAGTCCTCTCGTTCATCAAAAGCGGCCTGCGCGATCTCTCCATCTCGCGCACCACTTTCACCTGGGGCATTCCCGTACCCGGCGATCCCGCGCACGTCATCTACGTCTGGCTCGACGCACTCTGCAACTACATCACTGCCGTAGGCTTCGGCTCGCCCGACCCCAAGGATCAGCAGCGCTATCAGCATTACTGGCCCGCCGACGTGCACATGATCGGCAAAGAGATCGTGCGCTTCCACTGCGTTTACTGGCCGGCCTTCCTGCTCGCCGCCGGCCTCCCTCTGCCCCGCCAGATCGTCGCCCACGGCTGGCTGCTCTTTGAGGAGAGCAAGATGTCCAAGTCGCGCGGCAACATCGTGCGCAGTGAGACCATCCTCGAAGTCCTCGGCGCCGACGCCTTGCGCTACTTCCTCTTCCGCGAGATCGTCTTCGGACAGGACGGCTCGTTCTCCTTCGACGCTCTCGTGCAGCGCTTCAACAGCGATCTCGCCAACGGACTCGGCAACCTTGCCAGCCGCACTCTTTCGATGATCCAGCGTTACTTTGGCGGAGAGGTTCCCTACCCCAGCGCCACCATCGCACACACTCCCGCCGAGGCCGCGATCGCCAAACTTGCCGACGAGACCATCGCCGAGTACAACCGTCTCTTCGACGCCTACCAGTTCTCGCGTGCCCTGGAAACCCTCTGGTCCCTGCTCAGCGCCGTCGATAAATACATCGTTGAGAATCAGCCCTGGGCCATCGCAGAAAAAGCCCTCGCAGAAGCAGGAGGCAACAGCGACGCGCGCGCCCGCCTTGCCACCATCCTCTACACCTCGGCCGAAGCTCTGCGCATCATCACCGCGCTTGCCCACCCCATCATCCCTGACTCCACCGCAAAGATCTTCACCCAGCTCGGCCTCAGCGATATCGCAAAAACCGATCTCAACACCTTGCGCTGGGGACAGTTGAATGTAGGCACCCGCCTCGCCAGGATCGAAGCCGTTTTCCCACGCGCCGACAAGAGCGCGATTGAAAGGATGCAACAGATGGAAGAAGAACGTAAGAGCGCCGCCGGCGCCGCACCCGCAGCCGCCGAAGCAGCCTCTGCCGCAGCAATCACCAGCGAAGCCAGTGCCGTCCCGGCGCCCCTGGCCACTACCGCCGGCGCCACCGCGCCCACCGCAGTCCCGGTCGAGGCGCCCGCCGTTCCCCTCATCGCCATCGACGATTTCCTCAAGGTCGAGCTCCGCGTCGGCACCGTCCTCACCGCCGAAAAGGTTGAGAAGGCCGACAAACTCCTGCGCCTCACCGTTGACATCGGCACCGAAGTCCGCCAGATCGTCGCCGGAATCGCCAAAGCCTACGCCCCCGAAACTCTCATCGGGCGCAAGGTCGTCATCGTCGCCAACCTCGCTCCGCGCAAACTGCGCGGCATCGAATCGCAAGGCATGATCGTCGCCGCCTCTCTCGGAGACGAAGGCCAGCCAGCCCTCGCCAGCTTCCTCGAAGACGTCCCCAACGGCGCCCGCTTAAAATAACAACTTCGCCAGTTGCTTTTGTTTTTACGGTGTCATCCTTGCTCTTGCAGTTGCTTTTGTTTTTACGGTGTCATCCTGAACGAAGTGAAGGACCCCAGCACGGCTCAAATCTCCTGTGCCGTGCCAAGCTTCTCAACCAGCGATCGGTATCGAAATCCCGGGTGCCCCACCTTAGCGCCGCGTTTTCGGCGCTAAGGTGGGAAGCATACCCTCCACGCAGTTGCTTTTCACGCCTCCCCTGTGATGTGATTTTCAGGAAATGTTCCTCGACTCCCACGCCCATCTCGACGGCCCCCAGTTCGCCTCTGACCGCGAAGCCGTCATCCAGCGCGCCTACGATGCCGGCGTCCGCGCCCTGCTCGCCATCGGCAACGGAGATCGGCCCCGACGACCTGGCCTGCGCCATCCCTTTCGCCGAACGCTACCCCTGGATCTACGCCTCTCTCGGAGTCCACCCGCACGAAGCGCGCCTGTTCGCCCCCGCCCACCTCGACCTCATGCAGCGCCTCGCCCAGCACCCCAAGGTCATCGCCATTGGCGAAATCGGACTCGACTACCATTACGACTACTCGCCGCGAGAGCGTGCAGCAGCGCGTCTTCCGCCAGCAGCTCGAGCTCGCCGCCGCCGTCAAACTCCCCATCCTCATCCACTGCCGCCCCAGCCAGAACAGCACCAACGCCTGGGATGACCTCCTCGCCATCCTCGGCGAGCACTGGGCTGCCACCGGCCTCGCTGGCGTCATGCATTGCTTCACCGGAGACCTCGCACAGGCCCAGGCCTCGCTCGATCTCGGCTTCATCCTCTCCTTCGCCGGAAACCTCAGCTACCCCAAGGCGCAGAATATCCGCGACGCCGCCGCCATCGTCCCCCTCGACCGCTTCTTCCTCGAAACCGATTGCCCCTACCTCGCCCCTACCCCCTATCGCGGAAAACGCAACGAACCCGCCTACGTCGTCGAAACCGCCCGCCACTTCGCCACCCTTCGCAACCTCACTCCCGAAGCCGCGGGCTCTCTCGCCCTCGATAACTTCCTCCGCTTCTTCCATCTCCCCGCCCCACCCCTCTAATGTTTTCTTGAGTCGTCATCCTGAACGCAGTGAAGCATCGCAGCCCGCTTCCAATCTCCCGTGCTGCACCAGGCTTTTCTTCCGGCAATCGATTCTGTCCCCGCTCTTTGCTTTTCGTTTTGCGTGAGGAGTGTTATCCCCGACCACGCTCCCTGAACCCCACCCCCGAAACTTTGAAACCCGAAACCTTAGAATCGGATGCGGGAACGCCAACTTTGTCATACACTAGAAACCAATGGCCGCTGAAAACTCATTCGACATCGTCAGCAACGTAGACCTGCCGGAAGTCTCCAATGCCATCCAGCAGGCTTTGAAGGAAATCCATCAGCGTTACGACCTGAAGGGTTCGCACTCCGACATTGAGTTTGACGGCAAGGAGGAGCTCACCCTCACCTCCGCCGACGAATACAAGCTCAAGGCCGTAATCGACGTGCTGCAGTCCAAGCTCGTCAAGCGCAACGTCTCGCTTAAGTCGTTTGAGTATGGCAAGATCGAGCCTGCCGCCGGTTCCACCGTCCGCCAGAAGGTCAAGCTCCAGCAGGGCATCGCCATTGAAAAGGCGCGCGAGATCGTCAAAGCCATTAAGGATTCCAAAAAGAAAGTGCAAGCCTCCATCAACGGGGACATCGTCCGCGTCACCGGCAAGGACCGCGACAGCCTGCAGGAGATCATCGCCCTGCTTCGCCAGAGCGATTTCGGTATCGACATGCAGTTTACGAACTATCGCAACAATTAATTGATTGGCGCGGAATCCAATAAACTCAGTAAGGGCTCAATCTTGAACAGCTTGACAGCAGCAGCGAAGGGTAAACAGATCTTCGACCTTCTCCGTGAGGACCTGGAGGCCATCGAGCGCGAATTCGGTGGCTACAGCATTTCGAATGTACAGGCCATCACCGAGATTGGCGAATACCTGCGTCAGGGCGGAGGAAAGCGCCTTCGGCCCGCGCTACTGCTGCTCGCCGCCAAAATGCTCGATTACAAGGGCAGCGGAGCTGTCCGCCTCGGCGCCGTCGTCGAGATCATTCACACCGCAACTCTCGTTCATGACGACATCATCGACGAGGCCGAAATCCGCCGCGGACGCCCTTCGCCAAACACCATCTGGGGCAACCCCAAGTGCGTCCTCGCCGGCGATTGGCTTTACATGCAGGCCTTTCAAATCTCTCTGGAAGAGCGCAATCTCCACGTACTCGATCTGCTCACCGATCTCACCAAGCAGATGGTCGAAGGCGAACTCCTCCAGATCGAGCAGCTCGGCTCGCTGATCACCCGCGACAGCCATCTCGATCTCATCTATCGCAAGACCGCCTGCCTCTTCGCCGTCTGCATGCAGTTGGGCGGGGTCCTGGCCGGGGCCAACCAGGAGCAGCAGCTATGCTTGCGCGAATACGGTCGCGCCGTCGGCATGGCATTCCAGATCACCGATGACGTCCTCGACCTCACTGCCTCCGAGGTGGTACTCGGCAAACCCGTCGCCAGCGATCTGCGCGAAGGTAAGGCAACCCTCGCCGTCATCCACGCCCTCGAGCGATGCAATACCGAAGAGCGCACCCGGATTCAAACTGTGCTCGAGCAGCGAGCCTTCAACGGCGTAACGCATCAGGACATTCTCGCCATCCTGGGCCGCTATGAATCCATCCATGCCGCCAACCAGGAGGCGGCGAAGTTCGCCCAACACGCGGTCACGCAACTTCATGCCTTCCCGGAAAACAGCTTCAAGCGCGCCCTCCTCTGGCTCCCGCAGTTCGTCGTCGCCCGCGAGAAGTAGCCAATGACCGAACCATTGCCTGATTGAACATCTCGTCGGAGCCTCTCCCTGCCTACTCAGTCAATGTTTTCCACACCTCTCGAAAACAATTTACCTTGTAGATACATTCGCCTCGCACACCATTATCATTCTCGTCAATAGTCATCTCGAAGCGACTTGATGCGATTTGAATTTATTTCGTGATGAGGAAACCAGAAATATACGCCTGCATCATAGCTCCGCATGAACGGTACAAAGGTTCTGTCGCTGCTCGTGTTGACGAGTTCCCTCACCCTGGCGCAGTCCACTGCTGTCCGGGACGACCAAACCAGTACCGCTCCTGAAGGCAAACTTGCAGAGGTCCCCAAAAGCATCTCCTCCCCGAGCCCTGAACCGTACATCGAAAATACGATCCCCATCCCCCCAAAGGTCTTAAGAACCGGGCACCCCCGATTTTTTGACAAACGGAACTTGGAGCTATTCGGATTCAACGCGTTGGCGCAAACTCAGGCGCTCCTTGCCATTCAATCCCATGGGGCAGGAGTACAGAGCCGCGCACGAAGCGGATGCGTATGCAGCCTCGTGCGCCTGGACTAACTAGACAAGCCGAGCCGGATTCTAGAACTGGAATCCTATTCCGCTGCTGAAGTTCTGAAAGAGCGCAGTAGAATTGCGTCCCCATAGAACGGGCTGAGCGGCCCATTGCCCGATGCGCCAATACAAGCCACGAGTGAGCTGATAATCGGCACCGACACCTACACGAAATGTAACTGTATTTTCTAGGCTGGCCGACGCCTTGGGAGTAGGCGCATTATGCAATTGGTTGGAATCCTGGTTGGAGAAGCCAAGCTGTGCCGTGCCGTAAGGCCGGAAGCGCCCGGTCAAGATATTGAATTTCGGGCCTGCGGTAGCCTGCCACTGGCTCGCGTTAGGGGAAATCCGCCGAAACGTTTGGCCCCCTGCAATCGTCCATCCCCAACGGGCGTTGCCATGCAGTGTATAAGCAATTTCGTAGCCCTGAAGGCTATTGCTGGCATAGCTAAAACCGTAGTTGGGAAGGTTCACGACATATCCAACAAATACGTCGGACTTGGGAGTGTAAACTTCCATCGTCTGTGGTGCCTGACCAAAACATAGGGACGTAAACAGGAGTAGCAGAGCTGCGATGGAGAACTTTTTCATCTCGCCTTTTTCCCAATTCAACGGGTTCAAATTCAAGTGGGCAAACGCTCTCTCGTCGCTTACAAGACGAAAAAGAAGATTCGTTGGATGGCCCATTATATCAGGAACTCTCGATGCGCAACTCTGTTCCGCCAGCCCGCACTATTTCAGTCCCGTAGGGGCAGTTTAGGTTCCGCTAATGGACGGCCGACGCTGTAGTAATGAAAGCCGGCGTCGGCCATTTTGGTAAGGCTAAAAAGGTTTCGTCCGTCGATCACAACGGGGTAACGCATGACCTGATGCAGACGCTCGAGGTCGAGATCGGCGAACTGCGGCCATTCGGTTACCACTAAAAGCGCGTGAGCATCTTTAGCAGCTTCGAACTCATTGCAGACGTAGCGAAGATTGTCATCGGGCGGCAAAACGGCGCAGGCTTTCTCCATCGCAGCAGGATCATAGGCGGAAACCACACATCCGGCGGCAAGAAGACTCTTGACCATGCTCATGGACGGTGATTCGCGAATATCATCAGTGCCGCCCTTGAATGCGAGGCCAAGAACTCCAATGTGCTTCCCTTTGAGCGTCCAGAGCGCGCTGCGCAACTTCTTCATGAAACACATCTGCTGGTTTGCGTTGATCTTTTCGACCGATTTCAGGAGTTCGAAATCGTAGCCTACGGTTTCTGCAATCTTGTAGAAGGCGCGCACATCCTTGGGAAAGCAGGAGCCACCATAGCCGATTCCCGCGTTCAGGAAGCGGGAGCCGATGCGAGAGTCCGCGCCAATGCCGTTGGCCACCTCTTGCACATCCGTTCCGACGAGTTCGCAAATGTTGGCTACGGCATTGATGAAGGAAATCTTCAGCGCCAGGAAGGCGTTGGATGCGTGCTTGATAAGTTCGGCGCTCTTGGCGCTGGTTTCCAGGTAGTGAACTCCGCCGCGAAGGTCGCGCGGGCCGGGAACGTGATCGGGTCGAGAGAAGTAGCTGCCGTCGATGAGCGGCTGATAAACCTGGCGCAATACTGCGCGCGCCCGCTCGGCGTCGGCGCCGACGACGATCCGGTCAGGATAGAGGAAGTCTTCGATGGCCGTGCCCTCGCGAAGGAACTCCGGATTGGAAACTACGTCGAAGTTCTCATCCTTTGCGCCGTTGAAACGGAGAGTGCGGCTGATCCACTGATTGGTGAGAACGGGAACCGTACTCTTTTCGACCACAACCTTGTAATCGTGCAGTTCGGATGCAATTTCACGAACCGATGCCTCGACGAAGGAGAGATCCGCCTCCCCGGTGGGCGACTGGGGCGTGCCTACGGCGATGAAGATTACCGCTGACTCACGCACCGCGGAGGGCAGGTCGGTGGTAAAGAGCAGGCGCTGCCCGCGGTGGCGGGCCAACATCTCCGGCAGCCGCTCCTCATAAATTGGAATACCGCCGGATTGAAGCGCCGCCACCTTCTCGGCGTCATTGTCCACACAGACAACGGAATGACCGATTTCGGCGAAACAAACTGCTGCGATCAATCCAACATAGCCGGACCCGATGACCGCGATCTTCAGAGGAGCGTTCGTTTGTTGCTGAGATTTCACAATGATTCCTTTTCCATGAAAAACACGATGCCAGCGTAGAATTCACGCAATCAAGCAGTCACTCATGAAGGCGGCCCAACGTTCCCAATCCTTCTCAGAATATCAGGCGCCAACCTGCATAGGACAGAGTTGCGGCAGAATATTGGGGCTGGGCAGGCCTTCACCCCACCGGCCTTCTCCGTCTCTCTTGAGAAGCTGATATGCTTTTTCATATACTCTGGCGACAGACGGTGCGGAAGGCAAGTGGATTCGAAGCCACGCTAACCTGATGACTTGCATGCGATGGGCAGGCGAATCCCTGATGAATCCCTGACATTGTTGTGCTCAGGTCGGCATCTAACAACGTGGTCGCCATGCGGTACGCCGACTGATTGTAGATGGCTTTATTACATTCAGAAAAAATTTGAGACAACGGTAGGAGCGCATGAAGAAGGCTTTAATTACGGGAATCACAGGACAGGATGGATCGTATCTGGCCGAGTTCCTTCTTTCCAAGGGATATGAAGTCCATGGAGTGAAGCGCCGCACATCCCTCTTTAATACGGACCGGATCGATCATCTCTACCAGGACCCTCACGACCAGGACCGCCACTTCTTTCTGCACTACGGAGATATGACGGATACCAGTAGCCTGCTGCGCATCATCCAGGGCATACAGCCGGACGAAATCTACAATCTGGCAGCGCAGAGCCACGTGGCCGTATCCTTTGAGGAGCCGGAATACACGGCGAACGCCGATGGTGTCGGTACGCTACGAGTGTTGGAGGCGATCCGCATCTTAGGCCTGGAAAAAACGACGCGTTTTTATCAGGCCTCGACCTCGGAGTTATACGGCCTCGTGCAGGAAATTCCGCAGTCGGAGACCACTCCGTTCTATCCGCGCTCGCCCTATGCGGCGGCCAAACTGTACGCCTTCTGGATCACGGTGAACTATCGCGAGGCCTACGGAATCTACGCCTGCAACGGAATCATGTTCAACCACGAGTCCCCGGTGCGAGGCGAGACCTTCGTAACGCGCAAAATTACCCGCGGTCTGTCGCGCATCAAAGCCGGGCTGCAGAAGTCGCTTTACATGGGCAATCTGGATTCTCTGCGCGACTGGGGACATGCCCGCGATTATGCGGAGATGCAATGGCTGATGCTGCAGCAGGAACAGCCTGAGGACTTCGTCATCGCCACAGGTGTGCAGCGCAGCGTGCGAGAGTTTGTCAACATCGCCGCCGAAAAGCTGGAGATGAAGATTGCCTGGAAGGGCGACGGTGTGGAAGAGAAGGGCTACGACGAACAGGGGCGCTTGATCGTCGCCGTCGACCCGCGTTATTTCCGTCCGACCGAAGTCGACACACTGTTGGGAAATCCCGCGAAGGCAAAGGCCAAACTGGGATGGGTGCCGAAGACCAGCTTCGACGAACTGGTGACGGAGATGGTGGCGGCCGATTACGAGCTTGCCAAACGCGATGCTCTGGTCCACAGGAGCGGCTTCAAAATACTGCATCACCATGAGTAACCACATGGAGAAGGACGCAAAGATCTTTGTGGCCGGCCATCGCGGGTTGGCGGGTTCAGCCATCGTGCGCAAACTCCGCTCACTGGGCTACGAAAACCTTTTGTTGCGCACGCGCCAGGAGGTCGATCTCCAGGATGCGGATGCGGTGGGCAGGTTATTCGAAGAGCAGTGTCCGGAGTTTGTATTTCTTGCCGCAGCCAAGGTGGGAGGCATTCTCGCCAATCGCGACTTCCCTGCCGACTTCATCGCCCAGAATTTACGCATACAGAGCAATGTCATCGAGAACGCCTACCGCGCTGGGGTCAGGCGGCTGCTGTTCCTCGGGTCGAGCTGCATCTATCCTAAGCTGGCTCTGCAGCCGATTCCGGAAGAGCAACTGCTTGCCGGACCGCTGGAGTTTACGAACCGCTCCTATGCGGTGGCAAAGATTGCCGGCATTGAGCTGTGCTGGGCTTTTAACCGGCAGCACGGAACCGGTTTTTTGGCAGCGATGCCGACCAATCTTTACGGCTCGGGAGACAACTACGATCTGCAGAGTTCGCACGTTCTTCCCGCACTGATTCGCAAAGTGCATGAGGCCAAGCAGCGCGGCGAGCAGAGCGTCACAGTATGGGGCACGGGCAGCCCGTTACGCGAATTTCTTTTCAGCGACGATATGGCCGACGCATGCATTTTTCTGCTGAATCTTCCAGAAGATGCATTTCGCAAGCTGATCGGCAACCCTGAAGAGGCACCGCTGGTGAACGTGGGTAGCGGCCAAGAGCTGACGATAGCTGAACTGGCTAAGAAGGTCTGCGACGTGCTGGCGTTCGACGGCAAGATCGTCTTTGATGCCACTAAGCCGGATGGAACTCCACGGAAGTTGATGGGCAGTTCGAAATTGTTCAGCTATGGCTGGCGGCCCAAGGTTTCCTTGGAAGAGGGAATCCGGCTCGCCTATGACGAGTTCCGCGGGAAGGCTGCAACAGAAAACGCGTGACGTAAATTCGTAACTACATTGAGTGCTGCACCCGAGGTTGAGGAATGATCGACATTCATTGCCATCTGCTGCCTGCGGTAGACGATGGTGCAAAGTCCTGGGATGTGACGCTTGAGATGTGCAGGATGGCCGAACAGGATGGAGTGACCCACATTGTCGCGACCCCGCATGCGAATTACGAGTACCAGTATGACCGCGTCCTCCACCTCGACCGGATCGAAGAACTCCGCGCTCGCGCACCCAAACTGAGCTTTTCGCTGGGATGCGACTTTCACCTCTCTTATGAAAATATCCAGGATGCGATGCAGCATCCGGAGCGCTATGCAATCGGCAATACGCGCTACCTGCTGGTAGAGTTGTCGGACTACAGCGCATTTAATGTTCGGCAAACACTCGAAGATTTGCAGAGCGCGGGGCTGCTTCCGATCCTCACGCATCCGGAGCGAAACGCGGTCATTCTGGGCAATCCGGAGTTGCTCAACAGGTACGCCGAGGTGGGCTGCTTGTTTCAGATCACGGCCAACTCGCTCACCGGCTTCTGGGGGAAACAGAAGCAACAGCTTTGCGAGGAGATGCTACGGCGAAATATGGTTCACTTCATAGCCAGCGACGCCCATGGCGTGAACAACCGTCCTCCGATCCTTTCGGCTGCGCGCGAGGCAGCCGCCAAGATTATCGGGGCCGAGGCGGCGGAAAAATTGGTCAAAGCAAATCCCGAAGCAGTGTTGAGCAATCAGCCCAAGTTGCAATGAGCTGCCGAAGCTAGCATTGCGAACTTCGCCGGAAGCCGGAGTACTTGCTCTAACCCTATGCCGCAGGATTAAAATTGGCGTGCGCGCCTGTAGCTCAACTGGATAGAGCACGAGTCTTCGAAACTCGGGGTTGCAGGTTCAACTCCTGTCGGGCGCACCACAAACTTTTAATTTCGAGCGAAGTCCCGGCAAATCTTCAGCTACGGGATCGCTCGAATCAAGTGGGTAGCCACATTGACCCGAAGTGTAAGTATTGGAAGTTTCGATAACCTCTCCCTGCTCTCACACGTTCGACATGACGAAAGATAGTCTTCCCACTCTCCCGCTGGCCTGTAATCATAAATATTGGGATCTATAGCATTTAAGAAGTTGATGCATATGGCCAGCTGTTTTAAATGGAGCAAAGGATGCGAAAGCTGCGTTGGCTGTGCTGCACAATTGTCCTGTTGACCAGTGCTGGCGTTGTGGCCCAGACGCCTGCGCCGATGAGCTGGGATGAGGTGCGCCACCGCTTTGAACAGAACAATCCAACTCTGCTTGCGGGGCAGTTAAACATCGATGAATCCAAGGCGCAGGAGATTACGGCGTATCTTCGGCCCAACCCACAATTCACCCAGACTGCGGATGGGACTCAAATCGTTCCTCATAATGGAGTGTTGCAGCCGTTCTCCGGCACCTTCTTTGTAAGCGAATTCAGTTATCTGCACGAGCGGCAGCATAAGCGGGAGCTGCGGTTGGAAAGCGCACAAAAGGGTACAGCCATATCGCTCTCCACTCAGGCCGATTTGGAGAGAACGTTGCTGTTCGGCTTGCGCAGCGCGTTTGTATCCACGCTGCAGTCCAAGGCGGTATTGCAGCTTGCGAAAGAGAATTTGGCCTACTACGACCATGTACTCGAAATCAGCAGAACTCGCTTCAAGGCCGGCGACATTGCGCAGATCGATCTTGACCGGCTGGAGTTGCAGCGAGTGCAGTATGAGTCCGATGTGGAAACCGCCGACGTCAACCTGCGCACGGCAAAGATAAACCTGCTTACGCTTCTCAACGACCGCACTCCGATTGATAAGTACGACGTCAGCGGGAAGTTTGATTTCAGCGAGCAGCTCTTGCCGCAGGACGAGTTCCGGAAGATTGCTCTGGATAACCGCCCCGATCTGAAGGCCGCCTTAGAAGCCGTGGACAAGGCCCAAACCGACCACAAGCTGGCGGTGTCGAACGGCTCAACCGATCCGACCTTCAGCTCGTGGTACACGTACAACGCCTCGACCAACAACCCGAATGCCCGGCAGACGCTCGGGGCCAGTGTCAACGTCCCGCTGCGGGTCTTCGACCGAAACCAAGGCGAGAAACTGCGCACGCAGCTTGATATAACGCGCGAGGAGCGATTGCACGACGCTGCATTGGCACAGGTGTTCGGCGACGTGGACTCCAGCTACGCCACCCTGGACAGCACCGTGAAGCTACTGATGCCATACAAAGCCACGTACCTGAAACAGTCGGTACACGTACGCGAAACAGTCTTTTTTTCCTATCGCAATGGTGGTGCTTCCCTGCTTGATTTCTTGAACGCTGAGAGTGAATACCGGGCCGTGCAACTGAATTACGTCAACCTGATCGGCTCTTATTTAACCGCGGCAGCCCAATTGAACATGGCTGTGGGCCGCGAGGTGATCCAATGAAAAGCAAACTTACTGGCCTGATCCTCATGACAACGCTTTGCCTGTCCTTGAGTGCACTCCTTGTTGGTTGCAAAGACAGCAAGGCAGACCAGAAGGCCGAGGCTCCGCCGCCGGTCACCGTCGTACCGGACATGGACCCCAACAACTTCAAGGTAGAACATCCGGAGCAGTTTCCGCTGGTCACCGCCGTCGAGCATAAGGCGGCGCCGGAGTTGAATGTGACTGGCGTTGTGCAACCCGATATAGCCCGCGCCGTACCTGTGATTTCACTTGCCTCGGGCAGGGTAGTGGAGATACACGCCCGGCTTGGCGACACGGTGAAAAAGGGTCAGCTGTTGCTGAAGGTACGAAGCAACGACGTTAGCGGTGCTTATCAGGTTTATCAGAAGGCTGAGAATGATGAGCGATTGGCGCGGATTCAACTGGAGCGCACAAAGCTTCTCTACGATAACGGCGCCGCTGCCAAGAGCGCTCTTGAACAGGCCGAGACCACTGCCCAGGACACCAAGGTCGATCTGCAAGCCGCAGCCGAGCAGTTGCACCTTCTTGGCGTAGATAAAGCCCATCCGTCCGGAATCGTCGATGTTACCGCACCGATATCCGGCGTGATCACCGACCAGCAGGTTACCAACGCTGCGGGGGTGCAGGGACTGTCTGGTCCCAACCCGTTCACCATCTCGGATCTGTCCTATGTCTGGATCATCTGCGACGTGTACGAAAACGATCTCGACGCGGTGCACGTTGACCAAACCGCGGACATTCACTTGGCTGCTTTTCCCAACAAAGTGTTAAAGGCGCGCATCGATAACATTATGCCGACTCTGGACCCGACGATTCGTACTGCGAAAGTGCGTTTGGAAGTGCCCAATCCCGGAATACTGCGAATCGGAATGTTCACCACCGCGACCTTCTTCGGTAAGCAGGCGGAGATCAGGGCGGCGGTTCCGGCCAGCGCCGTTCTGCATATCCATGACCGCGACTGGGTCTTTGCGCCTGTGGGCAATGGAAATTTCAAGCGGCTGGAAGTCACCGCCGGGCCCATTCTACCCGGAAACATGCAGGAGATTATCTCGGGTATTAAACCCGGAGATCAGGTGGTTGAGAATGCGCTGGTCCTGCAAAACACGGTGGAGCAATAGATGATTCGCCGGATCGTCGATTTTGCGCTCGACCAGAAGCTTCTCGTTCTTGCCTTTACCCTGCTGCTGATCGCAGCCGGAGCGGTCGCCTTCCACCGTCTTCCCGTCGACGCCTATCCCGATGTGGCGGACAACTATGTCGAGGTCATTACCCAATGGCCGGGGATTTCAGCCGAGCAAGTGGAGCAGCAGGTCACGGTGCCCTTGGAAACGGCATTGAATGGCATTCCGCACGTGGTGCACCTGCGTTCGTTCTCGATCTTCGGCCTCTCCGACATCAAGCTGATCTTCGATGATGAATCCGTAAACGAATGGAACCGCGAGCGCGTTCTCGAACGTTTGACCCAGGCCTCTGCCTCTCTGCCTAACGGGGTCACGCCGCAGATGGGTACCGATTGGAGCCCTGCGGGCCAGATCTACTTCTTCACCCTGCACAGCACCAATCCGCAGTATGACGTGATGGAGCTGAAATCGCTGGAAGACTGGGTGGTCGAAAAGAATCTGAAAGCCGTACCGGATATCGTCGACGTCAACACCTTCGGCGGCCCCACGCGCGAATATCAGGTCCGGCTTGATCCGAACAAGCTGATCGCGTACGGCCTGAGCCTTGCACAGGTGGAACAGCAGCTCACCAACAACAACACGAACGCAGGCGGCAGCTTCGTGGAAGCAGGTCTGCAACAGATCAACGTGCGCGAAGTGGGCCTGGTCAGAAATGTCCACGATATCGAGAACACGGTCATTCTGACTAAGACCGGAACGCCGATACGCGTCAAAGATATTGCCGAGGTTGCGCAAGGCCCGAAGATCCGCCTGGGCCAGTTCGCACGCGCGATTCGCCACGATGATGGGACGATCGTCGATAACGACGACGTCGTATCAGGGATCGTGCCGATGCGGAAAGGCGCCGATGCCGAAACAGCGCTGAAGGGGCTTGAGGCAAAGGTGAAGGAGCTGAACGATCATATTTTGCCTCCAGGGGTAAAGATCGTTCCGTTCATTGATCGCAGTACCCTGATTCACTTCACAACCCACACTGTTCTGCATAACCTCACAGAAGGCTTCATTCTGGTGACGGTGGCGCTGCTGCTGATGTTGGGGAACACCCGTGGTGCATTGATCGTCGCCCTGACCATTCCATTCTCGCTGTTGTTCGCATCAATCTGTCTGGGTCTGAATAATATTCCGGCAAATTTGCTCTCGCTCGGAGCCCTCGATTTCGGGATGGTCGTGGAAGGTACGGTGGTGATGGTGGAGAACATCATTCGCCACGTGGGACATGACCAGGAGAAGAAATCCTGTCTCCGAGCGGATACGCGCGGCCGCGCACGAGGTGCAGAGGCCGGTCTTTTACTCCATCACCATCATCATCACCGCTTATCTCCCGATCTTCACTTTGCAAAGGGTTGAGGGCCGGTTGTTCCGTCCCATGGCTTTGACGGTCGCCTTTGCCCTGCTCGGTGCGGTGATCTTTTCCATGACGATTGCGCCCGTTTTGGCGAGCTTTCTCTTCCGTAAGGAGACCCGCGATTGGCAAAATCCCGTGCTGCTCTGGCTTACGCAACGCTACCACCAGGCACTCTCCTGGTCAGTTGACCATTGTTGGGCGATGATTTTGGTTGCATGTGCGGCCATTGGCATCAGCGGTTTCCTGATGCTGGGCGACACGATCGGCTCCGAATTTTTGCCCCATCTTGATGAGGGCGCGCTCTGGGTGCGTGGCACGCTTGCGCGCAGCACCGGACCGACTGAGGGCGTGCGAGTAGCGAATCAGGCACGTATCTTGCTCTGCTCATTTCCGGAAACCACCACCTGTACCAGTCAGACCGGCCGCCCAGATGACGGCACCGACACCACTGGCTTTTTCAATACTGAGTTTTTCGTCGGGCTTAAGCCAAAAGAACAGTGGCGGCCCGTCTTCCATGAGGATAAAGACGAGCTGATTGCAGCGATGCAACGCGAGCTGGACAAAATTCCGGGCGTGGATTGGGGTTTTTCACAACCTATCGCCGACAACATGGAAGAGGCAGTCAGCGGGGTGAAGGGCCAACTCGCAACCAAGATATACGGCGACGACCTGCAAACTTTGGAAGCCACAGCCAGTGAAATTGCCGGAGTCATGCGCCACGTCAAGGGCATTGAGGATCTGGGAGTTCTTTCGCGTACTCGGACAACCAAACCTGAACATCACTGTGGACCGTCAGCAGGCCGCCCGTTATCAGATCAACGTTTCCGACGTCCAGGACGCGATCCAGACCGCGGTAGGAGGCAGCGCCCTCACTCAAGTTTTGAAGGGTGAGGCGCGCTACGACCTGGTATTGCGCTATCAGCGGCCGTTCCGCGACCAGAAAGAAGCGATTGAAAATATCCGCCTGCTTTCGCCAACCGGCGAGCGCGTCTCGCTGGCGCAACTTTGCAAAATCGAAGAGCGCGATGGCGCTTCCGAAATTTACCGCGAAGGCAACCAGCGCTACCTGGCCATCAAATACAGTGTCCGCGGCCGCGACCTTGGTGGCGCCGTCGAAGAGTCGATCAAAAAGGTCAACGAAGGTGTCAAACTGCCGACCGGCTATCACATCGACTGGGAGGGCGAGTATGCGAGCCAGAAGCGCTCCAGCGCAAGGCTAGCAATGATTGTGCCCATAACGGTTTTGATCATCTTCATGATCATCTACGGTGTCTTCGGCTCATTCAAGTGGGCCATGTTGAACCTGGTGAACGTTCTGGTCGCTCCTTTTGGCGGTCTTCTGGCACTACTCTTCACGGGCACGCACTTCAGTGTCTCGTCGGGAATTGGCTTCCTGGCGCTGTTCGGGGTTTGCGTCCAGACCGGCGTCATCATGGTTGAGTACATCAACCAGTTACGAGCCCGAGGAATGCCGGTGAGAGAGGCCGCTGTTGAAGGATCGACGCGCAGGCTTCGTCCGATCATGATGACCATGCTGGTGGCAACGCTGGGACTGTTGCCGGCCGCCACCTCCCATGCCATCGGTTCGGACTCGCAACGGCCCTTCGCCATTGTGATTGTTGGCGGATTGATCGCCGACCTGCTGATCAGCATCTTTCTGCTGCCGACGTTCTACGTGTGGTGGGCGAGACCCGCAGACCACCTGCCCGCGCTCGAAGAGTCGAAGAGTGTGTATGAACAGTAGATTTTCGTAGCCTGAGCCGCGAAAGGACAGCACTTGAACCGAGAAGAAATTCGAAAGCAGATTCGTGAGTTCGGATTGATCGCATCGATCCGTGTGGACTCGGCTCAGGCAGCGATCTTTGCCGCCGAGAACGTGGCGGCCGGCGGCATACCGGTCGTAGAAATCACCTCTACCATCCCAAACTCAGAGGAGGTAATCCAGGACCTTACGCAACGGTTTCCGTCCCTCATTGTCGGTGCCGAGGTCATTGCCGGATTAGACCAGGCGCGCCGGCAATTGGATGCCGGAGCCATGTACCTCACCGGGCCCGGTTTCGATCCGAACATCACCCGATATTGCGTCGAAAAAGAGATCGTCGTAATTCCCGGGGCAATGACGCCAACCGAGATCATGAACGCTTCTAAGGCGGGAGCCGACTTCGTAAAGGTCTTCCCCTGCTCCTATGTTGGGGGTCACAAATACATTCAGGCTCTCAAAGCTCCATTTCCTGGGGTGCCGCTCATCGCAGCCGGGGGTGTTACGCAGAGCAGCGCTGCACATTTCATTGCCGCTGGAGCCGTTGCCCTCGGGGTTGGCGAAGACCTGATTCCGCGCCAGGCAGTCCGCTTCAGGGAAGGCGCGTGGATTCGAGAGCTCGCGACCCGGTTCCTCAACTTTGTGCGCCAAGCCAGATCCGAGATGGAATGATCTTGATTTGTATAATTCGGCTTGCCAATCGCAGCTTGAGGCAGTTAAGACCGTCAGCTGGCAACAAAATGTTTCTATAGCTTCCATAAAATATTTTTATCGCGCGCGCAGCTCGGGACTCGCCCGCCAGAGTCGGCCATTACGGGGCGAGCTATTTCGAATCCCTGAAATTGGCTCGTAACTGCTACTTTCCATTGAAGGCCCACCTCTTGAGTATGCCGGCATGAACGCATAAATATGCACCCCTTTGCATGTTTAATTCAGTCCCGAATACCGCATGTAAAAACGTTCTGTTATCGCTCCGATAAATAAAAGGAATTGGCCACGACCGTTATCTACAGATACTCTCGGTTGATATTTACACGCCTATACATTTATTTGTTTATTGCAATCTGATTGCAATTTGTAGTTGATACCAAACGGGAGAGAGAAAAAAATGCGCATGACACGCACCTCCAAATTGTCGCTGGGATTATTCCTTGCATGCAGTTTGACTGTTGGACTTGCCGCCCAAACCTCGAGCACTGATAACACGACGCCACCTGAAAAATCAGCCGAGACATCCGCACCCGCACCTGCGCCTGCACCTGCGCCGAATCCACTTGCCGGAATCACCAGCGTTCTTGGCGGAGTGAATTTCACCGGATTGGCTGACGTTTATTATGGATACAATGCCAATCATCCCGCCGGTAACACGGTCACTGAGCCGTTCACGCCCTACAATGACCAGTTCGGACTGAACCTCGTCGAACTTCAGTTGGACAAGCCCGTCGATAAGACTTCTCCGCTCGGCTTCCGTGTAGCGCTGGGGTTTGGCCAGGCAATGACGGCGATAAACAACGCAAGCAATCTTAGCGGTGATACCAGCAACTCCTCGACCCAATACCTGAAGGAAGGCTACCTGTCCTACATGGCCCCCATTGGTAAGGGCCTGCAGCTCGACTTCGGCAAGTATGTTACCCCGGCAGGCGCCGAGGTGATCGAGACCAACCAGAACTGGGACTACTCACGCGGCCTGCTGTTCTACTATGCAATTCCGTACTACCACTTTGGCGCCCGCGCCAAATACACCTTTAATGACAAGTGGTCGATCACCGGATATGCGACCAATGGCTGGAACAATGTTCTGGCCCCGAACTCCGGTAAGACCGGCGGCGTGAGCGTTGCATGGAACGCGACCAAGAAGATCAGCCTCACGGAAAACTATCTGACGGGGCCAGGCGGTCCCGGCTTCGTTGGTCCCGGCTTCGTCGGCAGCAACTCGAATTTCAATCAACTGTCAGACACCGTGCTGACCTACAATCCCACCGCAAAGCTGTCTTTGATTGCAAATGTTGATTACGACTACCAGTCGAAATTCGGCAACGGTGTAACGTTCGGCAGCGGCAAAGCAGCGGATTACGCCGCCATCGCCGCATACGCAAAGTACGCCTTGAACCCAAAAGTGGCCGTCGCAGGACGCTTTGAATACTTCAACGATCATGATGGCCTGGCCACTGGCACGGCTCAACACTTGAACGAGTTCACTGGAACGGTCGAACGCCGGTTCGCAACTCATCTGATCTCCCGGCTTGAGTACCGGCACGACGATTCGAACAAGGACTTCTTCCAGCGCGGCACCCCATCCATCGTGAAGGGACAGACCACGGTCTATGCGGGCGTGATCTTTGTGCTGGAACCGAACGACAGCAAGTAAGGGTTAGGCAGGCGGAGAACTCCCCGGGCCGCCACTCCGTACGCATGAAGGTTAGGATCGGCCGGAAACGTTCCGGCCGGTCCGAAGCCACAGACAACAACCCCACGCAGCTACTTACGAAGAGGAGATTCGAATGGCCGATCAAACAACTATAGGATCCGCTGTAGGATCCGTTGAGATGAAGAAAACTCTGGGGCTGACCGGCCTGACGATGAATGCCATGGCGCTCATCGCTCCCGGCGCATTCCTGTGGCTCACCTTCTACATTCAGGCAACAACCGGCACAACGGGTCCTGCGATGTGGGCAGGCATCTTGCTCGCTTTGTTGCTCTGTCTGGCGACCGCCGTCTGTTATGCCGAGCTGGCAAAGTTGTATCCCGGCACCGGAAGCTCCTACTACTTTGCTGAACAGTCATTTTTGAATCACGACAAGGCTTGGAGGTATGCCCGTCTCTCGAAGTTCATCGTGGGCTGGGGCTCGCATCTTTACTACTGGATCTACCCCGGAGTGATGGTCGGCGTCATGGGAATCCTTTGCGGATATCTGGTGGGCACCATCTGGCCCAATTTCATGAGCGCCTCCAACCCCGGACCGGCATTCATGATGGCCGTAGCTGTCGTATTTTCATTCGCGGTCGCCTACATCGCCTACCGCGGTGTGAACGGCTCTACCTCGGTAAACATCGCGATCAATGTCATCCAGATCTCGGCACTGATCGTCTTTTCGGTGATGGCACTCGGCTATCGCGCCAGCCATCCGGCCGGCAGCCCGGGCCGCCAGTTCGATTCCACCTCGGGCGCATCCTACACTTACGAATTTGCGACCACGAAGGCGACCGCGCCCGACGGCACGGTCACCGAGACTATCGTTCGCGATGCCAGCCAGGTGCCGCAGCCGAAGCTGGACACAGATGGCAAGCCTGTGCCCTTCCTCGTCCAATACCCCACGACCGACTCGTCGGGCAACTTCCTCACCCATCCCAATTCTAAATCTGTCGTGAGTCCGCATAAGGGCAGCTGGGTGTTCCTGCAAGCCACGGTCGCTATTCTGATCCTGGTGGGATTTGAATCCGTAACATCGATGGGCGGTGAGGCAAAGAACGCCAAGCGCGACATCCCCGTGGCGGTCATTACTTCGCTTCTGGTGCAGGGCGCGTTCTGCTACCTCTTTGAGTATTTCGCGGCAAACTACTTCCTGAATAGTGGTTACACAATGCAAAGTGCGTCGGGTTCGGCGGCTCCCATCGGCGACATGATGATCGTCGTAGGCGACTCGCTCTTCGGACCCGGCCGCGGACGCATGTTCATGCTCGCGGAAGCCTTTACGGTTTTCCTTGCCATCATCGGCACCACGCTCTCCTGCATGAACACCGGCGCTCGCGTCACCTACGCGATGGGCAAGGATCGTGAAGTTCCTGAGCACTTCGGTCTTCTGCATGGCAACAACCTCACTCCGCACCGCGCCATCTGGACGTTGGCCACCATCTCCGCTGTTGTCGGCTGCATCGCGGTGATCATGCCGTTCGGTAATGCGGGCGCTCCGGCGGACTCGGTCATTGCGGCTATCCCGCATGGCTTCTGGTCAAGCTTTGGCTATACCACGCATGACAAGATGGCCGCCATGCCGAACTCTCTGCTGACTGTCACGCTGGCCTCTAACTTCGGTACGTTTTTGCTCTACGCCCTGAGCTGTATTACCTGCGTCGTGGGGTATCACAAGCATCCGAAGTTTAGCCCGCTACGCCACCTGCTCATTCCGCTCTTTGGATTGCTTGCCAACCTGGCCTGCATGCTTACTTATCTTGTTGGCCCATTCCTCGGCATCGGCACCAAGGCTGAACCTCTGCTCGCACTGGGGATCGCGCTGGTCTGGGCGATTTATGGCGGGATCTACTTCGTCGCTTCTTCCCGCAGTACCGGAAGGACGACGCTGGTCCAAAGCCGAAGTTAGCCAAGAGTGCGAACATGTAACTCACACGCAGGCGGGTTCGCAGCCCGCCTGCATCTTATTCGGGAGGAGGATACTTTGTGCCGCGTCACCACGTAAACGCCGCGATCCCTCCGGCAAAGGAGCCGGAATCGGCAGCGGCCATGTTGGACATTGAGTTCGCTGAGATCAGCGATTGCGGGCCAGTCCGTGAACACAACGAAGATTTTGTTGGACACGCAGTACCCTCGAATCCGGCACAAACCCGCAACCGCGGCTGGATATTTGCCCTGGCTGATGGCGTCGGGGGCCTGGATCGCGGCGAGGTTGCCTCGCAACTAACGGTGGAAACCGTGCTCGCCGAGCACGCCAAGGCGCCTGCCGGGGAGAATTCCTCCGCGCTGCTTTCGCGCGCAATTCAAGCCGCTAACCACCGCGTCTATGAAGCGGCGCATGGTGGCATTGCCACTACCGTTGTGACATGTGCGCTGCGCTTTGACCGCGCCACGGTCGCTCATGTGGGCGATTCGCGCTGCTACCTGATCCGGAAAGGACGGCCGCAGTTGCTGACGCGGGACCACACGATCGCCAATGAGCAGCTTCGGCTGGGGCTGTTTACCGAGCAGGAAGCGAAAAGAGCGGCTACGCGAAATGTTCTTAGCCGCTCAATCGGCATCAATCTCTTTGTGGCGCCGGAGATTAGCGAACACGCCGTGAGACCCGGAGATTTGCTGCTGCTCTGCTCCGACGGGCTGCACGGGGCGGTGCCGGACGATAAGATCGCGCAGATCGCAGCCTCGGGCGCGAGCCTGAATGATGCCGCTCAGCAACTGATCACGATTGCAAACCAGAGCGATGGTGGAGATAATGTGAGCGTCCAGCTTATCCGGATAAAAAATGTCGAGGCCGTGGGAATGTATCGCGGACGACCTTACCGGCTGCAGTGAAGAACAGGAACGCGATTCGCGCGCGGGTGGCAATCTTCTACCAATGATCTCTGTTCACGCTGGCGAACAACTCGATCACTTCCAGATCGAACGCCTGGTTGCGCGTAGCGGCATGGCTTCGATCTTTCAGGGTACCGACCTCCGCACCGGCCAGAGTGTCGCCATCAAGATTCCCCATCCGGAGATGGAAAGCGATCCGATCTTCTACGAGCGCTTTCAGCGAGAAGAGGAGATCGGGAAAAAACTCGACCATCCGGGAGTGATGAAGGTTATCCCGAACGACGAGCGCCAGGATCCCTACATTGTGATGGAGTGGGTGCCTGGACGGCTGCTGCGTCAGCTCATCACCGAAACCCACAAGTTGCCCCCGCAACGCGCGATTAACATCGTGTTGCAGATTTGCAAGGCGCTCGACCATATCCACAGCCACGGCGTAATTCATCGCGACCTGAAGCCGGAAAACATCATGATCGATGAGCATGACAATATTAAGATCATCGATTTCGGCATCTCCGCCAACATCGGCGCAAGGCGAATCACTTTCGCAAAGTTAACCGACACCTTGGGTACTCCGGACTATATTTCGCCGGAGCAGGTGAAAGGCGGACGCGGCGATGCGCGCAGCGATGTCTATGCGGTGGGTGTCATGCTCTACGAGATGCTGACCGGCCAAGTTCCCTTCACCGGCACGAACGCGTTCGTCATCATGAACGATCGCCTGCTCAATGATCCGGTGCCGCCGCGCGAATTGAATCCCGAGCTTTCGCCGCAACTGCAGGAGGTTTTGTATCGCGCACTTGAGCGCAATCCACACAACCGCTACCGCAGCGCACGAGACCTTGCCCATGACCTGGAGCACCTGGATCAGGTGGGTGTGGAAGACAGGCCCGAGCTCCTCAATTGGAAGAGGCGCCGCTCTCCGTGGGCGCGAAGGATCGCCATGTACGTTGTGCTCGCGCTGATTCCCGTAATCATCTTCGGACTACTGCTATACGTCGCGCGGCACTAACAAGCTTGGCATCGCTGGGCAAATTCTCTGCTGGAAGACTTTCATGAAAGCTGCTGGATTATTTCTGCTATTTGCGGGATTTGCGATCGTTCTGAGCACATTCGTGCTGCTCTCCTCAAGCTCGCCCCGCATCCTCTTCGTCTGGGCCGGAGTCGCGGTCCAACTGGTCGGGCTCGTACTCACCTTCCGCTCCCATATCACGCTGGAAGAGGGACGATGATGCAGGCACAGCCGGCAGCACTCACCGAAACGGCAACGGCCGTCTGCATGATCAGCATCTTTCTGGTGCCGCTGGTGGGAGCAGGTCTCACGCTCGTCAATACGGGATTCGGCCGCGGCCGCAGCGCAGCCCACTCCATGCTGAGCGCGATGTGCGTCTTCGCCGTTGCGGTGCTCGTTTATTTCTTCATCGGATTCGGCTTCCAGGGCTTCGCCGGAGAGCCGGCGCATATGCTGAGTTCCGGCGGACGGCAATGGAATCTGCTTGGAGCCGAGCGGTTGATGATGCGCGGAGTGGTCTTCAACGGCTCCGCGCTCTCGCTGGTAGCCTGCCTGCAACTGTTCAGCGTTGGCATTGCGGCCATCATTCCCCTCGGCGCAGGCTCGGACCGCTGGCGACTGAGCGCGACTTGCGCATCGGCGGCGCTGCTGGCCGGCATCACCTTCCCGATCTTTGCGCATTGGGTTTGGGGTGGGGGCTGGCTCGCGCAACTCGGAGTGTTGGCATCGTGCGGGAATGGCGCTATCGACGCGGGCGGCGCCGGCGTAATTCAGGCCGTTGGTGGCATCACGGCGTTGTCCATCACCTGGATTCTAGGACCGCGCCACGGCAAATATGAGATGAGCGGAATGGCAATCCCCGGTCACAACATGGCGTTCGTCTTGTTCGGCTGCATGTTGACTCTCATCGGATGGCTGGGGCTGGATACGGCGGGCGCGCTGCTCTTTGCCGGTGGCACCATCAACAGCATGGCGCTGATCGCGGTGAACAATCTCATCGCCTCCAGTGTCGCCCTGCTGACCGCGTTGATCGTGACCCGGATTCGCTACGGCAAGCCGGACGCATCGATCAGCGCAAATGGATTTGTAATTGGACTGGTCTCCATCTCAGGCGCGTGCTCGCTGGTTTCACCGCCAGAGGCCGCGGCCGTTGGACTGGTGGCGGGCATTCTGGTGCCGTTTTCCGTGGAATGGCTGGACCGGCTCGGATTCGACGACCCGAGCGGCTCTGTCTCCGTACACGCAGTGGGCGGATTGTGGGGCGTGATCGCCGCCGGAGCCTTTGTACATGCCCGCCCCGGGCAATGGCTAGCTCAGGTGGCCATGGTGTCCGCACTGCTTGGTTTTGTTCTACCGCTGAGCTACTGCCTCAATCTGCTCCTTGACCGCATCCATCCCCAACGCATCCACAAAGATGGAGAGCGGCAGGGATTGGATATGTGTGAGCTCGGCGGTGGCGCGTATCCGGAGCTCACGCCGATCACCAAAGACTATCTCTTCCGATAACACATTGATCCAAGATTAAGAAAGGGCACCATCGCGGTGCCCTTTCTTATCTTGCGGGAGATGCTTTCCTTAATTGGGGGCGGTCGCAGACAGCCGCGCCTGGTTATGCTCGGCGATCGTCTTGCGTGCGCTGTCGGCGAGTTCTTTGGCCTTGGGCATCAGTTCCAGGGCTTTGAGCACGTTGGGGTCGGACTCGGCCTGCACGCGCATTCCCTCCTGCTGACCGAAGGCACCCACGAAAAGTTCGCTCTTGATGCTGGAGCGAACCCACTCGTTGTTGTCCTGCAAATCCTTTTCCGTATAGGGCAGCTTGGATTCGGTGAGGAAGCTGCGGAACTCCTGCATGACGCCGTCATCCACCTGGAAGTTCTTCTCGATCTTATGGCTGATCAAGTAGTGCTTGCAGAAGTTGAAAAAGGCGTATTTGCGCAGCAACTCTTCCTGGAACTTGTTGGCCTTGGTGGGGGGAATCTTAACGTCGGGAGTAATCCCTCCACCACCGTAAACAGTGCGCCCGCTGTCGGTAAGCTTGACCTCGCGATTAGCGTCATCCTGCTTTACGCCGTTGATGGAATTATCGTCGGCATTGCGGTTGTAGTAATAGTCGTAAAGCGAAACACCATTGTAGTCGCGCTGAATGAGGCGTCCGCTCGGGGTGTAGTACTTGGCCGTGGTCAGTGCCAATCCGGTGTTTTCGCTCAAGCGGTAGACGGTCTGCACCAATCCCTTGCCGAAGGTGGTTTCTCCGGCAATCAGGCCGCGATCGTGATCCTGAATCGCGCCCGAGACAATCTCGGCGGCCGAAGCCGTTCCGTGGTTCACCAGTACGACGATGGGGTAATCCGCCGTGCTGCCGTGGGGGGCGCGGTACACCTTCTCGGGTGAATTCCGGCCATGATGGCTGACGATCACCTGCCCCTTCTTCAGGAACTTATCTGCCACGCCAACGCCCTCGCTGAGCAGGCCACCGGGGTTGTTGCGCAGATCCAGAATCAGTCCCTTGAGGTCGCCCATCTCATCGAGAGCCGCCGTGGTCTCGGCCTCGGTGGTTTCCTGGAAGCCGCTGATATGTAGATAGCCAATGCCGGGACGAAGCAGGAAGTGCAGGTCCACCGAGTAGCGCGGAATTTCGTCGCGAACTACGGTAAAATCGACGGGCTTGGTGTTGCCTTCGCGCAGGATTGCGATGTGAACCGTGGTGCCCTTGGGCCCTTTGAGCAGATCCGCCACTTCGCTGGTCGTCATATTGTCGGTGGCTTTGCCATCGATACCGACAATGATGTCGCCGGGACGGATTCCGGCCCGGTACGCGGGTGCACCGGCGAAGGGCGCAATCACAATCACCTTGTTGTTACGCGGGCCTACCTGCATGCCTACGCCGTAGTAACGGCCGCGCTGCTCTTCCTGCAGAGCCGAGTACTGCTTCGGATCGAAAAAGTTTGAGTGGGGATCGAGCACGCGCAACATGCCGGGGATGGCGCCGTCGTAGATGGCCTTGTCGGCGTCCACCTTTTCCGCATAATTCTGCTCAATGACGCTGTACACCTGCGCGAAGGTGTGCACCGAATCGCGCATGTCGTTTTCGCCGTCAGCGGGTGCCGCTCCAGTCCGCCCGAAGACCACTCCGAGAAAACCGCAAGTCAGAATTACGAGAAAAACCAGTACAGATGAGCGACGGGAACGTCCAGCCATGGATACATCCTTCTTTTGCCCTGCGCTTGAGCGCTGCGTGAATGTTTGTTACCCCATGCCTCGCGGAATGGCGCAACCCTCGATTCCACAAGAGTATAGCAGTTCTCTGGGAGAATCGGTTAGTGCGCTCCAGATGCTGAATTCGGAATTCCGCCGCGCCTGCGGTATCCTATTCAGATGCCGGAAAGACCATTTCGGCTTCGTAACTTCTTTCGCTCCACTTTTCAGGCCAGAGTTGCCCCGGATCGCCTTGTAAGGCAGGTTTTTTCAGCCCTCAGGCCGGTTCCCTCCTTAACGGCAGACAGACTTGCCGTGTATGATATCAGCGTATGAGTGGCGAGATGATTTTCATCTTCTTCCTGGCGCTGATCCTATTTGGCCCCAAGAAGTTACCCGAGATTGGACGGGAAATCGGCAAGTTCATGGCCGAGTTCAAGCGTGCGTCCAATAGTTTCAAAGATCAGCTCCAATCCGAGATTGAGAAGGCTGGAGTGGATGTCGCCCCGCTCTCAAAGTCCGGATCGCAGCAGAGCTCTTCGTTTACGCAGACGTTGCTTCCTCCCGCGGTGAAATCGGCTCTCTCAGAGATCGACACCGCGCACGAGCGGTTGATGCAGACCGCCCGCATGGCCTTCGACGCACAGAACTTCACAATGCGCCCGCCCGAGACGCCGACGGTGGCCGCTGCGCCGGAGGAGCCTTCCGCTCCACTTCCCGTGAGTCCATCTGCCGAAGCCGGCGCGCACGCGGCGCAAGAAGCTAGTTCGGTTGCCGTGCCGCACGATACATTCCCGGTTGAAGCTGTGACCGATCAACCCACGCCACATTCGGCGCCGGCCCAAAGCGACTCTGCTCCGCAGAGCAGTTAACCGGACGATCCAACAAAGGTTTTGATGGCAGAAACAGTTACTCCCACAGACAGTTTGAAAGATAAGCAGGAATTGCCGTCCATGGGCTTCCTCGACCACCTTGAGGAACTCCGGCGTCGCATCATCTGGAGCTTTCTCTCCATCGCCGCTGGATTCTTTGCCTGCTACTGGTGGCACGACCAGATCTTCAGCTGGATGCAAAAACCGATCGTCTTTGCGCTGAAGAACCACAACTTACCCGTCAACCTGGTCTACACGAACCCTACCGACCCCTTCAATATGTATCTGAAGGTCAGCCTGATCGTGGGTATCTTCGTGGCATCGCCGTTTGTGCTCTATCAGGTGTGGGCTTTCATCGCTCCCGGCCTTTACAAGAGCGAGCGCAAGTACGTCGGGCCGTTCATGGCCAGCACTGTCGGATTATTCGTAGCCGGCGGTTATTTTGCCTATAAGCTGGTCTACCCGGCGGCATTGGACTTCCTGATCGATTACAGCAAACAGTTCACGCCGATGATCACGATCAACGAGTACACGTCTCTGTTTATGACGATCGTGCTCGGACTCGGCGTGGTCTTCGAGATGCCGATCCTGGTCTTCTTTCTTGCCTTGTTCGGCATCATTAGCGCGGGCTGGATGTGGCGAAACTTCCGCTACTCGATTTTGGTGATCTTCATCATCGCCGCCATTATTACGCCTACCACCGATATCATGAATATGTGCATCTTTGCCGCGCCTATGATCGTTCTCTACCTTGCCAGCATCGGCGTTGCATACGTGGTGCATCCCAAGCAGCGCAAGAAACGGGAGCTGAACAGCCAATGATGAGCGGGCATCGGCGCCTCCTGAAACGTGATTCGATCAGGAAGAGCGGTCCCATGATTCTGTCGCTGCTGTTGGCGGCTTTCACCTTATTCGGCGGCGCGTGCCGCGACACTAAGAGCGGCGGAGAGGTAGCCGCAGCACAGTCCCAGACGGCCCAGCAGCCGGAGCTGCGCGCGGCAGATTTCGATCCGAAGCCGGACGCGCCCGCGGCGCTGAAGATTAGCGGACAGAAGGCTTACCAGAATCTAAAGGCTTTCGTGGCGCTCGGTCCGCGCTACCTGGGCAGTAGCGGGCACGCCAAGGCTGAACAGTTCATTCTGAGCCATCTCGACGGCGCGCAGATCGAGCAGGACAAATTCAACGTGCAGACCGCCGCGGGACCGTTCGCGATGAACAACATCGTCGCAAAATTTCCGGGCAAAAAGGACGGTATCATCGTCATCGCCGGCCACTACGACACGAATTACCCTCTCAAGAACACAAGCTATGCGGGAGCCAACGATGGAGGCTCAAATGTAGGCCTGATGCTGGAAATTGCCAGCAAGCTTCGCAGTCATCCTCCCGAGGGCTACAGCATCTGGCTGGTCTTTACCGACGGCGAGGAAGCCATGGTGGACTGGAGCGACGCAGACAGCGTGTACGGCAGCAAGCACCTGGCAAAGAAGTGGTCCGAGGATGGCACAGCCGCAAAGATCAAGGCATTTCTGCTGCTCGACATGATCGGCTACAAAGATCTGAACATCGATCACGATGCGAATTCAACGCCGTGGCTGCTGGATGTGGTATATCGGGCCGCTCAGAGAACCGGAGAGCAGTCGCACTTTTTCGCGCGCAACGCTTCGATTCAGGATGACCATCTTCCCTTCGCCGCAGCGGGGATTCCGGTGGCCGACATCATCGACCTGAACTATGGCTTCGACAACCTGTACCACCACACCACCCAGGACACACCAGACAAGTGCAGCGCGGCGAGCCTGCAGATTGTTGGCGATGTGACTATGGAGACCGTTCGCGCCTTGAACACGAGATAACTCTATGGGCGCTCCCGCCATTTCTAGTTCCGCATGTGCTCCGCTCACCTCAATCTGGGTGTTAGGCTTGAGGTTGGGAGGCCAAAGACTTCCCTGATACAGAGAACGCTGGATGATGCAAACTCCTCCCAATCTCATGTCCTGGATCTTGTTTTTCGCGTTCATGATCCTCATGATGGCGCTGGACCTTGCAGTGTTCAATCGCAAGGCACGCGCACACACAGTGCGGGAGGCGCTGGCCTGGACCGCGCTCTGGGCGGGGCTGGCAGCGGGCTTTGCGGTGTTGCTGTACTTCTACGGGCATTGCATGACCGGCGATCCGGCAAGCGCAAACCGGCAACACTCGCTTGAATTCGTGACCGGCTATCTGGTGGAAGAAGCTCTCAGCGTGGACAATCTTTTCCTTTTCCTGCTGATCTTCCGCTACTTCAAGGTTCCATCGGAATTGCAGCGCAAGGTACTGTTCTGGGGCATAATCGGCGCGGTCCTGATGCGTGCCGTTTTTATCGGGGCTGGAGTCACGCTGCTGAACCGATTCCATTGGGTGACGTATTTGTTCGGAGCATTCCTGGTCTATGCGGGCATCAAACTGCTCTTCCAAAAAGACGAGCCGGGAAATCCGGGCGAAAACTTCATCACCCGTTTCGCACAGCGCCACATGGGGTTCACCGACGACTTCGCGGGTGGTGCGTTCATAACCGTCCGGGGCGGCGCGCGTTTGTTCACCAAATTAGCGATGGTGCTCATCGTAATTGAAACCACCGACCTGATCTTTGCCGTTGATTCGATTCCCGCCGTGCTGGCCGTAACGCGACAGCCCTACATTGTGTTCACCTCGAATATTTTCGCCATCCTCGGCCTGCGCTCGTTATACTTTGCTCTGGCGGGCTTGATGGACATCTTTCATCTGCTCAATTACGGGCTGGCCATCATTCTGGCCTTCATCGGAGTCAAGATGCTTGGGGTAAATTACTTCGAGATTCCAACCGCGTATGCGCTCGGCGTCATCGTTGGAGTGCTGGCCGGTTCGGTCGCGCTCAGCGTCGTAACGCGGCCTCGGGAAAGAGCCAGGGCAGCGGAGTAAATGGGGTGCTTGATCTGGTGAATCCACGGAAGCGCGGCAGCGTCTATACTGTAGAAGTGAATACGATGTCGATCAGAAAGATTGCCGAAGCCAACTTCCCTACACGTTGGGGACAATTTCGGATTCTGGGCTTTGAAGGCTTTGTTCCCGGAACTCCCGCAACCGGATCTCCGGACGGCACGGAACGCCGTAGGGAAGAAGCAGTTGTTCTTACGATGGGGGATATCCACTCCGAGGCCCCGCTGGTTCGCATCCACTCGCAGTGCCTTACCGGAGATGTATTCCATTCCATGCGCTGCGATTGCCGCCAACAACTGGAACTTGCGCTGTCGAAGATCAGCGAACTCGGCAAGGGGATACTAATCTACGAAGAGCAAGAGGGACGCGGCATCGGCCTGATGGCAAAACTGCAAGCCTATGAGCTGCAGGACCAGGGCTTGGACACCGTGGAAGCAAACGTAAAGCTCGGCTATGAAATCGACTGCCGTGGCTATCACATGCCAGTGGAAATCCTGAAGGCCTTGGGCGTGCGCAAGCTCCGCCTGTTATCGAACAACCCGGAAAAAGTGGAGGCCGTGCAGGCTGCGGGGATCGAGGTGGTCGAGCGCGTACCAGCCGACGTGGAGGCCTACGAGAGCAACGAAAAGTACCTCCGCACGAAGCGCGAAAAGATGGGCCACTTATTCACACCGTTCCAGTAGCTCGACATCAGTCTTGACCTCTGGCTCTTGTGCCTCTCCGGTGCGGGAGCTTTTTCTTCTCCAGAAGCTTTTTCATCTCAACGCTTCGCTTCACTGGCAACGTCCCCGTTGCATATTCCATCAACGCCCGATAGACGAGTGATTCAGGCGTGTCATCGAGCGACTCCAGATGCGACGCGACCGTGCGAACATCGCCGCGAGCCAGAGGCCCGCTGAAGGATTTTACTGCTCCGCGGCGCAACACATTGCGTGCCGTGCGGAGCACGATCGGCTCCATGATGCGGCGCACATCCTGAGCCCGGATGCCGGCGCGCAGGCCAATTCTCTCAGCGGCCGCAAGTTCGGCAGCCAGCATGGGCGAGAGCATGGCGCCGAACGCATGATACAAGGGCTTTGCGTCGGCTTCGATGGTGAAGCTCATCGCACCGAGTTTGCGGGCGATTGCACGCGATGCCCGAAGCGATGCCGGACTGCCCTCGACCGCAAACCACGCACCCTGCAAACTCGGCGGCTCACCGGCAACAAAAGTCATCATGGGATGCGCGCTTCCGGTATACACGCCGCGCTCCGCGAGAGCCGACATCACCTGGCTGCTCAGCGCACCGCTGGCGTGCAGGACGACGGGTGGAAGTTGCGCGTACCCGGCCAGCGTCCGCGAGACATCTTCTATCGCGCTGTCGGGCACCGCCAGCCACAATAGGTCGCAGGTGAGTTTGGCATTGCCGAGCGTGGTCGCCGCCGCGGACACCGAGCGCGCTAATGCCCGGCCCTTGCGTCGCGATACAGGCAAGGAGCGCGTAACAATCTCATCGATGATGAAGCCATGCGCGCGGAGCAGCTTCGCGAGGCCGCTGGCGAGCGCTCCGGCGCCGATGAAGGAAATGGTCTTCACCTGATTCACGAAAGCAGAGTAGCACGGCGCAGCATCGATTTGTGGTTGTCGATTTGTGTATAGTGTCGGCATGGCGAACGCAAGCAAGAAGATTTCCCGCAAGAACTCCTCTGCAACCAAGAAGTCCACGAAAACGAAGACCGCAAAAACGATCCCAACGAAACTCGCGAAGGCAGCCAAGCAGAAGACGATTCAGGTACTGTCTTCGAAGATCGTGTATAAAGCTCCGGTCTTCCAGGTGACCAGCGATGAGGTGATCGAACCCTCGGGCGTGAAGGCGCGGCGCGATATTATCCGTCATCCCGGCTCAGTCGTAATCTTGGGGATCGATGAGCACAAGAGCGAGCCTTCAGTTCTGCTGATCCGCCAATATCGCTATGCCGCAAACGAGGAACTGTGGGAGTTGCCCGCAGGTCGCATCGACGAAGGAGAAGACGCATTGACGGCAGCCAAGCGCGAATTGGCCGAGGAGACAGGCTACTCGGCATCGGAGTGGAAACTCGCTCTCTTCTACTACGCAAGTCCCGGTTTTTTGAACGAAACGATGTCGTTATTCGCCGCTCGCGACCTGCGGAAAGGCAAGGCTTCTCCGGAGGAAGATGAGGTCATCACGTGCAAACTCGTACCTCTCGGCAAAGCTGTGCAATGGGTCATGAGCGGGAAGATACATGACGGAAAAGCAATCGCGGGAGTTCTTTGGGCGGCACAGAAATTCCACATTTGCGGGAATGGCAGATGAGCAACCATGGGGCAGCAGCAGGAGCGCTGAAACCATTATAGAACAAGGCGTTCTGGCTATGTACTATATTGACAACCCAGAGGAAGTGAGGCACAATCTGACCCAATCAGGTCAACAACCGGAGTACACCAGTAAGTTCAGCAGCGTTGAATTCCGCCAGTTTGCGCCGGTTGGGACCGTCGGTTGTCGTTGCCGATAGCAAGACGCTCGGAGGAACAGTAAGTGTCTCGTCTCAAGGGAACCGTGAAGTGGTTCAATAATGCAAAAGGATTTGGATTCATCGGACGTGAAGATGGCCCCGATGTCTTTGTACACTACAGCGCAATCACCAGCGAAGGTTACAAGAGCCTTCAGGAAGGCGATCAGGTAGAATTCGAGATCGTCGAGGGGCAAAAGGGACCACAAGCTGGAAACGTAATGAAAGTAGCCTGACGCATCTCGCACAAGTGCAGACCCGGCCTATTTAAAGCCGGGTCTCTGTCTGTAAGGCGTAGTTGCTGCTAAAGCACTGGACAGCTTTGGGTGAGCTATTTGCTCACAACGCAGGTGTCCGCGATTTTTTGAGCACTGCTGACATGGAATTTCTGAGCAACTCCCGTTGAAGCGTCAGCGGTATCACCCGCCATCGCGCTGGCGCCCGACGCGCTGTTATTCATGGCAATGCCGTGCACCCGAACCATCTTGCCGACATAGGTAGTAAGTTGCGAGGCGCCGTCATCGCCGAGTAATTGGAAGAGGTCTCCGGCATTGTCGGCGAGCAGGAAAGCTCCATCTGGTGACTGGCTCAAGCAGCCTTGCACCGTGGTCATCTGTGTCTTGCTGGCTTCGGCTGCGCTCGACTGGGTTCCCGTCTGTGCCGCAGCGGCAAGGCAGCCGCCCAGTACGAGAGTTCCAAACGTGAGTATTTTCTTCTTCATGTGGTTCCTCCTATGGAGGCTATCTTCAGCATGACGTCTGCCGTTCCAGCAGCCCGGAATCAGGGCCAAGCAGAGTGCAACCGCAGCATCCATGCGGAACTTTTGCTCCTGAGGTTAGAAATTACGCAGGTAAATACTTGTAAGTGAATGAAGCAATCAAGGCCGGAACAAACGCATCAGCCCTCGCGGCTTGAGATCGGGAACGGCGAATTGCTGCGCGATTCCGGCAGCTTTGGCAACCGCTTCTGCCGTCAGGTATCCTGCCCGCACCGCGCCTTCCATGGTGGAAGGCCAACCCGTCGCGGTCCAGTCGCCGCTGAGAAACAGGCGCGGCCAGGGACTTGACGGTGGTAGCCGAAACTCATCGCTGAGAGGTGCAGGCGCAAAGGTCGCGTGAACTTCCTTGATCACGGTCGCCTTCACCAGCTTTGCATCGCGCGCGGCTGGGAAAAATTCTGCCAATTCCTTCATCGCGAGTTCAATGATCTCCGCGCGGCCCATTTCAATCAGATTTCTCGATGAACTCACTACCAATTCCAGGTAGCTGCCACCGCCGTTTGCGCTCTGGGCTGAGGTTTGAGCTGAGGAGTGCATGAGGATCTTCGATTTCTGAAACATCCACTGAATGTTCCGATCGAGCAAAGCAGCGTGCTCAAGCTTCGTGATCTCGCGATCGAACCAGAGGTGAATTCCCGTGATCGGCACTGTCCGGAGATGACCTAGCTTTCTTTGCAGTTCTTCGCTCTCCGGGGATTCTGGCAGGATGCGCCCGATGGCATGAAATGGAATTGCGCTGATCGCGTAGTCAAAGGTGAAGTCGCGATCCTCGGAACGCAGCGTCACGTTGTGATCGCCAAGGTCGTGGCCAAACGAGACCGCGTCAACTCCGCTTCGCAGCAGAACCTCGCCGCCCCGTGCGCGAATGTACTCTTCTGCGACACCGTAGAGTTCCGAGAGAGGGGCCGTCGGTACGCCCATCTTTCCAGCCTCGGCGGACTTGAGAAAGGCATCGCGGAATACCATCGCGGAATACTTGACCGAAGACTTGTCGAGCTCTTCATTCAAACTGCTGATGAGCACAGGGGCCCAGAACCGGTCGATCGCAGCCTGCGTCTGACCTTTCGCTCGCAGCCAGGAAAGGAAGTCCTCGCCGCTGTCTCCGGGCACTCCGGCCAGCAATGCAGTCAAGGCCCGCGCGATGCCAAGCTTATCTCGCAACGAAAGCAGTCTGTATTGGAGAAATGACAGCGCCGAGTGGAAGGGGGCTGGCAGAGATGATGCTTCGATGAAGCTGGAGCGTCCGCCGGGCTCAATGAAGGTGATGCGCTTGTACCAGCGCACTTTGTCCTCGACGCCAAGGCGGTGATAAAGATTCAGCAGATTGGTGCAGCAGCCCAGCAGCACGTGCTGGCAATTATCCACCACCTCGCCCGTGCCGGGATGCTCATAGGAGGATGCGCGGCCTCCGAGAAAAGCTCTGCGCTCGAAGAGTGTAACTTTGTAACCGGCGTCGGCCAGCGCGCACGCAGCTGAGATTCCGGCGAGGCCACCACCGATAATGCCTACCCTGGCACGCTGTGCTTCTGCTTCACGCGGTGCAACCGTGGCGCTCACAAAAGTCTCTTCCCGAATCCTTTGACCAGGATTTTCAGTTTGTCGCCGAGCGAGAGGCGCACGCGCTCGGAATACACATCGAACTGCCTGAGCTCGATGCGGTCGAGGATGCCGCGGTAAATCTCCACCATTGCCCAGAGCGCAGGCTGGCTGACCTCGTCGATCAGGGGAAGAAGCCGCTCGGCATTCACGTAGAACTCGCGCGCACGCGCAGCCTCAAAGGCCAGCAGCGGACGCAGCTTCTCCATCGGAAGACCCGAGCCCAGTTCAGCAGCCGTCACGCCGAAGCGCTCCAGGTCCTGCTGCGGAAGATAAACGCGAGCCATCGCCGCGTCTTCTTTCACGTCGCGCAAAATATTGGTGAGCTGGAATGCAATGCCGAGATGTTCGGCGTACTGCTCGGCAACAGGGTCGCGATATCCGAAGATGCGAATGCAGACCAGGCCCACAACCGACGCGACGTGATAGCAGTATTTGTAAAGCTCATCGAAGCTGCTGTAGACCACCCGCGGATCACCGTTCTGCCCGCTGCCTTCGCATACATCCATTCCCGTTCCAGCCACCAGTTGCTCAAGCAGCTCCATCGGGATCGAGTAGCGCTGCTGTGAGTCGCGCAGTGCGAGGAAGACCGGGTCATCAGTACGGCCGCTTTCGAGTGACCGGCGGTAGGAGTCGATAAACTCGGTGAGCTTCAGTCTCCGCTCGGGCAACGTCATGCCCGGATCGTCGCTCAGGTCGTCGGCATGGCGCATGAAAGCATAAACGGCGCTGAGCGCGTTGCGCTTTCGAGCGGGCAGCAACATAAAACCATAGTAGAAATTCTTTGCGGAGGAGCGCGCGATGTGGCGGCATACGCTGTAGGCGGTGGTCAGTTGCAGTTCGGCGTGTTCTCTGGTGTCGCTCATCCCAGTGGTGCTCATTCCGCACTTCCCCTGCTCTTCCCTGCCTGTTTCCCCAGAGCCACACGGCCGGCCAGGGCGCGGAAGGCCAGCTCGACTTTGCGGAAGTTACTTAAACTCGGGCGTCGCGCCAGCACGTTGAAATCCTGTTTTTCGATTGCCTGCAGAATCGCCAATCCTCCCCGGCTGAACAGTTCCAAGTCTAGCGCAAGCGAGCGATCCACCATCTTCACCAAGGGAAGTCCGCGTTCGAACCACTCCCGCGCCCGCTCCACTTCAAAGCGCATCAAGTCACAAAACTGGCCATTGAAAACACCCTCAGCAATCTGAGATTCGCTCACCCCGAATCGGCGGAGATCCTCGAGCGGCAGATAGACGCGTCCCTTCTTCCAGTCCACGGAAACATCCTGCCAGAAATTTGCAAGCTGCAGGGCGGTGCAGGTGTAGTCGGAGAGCTGTTGCCGTTCCGCATCCCTGTACCCGCAAAGATAGAGCACGAGATGGCCGACCGGGTTCGCGGAATTCCTGCAGTAGCCAAGCAGCTCATCAAATGTCTGATGCCGCGTGACTGTTTGATCCTGGCGGAATGCCGTGAGCAGGTCACTGAACTCATGCCTGGGAATTCCGCAACTCTGTATCGTCTCGGCCAGCGCAACGAAGACCGGATGCCTCGCGCCTGCGGCTGGCAGCTCAGCGTTACCCATGCCCCCAGCGCCTGCGCTGACAGCACCCTCGATCACACTGTAGGTGGCGTCCAGTTCCTGCTCCCAGCGGTCGAGCAACGCCAGCGAAACGCGGGTATCTCCAACCTCATCGCCCAGATCGTCGGAGATGCGGCAATAGGCATAAACATTGAAGAAATGCTGATGCAGATGCTTGGGAAGAAACCAGGTTGCAACCGAAAAGTTCTCATAATGCGAAGTAGCCAGCCGTCGGCAATAGCTGCGCGCCTCGTCGAGCGACGGCGCATTCGCGGGAATGGCATACTCCGGCGGCAGGCTGGCCCATCCGCGAGCCAGCAAATTTTCAGCCTCGCTCCAATTTTGATTTGCGCCGGATGAGCCGGAGCCGTTTGAATGAGTGCTGGACACAAATGACGTCAATCGTCTTTCCTTATCAGTGTCCAGGAATGATTGCGGTTTTGATCTCGCCGCCGCGCGTCAGCATTTCCCGCAACACGGATTGCAGCTTGGAGAGAGGTGCTTCTCCCGTGATGTAGTCCGCACCTTTGATCTTGCGCTCGGCGATCAGCGCAAAGGCGCGGCGAACCGTGTCTGGAGTGTGATGGAATGTGGCCTTCAGCGTGATCTCCGAGTAGTGCAGGCGCTCGGTGTTCAGCTGCACCCGCGTTCCCTTCGCGCATCCGCCAAAGAGGTTGACGGTTCCACCCTTGCGCACCATATCGATCGCCCATTCCCAGGCTTCGGAACGGCCCACGGCTTCAATCACTACATCGGAGCCGCGGCGTTCCGTAGTCAGATCACGGACGGCCTCAATCGGATCGGCAACTTTGGGGAAGACCACCACTTTCGCTGGCTCCGGCGTGTTTCGCCGTGAGAACCTGCTCCTCATGTTTCACAACCGCAATCACGTCGCAACCCATGATGTGGGCCACCTGCATAAACATCAACCCGATCGGCCCGGCTCCAATCACCGTGACCGTGTCACCGATCTGCACCCCGGTTTCATGCAATCCGCGCAGCACGCAGGCCAGCGGCTCGGTGAGGGCTGCGGTTTCAAAGCTGATCTCTTTGGGCACGACCAGCATGTTGTTTTCAACGATCCGCCGCGGAATGCGGATGAACTCCGCATAGGCACCGTTGTTGAACAGTAGGTTTTCGCAGAGATTTTCCTGATGTTTCTTGCAGAAAAAGCACTGTCCGCAGGGAGCCGAGTTAAGCGCGACCACGCGCTGCCCCACCTTGAAGTTCTTGACCTCCGGACCAACCTTCTCGATCACTCCCGCAAACTCATGGCCAAACAGCGCCGGAGGAACGATCATCTTTGCATGATAGCCGCGGCGATACACCTTGAGATCTGTGCCGCAGGTCAGCGCAGCCTGAACACGAATCAGTACCTCACCATTCTCCAGCGCTGGAATCGGTACCCGTTCGATCTTCACGTCCTCTTTGCCGTAGAGGATTGCTGCCGTCATTTGTCCGTTCACTCTGCTATCCTTCCCAGACGCTGCATGGCTGAATCGCGATCTTCATCGTGTCCGGCTGCGGATGTGCAGCTAATCTCAAAGCTTCCAGCGATTGGGCCAACGGGAACCGGTGACTATAGAGCCCGGCCAGGTCCATCTCGCCGCTGAAGACAAATTGAGCCACTTCCTCGTTCAGTTCCACCGATGAGCTGTAGGAACCAAGCAACGTCTTTTCGTCCATGCAAACCGAGGCGGGATCGATCACGACCTCACCCCGAACCGTCTGCGCAAACAACAGCACTCGCCCGCCGAAACGCGCCGCATCAATCGCAGGCCGAATCAGTGAGCTGCCGCCTACGGCCAGGATCACCGCGTCCGCGCCACGACCCTCCGTTCTTTCACGAATGGCCTTCACAACGTCACACCGGGACGCATCAATTCCCTGGCTTAATCCGTAGTGCTCTCCAATTGTAAGCCGCTGCGGGAACAAATCGGAAGTAATTACGTTTGCCCCTGCGCGCTGGGCCAATTTGCCCAGCAGTAACCCGATCGGCCCTTGTCCAATTACCAGTACGGTTTCGCCCTGCTGAACCGCCAGCGTCTCGATTCCCTTCCACACCGTATTCACCGGTTCGATATGGGAAGCCTGATCGAAACTTACGGAATCCGGGATCGCAATTACGCCCTTCTCGACAATCCAGTCCATTACCCGGATGTATTCGGCAAAGCCGCCGCCGGATGCCTCGCCAAAACCTGCCGTGGTGCCCACCCGCTTGTACACCGGGCACTGCGAGAACACTTTGCGCTCGCAGTAATAACAATTGCCGCAGGGGATATGGTGGAAGACCATCACGCGGTCTCCCTCGGCGAACCTGGTCACGCCGGCGCCGCGGGCCACCACCACACCAGCCATCTCATGGCCGAAAATGCGCGGCGCAGAGTGCGACCCGGTTGAGATCTTCTTGAGGTCCGTACCGCAAATCCCACAGCTATGAATGCGTACCAGCAGTTCGCCGGGCCCGATCTCCGGGCACCGGAACCGTCTCCAGCCGCACATCATTCTGCCCGTAATAGACGGCAGCCAGCATCCGGTCGGGAATCGAATCCATCGCCCGCAGAGCTGATCCCGTTCTAGGGGTAGTTTTCATTCTCTTCAACAACTCTCTTTCATCAAACCTGTGCGGCATCGCAGTGCTTTGCCGAAAAACTCCGCCAATCTCTCACACATTCACCCACCGCACTCGCCAGAGCGGTGGCCGCCAGTTTGCTGTTTCGCTTCAACGCCGCCACGCTCGACCACAGTTCGGGCCGCAATGCAATGTGCGCGATGAAACGCCCGCTCTCAAAACCCTCCGGCTTCACGAAGCCGGAGAGGAACTCAAGATCCTCTTCCGCGCCGTCGGAGATCGCTTTGATCGCCGCGAACTCCCTGCCGTACTCGGCTGCGGCAGCGGCAACGCCCGCGGCCTTCCATATCCACGGCCAAGGCGCCGAAACGCGCGAAGGCTTCCTGCTTCCGTGCTCTGCCCGCCACTCGATCCAGCGTGACCAAATGCCCGCTGCCGAATGCACAATGGAAGCTCTTCCCTGTTGCCGCCTCCAACAACGTCGCCGGAACCACCACCGAACCGGGGTGCAGGTGCGGACACACACGATCCAGCAAACCCTATAGAAATTAACACCCTTGGCGAGCACTTCTCAATGAGAGCTCTGGCCGCGGTATACGCCCGGTCAACCCCGGTTCCTGCGCAGATCAGCGCAGCATTCTCCGAGGAGTAGATACTCCGCAACGCGCTCGGCGCGCTCACATTGGTGCGGCTCCAGCCCCGCACCAGTCCGGAAACCTCTCTCTCCAGAGCCGCCACGAATCCGAACTCCACCGCATTCCTGCTCACGCCGTTGGACACATGGCCTCGTAAGCCGGCGCATAGCCCTTCGCGACAAACCAGCGAGCCGCGCGCGCCAGTGCCTCGCGCACCGCGCCATGCGTGTATCCCAGCTCCCGCTCGGCTTTTGCGGAATCCACCCACATAAACTTCTTGCCCATGCGAACCTCTTCGATTGTTGCTCTTGGCTCGCGATTCCTAAGATATCCGTTGAAGGTTTGGTCAAAGGCTGCAAAGGCCATCGCCACCGAGTGAGGAACCTTCATCGTGGGCGAGGGCAAGCCGGTCAACTCCCCCAGCAGGTCGAGAATTTGCTTCAACGTGAGGTTCTCTCCGCCCAGAATGTAGCGCTCGCCGCGGCGTCCCTTCTCGAATGCCAGAAGATGTCCGCGCGCAACGTCGCGAACATCCACCAGGTTCATCCCGGTTTCCATGTAGGCCGGAAAATTTCCTAGCAGAAAATCCAGCACGATACGCCCGGTGGGCGTCGGTTTAATGTCCTGCTCTCCAACCGGCGTGCTGGGATTGACGATCACCACTTCGGCGCCCTTGGCCGCTAGCTCCACTGCCTTGCTGCTCGGCCAGATACTTGGAACGTTTGTAGTGACCGATCATCTCGGCCTACATGAACCGGAGTCTCTTCATTCACTGGCTTGCGGTCATAGCCAAATCCCAGCGTCGCCACCGAGGAGCAGTACACCGTCCGGCGTACCCCCGCGGCCTGCGCTGCCTCGATCACGGCTGCGGTGCCATCCACGTTAGCTGCATACATCGGCCGCGGATCGCGAATCCACAAGCGATAATCGGCGGCCACATGGAAGACGGCTTCGCAGCCCTCCATCCCTTTGCGCAGCGATGCCGGATCGGTCAGGTCGCCGGTGACAAGCTCCGCGCTGCAGACCTTCAAGGTTCTCCCGCCGGCTTCCGGCCCTCACCAGCAGACGCAGATCGGCTCCCTGCTCTGCCAGCAGGCGCGCCACGTGACTGCCCACAAACCCCGTCGCTCCGGTTACAAAGGCTTTCAAATCGCTCTCTCCAGAAATAATCAACGCAGCCCTCCAGGCTGCGCTCAAGAGACTCGCAGTAAATTGCCGCCGCGCTATGCTCCCTGATTGCGGGCGTACTTCGACAGCGCCATCAGCGGAAAATACCACGGATAGGCGTGATATTTCAGATAGAAGACTCGCGGGAATCCGGTGCCGGTGTAAGGCACCTCGCTCCAGCCGCCGTCTGTTTGCTGATGATCCAGCAGGTAGGCAATCCCGCGCGCCAGCGATTCCGAGCGGTAATCTCCGCCTGCCATCAATCCAAGCACCGCCCAGGCAGTCTGCGAACTGGTGCTCACGCCGACGCCCTTCAGGTTTACGTCATCGTAGGAGCCGATGGTCTCGCCCCAACCGCCGTCGGGATTTTGCATCATCCGCAGCCACTCGGTTGCCTGCTGAACCATCGCATCGTGGTTATCGAAGCCGATAGCGTCCAGGCCGCGCAGCACGCACATGGTGCCGTAAATGTAGTTGACGCCCCAGCGCCCGAACCACGAACCGTCGGATTCCTGCTCCTTGCGGATGAAAGTCGATGGCGCGCTGGACCGGCTTATCCTTCAGGGTAAAACCGTGCGCCGCCAGGCACTCCAGCACGCGCCCCGTAATATCGACCGTCGCCGGATCGAGCATGGCATTGTGATCGGCGAAGGGAACGTATTGGAAGACCATGCGGTCGTTGTCTTTGTCGAATGATGCCCAGCCGCCATTCTTGCACTGCATGGCCAGCACCCACTGGATTCCGCGCTGCACCGACTCGCTCTGGAATCGCGCATCCTTCGTTTCAATGTGGTTCAGTGCCAGCAGCACCTGTGCAGTGTCATCCACATCGGGATAGAACTCGTTGTTGTGTTCGAAATACCAGCCGCCAGGCTCCGCATTGGGAACCTTGACCGACCAGTCGCCCTTGCGGCGATTCTGCTTCTTGAGCATCCACTCGGCAGCCTTCACCATGCGCGGCTCCGCGGCTTCCACTCCGCTCTCGCCGAGGGCAAACAGCGCATAGGCAGTGTCCCACACCGGTGAGACGCAAGGCTGCATTCGGAAGCGATCCCCTTCTTCAATGCCCAGCTTTTCAAATTCGTCCAGAGCGCGAATCACCTGCGGATCGTCGAGCGAGTAGCCGAGGCAGCGCATCGCAATAATCGAGTTCAGGATCGACGGATAAATCGCTCCCAGTCCGTCGCTCATCTCAAAGCGCTCCAGCATCCACTCTTCGGCCGCCCTCAATGCAATCGAGCGCAGCGGGCGCACATGCACGCGCTCGAAGGCATGAACCATACGGTCCAGCACGAGGAAGAAATTCCGCCAGCAAATCAGCTTGCTCTCCCATTTCAGCCGCAACGAACTGCCATGCCGCCCATACGGAAACAGCTCATCGATATTCCACTCGTCGGGAATCTTCTTGAACGGCTTTTTCGCGTAACAGATCGAAAGCGGAATCAGAATCGCACGAGACCACGAAGAGATCTCGTAGATGTTGAACCAGAACCAGTTGGGAAATAGCACAATCTCCGGCGGAATCGCTGGGACCGCGTCGTAATCATACTGTCCCAGGGCACAGAGATAGATCTTGCTGAAGGTGTTGCAGGCGGGCACGCCGCCCATGGCCAGGATTCGCTCGCGGGCGCGCGCCATGCGCGGATCATCGGGAGAATAGCCGCACATCTTCAGCGCAAAGTACGCCTTCACTGCGGCGGAGACATTCGAGGGGCCGCCATGGTAAATCGGCCAGCCGCCATCCTCGTTCTGATGGCGCAGAATTTCCTCCGCACACTGCTGAAAGCGGCGCTCATCGCGAGTGCCGAGAACGGTGTGCAGAAAAATGTAATCGGATTCCAGCGTGGTGTCGGCTTCCAATTCGCCGCACCACCACCCATCTTCATGCTGCCTGGCAAACAGAAAATTCTGCGCCGCCCGAATCGAACTTTTGAGCCGCGCCGCCAGACCTGAAATTTTTCCAAAGCGAATCGAAGTCGAATGCGCTGAGCTTGCTTCCATGGATTCTTACCCCACCCCTGGCGCATCGGCAGCCGGTGTTTCCGGAGCGGCCCCGATCGCGACGATCTCCGGAGGCAGCGCGAATCGTACATGCTCCGGCATCACTTCCACTTCGTGCATATTCGAGAAGCCTTTTTGCCCAAGGAAGGCAATCACTTCCTGAACCAGTATCTCCGGAGCTGAAGCACCCGCCGTCAAGGCTATGGTTTTGGCGCCCTCCAGCCACTTCTCGTCAATGTCCTGACAGGTGTCAATCAGAAACGACTTGGTGCCCAGATTTCCGGCAACTTCGACAAGACGGTTCGAATTCGAGCTATTCGGCGATCCAACCACCAGCACCAGATCTGCCTGCTCGGCAACATTCTTCACCGCCACCTGCCGGTTCTCCGTGGCATAGCAGATATCCTGCGCCTGAGGGCCGCGGATATTGGGAAACTTCGCTTTGAGTGCCTCGATGATATGCTTCGCCTCGTCGAGCGAAAGCGTGGTCTGCGTCAGATAAGCGACTCGCTCCGGGTCCGGCACAACAATGCGCGCCACTTGCTCCGGGTTACTGACCACCTGGGTCACCTCAGGAGCCTCGCCCAGCGTCCCTACAATCTCATCGTGATTCAGGTGGCCGATCAGGATCAGCGAATAGCCGTCCTTGGCAAAGCGGATCGCCTCCACGTGAACCTTGGTCACCAACGGACAGGTCGCGTCGATCACACGCAAGTTTCGCAACTTAGAAGCTTCCCGCACCGATGGCGCAACCCCGTGCGCGCTGTAAATCACACGCTCGCCATTGGGCACTTCTTCCACGTCGTCCACAAAGATGGCGCCCTTGCCCATCAGGTCCTCGACCACATACTTGTTGTGCACGATTTCCTTGCGGACGTAAATTGGCGGGCCGAAGGTTTCCAGGGCAATGCGCACAATATCAATGGCGCGCACCACGCCCGCACAGAATCCACGGGGCTTGAAAAGAAGAAGAGTTTTAGCTTCGGTCATTCGCTCGATTCAGATGGAGTCCGCCAGCACCTGGATGCCCCCACGGACTACGCATCACTTCTTGTAAGTCTATGGCCCATCGCACTTCCCCACCATTACAACCCATAGAAGTGCGGAATTTGCCATCCAGCAGCCCAGAACTTTGGGCGAATAGCGCCGAGACTCGCAATACAAGCTGACGCCCTTTGATCTCTCGTTATTTTAGCAGGTGAGACGAGCTGCGGATACGGCGGGCTGCCCTTGTACGGTAAACAGATTCAGCTACTCAGGCGTTTGCCCGAAGCAGTTGGTCAGCATTCTGCAAGCTTGCCTCGGTGACTTTGGCCCCGCTCAACATCCGGGCGATCTCGCTCCGCCGCTCTTCCGGACGTCAGCGGCCGGACGGTTGTCTTCGTGCGCCCTGCGCTCTCATGCTTCTCAATCAGGTAATGCCGGTCCGCAAACGACGCAATCTGCGGCAGATGCGTGATGCAGAGAACCTGCTTGCTCCTCGAGAGCGCCTTCAGCTTTTTGCCTACCGCATCGGCCGCCCGGCCACCAATGCCCGTGTCGATTTCGTCGAATACCAGCGAACGCTGCGCATCCGAACTCTTGCTGTGCGAGCGGCCGCCAGCGACCGGATGGCCAGTAGCTGACCTGTCCCTGAGCCCGGCCTCGACGCTGGCCTTCAGTGCCAGCATCACCCGCGACAGCTCGCCGCCCGAGGCGATCTCTTCAATCGGAGCCATCGGCTCTCCCGGATTGGTAGAGATCAGGTAGGCCACCTGGTCAAAGCCCGAAGCGCTCCAGTTGTCCGCCTCGTCCGAGCCGGAAACATCAATCTTGAACTTGGCCTTCATCGCAAGATCGTTGATTTCGCCCTCGACCGTCCTCTCAAGTTTTCGCGCCGTCTCATAGCGCCGCTTGCTCAAAAAGCGAGCCTCCTCCAGATACTTGGCTGCCGCCGTGGCCAGTTCCTTGCGCAAAGCTGCCAGCAACTCGTCCTTGTTTTCAATATCGCTGAGCTTTCCCGCAATGTCCTGCTCAAAGGCCAGCACATCGTCCAAGGTTTTGCCGTACTTGCGGCGCAGCTTGTCGATCATCGCCAGGCGGTCTTCCACCTCGGCGAGGCGCTCGGGCGAGGCGTCCATGCCATCGGCAAAGTCGCGCAGAGTGGTGGCAATGTCCTCCACCGTGATGCGCGCACTTTCAAGCTGGCTCAGCGCTTCCTTGAACGAATCATCGAAGCGCGACAACTCCTCCAGGTGCTTGGCCGCGGCTCTCAGGCGTGCAATTGCCGACTCCTCCACCTCGTACAACACGTCGAACGCGCCAACCGCCGCGCCGTACACACGCTCGGAATTCGCCAGCACGCGCTTTTCCGCTTCGAGCTTCTGATCTTCCCCCGCCGTGAGGTTGGCCTCGCGAATCTCATTCAACTGAAACTTCCACAGGTCGACAAGACGGAGCTTCTCCTGCTCACCTTTTTCCAACTCCGCAATCCGCCGCGCAACCTCTTTCCACTTTTCGTAGGCCTCCGCAACTCCACGCAGGCTCAAACCTGCGGCGGCATCCAGCAGCGCCAAACGCTCGGGAGGATCAAACATCAGGATGGCTTGATTCTGCGCGTGAACAATCGCCAGGCGGGGTGCCAGGGCCTTCAGCACGGCCACAGTTGCAGGCTGGTTGTTGATGAATACGCGCCCCTTGCCATTGACCGCAATATCCCGGCGCAGAATGATCTCCGTGCCCGCGCTGTCGATTCCGTTCTCCTCCAGCACTTGCGCGATGGCCGCATCGTCGCTCTCGTAGACGGCTGCGACCGTGGCCTTCTCCGCGCCGTGGCGCACCACATCGCTGTAGGCCTTCTCACCCAGCAGCAGCGCCAGAGCGTCAATCAGGATCGACTTACCCGCGCCGGTCTCGCCGGTAAGAAGATTCAGCCCAGCCCCAAACTCAACCACCACGTTGTCGATAACGGCGTAGTTTTCGACCCGCAATTCCCTGAGCACTCGGCACCCGTTTCGTTAGAGTTTTCCCGGCGAGAATACCACGGCAGGGCCATCTCGCCCTATGCTAAAAAGCCCCAGTGAAAAGCCCTACATGAATGTTGCTATGCACGTATCAAGGTATATTCGGGTTTGCTCGATATATCGGACTTCCGTGCAAACCTCTCCCACAAAGGCCTGCAGAGCTGACTATAATGAAATTGGCTCACATCAACTGCCGCAGTGTTCGGTCCGTGATGCGATTTCAGCGCCTGCTCGAATGAGAAAAGGATGCCGATTACAAATTTATTCGCTTTCGCGCTTGGCGGAGAGGTATTGGATATGGTTTCCAATACCGGCTTGGTCGCCAAAATTGTGCTCTTCATTTTGCTTGCCTTCAGTCTTCTGTCCTGGGCAATCATCCTCTCCAAGTACGGCCTTTTCCGACGCGCCAGTGTGCAGAGCGGACGCTTTGTCCGCGTCTTCCGGAAGGCCAATCGCCTTCAGGAACTTGCCGCCGTCTCCGAGCAGTTCAAGCCCTCGCCCCTGGTGGCCGTCTTTGAAGGCGCGGTAGAAGAGTTGAAGCGCTGCGGCGCCAATCCCCGCACGCTCTCGGTGCAGCGTGCAACCCAGATCGCCGCCTCCGAAGAACTTACCCGCTTGGAGAGCCGCCTTACCTGGCTCGCCACCACCGGCTCCATCGCTCCATTCATCGGGCTCTTCGGCACCGTCTGGGGCATCATCGATGCCTTTCACGGCCTTGGCAACGCGGGCGCGGCGACGCTTCGCGCGGTTGCGCCCGGCATCTCCGAGGCGCTGATAACCACCGCCGCCGGACTCTTTGCCGCCGTTCCCGCCGTGATTGCCTACAATTTCTTTCTGCAGCGGATTCGTGAGTTTGCTGCCCGCATGGACGACTTCAGCCTCGAGCTGCTCAACATCATCGACCGCAACGGCGACGCTCGATAGGAGACTGTGGTGGCGTTTACAAACAACAAGGGACGCACCCAATCCTCGCTCTCGGAGATCAACATCACTCCCTTTGTGGACGTAGTCCTCGTGCTGCTGGTGATGTTCATGGTGACCGCGCCGATCCTGCAGTCGGGCATTGAGGTCGAAGTCCCGAAGACGAAAACCGTGAAGGAAATTTCCGAGGAGCGGCTGGTCATCACCATTGACAAGGATCAGCGTGTCTTCCTCGGCAACGATCCCATTAACATCAACGAAATCGCCGACCGGCTGCATGAAAAGATTCGCGATCCGCAGGGGCAGAGCATCTTCATCCGCTCCGACGAGAACGTGCCTTTCGGCGCCTTTGCCACCGTTATGGACGCAGTAAAGCAAACCGGCATCACCAACGTGAGCATCGTTACGCAACCCTTGATTACGAAAGCCAATGCCGCTGGACGCTGAAATCTACGGTCATAAGGAAGCGATAACACCGTCGCTCGCCGCCTCTACCGCATTGCACGCCGCGCTACTGGCCTGCATCGTCTTCCTTCCCGCCATCCTCTCTCACGGCGGAGAGAGCTGGGGCAATAACGGCAGCGGCGCAGCCTCGGGCGGAGCCATGAGCGCCCATCTTGTCAGTGGAATTCCCTTGCCGCCCGATCCGCAGGCCAAGCCAGAAAACGTGCTGGCGAACGACAGCAAGGGACTCTCGCAGTCAATTCCCGCACCGGCTGCAAAAGAAAAAGAAGACGAGAAAGCCATCGCAATTCCTGACAAACTGAGCAAAGTTAAGCCGCCCAAGCAGAAAGCTGCCACGCCCGAGGCCACGGTGCCGGGCCGCGAAGCCGCAAAGCAGAAGCCGGCGCTCGCCACCCCAAGCCGCGTGCAGCCGCGCGAGATGGCATCGGTCGAAAATCGGATTCCTTTTGGCGAAGGCGGCCCCGTTGCCGGCCCCTACACGACCTTCCAGAGCGGCAGCAGCAGCGGAGGACTGAAGTTCGGCGAGGGCGGCACCGGCAGCTTCGGCAGCCGCTTCGGATGGTACACCGACGTAGTGGCGAGAAAGGTTCACCAGGCGTGGCAGAGTGAAGTAAACCCGAGTGTCGATGCAGCAAAGCGGGTTTACATTACTTTCGACATCTCGCATTCCGGCGCGCCGTCCAACGTTCGCATCGAGCAGTCGTCAGGAATTCCGTCGCTCGATCAGTCGGCAGTGCGCGCTTTGCAACGTATCGATACCTTCGGCCCGCTACCACAGGGCTATAGTGGAAGTTATGTTTCCGTGGAATTCTGGTTTGATTACCGGCGCTAACGCCGCGCCTTGCATTTCCGGGCTACGCATTTTGGAGCCACGTATTTTGGAGAACGCCGAATGAAGCGATTTGCCGTCCTGTCCGCCATTTTTTTCGCGCTCGTGCTGCCCGCCCTCTCGCAAGATTGGATTCGTACGGGCACCGGCGTCGGCGGTGAAAAGATTCGTTTGGCCGTGCCCGACTTCGAGATCGCGGGCGCAGACCCGCAATCCGCAGCGTTCGACAAGACCTTCAATACGGTGTTGTTCAACGATCTGCATCAAGCCGGCATCTTTGACATGGTTTCCAAAAGCTTCTATCCCCTTGGCGCAATCGGTGCTCCTGCCGATGCCCATCTCGACGTCTGGGCCGCGCCTCCGGCCAACACCGCGATGCTCGCCTTTGGCAGCCTTGGCGTGAACGCCGGAAGCCTGCAAGTGCAGGGCTGGCTCTTTGACGTAAAGAACGTGCAAAATCCGCAGGTGTTGGCGAAGCAGTACCGCGAAACCGCGACCGATGACAACGCCCGTCTCATCGCTCATCGTTTTGCCGATGAGATCATCTTCCGCCTCGGTGGCGGAATCACCGGAATTGCCGAGACCAAGCTCTACTTTGTCAGCAACCGCACCGGCCATAAGGAAATCTGGGCCATGGATTATGATGGCGCGGGGCAACACGCGATCACCCGGCTTGGCTCCATCTCGCTTGAGCCGCGGGTTTCTCCCGACAATTCGCGCGTTGCTTTCGCCTCGTTCTTCCAGGGCGGCCCAAGTATCGCGCATGTGGTCGCTTGAGCTCGGACGGCTGGTCAAGTTCCCAACCTTCGGCGGCACCACCGTATCGCCCGCCTGGAGTTCCGACGGCACGCGCCTCGCCTTTTCTTCTTCGCGCACCGGCGATCCTGAGATTTACGTTTGCGATCAGAATGGAAATAATCTCAAGCGCCTGACGGCGTATCATGGTCCCGATGTCTCCCCGGTGTGGAATCCCAAAACCAACGCGCAGATCGCCTGGGTCAGCGGACGTACTGGCCTGCCCCAGATCTACATCATGGACACAGATGGAACCAACGTGCAGCGAGTCACCGACCAGGGCTATGCGGTTTCGCCTTCGTGGTCGCCCAACGGACAGTTCCTTACTTTCGCCTGGGTACGCCATTACGGCCCAGGAGCACCCGGCGCCTCCGACATTTACATCATGGATGTGGCCAGCCGCCAATGGGTCCAGCTCACGCATGACGGGGGACGCAATGACTTTCCGTCCTGGTCGCCCGATGGACGTCACATCGTCTATCAGTCCACTCGCGGCGGCACGGAACAGATTTGGTCCATGCTGGCCGATGGCAGCCAGCAGACCCAGTTGACTTTCAGCGGCTCCAATTCGCAGCCTGATTGGAGTTGGAAGTAACACGCAATAATCAGCGGTGCCTGTTTTTCAAAGATGTGACCCTACTACACAGTTCGGCGGTTGCTCTACGCCGGGCAAATGCGAGCTCTCTCGCTACGGAGGATGATTTGAATCACAGCAAAATGAAGTGGATTGTTATGCTTCTGGCCTTGGCTGCCATTGTCGTCGTCGGCGGCTGCAAAAAGAAACAGGTTCCGCCCGCTCCGCCCGCAGCTCCTCCCCCGGCAGCGCAGCCCAAGGCCACTCTGAGCGTCAACCCGGAGAGCATTGATCGCGGCGGCTCTGCAACTCTCACCTGGTCCACGCAGGACGCCACTACCGTTACCATCGACGGCATTGGAGGCGTACAGCCAAACGGTTCGCAGCAGGTTTCGCCGTCAACCTCCACCACCTACCACCTCACCGCAACCGGTCCCGGCGGCTCGACCGATGCCACCGCGCGTCTCACCGTCGTTCAGCCTCCTGCGCCGCCGCCAACGCCGCAAGCCGCCGTACCGCAGCCGGATGAAGCAACGCTGTTTAGCCAGTCAGTGAAGGACATCTACTTCGACTATGACAGCTATGACCTGACCTCCGGCGATCAGGCCATCGTCAACGCCGATGCTGCATTCCTCAAGGCTCACCCTTCGATCAAGTTCACCATCGAGGGACACTGCGATGAGCGTGGCTCCACTGACTACAACCTTGCGCTCGGCGATAATCGCGCCAACGCTGCCCGCGACGCTCTCGTCAAGGCCGGCGTCGCCGCCTCCAGATCAAGGTCATCAGCTACGGCAAGGAAAAACCGTTCTGCACTCAGAGCAACGAGGAGTGCTGGCAGCAGAATCGTCGCGATCACTTCGTTTACGGCCAACAGTAAACCGGGCATCGCATAGCAGCGGGGCGTCTCCGGACGCCCCGACTATCTCCACCTTGCCGGATGCACTTGTATTAAACTTTTATTCGGTTACTCCCTCTCTTCGCGATTGCGAACCGAGTCCGGCGCCGCGGCGCCCGGAGATAAAGATGAACCTGAGAAAACTAAGCGTTGTCGCATTACTGGCCCTGCTGGTGGCTGCTTCCACAACCCCAGCCTTTGCCGTCTCCAAGGAAATCATTCAGCTTCAGACCCAGGTTCAGGACCTGGCCGATCGCATGGCCCAGATGCAGCAGTCCTTCGATGCGCGCATGGGAGTCATGCAGAACCTGATTGAGCACAGTACCGACAACGTGAACAAACTCTCCGAGTCGGTGCAGAACCTGCAGAAGGATCTGCAGCAGCAAAACACCGATTCCCAGACCAAGATCGATCAGGTCTCCGGACAGATCCAGGTCCTCAATGACTCGCTTGATGAACTCAAGGCGCGTCTTGCCAAGACCAGCAAGCAACTCGACGACATCCAGAATCAGCAGCAGAACATCATGCAACCCGCGCAGCCCGCCTCACCTTCCGGAGCCGCCACAGCCCCACCCGCCGCCGCTGTTCAGGCGCCGCCCGCTGACGTCCTCTACAACAATGCGCTGCGCGATTACAACGCTGCCCGCTACGATCTCGCGCTCTCTCAGTTTCAGGATTACCTCAAGTACTATCCCACCACGGACCTGGCCGGCAACGCGCAGTTTTACATCGCCGACATGGAGTACCGCTCCGGAAACTATCGAAGCCGCCGCAGCCGATTATGACAAAGTGCTCGAGCAGTTCCCCGGCGGCAACAAAGCTGCGGCATCCCAACTCAAGAAGGGCTACGCGCTCCTGGAACTCGGCCGTAAGGATGCAGGCATCCGCGAGTTGAATGCTCTCATCCAGCGTTATCCCCGCTCCATTGAAGCTACCCAGGCGCGCGAGCGGCTGAAGAAACTGGGCGCGTCCACCTCGCGCCCAGCAACTCACAAATCCGAGTAGATCCCGGCCGCACATAGGCAGACCAACCCGCGGATTTCGCCCGCAACTCTCGCTTGCATCCTAATCTTTGCTGCGGTTTCCGTTCCCGCCCAACCTCCCGCCAATCCTGTTCATCTCAACTCGCAGCTTTATTTATGCCGAATTCCAGCTCCCAAGACGAAGCATTTTTTCGAGCCCTCTCCATCCTCACACTGGCTCCTGGTCATGCTGCGCATGTCTATCCCCAGCTCTGCGAACTTACCGTAGACGAGTTCGCGGAGCTAGTCTCTCTGGCGAACGCAAATCACGTGGTCCTTCGTGCTTTGGTGCCGCTTCAGGGTGTGGCCGAGGAGTTCCGGGACGAAGCTCTTGCCTCACGCTGCCAGGCTCACATTCAGCAGGAGCAGCTCCGCATTCACAATGCAGTGCAGCACCTCTTCCTCATCACCGGAGAGCTGGAAGCCGCAGGTTGCCCTACCACAGTCATGAAATCGCTCGACCATTGGCCCGATCTCGGCAACGACCTCGACCTCTACACCACGGCCAGCGCCAAGCAGGTCTGCCATGTGATGACCACCCGCTTCGATGCCCGCATTGAGCCGCAGAGCTGGGGAGACCGCCTCGCCAACAAGTGGAATTTCGCTGTTCCAGGGCTTCCCGAAGCCGTCGAGGTACATGCCCAGCGCCTCGGCCAGACCGGCGAACACATCGCCATGGCCCAGCGATTTGTCACCCGCCGCGTAAAAAAATCCCTGCTCGGCCTCGAATTCGGCGTGCCCGCGCCGGAGGAGCGCATCATCGTCGCCACCCTGCAACGCATGTACCGGCATTTTTATTTCCGCATCTGCGATATCGTGAACATCGCCGCCCTGGTCGAATCCGGCGCCGTAGACTTCGTCGAACTGCATCGCGCTGCCTCGATGGGAGGCATCTGGAAGGGCGTCTGTTCTCTCCTTCGCATCGTCAGTGACTACGTACTCAAGTATCGTGGCACGCCCGTCGTGCTGCCCTCCGAGGTTCTCTCCGATGCCCTCTTCGGCGGCGAAAAGGTGTACGTCAAGGACGCGTTTCCTTCGCGTGCCCATTCTGCCGCAGTGCGCCGGCCTCTACACCGCGCAGGTCACCACGGCAGCACTGCGCGGCGACCTCGCCGGAACCCTGCGCCTCTCGCTGCTGCCCTATCTCGCCTCGGCAGCCGCCATCAGCTACAAACTTACCGGCAGCGATAAAGGAATCTGGTAGTCCAACTCCGCTATAGCAAGGAAATGATCTCCGGGCGCAGCTCCCCGTCAACAATTTCGATCCTGCCCACCGTCACCGGCAGAGAAAATCGGCGAGGCCCCGCGCTGCCCGGATTGAAGTACAGCACCCCGTCGCGCCACTCGATCGTTGGCTGGTGAGAATGTCCAAAGATTACGGCGGCAAATCCCGCCGCCTTCGGATTCAGATCCAGATCGGCAATTTGGTGCAGGATGTAGAAGCTCTTCCCCGCGCACTCGGCCACTTCCATCCCATGCAACCGCTTCGCCCAGCTCTCCACATCCACGTTGCCGCGCACAGCCACCACCGGCGCAATGCTCTTCAAATCGCGGAGCACCTCTGCCGAACCCAGGTCTCCCGCATGCAGAATCAGTTCGCTGCCACGCAGCGCTTGCATGGCCTCCGTCCGGAGCAATCCATGCGTGTCGCTGATCACGCCCATTGCCATGCGCGCATTCTACTCGATCAATCCAAAGAACTGCTGGCAGGAATCAACTTAGAGATGAGATGGAGCGGCTTGGAACCTTGTGTCGGTGAAAATGCGCGATATGCGAAGACACACGCGAAACTTTGCGCATGGAGCGGGAGACCGGGATCGAACCGGCGACATCCAGCTTGGGAAGCTGGCGTTCTACCGCTGAACTACTCCCGCTCACAGGTGAGCAAAACTAGCTTACACCCACCGCCAACTTCCCGGCAATCGCTCATCGTATCCCGCGCCACTTCGCCCGCTCTCCGCGCACGCCCTGTAACTTTGAAACCTTGAAACCGCTCCCCGTTGCGATAGAATCCTCGTGACCTGCAAACAGCCCCGGAGGCATTATGTTTCCTCTCAGCGGCATAGTTTTCCTCATCATCGCCTTCTATCTGTTCAGTTCCATCAAAATCCTCAGCGAGTATGAACGCGGCGTCATCTTCCGCCTTGGCCGCTTGCTCGACAATCCCAAGGGCCCCGGTCTCATCCTGGTCTTCGCTCCCTTGGATCGCATGGTGCGCGTCGATCTCCGCCAGGTCGCATTTGACGTTCCTCCGCAGGACATCATCACCCGCGACAACGTCACCCTGAAGGTCAATGCCGTGGTCTTTCTCCGCGTCATCGACCCGCGTCGCGCCGTCGTCGAGGTCACAAACTACCAGTTCCAGACGCAGCAGTTCGCGCTCACCACCTTGCGCAGCGTGCTCGGCGAGGTAGAACTCGACGAGCTCCTCGCCCATCGCGACAAGATCAACCTCCGGCTGCAGTCCATCCTCGACCAGCACACCGCGCCCTGGGGTGTGAAGGTGGCCAACGTCGAAGTCAAACAGGTGGACCTGGCCGAGACCATGATGCGGGCCATGGCCAAGCAGGCCGAAGCCGAGCGCGAGAAGCGCGCCAAGATCATCCACGCCGAAGGCGAATACTCTGCCGCACAGCGCCTGGTGGATGCCGCGCACCTGTTGCAGACCGAACCTGCCTCGATCCAGCTTCGCTATCTGCAGACCCTGGCCGAGATTGGCGTCGAGAAAAACACCACGGTCATCTTCCCGATTCCCATCGACCTGCTTGCAGGTATCCAGAAGCTAACTGGGAACGTACCAAAATCCACGCCGCCAACCACCGACGCCACGGATAAAACCGAGGCATAATTGAGACACACTGGTATGCGGGAGCGGGAAACAATGGCTGAACCCGAGGGTAACGACACCGAGATCACGCTCGGCATTGGCAAGTTGCTGGTGCTGTTCTTCGGTCTTGTGATTCTTTGCGGTATCTCGCTCGGGGTTGGCTACTCGCTCGGACGCAATTCTGCCCGGCAGACCGCCGCCGCAGCCATCTCCACTGCTCCCGCAACTCCTCGTCGTCTGCCGGCAAGCCCGGAGCCTCGCAACTCGCTCAACCCAGAACGCCGGATTGCACCTCCGGCGACAACTGTCCGCCGCAGTCAGCCTCTGCACCTAACGCAACTGATCTGACCTTCTACCAGACCGTGCAGCAGAAGGATGAGCACCCGCAACTTACGCCACCGGAGCCCACGGCGGCACCTTCAACCCAGCCCGGCGAGGCTCGCAGCACGCTCGGCACCGGGTATCTCGTGCAGATTGCCGCCGTGCGATATCAGGACGACGCCAAACTGCTCAGCGACACGCTCCAGAAGCAACGTATCCGGTCATTATCAGCCAGCCCGGAGACAAACTGTTTCACGTTCAAGTGGGCCCATACGCCGATTTCAAGGAAGCCGAGGCCATCCGTGCCCGTCTTGTCGGTGCAGGCTACAACGCTTTCCTCAAGCACTAGATCGACATATATCGATCTAGTTTTCCGTTAGCTGTGCTCGTTACAGCAACCGCCGGACTGACGTTTGCTGCTGGCCCACGCTCCACAACGTTTATGATTGGCGGACCATCATGAAGGCTGCAACCGATAAGCTAAGCTTGGCGCTTCGCGCTGTTGCCGATCCAACCCGGCGCAAAATCCTGCGCCTGCTACATCCCGGCACCCCTCGCAAAACCGGCGCTACCGAAGGCTGGACCGCCTCCGACGTTGAGCAGCGAATCAAACTCGCCCAGCCTACGATTTCGCACCATATGAAGATTTTGAAGAACGCAGGCCTGGTCGAGGCCCACAAGCAAGGGACCTGGGTCCGCTATCGCCGCATTGAAATTGCGGTTCGCGCCCTCCGCAAAGGACTGTTCGAGGAACTCTAACCGCGCTTCGCACACAACAAATGCGGCCCCGCAGGGCCGCCTCTGCCTTGAACCTTCGATTCTCCTTAGTGTGAAACCGCCTGGAACAAATCGCTTTTCAACAATGACTGGAACTTGCTGTCGTCGGCCTTGAACTTCACCATCAGCCGGCCGCCGTCGGAGTCGACTTCCGTGCTGTCCATCGCGCTCTTTTCATCGGCGGTGCCGGCAGCCTTCTTGTACAGGATGCCCGCCTTCATCAGGGCTGAGAGAGTGCCCGCCGTGAACGAATCCGAGGTCTGCACATTCAGGCCGAAATCAACGCCGTGCTGCATGTCGAGGCTGTAATTCGATCCCAGCAGGCGCTTCTTGATCGTGTCGTAATCCGCCAGCGCCGAAGCCTCGCCCAACACCGAGCGCAGCATGTTCTGCGTGCCCTGCTGATCGAGCACGCTCCACACCGGCCCAGACTCTGAATCCACGATCATCTGCAGCATGTCCGGATTGGAGGCAACGCCGGCCGCATCCCCATTGCGTACATCCAAACCATCCTTCACCGCGCTTGTCTCGCCAAACAGCATGGTGTTGTCATCCAGAAACGTCATGACGAAGCCGCCGCGGTGGACCACAGATCGGAGTCTTGATATTTAGTCGCTCTTCTCTTTCTTCTTCAATCGAGCCAATACCTTCTTGGGCTCGAATTGCCCGTTGGCAACGCCGAAATTGCGCAACGCACCTTTCGCCGAGCGATAGGCGACGAACGTAAGCTGCTCCACATCCGTATCGGGATTCACGCCCATATCGCGCAGTGAACTTTCAAACGCTTTCAGATTTTCCGGCAGTACGCGATTCTTCAGCGCGATGCCGCTCGATGAATTGCGCAGGGCTCGGTAATCCACCGAGATGATCTGCTGAATCTGCGCCGGCAGCACGGTTCGCGCGTTCGTCCCCAGCGGAGCCGCCAGAGCGCTCGTGCAGAGCGCGCAGGCCAGAACAAGTGCAATTGAAAGGGTCTTCATAGTTCTACAATTGTACCCCCGACTACATGAAACCATCACTTAGTTAAAAGTCGCAGTTTGCTTCTAGGTATGTCAGCCCTGCTTTTTTCGCAGTTCCGCTACTCTCGCGCGGCTCCCGGCAATGAACGCAATCTCGGTCCCTGCTTCAAAAGATTCCAAGTTGATCTCCACATTCGCCAGCGCGCCTTCCATCGCCGCCTGCGCCAAGGCCGCGGCAACCGTAAGATCGCTGCCCATCTTCGGATTCGTCTTCGTGCGCAAAGCTTCGATCAACGCACTCACCTCGGCGGCACACTCCGCCACGCTGCAGCGGTACGCCGGAAGCACCGCGCAACGCCGTCGCCATCGCCTCGGCTGCCGCAGCGGCCTGCTCCGGCGCCGCATTCTTCTGTGCCTTGGAGGCGGCCATCACCGCGTCGTAGGCGGCCGCATCTTCATCGATTGCCGACTTCAACTCCTCACGTAAAGCTTCCAGCTTCGCTAACGCCTCGCTCAGCTCTGCTTCAAAACTGCGCATAGGCTTTTTTTCCGCGCGAAACTCCTGCAACCATTGACGCCAGAGCTGCAGCCATTGCTCCGGCCGCCGCCGAAGCACTGCCCCCGCCCGGCACGGCCGTCGCGGATGCCAGCTGCTCAATGAACGGCTCCACGCCCGCGCGCAGGCCGCCCGCGACCGTTTTGCCGCCAATCATCGCAGCCAAACGGTTCTCCAGAATCAATGAAGAATCGAAATTTTCCACCTGCAGAAACCATTCCGCGACATCTTCAATCGCACGCTTCGGGACAAGTCCTACAATTTCGCTGGACTGTACCAGCACACCATAGCGCGCCGCCTCCCGCCTCACGAACTCAAAAACTCTGGCAATCGGCGTCAGCTCCGTGTCGGTCAAATTCATGGAAACCTGCGCCTGCCCGCGCACCTCGACGCCCATCGCCTTCACCGCGCGGAGTCCGCCGCCGGAGAAGCGAACTGCCTTGGCAATTTTCTTTGCAATCTCCACGTCCTTCGTTTGGAGATAGACGTTGTAGGCCACCAGAAACTTGCGTGCCCCAATCACTACCGCACCCGCCGTTGGATGGCAGCGCGACTCGCCAACATCCGGACGCCGCGACTCCAGTGTCGTGATCTCCTCGCGAATTGCCTCGAACTGCCCGCGCCGGATATTCTCCAGGTTCACCCGCTCCGGCCGGGTCGCGGCGGCTTCGTAGAAGTACACCGGTAACCGGTAATGCCGCCAGACCTGCTCTCCCAGCTCGCGAGCCATTTGCACGCAATCTTCCAGGGTCGCGCCCTCAATGGGAATGAACGGCACAACGTCGGTGGCGCCCAGCCGCGGATGAGCCCCGCGCTGCACGTTGAGGTCAATCAGCTCCGTTGCCTTGCCGATGCCTGCCAGTAGCGCGGCCAGCAACGGCCCCCGCGCGCCCACCAACGTAACCACCGAGCGGTTGTGGTCGGAGTCCATCTCGCAATCCAGCAGATACACGCCCTCGCGCTTCATCGCATTGACAATGGCGTCAACCCGCGACTTCTCGCGTCCTTCGGAGAAATTCGGTACACACTCAATCAGCGCTGCCATTCCTGCTCTCCGCTATGGCTTCTTCCACCAGTTGTACCCGACGCCCCACTGCAAGCTCGCGTTCACTCCCGGATTGTGAGCGCCCAGCGACGCGTTAGACAAATGAGTCGCGCGGAAATCGAAGTTCACCGAGCGCCCCGGCTTTACGAAATAATTCAGGCCGATTCCCGGACCAGAGACGAAATTGATCTTCGATGTGTTGCCCGGAGGAATGTAGTCGGTGCTCCACAGCATTCCACCCTGTGCCAGGAAATACGGAATCGTCTTCTTCCCGCTGGTAAAATTCCACTTCAGCACCACCGGGTTCACGCCAAAGGCATACACATTCCGGTAGCCGCCCCACAGAACCATCTCCAGCGGCATAATCTCCCAGTCGTACTCAAACGTCCCGCGCGCCCAGCCCGAACCGAGCTCTCCGGTCATCACCCGGCCAACCCGCGCGCCAGCGCGCACAAAATGCACGTTGTCGCGGTCGAACAGGCCGTTGCCGGCGCCGGCCAGCACGCCCGCAGTCCAGCGTTCGTGCCGGATCGCCGCCGCGTCGTCTGCGTCCTGCGCCATCCCTGCCGTGGCCATAAGCATGAGCAGAGCGAACGTTGCCAGGCGAAACAATCTCATCAAGATATCCCCGAATACGGTAACAGTCCTGCAGCTCTGCTTCCAAGCCCAAAGAAAAGGGCCGCCCTCTGTGAGCGGCCTTCCTGAAACACTCTTTGCTGCGCCGTTACCCGGCGACTTCTTCAAGATCCTTCTGGTCGATGTCCGCGTTTGAATAGACGTTCTGCACGTCGTCGTAGTCTTCCATCGCTTCCATCAGGCGGACCATGGTGCGCGCCTGCTGCCCTTCGAGCTTGACGTAGTTCTGCGGAATCATGCCTAGTTCGCTGTGCTCCGGCGTGATCCCGGCGGCCTTCACGGCTTCCAAAACTGCCTCGTAGGCAGCCGGATCGGTCAGAATCTCCCAGCTGTCGCCATCGTCCCGCAGGTCGTCTGCGCCATGTTCAAGAACGATGTTCATCAGATCGTCCTCTTTGGCCTGCGCCTTCGGAATCAGGATATCGCCCTTTTTGCTGAACAAGTGCGCAACCGAACCCGCATTGCCCATGTTGCCGCCATTCTTGCCGAAGATGTGGCGAATATCGCTCACCGTGCGGTTGCGATTGTCCGTTGAGGTCTCGACCAGAATCGCCGCGCCGCCCGGCCCGTAGCCCTCGAAGGTGATCTCTTCGTAGGTGACGCCCGGCAGTTCGCCGGTGCCGCGCTGAATAGCGCGCTTGATGTTGTCCTGCGGCATGTTCTCGGCCTTTGCCGCAGCCACTGCAGTGCGCAACCGAGGATTCTTTTCCGGATCGCCGCCACCCTTGGCAGCCATCGTGATTTCCTTGATCAGGCGGGTGAAGATCTTGCCGCGCTTCGCGTCCAGCGCGCCCTTTTTGTGCTTAATTGTGGCCCATTTTGAGTGGCCAGACATGCCAACCTCGTAGAATGTGTGATTTTCTGGAAAAACTTCTTCGGTGTTGCCCATCCAGCCAATCGGGCATACCACTACCGCAAAACGCTCGGTAACACCTGAGTATACCATGCCACGCAACTCCTGGGGCCGGGTCTGAGATGTGCTACCAAGCCTTCTCGCGTGCCCGGCACAACAGCAAAGAACCACCTCTCGGCTTGGTGTACATCGCGGCCCACATGCCGGACGCTGGGGAGAGTGAGGCTGAGGATGGAAGCGCTTTCCCAGCGACCTCAGCAAGTCTACCGCGATAAAGAAGACAGCAGACGGCTTCACCTACCTCGACCCCGCGCAGTTTCATGAGTACTTTGCAGCCGACCTGCCCGCTGCGCAGGCCGCTTTCATGGCGCGATCGCAGGTGCTGAACTTCGCTGACAATTTCAAAGCTGTCATCACCACAGCAGCGTGGAGAAGCAAACCGAGTTGGATGTTGGTCGCGGCAAAAGACAGAACCATCAACCCCGACCTCGAACGCTGGTATGCCACACGAGCCAACAGCCACAAGGTCGAAGTCTCAGGCGCGAGTCACTCGGTCTACGTCTCCAGGCCAAAGGAGGTTGCAGCGCTGATCGAAGATGCTGCATCGCAAGCCGGTAAATGACACAACCGCGCGCTGCAACCCACCCGTCTTTTTGTTTCTGACGCAGTGCCCTAGGTTGTGGTCAACGTATGTTCCGTCGGTGCCTCGCGCAACCGTGCGGCTGCATCCTCCGGCATCATTGGCGAGCGATAGGCTTCCTTAAAGGAATATGATTTCTGCCGCTCTTGCAGGATCGGCAGAATCTCAATGTGCCAGTGGTAGTCCTCGTTGATCGTGCGCCAGTAATTCAGCACCTTCGATTGGTGTTGCGTGTTCGGCGCGGTGTGTACAACCAGATGGAAGCTGTCGGTTATCGAGCGAATCCGGTTCAACATCCGGCGCAGCAGTGAAGCGCAATCGCGCAGAGCACCCGGCCGCAACACTGCGGTGTGCTCAAAATGCGCATCGTGAGTGACCGGAATGATCCAGGTCTCAAATGGCGCGCGCGAAGCATACGGACAGCACGCAACGTAATCGCCGCGAATCTCCACGATACGCTCCCGCGCATGCAACTCCTGGGTCAGAATGTCGCAGAAAACGCAGCGCTCCTTTTGCGCGTAGTGCTCGCGCGCCGACCTCAGCTCGTACAGCACTCGCCGCGGCACATAGGTCGTCGCCACAAGCTGAGAGGTCGGATGATCGAACTCCTGCCCGCTCAGCGATCCGAAATCCTTGAAAATGCTCACGTACTTAAAGCGGTGATCGTGCTTCAAATCCGCCAGCCGCTGCGCGCAGAGCAGCAGAAACTGCTCGATCTCCACATCCGAAGCCGTCCAGAGCTGCCGGTCATGGCGCGCGTTCTCCACAATCACCTCGTGCGCGCCCACCGAGCGCATCACGTCATACAGCCCAACCCCGCGCCGCCCCGGATCGCCCTCTACGTGGTACAGCGGCAGCGGATGCACCACCGCCCGCGCCGACCACGGCCCATAGTTCACCGACGCCATCGAGGAAATCACCTGCGGCTGCTGCGGCGACTCTGGGCAGAATGGACAGACCTGCAGCAAATTCCGCCCCTGCGACGGCTGATCCCCGGTCACAACCCAGGAACGCGTAATTGGATCCTTCCGAAGTTCCATTGCGATAGCAAACCACTCCGCGGCTTCTGAGTCAAATCCGAATTCTCTTTCCTGTAACAGAACAGGCCGGAGCCGCGACGGGCGTTAGAATTCCTAAGGGCCGGCTCTGCTATACTCGCGCTTTTGAGACCCCGAATTTTTCCCCATGAGTGAACCCTCAACACCGCTGATGCGGCAGCACGCCGCAATCAAAAAAGAGCATCCCACCGCGCTGCTGTTCTTCCGCGTTGGCGACTTCTACGAGCTCTTCCTCGACGACGCCGTTACCGCCTCGCGCGAGCTCCAGATCACCCTCACCTCGCGCCAGAAGGTCGATGGCCTCGCCCTCCCCATGTGCGGAGTTCCCTATCACGCCGCCGAAGGCTACATTGCCAAGCTCATTCGCAAGGGCTACAAGGTCGCCATCTGCGATCAGGTCGAAGACCCCAAGCTCACCAAGAAACTGGTCCGCCGCGAGGTCACCCGCGTCGTCACTCCCGGCACCGCCGCCGATTCGCAGCTCGGCTCGGAGGAGAACAATTTCCTCTGCGCCGTCGCCCGCCACAGCGGCAACGGAGTCTGCAATCTCGGCTTTGCCGCCCTCGATCTCTCCACCGGCGAATTCCGCGCCACCGAATTCAGCGGCCCCGACGCCGACCGCCGCGTCGCCGACGAGCTCCAGACCCTGCGCCCGCGCGAGCTCCTCTACGCCGCGTCTCTGCCGCTCTTCCAATCCGCCGCGCCTCAGCCCAGCCTCGCAACCGCCTGCCCATCGCCGAACGGCCCCACGCCGAACTCCCCCGCACCGCGCCTGGCCGCCATCGAGTTTGCGCCCTTCGCGCGTTGGAGCGAAACTCCGCTCGACGACTGGATCTTCGCCACCGACTACGCCATCCCTCTGGTCGAAAATCATTTCGGAGTCTTATCGCTGGAAGGCTTCGGCCTCGCCAACCACAACGCCGCCGCCTGCGCCGCCGGAGCCATCCTCCACTACGTCCGCCAGACTCAGCGCGGCTCGCTCGGCCACGTCGACCGCATCGGCTACTACGAGCGCCAGAACTGCCTCATCCTCGACGCAGTCACCGTCCGCAACCTTGAGCTCATCGAGCCCCTCTTTGCCGGCTCCGGAGACACCGTAACCCTCTTCCGCGCCCTCGACCACACCCTCACCCCGATGGGCAAGCGCCTGCTGCGCACCTGGATGCTGCGCCCCTCGATCGATGTCGTCGAGATCAACCAGCGCCTCGACGCCGTCTCCGCCGCCCTCGCCAGCATCATTCATCGCGAAGAGCTGCGCCGTGGACTCGACGGCATCCTCGACATCGAGCGCCTGCTCAGCCGCATCACCCTTGAAACCGCGAACCCGCGCGACATCCTCGCGCTCGCCGCATCGCTCTCCCGGCTCCCCGCCGTACGCCGCGCGCTTGCCAACTTCCCTGCCGCGCGCTTCGCCCTCCTCGCCGATCTGCTCGACGAACTCACCGACGTACGCGAGCGCATCCAGCGCAGCATCCTCCCCGAGCCGCCCATCACCCTCAACGATGGCGGAGTCATCCAGAGCGGACTCGATCCGCAGCTCGACGAACTCCGCGACATCAGCCGCAACAGCAAACACTACATCGCACAGATCGAGCAGCGCGAGCGCGAGCGCACCGGCATCAACTCGCTTAAGGTCAAGTTCAATAACGTCTTCGGCTTTTACATTGAGATCAGCAAGGCCAACCTGCAACATGCCCCTGCCGACTACGAGCGCAAGCAGACCCTGGTCGGCGCCGAGCGCTTTACCACGCCGGAGCTAAAGGAATACGAAACCAAGGTTCTCGACGCCGAAGAGAAGATCGTCGAAATCGAGCGCCGCCTCTTTGCCGAGCTGCGCCTTGCCATCGCCGCCGAGTCGCGCCGCATCCGCCAGAGCGCGCTGGCCCTGGCCGAGATCGACCTCCTGCTCTCCTTCGCGCACCTTGCCGCGCTGCGCAACTACTGCCGCCCCCAATTCGAAGAAACGCCTGACGACTCCGCCCAAACGCTCGAAATCCTCGAAGGCCGCCACCCCGTCATCGAGCAACCCGAGCTCACCGGCTCCAACGACCGCTTCGTTCCCAACGATCTCTACCTCGACGCCTCCCGGCAGTCGATCCTGCTCATCACCGGCCCCAACATGGGAGGCAAGTCCACCTACCTCCGCCAGACCGCGCTTATCGTGCTGATGGCGCAGATGGGCTCATTCGTCCCCGCCACCCGCGCCCGCCTCTCCACCGTCGATCGCATCTTCACCCGCATCGGAGCATCGGACAACCTCGCGCGCGGCCGCTCCACCTTCATGGTTGAGATGACTGAAACCGCCGCCATCCTCAACACCGCAACCCCGCGCTCGCTCATCCTGCTCGACGAGATCGGACGCGGCACCGCGACCTACGACGGCCTCGCCATCGCCTGGGCCGTGGTCGAATTCGTCCACCAGCACAGCCGCGCCAAAACGCTCTTCGCCACCCACTACCACGAGCTCACCGAGCTGGAAACGCTGCTCGACTCGGTCAAGAACTATCATGTCAGCGTCAAGGAAAGCGCCGGCAGCATCGTCTTCCTGCGCAAGGTCTCACCCGGCGCCGCCGACAAAAGCTACGGCATCGAGGTCGCCAAACTCGCCGGCCTCCCCGCCGAGGTCATCTCCCGCGCCCGCGAGGTCTTGCACCAGCACGAGAACGCCGAGCACACCGCCACCACCCAGCTTGCTCCCAAGCCAGACAAATCCGGCCCCGTGCAGCTAACGATCTTCACCCCCGTCTCCAACACCGTCCTCGACCGCCTCCGCGAAGCCGACCTCGACGCCCTCACCCCCCGCGAGGCCATGAACCTGTTGTATGAACTGAAAAAGCAGGTGGAGTAAAGTACGTCGAAATCAAAAGCTGAAGGGTGGCCCACATCCGCTTTCTTTTGGCGAATGTGGGGGCAGTTAGGCGGTTGACCTAACGTGTTGAATTTGTTCTCGTTTTCGCCTCGTCCTTCAGTTCTTCACAACCTTCATATACTCCGTCACCGTCACAAACCGATATCCCTTCGCCTTCAGCGCCGTAATCAGCTCCGGCAGTTGCGCGGTCGTGGTCGTCAGCTCATGGAAGGCAAGCACATGCGTGTACACGCCCTTTTTCTCGCGCTGTTCAATCGCCTTCACCACATTCTGCGCCAGCGACGGCTTCGGGCAGCCCGTGCCCTTGCCAGCGCATAGGTAGTCCAGCGAATTCACATCGCGCAGCGCAACCGGGTTCTGGCTTGAGATCGTCAGAATGTGAAAGCCGTGCGCCTCCAGATCGTGCCGAGCATCGTCCGTCAGATCCCAATCCGGCGGACGCAGCCACAGCGGCTTCGTCCCCGTCACACCCTTCACTGCATTCGCCCCGCGCTCCACATCATTCAGCACCCACGCCTCGCCCTTCTTGCGTTCGGCGATGCGCAGGTCGGCGTGGCTGTAGGTGTGGTTTTCAATCTCGTGCCCGCGCCGTAGAACATCGTGCGCGGCGTCAAGGCAGCTCACCCCGATGTTGGTCTCATGCGGAGTCTCGCCCCAGGTCTTCGGCGTCAGCCTCCAGCCCATGTAGAAAAAGGTCGCCTTCACGCCATTGCGGTCCAGCACGTCGAGCATTCCCTGGGTCGCGTTTGACGTCGCGTTTGACGCCGCGCCCGGCTGTTTCACTCCATAGAGCACGTACGGTCTCGGTCCATCGTCAAAGGTCAACGCGATCAGCTTCTCCGCCGCAAAACACGGCACGCAAACCGCCAACAGCGACATCACCATTACAACCCGCAGCATAACTCGCATATTCATCATCTCTGGACGCCATCATAGGACCTTTCGATCCCTTGCGCCCTAAGCAATTCCCATGAACTCACCCGAATTCTTTTACACTCAATCCATGCCATCTCTCATTGTTCAAGGCGTTCTCTTTGATCTTGACGGCGTGCTCATCGACAGCACCGCCGGAGTCACCCGTGTCTGGCGCGACTGGGGGCTCCGCAACGGACTCGATCCCGCCCAAACCGCTCACACCGCCCACGGACGCCGCGCCATCGACACGGTTCGCCTGCTCGCGCCCGAGCTCGATGCCGAAGCCGAGCTGCGCGATCTGGAGCGCCGCGAAATCGCCGAATCCTACGACGTCGTCGTCTTCCCCGGAGCCGCCCGCCTGCTCGCCTCCCTGCCTCCGCGCCGCTGGGCCATCGTCACCAGTGGAACCCGCGACCTGGCCTCGCACCGCCTCCGCGTCGCCAACCTTCCCATTCCAGAACTCATGATCACCGGCACTGACATCGAGCACGGCAAACCGCACCCCGAGCCCTTCCGGCGTGGAGCCGCTCTGCTCGGCCTCGCCCCAGCCGACTGTGTAGCCGTCGAAGATGCACCCAACGGCATCTGTTCTGCATCAGAAGCAGCAATGCCCGTTCTCGCCGTGCCCACCACCTATCCCGCAGATGAGCTGGTTCACGCAACCGCGCTGCTGCCGAAGCTGGACGCCTTAGTGGCAACGACCGTGGGCGATTTGATTCACCTGGACTGGTAAATTGTTCTGCAGACAAGGAATGAAGCGCACGCGATGAATGCAACCAAGGTTTCCTATACTCTTGAATCCACTCCGGCGAGTGTAAATAAGGCCGAGCGGATCGCCGCCGAGGCCGCTGCCAAAGCTGGTTTTCCTGACGTCGAATGTGGCCATATCGCCTTGGCCGTGCGCGAAGCCGTCGCCAATGCTGTCCTGCATGGAAACCGCTACGATCCAACCAAGCGCGTGACTCTCTCCTTCGATACCGCCCCCGATCTCTTGACCGTCTCCGTACGCGATGAAGGAGCAGGGTTCGCCCCGTCCACGGTCCCCGACCCGCTAGCCCCAGAGAACTTGCTCAAGGAATCAGGACGCGGCTTGTTTCTGATCCGGGCATTCATGGACGAAATTCGTTTCCACATGATGTCTCCCGGCACAGAAATCGTTATGATTAAATTTCTACGCGGTCCGGGCCGCGACGGCAGCAAGGAGGATAACCAGTGACGATGAAAGCAAGTTCACGTCAGGTAGAGGGTGTCACCATCGTCGATCTCAGCGGGCGTATCACATTCGGCGAGGGCAGCGTCGTGCTGCGCGATACCGTGCAGAACCTGTCCGCTCAGGGCCACAAAAGAATTGTCCTCAACCTCGGCGACGTCAGCTACGTTGATACCTCCGGGGTCGGCGAACTCGTCAAGGCCTTCACCAGCATTCGTAGCGCTGGTGGCGAACTCAAGCTGCTTAATGTTTCCCAAAAGGTCCACGATCTGCTGCAGATCACAAAACTCTACAAAGTCTTTGACATTCAGGAGGATGAGACTACCGCCATCGGTGCCTTCGATTAGCCTGAATCGTTAATGCAACCACGGGCGGCTTCCAACGCCGCCACCTTCTTGCGCGGAGCCACTGGACACGCCGCCCGCCGGGACGCACAATACTCCCATGCCGCGCATACCTGCCATCGCCTATGAAGCGGCCGACCCGTCGGCCAAGGAAATTTTTGACCACTACAAAAAAGAGCGCGGCAACGTGCCCAACATGTTTCGCACCGTCGCCTACCGCCCCGAGATTCTCCGCACCCTGATCGCGCACTTCCGCGCCGTGATGGAGACCGGCACCGTCGGCATCAAGCTCAAGGAACTCGTCATCGTCCGCACCTCGCAAATCAATCAATGCGATTACTGCCTCAACTCCCACACCAAGCTCGCGCATCGCTACGGCTGGAGCGAGGAACAGATTGCCGATCTTGCCAACTTCCGTACCCGCTCTGACTTCAACCCGCGCGAAAAAACCGCCCTCGAACTCGCCGAGTGCGAGACCCTCGACTCAACCGGCGTCGACGACGAACTCTGGGCCAGGCTGCGCGAACATTTTGACGAAGGCGAAATCATCGAGCTTGCCGCCGCCATCGGACTCTTCAACTACTTCAACCGCTTCAACAATTCGCTCAAGATGGAACCCACCAAGTGAACGTATGCTCTCTGTTGTGCGCCGCTCTGTTGCTCATAGCACCGGCCGTCGCATGGCAGAGCGCCACGCCCACCTCCGCGGAGCAAAAGCCTGCCCAGCTGCGTGAGTTGCAGGTCGAATGCACTCCCGCGTCGCACGCCTTGGAGTTGGTCGGCGGTCATGGGTGCGTTGCGGGCAGGGTCTTCCGTGTCACCGTCCACAAGAGCGGCAACACCCATCTCTCGCTCTGCCCCAGCCACAAATGTTCATTTCAGGCGGTGATCTCCAAACGTAGTCGCGGCAAGGTTGGCGACCTTTCCTATCTTCGCGGCAGGATTATAGCCGTCCAGGGCGATGTCACCGAATCTCGCAGCGGCCGTCCCGTAATCTTCGTAAAGGATCGAGAGCAGGTTCGCGTCGCTGCTGGCGATCCGCCGCCGGATTTTGACGCTGCTCAATCCCAGCCCCGCAAGAGCGCTTACTCCGTCAAGCGCAACCGCGCCTGGTAGCTTGCTCCTGGTTTTAAGTTCCCTGGCGATTTCTCTTCAGCTCTGCCAGCGGATAGAACGTTCCGCGCCACTCTACGCCGCCTTGCGCCAGCGTCAGCGCCGTGGAGCGCACCAACGTAAACACCATCACCACACTCGCCGCCGGATGCAGCAACGCATAGCCAACACTGATCTTCGTGCGCCTTCCCATCCCCGCGTACACCGTGAGCAGGCAGCCGAGCGCAACCACATACCCGGCACGCGCCCACCCGGTCGCAAAAACCGCGCCAACCCAAGGTCCCAGATGCAGCCACAGCATCCCAAGCGCAGCGACCGATGCAAACGCAACGTTGTAGTGCAGATGGGCGAAGAAGTTCTTCGTCAGGTTCCGGACAACGCCGTGCGCACCCACCGCCCAGCGCACACTCACCATGCCATCGCCAAACGCCACCCGTGAGGCCAATCCTGCCTGCTTCACTTTTTCCCCCAGCCCCATATCATCCACCACGTTCAGCCGCATGGATCGATATGTGCCGATCTTTTCATAGGCCGTGCGCCGCACCATGTTGAACGCGCCCACGCCCATCACATCCCGAGCCCTCGGATCGCGCACCTTCCACGGACGGTGTGCAAAGATGAACATGGCCTGGAAGAACGAAATCATCATACGTTCGCCCACGCTCTCCATCAGCATCGTCGGCAGCAGCGCCATATGCGCGGCCTGCTCCTGCTCGGCGTAATGCACCGCCCGCCGCAGGGCCGCCGGCGCGTGCAGCACATCGGCGTCGCTAAACAGAATCCATTCGCCGGTCGCCGCCTCCGCCGCGCTCCACATCGCGTGGGTCTTGCCCAGCCAACCCGATGGCAGCTCGCGCACATGAACTACTCCCAGCCGCGCGCCATACTCGGCCTTCAGCCGGTCCAGAATCTCGCCCGTCGCATCCTCCGAGCGGTCGTCCACCACCACCAGTTCGTAGTCCGGATAGTCGAGGGCGAGCAGCGAGCGCACCGCAATCTCAATCGCCCCGGACTCATTGCGCGCCGGAACCACGATGCTCACGCGCGGCAGTTTCGTCTCCGGCGCAACCGCGTATTCAGGCTGCGTCAGGTCGGCGATCCCCCGCATACCGCGCCTCGCCGCTACCGCGTGATACAGCCATGTCGCGCCGAGCGATGCTCCGGCCAGCAGGTTCAACGCCTGCCACGCGCTCACGCCTCATCTCCCTGCGCTGAATTTGCCTGTGGAAGTTGCGGGGCGTACCGCACTCCCACAAACAGCACTCCCGCCGAAATTGCAATCGCCACAGAAGCCGCCACAAACGCCATCTGCATATTGCTTCGGTCCGAGATATACCCCATCAAACTTGGCGAGAACGCATCCCCCAGAAGATGGATGGTGAAAATATTGACCGCAAACGCCGTCGATCGAATCGGCGCCGAAACCGAATTCAGAATCGCCGCGTTCAGCGGAGCTGTATTCAGCAGCAGAAAAAACTCGCCCAGAAAGATCGCCGGATACATCCATGAACCAGCGTGGAAGACCGCCAGCAGCACCGCGGGCAGAGCCAGCGTCATTCCAATCGCCGAGATCAGGCAGTGTCCACCGCGCTTTCTCTCCTCCATCCGATCGCCCAGCCAGCCGCCCAACGCAGTCGCCAGAATCCCCGCCGCCAGTGTCATCAATCCGAAGCGCAGATTCGCCGTAGCCAGCGGAACTCCCCGAATGCGCGAAAGAAATGTCGGCATCCAGACCTGCATCCCGCCCACCGCAAAGGTCATCATCGCCATCCCCAGCGTCGCACTCCAGAACGCCGGATTGTGCCACAGCCCCAAAAAGGTTCCGCGCTCCAAAGTCACGGCCAGCCGGTCTTGCGCTCCGCGTTCAGGCTCAGGAACCAGCAGCAACAACACTCCCAGCAGCGCACCCGGCACCGCACCTACCAGGAACGGTGCGCGCCAGCCCCAGCGTGCCGCCAGGGCTCCGCCCAGCAGGTATCCAAGCGCTGTTCCCACCGGTATCGCCAAATAGAAAACTGCCAGCACTCTGCCGCGCCGGTATTCCGGATGCAGGTCCGAGAGAAACGATGGAGCGATGGCAACAAACGTCGCCTCGCCTACGCCTACCAGCGTGTGCCGGATCATCAGCTCCGTGAAGTTGTGCGTCACCGCCGTCAGCAGCGTCGCCGCAGACCAGATCAGCGCCCCCACGCACATGATCAGCCGGCGCGAATGCCGGTCCGCCAGCCATCCGGTCAGCGGCGCCGTCACCATGTAGCAGAAAAAGAACGCGGTGGTAAGCAGCCCGAACTTTGCATCCGAGCCCGGAAACTCTCGCTGCACCATCGGCTGCACGGCAAACAGCACCGAGCGGTCGATATAGTTCACAAAATTCAGCGCCGTCAGTATCACCAGCGCCGTCGTCGCCCAGCGCCGCACCCGCCGGTGCCCCACCTCTGCCGTAGTCAGCAGATGTGGGATCGCAGGCCCATGCTGCTTCACTTTGTTCGTGGCCAGCGCGCTTCCACCAGCGTTCCCAGCCCGCCGCGTGGACGAAACTGGCCGCGCACCTCGCACCACACCGGCTTTGCCGCCTTCACCACATCCTCAAGAATCTGGTTCACGACGTTCTCCTGGAAGATTCCAAGGTTGCGGTATTCGTTGATGTATTCCTTTAAAGACTTCAGCTCCATGCAGAGCTTGTCGGGAACGTAGCGAACCCATACCGTGCCAAAATCCGGAAGGCCCGTCTTCGGGCACACCGAGGTAAATTCAGGAATATCGATCTCGATCACGTAGCTGGGAAACTGGTTGGGCCAGCACTCGATCTCCTGAAACTTGTAATCCAACCCGCTGGCGGCGTGGTCCGGCGTGTAGCCAAGCCGCGTCGCGCCCTGGTCTGCGGATTCCGATGCGGATCTCTGTGCGGTTTTCTTCTTCGTAGCCATCCGGCTATTTTAGCCGACCACCCCACAGGTGGCACAATCCGCCAGCGCCTGCGGCCGGAGCGGCGTCCGTTGCCGCGTACCCGCCAGCGCCTGCGGCCGGAGCGGCGTCATCGAGTGGCCACATCCGCCCTCACTTAGCAAGTGTGGGAGACGCGGCAGCAAATCGCTTATGCCGCCTTGCTTTCCGGCACCGTCCTCGGCTTTACCTCAGGCGGCGGAGGCTGCTTGAGCAACAGGGTTCCGTCTCCGCTTGCCTGCAGAACTCCCCCATTAATCTCCGCTCCTAGCAGGATCACGAATGAACTCCAGTACAGCCATATCATCAGTGCGATGGCTCCGCCCAGCACCCCATAGGTGCGATTTAAGTTCGCAAAATGCTGAAAGTAGATTCCCAGCCCATTGGTGAGTGCGAGCCATGCCGCAACCGCGAACACTGCACCCACCAGCGTATGACCAAAGCGCTGTTTCACATTCGGCGCAAGAAAGTACAGGACCTCAACCGCAATTACGATGAAGGCTACGGAAACTCCCCATCGCAACAGCGGCCAGACGCGCGCCAACAGAAAGCTCAAGTGCAGCACTCCTGCCAGCCATGCGCCAAACCGCGGGCCCACCAGCATCAATGCCAGCGCCACCAGCAGCAGCCCACCAACCAGGAATGTCAAAACAAAGGCCAGCAGGCGTGTCTTCCAAAACGGACGCGTCTCCGGTACGTTGTACGCCACGTCGAGTGCTTCGATCATCGCGGCAAAGCCGCTCGAAGCCGTCCACAGTGCACCGAGCAGTCCAACCGACAGCAGTGCTCCGCGGTGAGGGCCAATCGCGTCGCCGACAACACGGCGCACCACTCCCATGCTGTCAGCAGGCACAAAGCGAGACATCAGCGTCAGTATCTGGCTGAATGGGTGCTGTATCGGCAGATATCCCAGCACGGCAGACAAGGCGACCAGCGCCGGGAACAAGCTCAACACGAAATAGAAGGAAAGTCCTGCTGCAAACGCCAGGGTGTGATTGCGGTCCGTGTCAACGATTGCGTTTTTAAAAACGCTCAGCCATTTTCTCACCGTCATCAGAGCCACCTCTACTGCGCTCTCGTCCGGCTTTCCGCTTGCAATTGTTGCGTCTCCGTTCTTCGATGATTTAATTCCTTTCCGCGTCCACCACCCTGCTCATATTCTCCCGCTCGGATGCCTTCAGCATCGGATCTTGCTTTGCGGAACACTCGCTAGAGCAATTCCCTAGTTGCCGTAGCCCCGATACTGCTCTCGCCTTTAGGTTGTCATTCCGAGCGCAGCGAGGAATCCCCGTACCGCCCAAATCTGCAATGCCGCCCCAGAGTCTCTTCGACCTCGAACTGCCTTTGACGGTGTACACCTTCTGGGGAACCACCCTAACCCGCAAAATTGCTCAACGGACCTACTCTGAAGTGATCCGAGCCCTCCACTCAGATATACTGAAACCTTACTCATGTCTAACGGAAACTCAAACAGTTCGCTCGGCGGAGCTCGCCGAACTTGGATCGTGCTAATAGCCATCCTGCTGACTATTTTGGTCGGAGTTGGAGCCTATGTTGAGCTTCGGCCTCGTCGTATCCGCATCTCGGTCGTCAAGCCGGTGCGTGAGGAAGTCTCCAGTTCCATCACCACCAACGGCAAGGCCGAACCCATTCACGGCTTTGAAGCCCATGCCCCGCTCGCCGGAACACTCAAGACAGTGCTGGTCAAGGAAGGCGCTCACGTAAAGGCCGGGGAGTTGCTGCTCGTGCTGGATGACACCCGGGCCCGCGGCGACCTTGCCACCGCGCTCACCCGCCTTAAAGGAGCCCAGGAGAGATACAACGACCTGATCGCGGGAGGCAGTCACCAGCAACTACTCCTCCGCAACGCCGACCTCCAGAAGGCAACCACCGAGCGAGATACGGCGCAGCGCCAGCTCTCCGCGCTCGAACGCCTTCAGCAGCGCGGCGCAGCCACCCCCGACGAAGTAGCCGCAGCCCGCGATCGTCTCGAGCGCGCAAAAGCCGACCTTAGCCAGCTTCAATCGCAAGTCCGCTACTCGCCCGACGAACTGGCGCGCGCGCAATCGGAGGTCGCCGATGCCAAAGCCAGCGTCGATCTCGCCGAGGAGACGATCCGTAAGTGCAATGTCCGCGCCCCCTTTGACGGCACTGTCTACTTTCTCCCAGCCCGTGCTGGTGCCTGGGTCAACATCGGAGACCTGTTGTTGCAGGAGGCCGATCTTTCGCAGCTTCAGGTTCGCGCCTTCGTGGACGAGCCCGAAATCGGACGCCTCGCAATCGGTCAGGCCGTTAAGATCACCTGGGACGCGATGCCCGGACACTCCTGGCAGGGTACCGTCGCCAGCCTGCCCTCCACCGTCGTCAACCGCGGCTCCCGCGTCGTCGCCGAGGTCATCTGCAAGGTGGATAACTCCGAGCATCTTTTGCTGCCGAATATAGACGTGAACACCACGATCATCGCCAACAGCAAGGAAAACGCACTCACCGTGCCACGCGAGGCAGTGCGCGAGGACAACGGCCGCAGCTACGTGTATGTCCTTCAGGGAGATCACCTGCACCGTCGCGACCTCAAAGTCGGCATCACCAATCTGACCCGCGTCGAAATCCTCAGCGGCATCTCCGACGGTGACCTCATCGCGGTTCAGTCGTACAGCCCCACGCCCATGTCGGACGGCATCGAGGTAAAGATCAGCGAGAATCCTTCGTAATGATCGGCGAGAGACCCGCTCCATCGTGCCCGTTTCCTCCAATCAGCCGCCCGCTGCTGCTTCTTCTGCTGGGGTGTATGCTGCTCCTGCCGTTTGCGGCCCAGGCCGCCCCGAATCCACACGAACTGCTCGATGCCGGACGTGCCGACGAGGCGCTGCGCCTGCTCACTCCGCAGGCGGTGGGCAATGATGCCTCGGCGCTCAACTATCGCTGCCGCGTCTTCTACTCCCTGGGTGACTGGGACAATGCGGTACAAAACTGCGAGCGCGCTGCCCAGCTCGATCGCCACAACGCTGTCTTCCAACTCTGGCTTGGCCGCAGTTATGGGGAAAAGGCGAATGCTTCCAACCTGATTCTCGCCTACCCGCTTGCGCGCAAGACCGTGGCTGCTTTTATTACCGCGCACTCACTCGACCCTCATAGCGCCGCTATCGCCCGCGACCTCGCCGAGTACTACGCCAGCGCGCCTTTCATCGTTGGCGGCGGCAGCGACAAGGCTCTGGCCCTGGCCGCTGAAATTGCTCCCGAGCATCCTGCCGATGCGGCCTGGGTTCGCGCCATGGTGGCCAACAACCAGGGCCACTACGAGCAGGCCGAACACGAGTACAACGAGGCCATCCGCCTCGATCACGATTCTGCTAGCACCTGTCTCGATCTCGCCCACTTCCTGCGCGGACGCAAGAGTTGGGAGCGCTTCCAGCAGACCGTGGAGCGCGCAATCCAATCCGCCCGTATCCAGCCGACCGACCATTACGACGTTGCTGAGCTGCTTCTGAATGCCGGACGCAATCTTCCCCTGGCCGCTGAGCAGATGCGCGCCTATATCCAGAGCGATCGCACCGAGGAGTCAGCTCCGCTCTTCCGCGCTCACTTTCTGCTCGGCGAGATCCTGCTAAAAAATGGAGATGTCGGCCAGGCTGCCGTCGAATTCAGGGCTGCGCTTGCCCTGGCCAGTTCTTATCGCCCCGCGGCGGAGTCTCTCCGGCGCCTGGAAGGACGCTAGAGCCGCGCAGAGGACTACGACCGAACCATGACCAGAACAAGCTCCCCGAAATCCCGGACTCCCCTGATCAGCTTTCTGGCAACGCTGCTGCTGATAACTGCCGCACTGCCCCTCTCTGCCCAGTCGATCGAGTTCCGCCCGGCCATCGAACTCGCTCTCAAGCACAGTGGCGTAATGGTCGCGGCCACCGCCGACCGCGCCCGCGCCGCCGCCCGCTACCGCGCCGAGCGCGCCGCCTACATTCCCACCGTGGTCTTCGGCTCCGGCCTCGGCTACAACTTCGGAGTGCCCATCGCCGTCGGCGGACAATTCCCGACGCTCTTCAACGTTACCCACGACCAGACCGTGCTGAACTACTCCCTTCGAGAGACCATCAAGGCCGCTCACAGCGATTCCATCGCCGCCAATCTCGATTACCTGGATCGCGCCGAGCAGGTCATCCTCGATACTTCCCTGCTCTACATCGAGCTCGATAACACCCAGCAGCGCCTCACCGCCGCTCAGCAGGAAAAGCAGTCCGTGGACCGCGCGCTCTATATCGCTCAGCAGCGGCAGCACGAGGGCGTGGGCAGCGTGCTGGACAGCAAGCGCGCCGAGCTCGAGTCCGCCCGCGTCGATCTACGCATCACCGAATTGGAGACCAGCCTCGACGTCCTCCGCGAGCGCCTGGGACGCACCATCGGCCGCTCGCCCGCAACCCTGTCCACCGTAAGCGACTCCATCCCCACGGCGCCTGTCTTGTCTGCCGGAGACGATCTTGCATCAGTCGCGCTCGCCAATTCCGCCAGCGTTCGCATCGCCGATGAGCACCTCCGCGCCGCCCGTGATCGCGCCCGAGCCGAGCACAAGATGAACCTTCCTTCGATCAACTTTGGCGGACAGTACAACCAGTACGCTTCCTTCCAAAATTACGCGCAGTACTACAAACAGTTTAGTAACGAAGCTTACAGCTTCGGCATCAGCCTCCGTATCCCCGTCTTGAACTTCGCTCAGAACGCCAAAACCGCTGCTGCCGACGCCGAAGCCCTCCACGCCGGATCCGATGCCCAGCTTACCCGCGATCAGGTGGCAGCCGATGCCGTGAGGGCCCAGCACACCATCCGCCAATTGGAAGCCTCCACCAAGGTCACTCGCCTTGAATACGAGGTCGCGCAGGCCAACATCGACGCCGTGCAACTCCAGATAGAGAATGGCCATGCCAGTGCCCGCGATGAGGAGTTGGCCCGCGCCGATGTCGCGAGCCTCCAGGTCGCCCTGCTCCAGAGCCAGTTCGAGTACTTCCGCGCCCAGCTCCAGCTTCTCCGTCAAATCGGCGATATGCGCGCATGGGCCCTCGGCATTAAATAGAAACACCCATAGAATCAGCTCTTCATCCTGTTAAGCTTGCTCTGTTTGCTATGTAAGGAAACGCATTTTGACGCCTCGCAAATACACTCGTGTTGCTTTTGATTTCCGCCTTTGGCTCTGTCGGAGACTCCTTGCTCGCGCGAGGCATGAAAGATGTGGGTACCATCGACGTTCACCATCTCGCTCATGTCTTCTCTGCCATCACCAATCCCTGGATCGTCGTCGGAATCTTCTCCCTGCTCGGCTTCATGTCCAGCTACATGACCGCGCTCTCCTTCGCCGATCTCACCTACGTCCTTCCCGCCACCTCGGTCGGATATGTATTCATGGCCTTGATCGGCCATTTCTGGCTGCATGAGCACGTCAGTCCGCAACGCTGGGCCGGCGTTGTGCTCGTCACTCTCGGCGTTGGCCTCGTCGCCGGGGGCCCCTCGCGCACCGAGCATGTCGCCGATTCCAGCTCCATGCAGGAGCGAGTATGAGAAGCCTCTACACCTGGGTCTGCATCTTCTCCACCGTCTGCGCCTCCGCCACCGGAGACGTTCTCATCGCGCTTGCCATGCGCCGCATCGGCGACCTCGGCCAGCTCCACCGCGATCACGGCTTCCTCCACGTAATCACTCGCGTGCTCTCCGGCCCAGCCCTCTTTGGCGGCATCTTCTTCATGGCCCTGGCCTTCTTCACTAACCTCGTTGGACTCTCCTGGGCGGACCTCAGCCTGATGGGCCCAGCCTCGGCTGCGCTCACCTTCGTCGCCAACGCCGTCGCCGCCAAGCTCTTCCTGCATGAGAACGTGGACCGCCGCCGCTGGATCGCCACCCTCTTCGTCTGCAGCGGAGTCCTTCTCCTCACCTACTCCTGAGCTCCCCTCGCCCCTACGGTGTCATTCCGAGCGTCGCGAGGAATCTCCGCACGCCCGAATCTCCCGTGCCGCCTCACAGGCAATTCAACCGGCCGGCCCCCGCCCACTGCTGCTAAAATACCTTCAGGAATGTCCATCAACAGCAGTACCGCGCCCCTCAATCAGAGCACTCAAAGCACCCAGCCCGCGCCCCGTCCGCGCATCGGCTTCGTCAGCCTCGGCTGTCCCAAAAACCTCGTTGACTCCGAAGTCATGATGGGCATGCTCTCCACCAACGGTGCCGAGATCACCGCCCGCGCCGAAGACGCCGACATCATCGTCGTCAACACCTGCTCGTTCATCGACACCGCCAAGCAGGAGTCCGTCGATACCATCCTCGAGATGGCCGAGCACAAGACCCACGGCCGCGCCCGCAAGCTCATCGTCACCGGCTGTCTCGTCGAGCGCTACCGCGACGAGATTCAGAAGAACATTCCCGAGATCGATGCCGTCCTCGGCACCGGCGAGCTGGCCGACATTCTCGCCGCCGCCGGAATCGCCCCAGCACCCGACGAGTCCACTCCCTTCACCATTCTGAATGGCGTCGCGGATCACGCCGCGCACTCGCACCCCAGCGCCTCGCAGCAGCTTAAAGGGGGCCGAGCGCCAGCAGCCGGCAGCGTAGCGTTACCCGTCCACCAGCCTGCCTCGCGAGCTGAAGGCGATGCCCGCGAGCAAGCCGGACGCTTCGCCCGCGACGGCTGGGACGGGGCCCGAGCCGAGCTGCCCAGCTATCTCTATGACGAGAACACTCCGCGCCTGCTCGCCACCGCGCGCCACTCCGCCTACATCAAGATCGCCGAAGGCTGCGATCATCCCTGCGCCTTCTGCATCATTCCGCAGCTGCGCGGCAAGTTCCGCTCCCGCACCATCGCATCGGTCGTCATCGAGGCGCAGCGCCTCGCCGCTCAGGGCGTTCGCGAAATCAATCTCATCGGGCAGGACACAACCTGCTTCGGCGAAGACCTCGGCCTGCAGGACGGTCTCGCCTCTCTGCTCGAACAGCTTGCGCAAATCGAGGATCTTCGCTGGGTCCGCTTCCTCTACGCCTATCCCAACAAGATCACCCCGCGCCTGCTGGAAGTTCTGGCCAAGTACCCGCGCCTCTGCCGCTACATCGACGTTCCCATGCAGCACGCCGCGACCCCGGTGCTCAAGCGCATGAAGCGCGGCGGCTCGGCCGAGATTTTCCTCAAGCTCATCGCCAAAATGCGCCAGAGCGTCCCTGATCTCACCCTGCGCACCTCGTTTCTCGTCGGCTTCCCCGGCGAAACCGAAGACGATTTCCAGCAGCTCTGCGACTTCGTCACCGCCGCGCAGTTCGACTGGCTGGGTGTCTTCGCCTACTCCGACGAGGAGGGCTCGCCCGCCTTTCTCCTCGGAGACAAAGTTCCTACCAAAGAGATTGAGCGCCGCCGCCGCAAGCTCATGCAGCTGCAGAAGCGCATCAGCCGCAAGCGCCGCAAGCAGTGGATCGGCCGCGAGATCGAAGTCATGCTCGAAGGACCCAGCGAGGAGACCGACCTGCTATGGGAGGCGCGTACTCCCGCCCACGCCCCTGAGATCGACGGTAAAGTTTTCATCAACGACTTCGGAGATCATCACTCCCCCCAGGCCGGCAGCTTCCATCGCGCCATCGTCGAAGAAGCTCACGATTACGATCTGGTCGCGCGGTTGTTGTAAATTGGAAAAGCTCGCGTGCCCCACTTTCGAAAAGCTTGGTGCCCCAGCCTCGGCGCGCCGTCTTTGAGCGTCTAAGGTGGGAGACCGAAAGCGTGACACTACCCTGACCTTGGTCACTTGCCATGAAGAAGAAAAAGACATCGCTCCGTTGCCCCACATGCCGCAGAATCGTGCTTGCCACCGATCCCTGACTTCCCATTCTGCTCTGACCGCTGCCGGGTCATCGACCTTGGCAAGTGGGTCAGCGGCGGATACGTCATCTCCTCGCCGGTGAATGATCCCGAATCCGGCGGCGAAGCCGAGTACAATGAGCCCAGAGAGCGCCGCATCGGAGGCATGCGCAAAGGCCCTGAGGCGCCCGGTTCAGCCATGAAAGCGAGAATCATGGACGCAGTAAGGCCAACTGAGCATCCCGCTCAGCTCTCCGTTCAGCATACGGGGCAACCTATGGATCAACACACAGGTCAACACAAGAAGCAGGGTTCGGCCCGCCCCACCCGTCCCTACTGGGCGTGGACGGTCGCGACCTTCTTCGGCGCAGGCGCACTCAAGCCCGGCCCCGGAACCTGGGGCTCGCTGGGAGCCGTGCTCACCTGGGTGCTGATCGCTCGCCACACTGCCGCCGCACCTGCTCATTCCCGGAGCCCTGGCCTACTGTGCGCTGGCCACCGCCATCGGAATCCCCGCCGCAACGCTCACCGCGCGCGCCTGTCATCGCGACGATCCCTCGCACGTCGTCATCGACGAAGTTGCCGGCCAGATGCTCACGCTCGTTGCCGCCCCGCTCACCTGGAAGGCGCAGCTTGCGGGCTTTATACTTTTCCGCGCCTTTGATATCGTCAAACCGCCGCCCATTCGCCGGCTTGAGCGCCTGCGTCCGGAGGGCGTCGGCATCGTGGTGGACGATCTTGGCGCAGGTCTTTACGGATTCATTGTTCTTCAGCTTCTGCTGCGTTTCGGCATCGTAAGATAGTTGGTTAGAGAGTACGCACGAACTATGAGCCAATCCGCCGAATCTCCCGTCATCCTCTCCGTCGAGCCCGCCTTTGCCCTGCCCGGCGGCGAAGTCGTCCTGCGCGGCCGGGCACTCCTGGCCAGTCTCACCGAGTCCACGCAGCTCTCGTTCGGCACCGTCCGCTGGCACCATCGTCTTCGCCACCCCTACCCAGCTCACCGTCCTGGTGCCGGAGAGCGCCGAGAGTGGCACGATCACGATCACCACCCCCCACGGCTCGGCCCAGGCGGCCTTCACCCTCGCCACCCTGCTCTCAGAGAATCTCCACCCCGTCGCCAATCCCGCCGTCGATGCCGCCGGCAACATCTATGTCACCTTCTCCGGAACCCGCGGCCAGTCCGTGCCCATCTCGCTCTTTCGCATCGATGACGAGTCCACGCTTCACCCCATCGACGCCGAGGTCATGAATCCCACCGGCCTCGCCCTCGACGACGGCGGAAACCTCTACATCTCCTCGCGCCACGACGGCGCTGTCTATCGCCTCTCCACCACAGGCGATCTCTCCACCTACGCCGAAGGCATGGGCGTCGCCACCGGACTGGCCTTCGATGAGATCGGCAATCTCTACGTCGGCGACCGCAGCGGCACCATCTTCAAAATCGCGCCCGACCGCCAGATCTTCGTCTTCGCCACCCTCGAACCCAGCGTCGCCGCCTATCATCTGGCCTTCTCGCCCAACGGAAATCTCTACGTCACCGGCCCCACCACTTCGTCCAACGACTGCGTGTATGAGATCGACCAGGACGGCGTCGTCACGCCCTTCTTCGCCAATCTCGGGCGTCCCCAGGGCCTCGCCTTCGACCTCGAGGGCAACCTGTATGTGGCAGCCTCCTGGCGCGGGCGCCGCGGCATCATCCGCATCACGCCGGAAAAGCAGGCCTCGCTCGTCATCAGCGGAATCAACGTCGTGGGCCTCGCCTTTGACCCCAACCACGCGCTCATCCTCGCCACCAACTCTGCAGCCTACTTCCTGCCCTGGAACATCCCCGGCTTCACCCTCACACCCGAGCTCCCCGAGCCATAAGCGTCAGCGAGCCCTTTTCCTTTGCAGTTGACTTTAGGATGTCATTCCGAGCGAAGCGAAGAATCCCCGTACCGCTCAAATGTCCCGAACCGTCCCACAGGCTTTTCGACCCGCACGCCCATCTTTTCTCCAAAACAAAAAAAGCGCACCCCGTTCAGGGTGCGCCCTTTCATATTTCATTTCAAGCCTACTTCACGTCCAGCAACTCCACATCAAAAATCAAGTAAGCATTGCGCGGAATCACCGGCGGCTGCTCCGCGCCATCCGTAGCCCAGATCCGGCGGAATCCTGAGCTGCCGTTTGCCGCCGACCTTCATTCCCGCCACGCCCTCGTCCCAGCCTTTGATCACCTTCCCGGCGCCGAGCTTGAACTCAAACGGCGTATTGCGGTCGAACGAGCTGTCGAACTTCGTGCCCTCTTCCAGCAGCCAGCCCGTGTAGTTGACCTTCACCTTGTTCCCTTTGGCTGCCACCGTGCCGGTGCCCACCTTCAGTTCCCAGTACCTCAATCCACTGGGCAGCGTGACCCCGGTTCCATCCACCGGGGAAGGATGCTGCGGAGCCGCTTGCGCCGCCAGCCACATCGCAGTCATCAGCAACACCGTCACGACCAGTGTTTTTCGCATCGTTGCTCCTATTCCTTTACCTACCGCATCGCGCTTTACCGCGTCGTGCGCCGCGTGCAGTTCCTGCAGATTGCAGACGCTGACCACGCCCGCCTGCAGTACCGGAATTCCTTCCACCACGGCGCGTGCCGCCGACAACGTGGTAATCGTCGGAATGCGCGCCGTAATCGCCGCCCGCCGGATCGCCTTCTCGTCGAACCAGGGCTCGCCGCGCGCCTGCGGCGTGTTGATGATGAGCTGAATCCGGTCGCCTTTGATCAGATCGACCACGTTCGGCCTTCCCTCTTTCACCTTGTAAACGCGCTCCACCCGCATCCCGGCTGCTTCCAGAGCATCGGCCGTTCCATGCGTGGCCACGATCTTAAAGCCCATGTCCACAAACTTCCGCGCCACATCCGCCACGTGCGGCTTGTCGCGTTCGTTCACGCTGATGAAGACCGTTCCCTTCGCGGGCAGCGCCTGTCCGGCCGCCAGTTGCGCCTTGGCGAATGCTTCGCCAAAATTGTCCGCAACTCCCATCACTTCGCCGGTCGAGCGCATCTCCGGCCCCAGCACCGTATCCACTCCCGGAAACTTATTCCACGGAAACACCGGAGACTTCACGTAGAAGTACTCACCCGTGTCCAGTTCCTTGCCTGCCGCGATGTTCTCCGGCAAAAACTCTTTCAGCTTCCGTCCGGTCATCAGCCGCGCCGCAATCTTCGCGCAGGGCACGCCCGTGGCCTTGGAAACATACGGCACCGTGCGCGAAGCTCTCGGGTTCACCTCGATGACGTACACCTTCTCGCGCTGGATCGCATACTGAATGTTCATCAGTCCCACCACGTTCAGCGCCTTCGCCAGCTTGAACGTGTATTCGCGAATCGTCGCCAGCACCTGCGGCGATAGATCGACACTTGGCAATACACACGACGAATCGCCCGAGTGAATCCCAGCCTCTTCGATGTGCTCCATGATGCCGGCGATCACCACGTCTTCGCCGTCGCTCAGGGCGTCCACGTCCACCTCGGTCGCGGCCTCCAGGAAGTGATCCACCAGGATCGGGCGGTCCTGCGAATACTCCACCGCCTGCCCCATGTATTCCTTCACCGCCTTGGCGTCGTAGGCAATCACCATCGCGCGTCCGCCCAGCACATAGGAAGGACGCACCAGCACCGGGTAGCCCACCTTCTCGGCCGCCGCCAGCGCCTCATCCACCGTGGTCGCCATCCCGCCCGGCGACTGCGGAATCTCCAGCCGGTTCAGCAAGCGCCTCAAAGCGCTTGCGATCCTCGGCCAGATCGATTGACTCCGGCGAGGTTCCGATGATCTTCACTCCAGCCTGCTTCAGCGGCAGCGCCAGGTTCAGCGGCGTCTGTCCGCCGAACTGCACAATCACTCCGATGTCGTCGGTCCCCTTGGCCTCGTGCTCGTAAACCGCCATCACGTCTTCGAAGGTCAGCGGCTCGAAGTACAGCCGGTCGCTGGTGTCGTAATCGGTTGAAACCGTCTCCGGATTGCAGTTCACCATGATGGTTTCAATGCCATCGTCATGCAGCGCAAACGCCGCGTGGCAGCAGCAGTAGTCGAACTCGATTCCCTGCCCGATGCGGTTCGGCCCCGAGCCCAGAATGATGACCTTCTTCTTCGCCGTCGGCAGCGCCTCGTCCTCATCTTCAAAGGTCGAATACATGTACGGCGTAAAGCTCTCGAACTCCGCCGCGCAGGTGTCCACCCGCTTGTACACCGGAGCGATTCCCATCTCCTTGCGCTTGGCGTAAACCTTGATCGCGCCCTCGCGCGACGGCAGCTTCCAAAGCTCGCTCAGCCGCGCATCGCTGATCCCCTTGCGCTTGGCCTCGCGCATCTCCTCGGCGGTAATCGTCTCCAGCGAGCTGTGTCTCCAGCGCCGCCAGCTCGTCGCTCACTTCCTTCAACTGATAGAGGAACCACGGGTCCATCGCGGTCAGCCGTGCCACCTGCGGCACCGTCCATCCGTTGCTCAGCGCATAGCGCACGTACTGCAATCGCTCCGGATGCGGCGACACCAGCCGCTTGGTGATAATCTTCGGCTCCACGACTTGCGACTCCAGCCGCTTGCCCGTCTCCAGCGAGCGCACCGCCTTCAGCAGCGACTCCTTGAACGTGCGGCCAATCGCCATCACCTCGCCCACCGATTTCATCTGCGGCCCCAGACTCTCGTCGGCGCCGGGAAACTTCTCAAACTGCCACTTCGGAATCTTCACCACGACGTAGTCCAGCGTCGGCTCAAAGCATGCCGGAGTCTTCTGCGTGATGTCGTTTGTAATCTCGTCCAGCGTGTAGCCCACCGCAAGCCGCGCCGCGATCTTCGCAATCGGGAAGCCCGTCGCCTTCGAAGCCAGCGCCGAGGAGCGCGAGACACGCGGATTCATCTCGATCACGATCTGCCGCCCGGTCGTCGGATGCACCGCGAACTGCACGTTCGAGCCGCCGGTCTCCACTCCGATCTCGCGCATCACCTTGATCGCGCCATCGCGCATGCGCTGATATTCGCGGTCGCTCAACGTCTGTGCCGGAGCCACCGTAATCGAATCGCCGGTATGCACACCCATTGGATCGAAGTTCTCAATCGAGCAGACGATGATGACGTTGTCCGCCAGGTCGCGCATCACTTCCAGCTCGTATTCCTTCCAGCCCAGCACGCTCTCTTCCAGCAGAACTTCATGCACCGGGGAAAGATCCAGTCCGCGCGCCAGCAGGTCCAGCAGCTCTTCGCGATTGAACGCAATGCCGCCGCCCGAGCCGCCCAGCGTAAACGACGGGCGCAGCACCACCGGGAAGCCCAGCTTGGTCGAGAAATCCAATCCGTCCTTCAGGTTGTTGACCAGCGCCGAGCGCGGCACATCCAGCCCGATGCGCGTCATCGCGTCCTTGAACAGCAGGCGGTCTTCCGCCTTCTTGATCGCCTCCAGTTGCGCGCCGATCAGGATCACGCCGTACTTTTCCAGCACGCCGCTGTCGGCCAGCTCCACCGCCAGATTCAGCGCCGTCTGCCCGCCCACCGTCGGCAGCACGGCCATTCCCTTGCCAACTCCGCGCTCCACTTCCTGCCGGATAATCTCTTCCACATACTGCCGCGTCAGCGGCTCCACATAGGTACGGTCGGCCATCTCCGGATCGGTCATGATCGTCGCCGGATTCGAATTCACCAGCACAACCTCGTACCCTTCGGCCTTCAGCGCCTTGCACGCCTGTGTGCCGGAGTAGTCAAACTCCGCCGACTGTCCAATCACAATCGGACCCGAACCAAGAATCAAAATCTTCGAAATATCTGTGCGACGTGGCATCTACTTTTGCTTTCTCAACTGAATGATTGCAAATCAGCTGTTATTTCTTCATCAGCGAATAGAACGGCAACTGCTGCAGCGTCCGAAAGTCCCACACCTCAGGGAATCGCTTTGCGGCTTCCGGCGCCTCAATCTCCGAACCCGTTGCCACCGCGACGAATCTCTGCTCGCGCCGCGTTACACGTCCATCCGTGGCAAAGGTCAGCGAAGTAAATCGCATACAACCACACTCCGCCATCTCCACGAAGCGATCAATCATGTAGGCGATATGCCCTTGTGGGTCGAAGCACATCTGCCCAGTGTGCATGGTCGCCATCCGAGGCCCCAGCGCAGAATGTATATCCACCATCCAAGTGGTGTCGTGCCAGACCCGCGCCACCGCGCTCCCCAACGTCCCTGGGCTACTCTCTGCACTGGGCGCCGACCACTCTCCGGCATCTGAGCGCCTGAATTCTGAGGCACTCTCCGTGGAAGTATCCTGTATGCCGCAGCCTCTGCCGAATTCGGACCGGCTGGCGCGCACACCCATCGACGGATCCTGCATTCCCGCGTGCGAATCGCCTCCGCCTGCATGCGGGTTGGACGGCGGCATCGTCTGCGCAGCACACGTCATTGCCATCCACACTACCGTAACTACCGCACCCACCAGAGCTGCTCGCTTCACACGATTTACCTTCTCCACTCGTTCATCATCGTCACGAAATCGTCGAACAGATAATGCGAATCGTGCGGCCCCGGCGAAGCCTCGGGATGATACTGCACGCTGAACAGCGGGTAGTTGCGATGCCGCAACCCTTCCAGCGTGTTGTCGTTCAGGTCCACGTGCGTCAACTCCACCTCGCTCTGCTTCAGCGAATCCGGATCGACCGCATAGTTGTGGTTGTGCGCCGTGATCTCCACCTTTCCGGTCTTCAACTGCTTCACCGGATGGTTGCCGCCGTGATGCCCGAACTTCAGCTTGTAGGTCTTGCCGTCCAGCGCCAGCCCGATCAACTGATGCCCCAGGCAGATGCCGAAGATCGGCACGCGTCCCGCCATCTCGCGGATCGTCTTCTGCGCATACACCACCGCGTCGGGATCGCCCGGCCCGTTCGACAGAAACACTCCATTCGGGTGCAGCGCCAGCACGTCCTCCGCTGAGGTCTGCGCCGGAACCACCGTCACATCGCAGCCCGAACTCACCAGCCGCCGCAGAATGTTGTGCTTGATGCCGTAGTCGAAGGCAACCACCTTCTTACGCTCCGGCGCATTGCGCTCTGCCGCCGACTTCGCTGGTCAGCACCGAAAGCTGCGTGGCCGTACCGTGAGGCACGGCGATAATCCGCTCCTCCACGTCGCCCTTGTTCCACTGATAGGGCACCTTGGTGCAAACTTCCTTGGCCAGGTCCAATCCGTCGATGGTCGGCGTAGCCTTGGCCGTGGCCACCAGCTTCTCCACATTCGTCTCACTCGTGGAGATCACGCCGCGCATCACCCCGCGGTCGCGCAAATGCCGCACCAGCGCCCGCGTGTCAATATCCGACAGCACCGGAACCTTGTATCTCTCCAGGTATTCGTCCGTCACCTGGTGCGAGCGGTAGTTCGACGCGTACGGCGAAAACTCGCGCACGATCAGCCCTTCAATGTAAGGCTTGCCCGACTCGCTCATCGTCGGGATTGGTGCCGTAGTTGCCGATTTCAGGATTGGTGAGAACAACAATTTGTCCGGCGTAGGAGGGATCGGTGAAGATCTCCTGGTAGCCGGTGATGGATGTATTAAAAACTACTTCGCCCGTGCGTTCGACCGCGCTCCGTAGCCTTTGCCGCGGAAGACTCTGCCGTCTTCCAGCGCAAGGATAGCTTGCATCGCATCCTCTGGGAGTGGATTTTCTAAATGATATCAGCTATTCAACCCACGTGCAGTTCCGCCGCCAAGGAAATCGCGCCTCGTCTGCATATAAATACACACGCGCGCATAATATGCATTACCGCTTCTTCGCCTTATGCCTCATATCTGCCGCAGTTAGCAGATGTGGGGCAGTTGCTCTTGCCTTTGCTCTCAACTTTGAAACCTTGAAACTCTGAAACCTTGAAACCTGAACTTACCCACCCGTCACCGTCGGCGCCTCCCCAATCCATAGCCGCTCTTCCACCGCCCGCAGCATCGCCGCTGCCACGTCCGCGCGTGAAACCCTGGACGCCGCAGGACGCCCCGCCGTCACCGCATAGCGCCCCGTCAGCGGCCCGTTGGTCAGCGCCGTCGGACGCAGAATCGTCCACTCCAGCCCGCTCGCCTTCACCTCCGGCTCCAGCAGATTCTTGTCCTGGTACGGAGCCCACAGCAGCGTCGCGAACAGCAATCTCTCCAGCAGTTCGCCGCCGCCAGACTCTCGCCCGCGCCAAAGGCCGACTCCACCACCAACCGCCGCACCCCCTGCGCCTTCATCACGTCCATGATCAAATGCGTTCCCACCGAACACACTCGCGTATTCCGCAGCAGGTTGCGCTGTCCCAGGCAGCTCAACACCGCGTCTGCTCCAAGCAATGTCTTTCGCACGCTCTCGTGATCCAGCACGTTGCCCAGCACCACCCGCATATTCGGGTTTGACCAGGGCATCCGGTTTGGATTTCGCACCAGCACCCGCACGCTGTGGCCTTTTTCCAGCGCCTGCCGCGTCAGTTCCAGTCCTGTACCGCCGGTCCCGCCGAAGATTGCCAATCTCATCTTGCCTTCCTGTTCTGCGTGCGCGCCCTATCCAACTTGCTCTACCGCAGCTTGCCCATCATTCCCGTGGGCCAGTAGGCGAAAACCGCCTTGCCAAAAATCGCCTCCCGCTCCACCACGCCAAAGTCACGGCTGTCGCTGGAAAGATTCCTGTGATCGCCCAGCACAAAGTAGCCGCCCTGCGGAACCACAATCTCGCTCATCGAGCGCTCGTCGCGGAACTCCGCCGGCACATACGGCTCCGCCAGCCGGCTGCCGTTCACCACAACCGCCCCGCGAAGAATCTCGACCCGGTCGCCCGGCACGCCCACGACCCGCTTGATGTAATTCTTGCTCGGATCGCCGGGATAGCGGAAGACCACCACGTCTCCGCGCTCGATGGCTTCAAACCGGTAAAGGAATTTATTGATGAAGATGCGCTCCTGGTCGGCCAGTCCCGGCATCATGCTGGTGCCCTCCACCTTCACCGGCTGGTAGAGGAAGACGATAATAAAGAGGGAAATTCCCAGCGAAATCACCAGTCTCGCGCAGCCAGTTCCATGTGCTTCGTCCGGCCTGCGATCCGCTCCGGCGCGCCCACCTGCGCCGGGCTCTGACTCTCGTCCATCTCACACACTCCCTATGAGACTCATTCTATATAGACGGCGTACTGCGCTGCAGCTTGAGCACCGGATTTCTCGGTTTCGCCTCCGCCCTGCCCTCCTGACGGCAGCCCCCCGGTTGACGCTGCCTTCTGCACACGGTATAAAGAGCAGTATTCTGAGCTAATTACCGTTTCCAGGGATGGAACTGCCTGGGAACGGATGCATGGACTCGCGTTTCTGGAAGGGCCTATGACCAAAAAACTCGAAGTCAAAGCCGAAAAGCCCCTCTGCTAAACCCGACGCTGAGTCGCGCAAAGACGCTTCCAGTGAACTACATGCGCGATTTTCCCAGACCCTGCAGAGCTATGAACAGGCTCTCAAGCTGTTGCAAACCCAGAAGTTCGATAAAGCCAAGGCCGCTGCTCGAAAAGGTGATCGAATCCGGAATCAGCGAACTGGCCGATCGCGCCAAAGTTCATATCAACATCTGCAACCAGCAGTTGGATCAGATTCAGAACACCTTCCAGACTCCCGAGGAGCATTACGATTTCGCGGTTTCACTCATGAACCTCGGCGACTTCGTCACCGCTCGCGAGCACCTGGAGGGTCTTTCCATCCAGCGGCCCACTCTCGACTTCGTCTGGTACGGCCTCGCCGTGCTGGAGTGTCTCACCGGACGCACTTCGGAGAGCCTGAAGCATCTTGCGGAAGCCATCCGCCTCAATCCAGGCAACCGTTTTCAGGCCCGCAATGACTCGGATTTCCGCAACATGGCCGACGATCCGCGCTTTACCGAACTGCTCTATCCCGAAGGTACTGTCGGAGCATAGTCCGCGAGTGCTTACCGATCTCGCAGCTTCCCGGCTTCCGGCGAGAGCAATGACGACAGCGAATCCGATCTCCAAACCGTCCGGAAGGCCTCCGGGTCGTCGCCATCGGTGGCGGCACTGGCCTCTCCACTCTGCTCCGCGGACTCAAGCGCCACGTCATCTCCATCTCACCGCCTGACCCTGCTGCACTGCGCCGCTTGAGCCCTTCATCTCCCGCCTTACCGGCCATCGTCACCGTCACCGACGACGGCGGCTCCAGCGGACGTCTGCGCAAGGAACTCGGCGTGCCGCCGCCAGGTGACATACGCAACTGCATGACCGCGCTCTCCGACGATGAAGAGCTGCTCTCGCAACTCTTCCGCTATCGCTTCAGCCGCAGCGGCGGCAGCCTGGAGGGCCACAGCTTCGGCAATCTCTTCCTCACCGCACTGGCCGATGTCTGCGGCGACTTTTCTCTTGCCGTCAAGCTCAGCTCCGCCATTCTAAAAACCCGCGGCGAAATCTATCCCTCCTCCACCAGCAGCAACCTGCAGCTTGATGCGCTGATGCAGCGATGGCAAGCGCGTCCGCGGAGAGACCAACATTACCGCCAGCCGAAGCGGCATCGCCCGCCTTCGCCTCGTCCCCGCCAATGCCCACCCGCTGCCCGAGGCGCTCGACGCCATTCTCCACGCCGACATCATCAGCATCGGCCCCGGATCGCTCTTCACCAGTTGCATTCCCAACCTGCTCGTCTGCGGAGTCCCCGAGGCCATCTCCCGCTCCAACGCCGTCCGCGTCTACATCGGCAACCTCATGACCCAGCCCAACGAAAGCACCGGCCTCTCCGCCTCGCAGCACATTCAGGCCATCTTCGATCACGCCAGGTGCCGCGTCTTCGATTACGCGATGCTCAACTGCGCCCCCGTCCCCGACGAATTGCGCGCCCGCTACGCCGAAGACGACTCCGAGCCCCTGCACAACGACCTCGACCAAATCCGCGCCCTCGGCGTCACCCCTATCCTCGGCGACTACCTCGACGCCACTCAGTTTGCCCGCCATGCCGCCGACCGCATCGCCTTCGATCTCCTCAACCTCCCCGCGCGACTCCATCCCGAACGACAATCCGTCCAACGGTAGTTTTCGAGCAGCCTGTAATACGCGTCGCCCCATTTCGGAGCAGCCTTCGATACGACGCGCTAAGTTTTGCAACTTCGCCTAGCAACCATGGCATCGGACTACGGAGGAAGGCTTGGAATGAAACTGCGAAAGAAGATCTTCAGAGGTTTTTCAACCGGCCGAGCATGGTGTAACCCGCTGTCGTGCAGGAACTGCTGCAGGCAGATTTTAATCTCCCTGTTATCGCTGGCTTTTGTCTTCGCCACCCAAACTGCGTCAGCTCAGGATCAGCAAGCCCCGCCACCTGATCAGCAATCAGAATCCGGGCAGCCGACGCCGTACACGGAGCAGACTCCCGAGCAGTTGCAGCAACTGGTAGCTCCCATTGCGTTGTATCCGGATTCACTTATCGCGCAAATCCTGGCGGCATCCACCTTTCCCGACCAGGTCGTCGAGGCCGATCGATGGCTGCAAGCGCATCCTGACTTAAAAGATGAAGCGTTGGCTAACGCGGCGAACGAGCAACCCTGGGACGCGAGCGTCAAGGCGCTTACCGCATTTCCAGACGTGCTTGGGAACATGGACAAGAACCTCTCCTGGACCTCATCTCTGGGCGACGCCTATTACAACCAGCAACAGAACGTAATGGATGCCATTCAAGAGATGCGCCATCGTGCGGAGCAAGCCGGCAATCTCCAGAACACGCCGCAGCAAACCGTCACCAATCAAGGCCCCGAGGTTGTAATTCAGCCTGCGAACCCCGAGGTTGTCTATGTCCCAGCCTACGATCCGTGGTTGGTCTACGGGGGTCCCATCGCGCCTTGGCCTGGATGGTACGCATACCCTGGGATTTGGTTTGGCGGTCCATATCTTTCATTTGGAGCCGGTTTCGGAATTGGCTTCTTCGGAGGTTTTGGCTGGGGCTGGCCGCATTGGGGATTCGATTGGCATCACCGCTACGTTGTCTTCAACAATGGAAGGTACTTCTCCCGCACCCCAACGTTTTATAACCGCAACACGTTCTATCGAGGAGGAGGCGCGCCCGGCGTAGCGAGGAACGTGCAGCACGGTGTTGCTCCTCGCCCTGGCGAAGTTTATAACCGACCAGGCGCATCGCCCCGTCCTTTCGGGGGAAACACTTCGGCGGCACGAGGATTCGCTGAACCGCATGGCCAGAGCGGTGTCCACTCGGGCGCCTTCAGCGGCATCGACCATGGCGGACAGGTGCGGAGCTTTTCCTCGCGCGGAAGTGCCAGCTTTGGTGGCGGAGCAGTTCACGGCGGTGGCGGCGGAGGTCACGGCGGCGGTGGCGGGCACCGCTGATGTTCGTTCTGTTCCGGAAGCTTGTGAACTATAGAAACGGAGACTAAGCCATATGCGGCGATCGAAGCTGAACATCCACAAACCGTACTGGACCACTCTTCCGCGCTTCGCTGCCATGGCGATCCTTTGGGCGGCCTGCGCTCCCACTCATTCCGCCGCTCAGCAGAATGGCCAGAAGACATTCTCCTCGCCGGAGGCGGCAAGCAATGCACTCGTGACTGCGGCGCGCAACAACGATGTGAAAGAATTGCTCGAAATCTTCGGACCCGATGGAAAGCGAATCGTCTCGTCGGGAGACGAAGCCGAAGACGCCGCGAGCCGCGCAAAATTCGTAAAGAAGTACGAGGAGATGCACCGTCTCTTCAAAGAACCCAACGGAACCACCGTCGTCTTGTATGTAGGCGCAGAGAACTGGCCAACGCCCGTACCCATCGTGCGCAAAGGTCATTCCTGGTACTTCGAGACCTCAGCAGGCGAGAAAGAAATTCTATTCCGGAGAATCGGCCGCAATGAAATGTCGGCCATTCGCGTTTGCCAGGAACTCGTCGCAGCAGAAAAGGAATACTCCTCCGAGCATCACAATGAGTACGCTCAGAAAATCTTGGGGGATGACGGCCAACACGATGGGCTGTATTGGAAGGCTTCCGGGAGTGAGACGCAGAGCCTGATCGGCCCGCTCGTAGCAGCGGCCTTCACCACGGGCTCAGAGAGCCCAAGCGACGCTCCGACTCCGTACCGCGGTTACTACTACCGCATCCTCACTGCTCAGGGCAAAGATTCCCCCGGAGGTGCCAAGAGCTATATCGTAGACGGCAAGATGACCAAAGGCTTCGCCTTCGTCGCCTATCCTGCGGACTATCGCTCCTCGGGCGTAATGACGTTCATCGTCAGCGTCAAGGGCGCCACCTATGAGAAGGATCTCGGCAAGGGAACCGGCGAACTCGCCAAAGCAATGAAGGAATATAACCCCGGCCCAGGCTGGAAGAAAGTTGAGATACTGCAGCAGGCTATGGCCGAAAAGCAATAAAGCCCGCCGCTGCTTTCATTCCACCTGAGAAACGATCTGCGTACCAGGAGCCCGCGACTTGGCACTGCCAAGCCCGCATCCCTGCATTACAATACCTACGATATGCCGAACTCACGATTTGCCATCGCCATTCTCGCCGCAGGCAAGGGCACCCGCCTCAAGTCGAAGCTACCCAAAGTGCTGCACCAGATCGCCGGACGTCCCCTGCTCGGCCACGTCGTCCGTGCCGCCAGCAGCGTCGTTGCTCCCGCCGACATCTTCTGCATCATCGGCCATGAGGCGGAGCGCGTCCGCGCGGAATTCGCACCGCTCGGGATCCGCTTCATCGAGCAACCCGAGCAACGCGGCACCGGACACGCCCTCATGCAGTGCCGCCAGGCGCTCGCCAGCTACGATCATGTTCTCGTTCTCAGCGGCGACGTGCCGCTCATCCGTCCGGAGACCATCGCCGCGGTGCGCGACTTCCACATCGCCCATGCCGCGGCCATGACCATCCTTACCGCCGAGCCGCTCGATCCCTTCGGCTACGGACGCATTGTGCGCCGCGCCGAGCACGGCGGCAGCACCGATCAGGTCGAAGCCATCGTCGAGCAGAAGCAACTCACTCCCGCGCAGGAAGCAATCGGCGAGATCAACTCTGGCATTTACGCCTTCAACATCGCCGAACTGTTCTCCCGCATCGACCAGCTCTCCACCAACAATCCGCATAGCGAGTTCTACCTCACCGAGATTGCGTCCATCCTGCGGCGCGATGGTAAACCCGTGCTGGCTTTGCGCGCCGCGCATTCCATCGAGGTACTCGGCGTGAACACCCGCCGCGAACTCGCACAGCTCGACTCGATTCTCCGCGAGCGCAAGACGCGCGAGCTGATGGACGACGGCGTTACCATCTTCCGCCCCGAAACAGTTCTCATTGATGCCGGCGTCACCGTTGGCGCCGACACGGTCATCGAGCCCTTCGTGCAACTGCTTGGTGAAACCACCATCGGCGAAGACTGCTTGATCCGCAGCTACTCGGTGCTCACCAATACGCACGTCGGCAACCGCGTTCGCATCAACCATGGAAGCCTCGTCGAGGACTCCAGCGTGGGCGAGGCGGCAATCGTCGGACCCTACTCAAGGATTCGCCCAGGCAGTGAAATCGGGCCTGAGGCGCATGTCGGCAATTTTGTGGAGACCAAGAAGGCGAAGCTGGGGCGCGGCGCCAAGGCCAATCACCTCACTTATCTTGGCGATGTCGAGATCGGTGAGCGCAGCAACATCGGCGCGGGCACCATCACCTGCAACTACGACGGAGTGAGCAAACACAAGACCGTGATCGGCTCGGGAGCCTTCATCGGCAGTGACACCACCCTGGTCGCCCCCATCAGCATCGGCAACGGAGCCTATGTCGGCGCGGGCTCCTGCATCACCAGCGACGTGCCCGACGATTCGCTCGGACTCACCCGCCCCGAACTAGTCATCAAAGAAGGATGGGTCACGGCGAAGCGCGCCAAGATGGAAGCCGCAAAGATGAAGAAGTAAACTGCGCGCGAAAGCCGCATAAACAGAGGCGAAGCCGATGCTTCGCCTCTTTCGTGCCGCTTGCGCCCTCTCGCGTCGCGGCCTCCTCTGACGCAACCTCGCTATACCTCTTCCTCGCGTTTCCCGATTGCGGCGAACAGCAATCCGAGGACAATCAGCGCCGCTGCGGCGGTTGGCTGCCCGAAGGTTCCGGCCTGATCGGCCATCCCCCAAAACAACGCCCAGAGCGCACCAACAATCACTAACAGAGTTCCTACCGGCCGCAGGACCGGGTCGCGGGTGACTCCGGGAATCTCTTGCTCACTGTTTGCGTGCGCGTAATGATCCGACATGCACTCTCCTCTTTGTAGCTTTCGATGCCAGCCCAGAAGGGGCAGATTCGCAAAGTTGGTTGTCATCGGCTCCGGTCCGGCGTCGATATTTGTGATTCGCAACGGATGCGGGATTAGCCTTCTCGCCAATCCTTTAGACTCGAATGTTTACCATTTTGTAACTAACCGCAAGGTATTGGCACATCGATCACTATTCTGCCGCTGACTTATTATCTTTTCCGCTACTCCTTCGCCCATTTGCGCGCATCAAATTGAGTGGGACGTGTGTGACCGTCAGGAGGCGCGATGGGTAACAAGAAACCTCACGACGAAGTACCTGCTGCTGCAAACAATCCAAGCGTTCAGCGATCGAAGGATGACCTCACACGACCGGCTCCCTCGACCGGCACGCCAGAAGATAAGCGCCACCAGGCAAGTCAAAGTAGTCCTGAAGACTGGAGCCCCAACTCGCGGGGGGCAGGGGATGTGCGCTTCACTTCGTATCCGCAGAATGAAGCGGCGCAAAATCCGGCGGCTGGGGAGAACGCTGGGCCGCACGGCGACCGCAGTTTGAGCTGCGCCGAATGCGAGTGGAGCGTCTCCGGCAAATCCGAGGAAGAGGTTCTTGGGTACATGCGGGCGCACGCACGCCAAGTCCACGGGAAAAACGAATTCACGTCAGCAGAGTTGGAGAGCGCGCGCCGCGCGATCCGTAGGCGTGCGGCTTAAGCCGTGAGAGACCCGCCCCAGACGCGACACAATGAGTTCTCACACCGCGCGGCGGGCGGCAATGGTACACTGCGGTTCATTCCTGCAACTTTGATTGGACGAGTGAGCCTTGGCTGAAAATTCGAGTAGCCGTTCCGCAGTGTTGTTGATCAGTTGCCCGGACCGCAAAGGTCTGGTTGCGGTGATCTCCGATTTTGTCTTCCGCCACAATGGAAACATCCTGCACGCCGACGAGCATCGCGACGAGGAGACAAGTCTGTTCCTGATGCGCGTGGAGTTTGATCCCTCCGGCATGGACGTGAGCCTGGACGAGTTGGCCGATGAGTTCGCGCCGATTGCCGCCCGCTTTGAGATGCGGTGGCGGCTGGCCAAAGGCAAGCGCCGTCCGCGCATGGGCATCCTGGTTTCGCAATACGACCACTGCCTGGCCGACCTGCTGTACCGGCACAAGGCGGGCGAGTTGGACTGCGACATTCCGCTCGTGATCTCCAACCACACGGCGGCCGAGCAGTTGGCGGGATTCTACGGCGCGAAATTCGTACACACGCCGGTGACGCGCGAGAGCAAGGCGGAGGTGGAGCGGCAACAGGTGGCGATGCTGCGCGAGCACGAGTGCGATGTGGTGGTGCTGGCGCGCTACATGCAGATTCTTTCGCCCGCGTTTCTGGCGGAGTTCCCCAACCAGGTCATCAATATTCACCACTCGTTTCTGCCGGCCTTTGTCGGGGCGCGTCCGTATCATCAGGCTTTTGAGCGCGGCGTGAAACTGATCGGTGCGACCAGCCATTACGTGACGGAAATTCTCGACGACGGTCCGATCATCGAGCAGGCGGTGGTGCGCATCTCGCACCGCGACTCGGTGCAGGACCTGGTGCAGAAGGGACGCGACCTGGAGAAGGTTGTGCTCTCACGCGCAGTGGGCTGGCATCTTGAAAACCGCGTGCTGCTGTATGGAAAGAAAACGGTGGTCTTCGACTAGGGTGAGCGAAAAGCCTTGTAGCAACGGGCCAACTCTGTCCCCCATCGAACTGGCCCACTCAAGCCAAAAGAAGGCTTGAGCGGGCCACCATCTGTATTCGGAGGCTCGTAATGGAAAACCAGATGAAGATTCAGATTCGTCAGAGTTCGGCCTCGACCTCTGAGGCCGAGATCCGCCAGCACAAAGTTTTGATTGACCGTCCGGCGGCCAAGGGTGGCGAGGATCAGGGGCCGATGGGTGGTGAGCTTTTTCTTGCGTCGATAGGGGGCTGCTTTATGAGCACACTACTGGCGGCGATCAGAGCGCGGGAGGCGGAGGTTTCCGAGGTTCAGGCTGAGGTGATTGGCACGCTGGTTGATTCACCCTCGCGTTTCTCAGCCGTTGAATTGCGTGTTTCGGCGAAGTGTTCGGATCGGGCGCTCTTCGAGAAACTGGTGGAGATCGCCGAAAAGGGATGCATCGTGGCCAACACGCTCCGGGGAAAGCTCGACCTTACGGTGCGGACCGGTGCGCCGGCGTAACCTTGTTCCGAGCGAAGCCCACTCCCACATTCGCCAGAAGAAGGCGGATGTGGGCCACCGCCGGAATGACAACCTAAAGGCGAGAGCAGTATCGGGCTGCGGCAATTGGGGAATTGCTCTAATATCTTGGAATCGCAGAGTCAATCTCAAGCGACCAGCGCTCGATGCCGCCCGACATCGATTGCACCTTCTCATAGCCTTGCTTGCGCAGCCAAGCCGTGACCGAGAGCGAACGCACGCCGTGGTGACAGTAGACGACGATGTGCTGCTCGGGATCGAGTTCTTGCACGCGGACGGGAAGCTCAGCCATGGGAATGTGCTCACTATTTGCGATGCTGGCGGTTTGACGCTCCCATGGCTCGCGCACGTCGAGGAGGAAGAGCTCATCGTTGCGTTCCTGGCGCTGCTTTAGTTCCTTCGGAGTGATTTCGTAATCCATAGCCCCCTCACTTCCTTGATTGGGTCGGAGTAAAGATTCCGCCGCTCATTGCAAAAGATTCCGCCATCCATTGCAAGATACGACCAGTGCCCCGCCCTGCGCATCAGAAAAATTACAAAAGAGGAGCGGAGGTGAAGCTGAGTGTTCGAGCTGCGGGCGCGAGCTGTGCACTGATCTGGAGCGGAGCTGTTTTCATCGTTGGAGTTGCCAATCTTGCCCAGCCGCGATACGGCAGAGAGTTCCTGAAAGTGGTGTCATCGATCTACCCCGGTTACAAGGCGCGACGCACGCTAAGCCAGGTGGCGGTAGGCGCCGCGTATGCGGCGCTGGACGGAGCCGTCGGAGGTGCGCTCTGTGCCTGGTTATACAACTGTTTCGTGTCGAGGTGTGAACAGACCGGGCTGGCTGACGAGAGCGAGCGCATGGGTCCGGTGAGAACTGCCGTGTAGCATTCCAGATGTTCCAGAGCCATTCTTGGGGCAGGTGTGCATGCATCACGCTGGCTCCGCACGACGCTGGTTAATGATAGGTCTTGCGCATGGCGAAGAGGCAGTGCGCGTCCACGATCATGTCGGGAGTTGAGATGACGACGTTGTCCGAGCCGCAGCATGGGCAGACCGGAGTTTCGCCTTCATCCCAAAAATCAACGATATCGGCGTAGGAGAAAAGCCGGTAGCAGTTGGTGCAACCGCAGGGCGTATCTGGAGATTCTGATTCGCGGGCCATGCGATCAAGGATAGCACCGCAGGCTGGCTCCGCAACGGGTACGGGCCAACCGATGGCCCTGCGATGGCTGACGCTGGACTCCGATTGAGATTAGGCTGGCATCCCGCGGGGCTAATTGCGCAACAAAAACGGTGGAACGCGTGCGCAGAGATGAGAGTGCAATTGGCGCGCGGCCATTTCCAGAGAGGCAGAATCTATGGCGAGCTTTATCAAGGACGTCGAAGAGATTCGGCAGCGGGCGATGCGCAAGTTGGATGAGGGAGCAGTGACCGACGCCTATCAGCTCAATAAAGAGCAATCGATTGCAATTCTAAATGAGGCGCTGGCAAGCGAGATTGTTTGCGTGCTGCGCTATCAACATCATTACTTTATGGCCTCCGGGGTGCATGGCCGGAGCGTGGCGCAGATCTTCAAAGAGCATTCCGACGAAGAGCGCGAACATGCCGATGAGATCGCCGACCGGATTCAGCAACTGGGAGGAAAGCCAGATTTCAATCCTGGATCGCTGGTGGGGCGCTCGGTTTCGCAATATATAGAGGGTGAATCGCTGGGGCAGATGGTTCGCGAGGACCTGATCGCCGAACGCATCGTGATCGACGTGTATCAGCGGTTCATCGAGCACTTTGGAATGAAGGACTCGACGACGCGGACGATGTTTGAACACATCAAGGGGGAGGAAGAAAAGCACGCCCAGGAGTTGAGTGAGCTGCTGTTTATTGTCGATCCGCACACCGGCGCCGATACCATGGCCGATCCGGGACTGGAAATGACAGGCGAGGCGTTGAAGCCGGAGACGGCGGAAGAATATGAGTTGGTGGAGAGGGCGCTGGCCGAACATCGCGAGCAACGGCTGCGGCTGGAAGGCGAGTCGGAGGCTCCGGGTAAGTCGATTGGCGGCGTGGGCGGAAGACCGATGAACCGGAGGAACCAACCGGCAGAGGCCGATGATGCCGAGGCCGCCGAGCACGCGAATGAAGGCGGAATGCGAGGCAGTAACCGTTCGCCTAAGGTGCTGGAGAAGCAGAGGAAGAATCGGGTAGCGTAGAAGAGCAAGGTTTCAGAGTTTCAAGGTTTCAAGGTTTCAAGGTTAAAAGCTGGGGCAGGAGGTGAAACTCCTGCCTTGGTTTGTTTAGGCTGCTTGAAATTTTCTGAGCTAGGGCGGTTCCACAGAAGGTTTACACCGTCAAAGGCAGTTCGAGGCAGAAGAGACTCTGGAGCGGCATTGCAGGTTTGGGCGGTGCGGGGATTCCTCGCTGCGCTCGGAATGACAACCTAAAGGCGAGAGCAGTATCGGGCTACGGCAACTAGGGAATTGCTCCAGGTTTCGTAAGTTTGAAGGCTCTTTCAACTTTGAAACCTTGAAACATTGAAACCTTGAAACGTTGAAACCTAGCTTTTCACCTCCGCGATGAGATGCTCGATCTCATGGCGCTGGGTGGCTGTGAGACCCAGCAGGGGCAGGCGCGGGTTGCCGCCGTAAAAGCCGTTGAGGTCAGCGGCGTACTTGACTCCGGCGATGCCCAACTCGTTTGCGATGCGAATGCAGGCGGCTTCGATACGCTGCTGCTTCTCGGCTGCGAGTTTGTGGTCGTTGTCCTTGAAGGCGGCGTAAATTTCGTAGCAGGCGGTAGGCGCGCAGGCGGCAAAGGCCAGGATGCCTCCGATGGCTCCCGCGTTGAGCAGTGCGTGCAGTTTGTGGCCCGAGCCGACCAGAGTCTGGAAGCCAACTTCCCTGCGACGCGTGCGCAGGCTGCCGATGACCTCTACTGCGGCAGACGAGGGCTGGGCTGGTGATGCCGCCGGAGGCTTGGCTGCGGTTGCGGCAAGCGCGCCGGCGGCGACGAATTCGCCGGTGGGAGCCTCGGTTGCTTTCTGGATCATACGCGCGGTGAGGGCGTGAAAGTCGTGAGTTATGCGGGCCTCGCGCTTGATGTGACGGGTGCGCTGGACGATGCGCTCGACCTTCGCCTGCTCGCCTGAGGATTCCTTGATGCCGATGATGTTTGGGTGGCCGGCGAGTTCGGCAATCAGGTCAACGGCTAGATCGTATCCGGTACATTGCGGAAAATTGTAGAGCAGCACGGGCAATGGCGAGCGGTCGGCGACCATGCGGAAATAGTTGAGCATGGCAGGCGGAGTCATCTGCGCGCGGTAGTAGTGCGGAGTGCGCACCATGGCAACGTCATATCCTAGCGAGGCCGCGTATTCACAGGCTTCCAGGGTCTCGTGAACGGACTCATGCCCACATCCGGCGATCATCACCTTGGCGGGGGCAGCTGCGGCGATGGCAGTACGGAAGACCTGGCGCTGCTCATCGCAGGTGAGCAGGATGGCTTCTCCGGTTGAGCCGAGAACGACTATTCCGGCGATGGGTCCTTTGCTGTAGCGATCGACATTGTGCTCCAGCTTTTTGAGGTAGAGATGGCCGTCGGCGCGAAAGGGAGTGGTGATGGCGGGGAAGATTCCGTTGAGCAGCATGATCACGCTTATTGTAGTGCAAGCGGTTGTGCAGGCAAAAACTAACCCGGCTTTTGGGTGCCGGGTTAAATGGAACATTTGAGGGGAATCTCTAATCAAGAGGATGACGCAGAGCGCCGGGGATGGGAAATCGATTCTTTTGATAAGAGGGATAACAAAGATTTCTTTTCGACGTGAGCGCATCGTTTGCTGGGCAAAGGCATCGAAGACGCTATGGCGAACACGAAAACAGCGGTGCTGGGCGGAGGTTGCTTCTGGTGTGTGGAAGCCGCTCTGCTGCAGCTTAAGGGCGTGCTGAGCGTGGAGAGCGGTTACATGGGCGGGAAGGTGGACCAGCCCAGCTACGAGCAGGTTTGCGGCGGAGGGACCGGACACGCCGAGGTGGTGCGGGTAGAGTTCGACCCGGAGGTGATCTCATACGGCGAGTTGCTGGAAGTATTCTTCACGGCACATGATCCGACGACTTTGAACCGGCAGGGTAACGACGTTGGGACACAATACCGCTCGGTGATTTTTATTTTGGACGACGCACAGCGGGCAGAGGCAGAACGTGTGGTCGCGGATTTAGAGGAGAAGAAGGTCTTCGACGCGCCGATTGTGACTGCCATCGAGCCAGCGCGTACCTTCTGGAAGGCCGAAGCGTACCACCAGAACTACTTTGCCAACAACTCACACCAACCTTATTGCCTCTTCGCCGTGGCGCCCAAGGTGGTGAAGGTGCGAGCCAAGTACGCGGATCGGATCAAGCGGGCTGGATAGCTGCGAGTTCAGTTAGCTCGGAATCGGGAGATCTGGCTGGCTCAGATCAGCAATGCAGGAGAGCAGAAGCTCCATGGTGAATGGTTTCTGAAGGAAGACAGCAGGGCTTTTGGCAGTATCCAGGTCATTGCTGAAATCGCCATCGGAATAACCGGACATGAAGATGAAGTGAAGGCCGGGGCGGTGCTTGGCGGCAATCTGGGCGAGTTCGTGTCCACCCATGCGGGGCATAATGAGATCCGAGATCAGGATGGAGATATCGGGGTTCTGGTCGAGAATCTCAAGCGCGGCGATGCCATCGGCGGCGGCGAGTACGCGGTATCCCTGATCGCGGAGCTGAGCCGCAAGAGCTTCGCGCACGGCATCTTCGTCTTCCACCACAAGAATCAAATTTCGTCCGGTAGGAGAAAGCTTCTGGAGGGAAGAATCCGGCAGAGCGGAAGCCTCCATGCAGCGTGGAAGTTGGATGATGAAGGTTGCGCCGTGGCCCGGTGAACTGTCCACGCGAATGCTTCCGCCCGATTGCTGAACGATGCCGTAAACGGTTGCCAGACCGAGTCCGGTTCCTTTTCCGCGCTCCTTTGTGGTGAAGAACGGTTCGAAGAGTTTCCCCTGAACCTCAAGGGAGATACCTACGCCGTTGTCAGAGACGGAGATTTCGACGAAGCCGGCATCGACGGGAAGGTTGCGTGTGGCCAGCACGAGCGAACCTCCGCCGGGCATGGCATCGCGTGCATTGACACAGAGATTGAGGACCACCTGCGCAATCTGGTCTGCGTCGGCCTTGACGTTCCACAACTCGGGAGCGAGATTGCACCTCAAGTCGATGCGTTCCGGAATGATGCGGCGAATCATGCTGATGGTTTCCGAAATAATGATGTTGCAATTGAGGATCTGGGGCTCGAGCACCTGCTTGCGACTGAAGGCCAGCAACTGGTTGGTGAGCGCTGAGGAACGCTGCGCGGCGCTCAAAATCTGGCGGATGTACTGGTGCAGCGGATCTTCCTCGGGCAGAGAGCTTTCGATCAGGTCGGCGTAGCTGACGATGACCATGAGCATGTTATTGAAGTCGTGAGCCACGCCTCCAGCCAAGCGGCCAATGGCATCCATCTTCTGCGATTGATGAAGCTGCTCCTGCAACTCGGTTTCAAGCGTGACATCGCGCTTGACGGCCACATAGTTCACGATCTCGCCCCGGCGGTTGGCTACAGGAGAGATGGTGACTTCCTCGGTAAACAGCCTTCCATTCTTGGCGCGGTTGATGAAGCGGCCATTCCAACTTTCACCGGCTGTGAGAGCCGCCCAGATCGCGGCGTAGAATTCGTTGGATTGATGTCCGCTCTTCAGGACACGCGGATTCTTTCCGAGCACCTCTTCGCGACTGTATCCGGTGACGCGCTCGAAGGCAGGATTCACGTAAACGATGTTGGCTTGCAGGTCGGTGACGACGATCGATTCTTGTACCTGCTCGATGGCGCGGATGAGGCGGGCGTTTTCGGCCTGGTCACGCTTGCGCTGAGTGATGTCGCCGAGCACGAACTGAACGGAGTGGATACCCCCAGAGTAGAACGAGGAAGCGGCAACCTCGACATCCACGATTGAGCGATCGCGGCGAAGCAGCCGCGATTCTTGCGGAGAGATCCTGGTCTCATGCGAATAAAGCTCTTGAATGAGTTGTTGCGCGAGCTGCGCGTGCTCAGGGGCCACGAATTGCACGAGGCTGTGATCCCGGTCATCGCGCGTGGGGTCAAAGGCAAATAGCTGGGTGGCAGCACGGTTCACGAAGACAATTTTTCCTCCGCGCTCGACGACGATGGCGTTGGGAGAGTCCTCGACAAGCCTGCGGTATTTCTCTTCGCTCTCCTCGAGGCCGCGATGGGCGTTGGCGAGCGAGGTGACCGCGGTGTTGAGGGCGCCGGTGCGATCCTCGACGAGACGCTCCACCTGCCGGCGTCGGTCGACTAAATCCGCGCTATGCCCTGCGATCAACAACGTGATCAGGATAGAAAAAGCACTGCCGACATAGCTATAGGTTTTGCTCATCGGAAAAGTGCCGGGCATGGGCGATGCGGTGAGCCGCCAGATGCGGCCGCCGACCGTGATCGTGCGGTATTGCGTGAGAGCTGTAACCGGCTGCGACCGCTTCTTCGGTGAGGGATACAGTTGCTGCCCCGGCGAGCTTGTGATGTCCGTGAGTACGAGATCAACGCCGGAATTTGCGCCGTGCTGCTCTACCACGTCGCTGATCCGCAAAACGCCAACCGCAAAGCCCAGCAACTCCGCCTCGCCGAAGACGCCGCCCTGGTGGTGATATACCGGGCGCACGACAAGGATGCCGTACTGATCCGAAGCCTCCTGAATGAGGGTGAGGTGCGGAGTGGCGGTCAGCTCCCCGGTGGATGCGGCACGCAGAAAAAATTCGCGACGGATGCCGTTGTTGGCAAGGTCGTCGTATCCCGACACGACTTCATTGCCTGCACGCGGCTGCACATACAGCACCGGGAAATAGTACGGACGCCTGGCAGCGGGGACCATCTTTCCATCTGGAAGGAGATCGCGAATTTCGTATCCTGGTAAACCGCTTTTGCGAGTGGATTTTTCAAAGGCAGCGCGCTCTTTGAAAGAGACTCGCGGAACCCATTCGAGGGCTTGGATTCCGGCATCGTGAGAGAACAGAAGCGGCGCGATAAAGCTATCAAAAGAGGAGTGGGTGATGGGATAGCTGGTGTCGCAAAAGGCCGCAAGAGCGACTACCTTGCTGACGGACAACTCCAGTCCGGTTTGAACGTTGTCAAAGCGCTCCTGGGCGGCGCGCTGAAAAGCGGCCTTGGCTTTTTCGGTCTCGAGGGAGCGGATGGAGATAAAGACGAGTATCGAAACAAGGGCGCCGAAGCACAGCAGAGTAATGACAAGCAGATGCCGCCTCAACCATTTGATCAGCTGCATCAACGAGATTGCCCCCTTCTTCAGGAGATACTTTCAGACCTGGATGATGCAGCTTGAGTCCCCAGTGGAAGTGCTTCAGCTCTGAAAGTATTCTCTACCAGGATCTCAGTATTTTCTACCTAGCAATTGCACGAGAGAGCCCGAATAGTACCTATTCTCAGAGAACCGGCAGGGATTCTCTGGAACGACAATGCGCGCCTGCGCAGCGCACAATCGCTTCGATGAGTCCGGGAATCGTGTATTCGGTGGCCTGAACATCCACGCTGAGTTGGTGTTGGCGCAAGGTGTCCGAGGTGACCGGGCCAATCGAGGCGTTGAGCACACCCTCCACCAGGCGGGAGCGACCTGAACGGATGCCGAGCAACGCGACATAGCTATTGACGGTGGAGGAACTGGTGAAGGTGATGAGGTGCGGACGGCACTGTGGGTCGCGCAGCACGGCGCGCAGCTGAATCCGCGAGCTCTGCGGAATCACCGTTTCATACGCTTCCACCAAATCCAGAAACGCTCCCATGCGGCGCAGCTCGCGTGGAATCACGTCGCGGGCGACCTTGGCGCGGCAGAGCAGAACGCGCTTGCCGTGAACTTTGTCAGAGAGCGTCTCCACGATGGCTTCGGCGACGTACTCCTTGGGCGTGACGGCAACCTTCAATCCTTCGCGCTCGATGGCCGAGCGAGTGGCGGGACCGATGGCGGCGATGTTGAGGTGAGCCAGCACACGCTTGGGTATGTTCAGCAGCGCCATTCGATCGAACATGGCGCGCACACCGTTCACACTGGTCAGGATCAGCCACTCGTACTCGCCCACGAGTTTGAGCGACTCATCCATCGCCTTGAACGAACGCGGCGGACGAATCTCGATAAAGGGAATTTCACAGACCTCGGCGCCGAGCTCACGAAGGCCGGAGGAGAGCGCGCCAGCCTGCTCGCGGGCGCGTGAAACCAAGATGCGGCAACCCTCCAAGGGAGCAGAAATGCCTCTGTTTTCGTTATTGTTCATACGCTCTGGCTCGAAGTTTAGCGCGGCGTGCTGCTGGCCGCGTTTTCGGCGTAGACATCCTTTAGAATCTGGTCTCCGCCACGGCTGAGAAGAATATTGCCGAGACGCTGGCCAAGCTCGACCGGGTCGGTGCCGCATCCGATTTCGCGCAGCAGTTCGCTGCCGTCGGGACGGGCGCAGATTGCCGTGAGCTTGATCTCACCATTGGTGACCACCGCGTAGGCTCCGATGGGAACCTGGCATCCGCCGCCGAGTTGGTTCAGCAACGCGCGCTCGCAAACTGTGGCAAGGCGCGAAGGCTCGTCGTTGAGAAAGGCAAGGTGTTCGCGCATCTTGGTATCGCCGAGACGGATTTCGATGCCGAGCGCACCCTGTCCGGCAGCCGAACACATGATCTCGGGCTCGATGATTTCCTTGATGTGCTGGGTTTTTCCCAGGCGCTTGAGGCCGGCGGCGGCCAGAATCACGGCGTCGTATTCGCCCTCTTCCAGCTTGCGCACACGGGTGTCCACGTTGCCGCGCAGGGGGAAGATTTCAAGGTCGGGGCGGAACTGCTTGAGCTGGGCCTGACGGCGCAGGCTGCTGGTTCCGACGCGCGCGCGCTGTGGCAGCTCTTTCACGCTGTTGTAGCGAATCGACAGGAAGGCATCGCGCGGATCGACCCGCTCGGTGATGGCCGCAATCTCGAATGGGCCGGCCAGTTCGGTGGGAAGGTCCTTGAGGCTGTGCACCGCAAGATCCACGCGGCCTTCGGCAAGCGCCTCCTCGATCTCCTTGGTGAACATTCCTTTGGTGCCGACCTTGGCGAGAGCCACGTCGGTGATCTTGTCGCCCGTGGTCTTGATGATTTCGAGCTCGACCTGGTGCCCTTGTTCGCGGAGCAGGGCCGAGATGTGATGAGCCTGCCAGAGAGCAAGCTGTGAACCACGGGATCCGATACGTAGCAGCGCCATTCCACTTCCTTTACTTATTACTGAGTTTACTTGTCTCTTGATTTTGATTTGCCATTGCCAGGGAGGCAGACGCGGACATCGCCTCCTGCGGCTGGCGGGGCGCCATCACAACGGATGGAGCCGGCTGCGGTTCTTTTTCGGTGCGCAGGTTGAAGAGCTTGCGCACAACATCGACCACCGTGGTTGACTCCGGATCGCGCGCGGCTGATTTCAGCGTGGTGATCGGCGTGTGCATGATCTTGTTGATGATGCCGCGGGTGAGCGCCTCGACGGCCATCTCCTGCTCGGGCGAAAGCACTCCGAGGCGGCTGCGCACGCGGTCCAACTCGGCCTGGCGCAGGTTTTCCAGATGCTGCTGCAGCGAGACGATGGTCGGAACCACCTCGGCGGTCTGGGCGCGCTGCTCGAACTTGCGCACCTCTTCCTCAACCAGCAATTCGGCGCGAACCGCTTCTTTGCGGCGGTCTCCAATGTGCGACTGAACCACCTGCTGCAGATCGTCGATGTTGTAGACGAAGATTCCATCAAGATCATTGAGCCCGGGATCGATATCGCGCGGCACCGCGATGTCGATGAAGAACATTGGACGATTCTTGCGGGCGTGGAGAAACTTCTCGCCGTGCTCCTTGCGGAAGATGGCATGAGGCGCGCCGGTGGAGCTGATGATGATGTCGGCCCAGGCAGCGGTCTCATAGAGGCGATCAAAGGGAATCGCTTCGCCATCGAACTTTTCGGCCAGGGCGACGGCGCGATCAAAGGTCCGATTGCCGACGTAGATCTTCTTGGCGCCGTGGGCGATGAGATGGCGGGCGGCGAGCTCGCACATTTTTCCGGCTCCCACCAGGTATACCGACTTGCCGTTCAGGCTGCCGAAGATCTTCTCGGCCAGCTCCACGGCCACCGATGCGATGGAAACCGAGGAGGCGGCAATGGTGGTCTCGTTGCGAACCTTTTTGGCTACGGCAAAGGCGCGGGTCAAAAGCTGGTCAAGCTGCGAATTGACAGCGCCCACTGCGCGCGCGGTAGCGTAGGCTTCCTTCACCTGTCCCAGGATCTGCGACTCGCCAACTACCATGGAATCCAGGCTGGAGGCGACGCGGAAGACGTGCTTGACGGCCTCAAGACTATTGTGTTCGAAGATGTAGGACTCGTACTCGCCGGTGTTGAAGCCGAAGTACTCGCGCACGAATTTCTGCAGGTCGCAACGGCCGTCCTGTGAGCGCGCGAAGATTTCCACCCGGTTGCAGGTGGAGACGATCATGGCCTCCTCGATGCCCTCCATCGAGGTGAGCTTGCCGAGAGCCTCGGGCAGACGGGATTCGGAGATGGCAAAGCGCTCACGCACTTGCACCGGCGCCGTCTTGTGATTTACACCCAATACAAAAAAATTCATGGGGCGATGAACCTATGCAGTCTGCTCAGGTAATTCGCACCCCAGGCACAGACCGAGATCGCGAATGCGAAAGCTGGCCAGATAGGCGGCTTTTCTGCCGCGTAAACCAGCGCTCCAGCGAGTATAGAGAAGGAGAAGGTAGATGCTCCACATCAGCAGCGAGAGCAGCACCTTGGGATCGGTAAAATACGTGGGGCCGAAACGCTCCTGGGCGACGACGGCTCCGGCCAGCAATCCCACGGTCATGAAGGGAAAGCCCATCAGCAGCGCTTTGTAGCCAAGCGTATCGATCTCCTGCAGAGATGGCAGGCGGTTGGCCCATGTTACCGTCTGCTTGCGCTTAAGCTGGCGCGAGAGCACCAGATAGAGCAAGCTGGAAACGAAGCTCAGGAAGAGCATGGCGTAGCCGAAGAGCAGGCTGCTGACGTGGAAGATGATCCAGCCGCTACGGAAGGTGGATGAGGGGAACTCCACCTTTTGCTGCGACATTGCGGAAGCAAAGGTCAGGAGGAAGATAAGCGGAAAGATAAATGCGGCGGGAGAAGCCGTCCTGTAGCGCACGAAGATCAGGCTGAACATGATGGCGATCATCAGCGCCAGAGCCGACTCGGCGTGGCGAATGGTCACCAGTTGGGCGTATCCGAAAGAACCGCGGTCTCCACCAGGGAGACGAAATGAAAGATCATTCCCAGGCAGACTGCCGGGGCCGCAATTTTTCCCGAACGTTCTCCGCGTTGCCGGAGCATCAGGATCGCGTGGACCAGACCCACTCCGTACAGAACGGTCGCAACTCGAAGCCAAAGCAATGGCATATTTAAAACGCCCTCACCAACCTCTCACAATATACGAACCATGGGCCAAGGACATTCCTGATTATACAAACGCGCGGTGGCGTCCTAAGTGTAACTGTCACGACGGAGCGTGATTGCGCATCACAATCATAAGACAGAATGGGACTCTGGCCAGCGTATCCCGACAGCTGGCACAGCCTTGGCCGAGAATACACCTGTCGAAGAGGGAAGCAGTCATCCGGAGCCGATTCGGAGTGTATGCTGGTTTGTAATTCCCTAAACCTGGGTGCTAGCATTCGGGGCCTAAGGTGTTTTCAGGAGGCATTTCATGGCTGACGAAAGCTGCAGTGGTGGCGGAATTTTATGGTTTCTGGCAGGGCTTGGAATCGGCGCGGCAGTAGGGGTGCTTTATGCGCCCAAAGCCGGCCAGGAGACCCGCGAATCAATTCTGAGCGCGGCGGAAGAAGGCCGCGAAATGATGCAGGAGCGCGCGCGCAAGTACAAGGAACAGGCACAGGAGTGGGCCGATCGCGGCAAGGATGTGATCTCGCAGCAGAAGGACAACATCCGTTCGGCGTTTGAAGCAGGCCGTCAGGCGTATCGCGATGCCAGTCAGGATGACGGCTCCCGAACCAGGCACTCCCAACCTGTAACTTTTCACGTTGCAAGAACTTGCCGGGCCACCGTGGCTGGATGACCCCGGCGAGCCAATGGACGGGCCATTATGAATCGAGACAGCCTTACTCACCGCCTTTGTCGGGGTGACCTCGGTGGCAGTGGTACTACAGATGCTGATCCTGGCGGGGATGTACTTTGCCACCCGCAAGGCGACCGAGCGCATTGAAGCGCTCTCGATCCAGATGAACGAGCAGGTTCTGCCGCTGGTGGACGAAGGTGCGCGGCATGGTGGATGAGAGCGCGCCGGCGATCCAGACCATCGTCACGAATCTGACGGAAACCTCCAACCTGGTACGGGAGCAGGCCGGCAAAATCAACGAAACAGTCACGGAGATCGTTGACATGGCCCGCACCCAGGCTGGACAAGCCAACATACTGGCAACGCGAACCATGCAGCGCGTAGACCTTACGGCAGCAGCGATGCAGCATGCGGCGCTGTCTCCGGTACGGCGTCTTTCGGCGGCTGATGGAAGGTGTAACGGCGGGTATCGGCGCAGTTTGTGGGCGGACGCAAGGCTAGCCGGGACAAGGCGGTACCGACCGACGAGATGTTCATATAGAAATCCGGACGAGAATTGATCCACCAAGCGGAGCAGAGGCTGATTCTCTGCTCCTTTTTTTTGCAGGTTTATTTGCAGGGAACCGGAGAGGGTTGCGGGCAGGCAATTCTCCCTTCAGGTAATACAAAACTATGACTTACTCCAGAGTAAATGCCTGCCAAAATTAGCAGAATGAGTGAACATCCAGTACTGATCCAGGGCGGCATGGGCGCGGGCGTTTCCGATTGGCGTTTGGCGAGGGCTGTCTCCCTCACCGGGCAGCTTGGAGTTGTCTCCAGCGTGGCCCTGGACACCATTCTGGCGCGGCGGCTGCAGGACGGCGATCCGGGCGGCCACATGCGCCGCGGTCTGGCGATGTTTCCCTTCCCTGCAATTGCCGAGCGCATTCTGGAAAAGTATTACGTTGCCGGCGGCCGTCCCGCGGGCTCGCCGTACCGTCTGGTGCCGATGCTGGCGCGGGTGAACTCGCAGGAGGCGACGGAGCTGGTCATTGCCGGCAATTTTGTCGAGGTGGCGCTGGCACGCGAGGGGCACTCGAACCCGGTAGGGATCAACTGCATGGAGAAGATTCAGCTTCCCCTGCTGGCTTCGCTCTACGGCGCGATGCTGGCCGGAGTCGGCTATGTACTGACGGGCGCGGGAATCCCGCTGAAGGTTCCTGGAGTGCTGGACGCATTTGCCGCTGGCCAGGCCGCCAGCTATCCACTCTCGGTAACCGGAGCGCAGCCCGATGACGATTGCCTGATGCGCTTCGATCCGGCGGAGTGTTTCGGCCAGCCGATGCCGGAGCTCGGAGCGGCCGTATTTCCTTGCGATCATCTCCTCGAATACGCTGGCCACCACCATGGTTCGCCGCTCCAACGGCAAGGTGGACGGATTTGTGATCGAAGGCCCCACGGCGGGCGGACACAATGCGCCGCCGCGCGGCCAGATGGTTCTGAACGAAAAGGGCGAATGCGTTTATGGCGAGCGCGACCGCGTCGATCTTGAGAAGATTCGCCAGATCGGCGTTCCGTTCTGGCTGGCAGGAGGCTATGGCACGCCGGAAAAGCTCGTAGAAGCCATGGAGTTGGGCGCGGCGGGCGTGCAGGTGGGCACGGCGTTCGCTTTCTGCGAGGAGTCCGGCCTGCGCCCGGATTACAAGAGCGCTCTGATACAGAAGATCAAGCGCGGCGAGGCTTCGGTCTTCACCGACCCGCTCTCCTCGCCGACGGGCTTTCCCTTTAAGGCAGCACAGCTGGAGGGCACGACCTCCGAGGCAGAGGTGTACGTTATTCGCAAGCGCATCTGCGACATTGGCGTGCTGCGCGAAGCCTATCGCACCGACAGCGGCACCATCGCCTATCGCTGCCCCTCGGAGCCGGAAAATGTTTACATCGCCAAGGGCGGCGTCTTCGAGGAGACGGCTGGGACGCAAATGCCTGTGCAACTGCCTGCTGGCAAACATCGGCCTGCAACAGGTGCAGCGCGACGGCAGCGTGGAACCGGGCATGGTGACGAGCGGAGACGACCTGGACGTGGTTCTGCGCTTTCTTTCCGCGAACGAGGAATCCTACTCGGCTGCGACGGCCGTCAAGACGCTGGTGAGCCAGGTTCCGGCGCGCGCTGCCTCCACGGGAGCGGCGGCCCCGCACGCTGAGGCTGCACGGGAGCAGCGGGTACAGCCTTCGTAGTTTGCCTCAAGCTTGACACATTGATTGCTCGCTCCGCTCGCCCAGCGGAGCGATGCCGCACAGAGTGCGACCGGCAGTAGCCGTGGCCGCAGATGAACCGGCGCAGCCTCCCGAACGCTGCAGGTGTAGAATGGCTTCCGTTTTCGATTCCAAGTAAATTCTGAGGTTGAGAATGCCGCCCCTGGCAAGCTTTGCATCGGAGATGCGGCGCATCGTCGAAGGCGATGTGCGCTTTGAAGCAGGTGCGCTTGCAGCGTATTCCACCGACGCCTCGAACTATCGCCGCGTTCCCGTTGGCGTGGTCAGCCCGCGCCATCCTGAGGATGTGATCCGCGCCGTGGGACTGGCTCGCGAGAACGGCAGTCCCCATTGTGGCGCGCGGCGGAGGCACGAGCCTGGCGGGACAGGCCTGCAATACTGCGCTGGTGATGGATTTCTCGCGCTACATGACGGCGGTGAAGTCGATTGATGCGGAGCGCCAGACCGCCACGGTCGAGAGCGGAGTTGTGCAGAGCAGGCTCAACGCACAGGCCGCACAGTATGGACTGTTCTTTGCGCCCGATCCGGCGACGAAAGATCGCTGCACGTTGGGCGGAATGATCGGGAACAACTCGTGCGGCGCGCACTCGGCGGCGTACGGCAAGACGGTTGATAACGTGATCGCGCTGGATGTGTTGCTTTACGACGGAACGCGCCTGCAGCTTGGCTCTGAGAACACGGGATTGGAAAGCGAGGCGGCCATCCAGGCGGCGATACATTCCGGCGGGCGTGCAGGCGAGATCTATTCGCGCACGCACGCACTTGCGCAGCGGTACGCAGAGCTGATCCGCGACCGCTTTCCGCGAATCCCGCGACGTGTATCGGGCTATAACCTCGATGAGTTGCTGCCGGAAAACGGCTTCAACCTGGCGCGCTCGGTGGTGGGGTCGGAGGGCACGCTCGCGCTGGTGCTCGGCGCGACGGTGAAGCTGGTGCCGCGTCCCAAAGAGCTGGTGCTGGTGGTGCTCGGCTTCGCCGATATCTTCGAGGCCGCCGACCATGTGCCGTGGCTGCTTGAGCACCGCCCGGAGGCCTTGGAAGCCTTCGATCATAACCTGGTGGAGTTCGGACAGGCGAAGCGAATGCCCTCGCTGCGGCTGCTGCCGACGGGCAGCGCGTACCTGATCGCGGAGTTGGGCGGGGCCAGTGTCGATGAGGCGCGCGAACGCGGCGAGGCCCTGCTGAGTCGCGCGCGGCAGACAAAGGGCGTGGTGGGCGGCAGCTTGTTTGCCGATGCGCAGGAGCGCGCCGCGGTGTGGGGACTGCGCGAGTCCGGCCTGGGCGCGGGGGCTCCACGCGAAGGTTTTCCGCGGGTATGGCCGGGGGCAGAAGATTGCGCCGTCGCTCCCGCCAAACTGGGTCAGTATCTGCGCAGCTTCGACCGGCTGCTACAACGCCGCAAGCTTTCGGTCGCCATGTATTACGGCCACTTCGGACAAGGCTGCATCCATTGCCGGGTAAATTTCGATCTGACCAGCGCGGCGGGCATTGCGACGTTTCGCAGCACGATGCTGGAGATTGGCGATCTGATCACCGAGCACGGCGGATCGATTTCAGGCGAACATGGCGATGGCGTTGCACGCTCGGAGTTGCTGCCGAAGATGTTTGGGCCGGAGTTGATGAGCGCCTTCCGCGAGTTCAAAGAGATTTTCGATCCGGAAGGGCGCATGAATCCCGGCGTGATCGTCGATGCCCTGCCGATGGATTCTCATCTGCGGCTTGGAGCGGACTACCATCCGAAGCAGATTGCGACACACTTCGATTTCAGCGCCGATGGCGGGCTGGGCGGCGCTGTCTCGCGATGCATTGGGATTGGGAAGTGCCGGAAGCTGGAGAGCGGCGCGATGTGCCCTTCGTACATGGTGACGCAGGACGAGTTGCTCTCTACGCGCGGGCGCGCTCACATGCTCTTCGAGGCGCTCAATGGCGAACTGCTTCCCGGCGGATTCGGCGACGAGGCGCTGCACGAGAGCCTCAAACTCTGCCTATCGTGCAAGAGTTGCAAGTCCGAGTGCCCGGCCACGGTGGACATGGCCTCGTACAAAGCGGAGTTTCTCTCGCACTACCACCGCGAACACCGGCGGCCGGTACGCGATGAACTGTTTGCCAAGGTCTTCCACTGGGCTCCGCTGGCGGCGCGGCTTCCCGGGCTGTCAAACTTTATCTCAAACTCAGTGTTGGGCGGGGTAGCGAAGGAGATGCTTGGAGTTCACAAGCAGCGGGCGCTTCCTCAACTGGCGGCGCGCAGCTTCCGCCAGTGGTTTGCCTCCAGCACGCGCTCGCGGCAAGGGAGAGAGGTGATGCTCTTCCCCGATACCTTCAACAACTTTTTTGAGCCCGAGGTCGCAATCGCAGCGGTGGAGGTTCTGGAGCGCGCCGGTTTCCGGGTGACGATTCCGCCTAAGTATGTCTGTTGCGGACGCCCGCTCTACGACCAGGGGATGCTGGAGGAGGCCAAGTTGCAATTGGCAAAGGTGATGCAGGTGCTTCGGCCATGGCTGGAGCGCGGCACTCCGATTGTAGGGCTGGAGCCGGGTTGCATCCTCACCTTTCGCGACGAGTTGCCCAGGCTGTATCCTAACGACCCTCTCGCCGCGGCGCTGGCGAAACAGTCGTTCATGTTTGAGGAATTCATTGCGCGTTTCGCGCCGGGGTTCACTCCGCCTGCGCGGAGCGCAACCGCGCTATTGCAGGGGCATTGCCATCACCGCGCGATCGTGGGGATGGAGGCTGAGATCGGCCTGCTGCAGCGCATTGAGGGATTGAAGTTGGAGGTGCTCGATTCGGGATGCTGCGGGCTGGCGGGCGCTTTCGGTTACGCGGAAGAGAATTACGAGATGTCTCGCGCGCTTGCCGAACGCGTGCTGTTGCCCGCAATTCGCGCCAGTGGGCGGGAGGCGCTGGTGGTGGCCGATGGCTTCTCCTGCCGCTCGCAGATACGTCACTTCTGTCCGGGCACTCGGGTACGGCATCTGGCTCAGATGTTGAATGAAGGGTAGATGGATTCGAGCACCGTTTTTTCCTCGCGAGGCTCGGAATGACGCTCCAGCCGGAATGACAGTAATCGGAATGAGACTCTGATGCGACACAATTGAATCCGTGTTGAGAGGCAGGTACACTCGTCTTTTCCGCACACGGAGCGAACACAACTGTGCCTTCGACGATAAGAGGACGACTTCGCCTACTTGGAGCTTTACTCATGACGGGGCTCATGGCGGGCTGCGCGACGCGGCGATACCAGGCGATCCCTCTGGTGCCGAGCGAGACCGCATCGAGGCTGGAGGCAAGAAGCATGGCGGAGCCGGGACTGCAGGCGTATGTCGAAACCCACTTGGGTCACGCGGTATCACCGTGGCCGCCGAAGACGTGGGATCTTCGAATGTTTTCGCTGGCGGCTCTGTACTTTAATCCTGCAATGGAGACGGCGCGTGCGCGTGTGGCAGAGGCTGAGGCTGCGACTGTGACGGCGGGCGCACGGCCCAATCCCACTCTGAGCATCGCGCCCGGCATCCCGAGTCCGTACTTGTTCAACTTGGAATTTGCGGCGCCTGTCGAAACGGCGGGAAAGCGTGGGTATCGGATGCAATCCGCGCGGAGCCTGGATCAAGCGGCGCGATACGATCTGGCGGATTCGGCATGGAGGGTCCGCAGCGGGGTTCGGGCGGCATTGCTGAATTGTCTTCTCGCGGCTCGCGGCCTGGAGTCGATGCATTCGGAAGAGGAGTTTCGCGCTGAGCAAGTCAGGCTGCTTGACCAGAGGCTGGCGGTGGGAGAGATACCGAGGCCGGAGGTAGATACGGCGCGCATCGAGCTTTCAAGAATACGTTCGTCAATCGCCGCTGCCGAGGGGCAGCTTTCCGAAAGTAGGGCGGCGCTGGCCGCCTCCATCGGCCTTCCAGGTGCGGCACTGGAAGGCGTTGTATTTTCGTGGACAGATTTGGAATCGCCGCCGAGTGCGGAGTCGCTTTCGCCGGCCACAATCAAACGAGAGGCGGTGCTGAATCGGCTGGATGTACGTCGCGCGCTGGCGCAATACGCAGCCGCGGAGGCCGACTTGCAGTTGGAGATCGCCAAACAATATCCGGATGTGCAGATTGGACCTGGCTACACGTATGAGGAGGGAAACAGCTTTTTTACAATCGGATTTTCGGCCACGCTTCCTATCTTCAACCGCAATCAGGGTCCCATTGCTGAAGCGGAAGCGCGCCGCAAAGTAGCAGCAGCCGCGTTCCTGGAGAAGCAGTCGCTAGTGATTGCGGAGAGCGAACGAAGCCTCGCACGCTATACAGCCGCGCTCAAAGAGCTGGCTGAAGCCGATCACTCCCTGCGCAATCTCAACGATGCTCAATTGCAGAGAATGCAGCGGGCGGTTCAGCTTGGCGAGGAGGATCGACTGGCTCTGAATGGGGTGCAAATCGAAAGTTCTGTGATCGCTCGGTTGCGGCTCGATGCCCTCGCACGCGCGCAGAGCGCCCTGGGCGAGCTTGAGGATGCTGTGCAACGCCCGCTCGATCCGGGCGACGTATTTTCTGCCGGTAGCGATGCGTCTCCTGTGAGCCAGCCGTCGAAGCAGCCGCTGAACGAATTACCGAAGGAGTTAGAACGATGAAATCGCGCACCGGAGCTGCGTTCATTCGATGGAGCGGGATTCGATCCGGCATGTTTGTCGCCGCGCTGTTGTTGCTGATGCTGCTGGGCGGATGCCAACATCGCGCAGTCGACAAAAAAGTTGAGAGCAGGGAGGCTCAGGCAAAGAAAGTGCCGGCGGAGATCACGGTCGAGAATGGACAAACGTTGATTACTCTGGACGAGCCAACGCAAAAGCGGCTGGGATTTACGGTCGCGAGCCTCGCCTCGACCGTCACGCGCGCGCAGGCTACGTATCCGGCAGTCGTGCTTTCGGTTCAAGAGCTGGCAACGTTTCGCAACACGTATGTTGCGAGCCAGGCGCAACTGCAAAAGGCGCGCGTGCAAAGCGATCTGGCCGGTAAGGAGTATGCGCGGCTGAAGGCTCTGTTCGGAGAAAACCAGAACATCTCAGAGAAGTCGCTGCAATCGGCGGAAGCTGCGTTGCAATCGGATGAGGCGGAGGTGCGCGCGGGAGAGCAGCAGTTGAATCTGCAAGCGTCCTCCCTCCGTCAGGAGTGGGGCGATGTTGTGGCGAAGTGGACGACGGAAGGTTCAGCGCGGTTTCAGCGCCTCCTCGATGGGGGCGAAGCGCTTGTCCAGATGACGTTGCCTTCCGAAAGCGCGCTTGCGCCGCCGAAGAGCATTTCGCTTGAGCTCCCGAATGGGAGACGCACCCAGGCAAGTTTTATCTCGGCGTTTCGCAGGATCGATCCCAGGATTCAGGGCAGGAGCTTTCTCTATCTTGCATCCGGCGCGCCGGGGCTTGCTCCGGGGCTGAACCTTGTTGCTCGCCTCTCGAGCGGCGGTCCGATGAGAGGCGTAGTCATTCCGGCCTCGGCAGTGGTGTGGTCGGAGGGTAAAGCCTGGGTCTACATGCAGGTATCTTCTGACGGCTTCACCCGTAATGCGCTGACAACGGATGTGCCGGTCGAAGACGGGTACTTCGCCGGCGAAGGGTTCGCAGCCGGGGAGAAGATTGTGACCGTGGGAGCGCAGGCTCTGCTCTCTGAAGAAATGCTTCTGCACGGCAAGGGCGAAGGCGATGAGTAAAGCACGGTGCACCCGATGCTGAATGCCATCGTCCGCTTCTCGATCCGGTACCGGGGAATTGTCGTGGCGCTGGGATGCGCGTTCCTGGCCTACGGAATTCTTTCGGTCTATCGTGTGCCGTACAGCGACTTTCCGGATTTCGCACCGCCGGAAGTTGCGATTCAGACCGAGGCGCCGGGGCTCTCCTCGGAACAGGTGGAGATTCTCGTCACTCAACCGATCGAGAATGCAATTAACGGCATCTCCGGGATCGATGCGCTGCGATCAAAATCCATTCAAGGTCTATCTGTAATCACGGTGGTCTTCCGCTTTGGGACGGATATTTATCGTGACCGGCAGGCGGTGAGCGAACGTTTATCGACGGTGGCGGGAGAGCTTCCGAGCGGAGTTCAGCCTCCGCTGCTGACGCCGCTGACAACCACCACAAGCTGGGTGATGCACGTCGGCCTGACATCGGACAAGCAGTCGCTGATGGCGTTGCGAACGATTGCCGACTGGACGGTGAAGCCGCGCCTGTTGGCCGTTGGCGGCGTCGCCGCGGTAGAGGTCAATGGAGGCGAGAGGCGGCAGCTTCAAGTGCAGTTCGATCCGCAACGGATCGTCCAATTTGGAGTGAGCGTCGAGGAGGTGATTGCAGCGGCAAGGCAAGCTACCGGGGTTCGAGGGGCAGGCTTTGTGGAGACGGCAAACCAGCGAATCGTGCTGGAGACCGAAGGACAATCGCTCACTGCTGCGCAACTGGCCCGCACGGTGCTGGTCCATCACAACGGCGGCAATGTGACGTTGGGAGACGTAGCCCACGTGACCGACGCGCCAGCCCCGGCGATTGGTTCGGCCTCGATACGTGGAATACCGGGAGTCATTCTTGTCATCGACTCCGCCTATGGAGCCAATGCGCTGGAAGTCACGCGGGGGCTGGATACGGCACTCGCGGAGCTGCGCCCAAGTTTGGAAGCGCAGGGAGTCTCTATCCACTCGGATGTGTTTCGCTCGGCCGACTCGATCGACATTGCGCTTCGCAATGTGCGGCAGTCGCTACTGGTTGGCTCGATCCTGGTAATCGTGGTGCTGTTCTTGTTTTTGTACAACCTCCGCACCGCCGCGATCTCCTGCATTGCGATTCCGCTCTCACTGCTGGCGGCGGTGATCGCGCTCGACCACATGGGCCTGAGCTTGAACATGATGACGCTGGGAGGGATCTCGATTGCGATTGGCGAAGTGGTGGACGATGCGGTGATCGACGTCGAGAACATCTACCGGCGTCTGCGTGAGAACCGGGCCTTGCCACATCCGAGGTCGCCGGCTCGTGTCGCCCTCCACGCTTCCATCGAGGTGCGCAGCGCCGTTGTCTATGCGACGTTCGCGGTGATGCTGGTGTTTGTGCCGGTGCTCAGTATGTCCGGCCTGGCAGGAAGGCTCTTTTATCCGCTGGGGCTGGCCTACATCTGGGCGATCCTCGCCTCGCTGATCGTAGCGCTGACGGTTACGCCCGCACTCTGCATTCTGCTGCTGGGCAAGGCCGAGCTTGCACCCGAGGAGCCGCCCGCTATCCACTGGTTGAAGAAGAGGTATGAGAAAGTTTTGCTGGAGATCGAAAAGGCGCCGCGGCTATTGATGGCCGGTGTGGCGCTACTGGTGGCGCTCGGTGTCGGAAGCCTCTTCTTTTTGACTCAATCGTTTTTGCCCGAATTACGCGAGGGTGACGTTACCGTTCACATGACGGCTGTGCCGGGAACTTCGCTGCAGGAGTCGATGCGAATGGGAGGGCTGATTACGGCAGCGTTGCTGAAAATTCCGTCGGTGAAGACCGTAGCGCAACGAGCCGGGCGCGCCGAACTGGGAACCGATACGCTCGGAACGCATGAGAGCGAAATTGACGTGAACATGCAGGCCCTGAACGGAAAGCAAGTAGCCGCGACCCATGCGGGCATCCGGCAGGTGCTGTCGGAGTTTCCTGGCCCAACGCTCACGTCGAACGGCTTCCTGACTGAGCGGATCGACGAGACCTTGTCCGGCTATACGGCTCCGGTGGTGGTCAATGTCTTCGGACACGACCTGGACCACCTGGATCAGGAGGCGGCCCAGATTGGCAACGTACTGAGCCAGGTTCGTGGCGCGGCGCAGATTCAGATCCAATCCCCTCCCGGAACGCCGCAGATCGCCGTGCGATTGCGAAAGGACGACGTGGCACGCTGGGGCTTCGATCCGGTGCAGATTCTCGATGTCGTGCGGACCGCCTATGGAGGCGAAGTTGTGGGACAGGTCTACGACGAGAATCGGGTCTTTGACCTTTCTGTCGTTCTCGCTTCTGGGCATCGGCCGGCAATCAGCGAAATCGGCGCACTGCCGCTGCGAAGTCCCGATGGAAATTTTGTGACGCTGAAGCAGGTCGCCGACATTTATCAATCATCGGGGCGCTATGTGATCCTGCATGACGGCGCTCGCCGCGTGCAAACGATTACCTGCAATGTCGAAGGGCGCTCGGTGGAGTCCTTTGTGGACGAGGCCCGCAAGCGCATCTCGCGCCTGTCGCTCTCGGCGGGCAGCTATGTGGAGTTTTCCGGCACGGTCGAGGCACAGGCGCAGGCCCGGCGCGACCTCTTGATGAACTCGTTGCTGGCTGGGCTGGGAATCATCCTGCTGCTGTCGATGGTCACGGGCAATCATCGCAACCTGTTGCTGGTGCTTTCAAACCTTCCGTTCGCGCTGGTGGGAGGAGTGGCTGCGGCACTGCTTACGGGGGGCAATCTGTCGCTTGGTTCTCTGGTTGGTTTTGTAACTTTGTTTGGGATCACGCTGCGAAACTCGATCATGCTGATCTCACACTATGAGCACCTGGTGGGAGTGGAAGGCCATACGTGGGGATTAGCCACGGCGCTGCGCGGGGCCTCCGAGCGACTCGCACCGATCCTGATGACGGCTCTGGTGACCGGCCTTGGCCTTTTGCCGCTGGCGATCGGCAGCGGCGATCCGGGCCGCGAGATCGAGGGCCCGATGGCGATTGTGATTCTCGGAGGTCTCGTGACATCGACCCTGTTGAACCTGCTGGTGTTGCCAACACTGGCTCTGCGCTATGGCAAGTTCGAAGGGCGGGAACGGGCGTGATGGCAGAAGAAACGGCCACCGGCGATGAGGAGCCGGTGGCCGTCGGTTAGTAGCGAACTAGCGCAACTGGAGGATATTCTCCTGCTGCACCGTCAGCTCACCACGATCCGGTAATGGTTATCGGTGCCGACACGATCTGTGCCGTTCCGCGTGGGAGTGCGGAATGCCACGGGTTTGAGGTCGGAGTTGCTAACGGGTCTGCATTCGCTTGGATGACGAAGACGTAGGTTCCCGCGGGCAGCCCTAATGTTGGCAAGGTTAGCGAGGTATTCGCGGTGCCCAAGTCAGCAAGCGTAGCTCCCCAGTTTGAACTGCCTGAGGGCGCTTCATAGACCAACACGTGATAGCCACTGATTACTCCACCGGTAATGGCGGGGTTGAGGGTTGACGCCGTCCAGCTCAAAGTCAGAGGCGCCGCGAGTGTGGTGCTGGTGAACAGAGAGTGAGTAGTGTTGATCATCGGGGCCGTCACCGGGTAGATGACGGGCTGATCGACAATCGCCGAACTGAGACTGGTCACCGAGAACTGACTGGTGGAGATCGTAGAGAAGTTGCTGGGATAGCCAAGTGGAACCTGAATCTCAACCTGGCTGGACAGCACCATCGGTGTGGATCCAAATGGATTGTGAACCGGCATGCTTACCGTGTCGTCATCCGGAGGCGTGCAGTCTGTTGTCTGCGTCGCTGTGCAGGTTGCCGAATCCAGTGCCGCATACGCCATGAAGAGCGGACCAGCATCATTCCCCGCCTCGCGAGTGTTTTGCTCATGAGGAATGCCGAGGATTGCCGGGTCCGGCGCTGTGATAGTGTATGCTGGCCATCCAGCGAGTCCTGCGACCTCGGTGCACGGCACAGTGTTAGCGGAGCCGGTGCTCCCGCTGCAGCTCGGGAAGCCGCCGCCGATTGCCGACAGTCCCGTGGTGATATAGGGCATAGACGCCAGATAGGTTCCGAAGTACACCAGCCTTGCTTGCGAAGTCCCGCCGGAGAGCGTGTACGTGGCGGAGGGAATCAGCTTACCCCAGTTCGTAGTTGTAAACTTCAGCGTCTGCGGGGTTGTATCGGTCAGTGCGTCCGTTGCTCCGATCGGGCTGGCGTAGGTAAAGCCTGTTCCGAGACTGGCACCGGCATCGGCGGCGATGGACATGCCGACGTATCCGACGGTGCCCGCGCCGCCGGATATCGACGCCGGGCTGAACTGCAGGATGTAGCTGGGATCATTGGAAAGCCCGGAGTTAATCACCGGCAGAGCACCAAGGGCGATGGTCTCCGTATCGGTCATCGAGGCACCCGTTGTCGGCAGCGGACTGACGCCCGCCGTACCCTGCGGAGCCCACCAGGCGGTGGTTTGGGGGCTTCCGATCCAGATCACATCGTTCGGATTGACACTCCCCGATGACCCCGTAGCATCCAGCGGTAGAGTGGTGATGGTGACCGTCTGGGCCGAGGGGTCGGCCTCTAGCAACTGGCCAATATAATCCGTGCTGGCATCGAAGGAGTTGAGGTTAGTCCAGTACTTTTCAGTGGGACCGTCCTCCATCCAGTAGTATCCCGCCGGCACACTGTCCATCGTATACGTGCCATCGCCATTATCCGTGGCGGTGATCGTTGTCGCCGAGGGCGAACCAGGCACAATTGCGGCCACAGGGCTCACACCTTTTAGTGGTGCTGGTGTAGGACCATTCGAAGCCCAGAACGAATCGCTGAGGGTCATCGTAACGACGCGGAACGGAGTCACCGTCCAGCTTTGCGTTGCCGAGCCGCCGTTCGTAGTTTTCGCCGTTACGGTAAAGCTGGACGGCATTTCCCGGCCTGTCAGCGGCGCAACGCCTGTCGGCATCCAGCTCAGCGTGCTGGGGGTGTTGATCGCAGCTCCCGAGGGGCCAGTGGTCAGCACGTAGCTGATCGCCGATCCGTCCGAGACGGTGGCCGTAATCGGATAAGTGTATGTCGGGTCGGCTTCAGCAAGTGTTGTAGGCGGCGTGCTGGTGAATGTCGGATTCGGAGCTGCCACAACTGCCGCGGTGACCGTGACGGCAATCGTCGCGACTTTGGTTGGGTCGGCTTGACTCGTCGCCAATACGTGGTAAGTCCCGGCGGTGGAAGGAGCGGTATAAACACCGGCTTGTGTGATGGTGCCGCCATTCGCCTCTTGAACCGACCAAGTCACGGCGGTATTCGTGCTTCCTGTAACCGTTGCCGTGAACGTCTGGGCGCCGTTGGCCGACATTGTCGCCGTAGGAACGTTGGTGGCGACGGCCACGGTGGCAGGAGGAGTCGACGTTGACTTGGAGGAGCTCCCACCACAGGCGATGAGCGATAAACCGAGGAGAACCAGTACGGCCACGGTGATAGCTCTTGTACGCACAAGAGCGCGAGCAGTGTTGGTTGCCACGAGAGCAGGGACAGCCAACATCGAGGACACATGGGAGTTGTTCGATACACGGCAGGTCATTTTTTTCTCCATCCCCAGAAGCATTACCGTTGTTTGGAAAGAACGAGAGACCAAGGAGTGACAACTGAAGCAAAAACATCAGTGCCCAGGATTCGCGGGGCTTGAGCTGCTCAAACCCGGCGCTCGTACGATTACGATTTTCAGCTACGGCTTTCTGCGTTTGGCGAACGCTTGGGTCCGTCAAACAACTGCACGTTTTCCCTATGATGCTGAGCTGCTGGTAGAGAGTTGCTGCCTAATGTTGCCCACGCAGGAAAAGGCCCACCCTTTACGGGCCTGGCCTCCTGCCTGCGGCGGTGGCACGGTTGCTTGATGGTCCAGGGCGGTTCCACAGAAGGTGTACACCGTCAAAGGCGGTTCGAGGCAGAAGAGACCCTGGGGCGGCATTGCAGATTTGAGCGGTGCGGGGATTCCTCGCAGCGCTCGGAATGGCAACCTAAAGGCGAGAGCAGTATCGGGCTACGGCAACTAGGGAATTGCTCTAAGCAAGCGACAGTGCCATCCAACAGAACAACGGCAAGCGTGCCCAGGAACGGTCATTCCCTGCAGCATCTCCCTAGTCATCCCACGAAGGGAGGGATTCAAGCAAAACCGATTTGCGATACACCATTCCTTGGAACGTAGCAAGAAGGTCACCACGATCGTTTCGGATACTGACTTCAAAACTCGCCAACTTCGCAGCATGGCTTACTTCGCGTGCTTCGGCAATCAACTTGCCCTCTTTGGCTCCCCGAAAAATGGAAAGTGAGGAGTTTATCGAAAGTGCAAGCTGACCCTTTGCGTTGCTGGCAGCAGCAAAAGCAAAGTCAGCGAGAGTGTACAGCGCCCCCCCGTGAACAGTTTGCGCTGCATTCAGATGGTAGGGCTGAAGTTCCATCTCCGCCCGAGCAAAGCCATCGTGCAACTCGATTATCGTCATACCGTTGTGACTGGCGAAGGCGTCCGCCCTGTTGAAGAAGGTCTGGATAGGTTCGAAATCCATGGGTCGGTCCTGTTGAATCCGTTCATACTCAAGGGTACTGGCTGTCACGGCCAGATTATGCCACAACTACCCACACTCCCCCTGCTGTACATTGCTGCAGGCAGTTCACGACCATAATACAGGCCGTGTAAATCATATTGCGTGGGCACAGGAGAAGCGCACCAAGGACATCCGCCGGAGGGCGTGATGTAACCGTTGACAACGAGTAGAAAGTATTTGATACTGATCCCACGATGAGCACACTTCGATTTAGCTTCGCCTTTAGCTACCGCTACTCTTTTAGAGTATGCGGTGCGGGGTGGGGCGTGTGTGATCAACAGATTCACAGCTAGAAACGCCAAGTTTGTAACCACGCAGCCGCAACTCTTCAGAGTTGCGGCTTTTGCTTTTTGGGATCACAAAACCAACATAATGGCAGCGATGAGCTGCGGAGACGAGTAGAAATGATCATCAATTTGAAGGAAGGCGCTTCGAAGGCCGAGGTCGACCACATCATCGAGCGAGTCAAAGAGGCGGGTTACCAGTCGCACGTAACCTACGGAGAGCAACGGACAATCGTGGCAGCCGTTGGAAGCGGAAGACGTCATGAGTTGGAAGCACTCGCAGCGGCACCGGGCGTGGAGGACGTGGTGGCAATCGCGCAGCCCTACAAACTTGTGAGCCGGCAGGTAAAGCCGAGCGGGACGGTGGTCAATGTCAGTGGAGTAGAGATCGGCGGCAAAGACCTCGTAGTAATGGCAGGACCATGCTCGGTGGAATCTCGAGAACAGGTGTTCGAGACAGCGGAGAACGTGAAGAAGGCTGGCGCCAAAATGCTTCGAGGCGGCGCATACAAGCCGCGGACATCACCCTACGAATTCCAGGGCCTGGGGTTGGAAGGGTTAGAAATACTGAGAGCAGCGAAGGAAAGGTTTGGCCTGCCGATAGTGACGGAGGTGATGAGCACCGAGGATGTGGATATTATCTGCGCGTATGCAGACATGCTTCAGGTGGGAGCCCGAAACATGCAGAACTTCGCGCTGCTACGGAGGCTTGCCAGCTGCGGCAAACCTATACTGTTGAAGCGTGGTCCCTCGGCAACCGTGAAGGAATGGCTGCTTGCTGCCGAATACCTACTGTCTGGTGGCAATCAGCAGGTTGTGCTGTGCGAGCGAGGAATCCGAACCTTCGTAACGGAGACACGCAATACGCTGGACCTCTCAGCAGTCGCACTGGCCAAAGAGTTGTCTCACCTGCCTGTGATCGCAGATCCCTCACATGGAACCGGAAGGCGCAGCCTCATCTCAGCAATGAGCCGTGCAGCAGCGGCGATCGGAGCAGATGGCTTGATCATCGAGGTCCATCCTTGTCCGGAAAGGGCACTCTCAGACGGAGCACAGTCGCTGGACTTTGAAGGCTTCCAACAGGTGATGCAGTCGCTGTCTGGGCCGTTGCGGGCATAAGCTACAATGGCCCCTAAAGCGTGGAGAAGGACCATTTCCTCAAGTGGGTGACAGACATCGTCTGCGCGCCACCACTCGTTGGCAGTTAGTGCGTCAGGCGGAACGGCGGCAAGGAAGTTGGCGGCCACCGCCAAAACGCGGTCCTGTGTGCTTACATTGAGACCAGCAAGCTCGTTTCGAGGTACTCTTTACAATAGAAACAGGACAAGGTGCTGTTGCGATCAAAGGGCGGGAAACTCGGCCTGGAATCGATCTGAGGAGAGGAGCAGTTCGATGAAGCGTGCAGATTTTATCTGGGGAGCAATCATGGTTTGCATCCTCGCGGCGTTAGTGAATCCTTCCTCCCGCGCGGCAATTATAAGTGAAACGATAGTGCACCCATACCTGATGGGAATTATTAAGTTTTCCATTCTTGCCAGCATGGGCGAGTTGTTTGCGATTCGGATCATAGCAGGCGAGTGGAATATTCCGTGCGGCATGGTCTACCGGGCCTGCTTTTGGGGATTTGTGGGATTTACCCTGACGGCGGCTGTGCCGGTGTACGCAAACGGAGTTGCCAGCTCTATCCAAAGCGGGCTATTGTTTGGAGCCCGATTTCACTCGCCTGTCATCCGGGCCTTCTGGACCAGTGTGATCATGAATGCGACGTACGGTCCGGTACTGATGTGCGCCCATCGTATTTCCGATACCTATCTCGACTTAGCCGATGGGCACTTGCTGAACCTGCCGTCGGTTAAATTTGACACCGTCCTTGCGGCCATCAATTGGCATAGCCTGTTTGTGGTGGTTATCATCAGGCTGCTTACGTTTTTCTGGGTTCCCGCCCATACGGTTACCTTTCTGCTTCCGCCCGAGTATCGTGTGTTGTGCGCCGCAATTCTCAGCTTCGTGTTGGGAGTCTTGCTAGCATTCTTTAAACGCTATGGGGCGAAGAGTCCCACGGCGAATTTAGAAACAGAAACAATGCCAGTGGCCTAGACTTTGATGAAGAGCAATTGAAGTAGCGACTACAGAGCCTCCGGCGGAGTGGGACGAGCAACGCCGGAAGAATTCAAGTACGCCGGGAACATGATTTCGACCCACTGAAAGAAGATGCGCGGACCAAATCGAGCGTAATCATCTCGCAGCGCTGCGGCCATGAACAGCAGCGTAAGCAGAATCTCGTTCTTTTTGTGCGGCGTGCGGCTCAACCGGCCTCTCACGACCGGTAGGTTCGTGGTTCGAGTCCACGTCCCGCCGTTAAGGCGGTTCCACAGAAGGTTTACACCGTCAAAGGCAGTTCGAGGCAGAAGAGACTCTGGAGCGGCATTGCAGGTTTGGGCGGTGCGGGGATTCCTCGCTGCGCTCGGAATGACAACCTGAAGGCGAGAGCAGTATCGGGCTACGGCAACTAGGGAATTGCTCTAAAGCAAGATCCAGATTATCTATCACCTACAAGCCCATTCGCACTTTTTCGCGCGGTGCCGCCTGGACCTGGTTGCGTCCGGTTGGATTTTTGTTTGCCTGGATTTCACAATCGGATACACTGATTCGAAACTCGTTTCACACAGGATTTTTCCTTGGAACATCTTCAGCAACAGTGTGCGATGTCACTGCTGAGCGGTGACGAAGCGGTTGCCCTTGCCGCTTTCGACGCCGGGGTGAAGCTCGGTACGGGATATCCCGGGACTCCCTCGACAGAGATCTTAGAGACATTCGAAAGCCTGGGCGGAAGTGCACAGTGGTCGCCCAACGAGAAGGTGGCGCTGGAAGTCGGGATCGGAGTCGCTTTCTCCGGTGCGCGCGCCCTCGTAACAATGAAACATGTCGGCTTAAACGTTGCTGCCGACCCCTTGTTCACAGTGGCGTATACCAGACTGGAAGGAGCGCTGGTCGTGGTCTCGGCCGACGACCCTGGAATGGCTTCCAGCCAGAATGAGCAGGACAATCGGCGTTATGCCGTCGCGGCCGGCGTGCCGATGCTCGAGCCCTCGGATTCGCAGGAAGCTTACGAGTTCACGTTGCAGGCCATCGAACTCTCCGAGCGATGGCAAGTGCCTGTTCTGTTGCGCCTGACTACGCGCGTCTGTCATTCCAAAACCATCGTGCGCCACGGAACGGTTGCGATTGCCAAGCCGCACCCGGCGCAGTTCACGCATGATGTTCGCTCCCGCGTGATGATTCCAGCCTTCGCCCGTCCGGCACACAGCCGGCTGCGCAATATCCTTTCGCAGATAGCTGCCTGGAACGACGAGGCAGGGCCGAACCAACTCATCGTGGGCTCGCCGTCGCTCGGAATTATCACCTCGGGAATTTCCTATCAGCATGTGTGCGAAGCCGCGCCGGAAGCCAGCGTACTGAAGTTGGGATGCACCTATCCTCTTCCTTTGGAGCGCATGCGCGCCTTCGCTGCCAGCGTCGAGCGCTGCATAATCATCGAAGAGGGAGATCCGTATCTGGTGGAGGGCGCTCGTACCGCGGGCATTGCGGTCGAAGGCAAGCAGGAGATGTTCCGTTTCGGCGAACTGAACACTACCCGCGTGCGCCGCATTCTGGACGGCGATTGTTCGCCTGAGCCGAAACCCGCTCCCGGCAAGCCGCCGGCTCTGTGCCCCGGTTGTCCGCATCGCGTCGTTTTCACCGCGCTGAAGAACCTGGACTGTATTGTCTCAGGCGATATCGGCTGCTATTCACTGGGAGTCTTACCGCCATTCGATGCGATCGACACAATCGTATGCATGGGCGCGGCGATCGGCGTGGGTCTGGGGATGCGCCATTCATTGCCGCCTGAAGATGCGAAACGAGTGGTGAGCGTCATCGGAGATAGCACTTTCGTACACAGCGGGATCACAGGTTTAGTCGAGATGATTTATAACCCGCCAGCCAGCGGCCATGTGCTGGTGATCCTCGACAACGGAACCACGGCTATGACGGGCTTGCAGGAGCACCCGGGAACGGGGCGCAAGCTGGACCATGCGAAGACAGGCAAGGTGGTGTTTGAGGACCTCGCGCGAACGCTTGGCATAAAAAATGTTCACGTGGTCGACCCAACGCTGGATCCCTCGAAGCTTCAAGAGCTGGTTCGAACATGTCTAGATACGCCGGAGCTTTCCGTCGTGATTGCCCGGCGAGATTGTCTGCTTGCGACCCGCGCGATCCGCGAGTACGAGAGGTGCAATGAACAGCCGAACAACTAACATAGTCGTCGCAGGATTGGGCGGGCAGGGCGTGCTGAAGGCTTCCGACATCCTGGCCGACGTTGCGTTCAGGGCTGGCCTGGACGTAAAGAAGAGCGAATTACACGGGATGAGCCAGCGCGGCGGCTCCGTCTCCAGCGATGTGCGATTTGGCGAGCGCGTATTCAGTCCCATGGTGCCGGAGGGCAAGGCAGATTTTCTGGTCGTCATTTCGCCGGACCAGATCCCGGTAAATGCAGCGGTTCTAGCTGAAGGGGGTGTCCTCATTGAACCTTCGCAAATCGACGAATCGCGTCTGCCGAACAAGAAAAGTATCAACGTGGCGCTGCTGGGGGTGTTGAGCCGGCATCTGCAGTTTCCTGTTGAAGCCTGGATCGCCGCACTCCAGCGCAATTTACCCGAGGCGCTGCACGACGCGAATCTCGCATCCTTTTCTATAGGGCGGGACAGATGAGTTCAGGTACGGCAAAAAGCGTTACCGACCCCCATCCTGCGAGCGCGCCCGATTACACTCCGGTTCCGCTGCTCCGAGAGCTGCAGTTGCAGCGCCTGCAAGCCATTGTGATGCGAGCGTGGCAGCATGTGAGGCTGTTTCGCGCACGCATGGATGAGCTCGGGCTCGCGCCGCAGGACATCCGTACGCTTGAGGACATCGCAAAGCTGCCGTTCACTGTGAAAAGCGATTTGCGGGATAGCTATCCCTTTGGACTTTTTGCCAGCCCCATGGGGGACGTCGTCCGTCTCCACGCCTCCAGCGGAACCACGGGCAAACCCATCGTGGTCGCCTACACCAAGGAGGACGTGGACGTGTGGGCCTCGGTGATGGCCCGCTGTTTGGTCCGCGGCGGGTTGCATCATGGAGACATATTTCAGAACGCCCATGGTTATGGCCTCTTTACCGGTGGCCTGGGTTTTCACTATGGCGCTGAAAAGTTGGGGGCGACGGTAATCCCTATATCAGGCGGCAACAGTGACCGGCAGATCATGCTGATGAAGGATTTTGGCGTGACTGCGCTGTGCTGCACGCCCACGTACTTCTTGCACCTTCTCGAACGTGCTGCCGAATTAGGTGTGGATATGAAGGAATTGCCGCTGCGGGTCGGATTTTTCGGTGCTGAGCCGTGGACCGAATCCATGCGGAAGCACATTGAAAGTCATAGCCGGATTGAGGCCTTCGACATGTATGGGCTTTCGGAGATGATTGGACCCGGCGTCGGCTGCGAATGCCGCCAGCATCAAGGCTTGCACATCATCGAAGATCACTTCTATCCGGAGATCGTCGATCCAGCGACCGGAGAGCCGCTGCCGGACGGGGTTGAGGGCGAGCTGGTGCTGACCACCTTGAGCAAACAGGCCATGCCGATGATTCGTTACCGCACTCGCGATATCACCATGATTCTTCCAGGCACATGTGAGTGCGGACGCACGTTGCGACGGATCAACCGCATCGGCCGGCGCAGTGATGACATGCTGATCGTTCGCGGCGTAAATGTTTTTCCATCGCAAGTGGAATCCGCGCTGCTGCAGGTCGAGGGCACCGTGCCCCATTACCAGATCATTCTCACCCGCGAGCACGGGTTGGACCAGATGGAAGTGCAGGTTGAGGTAACACCTCAGACGTTCAACGATGAGATCGGAGTGTTGCAGGGCTTGCATGAGAAGCTTCAGGGCGTGCTCCATCACATGCTGGGACTCAAAGTACAGGTTTCGCTTGTCGAGCCGCGCTCTCTCCAGCGAAGCGAAGGCAAAGCGAAGCGTGTCCTCGATCGGCGGACATCATGAAGATTCAACAAATATCGTTGTTCGTCGAAAACAAGCCCGGCCACATCTTTGCCCCCTCCCATCTGCTTGCGCAGGGAGGCATCGACATCCGCGCCTTGTACCTGGCGGACACACACAAATACGGCATTCTGCGAATGATTGTCTCGGATTGGCGGGAGGCCGCGAGGGTTCTCGAAGCGCAGAAATTTGTGGTTAAAGTGACGGAGGTGCTCGCCGTTGAAGTGGCCGACCGTCCGGGAGGCTTGGCTGACGTCTTAAAGGCGCTGGACGGAGCCGACATTAATATCGAGTATATGTATGCCTTTCCTTATGTACGCGGAGACAAGGCAATCCTTATCTTCCGCTTTGCCGACCTGGATGCGGCCATTGTGCGTTTGCAGACAGCAGGCATCAGCATCCTGGCAAGCGCAGAACTATTGAACAAATAGAAAGCCTCCCGACTCCTATGCCTATTTCCAATGCCATCGCCAGCCAACTCGAGAACGCCTCGTGGATTCGACGCATGTTTGAGGAAAGTGCCCGGCTGAAGCGCGAGCGCGGAGCCGATGCTATCTTCGACTTTACCCTCCGACGCAATTTACCCGAGACGCAGCACGAGGCAAATCTCGTATCCTTTTCTATCGGACGGGACAGATGAGTTCAGGTACGGCAAAGAGCGTTACGGGCTACCATCCTGCGAGCGCGCCCGATTACACTCCGGTTCCGCTGCTCCGAGAGCTGCAGTTGCAGCGTCTGCAAGCCGTTGTGACGCGAGCGTGGCAGCATGTGAAGCTGTTTCGCGCACGCATGGATGAGCTCGGGCTCGCACCGCAGGGCATCCGTACGCTTGAGGACATCACAAAGTTGCCGTTCATGGTGAAAAGCGATCTGCGGGATAGCTATCCCTTTGGACTTTTTGCTAGCCCGATGAGGGATGTCGTCCGTCTCCACGCCTCCAGCGGAACCACGGGCAAACCCATCGTGGTCGCCTACACCAAGGAGGACGTGGAGGTGTGGACCTCCGTGATGGTCCGCTGTTTCGCTGGTTGCGGCTTACATCATGGAGATATCCTTCAGAACGCCTATGGTTATGGCCTCTTCACAGGCGGCCTCGGTGCCCACTATGGCGCTGAAGGGTTAGGGGCTACGGTAATCCCTATATCAGGCGGCAACAGTGATCGGCAGATCATGCTGATGAAGGATTTTGGCGTGACTGCATTGTGTTGCACGCCCACGTACTTCTTGCATCTGCTCGACCGCGCTGCCGAATTAGGCGTGGATATGAAGGAATTGCCGCTTCGGGTCGGAGTTTTCGGTGCTGAGCCGTGGACCGAATCCATGCGGAGGCACATTGAAAGCCAGAGCCGCGTTGAGGCATTCGATATCTACGGGCTTTCGGAGATCATTGGACCCGGCGTCGGCTGCGAATGCCGCCAGCATCAAGGCTTGCACATCATCGAAGATCACTTCTATCCGGAGATCGTCGATCCAGCGACCGGAGAACCGCTGCCGGACGGGGTTGAGGGCGAGCTGGTGCTGACCACCTTGAGCAAACAGGCCATGCCGATGATTCGTTACCGCACTCGCGATATCACCATGATTCTTCCAGGCACATGTGAGTGCGGACGCACGTTGCGGCGGATTCACCGCATCGGCCGGCGCAGTGATGACATGCTGATCGTTCGCGGCGTAAACGTATTTCCATCGCAAGTGGAATCCGCGCTGCTGCGGGTCGAGGGCACCTTGCCCCATTACCAGATCATTCTCACCCGCGAGCACGGGTTGGACCAGATGGAAGTGCAGGTTGAGGTAACACCTCAGACGTTCAACGATAAGATTGGCGCGTTGCAGAGTTTGCAGGAGAAGCTTCAGGATGGGCTCGATAACATGCTGGGACTCAAAGTAAAGGTTTCGCTTGTCGAGCCACGCTCTCTCCAGCGAAGCGAAGGCAAAGCGAAACGTGTCATCGATCGGCGGACATCATGAGGATTCAACAAATATCGCTGTTTGTCGAAAACAAGCCCGGCCACATCTTTGCCCCCTCCCATCTGCTTGCGCAGGGAGGCATCGACATCCGCGCCTTGTACCTGGCGGACACACACAAATACGGCATTCTGCGAATGATTGTCTCGGATTGGCGGGAGGCCGCGAGGATTCTCGAAGCGCAGGGATTTGTGGTTAAAGTGACGGAGGTGCTCGCCGTTGAAGTGGCCGACCGTCCGGGAGGCTTGGCTGACGTCTTAAAGGCGCTGGACGGAGCCGACATTAATATCGAGTATATGTATGCCTTTCCTTATGTACGCGGAGACAAGGCAATCCTTATCTTCCGCTTTGCCGACCTGGATGCGGCCATTGTGCGTTTGCAGACAGCAGGCATCAGCATCTTGGCAAGCGCAGAACTATTGAAAACATAGAAAGCCCCCCGACTCCTATGCCTATTTCCAATGCCATCGCCAGCCAACTCGAGAACTCCTCCTGGATTCGACGCATGTTTGAGGAAGGTACCCGGCTGAAGCGCGAGCGCGGGGCCGATGCTATCTTCGACTTTACGCTCGGCAATCCAGATGTCGAACCGCCGCCTGCGGTGCTGGACTCGTTGCGGCGAGTTGTGTCCAGCAACCGCCCTGGCTCGCATTGCTATATGCCGAACCCGGGCTATTCCGACATCCGCGAGCTCGTCGCGGCCAAGCTGCGCAGAGAAACCGGCTTGGCCTTTACAGCCGACGATGTCATTATGACGGCCGGCGCGGCGGGCGCGTGCAACGTGATCCTTAAGTCGATTCTCGACCCAGGGGATGAAGTCATCGTCTTACTGCCCTACTTCGCCGAGTATCAGTTTTACATCGGCAATCACGGCGGATGCATGGTTCCGGTAGAAACCGACGCTTCGTTTTTGCCCGACGTGGAGCGTATTGGGGCGGCCATTACCCGGCGAACGCGCGCCATAATGCTCAATACGCCCAATAACCCGACTGGCCGTGTTTACCCTGAGTGCGTTCTGCGCGATCTTCAACAGCTTCTGACCCGCGTCGGCCAGCCGATTATCGTCATCAGCGACGAACCTTATAAGTCGTTCGTTTATGACGGCCAGCGGCAGCCCGAAGTGTCGTCTCTCATTACCAATACCGTGATCTGCGACTCGTGGTCGAAGTCGCTAGGACTAGCGGGCGAACGCATCGGCTACCTGGCGATATCGCCGCAAGTGGAGGATGCCGCTCAACTGCGCCGCGCCTGTGCCTTCACCAATCGCATCCTGGGCTTTGTCAACGCGCCTGCGATCTGGCAGTGGGTGCTGCTGGAATCGATGGATGCGAACGTCGATGTTGCAGCTTACGAGCAAAAGCGGAACGTTCTTTGCGATGCGTTGGAGGACATCGGATACGAGGTGAGGCGGCCCGACGGCGCCTTCTACATCTTCCTCAAGACCCCAATTCCCGACGACATTGCGTTTGCGGAAAGGCTGGCGGCGGAGGGTGTGCTCGCCGTCCCAGGCACCGGCTTTGGACGTTCTGGCTATATCCGCTTATCACTGACGATACCGCTGGAGCGTATCCAGAAGTCGATTGGCGGCTTCCAGCGCGCGTTTCTCTCGTCCGCCCGGCAATAACTCCGACGGCGAATGCGCGCGCTGATTGCGCGCGCATTCGCCGTCACCGTTTGGCTCGCTTGCGGTCGTTACTTTTCGCTTGGCGGATGGTGCAAATAGCTAAACGGCACACCGAACTCGAACCAGAACGAATTCCCCCGCGTCTTGTTCTGCACCAGCATGTCGTGATCCATCTTGAAGACCAGGGCGCCGTGCTTGCTCCAGGGAAGAGTCACCTGCGGGCCGAGAGCCAGCACGCGCCCTTTGTATCCGACGCTCTGTGTTCCGTCCGCGTTGGTGGTCACCACGGCAGCTCCGTGCAGGCTATCGTTTGTGGTTTGCTGGTAGAAGTAGCCAATCAGACCAACGCTGGCCTTGCGGTGCAGTACCTCCTGGCGTGCGTCGAACTGCGTGAAGAACTCGTTGCCACTGTGATAGTGCGTGACATGATCGACGTTGTTGATGACGTAATCAAAACGCGAGCTGAATTCCTGTTCGCCGTGGTGCGGAGTCAGAGTAATCGCAAAGGCCGGCGTGAGGGCGACGTTGTGCTCTCCAATATTCAACGGCGCTCCCGCCTGGTATCCTGTGCCGAGAGTCTCAAATTCAAGCTCGTAGAGCCAGTGCACCATTCCCTTATGGTTGAAGACCGTGAAGGGAACCACGTTGATGTTGGTGATATCGTCCTTGGTAAACTTCGCTCCGGGGACGTGGAGCTGCTCATAAACATTGGGCACGGCAATGTAGCTGCCGAGTTCTCCGCCAAGAAACTTAACGCCCCAGTTATGCGAGAGCTTAACGGCCACCGCAAAGGCGCGAACCTTGAAATCAGGTATCGGCATCTTCTTGCCCTTTGCATCATCAAGCTGGTTTGCCTCGTAGAACATGGTGTACTCATAAACATAAGTCTGACCGCTGTGGGGCACGCCCGCCGCGATGGCAATCGATTCAGCCCCGACGGGCCAAACGCTTGCGCCATTTTCGGTGGCGCTGGCCGCTGAACATAGAACCACAAGGCCAATGATGATGAGTAGGAAATGGTAGTGAGCTCGGTTCATTCGCGTCTGTAAGCCTCTTAACGAAAGTTGTAGTCAACTGCAGGTCGATTTTCTTGCACAGGGATCCATGGCGGACTTAGGCGCTCGGCCACGGTCTTTCGCAATCTTATGAAAAAAACGGAATTCCCCGGACTGCAAGCATACGCAAAAAATACCGAAAAGCAACTCTCTTTTTGTCTTGGAGGGCACTTGTTCAGCATTATTCTGCGCCAGGTTGAGTGCCCTGGCTTTTCGAGACGCTCTTTGCTCTTCTATTCTGCCGATGCGGGAGGGCAATCCGTGCTTTACCGCGAAGGGTTGTGACGCCGTAGGGATGCAGGTACTCTACTGCGCCACGACCCCAATCAACTGAGAGTTCCGCAATGGGCAACACGAGTTGAGACGCGATCCTCTAACTCCTCGAGATGTCTGATGAGCATCACCGAAGGAGGCATGGAAAGGGCTGAGCCGCAGCCGATGGAGCACACGAACGCTCAAAACCAAGGCCGAACATCGTGGAGCGCCACTGCGCCCACGTGGCTGTGTGCTCATCTAGAACCCAATCCCGAGGCTTGACAGAGCCGCCTTCGTTAGAGTTTTGTCGACAGCAATCCCGCATCAAGCCGCTTGGAGAGCATGAGTTTTGACGAAACGCGTCCCCTACGCTGCGTCGGCCAGCGAGGTGAGTGCAACGAGCGTTTATGCGTCCCTTAGTGTTACGCAATCTTAGTATCGGAGCGTTGTTCGTAGTTGTATGTCTTTCCCAGTCGCTGGCGTATTCCGTTCTTGCACATGAGGCTATTATCGATGCCGCGTGGAAGGATAGTATTGAGCCGGTGCTTCTGAGGCGATTTCCACACCATCGGACACGATTGGACATCTTGCCACTATGGACAACTCGGTAAGCAAGGTAAACCATTGATTCTTATGGTATATATGGTGGCCAGGGAGGGAGTTGAACCCCCGACACGCGGATTTTCAGTCCGCTGCTCTACCAGCTGAGCTACCTGGCCATCCTGAATGCACTGAAGAAAAAGTGCTACGGAGGGGGTTGCAGAAGCAAACGCTGCTTGCTGGAACGTTTTTGATTATAGCAGTAGGAGAACCGTTCGCAAACCGGGACTGTGGATAAACGGCGGGGATGATCCGTGAACGCACCGGCTCAGAAGACGTCCGCAAAGCGCCCAGCCATCATCACCGCCACACAGTGATTTCCCCCGAACCAGTATGCGAGTTCGCGGTAATCGTCGAGTTCGAAGAAGGCGAGGTCGGCATCCTTGCCCGCCTCCACGTTTCCCTTCTGCTCGCCCAGCTCCAAGGCGTGGGCACCGTTGATGGTTGCCGCCGTCAGTGACTCCTCCACGGTCATCCGCATTTGCGTACACGCCAGCGACAACACAGTTGGCATGCTGATCGTCGGCGAGGTTCCCGGATTGTAGTCGGTTGCCAATGCCACCGGCGCACCGGCGTCAATCAGTTTGCGCGCCGGTGGATACTTCTTTGTCGAAAGAAAGTAATTGGCTCCGGGAAGCAGCGTAGCCACGGTTTCGCCCGCCGCCAGCGCTTCGACATCGGCTTTTTCCAGGCAGTCGAGATGGTCGGCCGACCGCGGATTATGGGCGAGAATGGTCGCCAGCGGAGTGTTCGTCAACTGTCCCACGTGTACGCGCGAGCGTAGCCCGTGGCGCTCAGCCTCACGCAGAATGCGCTCGGTCTGCTTCAACGTGAACGCACCGCGCTCGCAAAAAACATCGACGTATTGCGCCAGCTTCTGGCGCGCAACCTTCGGCAGGATTTCCGCGCACAACAGCTCGATGTACTTTTCCGGTTGTTCCTGGAACTCCGGGGGCGGCACGTGCGCGCCGAGAAAGGTCGGCACCACAGTTCCCTGCCATTGCTGGGCCGCGCGGCGGATCGCCTTCAGGCTTTTGATCTCCGATGCGGCGTCCAAGCCATAGCCGGACTTCGCCTCCACCGTGGTGGTTCCCTGCGACTGCGCCTGCCGCAACGCGGAGAAGACGTGGTCTGCCAAGGTGGCTTCGCTGGCCGCACGCACGCCCTGAATACTGGAGCGAATGCCGCCGCCCGCCGCCGCGATCTCCTCGTAGCTGGCACCGGCCACGCGCTTTTCAAAGTCGATCAGCCGTGGCGCCACGAATACCGGATGCGTGTGGGAATCCACAAAGCCGGGCAGCACCACCTTGCCGCGGCAATCCAGTTCGATGACCTCGGCGCGATGCTCCTTCAGCCACGGGTGGCGAAGTATCTCGCGGTTTTTGCCGACGGCCACGATCTGCCCGCCCGAGATCAGCACGGCTGCATCCTCGATGAGGCCGATCTCGCGCATCTGACGCCCGCGCCGCGGCCCCGGCTCGCCGTCCATCGTCACCAGTTGAGAGATGCGATGCAGCAGCACCGCCGGTTCATTTGCAACTGTATCTTCTGCGACCTTCGTTCTTGCCATCACTTGCCTCATACCTTTACTTTTCAGCCATTGGAGTTCGCACGCCGGACTCTTCGGCAAAGCGGATCGCCTCGCCGTAGCCCGCATCGACGTGCCGTAGTACGCCTAATCCCGGATCGTTGGTCAGCACGCGCTCGATGCGCCGCGCCATCTCATCGGTGCCGTCGGCCACTGTTACCTGCCCTGCGTGTTGCGAGTATCCAATGCCCACGCCGCCGCCGTTGTGGATGGAAACCCACGACGCGCCGGAGGCGGTGTTTACCAGCGCGTTGAGCAGCGGCCAGTCGCCATAGACCACCAGATCGCGCGGGCGCTCGGCCACCTCTGGATCGAGGTTGTTCATCAGCATACGCAACGCGGCCTCCTGCGCCCACCCTTTGCAGGAGAGCTCGTTGCCGCGAGCTGCTTTGATGGGAGTGTAGCTGCGCACCGCTCGTTCCACTTCGAGTGACATACATGCCTCACGCGCCTTTGTGTCCGAAGGCGTGACGCAAGATCGTAGTTCGTGGGGAGGGCGGTTGGCAAACGCAAATGCGGAAGCGGTTCAGTGATTACGCTAGAATCGGCAAAGGAGCGAAGCCTTGATCTTCCACGTTACGTTAGAACAAGCCGAAGATGGATGGATGGTGGCCGAATGTCCGGCTCTTCCGGGCTGTGTCTCTCAAGGCCGCGACGAAAAAGAAGCTCTGGAAAACATCAAGGAAGCAATTACCGCCTGGATGTGGGCGGAAGATCAGAAGGCCGTTAAGTCCATGCCGCCTCAGAAAACGCCTCTGGTCGTCGCCATCTAATGGGCAAGCTCGGCAGACGATGGGTCAGGTGGGCAGCCATCTGGTAATGACGAAACCGGGAGAGCGGGCCAATCTTTCCATTCCTCAACACAAAGAACTGTCCCTTGGCACGCTCCGCGCCTTGATTCGCGCGGCAGGTCTATCGGTCGAGGAATTTCTCAATCTGCTGTAGTTCGTACGTGCGTGTCAGGCGACGCTTGCAGTCCCGCTACTCAATCCACCCGCCGCCCACCACCTCGTCGCCGCTGTACATCACCACTGCTTGTCCGGGAGTCACCGAGCGCTGTGGCTCGTCGAAGGTGACGAGCACTTCGTCTGCGCCGATTGGTTCTACGGTGGCTGCCGCCGGCGGATGGCGATGGCGGATCTTTGCTTCGACGCGCATCGGGCCATCGAGCTTGGCAATGGAGATCCAGTTCATGTGCTTTGCACGCAGGGTCTTTGAGAGCAGCGCCTCGGCACCGCCGACGACTACTTCCTTGCGGTCGCCGCGGATCTCCACGACGTAGAGCGGCGAGCCGGTGGCCACGCCGAGGCCCTTGCGCTGGCCGATGGTGAAGTTGTGAATCCCTTCGTGACGGCCAAGCACCTCGCCGTCTTCGGTCACAAGGTCGCCGGAGAGATCGGGCAGACGCTCGCCCTGCTCCTCCATGTAGGCGTCGAGGAAGGCCTTGTAATCGCCGCCGGGAACGAAGCAGATCTCCTGCGAGTCGGGCTTTTCGGCCAGCACGGTCAGGCCCTGCTGGCGCGCCTCTTCGCGCACCGCGGGCTTGCACATCTCGCCCAGCGGAAAGAGGGTGCGGCTCAACTGCTCCTGAGTGAGGCCGAACAAAAAGTATGTCTGGTCCTTGGCGCGGTCGGCGGGACGCTTCAAGATCCAGCGGGCGCGCGCGGGGTCCCACTGATTGCGCGCGTAGTGGCCGGTGGCGATCACGTCCGCGCCCACCGAGCGCGCGGTGCGCAGCAGTTGATCGAACTTAAGATGGTTGTTGCAGAGCGAGCACGGAATCGGCGTGCGGCCCGAAAGGTAATCGTCCACGAACGGACGCACTACGTCGCGCTCAAAGCGGTCTTCCTGATTCACCACGTAATACGGAATCGCCAGCCGCTGCGCCACTGCCCGCGCGTCGTAGACATCGTCGAGCGAGCAGCATCGACCGGCCTGGGGTTCGCCAGACGGATTCGCCTGCGGCAGACGGCGCTGATTCCAGAGCTGCATGGTCAGTCCAATGACGTTGTAACCATCGCGCACCATCAGCGCCGCCACGGTCGAGGAGTCCACCCCGCCGCTCATGGCCACCGCAACTGTCTTCCGCTCCTGCGACAAATGCTCTTCCAAACTATTCCCCGCCAATCTCACCGACTATGGCTTTGCTGCCCACGCTGGGCTCAGCTCGCGCAGCTTTCCTACCACCTCTGGAACGCGCGCCAGAACGTACTCCACTTCCTCTTCCGTATTCTGTTTTCCCAGGCTGAATCGAATCGATGCGCGCGCCTCTTCCGGAGTGAGACCCATCGCGGTCAGCACGTGCGAGGGCTCAATCGCGCCGGAGGAACAGGCCGCGCCGGTAGAAACCGAGATCCCCTTCAGGTCCATGGCAATCACAAATCCTTCGCCCTCGATGCCATCGAAGACGATGCCGGAGGTATTTGGAACCCGCTCGGCTGCGGCAGAATTCACCCGCGTGCCTGGGACTGCAGCTTAGGATTGCCTGCTCCATCCGGTCGCGCAGCGAACTCATGCGCTCTGCACCACCGGTGGCCAGCCACTCCATGGAAAGCTCGGCAGCTTTGCCCATGCCGACGATGCCTGCCAAGTTTTCCGTCCCGGCGCGTCGTCCGCGCTCATGGCGTCCGCCGAGCTGCATTGCGCGCAACAGAGTTGCACGCCGCACAAAGAGCGCGCCCACGCCTTGCGGCCCGTGCATCTTGTGCGCCGCGATGGTCAGCAGGTCGCAGCCAATCCGCTCCACGTCGATGGGCACCTTCCCCGCCGCCTGCACCGCGTCGGTGTGGAAGTAGACGTCGGCCTCACGCGCAATCGCTCCAATCTCCTGGACCTTCTGCAGCGCGCCGGTCTCGTTGTTGGCCATCATCACGGAGATCAGCTTCGTCTCCGGCCTGAGCGCCGCCCGCACGTCCTCGGGCCGCACCACCGCATCGGCATCGCAGGAGACGTAGCTTACGGCCACGCCCATCTCCTCCAGCCGCTTGCAGGAGTTTAGTACAGCGTGGTGCTCGATGGTCGAGCTGATCACATGATCGCCGGGGCCTGCGAGTCCAAAGAGAGCGAGATTATCGCCCTCGGTGCCACCGGAGGTGAAGACGATTTCGCTGGGCCGCGCACCCAGCAGCTCTGCCATCTGTTCACGCGCGCGTTCCACGGCCGCCCTCGCGCGCTGGCCCTGCTGATGGATCGAGCTGGCATTGCCGAAGCTCTCCAACAGATAGGGGCGCATCGCCTCAAATACCTCCGGCAGCAAAGGCGTGGTCGCATTGTTGTCAAAATAAACTCGCCGCATCACTACACTTATTCTATCTCCGCTTCCCGGCAAACGAATTTTCTATCCGCGCATCAATAAGGGGATGCCGGGCCAGTCGCCACTGCCGTCTACGGCTCTCCCTCCGCGTCCGCAGCGTCGCCCTGCTCCGTCGCGCCTTGGGACAATCTGCTTCTGGGTGGTGCTCTTGCTGTTTATTATCGCGCTTATCTTCATTTGGCGACTCGCGTCTACTCACAATGCAAGGCTTGGGAGCAGAAGCAATGTCGTTTGCGCACTCATCGGCAACCGCAGCACAGGTTTCGACTGATCACCATCCGCTCGGATCGTTTTTGCCCTGGATTCTCCCAAAGCAAAAAGCCCGGTTGCGCCTCTCCGGATTTTTCGGAGCAGCACGTCCGGGCTTTGCAGCCTGCTTTGGCGGTGTTTAACGACGCTCGTCGATCGGAATCCACGGCGCCGGATAGGCCGGTCCGACGTATTCGGCACGCGGACGAATGATCCGGCCTTCTGCAAACTGCTCCATGATATGCGCTGTCCAACCCGCAATCCGCGACACAGCAAAGATGGGGGTGAACAGGTCCACATCGATTCCCAGCGTGTGGTAGGTCGAGGCCGAGTAAAAATCCACATTCGCATTCAACTGCTTCTCGGCGATGATGAAGTCCTCAATTGCCTTCGAGTATTCGAACCACTTGATCTGCCCACTCGACAAGCCCAGCTCATGCGACATGCGGCGCAGGTGGGCTGCACGGGGATCTTCCGTCTTGGTGTACACGCGATGTCCAAAGCCGGGAATCTTTGCCTTCTGCGCCAGCAGGCCTTTGATGTAGCTCACCGGGTCTGCACCGTTGATGTCAATCTCCCTCAGCAGCTTGTATACCGACTCGTTTGCGCCGCCGTGCAGTGGTCCTTTCAGGGCTCCCAGTGCGGCGGTCACGGCCGAATGCATATCGCTCAGCGTGGCTGCCGTTACGCGCGCCGAAAAGGTCGAGGGGTTCCATTCGTGGTCCGCGTGCAGAGTTAGCGCGATATCCAAGGCACGGATGGCGGTCTCGCTTGGCCGCTCGCCTGTCATCATCAGCAGGAAGTTTCCGGCGTGCGAAAGCGTGCGGTCCGGCTCGATAAGCGGCAGCCCCTTGCGAATGCGGTCGTAGGAGGCCACGATCATCGCGATCTGCGAAAACAGCCGCTGCGCCTTGTGGTAGTTTGCATCCCTGGTATTCACCTTCTCTTCCGGATCGAAGAAGCAAAGTGAGCTCACAATCGTGCGCAGCACATCCATGGGCAATGCGTGCTTGGGAATCTGCTTGAGGAAACTGATGATTTGCGCATCGAGTTTGCGCTCACGTGCCAGTTGAAGGCTGAACTCCGACAATTCCGCTCGCGTCGGCAGTTTGCCGCGCCACAGCAGGTGGGTGACTTCCTCAAAGGTTGCGTTATCCGCGAGTTCATGAATATCGATTCCGCGATATGCCAGAATTCCCTTTTCGCCATCGATGAAACAAATCGACGACGTACCTGCTATCACGTCTTCGAGACCCTTGTTTACAGAATTAGTCGTACTCGTGGACATCATGTTCCTTTCCGCGTTGAGTAATGATGGTGAAGAGATTCCAATGCAAGCCGCTCCCGCACTGCCGGGAGGCCGAAAAAGCTGCCATCTTACCGTCTCAAGGTGACCGCAGCGCACCTGTTATATCACAAGCTTCGCTCATCAATCGCCTACTTTTTTGCGTTCGCTGGGGTGTTCGCGCGGAAGGGAGAGATGAATCTGCCCCGAGGCCGGAGTGCACTCAAACCGCCTTTTCTCCCGCCAAGCCCGCTGTCTGGGGGCAGCGCGGAGTTGCACGATTATGATGGCGGCGGCGAGTACGCTCCAGCCCCGGTGGACGCCCGCGTGCAGGATACTCCCAATTGCATTTCTGTCTACAAAAATTCTTCATATTTCTAGCGTTATATGTCCTGCATCGGTCCTATTCTGGCTGCTTCGCCGGGAGCGCTCCGTTACAATGCCACAAACCCGTTGGAGGTTCTTCGTGCGCAAACTGCTCTCCGCCACTCTGCTCCTCGTTTCGCTGCTCATGCTGGCAGCCGCCGGATTCGCGCAGGCTCCGCCCGCGCCGGATCCGAATAAACCTTACGTCATGGAGTACTACTACAAGACGCACTGGGGTCATCAGGAGGAATTTCTCGAGCTCTTCAAGAAGAATCACTACCCGCTGCTGCAGAACGAGATCGCACAGGGGCGGATCCTGTCGGTACGGATGGATACTCCCGCCTTTCACATGCCTGAGCAGGAGCGATGGGACTACCGTGTGACCATCGTCTTCAAGAACGCACAAGCCGCCTACACCCCGGCAGATGAGCACGCGATTCAGCTTCGGCTCTTCCCCGACCAGGCGGCGTTCAAGCAAGAGGAGCAGCGCCGCTTTGAAATCCTGGAAGCCCACTGGGATCTTGCCATATCGCAAATCGCGCTTGACCAGAAGTGATCCGGCTTTCAGCAGAGCCGGCCTCGACTCGACTCAAATCAAACGCCCCGCAGTGCGAGGGGCGTATTCCGGCGACTTTGCCGTTCGGCTACGCGGCGGCCTTAGCGACTTTGGAGCTCACCAGCTCGCGAATGCGCAGCCGGGCCTGATGCAAGCCGTGACGCGAGTCGTTCTCGGTAATGCCGAGCGTACGCGCAATGCGGGCGTGATCGTAGGCGTCTCCGTCATGCATGCAGAAGATCATCCGCTCGGTGTACGGCAGTTGAAGGATTGCGTGTTCCAGCTCCACCCGTTTAGTATTGCCGCGCACACTGCTGACCTCATGTACCGTAGCGCATTGCAACTCCAGCGGTCCCAAGGTCACAGACGCCTCGTTCTGCAACTCGCGCAGTAAGGCCCGGTCGATGATCTCCTCGCCCGGCCGGTCACTCACTGAGAAAGCCCGCAAAAACGTCCGCTCGGAGACAAGCTCTGCCATCGGCTCGCTGTCGGTCATCCAGAATGCAAACGAGTAGACACGATGCCGGTTCGCCTCGTATATCGCGCGCTGAAGCTTTATGCGCTTGCTCCTTGCACTAGGAAGAAACTGCACGATTGCGGCTGGCAATACACCCTCTAATGGGATCGACACTTGTTGCCCCCTTACACGGCTGAGTTCTCTACAGGAGGACTCAGTTGCCCTCAAAAGCTCTTGCTTGGCCGAGACGACTGACGATCGCTAAACCCTGAATTCGGGATCAACGAAAACCGTCGTGGACAATTTCTAATGCAATCCCCCTGCCCAAGCTTTCATGGAGCAGCTTCTCTGTTTTGTGGAAAATCGTATAAACCTGTACTGAGTATCAGCTTATGGGCTTCAGATATTTTTCGAAAGAATGATTCCGAAGTAGTTCATTCACCTTACGCAGTACTATTCATGATTTTAAAGTTGAACTTATCGGCTCAATAGTGGAATTTAAATGCTCATATTTGGCCGAATATGCAAGAAAATGCGTAAATCGTTGTCACTCAAGCCGTGTAGCTTTTGAACCAAGGATTACGGAGATTAGTGCATCCGCAGGGCAAAATTACCTACCGAGCATGGCCACATTGCCGCCCGATTCGATAGCTCCGGAGGATACTTGACCGCCCTCAATCGGGAGTTTGACTTGGAATACAGCTCCCCCTTGTTCGTGATTAAAGGCAACAATGTCGCCGCCGTGCTCCTTCACGATACCGTAGCAGATGGAGAGTCCGAGCCCGGTGCCTTTGCCGATTTTCTTGGTGGTATAGAACGGATCGTAGATTTTCTTTGGATCTTTGAGTCCTAGACCAGAGTCCCGGAATTCGATGCAGGCCCGATCAACCTCCATATACGTTCGCACCCGCAAGCTGCCGCTCTGCGCGCAATCCATAATCGCGTCCACGGCATTGTTGATAATGTTGAGAAAAACCTGCTCCAGTTGATGGGCATCTCCGGTTACAAACGGAAGTCCAGAGTCGTAGTCCCGCTCCACCGTTACATTGTTCATCTTGAGATCGAATTCACGCAGCGCCAGGCTATCTTCCAGCGGACGCCGCAGGTCCACTTTTGAATGGATCGGCTTACGCTGGCGCGAGAACGAGAGCAGGTTCTGCACTACGCGATGGGTGCGCTGGGTCTGCTGGAAAAGTTTGCGCACGAAATCCTGCGCGCGCTGATCGAGCGGCTCCGTTTCGAGCAGCTGCGCGTAGCCAAGGATGGCCGTGAGCGGATTGTTTAACTCGTGCGCCACCCCGGAGATGAGTTGTCCGACGGCAGACATTTTCTCGCTCTGCAGCAGTTGCTCCTGTGCGCTGCGGAGATTCTCATATGCCTGCGTCACCTCCTCGTAGAGCAGCACCTTTTCTACCGAACTTCCGAGCTGGCGTGCGATGGCGATGGCAAGATTGTGGTCGTTCCCGGTGAACTGGTTCCTGTTCTGGCTGCTGATGAACAGAATTCCCAGAGTCTTTCGCCGCGAGTACATCATCACTGCGACAAAGGATTCATAGCCGCGTTTCACGATCCATGATCGCGCAGGCTCAGGCAAGCGCGGCAAATCCTGCTCCGTAATGAGTTCGCTCTGAGTCCAGGCAATATATCTCGCGAGTTTCCCTTCCAGCAGAGTTCGCAGTTCCGCACATTCCTCTTCCCCGTTCTCCCGGTTGCTTTCGCTGCGCATCACGCATCCGGAATTCGGGTCGAAGAGCAGGATAGTACAGTGGTGGGCGAACAACTCGGTGGTCCAGTACAGGGTGTTCTGCAGAATCTGGTCGAGGTTAAATGTACCGGCGGGGGTTGTCGCCATAGCATTGAGCGCGGACAGTTCCTGATTCCGCCGCCGCATCTGTTGCTCTACCCTCTTCTTCTCGGTGATGTCTACCAGAAAGCCCTGATAGCGCTCGATTTTTCCCTGCGCATTGCGCGTGGCAAAGCTATTCTCCATCAAGGTCACGATCCGGCCGTCCTTGCGGCGGAGCGTGACCTCATAGTTGCGCATAGAACCGAGCCGCGCCATATCCTCCGAATATGCGGCACTCTGCTCGGGGCTCAGGAAGAGTTCCTTGCCAATGTCGATGTCGAGCATTTCCTCGCGGTTTGCATAGCCAAGCATGGATGCGAAGGCGCGATTACAGTCAACCAACCGGCCCTCGGGGGTGGAAACGAATACACCCTCGTGCACCGACTCGAATAAGAGCCGATAGCGCTCTTCGCGGATGCGCCGTTCGGTGCTGTCGCAGATGACGTGAACCGTGCCGGCCTCGGCCCCCTGATCATCGAGGTAATAGGAAGAGGTGGAGATCAGGGAGTATCCCCCGAAACAGGGATCGGAGACCTCGCCGCGGGTCTGCTGCGCCAACTCGCAATACGGGCAGCCGAACTGCACACCCGGCAGAACCGAAGCCAGTGGCTGGCCGATAAGCTCCGGCAGCTCGCGCCCCAGACGGTGCGCCAGTGCTCGGTTCATGCGCAAGACGCGCGCCTGTGCGTCATGCACCAGAATGGAGTCCTGAATGGAGTCGATGGTAGCCAGCCACTGCCGCTGCGATTGCAGCACCAGTTGGAAGAGGCGAAGATTTTCACTCGCTACGCCCAGTTGTTTCCCGATTGTTGTCAGAAACCGGAGCTGCTCCGAGTTAGACCAGCGCAGGCCAGTCAGGCCAAAAGCGAGAATCCCAACCAACGCGGTCTCCCCCATGACGGGAACCAAAAGCAGGTTGCGCATGCCAGCCCGCGCCAGATCATCGCGCAGCTCCGGAGCCAGGTTTTGGACGCTCACTTTTCGGGCCTCGCGTCCAATCAGCAGTGGCATGATAACGCTGGCGCGAACAGGCACCCTGCGGCGAGGCTCAACAATCGATTTCGGCAGTCCGACATGATGTTTGAGAACGAGGTTGTCAGCCTCCACCATTTGGAACCACGCGAACTTGGCGCCTTGGAGCCGGCATAATTCATTCATAGCCGTCAGCATCACGCCACTGTGGTCGCGCGCTCCCGCGGCGACGCCCGTAATCGCGCCCATTACGTGCAAACGCTGAGCCAGTACCCGCTTGCGCAGGCCCTGGCAGGCGGTCAACGCGGCAAGCAGCAAGCCGAGCGTAGTCGCCCACTGCCCAGCCGGCAACAGGAACACTGTCGCCGGAGTGCCCAGCCAGCCGACGTTGATCATCTGCTCTCCCGCATTGCTATATACCACACTGACGTTCTGGAATCTTCAGGTTTTTTGCGGATGTAAGCTGAAAGATCCAGAGTACAATGGTAATCGGTTCGAAATTACCTGCGATTGCCGCCGCATTGCGAATTTCACGAGGCGAAGCCGATGTCGGTTGAGCGAATTCTTGTTGTCGATGACGAAGAACCGATCCGCGAAGTTGTCTGCGCCATGCTGCAGAACGCCTCTTACCGCTGCGAACAGGCCTGCTCGGGATCGGAGGCGCTGCGAATTCTCCGGGATGACAGCAACTTCCAGCTCGTGCTTACCGATCTGATGATGCCGGAGTTGGATGGCGTGGGGCTGCTGGAAAAGCTAAGGAAGCAGCATGAGGATTTGCCCGTCGTGATGGTGACTGCCGTACACGACATTTCCGTGGCACTTGCGGCGATCCGTAACGGAGCCTACGACTACCTACTGAAACCATTCGAGCGCGATCAGTTGCTTGCCGTCGTCCAGCGAGCTCTGGAAGCCAACCGCCTGCGGGTGGAGAACCGCACCTACCAGTCCAACCTCGAAGCGCTGGTGAACCAGCGCACTGCGGAACTTCGCGAGACCATCGCCGAACTAGAGCGCTCCTACGACGTCACCCTGGAAGCATTGGGCGATGCCCTGGATCTGAAAGATGCCGAAACCGAGGGCCACTCCAGGCGCGTGACCGCCTTCACCATCCAAATCGCGCGCGCCATGGAACTCGATGCACGAACGATTCACATACTGGCCCGCGGCGCCTTCCTGCACGACATCGGGAAGATGGCCATCCCAGACGCCATCCTGCGAAAGCCGCATCATCTGAATGAGGAAGAACTCGCGATTATGCGGGAGCACAGCTACCTCGGCTACCGGATGCTGAAAAAGATTCCATTTCTTACCGAATCCGCCGATGTGGTGTATGCACACCAGGAACACTGGGACGGAAGCGGATATCCGCGTGGGCTGAAGGGCGAGGAGATTCCCCTGGGCGCCCGAATTTTCGCGATTGCCGATACCCTGGACGCGATTACCTCAGACCGCCCGTATCGCGCGGCGCGCAGCTTTGATGCGGCGCGCAATGAGATCGCCGCATGGTCGGGCCGACAGTTTGATCCGTACATCGTCGGCGTTTTTCTCTCCATTCCCAATTCCGTGTGGGAACGTCTGCATCAGGGAACCAACTCCGAAAATAGCCCCTTCTGTTATAGTGAGCATCTTTCCGAGCAGCCTGACTAGGCTGGAAGGAGCTCGTACAGATGGCGGTGAAACTGGAACGACAACAGGTAGCCGAGGGGCTACAGAAGCTCCCTCGTTGGACTCTGCAGGGGAACCAGATTGAGCGTCTCGTGACGTTCGAAAATTTCGTCGACGCCATGATCTTCGTGAACAAGCTCGCCGAAGTCGCCGAAGAGGAAGGGCATCACCCGGAGATCCGCATCGTGTACAACCGCGTCACGCTCGCTCTAACCACCCACGACGCGGGCGGGCTCACCCAGAAGGACTTCCAGATGGCGCGCAGGATCGACTCACTGATCGCGTAGTGGCGTGAATACGGAATTTTTGCTCGCGACAAACATAATGCAATCGCGTTCCAACCTTTGCGGCTTGCCCGACTTACCGCCGCGTCTGTGCAAGGGGAACGATGAATAGCCTAAAAACCGCCTCGATTGCTCCGCTGTTACTCGCTGCTGTCGCCACACTTGCCACAGCAAACTCCCGTCACAACTGACACGCTTTGGGCCCGATCCCGGTGATGATGAAGGCGTGCGCCGTCAACAACCTCGCGGAACCTTCTCCCGCGCAGGATTTTGCTCCGGGAAAGATCGAGACGACCGCACGTGAACGTGCTTTTTCAGTTGAAGTAAGGCCGGGAACTCCGATACCGACCGCGTGCTAATTTTTAGCCACGCGCTCATGTTCCACGGTGATGGGGCGCTCCAGCACCATGTCCACCAGCGTGCCACTCTCAATGCGCACGTCGGGCCCGCGCGTCAGCAGAACCGATGCCAGACCGGCTCCCGCGCCCGCCAAGCCGCCGATGCCGGCTCCTTTGGCACCGCCTTCAACGACCGCGCCCAGAGCCGCTCCGGTGCCCGCGGCGGTTGCGACGGTCCCGACATCCTTGCCCTTGGTGCTCTGGCTTTCGATGCTGCCTTCCTGCGTGTTCTTCATCTTCGTCTTCTCCGCACCGGGAACGTCGTCAATCGCTCCGGGAAGCAGCAACGTATAACCGGAGGGGAAGATGAGGGTGTTGAAATGAACCACCAGTTCCCCGCGCCCTTTGAGCCTTCCAGGGCGCTGCGAGCGCTCGATCACTCCCTGCACGTAGGTTCCGACTGGAATTACGATGTGGCCGTTTGAGACAACGGGGAACGAGGTCTCTGCATAGACTGGGTCGTTCACCCGCGCGGTCTTGGTGGAGATGGCGTGCTTGAGAGTCACGGCAATTCGCGTTCCTGCCTCCAATGTGTAGGCCTCGGAGTTGGGCGAGGAGGCCGGAATGGAATGCACGGTGGACGAAGGAACCGGGGTCGCCGCCGGATCGACCAGCGCCGGTGTGACAGGCATGACTCGGCGCGAATCCTCGGAATTCTGCTGAGCCGCGGCAAAGATCGAAAACAACAAGAGTGCGAGAAGCGTACGCATCGTGATCACCTCAAAGCTAAGCGTATCGGACAGCAATGACACGATGATTTTGTACCCCAGTTCCGCGCTTTCGCAAGCTCGATCAAAGCTGCGCCTCGGCTCATAGCTCGATTTCCCCGCCCTCGATTTCCAACTGGCGGGGCGCTGTGGCACTATCGAAGGTTGCAAGCGAGGAGCGCCATGTCTCACGTCATCGTCGAAGTCAGCGGCACGATCGGAACGATTACTTTGAACCGCCCCAAGGTCAACGCGCTGAGTGAAGCGCTGATCGAGGAGATTACCTCGGCGCTGGATTCCATGAAAGCGGGGAACCTGCGGGCGGTCATTCTCCGCGCCCAGCGCGGCGTCAAGGTCTTTTCTGCCGGACACGAAGTCAGCGAGCTGCCGACCACTGGCCGCGACCCGCTCACCTACAACGATCCATTGCGCCAGCTGGTGCGCGCCATTCAGTTGCATCCCTGCCCGATTATTGCGATGGTCGAAGGCTCGGTGTGGGGCGGGGCCTGCGAGATGGTGATGAGTTGCGACCTGATCGTGGCAGGCGAGGACACCACGCTGGCAATCACTCCGGCCAAGCTCGGTGTTCCCTACAACCTATCCGGCATCCTGAATTTCATGAAGGTCTCCGACATGCACTTCATCAAGGAGATGATGTTTACCGCGGAGCCGGTCGAGGCAAAGCGCCTGATGGAGTGCGGAGTCATCAACCACGTGGTTCCCCGGGCAGAGCTTGAGAGCTTTACTCACAAAATGGCAACCCCAATTGTGGAAACCTCGCCACTTGTACACCGCATCCTAAAAGAACAGTTGCGCGTGCTGGCTGCGGCACATGCCATCACGCCGGAGGCATACGAACGCATCCAGTCGTTGCGCCGCGAGGTATACGACAGCGAAGACTATCAGGAAGGTATCCGGGCGTTTCTGGAGAAGCGCAAACCGGATTTTCAAGGCAAGTAGCAGAGCCGATCATGAAGCGTCGGTTGAGTGGCATCGGGAGTGCGTGTCTTTGCAACCCGGTGCAAAGCTTCAGCATCAAAACAGAGTTATGCCCGTATTGTGCACCAAAGCTGGAGACTTTGATTGATGGCCAAGTCGCGCCCTAACAGTGAGTTATCAGAGCCGGAGGATTCCACGGACACCCGGACAAAACAGCAGACAGCTCTCTCGGAACTGAGTCAGCTCGCGCTCCAGAGCAACGAGGTGGCTGGCCTGCTTGAAGATGCCATGGGGCTGATCTCTGAGACGTTGCAGCTTCGCTTCTGCGAGGTGCTGGAGTACCGGACTTCTAGCAACGAGCTTTTCTTGACTGCCGGACTTGGCTGGAAGCCTGGCAACGTCGGAGTGACCACCATTCCAGTGACTCGCGAACACCAGGCAGGATATACGTTCCTGACCAAGCGCCGCGTCGTGGTCGAGGACTATAACTCCGACTCACCTTTCGTCCTGTCTCCTTTATTGGAGAAACACAACATTCGCAGCGGTGTCACGGTTCACATCCCCGGACATAACGGCACCTATGGAGTGCTGGGAGCCTACTGTTCGGGCATGCGTAGCTTCAGTCAGGACGACATCAGCTTTTTGCGATCCGTCGCCAACATTATTGCGACGGCCATGCAGCGTAAGCGAGACGAGGAAGCAGTGCGACGCAGCGAAACCTATTTTCGCGGACTTTTAGAATCCGCGCCCGACGGCATGGCGATCATCGACAGCCAGGGCGCCATCGTTCTCGTAAATAAAGAGAGCGAGCGGCTCTTTGGCTATGAGCGATCTGAACTGATCGGCAAAAAAATCGAAACTCTCGTTCCCGAGCGTTATCGCCAATACCACAGCAGGCACCGTGATGATTTCTTCGGGTCTCCGCGGCCACGTCCGATGGGAGTCGGTTTGGAGCTGTTTGGCCTGCGCAAGGATGGCTCGGAGTTTCCGGTGGAGATCAGCCTGAGCCCAATGAAGACGCCGGAAGGCATGGTCGTCACCGCGGCCATTCGTGACGTCTCCGAACGCAAGAAGGCCGAGGCGCAGATCAAAAAATTGAACGCGCAGTTGGAGGAAGCTCTGCGCCGCTCCGAACGGCTGGCCGCAACCGGACGCCTCTCCGCCAGCCTGGCTCACGAGATCAACAATCCATTGTCGTCACTCACCGACATTCTCTACGTGCTCACTTCGCAGGCCGGGCTTAGCGACGACACCAAAACGCTGCTCCAGTCCGCGAAAAAGGAAGTCGACCGGCTTGCCACCATCGCCAAGGAAACACTCGCGCCGCATCGCAGCGCTGGGGAACGGGTCAAGATCAAGGCCACCGACCTGTTGGATGCCTCGCTTGAATCTTTCCATCGCCAGATCGATCGGGCAAAGGTCCTCATTGAACGCCACTATGACACCGACGCGATGATCGATGTGACACCCGGAGAGCTGCGCCAGGTCTTCACCAACCTGATCTCAAACGCAATCGACGCAATGCCCCAGGGTGGCTCCCTGCATCTGGAGGTTTTTTCCGACGGGCAGGATGTGAAGTTGATATTCTCGGACACCGGCACCGGCATCCCGCAGGAAAAGCTGAATGAGATCTTCGAGCCGTTCGTCACCACCAAAGGCGAAAAGGGACTGGGAATCGGCCTCTGGATTTCGCGCAACATCGTGGAGAAACTGGGCGGCACGATTCACGTGCGCAGCACCACCTCCGAGGCCGGACACGGCACCCACTTCACGATTTGCCTTCCCGCGGCTGCACCGGCGCGAAGCAGTCAAGGCAGCATTCGCCTGGTTGGGTGAGGGCGCACTGCGATCTGCATAGAAGAACTGCCACCAAAAAAGAGCGCGAGCCTGAAGCCCGCGCTCTTTTCGTTTCTTGCTGACTCTTTTCTACTGTTCGCCGCCGTTCGCCGATCCTCTGTCGTCGAATGCTCTGCGGATCTGCGAGCCGCGGGCTTCGGAACCTTTCTTGCTCTTCAGGCGGACCACGATCACCTTGGCAAAGCCTTCGTCGAACTTGGGAGGCCGCAGCTTCTGCGCCATGCGCAGCATCACGTCGTCAGGAACGTTGCGAAGTCGCTTGCGGTTGCGCTCCATGCAGACCTCGGTGGGCACGTCAAAGAACACGGCATGAGCCTCGTAGCCGAAATCGTGCGCCATCTTGATCCAGCTGTGGCGCTCCTTGGGCGAGAGGTTCGTGGCGTCGATGAAATTCATCGGCCGGCCCGCGATCAGGCGCGCTCGCAACAGCGAACGCAACGACGAGAAGACCAGATCCTGAAAGCGCTGCTCAGTCGCGTCATCGAATAGCAATCCGCGCACCAGATCGCTGGAGAGAGGAATGATGTTGTGGCGCTTGAACCATGAGCTCTTGCCGGAGCCAGGAAGGCCAATCGCCAGAACCACCGCGCCCTTCTTGCCCTTGGGCGGAGCGGCTTTGCGTGGTTCGGCCTCGGCGCTTCCTGCTTCGGGAGCCTCGGCGGCCGCCTCTGGATCTTCGATCTCAGCAGCTTCGCCGGTGGCGTGGCCGGGAACGATCGGAAGGCCCGGAGTGGCGGCAGACGCCTGTGCGGCCTTCTGCTGCTGGTCGGTGCGATTGCGCCCGCGTCCACTGCGGCCTCTGCGGCGCGATCGCTCGCGGCGGCCGGCAGAACGGCCGCCAGAGGTGCTCTCCGCATCGCCATCAAACGGATCTTTTTCGGGCTGCGCCTCGTATACCGGCTGGGGTGCGTTCTCCGCAGCCCTCCGGCAGGAGCATCGGCGTGCCCTTCCGTGGGCTCTCCCCAGGAAGTTGCCCGGTCGAGAAATGTCGGCTGGAGGGGAGCCGGCCCCTGCTGTGCTTCGTCGGACTGCTGCGGATTTTTATTTTTCTGATTGCGACGCTTCACGCGATCGCGCATCCATCTGCGCATAAGGGACTTATACCACGTCCCGCGAATTCGGGCGAGTCCCGCCCGCTAAATTTAACAGACGCGTTCTGTTATTCGCGCAAGTTACTTATTCGGCGGCCAGCCCATCTCGGCGCCACGCAAAGCTTCGGACACACGCGCGCGGCGATCACACGGGAGCAGCGGGTCCCGGTCGCGGAATGCGGTTCGGTTGCGGAGGGTTAACTCGATGGGTTCCGCTTACAGTTTGCTCCGGGAAGGAGGCGGTGCTAGCATTTCTTTCGGCTGCAAAGAGCGCGGGCCGAGCTGTGCCATCGAGACCGCCTCTATGCGTCTGCTAAATGCCTGGAGGCAAGAATGGCAATTAAAGTTGGTATCAATGGCTTTGGCCGTATTGGCCGTAATGTTTTCCGCGCATCCCTTAACGATGCGAACATCGATATCGTCGCTGTAAACGATCTGACCAGCCCGAAGACCCTGGCCCACTTGCTGAAGTACGACTCGATCCTCGGCAATCTTAAATGCAGACATACAAGCCGACGGCGATTCCATCATCGTCGACGGCAAGAAGGTAAAGGTCTTTGCGCAGAAAGACCCGGCCCTGTTGGACTGGGAGTCGCTGGGAGTTCAGGTTGTAGTGGAATCGACGGGCCGCTTCACCAATGCCGAGGATGCGAAAAAGCATCTGCGCGGCACGGTGAAGAAGGTCATCATCTCGGCTCCGGCGAAGAATGAAGACATCACCATCGTGCTTGGCGTCAACCAGGACAAGTACGATCCGGCGAAGCACAATGTCATCTCCAATGCATCCTGCACCACCAACTGCCTGGCTCCGGTAGCCAAGGTTCTGCAGGACAGCTTTGGCATCGTCAGCGGCACCATGACCACCATTCACAGCTACACCAACGATCAGGTGATCCTGGACTTCCCGCACTCCGATCTGCGCCGCGCCCGCGGTGCCGCTCTGTCGATGATTCCGACCTCGACCGGCGCCGCCAAGGCGATTTACCTGGCGATCCCCGAGCTGAAGGGCAAGCTGGACGGCTTCGCCGTGCGCGTCCCGACGCCGAATGTCTCGGCCGTGGACCTGGTCACCGAAGTGGGCCGCAACGTAACCGTAGAAGAGGTCAACGCAGCCATGAAGAGCGCCAGCGAGAAGGCTCCGCTGAAGGGTTACCTGAACTACACGGACGAGGAGCTGGTCTCCTCCGACTTCAAGGGCGATCGCAGCTTCCTCGACTCTGGACGTCAAAGCTGACCCGCGTCATCGGCGGCAACCTGGTGAAGACCTTCGCCTGGTATGACAACGAATGGGGCTATAGCTGCCGCGTCAAAGACCTGATCACTTTCTTTGGTCAAAAGGGGCTGTAAGAAACCGAACGGGTTGGAGGCGATTGCCTGTAACCCGTTTTCATTTCCGCAATGCGCACGGCATAAATCGTCAACAGTAACGAATCACTTCAGGTGGGCACGCCACATGGCCAAGCTTTCGATCCGCGACCTGCAACTGAACAATCACAGAGTCTTGATGCGGGTGGACTTTAACGTCCCCCTCGATAACGGCCGCGTCACGGATGACACGCGCATCCGGGAGACGCTGCCCACCATTGAGTACGCCCTGCGCCACGGCGCCAAGCTGATTCTCATCTCGCACCTCGGCCGCCCCAAGGGAAAGCCCGATCCCGCCTACAGTCTGAAGCCGGTGGCAGAGCGCCTGCGCATCCTGCTGGATGAGCGCATGGGACGCGGCCAGAACGTCGGCTTCTCACCCGACTGTGTCGGCCTGCAAGCCTGTGAAATGGCCAACCAGTTGGAACGCGGGCAGACGCTGCTGCTGGAAAACGTCCGCTATCACGCCGAAGAAGAGAAGAACGATCCCGCCTTTGCCAAGCAACTGGCGGGTCTAGCCGAGATCTACGTCAACGACGCCTTCGGCTCGGCTCACCGCGCCCACGCCAGCACCGAGGGCGTAACCCACTTCATCGCCAAGAACGCTGCCGGCCTGCTGATGGAGCGCGAGCTGGAGTACCTGGGCAAGGCCACCGAGAACCCGGCCAAGCCTTACCTGGCGATTCTGGGCGGCGCCAAGGTCAGCGACAAAATCGGCGTCATTCGCAACCTGCTGCCCAAGGTGGATGCACTGATCATCGGCGGCGGCATGGCTTATACCTTCCTGAAGGCCCAAGGCCAGGAGATCGGCAAATCCCTGCTGGAGGCCGACAAGGTTGAACTCGCAGCCGAGCTGCTCGCCGAAGCCAAGGCGAAACACGTCCGCCTGCTGCTTCCGGTGGACCACGTGGTGGCCGATAAGTTTGACGCCGCCGCCGTGGGCACCATCATTCCCAAAGGCCAGCCGATTCCCGCCGACAAGATGGCGCTCGACATCGGTCCGGCAACCATCGAGCTCTTCTCCGAGGAAATCTCGCGCGCGCGCACCATCGTCTGGAACGGGCCCATGGGCGTCTTTGAGTTCGACCAGTTCAGCAAGGGCACCACGAAGATTGCTGAGGCTGTGGCCGACAATCCGGGAGCGACCTCGATTGTAGGCGGCGGCGACAGCGTGGCGGCGGTACACAAGGCCGGCGTGGCCGACAAGATCACCCACATCTCCACCGGCGGCGGCGCCTCGCTTGAATTTCTTGAAGGCAAGAAGCTGCCCGGCGTGGAAGCGCTGACCAACAAATAGTCGTGAAAAACTATCGTTCGGCTCGACCTCGGAGATGGCGCGCAGATCTTCTTCGAGGCCGGCGACATCACGGAGCAGTCCACCGACGCCATCGTCAACGCGGCAAATTCCAGCCTGATGGGCGGAGGCGGAGTCGATGGCGCGATCCATCGCGCCGGTGGTCCGGCCATTCTCGAAGAGTGCCGCAAGATCGTCGCCCGCGACGGCCACCTGCCACCCGGCGAAGCCGTGCAGACCACGGGCGGAAATCTGCAAGCGGCCTTTGTGATTCACACCGTCGGCCCCATCTGGCGCGATGGAATGCAGGGCGAGAGCGGCATCCTGGCCAACGCCTACCGCAACTCAATGCGCCTGGCCGACCGGCTGGGCCTGCACTCGGTGGCCTTTCCGGCGATCTCCACCGGAGTGTACGGATATCCGGCCGAGGCTGCCGCGGCTGTCGCGGTTTGCACCGTCATCGACGAGTTGGGCCGGGCGCGCAGCGTTCACCAGGCGCGCTTCGTGTTGTACAGTCCTGACATGTTGTCCGTTTTTATACAGGCTGCGAAAGACGAACAGCGGCGGCGCAATGCCACCGGCTGGAGCTTCGTAACCACGCCACTCCATCGAAATCACTCCATCAACCGAACATGAGGAACTATGAGCCGCAAGAAGATCATTGCCGCCAATTGGAAGATGTACAAAACCCCGCAGCAGTCGCGCCAGTTCATGGAAGAGTTCGTGCCCCTGGTGGCCGGGCACACCCGCGACGAGATCGTAATCTGCCCGCCCTTCGTGGACATTGCCGCCGTGGTCGAAAATGCCGACGGCACCAACATCGAAGTGGGCGCGACAAAATATTTACTGGGAAAAAGAAGGCGCATTCACCGGCGAGATCAGCGGCGAAATGCTGGTGGGAGCGGGCTGCAAGTGGGTCATCGTCGGCCACTCCGAACGCCGCCAGTACTTTGGCGAAACCGATGACACGGTCAACCGCCGCCTGAAGGTGGCGCTCGAAGCCGGACTCGCTCCCATCGTCTGCATCGGCGAAGTCAAGGAAGAGCGCGAGGCCGGAGTCACCGAAGACGTGCTGCGCCGCCAGTGCTCGCGCGCCTTCAGCGGCATCTCCGCCCGCAAGGCCGCCAAGATGGCCATTGCCTACGAACCGGTCTGGGCCATCGGCACCGGATTGACGGCGACCCCTGAGATGGCCAACGAAGCGCACCAGCTCATCCGCCAGGAAGCCGCCAACGTATTCGGCGAAGAGTATGCGCAGCCAGCTTCGCATCCTTTACGGCGGCAGCGTCAAGCCGGAAAACGCCCACCAGTTGCTCTCGCAGGAGGAGATTGACGGCGCGCTGGTTGGCGGCGCCAGCCTCAAGGCGGACTCGTTCGCGAAAATCGTGAACTGGTAGCAGCGCCTGGCGCGCCGCAGCGGCCGGAATTCCACAGGTATGTTCGATCCCGGCGGGCCGAGGCTTCCCATCCGCGCTGAGTTTGTTATACTCAATTTGCCTCTGTATACGTTCTTTGGAAGCTGATGAGTCGTTGCGGCCCGAGCGCCAAGCCCGGGTGCGCGAGCGATGGCAGTGCGGAAGTGGTGGAATTGGCAGACACACCATCTTGAGGGGGTGGCGCCGAGAGGCATGCGGGTTCAAGTCCCGCCTTCCGCACCATACGTCCTACTCCGGCTGAGCCAAGCCGGAGTGGTACGTTCCAAATCGTCCCAGGCAAGGATGTAAAGCTTCAGAAATGTCCGGCGTGCAAAACCGCCGGGAAGGATAAGCATGATTCTCGTTCTGGTCACCATCGTTCACGTTATTGTGTGCCTGTTCCTGATCGCGGTCGTTCTGCTGCAGAGCGGCGCCAGCGCCGACCTCGCCGGTGCCTTCGGCGGAGGACTGGGCAGCCAGACGGCCTTTGGACCGCGTGCGGGAGCCAACGTCCTCACCAAGGCCACCACATGGTGCGCGATCATCTTCATGCTCACCTCGTTCACCTTGGCCATCATCTCCGCCCGCCACGGTGGCGGCGGCGGCTCCGTGCTCGACAACAGCAAGTCTGCTCCGGTGAAGACCGCCCCGGCAAAGTAGCTTCAGTCCTGAAAAAATCCCCGCCGCGGCGGGGATTTTTCGTTTGCCCATCACATTTCGCTACTTCCGCAGAAACGGATTCTCCTCGCGCTCCTCGCCTATCGTAGTCAGTGGCCCATGCCCCGGAACCACGATCACTTCGTCGGGCAACGTAAGCACCTGGGTGTGCAACGAGCGCAGAATCTGCTCATGATTTCCACCCGGCAGATCGGTGCGCCCAATCGATCCGGCAAACAGCGTGTCGCCCGCAATCAGCGTCTTCTCCGGCGCAAAGTACAGGCAAAGCGAGCCCTCGGTATGCCCCGGGGTCAGCAGCACCTCCCCGCTCAACGAGCCAGCCGTAACCTTGTCTCCGCTCCTCGGACTGTCGTCGATCTCGACCCTGCCGGGATCTCGCATCCCCAGCCATTGCGCCTGCATGGGCAGCATGGCCACCAGCGCCTCGTCATTTTCATTCAGCAGAATGGGCGCGCCGGTCGCCTTCTTCAGCTCCATCGCTCCGCCGATGTGATCCATGTGCGCATGAGTCACCACGATCTGCTTCACCTGCAGTCCGTGCCGCGCCACGATGGCCAAAATCTCGGAAACATCCGCACCAGGATCGATCACCATCGCCTCATGCGACACCTCGTCGCCAACGATGGAGCAATTGCACTGCAACGGGCCAACCGCAAGAATCTCGTGAATCATGTTGTGATCATAGATGCAGCGAAGAAACTTTCAAAATTTCAAGGTTTCACCGCGAGTCAATTTCCAGGGTAGCTGGCCGCTCACTCCAGGGTACCTATTCAGCCCTGAAATTAACTTAGCCGTTAAGTGACACAAAAGATTACATTTGGACCGTCTCACCTAGGACTAATGTAGATATTAATTCTAGGGGAATTAAGACCTTTCCTGATGTGAGAGGCCGAAGTCGAACCGTATCGTGGATTCCATGAAACGACTTCTCGCTTTGCCTGTACTTCTACTTCTCATTGCGGTCATTACAAGTTGCGGAAGCGGCTCTGCCAAGGTCCAGCCCCTAACCGCCTCGACCCCGAAACCGTCGCCGACACCAACCTCGACCTCGACTCCAGCCTCGACAACGACCGCGACACCAAACTCGACATCGGTGCCGACCTCGACATCGACGTCGGCACCGACAGCGACCACAGTCACGCCCCTGCAACTTACCAGCTCTTCTCTTGCGAATGGAAGCGTGGGCAGCAGCTACTCGGCAACTTTCAAAGCAATCGGCGGAACTTCACCTTACATTTGGAGCTTGGCTTCCGGCTCCCTGCCCGCAGGCCTGACGCTCTCTACCACGGGGGCGATCAGCGGCACACCCTCTGCCAGCGGTACGTCTTCATTCAGCATCACCGTCAATGACTCGGCGAGTTCGCCTCAGGCTGCAACTTCCAGCTTTGCTCTCACCATTGCTGCCGCACCCTCGTCTGCGGGCACTCTCAGCTCCAGCAACTATGTCAATATCGTCAATGGGCAACCGTGGCCGCTCAATTTCAGACCATTCTGTGGCACCTCCGGCCAAGAGTGTCCGTGGAATAACCCTCTGCCGGACAGTCCGACTGTTATGGCGAACTCGGCCGGTTGGATTTCCAGCTTGTTCGGTTCGGGGGGCGGAATGACCGGGTTGCCCGACGCCTCGATACAGGGCGGCTCAACCGGTGACTTTGCCCACCCCGTTTATCTGGCGAGCAGCACTGACCCTCTGGTTACGCTTGGTTCTGGTTGTGGAAGTGCAGCGGGTACTTCAGGGTCGCAAATTCATATTCCAGCTAAGGCAAGACCGACCATCTCCAGTGATGCCCACATGGGCGTGATTCAACCCAACGGCGACGAATGGGATTTTTGGGCCACAGTGAATCCGGGACGGGACTGGCAGAATGGAGACACCATCAGCTGCCAAGACTCAGGGAATGATTCAAACATCGTCACCGGCAGCGGCTCGCTTCCCCATTCGGCAACCAGCGGTGCAGCCTTATCTGCTGGCGATCTGCGGGTCAACGAGCTTCAGAACGGTGTCATCCCTCATGCGCTCTTTGTGGTTGTTCCGAGTACCAACGGTTATGTCTATCCAGGCCAAAGCAATGCCGCTCAGGGTGGCTCCATTCCTATCGGCGCACGCGTGCAACTTAAGTACACCGACGCTCAGATCGACGCCATGACGGGCCTGGCTGCATGGGAAAAGACTCTGCTGCATCAATTGCATGACTACGGGCTGTATGTTTTGGATACAGGTGGAGACGGCTACATGACCTACAAGTGGGAGTCGCCCACGCAATATACAAGCTTTGGCGGAACCAACCCCGGAGCAGCGTGGGCAAGCACGAACAAACCGCCTTCAACCTGGAAACCAAGCGGAATCAATTGGGCGACCGACTTGGTAATCGTTGATCCCTGTTATGCCGAGGGCGCTTGTTAGGCGCTTTGCTGCGACGCTCCTGATAGGAGCATGTTCAGTCGCAAGAAATGAAGACGCGGACTCGACGAAACATTCCGGATTGCGAGCGCGAAGCGGCAGGAGTCAATCGGAAGTGCTCCGCCAAATTTCACACCTCTTGATCCAGCATCCTTAGCACCCGCCTCATTCCTTCGCGGAAATCCTCCTCGGGTGTGATCAGGCTGGCGACCAGGTATCCTGCGCCGGGAAAGTCAAAGAAGTGTCCGGGGTGGATGAGCACGCCCTCCTGCTCCAGCAGCGCGATGGCCACGTCCTCGTCGCTACACGTCGCCGGAGTGCGCAGCACGGCGTACCATCCGGCATCGAACTCAAGCCGGGTCGTCATTCTTGCCGTTGCAAGCTGCGCGTCGAGTTCGCGGAGGTTATGCGCAGTGCGCTCGTGCAGCTGACGTTGAATGCCCTCACGCGTTCCGAGCAGTTCGGCAATCGCCCACTGCACCGGCGCGTTCGGCGAAAGGTAGGTGTCGGCAATGACTTCAAGGCGATCAAGCGCCGCGCCCACCAGCTCCGGCGGGCCACTGGCGACAATCCACGCAACCTTGATCTGCGGTAGCGCGCAGATCTTTGAGAGCCCGCTCAAGGTAAATGTCAGCGCGCCTTCGTTTGCGGCAAAGCTCAGCGGCGTTTCACCCAACTCAGCCGCTTCACCTGTGAGTCCCCCGCCGTTCAATCCATAGTCGAGAAAGACCTCGTCGGCCACCAGCGCCAGCTCGTGTTCGCGGCAGAGCGTGTTCAACCGCTCCAGCTCCCACCTGCGCGTGTAGTGCCCGGTAGGATTGTTGGGATGCACCACCATGATCGCCCGCGAGCGCGGCGTAATCGCGCGCCGCAGCGACTCGAACTCGATCTGCCAGCCGTGGTCATACACCAGCTCGTAGGGCACCAGCTTCACATCCTGAATGTCAGCGAGAAACTCGAAGAGCGGATAGCTCGGCGACGGCACCATCACCTCGTCTCCGGGATCGCAAAGCAGCCGGAAGCAGTACGAGTAAGCCTCGCTGGTGCTGACAGTGAGAATGATCCGCTCAGGCGAAAGTTCGATGCCGCGCTCTGTGTAGTACGCTGCCACGGCCTCGCGTGCCGGGAGAATTCCCTTGCATGCGGGTTCATATTCGAGCGCCCGGGGATGCTGCAGCGCGTGCAGAATGCGCTCCCGCTCATAGTGCAGGCCCGCGGTAGTCGGGTTCCCAGCGGTCAGGTCGAGCAGTGCGCGCCCAGCGCTCGCTCCACTGCTTACTTCGCAAGCCCGCGCCCGCTCCACGGCGAGCGAGAAACGGTTGGCGGAAAGGTTCCATCCTGTTCTGCGGGCAAACATGCTCTCCCACGTTATCGCGCAAGCAAGCATCGTGCAAACCGGATTGACCGCACCGGGCGAGGAATGTAGGCTGGGCGTGAACATTGCTCAAGAACAAATCGTCTCAGGTTCAAAGCCTCCAGGAAAATCATTGAACGCTCTTCGCCAGTTCTTCCAGATTGAAGCACGCGGCAGCAGCCTCCGTCGCGAGATTCTCGCCGGGATTACGACCTTCACCACGATGTCCTACATCATCGTGGTCAACCCGGCAATCCTGAAGACAGCGGGCATTCCGGCCGGGCCCTCGATGACGGCGACGATTCTAGCGGCCGTTTTTGGCTGCCTGCTCATGGGCCTCTACGCCAACCGGCCCTTCGCGATTGCGCCCTACATGGGCGAGAACGCGTTCATCGCCTTCACTGTCTGCCTTGGCTTGGGCATTCGCTGGCAGACCGCACTGGGCGCGATCTTTCTCGCCGGTCTGGCTTTCATTCTTCTCACCGTGCTGCGCCTGCGCCAGTGGCTGGTCGAATCGATCCCGACCTCGCTGCGCTACAGCTTCGCTGTCGGCATCGGGCTCTTTCTCACCTTCATCGGATTGAACCAGACCGGCATCGTCGAGCTTGGCGTACCGGGTGCGCCGGTCAAGGCGGGTGCGCTTACGGCGGCTCCGGTGCTGGTGGCCATCTTCGGATTTTTGCTGATCTCCGTGCTGGTGATCCGCAAGATTCCCGGCGCAATTCTGATCGGCATCGTCACTACCGCGCTGGTAGCGTTTGCAACGCGCGTTGCACCGTGGCCCGCTGCGATCTTCGGAGTCCCGGCCAGCCTCGCGCCCATCTTCGCGCAAATCGACCTGCGCGGAGCGCTCTCACCCAAGGCCCTGCCCATCGCACTCACCATCTTCATCATGGCCTTTGTGGACACCATGGGCACGCTCATCGGACTCTCTGCCCGCGCCGGATTTCTCGACGAGCACGGCAATCTGCCGCAGATCGAGCGTCCCATGATGGCCGACGCGTTGACGACCACGCTTGCGCCTCTGCTCGGCACCACCACCTCAGGAGCCTTCGTTGAATCCGCCACCGGCATCGAGGCAGGAGGACGCACGGGACTGACGGCCCTCGTGGTCGCCATAGGATTTGCGCTCTCGGCATTCACCGCGCCATTTGTCGCAGCGATTCCGGCGCAGGCCTACGGCCCTGCGCTTATCATCGTCGGCCTGTTCATGCTTGCACCCATCGCACGCATCGACTTCACCGATTACAGCGAATCGATCCCGGCCTTCGCCGTCGTCTCGCTGATGTGCTTCACCTACAACATCGCCGTGGGCATCACCGCGGGATTCCTACTGTATCCATTCTGCAAATTGGCACAAGGCAAACCCCGCGAGATTCGCGCAGGCCTGTGGGTGCTGACGGCACTTTCGCTGCTGTTCTTCATTTTCTATCCGTACCGGTAAGCGGTTTTCGAACACTGACCACGCAGGGTGGGCGTTCCTATTCCGTCCCTTCCAGCGCCTCGCTCAGCTCGGCCCACTCGCTTTCGAGGGCCTCCAGGCTGCGCCGCTTCTCCTCCAGCAGCGCTGAGAGCCGCTGCGTCTCCCCGGCGCTGACGTAGTTGCTCAGCGACTGCTCGGACTCGGCAATCACCGCCTCGGTCTGGCTCACCTCGGCCTCCACCTTCGCCAACCGCTCCGCCATCTGTTTGCGCTTCATCGGATTGACGCGCTTCTTTGGCTCGGCAACCGGTTCGCTGACGACCGGTTCGGCAAACGTCGCCGTGGTCACAGTCTCAGCAGCCGCGACGGAGCCCGCGCTTATGGAAGCGCGAAGCGACTCCTCCATCGTCTGCGCGCCATTCTGCTTGCGCCACAGGTAGTCCTCGTAATTTCCCGGATAGATGTTCACCGCGCCGTCGGCCACCTCGAAGACGCGGGTCGCCAGGCGGTCGATAAAGTAGCGGTCGTGCGAGACGAAGACGCAGGTGCCGCTGAATTTCTGCAGCGACTCCAGCAGCACATCCTTGGCCCGCAGATCGAGGTGATTCGTCGGCTCGTCCAGCAGCAGAAAGTTCGAAGGGTGCAGCAGCATCCGCGCCAGCGCGTAGCGATTGCGTTCGCCGCCGCTGAGCACGCCAATCTTCTTGAAGACGTCGTCCGCACTGAACAGAAAGCTGCCGAGCAAACTGCGCAACTCGGTCTGCGAGCGCGGCGCAATCATGTTCAGGTCGTCCAGCATGCGCGCCTCTGTGTCCAATTCCTTGTACTGATCCTGCGCGAAGTAATCGACGTCAACGTTGTGGCCCAGCGCGTACTCGCCGCCGGTCGGAGGCTCGGTCTGCGCCAGCATCTTGATCATCGTCGATTTTCCCGCGCCGTTCACGCCCACCAGCGCGATGCGCTCGCCGCGCTCGATGGTGAAACTCACGTTGCGCAGCACATGTTTTTCGCCATAGCTCTTGCTGACGTTCTTGAACTCCGCCACGATGCGGCCGCTGGGCTTGGGCTGCGGAAAGGTGAAGTGAATCGTCTTCTCATCCTCGGGCACTTCGATGCGCTCGATCTTCTCCAGCTCCTTGATGCGGCTCTGCACCTGCTTGGCCTTGGTCGCCTGGTAGCGGAAGCGGCTGATGAACGCCTCCAGCTGCTCGATGCGCTCGCGCTGATTGCGGTAGGCCGCATGCCAGCGAATCGCGCCGCTGCTGCTTGTCGCGCAGATACTTGTCGTAGTTTCCGCTATAGAAATGCACGCCCTTGTTCCAAATCTCCACAATCTTCTTCACCGTCACGTCGAGGAAGTAACGGTCGTGCGAGATGAGAACGTAAGCGTATGGATAGTCGTTCAGATAATCTTCGAGCCAGTTGCGCGTTTCAAGATCGAGGTGATTGGTGGGCTCGTCGAGCAGCAGCATGTTGGGTTTTTCCAGCAGCAGCTTGGCCAGCGAAATCCGCATCTGCCAGCCGCCGCTGAACTCCTCGGTCTGGCGCAGCCAATCTTCTTTGCCGAATCCCAGGCCGGTCAGCACGGTGCCCACCTGCGACTCCAGAGTATAGCCGTCGCGATGCAGAAACTCGCTCTGCACGCGATGGAAGCGATCGCTCACCTGTTCGTACTCGACGCTTGCCGGATCGATCTCGCTCATCCGATGGGTCAACGCTTCCAGTTCGCGCTCCATGGCATGAACGTCGTCGAAGACCGAGAGGCATTCGGCGAAGACCGAGCGTCCGCTCAGGTTCAGTCCGTCCTGCGGCAGGTAGCCCGCGCTCACACCCTTGCCGCGAGTGATGTTGCCGTAATCGAGCGATTCGATCTCGGCCAGCACCTTGAGCAGAGTGGATTTCCCGGTGCCGTTGGCGCCCACCAGCCCGATCCGGTCCTGGGGAGTGATCAACCAGTTCAGGTTCTCAAAAAGTAATTTGTGGCCGTAGCGTTTACCGGCATCTGTAAGCTGAATCATTCAGAGGTGAACCGCACCGTGAGTTGTCTTCTCATTCTCTCACGGATGACGGGCTTGGAGCTTTGCGCCTGAAGCAGCCGCAGACGGCCCTCGTCAGCTCTGATGTGGATAAATATTCCATGAAAGTTTCGCCCTCTCGCGTTCAAGTTCACGAAGCAGATTCGCCGCCGACATGCGATTCGCTTGTACCAAAGCTGCGGCACATGGCTCCTTCGCGATATAATGAATGGAGTATTCCTGAGTTTTCGTTCCCTCGCTTCCTAACCGAATCGTGCAACGGACTCGCGGCAGAGTTCCCTGCCCTACTCGCGCGCCGCCACGCCGCGCCGCCGACGCAACCAGTTCGCCACACATCTTCGCCAGACAACAAGGATGAATTCGCTTGACCAACCAGATTCGCAACATCGCCATCATCGCCCACGTCGATCACGGAAAGACCACGCTCGTTGACTCCATGCTGCGCCAGAGCGGCGTATTTCGCGCCAACCAGGAGATGGTGGACCGGGTCATGGATTCCAACGATCTCGAACGCGAGCGCGGCATCACCATTCTCGCCAAGAACACCGCCGTCATTTACCACGACTTCAAGATCAACATCGTGGACACTCCCGGCCACAGCGATTTCGGCGGAGAGGTCGAGCGCGCTCTGAAGATGGTCGATGGCGTCATGCTGCTGGTCGATGCCAGCGAAGGCCCGCTTCCCCAGACCCGCTACGTGCTCGCCAAGGCCCTGGAAGCCCACCTGCAGCCCATCGTCGTCATCAACAAAATTGACCGTCCCGATGCTCGCGCCCAGGAAGTGCTCAACGAGGTCTATGACCTGTTCATCGATCTCGATGCCGAAGAGTCGCAGCTTGAATTCCCCGTGCTCTACACCAACGGCAAACTGGGCACCGCCACCACCGACCTTGCCGAGCCCGGCACCGATCTTCAGCCGCTCTTTGAAGCCATCGTTAACACCATTCCCGCGCCCGCCGGAGATAGCGCCGCAGCCCTGCAAATCCTGGTCGCCAACCTCGACTACAGCGATTACCTCGGGCGACTAGCCATTGCGCGTGTCTTCAACGGCACTCTGCGCACCGGCGAAGAAGTCGGCATCGCCAAGCTAAATGGTGAGATCGAGAAGGTCAAGATCACCAAGCTTTTCAGCTTCAGTGGACTCAAGCGCACCGACATCACCGAAACCGAGCTCGGCGATATCGTTGCCATCGCAGGCGTCACCGGCATCACCATCGGCGAAACCATCACCAGCTATGAGACTCCCGATCCGCTGCCCAGCATCGTTATCGACGAGCCCACCATTGCGATGCAGTTCATCGTGAACACCTCGCCATTCTGCGGACGCGAGGGCCAGTACGTCACCTCGCGCAACCTCAGCGAGCGTCTCGATAAAGAGTTACTGACCAACGTCTCCATCCGCGTCGAGCAGACCGCGCCGGATACTTTCACCGTCATGGGCCGGGGTGAGCTGCAGCTCGCCATCCTCATCGAGATGATGCGCCGCGAAGGCTTCGAACTCGCCGTCGGTAAGCCGGAGATCGTCACCCGCACCATTCACGGCAAGCTGATGGAGCCGGTCGAGATGCTCACCGTTGACATTCCCGAGGAGTACATTGGGGTTGTTATCGAAAAGCTCGGAGCGCGCAAGGCCGAGATGCGCAAGATGCACAACCATGGCTATGGCCGCGTGCGCATCGAGTTCCGCGTCCCCAGCCGCGGCCTCATCGGCCTGCGCAGCGAGATGCTGACCGAAACGCGCGGAACCATCGTCATGAATTCGCTGTTCGACGGCTACACCGAATGGCTGGGAGTCATTCCCCATCGCGCCGCCGGTGTTCTCACCTCGGACCGCAACGGCGTCACCACCACCTATGCCCTCAACGGCCTGCAGGAGCGCGGCGAGCTATTCGTCGGCCCCGGCGTGGACGTGTATGAGGGCATGATCGTCGGCCAGCACTCGCGCGAGAACGATCTCGACGTCAATGCAGTGCGCGAGAAGAAGCTCACCAACATGCGCGCTTCCACCTCCGACGAAGGGATTCGCTTAGTTCCCTTCCGCACCCTGAACCTCGAACAGAGTCTGGAGTTCATCGCCGATGACGAACTGGTGGAAATCACGCCCAAGTCGCTCCGCCTGCGAAAGAAGATTCTGCAAGCCGGCCGTCGCCCCCGCAAAGGCACCGAGCCAGTAGCCTCCGAAGCATAAAGCAAGAAATGTGCTGCAAAAAAGAGAGTCCACTGGTTCGCCGGTGGACTCTCTTTTTCGACTCCGATGAGTACTAAGTCTTTGCGGGGCCTCTTTTATCTACACACTGCTTGATCTCTTCTAAACGCTCGCGGCGGTTCTCAATCAGGATTCGCAGGATGTACAGCACAACCGCCGTATTGCCCAGCAGCACTCCCAGCCGAATCCATTGCGGATGTGCAATCAACGCGGCCAGTTCAAAAGGTAGATACATCGCGCCTGAGATCACGGCGAACCACTCCGCCCAGTGCCGCTGGTTCCACAGTCCGTAGCCCTCGACAAAGCGGCACGCCGAATACACCACCCCGACCGAAACAGCAGTCCAGATTCCGCGCCCTGTCGTACGGTCGGCCAGGTCGTAGAACCAATCCGCCACCCGCGAGTCTGGATTCAGCCGCAGCCACTCCGTCAGGTGATCCACCACCGAATCCAGATCTTTGTGCAGCAATGAGAGCAGCACGAAGCACAGCGCGAGTACCGCCGCGCCCTTCAGTGCCTCCAAAACGCCCACCATGCGCAGGCCGTACTTGTGGCTCAACTTCGCCATTCGCTACACTTCACCGTAAAATTGCCATCAGGTACTTAAGTCCAATTTACACGAGCGCGCCAAACTCAGCACACAAGAATACACTCACCGCAGCCATGCCGCCGCCTTACGCGCCGCTCTGGTCAGGGTTGTTGCTTTCGAGATAGCGCGAACTTCAGCCGCTTGGCTTTGTGGATTCATCGCAAACCGCTTTCGGGCTAAGATATATAGATGAAGGTCCTTACCAAATTTTTGCTCTCGGCCTATGCGCCCGAGCATTTCCCTCCCGCAGAACTGCCTGAGGTCGCCTTTCTTGGCCGCTCCAACGTCGGCAAATCCAGTCTGATCAACTCGCTGGTGAGCGCCAAGATTGCAAAGACCAGCAACACTCCCGGACGCACCCAGGCCATTAATTTTTTCGAGATTCGCTGGCCGGGCCGTCCACGTCCCGAGCTAATCTTTGCCGATCTCCCCGGCTACGGCTATGCTCGCGTCCCACGCGAGGTCTCCCGCAGTTGGCCATCGTTTATCGAACCCTATCTTGCCGAGCGCCGCTCGCTCAGTCTCTGCCTTTGCCTGGTGGATGCCAATATTCCGCCCCAGTCCTCGGACACGAACATGATCGAATACCTGCGCCAGACCCAGCGCCCTCTGGTCGTAGTCGCCACCAAAGCCGATCGCGTTGGAAGCCGCCTTCAGGCCTCACTCAATGCCCTTCAGAGAGCCCACGGAGTCGATTTCGTCCTGCCTTTTTCGTCGAAAAGCGGCCTCGGACAGGACGAACTCTGGAAACGGCTGCGTGCCGCCAGCTCCGCCGCCAACAGTGAGAGCGCAGGAGGCTGATGTTCAAGGCTGAATTTCCGGGTGGTGAAGCCCGGGGCGATTTCTCTGTATTGCGATAAATTCCCTATTTGGGAATCGTTTTTTTGATATCACGACTTGTGAACTGCTCGCGCTTCCCGTCAGCAACTCTCAGAAAATACGGCATTTATCTCTTGAGGCAGAGACTCCGCAATCTTGTATTTACTACTTTCTGGCAATTTCACCCCATTCCGTAGTATCATGGGTCGATATTGTTTCCCGTCGAACTCATTAGACTGGGTGGGTTTTTAGCGAGACGGATGACTCGCGGAACCGTTCCATGGCTGTTTTCGGGCCAGCGCCGGATCCGCCAACCTGATGTGCAATGGTGTTTACTCCAATACGCATCGATACAGGATCCCACTCGTACATATCGCATTCCATCGCAGAGGTAAGGACAACTTCCATGGCTAAGAGACGTGGTAATCCCAACTGGGGCAAGCCAGAACCAATCGGCCCCGTAACTCCTACTATCACCGAATTCGAGCAGGTCGTCCGCGAATTCAAGCTGACCCCGGACCAGTACCTGCGTTCCACACGACTGCGTGAGTGGGCACGCCGGAATAAAAATTCGAAATACATTCCCGAGCCGCTTCTCGAAGCCTGGGGCTTTGAAATCGAATCCACGCTGTAACCGCTGAACTTCGCAACCACTGAACTCTGGGAGTTCAGCCGTGACGAGGCCGCCTTCGTGGCGGCCTTTCGCTTTGGCGACGCCCGCAGTTCGAGCTTGATGAATATTTCCAGATCCTGGGGTGCGCCACTGTTTCGCCGGTTGCTTCAACCCCGCACAGCCCAGCCTGCTATAAAGCCGGGGGCGTGAGCTTGAGGAGTCCGTATTCTTATTGCAACAACATCCTGCGGGTACAATCCTGTAGCTCCGCCGCAAATGCTAGAATCCAGAGTGTATGAGTCCACATCCCCCATTCTGTGATGTTCCCACTGCGCTGGAAGAGATGCGCGCCGGACGTATGGTCATCGTCGTCGATGACGAGGACCGCGAGAACGAAGGCGACCTCACCATGGCCGCGGAAAAAGTTACGCCCGAGGCCATCAACTTTATGGCCCGCTACGGCCGCGGACTCATCTGCCTCTCGCTGACCGAGCAGCGCTGTGATTACCTGCGCCTGGGTCCCATGACCCACGCCAACGAGTCGCCCTTCGGCACCGCCTTCACCGAATCCATCGAAGCTCGCGAGGGCGTCACCACCGGCATCAGCGCCGCTGACCGCGCCCGCACCATCCAGGTCGCCGTCGATCCCGCTTCGCGTCCCTCGGACCTGGTGCGTCCCGGCCACATATTTCCGCTGCGCGCCCGCAAAGGCGGCGTCCTTGTCCGAGCTGGGCAGACCGAAGCCTCGGTCGATCTTGCGCGCATGGCCGGACTCAACCCCTCGGGCGTCATCTGCGAGATCATGAGCGACGACGGAAGCATGGCGCGCGTACCGGAATTGACCGATTTCTGCCGCCAGCACCAGCTCAAGATGATCACCACCGCTGAGGTCATCCGCTACCGCATGGCTAACGAACGCCTGGTTGAGCGCCAGGGCGAAGCTATCGTTCCGACCCGGTACGGCGACTTCCGCATGATCGCCTATCGCTCGGCCCTCGACGGCCAGTCCCACGTCGCTCTGGTGCGCGGCGATATCGAAAGTGCCGAAGAATCGCCGGCGCTCGTCCGCATGCATTCCCATTGCTTGGTTGGCGACGTCTTTGGAGCCACTTGGTGCGAGTGCGGCAGCGGTCCTCGACAGCTCTCTTCGCCGCATCGCCGAAGAGGGCCGCGGAGCCGTCATCTACCTGCACCAGACCTCGCTCGGCTTCTCCGTCGAGCCGCTTGCGGGCAAGCCAACCTTGCAGTTCCACCAGGACCATGCCCTGCCCACGCTGCCGGAGAACCAGCGCACCCGCCAGCGCGACATCGGCATCGGCGCGCAGATTCTCGCCGACCTCAAACTCCGCCGCATCCGCCTGCTCACCAATCATCCCCGCCGCGTCGCCGCCCTGGAAGGCTTCGACATCGAGATCACAGAGCACGTCTCCCTGCGCACCACGGAGGCGGCAAAGAAGTAGTTCGAACCGCATTTCAGCACAATACAAAAGGTCGCCGGGCGGCTACTGTTTCTTCACCCGCAGATCGTGCCCTGTCATCTCCGCTGGCTGCGGCACGCCGAGAATACCCAGCACGGTCGGTGAGATGTCCTGCAGCGCGCCGTCGGGCCGCAGCGAGAACTGGCTGGCCGCCTCGGCAACGTACAGGAACGGCACCGGATTCGTGGTGTGCGCCGTGAACGGGCCGCCCGTTACCGGATCGATCATCTCTTCAGCGTTGCCGTGGTCGGCCGTCACCAGCATTACGCCGCCGTGGCGCTTCACCGCCGCATAGATCTCGCCCAGGCCCGCGTCCACCGTCTCCACCGCCTTCACCGTCGGCTCAATTCTGCCCGAGTGCCCGACCATATCCGCGTTGGCAAAGTTCACCACGATCACGTCGAAGGTGTTGTCCTCGATGTGCTTCACCACCTGGCTGGCGACCTCCGGCGCGCTCATCTGCGGCATCAGGTCATAGGTGGCAACCTTCGGAGACTGCACCAGCACGCGATCTTCGCCCGGAAAGGGCTTCTCCACTCCGCCGTTGAAGAAGAACGTAACGTGCGCGTACTTCTCCGTCTCGGCCACGCGCAGATTGCGCATATTTTGCGCCGCCATCACGTTCGCCAGGATGTTGTTCAGCCGCTCCGGCGGAATCACCGTCGGCAGTTTGAAGCGCTGGTCGTACTCGGTCATGCAGAGATAGAACAGATTTTTCGGCAGCTCGCGCGCCGGAATCTCCGCCTCAAGTCGTTCGGCATCCGGCAGGTCGCGTCCGTACTGCGGCGTAATGCCGCTCTCCCGCGTCAACAGCTGCGTAATCTGCCGTGCGCGATCCGCCCGGAAGTTGAAGTTGATGACCACGTCCTCGTCGCGAATTGTGGCTACCGGCTCGTGCTTGTCATCCACGCACACGAACGGAATTACGAACTCATCGTATCACGCCGCGGCTGTAGGACTCCTTCACGGCCTTCACCGGATCGGTCGCGACGCCGCCCTCGGCTTTGCCGTGCACCATGGCGTCGAATGCCTTGCGCTCGCGCTCCCACTTCTTGTCGCGATCCATGGCGTAGTAGCGCCCGCTTACCGTGGCCACCTTGCCCAGGCCGTACTCGCGCATCTTCTGCTGCAGCTTTTCGAGGTATCCCGCGCCGGAGTCCGGCGGCGTGTCGCGTCCATCCAGAAATGCATGTACAAACGCGCGCTCCACGCCGTTCCGCTTCGCCATCTCGCAGCAGCGCATACAGGTGATTCTGGTGCGAGTGTACGCCGCCATCGCTGAGCAGCCCGATGAAGTGCAGCCGCCGCCCGTTCTTCTGCGCCTGCTTCATCGCCTCCAGCAGCAGCGGATGCTTGAACAACTCGCCGTTCTCGATCATCAGGTCCAGCCGCGTAATGTCCATGTACACAACGCGTCCGGCGCCGATGTTCAGGTGCCCCACTTCGCTGTTGCCCATCTGCCCTGTCGGGCAGTCCGACAAAGCGCCCGCTGGTATGCACCAGCGTGTTGGGAAACTCGCGCAAAAGTTTGTCGTAGGTTGGCTTACGCGCCAGCGAAATTGCATTCGATTTGGAGGGCGGAGCATAACCCCATCCATCCAGGATGATGAGCACCAGCGGTTTCGGTCGAGCCATGATCGTTCGAAAACTCCCCGATTAAATATGAAGCACTGCGCGCAAGCGGCGCGCTACTTGGACTTCTCGTCCGTTGTCTTTGATTTACCATCCGCGCCTTTGGCCGCATCCGCCGCCGGCGTCTTCTGCTTGTCCAACTCTGCCTGGAAGGAATGCAACTTTCGCTCCAGCTCTTCGCTATATGCAGCCAGCTTCTGCTGCACCAGCTTTCCGCCGCTCTCGTTGGCCTCGTGAATGATTTCCGGCATCTTTTCCAGCATCCGTTTTCCGGCTTCAGAGGAGTAGAAATCGATTCCGGCCTGCACATCCGAGGCGCTCAGATTCTTCTCATATGCAGGGATCAGCGCCTCTGAAACCGCCTCAAAGCTGAATAGCGGCGTGCTGTCGAAAATTTCGTCGAGCTTCTTCAGGGTCGCCGCATCGGCCTCAGGATTCTTCTTCAGGAAAGAGCTGCGCGCCGCCAGTTTTACACTCTCCTGCGTCTTTTGCAGCGAGGAATCAATGCTCTGCTGAACGCCCATTGCCGACATCAGCTTCAGCACCTGTGCCCGCGAGGGCGGAGTGCTATCCAGGGCGACCTGCTGCCCCAGGCTCACTCCACACATCGCGGCCATCAACAGAACCAGCACACCCATGCGACGAATCATCAACTTCTCCCGAAGAAACTTTTCCTCACCGCTTTTGTCCCGGCGAGGAACTCAGCACGCCCGAAGCTATTCGTTCGCCGCTGCCTCCAGCAGTTCGCCTTCGTAGTTGAGCGCGCTAAAGCCGAGAAAATTCGCGCCCGAACCCAGCTCTTCTTCGATCCGCATCAGTTGATTGTACTTTGCAATGCGATCGGTGCGGCTGGCCGAGCCGGTCTTGATCTGCCCCGCGCCGGTGGCCACCGCCAGGTCGGCAATGAACGTGTCCTCGCTCTCGCCCGAGCGGTGCGAGATCACCGCCGTATAGCCGTTGCGCCGCGCCATCTCGATCGCCTCCAGCGTCTCCGTAATGGTTCCAATCTGGTTCAGCTTGATCAGAATCGAGTTCGCCACACCGCTATCGATGCCGCGTGCCAGTAGCGCCGTGTTGGTCACAAAGATATCGTCGCCCACGAGTTGAATCGTACCGCCCAGCTCGTCGGTCAGAATCTTCCAGCCATCCCAGTCGTTCTCGGCCAAGCCGTCTTCCAGCGACACGATCGGATACTGCCGCACCCAGTTGGCATAGAACTTCACCATATCTTCCGAGCTCTTCACCGACTTATCGCTCTTCTTGAAAACGTACTTTCCGTTCTCGAAGAATTCGCTCGACGCCGGATCCAGCGCGATCGCAATGTCCGAGCCAGGCTTGTACCCGGCCTGCGTGATCGCTTCCAGAATTACTTCGATGGCTTCATCGTTGGACTTCAGCGAGGGAGCAAATCCGCCCTCATCGCCCACGGCCGTGCTGTAGCCACGCTTCTTCAGCACGCTCTTCAGGCTGTGGAAGGTCTCTGCACCCCAGCGCAGCGCCTCGGAGAACGAGGGCGCGCCCACCGGCATCGCCATGAATTCCTGGAAGTCCACACTCGAGTCCGCGTGCGCGCCGCCGTTGATGATGTTCATCATTGGCACCGGCAAAATGCTCGCGTTCACTCCGCCCAAGTAGCGGTACAGAGGAATTTCATAGTGGTTGGCCACGGCCCGCGCGGCCGCCATGCTCACTGCCAGGATTGCGTTCGCCCCCAGCCTTCCCTTGTTCTCGGTGCCGTCCAGCTCGATCATCTCGGCATCCAGTTCAGCCTGGTGCGAAGCATCCAAGCCCTCCAGATGCGGACCGATCAAGCTGTTCACGTTTTCCACCGCCTTCAGCACACCCTTGCCCAGGTAGCGCGAACTTGTCGCCATCGCGCAATTCCACCGCTTCATGTTCGCCGGTCGAGGCGCCGCTCGGAACAATCGCGCGCCCCTTGGCGCCGCTGCCCAGCGTCACCTCGGCTTCCACCGTAGGATTACCCCGCGAATCAAGGACTTCCCGTGCATGTACCAGATCGATATCGGTCATAGATTCCTCTTTGCTTTAATTTTGGGGAGACAGATGAATTCCAGAAAATAAGTGCGTCTGTGCGCCGGACGGCCGAGGCTCCGGCGGCATCGCTGAATCGGCACATTGGAGAGAGTTCGCCAAACCTAAAGAATTATATGCTAATCGGCGGCACAACCGATCAGGTTCAGTCGCGCGCCACAGAACAGTGCGTTCTACGTTCATGGCGTGCAAGGAACCTTGATCGTTCCTGACGTGACCGCCTAGACGGATCACCGCAAAGTGAAATGCTTTAGGTTCAGATGGCTGCGGCCCACCAAAGGTGGGCCGCAGCCATGCTCCAATGAATTCTGGCGAGTTCAGAAAAAACTCTGCAGCTTCTGCCGCTACCCTACAACTTTGCCCAGCGCCTCGAAAAACTCCGGAAACGAGACTGCAACCGCCTCGGCATTTTTAATCGTGGTATCGCCTTCGGCGCGCAGCGCTGCCACTGCGAATGCCATCGCAATTCGATGATCGTCGAAGCTTTCGATCTCGGCGCCGTGTAGCTTTTGTCCTCCCGGAATCCTCATTCCATCCGGGAACTCTTCCACCTCCGCGCCCATCGCGCGAAGGTTGCGAACCACGGCGTCAATGCGGTCGCACTCCTTGACGCGCAACTCGGCAGCATCGCGTATCTCAACCCCTTTGGCGCTGTAGGGAGCCACGGCGGCAATCGCCGGCAACTCGTCGATCAACGCCGCGCTCTGGGCTCCGCGAATCACTCCGCCCTGGAACACTCCTCCCTCAGCCTGCATCGTCCCGATCAGCTCGCCGTACAGCTCTTCAACCTTGATGAAGTTGATCTTCACCCCCATGCCGGAGAGCACATCCAGCACCACCGAGCGTGTCGGATTCAGCAGCACCGAATCGACCACCAGCTTCGATCCCGGAAACAGCGCCGCCGCGCACAGAAAAAACGTGACCGACGACAGGTCTCCCGGAACGTAGGCCTTCACCGCGCGCAGCCTCTGTCCGCCGCGCACACTCACCCGCTCGCCATTGCGCACAACCTCTCCGCCGAATGCTTTCAGCGCCAGTTCCGTATGGTCGCGCGTACGCACCGGCTCGATCACCGTTGTCTCGCCCTCGGCAAAGAGTCCGGCCAGCAGCACGCAGCTCTTCACCTGTGCGCTCGCCACCGGAGGCTGATACTCCATTCCCTTCAGCTTCGCGCCATGAATCGTCAGCGGCGCATGGCCATCGTGCGACTCGATCCGCGCTCCCATCTTTTGCAGCGGGTCGATCACTCGTCGCATCGGCCGCTTACTCAGCGATGCATCGCCGGTCATGACGCTGGTAAACGGGTGCGCCGCTACCACGCCGCTCAACATGCGCATCGTCGAACCGCTATTGCCGCAGTCCAACTCCCGCGACGGAGCCGACAACGCGCCGCCAACTCCATCCACCTCCACGTGATTGCCATTGCGCCGTACCTTTGCGCCCAGCGCTTCCATGCAGCTCAAGGTGCTGGCGCAATCCGCCGAGCGTTGAAAAGTTCTCGAACTCCGACGTGCCTTCGGCAATTCCTGCCAGCATCGCATAACGGTGTGAAACCGACTTGTCTCCCGCGGTCCGAACGCTGCCCCGGATCTGTTTTGCCGCGCTTACTTTTACGTCCATTGCATTGTCCTCATCTCTGCTCCGGCGCGGCTGATTACGCCGCATTGGGATGTCCCTGTAAATGAAATATAAATCCTGTTCCGGCCGTGAAGAAGGCCAACTCATACCATCCGCACGTTCTCCAACCATCCACCACGACTGAAAACATTCGCGGCGAGTGAAACACAGCTCCCAAGCCACGGCTTTTCGAATTGCGCAACACTCGGATTCTTAGTTCAGGATGAACGCTTAACGATATATGTTTTATCGTTTAATCGCCGCTTCTCTCCTTCTGTTCGCAACCTTGCTGCCGTCCACCGCCGTTGCACAGAGTCGCTCCCTTTCCAGGGAGGGTTCTCCCGAATCATCCTCCGATCCTTCCGCTGCCGGCGTAGGCTTCGGGAGCATCACTGGAAGCGTTCGCAGCTTCGACGGACACGGCATTAGCAATGCCAACATCGAGCTCCGCAGCATCGGACGAGGAGTCCAGTTCTACACTGCCCGTTCCGATTCCAGCGGCTCCTTTGCACTCTACAACATTCCGCCCGGCGACTATGAGGTCACGGCATGGACTGGGGTCGATGAGGCCCACGACCGGGTGAAGATAAGCTCATTCGCGGACGATGCCAGCATCGATCTGCGCATGAGAGGCAAGAATGACGGGGAGGCCGCAGCCGGAAGCGGTCCCACCGTCTCACTCTCGCAAATTCGCGTTCCCGCTAAAGCCCGGGCGCTCTATGAAAAAGCAGCCCGGTCCATGAGCCGCGGCAAACTCGATGATGCCTTCAACAAGGTGAACGCAGCTCTGGCGATCTTTCCCAACTTTCCCGAGGCGCTGAGCTTGCGTGGAGCCTTGGAGGCAAATGCCGGCAAGCAAAACGAAGCCATCGCCGATCTTCGGCAGGCGATGCAATACGATCCCAACTACGCCCTCGCCTACCTGACGCTCGCCTCGATTTACAACTCCAACGCACAATTTGCCGATGCCCTTGTCGTCCTCGATGAAGCCGAGCGCCTAGCGCCGAACGCATGGCAGACCTATTACGAGCTTGCCCGCGCCCAGGCCGGAGCCGGCAAATTTGCCGACTCCCTGCGCAACGCAGAGCGAGCCTCCGAGCTTGAGGGCGGCCCGCAAAAGGAGCTGCCCGAATTGCATCTGGTTCGCGCCAACGCCTTGATCGGACTCAGAGATCTACCGCGCGCGCGCCAGGAACTTGAAGCCTTTCTGGCACATCAACCCAACGGCCACCTTGCTGACGAGGCCCGCACGGTACTCGAGCAGCTGCGCGCCAACTCTGTCACTGCGAGCCGTTAGCCGGCTCCTTTTCGAAGAACAGTCAGCGAATAATCCAACGCTCGCCTTCTAGCGCCCGTTCCGCTCCAGGAATTCGCGTACCAGCGGCCCTACTTCGTCGGGCTGCTCAAGGGCGGCGTAGTGTCCGGCTCTGGCCACGATCTTCAGCTCAGCACCCTGGAATCCCGCGCGCCAGCCGTTCCAGCTCGCTCACCGGAGAAAGCGCATCGTCTTCTCCTCCCAGCACCAGCGCAGGCACATCGATCGCGGCCAACGTTGCTGTGCTGTCGGGGCGCTCAGCCATGCCACGCTGGAAGGCGGCGATCCCGGCCGCACTGGCCTGCCGCATGGTTGCCTTCGCTTGCTCCACCACGTCTAGCCGAGAGTTCATCGTCACCGGTCCCAGCAGCTTCGGCATGAGCTGCTCGATGGCCCATTCCGGCCCTTTCTGCAACACCTCTTCCGCATTTTTCAGCCGAGCGGCGCGACCCTCATCGCTGTCCGCGCCGGCCTTCGTATCCATCAACACCAGTGCCTTCACCCGTTCGCGCGAGCTGGCGCCAGAACTCGAACAGGACATATCCTCCCACCGAACATCCCACAAACGCTGCGCGTCCAATCTTCAGTTCGTCGCATAGCCGCAGCACATCCGCGGCGACCTTGGCCATGGTGGTTGCGCCCTCGCCAACGCCGGAGCGTCCCAGCCCGCGCAGATCGGGCAGCACCAGCCGGAAGCGCGACTCCAAATGCTGCGCCAGCGGCAGCCAGTAATTGTGATCCGAGGGAAACGGATGCAGCATGACCACATCCGGTCCTTCGCCTCTTACTTCATAGAATAGGTCGATATCATCGCTTCGTAGAATCATGCGCAACATTCTAACCGTCCGGGAACCCTGGCTCATCTTAATAATTTCGCGCCAGCAGATGCGTCTGGGTGCTCCGCGACGAATTGATAAGAAATTCGCACCTGCTCCCAAAGCGGAATCGTCTTTCAAAACGGCTTCATAACGATAAGAGTCCATGCGCAAAGGGATGAGCCATGGTCGCGATGCATGGTACATCTGGGATGTGAGTACCTCTTCACAATCCGGCCCCGATCTGCGCTTCCCGCCCCAGCCTCTCATCGTCTCCGAATCCGGGGCTTGTCTGCGATACATCGCACGCCAGCCGATCTTGAATCGCGACCAGGAAACTTTCGGCTACGAATTGCTCTTCCGCTCCGGCCCCGAAAACTTCTTCCGCTGTGACGACCCTGACCTTGCCACTTGCCAAGCCATCGAACTGTCTCTGCTCATCGGCTCCACGGCGCTCACCGGACCCCACCCCGCCTTCATCAACTGCACGCGCAACATCCTGCTGCGCGACACAATCACCCTGCTGCCGCGCGACAGGGTTGTGATTGAGGTGCTGGAGCATATGCCTGCCGACGAGGAAGTCATGGCGGCCTGCGCCCGCTTGCACCGTTCCGGCTATTTGATCGCGCTCGATGATTACGTTCCCACACCCGACACCATGCGCCTGTTGCCTTTCGCCAGACATGGTCAAAGTGGACTTTCTGGCCACCGACGCAGCGCGCCAGGCCGGGATCGCCGCCGAGATGCGTCGCCGTGGCATTCGCCTGGTGGCGGAAAAGGTCGAGAGCCGCGAGCAATTTCAGTTCGCCCTGCGCCTCGGCTATCACTACTTCCAGGGATATTTTTTCTGCAAGCCGGAATCGCTGACGATGCAGGACGTTCCCTGCTCCAAGCTCTCCTACGTTCAAGTGCTCAGCATTGCCAACCGCGAGTGCTATGAAGTGGATGAGTTGGAGAGGGCCATTCTGCGGGAGCCCTCGCTCTGCTACCGCCTGCTGCGCTATCTGAACTCAGCCGCGTTCGGCCTCTTCCCCATTCGCTCCATCCGGCATGCGCTCTCGTTACTGGGCCAGCGCGAAATCCGCAAATGGGTTTCAATCGTGGTGGCCATCTCCATCTCCGGCGACCGCCCAAGTGAATTGATCTCCAGCGCACTCACCCGCGCACGAGCCTGTGAAGCTTTGGCCACCGCATCGGGCGATGACTCCAGCGGCGCGTTCATGGTCGGCATCATGTCGCTGATGGATGCAATCCTCGATTGCCCGATGGAAGTTGTAATCGCGCGGCTCCCGCTGACACAGCAGTGCAAGGACGCGCTCCGTGGCGGAGATAACTCTCTCGGGCAAATTGTTGCGGCTGGCCATCTGCTGCGAGCACGGCGCTGGCAGGAAATCGCAGCCATCGCCGGCGAGCGCAGATTTCCTGAAGAGATGGTCTGGGAGCTTTATCGCGAAGCCTGCCGATGGAGCAGTGAGATTCTGAAGGAAAACAGCAGGCGGCAGTAAAGAGATTGGCAGAGCCCGCGAGGCTATGGCTTGGGCTCGCGTTTTGTCCGCGGCTCTTTGCCGGGAAGCGCCGCCGGATTTTCATGAGTACGCTCGCGGAAGCGCGCACTCATCCCGCTGGCCAGTGAGACCGCCGATTCGCCAAATCGATCACGCAAACGCATCGACTGCACTCATCGCCTGCTTCAGGCGCGTCTCCTGCGCGCTGGCCAGCAAATCCATCTGTGCGCTGACGGACTTCGAGAGCGCTGGTCTGCACGCCGATCAGGCGCACGGTGCGCCCCTGCTTCCAGTTGGCGCGAAACAGCTCGCGCACAATCTCCAGCACGTCGGCGTCGAGTTGCGTGGCGCGCTCCAGGGTGCGCCCGCGCGTGTAGGTGGTGAAGTCCGAGTAGCGCAACTTGATCTGCACCTTGCGCGCGTGCAGTTGATGTTCGCGCAGGCGGCGGCAAACCATCTCGGTCAGCCGCGCCAGCATGGAATCCAGCGCCGCGGGGTCGCGCTCATCGCGATTGAAAGTGTGCTCGTGGCTGATGGACTTCGGCTCGTCGCCTGCGCCGACCTCCTGGTCATACCATCCGCCCGCATCGTGTCCGCGCGCTTTTTCTATCAGCGCGGCGAGGCCGTCGCCGATCCTGGAGCCCAGCGCGGATTCGGTGAGCGCGGCCAGTTCGCCGATGGTGCGCACGCCGAACTCGCGCAGCCGTTCCTCGGTGACCTTGCCGACGCCGGGCAACCGCCGCACTTCGAGCGGCGCAAGGAAGCTGGCCTCGAGCCCCGGAAGAACCTGCAATACGCCGTTGGGCTTGGCCTGGTCGCTGGCAACCTTGGCCACCACGCGCGCGGAGGCGATGCCGACCGAGCAGTTCAGCCGCGTCTCGCGCTTCATGGTTTGGTGCAGTAAATCCGCGGACTTCATCGCGGGTCCGTGCAGCCGCTCGGTGCCCGTCATGTCGAGATAGGCTTCGTCGATGGAGGCCATCTCCACCACCGGGGTGAACTGCAGGAGCACGCGCCGCACGGCGGCAGACGATTCGCGGTAGCGCTCGGGATGGCCTTCGAGAAAGACCGCTTGCGGACAGAGCCGGGCGGCATGGCGCAGCGGCATCGCCGAGTGTACGCCGAATTTGCGCGCCGCATAGGATGCGGCGGCGACCACTCCGCGCTGATCGGCGCGTCCGCCGACGACCACGGGCTTGCCCTTCAGCGCAGGATCGTAGAGCTCCTCCACCGAGACAAAAAAGGCGTCCATATCGACATGGAAGTAGGTGCGCAGCATAATTCGACTGTCACCGATTGTAGCCCGGAGCGGAGCAAACGATTGGCAAATGATAATCGTTTGCAGACGCGGCGTAACCCTTGAGCAATCGTTTGTACGCAGGAGGCGATGATTGATCCCGTAGTAAATTGACCAGCGGCAAACGATTGACTGAAAGGTGAATCGTTGCGGGGCGCCGGCTCCCGACACGTGAACAGCCTCACTCAAGCGACTGAAGCTTGAGTGGGGCCTTGGCGGATTGCGAATTTACTTCGTGACCGCATCAGCCTCCGGCGGGCTTCGGCTGATGACCGTTCCACAGTTCATCGGCGAGGGCATCGGCGTGATAGATCTTGCGGATCGCTTCCACGATGGCGCGCGAGTCCACGGAGATCGGCCCGGCCTTGGCGGTCGTCGTAGGCGAAGTCCCAGGACAGCGACTGGATGTTGCCGTCGAAGATGATGCCCACCACTTCGCCTTTCCTGTCCACGGTGGGCGAGCCTGAGTTGCCGCCGATGATGTCTGAGGTGTGGACAAAATTCAGCGGCGTCGTCGAGATCGAGTTTGCTCTTGGCGGCCTCCCAGCTTTCGGGCAATTCGAAATCTCCTTTGTTGCCGTTGGCGGCGGCGTGCTCAAAGGCTCCGCCGATGGTGGTGTAGGGCGCGATGAATTTGCCGTTCTGCTCGTAGCCCTTGATGGTGCCGTAGCTGAGGCGCAGGGTGAAGGTCGCATCGGGGTAGCTGTTGGTGCCGTAGACGGCGAAGCGCGCTTTGGCGATCCTGGTCGAGTTGAGGCGAATGGGCGGCGTCCACTTTGTCGTCGTACTGCTTGCGCAGTTCGCGGGCGCGAGGATCGATGTCGCGCATCAGCACGATCAGCGGATCGGTGCTGGCTTGCGACCGCGGCCCATCCGCCTTCGTAGAGTTGCTTGCGCACGGCGGGGTCGTCCAGTTTGCTGCCGTCGATATAGGCCTTGGCGGCTTCGGCGGGAGCCTTGCCGTCGAGCGCCCGCTTGACGGTCGGATCATCGGCGCCGAGTTTTTCCCGCATGAACTCCAGCGACTCGGTGAGCGTGGCCACGTCAAGCGAGCGATAGACGGGAACGGGGGAGAACAACTGCTGTTCGAGCGAGGGCAGACGCGCTTCGGTGTATTCGCGCAGGCGCTGCGAATTCGGCTTCTGCTTCTCGGCGGTGACGCGCACCAGGGTGCGCGCATACTGCGCCAGTGCGGCGTTGAAGCCAAGGCCGCGCTCGACAAACGTGTAGGGGAGAAAGAGCTGCTTGCGAACCTCGACGGCCTTGGCAATTTCGTCCCACGCAGGGGCGTAGGCGGCGTTTGAGCTTGGGCTTGCGCATTGACGGCGGCGCGCAGCTTCTGCTCGTCGGCGGCTTTCTTGTCCATCAGCTCTTTATCGTCGAGTCCCGCGCGGCGTCCCTTGTATGCCTTGAGCGAATTTTCGACGCCGAAGATATCGTCGCCGGCGACGCGCGCGTTTTCCGGCGACTGCGCGGCGTACTCGTGCAGGACTTTGTCGCGGCCGGTTAGCAGCTCGATCACGAACGGAGTCTGCACGTCTTTGAGAAAGTTGAGCTCGGCCATGGTGAGCTGGCGCTCGGTGCCGCCGGGATTTCCGGAGACAAAGACCAGATCGCCGGCCTTGCTTCCGGTGGGCGACCACGCAAGATAGTTGGCGAGATGCACCGGCTTGTCGTGTTCATAGATGCGGAAGTAGGTGATGTCGAGGTCGTAGCGCGGATACTCGAAGTTATCGTGGTCGCCGCCGAAGAACGCCATCTGCGCTTCAGGGGCAAAGACGACACGCACGTCGGTGTATTTCTTGTACTTGTAGAGGTTGTACATGCCGCCGCCGTAGAGGGTGACGACGTCACAGCGCAGGCCGCTCTTTTCCGGCGCACTCCTTCTCGATGGCCGACATCTTCTCGCGCTGTTTCTGTGCGGCCTCGGCGTCGCTCATGCCGGGCTTGGCAGCGGACTGCACCTCGGCGGTTACGTCTGCGATATCCGACCAGGACATTGAGTTCGAGGTCGGGACACTTGCCTTCGTCGGCCTGTGTCCTGGCGTAGAAGCCGTTCTTGATGTAATCCGACTTTTCGGTGGAGAGCTGCTGCAGGCAGGCGCGGCCGACGTGATGATTGGTGAAGGTGAGTCCGTCGGCGGAGACGAAGGAGCCCGAGCCGCCGTTGTTGAAGCGCACCGAGCCGAGACGGAGATGATCGAGCCAGGGAGCGGTGACGTTGAAGTTGTATTTTTTCTTAAGCTGCTCTTTGGGCGGATTGTTGAAGAGCCACATGCCTTCGTCGGCGGTGGCGAGTGCGGTGAGAGTGCATAGCAATGCAAGGATGGCGAGAATGCGACGGGTCATTCACTCACTCCTGGGTGAATCAGCGAGAGTCAATCAGCAAACTGAACATCGTATCAGGAGGCGCATGAAGAGGGGGCGCGGGTTTTAAGGCGGGAGAGCGAGATCAATCTCGTCTCCCGCTTGTGCGGTGACTTACGGCCTGTCACTGGTTGTTGGATGGAGCGGCAGCCATTGGAAATGGCGACCCGGTTGGAACTGAGAGTCTCCTCCCTCGAAGGAGGTTGGGATGGCCGTCGTTCGTTCCGAGCGAGGGATTGGCGTCCATTGGGAATGGCAGATCCGGTTTCGATCGCATCGTGGCGCTGCGGGTGGGTAACCGGAAACGTCCTGGTTGATTGCCATGGAAGGATGGCAAGTTATTTGGGATTCGCTACCGCGGGGGTAGGTGCCGTTCTGCAGAGCTGGATTAGCACTCTGCGGAAATGGCAGCTCCGAATCCAATTGCTGACCAAAGGCCAGTGTGGTTACGAGCAACAGTGACGCGAACACTCCAAAGATAGTCTTCATGACACTGCTCCTTCCGGTCTTAATGCATGCGAGCCAGAAGAGAAGTTGCATCTGATCGGACTGTGCGAGGCCGTACGCTGCTCCAGGGGTGATGGATGTCATGGGAGGATCACGAAGAGGAGTCTGCAGCGGTTAACGCGGCGTGCGGTTCAGCGCGAGTAGTCAGCCGTCCAAGAACGAAGAATAAGGAGCGGCACTGGGCCGCTCCTTGATTCGTCAGATGCCGGCTGAAGCTACCGAAGCGCGTAACTGGAGAGCACCTTCATGTAGTTGGCGCGCTGGAAGGCCTTGGGGTTGGGAACGTTCTTCTGGCTCATGCTGCCCTGCATCTGCTTGATGCTCTCGTACTCGTGCAGCTCCAGCCAGGTTTCGAGCTGATGGCGCAGCGGACGCAGGTAGCCGATGCCGTTCTGCAAGCAGAGCCGAGGCGAGCATGGTGACCTTGGCTCCGGCCATCATCGACTTGACCACGTCTTCCGCCTTGTGGACGCCGCCGGTGATGGCGATGTCGGCATGGATGTGACCGTAGAGGATGGCCGCCCAATGCAGGCGGAGCAGCAGTTCGCTGCTGTCGGAGAGCGTGAGCGAGGGCTTGACCTCAAGCGCATCGAGATCGAAGTCCGGCTGGTAGAAGCGATTGAAGATGACGAGGGCGTCGGCCCCGGCAGCTTCCAGCCGCTGCGCCATGTTGGCGAAGGAGCTGAAGTACGGTCCGACCTTTACCGCGACCGGGATGGTGACGGTGCTGCGGATCTCGGCGACCAGGTCGATGTAGAGCTTCTCTACTTCATCGGAGGTGGAGCGGGGATCGGCGGGGACGAAGTAAATGTTAAGTTCGAGGGCATCGGCGCCGGCCTGCTGTGCGTCGCGGGCGTAGCTGACCCAGCCTCCGCGCGAGACTCCGTTGAGCGAAGCGATGACCGGAATGGAGATGGCCTGCTTGGCCTGGCGGATGTGTTCGAGATAGCCATTCGGGCCGATGTTGTAACTGTCGAGATCGGGAAAGATCGAGGTGGTCTCGGCGCCGACATCGGCGCCGTCCCAGAGAAAGCGGTCGAGTTCATTGGCCTCGATGTTGATCTGCTCCTCGAAGAGGGAGTGGAGAACGACGGCGGCGGCGCCGGCGTCCTCCATCTGGCGCAGATTCGCGATCTCCTTGCAGAGTGGCGAGGCAGCGACAACAAGCGGATTACGAAGATTGAGTCCGAGATACTTCGTGGAAAGATCGATCATTACGTTGCCTCCCTTTCCGGTGGTTGCAGCTGCGGCCTCGGCGGCTTGCGGCAGCAGAGGAGGCTTGCGCCAGCGACTCGTAACCCTTCCAGCGCGCAGCGACATCCTTCTGGGCTTCGGCGAGCAGTTCCTTTGCGGCCTCTGGATTGCCCTGGCGAAGCATGGTGTAGCGGGTTTCATTGTAGATGTACTGCTCGAGCGGAATGCTTGGCGCACGGCTGTCAAGGACGAAGTTGGCCTGGCCGGGCGCGGTCTCCGGATTGAAGCGGAAGAGCGGCCAGTGTCCACTCTGCACCGCGAGCTTCTGCTGCTCGAGTCCGTGCACCAGGTCATAGCCGTGGGCGATGCAATGGCTGTAGGCGACGATGAGCGACGGACCATCGAAGGCTTCCGCTTCATTGAAGGCCTTGAGGGTTTGCGTGTCACTGAAGCCCATGGCGATGCGCGCCACGTAGGCCGGATAGCTGGAGGCGATGAGGGCAAGATCCTTCTTGGGACGGCCCTTGCCGCCGGCGGCGAATTTGGCGACGGCGGCGCGGGGAGTGGCTTTGGACATCTGGCCGCCGGTGTTGGAGTAGACCTCGGTATCGAGAACCAGGATGTTGACGTTGCGACCGGAGGCCATGACGTGATCGAGGCCGCCGAAGCCGATGTCATAGGCCCAGCCATCGCCACCGACGATCCAGACCGACTTGTCGACGAGTTGATCGGCGACGGCGAGCAGGGCGCGGGCTTCGATTGAATCGACGGTTGCCAATGCCTTCTTGAGCTGCGACGACGCGCTGGCGTTGCGCGGCAATGGCGGCTTCGCCACGCTGCGGACTTCGCGAGCAGCGCCTTCACCAGCTCCTCGGGCAGCTTTGCGGCGAGGCGGACCAGCAACTCGCGCGCGTACTCGCGGCTCTTGTCGATGGAGAGGCGGAGGCCAAGACCGAATTCGGCGTTGTCCTCAAAGAGCGAGTTGGACCAGGCGACGCCGCGGCCGTCGTTGTTGGCGGCGTAGGGCGTGGTGGGCAGATTGCCGCCGTAGATCGAGGAGCAACCGGTGGCGTTGGCGATGACCGCGCGATCTCCGAAGAGCTGGGTGAGCAGCTTGATGTACGGAGTTTCGCCGCAGCCGGCGCAGGCGCCGGAGAACTCGAAGAGCGGCTGGAGGATTTGCACGTCCTTGATCTGGTTGACCGAAAGCTGCTCGCGCGGAGTCTCGGGCAGGGTGAGGAAGAAGTCCCAGTTGCGGGCTTCGCGCTCGCGAATCTCAGGCTGCGGGACCATGTTGATGGCCCGGTGCTTGGCTTCGCTCTTGGACTTGGCAGGGCAGGCTTCGATGCAGAGAGCGCAGCCGGTGCAGTCTTCAGCGGCAACCTGCAAGGTGTACTTGGAATTTGCAAACTGCTTCCACTTGGGCTCGGCGGACTTGAAGGACGCCGGGGCCGAGGCTAGCAGTTCGCTGGGATAAATCTTGGCGCGGATGACGGCGTGCGGGCAGACGAGCACGCACTTGCCGCACTGGATGCAGAGCGCCTCGTCCCACTCGGGAACTTCCAGGGCGATGTTGCGCTTCTCCCACTGCGCGGTGCCGATGGGATAGGTTCCATCGCAGGGCAGCTTGCTGACCGGGAGGTTGTCGCCGTCGCCGAGGATCATGGGCGCCAGGACATCCTGCACGAAGGCAGGCGCCTGGGCGGGGACCGGCGGACGGAGCTCGACCTTGCTGGTGGTCTGGGCCGGAACCTCGACGCGATGGAGATTGGCGAGAGTGCTATCGACGGCGGCGAAGTTCTTGTCTGACCACGGCGTCGCCACGCTTGCCGTAAGTCTTCTTGATCGCCTTCTTGATGGCGGCGATCGCCTCATCGCGCTCCAGCACGCCGCTGATGGCGAAGAAGCAGGTCTGCATGATGGTGTTGATGCGCTGGCCCATGCCGGTTTCCTTGGCCACGCTGTAACCATCGATGACATAGAACTGCAGTTTCTTGCTGATGATCTGCTGCTGCACGGGACGGGGCAGCTGATCCCAGACTTCATCCTTGCTGAAGGGGCTGTTGAGGAGGAAGACCGCGCCTTCCTGAGCGTGACGGAGCACGTCGATGCGCTCAAGGAAGTTGAACTGGTGGCAGGCGACGAAGTTGGCGCGCGTGATCAGGTAGCTGGAGCGGATCGGCTTGGGGCCGAAGCGCAGGTGCGAGGTGGTGATGGAGCCGGACTTCTTCGAGTCATAGACGAAGTAGCCCTGGGCATAGTTTTCCGTGTCTTCGCCGATGATCTTGATGGAGTTCTTGTTGGCGCCCACGGTGCCATCGGCGCCGAGTCCGAAGAAGAGGGCGCGAACGGTGCGCGGATCTTCGGCGGAGAACGCAGGATCGAAGGCGAGCGAAGTGTGGGTGACATCGTCGTTGATTCCGACGGTGAAGTGATTCTGAGGGACCGGTCTGGCAAGGTTGTCAAAGACGGCCTTGATCATTGCGGGAGTGAACTCCTTGGAGGAGAGGCCGTAACGGCCGCCGACGATGCGGGGCATGGCGGCGAGCTTTCCGGCAGAGACGCTCTCGGCGAGGGCGGTCAGGATCTCCTGATAGAGCGGCTCGCCGACGGAGCCGGGCTCCTTGGTGCGGTCGAGGACGGCGATGGTGCGCGCCGAGGCGGGAAGCGCGGCGAGGAAGTGCTCGGTGGAGAACGGACGGAAGAGGCGAACCTTGAGGACGCCGACCTTTTCTCCCTGGGCAGTCAGGTAGTTCGACGGTTTCTTCGGCGACGTCGCAGCCCGAGCCCATGAGAATGATGACGCGTTCGGCATCCGGTGCGCCGACGTATTCAAAGAGCTTGTACTGGCGTCCGGCGACCTGGGCGAAGCGGTCCATCACATTCTGCAGAATGGTGGGCACGGCGAGGTAGTAGGGATTGACGGTCTCGCGCGCCTGGAAATAGACGTCGGGATTCTGGGCGGTTCCGCGGAGCACGGGATGATCGGGCGAGAGCGAGCGCGAAGGCGCTGCTGACGGATGTACTCCTCGGGCAGCATGGCGCGCATATCGTCCATGGTCAGCTGCTCGACCTTGGAAACCTCGTGCGAGGTGCGGAAGCCGTCGAAGAAGTGTACGAAGGGAATGCGCGACTCGAGGGTAGCGGCCTGAGCGATGAGCGCGATGTCCATGACCTCCTGGACATTATTGGAGGCCAGCAGCGCCCAGCCGGTCTGGCGCACGGCCATGACGTCCTGGTGATCGCCGAAGATGGACAGGCCCTGGGCGGCGACGGAGCGCGCGGCCACATGGATGACGCACGGGGTAAGCTCACCGGCGATCTTGTACATGTTGGGGATCATGAGCAGGAGACCTTGCGACGAGGTGAAGGTGGTCGCGAGACTTCCGCCCTGCAGGGCACCGTGGAGCGCGCCCGAGGCGCCGCCTTCACTCTGCATCTCGATGACCTGGGGAATGGTGCCCCAGATGTTGGGCTGGCCGTCGGAAGACCATTGATCACTGAGTTCGCCCATGCCGGACGAAGGAGTGATGGGGTAGATAGCGATGACTTCGTTAGTCTTGTGCGCGACGTATGCAGCGGCTTCGTTGCCGTCGACGGTCACTTTATTCCGACTCATGAATCGGGGCCTCCAGGGAATTTGCGGAGTTGCTGATCAGAACCGCTCAGAACGGAGTTCAGGGCTGGTTTTGCGCTTCTTTAGTCCGCTGCGTCTTGAGTTCGCAACGGTCATTCGACTACGGCGGGGGCGAATAAGGCTGTGACGTATCTCACAACCGGGGGGAGATTTGTAAATATTCCTTAGTAATGGTGGGAAGCAGGGCTGGAGGGGAGGTAGAAAAAAGTCAACCACCCAAGGTTGGGCAACAACGGTCGAACCCAGCGGGGGACTTGCGGGCGGTTTGTTGAATTGCCTCGGGGACGGCACGGGAGATTTGAGCGGGACGGGGATTCCTCGCTTTGCTCGGAATGACAGCGCAGGAGCAAGAGCAAGGGCAACAACCCACCTTAGGCGCGCAACAACAGCGCGTCGAAGGCGGGGCACCCGGCCTTTGTGGCTTTAACTAGAACTTCAATACTAGTCCTCCGAAGTAGCGGAAATTGTTTTGATTGTTCGTGCTCGTCAACGGGTTCGAGTACCTGGACAGCACATAATCAACCTCGACCGGCCTGAGGGAAACGTGCTTTCCAACAGAAACATCGAGTCCGCCGCCAACTGCCATCGTGAAAGGGTGCTGGGACGGTGATACGGAGATTGTTCCCCCACCAGCGACGATTGCCTTCTGCAGGTTGACGTACCCGTTTGTGGACGAGCCGCCGAACAAAATTTCTCCAAAAGGCTTTACCACCGGGACCGGAATCCGGATTACAGGACCGAACAAGTAGGTGAACATGTTTCCCTGACCGGCGTAGGTGCCGGCTGGAATTCGCCCAACCCCGGGCAAGACCACGGTCGAGGTAAAGGTTTTCGAGAATGAGGTGCTCTCATAATCCATGAACTCGGCTTTGATGCCGAAAGCCTTAAGGAAATATACGGTAGCGCCTCCACCGCCCCCGTTGAAACTGCGGCTGTTGATTCCAAATACCGTTGGGTTGAACCGAAGATAGGAATACCCGCCAAAGACTTCAAACCTATTTTGAGCAAATGTCGCTGTTCCAGATAACAGAACTACCGCGAACAGAATGGCACTGATAATCTTCATCTCCTTCCCCGTTCCCTTGTGCCGGCGAGATAATTCCTGACCCGATGGTTTCTTCATAGTTCAGCTCCTATTGTCATTCCTTCCGTTTTGTCAGCCCTGTCGACGTTGAGTACCAGAGTCGATTTGCCGCTCATCCACCCCGCTGGGGTAGCAGCTCTCCGACTCGGACCTTTTTTTATTTGCAACTCGACTTGATGCAGGTTTGGCGAGCACAGTTTTCCCTCTTGTCCGTTGCGGCGGTCTGCTATCGAGGAAGTTGTGCTCGGGTTTGCGTGGGAAACAACGCAGGGGCAAGGGCAACAACCCCATCTTATTGCCCGAAAAGTGGGCGCGAAGGTAGGTCACCAGGCACCCGGCTGGGGCAACTGGCCGGGGATTCGAGTACAATCGAGTTTTCCGGAAAATTCTTGCATCCGGCCTAATCCAGTTCTTCGGAAAGCGCCTTGATCACTCTGTTTGCGGCCATGATCGCCTACGCACCCAGGCCGAACCCGGTTGTGCAGTTCCTGCAGAAGCAGACCAACCCTGCATTCAAGGGGCTGTACCACACCAACGGCTTCGACCTGGCATTGCTGATTCCCTACTTCATCGTGCTCGTGATTCTGGCCAGCTATGGCTTTCACCGTTATCAGCTTGTCTGGATGTACTACAAACATCGCAAGCACAAGACGACGGCGCCGAAGTCTGTGTTTACGCAGTTGCCGCGGGTAACGATCCAACTGCCCATCTTCAACGAGCAGTTTGTGGTGGACCGGCTGGTGGAGTCGATCTGCAAGCTGGAGTATCCGCGCGAGCTGCTGGATATTCAGCTGCTGGACGACTCGACCGATGAGACGGTGAGCGTGGCCGAGAGCGTGGTGGCGCACTATCGGGCGCTGGGACACGACATTGTTCACATCCACCGCACTGACCGCACGGGCTTTAAAGCGGGGGCGCTGGAGCACGGGCTGAAGACGGCAAAGGGCGAGTTCGTTGCCATTTTTGACGCCGACTTCACTCCGCCGAGCGACTGGATCATGCAGGTGGTTCACCACTTTGCCGAGCCGCAGATTGGCATGGTGCAGACGCGCTGGACGCACATCAACCGGCACTACTCATTCCTGACCGAGGTGGAAGCGATTCTGCTGGACGGTCACTTTGTGCTGGAGCATGGCGGACGCTCGCGCGCTGGGGTTTTCTTCAACTTCAATGGCACCGCGGGGATGTGGCGGGTGCGGGCCATCGAGGAGGCGGGCGGATGGCAGCATGACACGCTGACCGAAGACACCGACCTGAGCTATCGATGCCAGTTGAAGGGCTGGCAATTCCTTTACCTGCAGGACGTGGAGTGCCCGGCAGAGTTGCCGATTGAGATGACGGCATTCAAGACGCAGCAGGTGCGATGGGCCAAAGGCTTGATTCAGTGCGCGATTAAAGATCTGCCGAGAGTGATGAAGTCGAAGGTAAGCGTGCGGGAGAAGATTGAGGCGTGGTATCACCTGACGGCGAATTTAAGCTACCCGCTGATGATCATGCTCTCGGTGCTGCTGTTGCCGGCGATGATCATTCGCTTCTACCAGGGCTGGTTTCAGATGATGTACATCGACGTGCCGCTGTTTCTGGCCTCGACGTTTTCGATCTCAAGCTTTTACCTGGTCTCGCAGAAAGAGCTGTATCCTACGCGCTGGTGGAGAACCATTTTCTACCTGCCGTTCCTGATGGCGCTGGGAATTGGATTGACGATTACAAACTCCAAGGGAGTGATCGAGGCGCTGCTGGGGAAGCAGTCGGCGTTTGCCCGCACCCCGAAGTACAGCGTGCAGGGCAAGGGGCAGAAGAGCCTCGCGGTACAGGCCGCAAAGAAATACCGCAAGCGGTTGGGCGCGATTCCCTGGATCGAACTGGCAGTGGGCTGCTATTTTGCGATGACCGTTTGGTATGCGATCACCAACGAAAACTACATCACGGTTCCCTTCCTGGTTCTATTTGTGTATGGGTACTGGTACACGGGATTGATGTCGCTGCTGCAGGGACGCTTTACGATGTTTGGAAGCGGCTCAGGGAGTAATGCCGAAGAACATATCAAGCCGTTTCCTGTGGGCGTTTAGCGGGGAGTTCAACCAGTTCTCCGGAGTGTGAGGGTACTGGTTCCCACCTTAACCGCGCAACGGCGGCGCGGCGAAGGTGGGGCACCCGAGTTTTTAGCCGGGAAGGTGAAAGCGCAGTTGCTGACGCGAGACGATGGCCATGCCGTTGAATTTGGCGGGAACGTAAATCCACCGGCGGAGGGTCTCGACGATCTCTTTCTCTACTCCGTTTCCGATCCCTTGCAGGACTCCGACTTCCACGATTGAGCCCTGATCATTGATGACCACATCCATGACCACGTCTTTGCCGCGAGCAAATTCGGGGATCTTACCGTGCAGGATTGGCGGGTCCGGCGTGAAGACGGGCAGGGCATTCTTGAACTGATGGTGCATGCCTGCAAAGCCGGTGGGCGTGGAGTTCATCTTCCAGCCAGGGAAAGGGGCCAAGCCCTGTCCTTCGTCGTTGCCGGAGCTGTCGCCGGTGGTTTCAGCTGCGGCATCCAATTGCGGCGCAGTATCCGGCTTTGCCTCTGGCGGCGGCGCGGGAGCGGGATGCGAAATGGCAGGCGCAGCGGGAGTGGGGGCGGCGACCACGTCCTTGTGAAAATAAATCGGGGTGATCGAGGACGAATGGGTTACGTTCGGGCGTATGGACGGGCCGGCCATCTGCGGCAAGGGTAATCGACAGAGGATTGCGAGAACCGCGCACTGCAGGGAGAGCGAAGCAATAAACGCAACAGGCTGCTTTACGCTGGAATCAGAATGCAAGTACGTAAACATAGGACTCGGTGCGATAATCAGCCCAGGCCGGTGAGATGAAATTGTTTGCGATCCGGACGAGCTGAGACTCTGTGCTTTGTGGCATCATACCACGTTTTTTTGCATTGCGATAACGCACCGGCGCGGCTGGATCCGGGGCGTTCCGGGTTAAAATGCTGCAGCGTTGAAAGCCAGCTACGATCCTTGGAAATCGGAAGCCTTCGGGCCGCCTCTACTCTGATATGCTAGAACCCTGTGATCATCAAAGTTCTTTTTGCGGTTCTGGCATTATCGGCAGCCGCTCTGACAGGAGTGGCAATTGCGGTGTTTGTACGCGTCCGGTGGCAGATGAAATCGCGGCAGGCACAGGCCAAGGGACTCCGCGGAAGCAGCGCAGGAGAGCAGCCCGGGGGCCTGATGTAACGCCTCCTGGCAATGATTGTGGCGGACCCGAGACGGGGCCGGAAGTATCGAAAACATCTACGTCGCGCTGGCTGGCCAGGCGGCATATCGTTTGTACTCCATGGGCGGGCCTTTGAGGCCCCCGGAAAAAAGGTTTATGAGCTCCAGCGCTTCTCAACCCATTGAAATCAAAATTGCGCACAGTCCGGATTCGGATGACGCGTTCATGTTCTACGGTCTGGCAACGAATAAAATTCGGGTGCCCGGCCTGAAGTTCACCCACGTTCTTTGCGATATTGAAACGCTGAACCACAAGGCGATTGCAGAGGCCTACTTCGAGGTGACGGCGATCTCGTTCCACGCGTATCCGTACCTGCAGCAGCGGTACGCGCTGATGCCTTGCGGCGGCAGCGTAGGCGACGGTTACGGTCCGATGATCGTGGCCCCCAAGGCCTACTCGCTTGATGAAGTGAAGAAGCTGAAGATCGCAATTCCCGGGACGCTGACCACGGCCGTGCTGGCGCTCAAGCTCTTTGCACCTGGAATCCAGACCGAGGTAGTGCCTTTCGACAAGATTATGCCTGCGGTGCTGGACGGCAAGTACGACGCGGGGCTGATCATTCACGAAGGCCAGCTTACTTACGACAAGAGCGGATTGCACCGCATTGTCGACCTGGGCAGGTGGTGGCGCGAGTTGACCGGACTGCCGCTGCCGCTGGGGGCGAACGCCATTCGCAAGGACCTGGGCGCGGAGACGATCGCCAAGGTTTGCAAGGCTCTGCGCGACAGCATTCAGCACGCGCTGGATAACCGCGAGCAGGCGCTTGAGTACGCGATGCAGTTTGCCCGCGACCTGGACGCAAGAGACGCCGACAAGTTCGTCGGCATGTACGTGAACGAGCGTACCCTGGACTACGGCGACGATGGGCGCGAGGCGGTGGCCAAACTGCTCAACATGGGGCATGAAAAAGGCATCATTCCGAACCCGGTCAGACTGGAGTGGGTGAGCGAAGAGGCCTCGGCAAACAAGGTGTAGCGGAGTAACAGCTCTGCTAAAAGCTCCACGTTATGCGTGGGGCTTTTTCTTTTGCGGCAGCCTTACTTTGGCACCCCACATTCGCCAAAGGAAGGCGGATGTGCGTTCATCAACTCGGCGGCTACAAAAAAATCGATGGCTGGTTGAAAAGCTTGAGACGACACGGGAGGTTTGGGCAGTGCGGGGGTCCTTCACTTCGTTCAGGATGACACCCTAATCGATGACACCCTAATCAGAGAGCCATGGGCGCAACGCATCCGCTAAACTGTCTTTATGCCGATGAGCGATGCATGGAAGAACTCGCGCCAGACGTTGATGATCGATGCCGACGATACGCTGTGGGAGAACAACATCTACTTTGAGCGCGCGATCGCAAACTTTATCTCGTTCCTCAATCACAGGCACTTCAGCGCCGCAGAGGTTCGGCAGAAGCTGAACGAGGTGGAGCACGAAAGCATTGTGAAGCTGGGCTACGGGCTGCACAGCTTTGCGGCGGCGCTGGTGGAGACCTTCGAGCGGCTTTCGGTGGAGCCGCTGACACCCGCTCTGCACGAGACGATTCACGGGATCGCGCAGGCCATCGCCGAGCAGCCGATTGAGTTGCTGAAACACGTCTCGCCCACGCTGGATGCGCTGCGAGGCCGGCACCGGCTGCTGATGGTGACCAAGGGCGACGTGGCCGAGCAGACAGGCAAGGCGGAGCGCTCGGGACTGAAGCCGTACTTCGAGGCCGTGGAGGTGCTGGCGGAGAAAAATGCCGAGAGCTATCACGCCATCGTCGACAGGTATGGGCTGGAGCGGAGTACAACCTGGATGGTCGGCAACAGCCCTAAGTCTGATATTAATCCGGCGATTGCGGCGGGATTGAATGCGGTGTTCATTCCGCACGCGGATACGTGGATTCTGGAGCACGCCGAGCTTTGCATCGCGCCCGAGCCGCAGAGGTTGCTGACGCTGGAGCGGTTTCAGCTGTTGAGCGAGGTGTTCTAGACGGCCGAACAAACTCGCCAGGCACAGGGGCCTGGCGAGAGGATGGCATCCAAAACGGCTGCCGGGGTGAGTGCGCTGTTATTTTTGATACGCTCCGATGTTCACCGCTGTGCCCTGGCGGCTTACACCGAGGATATCGGCCGCCGCCGCATTCGATGAGGTTCCTGCGCCAATCAGCGGCGAGCCGGAGTTCAGATCGAAGTTTCCTCCAGAGGCAGGAGACGCTTCATCCACGAAACTGGGCGAGGCGGTAATGTTATTTACCAGCGTGCCACCTTCAAGATGATTGCCCGCGGAAGTCGAGGAGGTGTCGTTATTGGAATACGTATTTCCACTGCCCATCGCGACTCCGCAATACGATGCGCCGCACTCCTGAATGTCGTTGCTCACGTTGGCGGCCAGGGCGTTGTTGTTGAAGGTCATGTTGCTGGCCGCGTATCCGGATTGTGCTCCCACGATGTATCCCCAGTTGCACTTCACCAGGACGTTGTTGCTGATGACATCGTTGGAGGGGTAGTGATAGGCCTGAATGCAGCCGCCCGAGACGTTGTAGATGATGTTGTTCTGCAGGGTCTGATATTGGCTCACAATGTAGATCCCATGGGTCCACACGTCGCCGCTGTAGCCGATATTCCAGATCACGTTGTTCAGGACATTGCTATGCTGTCCGCTGCTCGGCCCGGTTCCCGGGAACTGGATTCCGCCGCCACCGGTGCCATTGCCGCAGTATCCGGAGGCTTGGCCTGAGGCGTTTGGAGCCACATCATGCACGCTGTTGTAAACCAGATTGTTATAAGTCCCGCTCGGCATGATCCCCGCGCAGGCGTTGCCTGAGATGTTCAAGCCGACAATATCGACGTAATTTCCGCTCAAAGAGAAGATGGCGTTTCCATTGCCATTGCTTCCGGTGAATGAGAACGCCGCTCCTGCGTACGTCTGGGAGACGAAAGCTTTGTGGCAGGTCGATGCTCCGCTGCCGGACAAACTCACCGTCGATGTCCAAGTCCCGGAGCCGATCATGATTAACGCGCAGGCTGGCGTTGCACTCGCGGCGTGGCTCAACGTTTGCCAGGGCGAGGCTGCGGTGCCCGAGTTGCTGTCACTGCCGGTGGCGGAAACGTAGTACGTATTGGCGCTGGTGTATCCCTGCGCGGAGCCGTAATTGGCAGTGATGTAGGCGGCGTAGGCGGCGCTAAAGGTGGAGCTTCCGGTCGAGGTCGCCGGTGGCGGAGTGGATGAAGTGGTTGGGGCGGCGGCGATGGTGAGTGTAAGCGCAGAGGTGACGGTCTGTGGCTTGCTCTCTGCATCCTTGACAGCAATGCTGAAGGATGAAGCTCCGCTGGCGGTCGGTTTGCCGCTGATGGTGCCGCCAGTGGACAGCGCCAATCCAGCAGGCAAGGAGCCGGAAGCCACGCTCCAGGTGTAAGGCGAGGTTCCGCCGCTGGCCGTCAGCGTTGCCGTGTAGGCTGGGCCGACCGTGCCACTGGTAAGCGTGGAGGTGGTAAGCTGCAGGGCTGGTACAGTCGGTGTCGGTGTCGGTGTAGATGTCGACGTAGAGGTCGGTGTCGATGTGGGTGTCGATGTAGAGGTTGGGGTCGATGTGGGTGTCTGAGTCGATGTCGTTACCGCGGCAGCGATCGTGAGGCTGAGGGCGGAGGTAACCGCCTGGGGCATGCTCTCTGAATCCTTCACCGTAACGGTGAAGGAGGAGGCCCCGCTTGAAGTCGCGGTGCCGCTGATCGTGCCGCTGGTGGAGAGAGTCAATCCGGCGGGCAAGGAGCCGGAGGCAAGGCTCCACGTGTAAGGCGCGGTTCCACCCGTCGCCCGCAAGGCCAGCGAGTAGCCGCTGCCGGCTGTTCCCTGCGGAAGAGAAGAGCTTGTAAGTTGCAGGGCGGAGACGGTCGAGGTCGAGGAAGGTTTCGGGGTTGATGCTGTCGGGGTCTGAACCTTGGCAGAGCTGGTTCCGCAGCCTGTGATGATTGCGGCTAGAAGCAAGAGTACAGAGAATGTAAGAAGTCGTTTCATGCAAATTACGATACGTTTCGGCTTCGGCTTCTCACATCAGGAGATGTTCTAACAGCGACTAAGAATTAAGGCTGGCCTAATTCTAAGTATGTATGTCAAGTAGTTGAAAAACGGAAGGTTATTTGTCTAAGGTTTTCAATCTAAGGTGTGACTCGGTCAGCCAAATGGCTAAGCAGCAGGAACTAAGGTCAGAGATCCTGTTTGGCTAAATTGCCTATCCGGAAATCGCGGTTTCACAGTTGGGGCATGCGACGAGAGAGCGACGATTCGGTGGAAGCCGCCGGGGAAGCTCAATATAAATCTCCCAACTACGGGGATAGCAACGACAATGGTTTCCATGAACGACCCGTTTCTGGAAGTGGCAATCGAGGAAGCACGTCAGGGGATGCGAGAGGGCGGCATCCCGATCGGTTCGGTTCTGGCATATAACGGCAAGATCCTTGGCAGAGGTCACAATCGCCGCGTGCAGCGAAAAAGTGCAATATTGCACGGCGAGATGGACGCTCTTGAGAACGCAGGCCGTCAGCCAGCCTCGGTCTACCGGGATTGCATTCTCTACACGACGCTTTCACCGTGCGCCATGTGCTCAGGAGCCATTCTGCTGTATGGAATTCCACGAGTGGTGGTCGGTGAGAACCGCACGTTTCTGGGTGAGGAGGAACTTCTCCGCTCCCGAAATATTTCTATTGAGGTGCTCCAGAACGCGGAATGCATCCGACTGATGGAGGACTTCATCCGGCGAAATCCTGCGCTATGGAACGAAGACATCGGGGTGTAATGTTTTGGGGTGGGGCAACTCTGGCCTATGGTTCCCGCCTCTTTAACTGGTAGACAGCATCTTTGCGGTGGGTGGTGGTATGCAACAAGGAGTTACGAAACAAGCAGAGTTGGGGGCGGTCCCGCTGCAAAGCGCAGTGTTGTGCGTTGACTGCGAGTGTGTCACTGAGGGTCGATCCGATGAATGCCTCGTTTGTGGCAGCCACTCACTCCTCAGTATTGCCAGGATCGTAGGCGGCACTCTGTCCCGGGAGGATGCGAGCGGCAACAACGAGCAAAACGCCATGCTCTATGATCTGGAAATCACGGTGGACTTAAAGCTGATCGAACCGAAGGATTTGAGCGCCACGCTCGAAGGCCTTGCCAGTCTAATTGGGCCGAGGCTCAGGCGAGGACGGGCGTGCTGTCATGTCAAGGTGGAGCCTGTGACCGTTAGCTGCAATGCCGACGAGGTGAAAGCCGCTTAACGCAGAGTGGCCGCGCCTTTCGAGCGCAGCCACCGTGCGGGTGTTGCTGTTGTGGAGAGCCCCTCACCTTCAGGCTTTTTGAACTTCGCTTTTTTCGAAGTAGCCGGATTTTTCGCGGCCAACCCCGGTCCGAATGGCAGCCTTCTTCACCTCCCTGGCAACGGCTTCGGCCACGGCTGTGTTGAATACGGCGGGAATGATGTAATCCTCACTCAAATCCTCTTCCGGGATCACGTTTGCAATGGCGTGGGCGGCCGCCAGCTTCATCTCTTCGTTGATGTCGGTGGCATGGCAATCGAGCGCGCCTCGGAACATGCCGGGGAAGCACAGTACGTTGTTAATCTGGTTCGGATAATCGGAGCGCCCGGTGGCCATGATGCGCACGTAGGGAGCGGCTTCCTCGGGCATGACCTCAGGCGTCGGATTCGCCATCGCAAAGACGATGGCGTCCCGGTTCATCTTTGCAAGGTCCTTGGCCTCAATGGTGCCAGGGCCCGACAATCCCATGTACAGGTTGGCGCCTTCGAGAGCTTCGGGGAGAGTCCCCTTGAAGCCGGTTGGGTTGGTGTGTTCGGCGAACCACTGCTTCATGTAGTTCATGCCTTCGGTGCGGCCTTTATGGATGGCACCGGTGCGGTCGAAGCCAATGATGTTTCTGCCGCCGGCGGCCATGATGATTTTGGAGCAGGCGACGCCGGCGGCGCCGACGCCGGTAACCACAACTTTCAGGTTCTTGATCTCCTTCTTGACCAGCTTGACTGCATTGAGCAAAGCGGCGAGAACAACCACGGCGGTTCCGTGCTGGTCGTCATGGAAGACCGGGATGTTGAGTTCCTGCTTCAGTCTTTCTTCGATCTCAAAGCAACGCGGAGCGGAGATGTCCTCGAGATTGATGCCACCAAATGCGGGGGCGATATGTTTGACGGTCTTGATGATCTCTTCCGTGTCCTTGGTCGCCAGGCAGATCGGAAAGCCGTCGATTTTGCCGAATTCCTTGAAGAGCATTGCTTTGCCTTCCATCACGGGCATCGCCGCTTCCGGACCGATGTCGCCCAGGCCAAGCACTGCCGTACCGTCACTGACGATGGCGACGGTGTTGCCTTTGATGGTGAGGTTGTACACGCTTTCCGGGTCGTCGTGAATCGCCATGCAGACGCGCGCTACGCCGGGAGTGTAGGCCATCGACAGGTCATCGCGGGTCTTGAGAGGAACCTTGCTGTTGATTCGAATCTTGCCGCCGAGGTGCATCAGGAAAGTACGGTCGGAAACATGCACGACTTCCAGGACATCCATCTTGCGTAATTCTTGGATGATGACGTCGCCATGCTCCTGGTCACGAACGTTGACCGTGATGTCACGGATGATGTGACTCTTTCCAACGCCAGCGATATCAATCGCGCCGATATCTCCGCCGAGATTGCCGATGATCGACGTAACCCTTCCCAGAGTGCCCGGAATGTTTCGGATCTTCAGGCGCACGGTCAAACTGTAGCTTGCACTTGGCTTTGCGAGAGTTTTCATTATGGCTTCCTTTGGTGAAGATTGACGTTCGGGCGTTCTAATCGCTAACCCCAATTTTAGCGAGCGGTTCAGGTTGCAAGCACTCTATCCATATGACGGTGCAGAAGGAAGTATTTTGATAGTATTACGGTGATAGCCTGTACCTATCAGCGGAGCGGCCCGGGATGGAACTTCGACATATGCGCTACTTCCTTGCAGTTGGCGAAGAGTTGAACTTCCGCAAGGCCGCCGAACGCATGCACATTGCGCAACCTTCGCTGAGCGTTCAAATCCAGCAGATGGAAGATGAGATCGGCACGCCACTGCTTGAGCGGAGCAAGCATCAAGTCGCCCTGACGGCGGCCGGATCAGAATTTCTCGAGAGCTGCCGCCGCCTGCTCCGTGAAGTGGAAGACAGCAAGCAAAAGGCTGTGCGTATAGCACGGGGCGATTGGGGCCAGCTTTCGATCGGCTTTGTGCCTTCCCTCGGATACCGGCTTTTGCCCAAAACGTTGCAGGCCTACCACGGCAAATTTCCCGATGTGGAGCTTCAAATTCTGGAGATGGACACATCACGCCAGCTAAAGGAAATTGAAGACCATCGATTGGATCTAGGTTTTATCGGGCTGGGACAATCATCGGAAAAGCTCACCAAACTTCAGACGGTTCTTGTCGCTCAAGAAAGACTCTTTGCGGTTGTGCCCCAGGAGCATCCTTTGGCGAAGCCAGCCAATGAGGCGAGGGGCGTGGCGCTGCATGCGTTTGCAAATGAGCGTTTTCTGCTGGCGGATACGCAAAGCGCACCGCTGTTTAATCCGTGGCTCAAGGTGTTATGCCAGCAATCGGGATTTCAGCCGATCGTGGTTCAGGAATCCGGCCAGCCCATTGCCGTATTGAACTATGTGGCTGCGGGTCTGGGCATTACCATTCTGCCGGCTCAGTACAGACATCTGGTTACGGCTGGAGTGTGCTTCTTGCCTTTGGTTCGCCCTGCTGCCCAGTATCGTTATTACGCTGCATGGCTCCCCCAGAACAAGTATCTAGCTCTGCACAGGTTCATTAAGATTGCAAAACAGGTTGCGCGCAGTGAGGCAGGAGCGGACTGATCTTTAGAAGCACCAGCGATATCGCTTCTAAAGGAGATCGTCCTGTTTGTCATTCATCGTTATGTTCCTTGCAAATATCGACCGCTAAACATCCCATCAGATTTCAAACTGGCCCACTACCGAACATTCTTGGAATGAGAACCGCGAAGCACGCGTGTACTATTTCAGCCCAAGCAACCGCAGCGCAGCCTTGGAAAACCATCCCCGGTTCCGGTTGGTTACAAAGAGCCAGGTAAGAACCCGCACGGAAGCGGGAATCCCGGCTGGAGCTGTCGACTCTTGAGGAGGAGCAAGCAGCTGAAGAATCGTCTCGCGCGGCTTTTCGCGCAACTCGTCCAGAATCGCAGTCTGATGAACGCAATTGATGGTACACAGCGGGGCACAACTCTTCACTGTATTGTACTCACGCTCAAGGTCCGCCGCCGAATATTGAGCCAAGGGGATACCAGGGTAGCCGCGCTGTTGCGAACACCAGTGAACTAAGCCATTTTCGCAGATATACAAATATCGGCTTCCAGCATGGCAATGCCATTCGTTCGGAATTCCACGCACCAGGTTCTCCTGAAACCGGTTGTGCCTGAAGAAAGAGAATAACGGCTTGCGCAACTGGCTGATCTCGTCGAGAACCGATCTTTCGCGCTCGCTGAGCGGGCGCAGTTGACCGGAACCACCGTGAATCACACCTGTCGTGATGCCGAATCCCAAAGCAATAGCGCGGCGGGCGATGATTAAAGCATCTTCGGACTTTTCGATTCCCGACCCAACCACGGCATTGATGTTGACGTCGAACTCCGCATGTTGGGCGAGCCAGCGCAATCGCTGATCAAGCACCTTGAGACTCTTCTTCGAGACCTCGTCGGGCACGACATTGTCGACACTGATCTGGAGCTGGTGCAGCCCCGCCCGGTTCAATTGCTGGATTCGTTTCGGATTCAGCAGGTAGCCGTTGGTGATGAGAGTTCCAATGATGCCGTGTTGGTGGATGCGCGAGATGAGGAGATCCAGTTGAGGATGAAGCAGCGGTTCTCCTCCACTGATGGTGATGATGGTGGTGCCTAGTGCGGCCAAGCGGTCCACGCGCCCCAGCATTTCCTCAATCGCCACCGGCTGGGAGACGTGATCGTACTCGTTGCAGTATGCGCAAGCCAAGTTGCAGCGCCGGGTCGGGATGATATGTGCGAGTATCGGATGCCGGGCTGAACGCATCGCCTTCGCGAACATTCGAGCCTCTCGAAAACGGCGCGGCACCGCGCGAAGCTTCCGTTTCATGGCCGCCAGGCTCATGCCCTATCTCCTTCAGCCCGAAACACCAAGCTATTCGATGAAGACTATTCCGTAATCGCTCAACGCAGGCCAGAATTATCAGCAACTGATAGTTCAGAATCAAGCCGTGTCACAGAGGTTTGATCTTCCATTCACAATAAAGCAATGTCTCTAGTACGCTGCTCTGAAAAACTGCAAGTCAACGCCAACTCCAGAATCGCAATTGCCATCCCTGAATAACTGATTGCACTCGGAGTGGTCTTCAGAAGGTGGAGCACGTCCATATCGAGCGGCTATGACTTCCTCACAACAATACGATGCCGTTGTCATCGGCTCAGGACAGGGGGGCACCCCTCTCTCTGTCGCCCTGGCGCAGGCCGGAATGCGCACCGCCCTCATTGAGCGCAAACATGTCGCCGGCACCTGCATCAATGAGGGATGCACTCCTACCAAGACCATGGTGGCAAGCGGCCGGGTCGCCTATCTCGCAGGTCGCGCTGCTGATTACGGTGTGCATACTGGCGCAATCAGTATCGACATGCAAAGAGTGCGGCAGCGCAAACGCGAGATAGTGGACAAATTTCGCAGCAGCAGTGAGTCGCGTATCAAGCAGACCGCGAACCTCGAGTTGATTTGCGGTGACGCACGTTTTACAGGGGCAAAGACGGTTGAGGTCCGCTTGACAGATGGCAGTCAGCGAGTCATCTCTGCTAACAACGTCTTCATCAATACCGGTACTCGCGCTTCCCGCCCCAGGCTAAATGGCCTGAATGAAATTCCATTTCTGGATAACGCCTCCATCATGGAGCTCGACTCTGTTCCCGAGCACCTGTTGATCCTGGGTGGTGGCTATATTGGTTTGGAGTTTGGACAACTCTTCCGTCGCTTCGGCAGCCGCGTCACGATTGTGCAGTCCGGAGGCCAACTGCTTACTCGCGAGGACCCCGATGTCGCGGACGAGGTCGCTAAAATTTTTCAGCAGGACGGGATCGCGGTGCTGCTGGAGGCGAAGGCGACTCGCGTAAGCCGATCAAACGGAAGCATTCGCCTCGACGTGCAGCAGAAAGCCGATTCTGCCACCTTGTCCGGCTCACATCTGCTGGTTGCGACAGGTCGAGTACCGAACTCGGATACCTTGAACCTTACAGCGGCCGGGATTCAAACGAACGATCGTGGCTTTGTTTCTGTGAACGAGCGCCTGGAAACAACGGCCGATGGGGTGTATGCGCTGGGCGACATCAAGGGTGGTCCGGCATTCACACATATTTCTTACGACGACTTTCGCATCATTCGCAGCAATCTGCTGGAAAAGAAAGCTGCCTCGACTCACAATCGTCTCGTGCCCTACACGGTGTTCATCGATCCGCAATTAGGCCGTATCGGCGCGACTGAGAATGAAGCCAGGTCGCAGGGACGAAAGATCCGGATTGCAAAGTTGCCGATGACTTCTGTGGCGCGGGCTCTTGAGGTGGACGAGACGCGCGGCTTCATGAAAGCCGTGGTGGACGTCGAGACTCATCAGATCCTGGGTGCAGCAGTTCTCGGTATCGAGGGCGGCGAAGTTATGGCTGCGATTGAGATTGCAATGATGGGCAAGTTGCCATACACCGCATTGCGCGACGGCGTCTTCGCTCACCCCACCCTGGCGGAGTCTCTGAACAACCTTTTCATGGCAATGGACGCTGGCCAATGAGAGCAGAAGCATTCTCTACCAGCAAGGTCGTCCCTACGCCGGGCAACGTCATCGCTTACAGCCTGTGGCCATCCAGTTCTCTGTCCCGTGTTGTGTTGTTCAGCGGGCTTTACAAGTCGAAGTACAAATAGAACTCGTACGGCACGGGCCGCAGGTTGACCTGTGCCAACTCGCGCTCCCGCTTATACGAGATCCACGTCGAGATCAGGTCTTCGGTAAACACATCTCCTTTCAGGAGGAAAGCGTGGTCCTTCTCGAGTGCATCCAGAACTTCTCCCAAAGAGCCCGGCGTACTCTTGATTTTCGCGGCTTCCTCCGGCTCCAGTTCGTACAGATCCTTGTCCAGCGGATCACCGGGATGGATCTTGTTTTGGATTCCGTCCAAGCCCGCCATGAGCAGAGCGGAAAAACACAGATACGGGTTCGACGACGGATCCGGACAGCGGAACTCGACGCGCTTGCCCTTGGGACTCTTTGAATACACTGGAATACGCACGGCCGCCGAGCGATTACGCTGCGAATATGCGAGGTTTACCGGCGCTTCGTACCCCGGCACGAGCCGTCGATAGGAGTTGGTGGTCGGAGCGCATAATGCCAGCAACGCCGGCGCGTGCTTCAGCAGGCCACCGATGTAATACAGAGCCATCTCGCTCAGCAGGCTATAGCCTTTCTCGTTGTAAAAGAGGTTGGTGTCGCCCTTCCACAGGCTGCTGTGTACGTGCATGCCGGAGCCGTTATCGCCGAAGATCGGCTTGGGCATGAACGTCGCCACCTTCCCGTGCTTCTTCGACACGTTGCGGATGATGTATTTGTAGTACATTACGTTGTCGGCCATTTTCTTGAGCGCGGAGAAGCGCATGTCGATCTCGCCCTGACCAGCGGTTCCTACCTCGTGATGGTGGACTTCCACGGGGATGCCGACTTCCTTCATCTTCAGAATGATTTCAGAGCGCAGATCCTGAAGCTGATCGGATGGCGGCACAGGGAAATAACCCTCCTTGTGGCGCAGCTTGTAGCCGAGATTAGGGTACTCGTCTCGCCCTGAGTTCCATATGCCTTCATTCGAGTCGATCCGATAGCAGCCGGTGTAAGCTGTCTGTTCGTAGCGCACGTCATCGAAGATGTAAAACTCCAGTTCCGGGCCCCAGTAGCTGATATCCGCGATACCGCTGCTCTTCAGGTAGGCTTCTGCCTTGTGCGCGATGTAGCGCGGGTCGCGGCTATACGGCTTTCCCGTGACCGGATCCCTCACATCGCAGATCAAGCTCAGCGTGGGAATTTCCAGAACAGGGTCCACGTACGCCGTCTCCGGGTCGGGAAAAAGCAGCATGTCACTTTCGTTGATCTGCTGAAAACCGCGGATGCTGGAGCCATCGAAGCCGATTCCCTCTTTGAACAGAGCTTCGTCCATGTCTTCGACCGGAATTGAGAAATGCTGCCACATGCCGGGCAAGTCGATGAACCGCAAGTCCACAATCTTCACTCCGGCGTCCTTCGCCAGCTTTGCGACGTCGTTTGCTGTTTTGGGCATAGTCAGAACTCCTTTATCGTTTGCCTTTCCGATCGACTGTGTCGGGGCTACAGAGCCGTGCAGTCCGCGCGCAGTAACGAAACAGGATCACTACTTCCGGCCAGGACATTATGGCGAAGGTGCGGCACAAGAATCTTTCTGGCAACGTGAGTTTGCTCCCGCGCCTCTTCGCGCGGGAGCTGCTCAGTTACATTTAGGGACAGCGCACGACAGTGCAATGAATCGAAAGCCGCGGTATTGCCGTGGCGGCTTTGTACAGGTGGGTTTCCGGAAGATGGAAAAGGGTTGCTCAGTGAATCGTGAATTCACCCAGCTTTGACCCAGTTTGCTTCAAGACGTATTCCGGAGAGAGCTGCCCGGCATCTCTGGCTGCATCGACCGGCAAAGGTTATAACCACATCAGCCAAGGTTCTCTGCCGCAAAATCCCAGTTGATCAGATTATCCAGCACTGCGTTGATGTAGTCGGCGCGGCGGTTCTGGTAATCCAGGTAGTAAGCGTGCTCCCAGACGTCAAGGGTTAATAATGGCTTCATCCCTGTGATGGCCGGTGAGTCCGCGTTAGCAGTCTTGACCACCTTGAGATTTCCGCCATCCAGCAGCAGCCACGCCCAGCCGCTACCAAACTGGGTCAATGCCGCAGCCGCTAGCTCTTTTTTACAGGCATCCACGCTGCCGAAGGACGACTCGATCTTTTGCTTCAAAACGGTTGGTACTTCACCCGCGCCTTTGGGCCTCAGACTGTGCCAATAAAATGTGTGATTCCACGTTTGCGATGCGTTATTAAAAATTGCGGTCCGATCAGCTTTGCCGGCTGTGGCGGCGATGATCTTCTCCAGCGGCACTTCCGCGAACTCCGTACCCGCTACTAATTTGTTGAGGTTGTCGACATATCCCTTGTGATGCTTACCGTAGTGAAAGCCAATGGTCTGTGAGGAGATTACCGGGCTCAGCGCGTTTTCTGCATAAGGAAGGGCAGGGAGTACATTCGGTGCGGTTTCGATGATCATGTTTTCTCTTTCCTGTAGCAACAACTGCGAGGTGGATTCCAGAGTACATGATGTATGTGAGAACGTGAAGGTCCAGCGCAAATGGATGCGGTAGTATCCATGAGATGTGAAAGTGATCAGCAATGTCAAAGCAAAGCGCAGGATTACTGATGTACAGAAGCCCTGATGCGAACCTTGAAGTTTTCTTAGTTCACCCGGGAGGTCCGTTCTGGGCTAAGAAGGACGAGGGTGCCTGGTCGATCCCAAAGGGCGAGTATGAAGAAGGTGAAGATACCCTGGACGCAGCGCAGCGTGAATTTTATGAGGAGACCGGATTCACGGCCAAGGGAGTATTTCTGGAGCTGGGCACGATCAAACAGGCCGGCGGAAAGACCGTTACCGCATGGGCGTTCGAAGGAGACTGCGATCCCCGGCAGCTGAAAAGCAATCTTTGTCAGATCGAATGGCCTCCGCGGTCGAAGCATCTGATTGAGATCCCCGAAGTCGATCGGAGCGGGTGGTTTTCTGTACCAGAGGCGAAAAAGCGAATTCTAAAAAGCCAGCAGGCGCTGTTGGAAATCCTCCGCAGGAGCTTGCATCAGAACGAACCGGAATGCAGTCCTTGATCTTCGGCTACTCAATCCAGTCGAAGGTCCGCGTGACAGCTTTTTTCCAGAAGTGATACAACGATGCTCTCTTCTCTTCTTCCATCGAGGGATTCCAGCGATGATCTTCCGCCCAGTTGGCGACCACGTCATCGGTATCCTTGAGGAAGCCGGTGGCCAGGCCAGCCGCGTATGCAGCGCCCAGTGCGGTGGTTTCCTGGATCACCGGACGAACAACCGGCTTGTTCAGTATGTTGGACTGCAATTGCATCAGCAGATCATTCTGAACCATGCCCCCATCCGTGCGTAGATTTGTCAGGTGGATGCCGGAGTCTTCTTCCATAGCGTCCACCACTTCGCGAACCTGGAAGGCAGTTGCCTCCAGTACGGCGCGCGCGATATGGCCTTTATGGACATAGCGGGTCAGGCCGGCGATGACGCCGCGAGCGCTGTCTTTCCAGTAGGGCGCATAAAGTCCGGAGAAGGCTGGAACGATGTAGACGCCACCGTTGTCATCGACCGTGCGGGCCAGCGGCTCAATATCCGAGCTCTGGGCGATGATTCCCAAGTTATCGCGAAGCCACTGTACCAGCGCGCCCGTAACCGCGATGCTGCCTTCCAGCGCATACACAGCCGGCTTCTGCCCCAGCTTGTAGCCCACTGTAGTCAGCAAGCCGTGCTTGGAGGGAACCATCTTTTCGCCGGTGTTCATCAGCATGAAGCTGCCGGTGCCATAGGTGTTCTTGGCTTCGCCGGGCTGAAAGCATGCCTGACCAAACAACGCGGCCTGCTGGTCGCCGAGATCGCCGGCAATCGCAACATCTTTGATAGGACCGAGAACGGCATTGCCATACACTTCCGCGCTCGATGCAATCTTCGGCAGCATGGATGCGGGAATGTCGAACTCTTCCAGAATGTCCTCATCCCAGTTCAGGGTCTTCAAATTCATCAATTGGGTACGGCTGGCGTTCGTCACGTCGGTTACATGTACGCCGCCGTGAACGCCGCCGGTCAGATTCCAGATTAGAAATGAATCGATATTTCCAAACAGCAAGTCCCCTACTTCCGCAGCGGCACGAGCACCTGAAACGTTGTTCAAAATCCAGCGCAACTTAAGACCGCTGAAATAAGTGGCTAATGGCAGTCCGGTCTTTGCGCGATAGCGATCCTGCCCGCCCTGGGCGGCGAATTCCGCAACGGCGTCGGCAACCCTTGTGTCTTGCCATACGATGGCGTTGCAAGCGGCCTTGCCCGTTTTCTTATTCCACACCAACGTGGTTTCTCGCTGGTTGGCGACGCCGATGCCGGACAGCTCTGAGGGCCTCAGTGCTTTAGCCTCCATCGCCTCCTTGATCACTTCTTCAACGCAATGCCAAATCTCGGTAGGATCGTGTTCGACCCAGCCCGGCTTCGGATAGATCTGCTCATGTTCCTTCTGTGCGGCGCTGATGATTCTTCCGAAACGATCGAAGACCATAAAACGTGAGCTGGTCGTTCCCTGATCAATTGCTCCGATGTACTTTGGCATGTATCTTTCCGGCCGTTGAGGTCACAGCTGAGAGGGGTGGAGCGCATCTATATCTGGCGAGGATCTTCTGAGGTCCCCGGCGGCAATGGGAAGTTGACGGCCTCAGGCTGACTTAGCGGTGCGGACTGTACTCTTGCCAACTTCTAACACGTTCGACGGAGGTGAGCCTGTCAGAGCCAGGTCAATTGAAAATGCTCCCGACCCCTTGACGAGAATTGCGATGCACAATGCTATCGCAAGCAGATGGTATTCGAATCCCTCACCTTTCTGGTTTCCGAACCAGTTCATGAAAAAACCGACGCGGCCGGAGACCATCAAGATTGCAACCAGCATGTTGCACAGGATCCCGAAGGCAGCAACTCGGCCAAGCAATCCGACGATCAGACCCAAGCCGCCGAAGAACTCGGCTGCGATCGCCAGGAACGCGAACAATGCTGGGATTCCCATGTTGTGTGTGAAAAACGTCATGGTGGCGCTGAAACCGTGGCCGCCGAACCAGCCGAGCATTTTCTGCGCGCCATGGGCAAAAAACACGACTCCGAGAATCAGGCGAACGACGGTCAGGGTTGGATCGTTGGTTGTGCTCAAAAGTTTTCGCAGCATAAGCAGCTCCTCGGAACGGCGATTCCGCCGTACCCCCGTTTGTTTCTAACAAAACTAGATGCAATCAGCGGAAGTGACGGAGTGCACGTGCGGCCGATCTATGCATGGCACTCCTCTCAGCGCCGATTCAGCGATGTTTGATGAATGCTCCCGTTTGCAGTTCAGCCATTGCCTGGCGTAGCTGCTCCTGCGTGTTCATGACAATTGGCCCGTACCAGGCAACCGGCTCCTCAATTGGTTTGCCGGACACCAAGAGGAAACGGATGCCCTCGCTGCCTGCTTGCACCACGATCTCGTCTCCGCGGTCAAAGAGTACCAGCGAATGATTGCCGGCCTCGTAGACGGGCGGCGCGTCCGGTTTCGCGACCTGCTCGGTCAGAACTGCGCGTGGCTCCGAGGAGTCACGGAAGGTGCCGGAGCCCGCGAAGACGTAGGCAAAGGCGTTGCGCGTGGTTTCGACCTTGAGCCGCTTCCGCTGTCCCGGCGCAACAGAAACATCGAGGTAATTCGGATCGGCAGCCACACCTTCTACCGGCCCCCTCTTGCCCCAGAACTCGCCGCTAATGATGCGTACACGGGTGCCGTCATCGTCGGTGACCTCGGGTATCGCGCTCGCCGGGATGTCCTGATAGCGCGGGTCGGTCATCTTCAAAGGCGAGGGCAAGTTGGCCCAGAGCTGGAAGCCGTGCATACGTCCTTGCGTGTCGCCCTTTGGCATTTCCTGGTGCAGAATTCCGCTCCCGGCGGTCATCCACTGCACGTCGCCGGCGGTCATTTTGCCCTTGTTGCCGAGACTGTCACCGTGCTCGACCGAACCGGCCAGCACATAGGTAATCGTCTCGATTCCGCGATGCGGATGCCAGGGAAATCCCGCCATGTAATCTTCCGGATTCTCATTGCGGAAGTCGTCCAGCAGCAGGAAAGGATCGAAGTCTTTGGTTTTTCCGAAGCCGAAGGCGCGCTGCAGTTTGACGCCGGCGCCCTCGATTGTCGGCTTCGGTTGAATGATCTGTCGAATGGGTCTAAGTGACATAGTTTCCTTTTCCGGGTCAAGCCTTACACTTCTTAGATTCGTGATACCGATAATCGTTGCAACAAATAGTTAGCCAAAAAAATCAGCTCAGCGGGCTCCGCGACAGGCGCAGCAGTTCAGTCAAAGCCCGCAGGCGCTCCCGCCCCAGATGGCCTAATTGTTTGCGATGGGTAGCCTGCACAGGTTCATCGAGCCGGGTGAGCAGTTTCAAGCCCTCTTGCGTGATTCGGGCCATCACGGTCCGCCGGTCCGTGGTTTCACGGCATCGGGAGATCAGGCCGCGCCTCTCCAGACGGTCGAGCAGGCGAGTGATGTCTGGGTCACGGGTGATCATGCGGCTGGCGATTTCACCGCAGGAGAGCCCTTCGGGTGTGCCGCGCAAAATTCGGAGCACGTTGTACTGCGTCGCCGAGAGTTCCTCGCTCTTGAGTACCTGGATCAGACCGCGGGACAGCATATCTGTGGTCCGCAGAAGCTCCAGAAACGCCGCTTCCTCAGAGCAGCCTAGGCGCCGACGCTTCTTCTCCGGCTGATTCGTTACATCCATGGCCACCGAGTATTACTCGTTTTAACGACTACTGTCAAGACGGGTAGCAACCTTACTCGATCGCCGAGACGACTGTGAATCCGGTAGAGGAATTCAGTTTGACAAACACGTGAAAGCAAAGGCGATAACTAGCAATGAATTTTCATTTTGCATTCACGGTGGAAACAGGTGAATTGAAAGTGCGGCTCAAACATGCTCCCGTGTCAATCACTACCCAGCCTATCAATTCCTACTCTCGTTTCGTGGCCATCTCAAACGATGCTTCGTGGCATCTTTGCCCAACGATACCGCAACTAGCTGCTTGCAGGCGTAACTTGCAAAAGCCAAGCACAAAAAAAGCTAAACATGTTGAAAAGGAGCTCTCTCATGAAACCCTTATCTGAACAACTTCAGGATCTAGCCCAACACGCCAAGAAGATCGAGGATTCCGCGTCCGCGGCGCGCAAGAAGGATCAGGCCGAGCTCGAGCGTCGTCTTGACCAACTCCATTCGAATATCCAAGCCACAGGGCAGAAGATCGAGGCCTCTGCTGCCAATGCCAACGAGAACGTCCGCTCTGGATGGGCCGATATCAAACGTCGGATTGATGAGCGCCTCGCCGCTGCGCGAACAAAGATCCAGGAACGTAAGGCGGAGCGGGACGTGAACAGGGCCGAACGCCGGGCGCAGGACGCGGAAGACGACGCGGCAGATGCCATCGCCTTTGCTAACTACGTCCTCGACCAAGCCGAGTACGCGGTTGTGGATGCTGTCCTCGCCCGGGCATCCGCCGACGACCTTCGCGCCGCCGCCTGAATCGTGTCAGATTGCGCCTGCAAGTCAGTGGGACTGGTGTTTCATCAAGATTGGTAACGGGAAGTTGGCATTGCTACACTTGCGGAGAGGAACTGACTTCGTGGTCACCATCGATCTCTCAAAGCAGGTGCGCACTGAGGCAATTGCTTCGCTGCAGCGCTACTTCGAAGAAAATATGCCCGAACTTCCCGCAAGCTTACTGATGAATTTCGTGCTCGAAGAAATTGGGCCGGCCATTTACAACCAGGCAGTCGCTGACGCACAAGCACGCTTGCAGTTGCGCATTTCCGATCTCAGCGGAGAACTCTACGCTGAGGAATTTCAGTACTGGCCTCGAATTGAGAGGAAACGAAAGAACCGCCGGTAGGTGGCCTCATTCCATTGCGCTCCTAGGCGCAGGTGCTTCCTCATAGAGTTCGGCGTCCTTGTGGCTGACGATCATCAAGGGAAGAAGGAAGACCAGAGGGACAGTGATCAACGTGGTTGCGGAATTGGCGACCACGAGGGAGTTGAAGGGCAGGTGATATTGATCCAGCAGCTTGGAGCCGAACCAGTCGGTTCCGAACAGGGCCAGGTTCCGGACGCTCATCATCAGAGAGAAGCCCAGGCCCTCGCTGCCAGCGGGAGTGGCGCGTACAGCTAGATCCATCAGCGCTAATTCGGCCAGAGTGTATCCGAAACCGTTAAAGCCTTCGATCCACTGAGCACGCCCGACGGAGGAGTAAAACATGTAACCCAAGTTAGCCGCCGTCCCAAAGATCATGCACCACACCAAAAGCGTGCGCAGGTTATATCGGCGGCAAAGAAAGCCGTAGCCGAGCGCCGCCAGCACACCACAAATGCCCGAGATCAACTGCAGGAATCCTTGTCCCTGCGTATTGAGGTGCAGTTCGTTTTGCTGCTTATAGAACAGCGCCGTGGAAAAACCGGGGGCAGCGTAGAACAGGGCCATCAAGCCGGCGGAGGCCCACATCGTACGGGCGGTTCCGATCTTCACCAGTTGCTTGCGGGCATTGCCCAGAAGTTCGCGGGAATCGATGCGCATCCGCCTCTCATGCAGGAAGAGGATGGTGATCGGCACCAGCAGAAACATGATTCCGCCGCAAGCCGCTGCGGTCCATCCGAATGCAATACTGGCCAGAAATCCGGCGGTGGGGCCGACGAAGATGGAGCAGGCCTGCTGCACAAATTGGCGAATGGCGGTGAGGCGTCCCGAGCCCGAGGTGGCTTGCGCAGTTTCCACCATGTAGCCGCCCACCACCGTGCTGGTGATCACCATGAAGGTGTTGATCACGATCGAGACCGCGAGCAGTTTGCTGTACTGGTGGGGAGTTACGATCAAGGCAAACCACGAAAGTACCGCCAGAGATGGTGCCGCCGAGAATATAGCTCTTGCGGCGGCTTCCGAAGATCGGGAAAGCGTCGGTGAAGATGCCGGCAAAGGGCTTGAAGTACCATGCCAGTCCTGCCCAGAAAAAGAATGCCGCGTTGGCGGTACGGTCGACGTGCAGCTCGTTCTTCAGAAGGTTCTGCAGCGGAATGCGGCCCAGAACCTGGGTCTGCGCCAGGGTAGTCGCTAAGACTCCGGCGACGATGACAATCGCCGCATGCTTGAAAAGCATGTCGGATCGTTGCTCGGTGGTGGATGCCGTAGCCATGCCCATATTGAATCCTAAATGATTTTGACCATGCTGGATTGTAGGCCAATGCCGGGCCAGTAATTACTTTTTTCCACTCGTAATCTTCACGGGCGTGTGATCCGCAAATTTCAACGTAGCCGTCAGTGAGTCGCGTGCATCGAACTCCTCTTGCGTGAGCGGGAATGACACAATTACGGACCCGATGGTCTTCTCCATTGGCGCAAACTTGGCGTCTCGAGCCAGCCCAGGCCGGGCATGCTGCTCCAGCGCCGGGAGGGCTTGGAAATAGCGAGGAAAGTCACTCACCGGCGCGAAGTCGTCGTTAAAATCTGAACCCTTTGCATGGACGGCGATATTGATGTTGTTCAGCCACAGAGGCTTTTCGGTCAGGTTCTGGAAATTCAGGGTGATGATGGCAAGCGAACTATTCTGGTTCGGAACTGTTACGGCAAATGCCTCGCCTATGGATCCGGTGGCCACAGGCTTAGCGCGGAATACATATGCAAGAATTCCGATGACGACCACGACCAGCAGCATGGCAACCACAACGGGAACAGCATTCGGCATCGTGTGCTTGAAGCTATCAAATTCCTCCGTCATCGGAACGTGAGCAGGGTTGGGCTCTGGGGCATTTTTCGGCGAAACCATGTGTCCTCCTTCAGACAAGCCGTGAGATGTCAGAGTGCATCAGCGGGTTTACGCGTAATTGCTCGTAGGGAGTTATGTCCGGTTAAACTCCGTGGTATATTCTGGCGGCGTTTAGGAGGCAAAATGCGACCCAACTTTGCGTGTTTCGCTGTCGTCTTTCTCGCGACCTTCGCGGTCGCGCAACAGTCCGCTGTGCCCACCCCGCCTGCGGCGCATCATGCGCACGCGGCTCAACCGGCACCTTCGCCTGACAAGATCTGGTCGGAGCTTATGGACGGAAACAAGCGCTTTATGGCGGGCAAACCGAGGCCGCGCGCCTTGGCCGTTGTTCGCGAATCGCTGACGAAATCACAGCATCCGAAAGCGATCGTGCTGAGTTGCTCGGACAGTCGCGTGCCTCCAGAGATGGTTTTTGACCAGACCTTAGGTGACCTGTTCGTGGTGCGCGCCGCCGGAAATATCGCTGGTCCGTTGGGGCTCGCCAGCATGGAGTACGCTTACGATCACCTTCACAGCACGGTGCTAGTGGTATTGGGACACACCAAATGCGGCGCGGTCACTGCCGCCTGCTCGGGCGAGAAGATGCCGACGGCGAACCTGCAGGCCATGGTGGACCAGATTGATCCTGCGGTGATGAAGGTGAAGGGTTCCGCGACGGGAGACGAACTGATAGAAGCCGCAATCAAAGAGAACGTACACGAAAGCACAATGGATGTGCTGGCGCATAGCAAAGTATTGAGGCAAGCCAAAGAACAAGGCAAGTTGACGGTAATCGAGGCAGAGTATCAGTTGGATACTGGAGAGGTGGTCCGACTGGACAAGACCGCGCAGTAAGCAGTGTGTGCCCATGGACTGCCAGCGCAAGGGCCGAGAAAGGGCGACCGCATCGCCATGGCAGTTCGGCGAAGCTGGAGCTTATCGGTTCCATTGCGGTCTCCGATCGTAGATTGATGTTAGCGCGCTATTCTCCACAACGAGAGGCTGATCCGAAGGTTTCATCAGCTAATGGGCATTAAGCCTTAACAACACTGATTCCGCTGACTATTGGGCAACAAACGTCCGTGACGCCGTGAACATCCGGCCGTCGGCATCCCAGGCTTTCGCCACGAGGTAGTGTAATCCAGGCCACAATGTACTTCGTGGCGAACACCCTCGATGTATCCCGATACGTGCGCAAAGTAGGCACAATCTCCAAGAAGCAGGCTTGGCGAACTGTCTTAGGGTGATCCAAGCACAGTCGATGAGCCGTTCGTGCTCCACGGTCGTGAGAAGCAACATAGAAAGACTCATGTCCCAAGTGCCGCATCACCTCTAGCTGGTCCTAAGCCATTGCCCCTGCCTGCTGCAAAGGAGTTATTGGGCCGAGGTTCTTTGCAATGGGGGAAGTTCGGACGCGAGTTGCAGATCGACCAGCAGGTCAAGACGATGTTCCAGTTGAAAGAACCTGGCAACTGTTGTCGCAGGAAGTTTGCTATTGAATTCCTTGAAGTACTTCTTCCTCAGCTGGGCTCGGCGGGATTCCAAATCGAAAGCCTTTTCTGACATCGCCTTTGCGTCTGCGTTGGTGAGTGAATCGTATTTCTCCGCGTAAGACTTGATCAACTGCACGCGCTGGTCGTTGAGCTTGCTCAGATCAGCTTCGTACTTCTCGTAGATCGGCCAGAACGCAGAGGACTCCTCTGGAGAAAATTTCATGGCTGCTGTGATGATCTTCACCTTGTCAGCCCGCATGTCAGTACGCAGTGACTCGATCTCCGAATTGACATCGACTTCATTACCTGTCTGAGCTGCTACGGAAAGACGAACTGAACCTATCAATAAAGTCGCCAGGCACAATGTTACCCAGCGGCCAGCTTTCGACTTGCGCATATCTATTCCCTCCCCTTCATTTGTACCGTTTCTCTGCGAGCGGCAGCACGGCAAGGGCTACCGGTCTCCTATGCTGTCTCTAAACACCTCACATGAACACTGGCAAAACTAACAGCCCTTAAGCAGGGTGTCAGTTTTGCCAGTGTCCATGTCGGACGACTCGGCGCTTATTCTCTGTGTGTGTCTGGAAAAGACGCCCCTTTGCGATTTTCCCCGAGGGGCGTGGCGTGATCGTGATGATGAGGAGTAATCCGAGCAGCGTGGAATCGGGGTTACTTCCGAATAGCCGACAAACCGGGAGTCAGACCGATTCGTGAATGCCAGGGCGGTAGTGCCGCGGGTTTGCCGTCGAATGGCACGAAACTTGGATTAGCTAAACGCCGTTGAACTCTCTCGAAACCAATACCACAATGCTGCGGCCTCGGACCGTGCAGGAAGTTCCGGCGAATTCCGGCTCCTCTCCGGGACCCGCGATGTCGTGAGGCGTGGTTTCAGCCGTGTCTACCGCCCTCAGCCAGCGTCTGTTCTCCAGGGGTGGGATATCAAAAGCGAGGTCTTCCCAATACATATTCATCATGACGTGAATGTCGGCCGCGCCATTAAAGCCGCCCAGGGTCATCGCTAATGCCCGCGCGTCAGGATCGGTCCAGACGGGCTTATTTAATTGGCAGCCGTGCCAAGACACGTCCGCCAGCCCACGGTCATTCACCATGCCGTTAAAGAAATAGCGGCTGCGCAGGGCGGCATGGTTCTTGCGAAACTCGATCAAGCGCTTCCAGAACCGGTACAGATCGCTATTTACCTGGATCAGGTTCCAGTCGAACCAACTGGTCTCATTGTCTTGGCAATAGGCATTGTTATTGCCCTTCTGAGTACGTCGGATCTCATCTCCGGCCACAAACATGGGCACGCCACGCGAGAGCATCAGGACAGTAACAAAGTTCTTGATCTGGCGAGTGCGTAGAGCTTCAACGGCGGCGTCAGCGGAGGGGCCCTCCACGCCACAGTTCCAGCTCAAATTCTCGTTGATGCCGTCGCGGTTGTCTTCCCCGTTCGCCTCGTTGTGCTTTTCGTTGTACGAGACCAGATCATTCAGGGTGAAGCCGTCGTGGCAGGTGACGAAGTTAATGCTGTTGATCGGCAGTTGACCACGTCCCTGATACAGATCGGAACTGCCCGACAGCCGGTTGGCGACCGCGCCCACCAGCCCCGGGTCGCCTTTCACAAAGCGTCGAATGTCGTCGCGGTAGCGTCCGTTCCACTCCGCCCACCGATCGCCCGGAAAATGGCCAATCTGGTACAGTCCCGCAGCGTCCCAAGCTTCGGCGATTACTTTTGCGTCGGCCAGCATGTCATCGAGTTCGATCTCCCAAACCACCGGCGGATGTTCCAGCGGGACACCATCTTCGCCCCGGGACAGAATCGAGCCCTCATCGAAGCGGAAGCCATCCACGTGCGCCTCTTGCACCCAGTAGCGGAGAGAATCGAGAATGAGTTTTCGCCAGTGCCGTCGCCGCTCTGGCGCCAGACCTCGCGCGCACTGGCAAGCGCACGCGGGCTGTTGTTACCCAAAAGATTCGAAACAACATTGAGTTACTCGCGACTCTGATTCGCGGCACAAACGGCAAGGGAAGCGGTACCGCAAGGTCGCGGGCAATCATTACGCATTGCGCGCTTGTTGGCGCCATCGGCATGGCCCGCGCCGTATCGGACGAGGAACTTTCGCGCGAAATCTTGAAGACTGTGGCGCAGCGTCTGAAGAATCCCACTTAGTGAAAGTCAGATCCCGTCATTGCAGCACTAACACTGCTACTGCAAATTGGCCTCTCAGGCGGCACGTTCCGCGGACCACACATTGTGTGGCGCGCCCACGTAAGGAAATGCACCCAGCACATCATTGTGCGGCACAACTTTATCTCCCTTCACCTTTCCATTTGTCAGGATGGGGATGAAGAAGTCTACGACGTCGTCGGTGAGTGAGCGGCCATTCTTGGGGAACGACGCCGGACGCTTGGGATCGTAGAAAAGGATATCGGGCAACAGTGTTCCTGCCACGCGTGTTGCATTTTCTGACGTGTAGCCACCTGCGTGCTCCAGCGCGTGCGCGAACAGGGGAATGAAACGGGCATCATTGGCGGGCTCAGCGGCGAGGTAGGCAGCGTTCTCTTCGCCGCTAAGAAAGGGCGTTTGCTGGGGTCGCGCACCGCGGTCGGCCTGCACCCATTTGCCGCCCTGATTGGCAAGCGTGCGTGCCCAGAGGCCGACCTTTCCCGCCCCCAGTGCGGAGTTCGGCAACTCGATGGCGATGCTGCACACGTCTTTGTCGGCAAAGAAATCGGCGCCGGTGAACTGCAGGTTATTGAGGGCGCCCTGCACGTCGAAGAAGAAGGGGTCGCTGCGCCAACCCGCGAAGAAGCGGTAGTCGCCTGCGTCGGTGACGTGTGCCTCCCGGCCTGTGGAAACTGGTGTCCGCTCGACGATGATCTGCCCTGCATCAGCCGTACCGGTGGCCTCCGCTCCTTCTGCGCGGCGCAGCGTCGCAGTCTGCGTCCCGCGCTCGGAGGAGGATAGAGTTGGCGGAGTCACCTGGTTTGGGGAAGGCGTAAAGATCGGTGAAATCGAGACGGGCGTCCCCATGAGGGAACCCAAAGTTAGGACCGGAGTAGTGATGGGACATTCGTCACCTTCTCTCGCTAGAGATTGCTGTTCTAGATACCCTCCACCTTCCATTGGTTGCTCCGGAACGTGAGAGTGTCGCGCTTCTGTCAGTTGGATTCCCAATATCCCTCTACCTGATTCCTTCGGGTCCCCCGAACACTCAGATGATCTTTGCACGCGCAGCATTCAGATCTCAGCATCTACCTTGACCCGACACATCTTGTCCTCCAACGAATTACCGACGGTCGTAATCGCGGCTGCGCTTGCTACGTCCGAGGAGGCATGAGGGTTATTTAAGTGTTGTTTCTTGTTTCGCAGCCTGCCTAGTGGGTTCTGGCATTGGCTTCCAGCAACTCTGGATTTAAGTATCTCCTCTAAGTTTCGATATCGTTCCTTCTCCGATACAGAGTCCATTTCTCTGCGCGGCAAGTCGCTTACAGTTTGAGGAGTCGGTCCAATGCGGCTTCAAGCACCCGAAGCGCACCGATTGCCGGATCGGCTGCCCCAGCCTGACGCGCACGATGGGCATACATCGCGATGCCCTTGGCCGCATACATGAGCAGATCTTGCAAAGTCGCGGTGGTATCGTCTTTGCCGCAGACCCCAAGGTCGGTGCAGCCCGTACCGCGATAGGTTTGCTCACATTGATAGCAGAACATGTGTTTGATTCCAGCCTGATGAAGATTGAGTTCCTTTAGCGAACACAAGCATAGGGACTGGAGGAGGAGCGCACTGTGACTAAAGTCACACCAGGAAGTGTTTCTTTCAGCTCACCTGATGAGCCGCTTGGTGTGAAAGGATGCGCGCGTAAATTGCACCGACAAAGTGGCTACTCCTGGGACTCCCGCTCAACGTCGTGGTCAAAACGATACACATAGCGAAGCAGGCACGCGTTGATCAACAGCAACAACGACGATCCTGCCGCGGCAGGGATCAGTGTTTTAGTCTGCCCGCTGAGCAGTGCCTCGGTAGAGACCGTAAGCAACCAGAGCTGCACTACTACCGTTATTCCTACCAGAATCAGGATCGCCGAAAATAGAGTCGTTCCCTGGCTGCGCACGCTCATTCAGGCCTCCAGTTCCGTTGCAAAGAGTTGGTTACCACGCTGCTCGATCTTTACCCGAGGAAGTGGCCGAGTGGGTGGTCCGGCAGTCGGGCTCCCATGATCGATGTTGAAGACGCCGTTATGGCACGGACAGATCAGTGCGTTCTCGCTTTTGTCATACACGACGGCGCAGGAGAGATGCGTACAGACCTGCGAATAGGCAACCAGCTTGCCTTCCGGCGTACGCACGGCGATGCATGGGTCGCCATCCTCGGGATAGCGGAAGAGAAGCGAGCCTGTCTGTTCCAGAGCCGAAGCTGCGCCGATGTGGCGCTCGGCGTGGGAACCGCGGTGAAGCAACTTACCGGCAATTGCCGTGATCCAGTTTGCCGCCGGCCAGCAGCAACGAGCCAAGGGTCATGAACTTCACCATCTCGCGACGGGTAACGTATTGGTCTCCCTCCCACTCGATGGGAAAATCCTGCCTCCATTTCGGAGCCTTAGCGCAGCTTGCGCAGTCTTTCTTATCCACGGTCATCGCGCGTCCTCCAGCATTAGCGCAACATCATAGGGATCATCCGGCAGAGCAGCGGGGGTGGATGTGATCTGCACAAGTTCCACATCGACCCGTTCGACCTCGCGCGGAACCATCACGTAAACCTTGGTCTTCACGATCTCTTCGCCAAAGCGCCACGAGTTAATCGGAATGCCGCTGCGGGTGCGCTGAATCTCTTCCATCGTCGTAAAGGTCAATGCGCCGGATGGACAGACCGTGGCGCACATCGGTTTCTTGCCAATGCTGCTGCGGTCGTAGCACATGTCGCACTTCATCATCTGGTCGATCTCTGCGCGGTACTTTGGCACGCCGAACGGACACGACACGACGCAGTTCGAGCACCCAATGCAACGCGGCTTCAGGGAACTCTGCACTACGCCATCGGGAGTCTTCTTGATGGCGTCAGCCGGGCAGACGCGCGCACAGATCGGGTCTTCACAATGCATGCAGACCTGCGGGGCGGTTTGCACGCTGTCCGAACGCTGGATCGTCTCCAGGTGAATCATGCTGACACCGCGATGGGTGTCGCATTCGGCGCACGCCTGCACGCACGACTGGCATCCGATGCAGCGCGAATGATCGATGAAGAAAGCCATCTCGCTCATCGAATCCCTCCCGCCTCCATCTCAAGCTGTGCGATCGCATCCGTAGGGGCCTCCGTCTTGCTGACGCGAACCGCGCAGATCTTGAATTCGGGAATATTGGACACTGGGTCGATGGCCCGGATGGTGCAGTTATTCGCCGAGCGATCCAGAGGCCAGTGGTAAGGAACGAAGACCGTGTCCGGCCGAATCGTCTTCACTACCTGCGCCCGCACCACGATTTCGCCGCGGCGGCTTTCTACCTTCACAAAATCCCCGTCCACTATGCCGAGACTTTCCGCGAGACGGGGATGAATTTCGCATCGCGGCTGCGGATACTGCTCCATCAAGCCTCCAATGCGGCGGGTCTGCGTGCCGGAGAGGAAGTGCGAGACGACACGGCCAGTGGTGAGGATGATCGGATACTCTTCATCCGGCATCTCCGCCGAAGGACGCCACTCAATAGGAATAAAGTGCGCTTTGCCGTCAGGATGGCCGAATTTCCCACCTTCGTACAGACGCGGAGTGCCCGGATGCCCTGGCTCGGGACACGGCCAGAAGAGCCCGTAGTTCTCGTCAATGCGATCCCACGTCATGCCGGAATAATCTGAGACGCCGCCCTTGGAGGCGATGCGCAACTCTTCGAATATCTCGCGAGGTGCGGCGCTGAACTTGTCTGCGTAGCCGAGCCGAGCCGCGATTTCGTTGATGATCCGCCAGTCCTGGCGCGCGCCTCCGGGCGGCGTCACCGCCTGGCGGTGGCGGATGACGCGGCCTTCGACGTTGGTCGTCGTACCGTCATCTTCTTCCATCAGCGAGCCCGGTAGCACGATGTCGGCGTACCGGGCGGTCTCGGAGAGGAAAAAGTCGATGTTGACGTAGAACTCCAGCTTCTCAAGTGCCTCACGAACATAGTTGCCATCAGGCAGCGACACCGCAGGATTAAAGCAGATCGACAGCAGCCCCTTGATCTTGCCATCGTGAATGGCTTCCACCAGCGGAACCGCCGACAATCCCTTCTGCGGAATCGATTCCTCGGAAACGCCCCAAACGCTAGCAATGTATTTGCGATGCTCTGGATTGCTGATGTCGCGGCTACCCGGGAGTTGGTCGCACTTCTGGCCTTGCTCTCGCGCTCCCTGTCCGTTGCCCTGGCCGGTGATCATGGCGTAGCCGCAACCTTCGCGGCCGATGCGTCCGCTGGCAATAACCAAGTTGATGGCCGCTATACAGTTGTCAACGCCCTTGGAGTGGTGCTCGATGCCACGGGCATGAAGCAGAAAGCTGCTTGGAGCTGGCCCCCAGAGTTCGGCGGCCTTGACGATCATTTCCGGCGGAACTCCAGCGATTTTAGCTGCAGTACTCCGGCGTGTACTTCTTCACCGTTTCCATCACGGCATCAAAGCCGGTGGTGTGCTGCGCAATGAACTCGCGGTCGATCCAGCCGCGCTCGATCATGATGTGCAACATGCCGTTGAATACCCCGATGTCGCCGCCTGAACGCACGGGAATGAACAGATCGGCATTGCGCGCGATCGGCGTCATGCGCGGATCGAGAATGATCAGCTTGCCGCCATTCTCGCGCGCCTGCCACAGGTAGTCGGTAGTAATGGGCGCGCACTCGGCGATGTTAGCCCCCGCAACCAGAATGACCTTGGCTTTGGGAATGTCGCTCCATGGATTCGCACTGCGGTCGATGCCGAAAACCTTCTTGGAAGCTGCACCTGCGGAGACCATGCAGAGGCGCCCGTTGTAATCGATGTTAGCCGTCCTCAACGCGACCCGCGCGAACTTGCCCATCAGGTACGCTTTTTCGTTGGTGAGCGAGGCGCCTGTCAGAATGGCGAATGCGTCGTTGCCATATGTCTGCTGAATGCGGCGAATCTCTGCAGACGACGCGCTCCATCGCCGCGTCCCAACCAATCGGAGAGAAACCTTTTCCTTCCACGCGATGCAACGGACTCTTCAGCCGATCGGGGTGCTCGTCCTGCATGTAGCGCTTTACGCCTTTGGGGCAGAGCTTGCCGCGATTGAACGGAAAATCCTCCCATGGCTCAAACCCGACGACCTTGTTCTCGCGCACGCGCAGTTGGATTCCGCACTGCTGGCCACAAAAACAACAATGCGTCTTCACCAGCTTCTCGTCCTTGTCGGTGTGGGCCCAGCCGCCGGGAGGTAACCGTGTGCAGCGTGGGTCCGAATTGCTTGACCAGTTCAGGAATATCTGTCGGAAGCTTCGCCACTCTATAGCTCCTTTCCCATCCCTCGCACGTCGGTGCCGAGGGACTTCCAGAGACCATCCTGCGTTAGCGCAAGGTTCTTGCGGCGGCAGGCAGGGCAAACATCCTGATAGTGAGTGCCGTCAGCCATCTGGTACTGGATGCCGAGCGCAGCCTGCACGGATTTTAAGTCTTCCATCTGCATTCGCGATCCATATGACTCGCCACATCGCGCGCAAAGCGCCTGTTCGCCCTCGGCTCCAGCTTTCTTGTAGAAGTCGACTCCAAGCTGCGCCGGACGCTGAAAGATATGGAAGAACTTACCGAATGGCAGGTAAAGGAGCGTAAAAATAACGGTAATGGCGTGTAGTTGCGAGAGAAATACATAGTGCACCCCATGCATCAGGTGCGTGGAGGCGGTGAGGAATAGTCCGGTGATTGAAATTGCAAACAGCAGAATGAGCGGCAACAGATCATTCGAGAACTGCTGGACGGACCTTGCGTCACGGTCGCGTCCGCGTCTCCAAAAGGCGAAAAAGACGCCGATCAGAACCATCACTGCCGCGATGTCCAGAATGTTGAAGGTCAGCTCTGCAGCCACAGTTCCAAGGCGGAAGCTGCCCAACCGGGATACCGAACATGAAGGCGTTGTAAATCGCTTGACTGTCGCGCGCTGTCTCAAATCGCACCCAGCCGAACGAAAGCGGAAAGGTGACTGCCGCGGCGAGCAGACATCCCCAGGCCAGGAACCAGTGCGCGGTCCAGCGAATGCGTGAACGTCTCTGGATAAATCTTTGCAAAACAATGTTGTTCCAGAAGATTCTACCCAGATGCAGGACATTTCCAGGCAACTGCCGGGGTTGCAAAAACAGTTGCCATCCGCGATACCAATACATGCGAGTGGGTGGCCTTCGCAGCCACATGGAATAACGATAGCCCAACCCGAAGGCAGCAAAGACCGATGCGCCTGCATAGGAAACCAGCGCGGGATCGAAATCCTTCAGGCCGCGACTACCGACGAAGATGGCAGCAATCAGAAACGAGGCCACGAGCACGCCCCACGCAAAGGCGTGTGCGGTGTCCGAGCCTCGAACTGGAAATTCAGGCTGCCGCATTTCCTGCCTCTGAAAGAGGAACTGTCGCTGTTGGCGTCGATGACCGCCGCAAAAGAATGAAAAGACATATCAGCGCAAACACACCAAGCAAAACGAAACCAAACGAGAAGCTGCCGGTCTGCTGCTTGATGACGCCCAGCAATAACGGCGGGAAAAAACCGCCCAGCCCTCCAGCAGCGCCAACCAATCCAGTCACGCTGCCCACGGCATTGGGGAAGTACTCCGGCACCAGTTTGAAGACCGCTCCGTTGCCAAGACCAATTGCAACAGCCATTCCAAGAGCCCCGATGGTAAATGTAGTCATCCTCGGGCAAGCAAGAAACATGGCCATCAGAGCCGTCGCGGGAAACACCCATTTTAGAATGGTCCGCCCGCCAAACCTGTCGGCAAGAGTTCCTCCAGTCGGCCGCATGACCGTAGCCAATACAACAAAGCCCGCCGTTCTCATCCCAGCATCTTGCGGCGTTAGCTTGAACATCTCCGTCAGGAAGATCGGCAGGTACACGGCCATGGCAACGAAGCCGCCGAAGGTGAGGAAGTAGTAGAGACTCAGAACCCAGCTCCGGGAATCATTCAGAGGGCGCACCGTATCCCTGAACGATTTGATCGCAACGCGGCGCGGAGCGTTGCGCGCCAGAAGCGCGAACAGCAGCAACCAGATCGAGAGCAGGACACCGAAGGTCCAAAAACCCCATCGAACTCCCGCTGCAGCTGCGATGAAAGGCGAGCCAAACGCGGCCAATGACTGTCCGATATTTCCTGCTCCGTACACGCCAAGTGCGAAGCCTTGCCGCTCGGCGCTGTACCATCCGCTGACAAAACCAACGCCCACCGAAAAACTCGCCAGCGCAATTCCGATGAAAAAGCCATAAATCAGCAGGTGCTGATAGTCGCGAACCGTTCCCATAAGGAAAGCTGGAATAACGGAGATCAGCATCACGACACTGAATACCGACCGTCCGCCAAAGCGATCCGTCAACATGCCCAAGGGGATACGGCCCAGGCTGCCCAGTAAAACGGGAACTGCTACGGCAATGCTCTTCTGCACTGGAGAGAGATGCATTTGCCTGCTCAGTATCGGCATCATCGCAGAGAGTGAGCCGAAGACTGCGAAGCAGAAAGCGAACGACCCCGTGCCGAGAGCGAGTTGAAGCTTAGGAGACGGTTGGGATTGCATATGAGTTCCTCTTTGCCGCCAGATTCACTGCGGCGACTCGTCTATATCAGGAAGCCACAGCGACTTCCCGCAACCCAATGACTTAAGTCTCAGCAGCAAAGAATTGTCATTTAATTGCCCTGACAATGGAAACTAGAATACAACTATCCTCCAGAGCTCGCACATCGTGTGGAACACCGCCCTTCAGCGAAAGCAGGCTGCCGACTTCAAGCTCATATTGCTGCTGGGCGCGTTGAGCTTCCGAGGCTTCGCTGCCTAAGCCGAAAGCAATCATCTGAACACGTCCGAGCACAGGCTGGACGGTAATTGCGCCTGCAACTTGATGCTCAGGCACATGAGCTCCTGCCGTAAGTGAAATGAGTAGGACACGCAGACCCGGCAAATCGATCAGCACGCGGTTGATCCGTCCGTCAGTGCCGTGATCCGCAGTTTGCAATGAGGAGGCGATCTCGAAAATGTTGTTATTGAATACGGCTTCAGGCGAAGTCTCAATGGTCATGATGCAATCCTGCTCCTTCAATAGGGGCCATGCTATGACCTTAGTCACTTTCAGCAAACGCGCGCCACTAGGAATTTCGTTTTCTCTCTCGTGACTTAAGTCATCGGCAATCTCTGTTCTCCAGCGGAATATCAAGGTTGATAGGACAGGAAGAGAAGCCCTGGGTCATGCGGCCTAGAAACGGAGGAGAAGCGATGACCAACACTATTGAGCTTTACGGGAATACGTCGCTGCGTGATACCTTCCGGCAGCGAGGGTGGGCCAACCCTTGTCACTTTACCGTGGACTCCGAAACATCGGCGCTGGCATTGTTAGCTCAACTCGACATCCCGGAAAAAGAGGTCGGAGTGATTTTCGTGAACCGGAGGGCGTACCGTCCGTTGAGAGCAGTCATCCGGCCCGGGGACCGTGTCGCCCTGTTCTCACCCGGCGCGGTGATGTTCCTGGACTTCGGATCCCACGAGCAAGCGTACGGCTTTGTAAGCTGACCCGTTGGGAGGCGAAACCATCGTCTGATTCTGGTCATGCGCGTCCGTTGGCGCGAAACCAGGCCGTCGAAGAATGTGCTCTTTATCGAAGTCACTCAGGCAAATCAGAGGAAGTGTGACCTTGGTCATCGCCGCGATCCGTGTGTGCGGGTAGTTTGAGTGCACGTGAGCGTGATGTGTGACGCACCGCCCCTACGTCGGCGCTCCGCCTGATCTGCGAGGGGATGCATTATGCAACTGATCAACAATGTAGTGCTTTCAAGTGAAGAACAGGCGCGCGTCATGACAACCCGCGAACGTGAAACTGCTCTCTCCCGCATCGTGATGCTCTTTATCGGCACCGGCCTGGCCTTCATGCTGCTGCCTGGGACGTTTCTAGGCGTCTGGAATCTGCTCTCCATCAGCAACAAGCACGCAGCCGATTCGATCTCTACCGCGTGGATCCAAGCACACGGCCACGCTCAGGTCTTTGGATGGATCGGCACGTTCATTCTCGGCATCGGCTTCTACTCAATTCCGCGAGTTCGCAACGCACAGCCGTTCGCACTGTGGGAGGCTTGGGTTTGCTGGGTGCTGTGGACCGTGGGAGTAACCGCAAGGTGGGCGGCCGGCATCTACGAATGGCACTGGCGCACCATCTTTCCCATCTCTGCATCGCTTGAGTTCCTGGCATTCCTCATCTTCTTCCGCGCAGTGTCTGCCCATAAACCGGCGAGCCCATCGCAAGGACGCCCTAAGCTTGAAACGTGGATTCTTGTGGTCGTATCCGGAACCATGGGCTTGCTCGGAACTCTCGCCGCCAATCTTGGCGGATGCATCTGGGCAGCCATACACGGTAGCTCTCCTGCTTTTCCACAGGGATTTGATCAGCGCTACCTGGTGCTGATGGCGTGGGGCTTCATGGTGCCATTCGTCTGGGGATTCAGTGCGCGCTGGCTGCCCATCTTTCTGGGAACTCGCAGCCCTTGCAATCGCGGGCTCCTGATTGTGCTAGCGCTCAACGCCGCGGGCGTCGCGGCTGCGCTGGCTGGTGCCTTCCGGCTCGCGGTGCTTCTTTTGCTGGGCGTCGCCGTCCTATCGAATATGGCACTGCAGGTCCAGACTCGGTCGCTTCAGCCGGCCAAGACAAAGGGCGTTCACCCCGCCTTCCCGTATTTCATCCGCCTGGCTTACGGCTGGCTTGTTGTGGCAGCCATGCTGGGCGTGTGGGCGGCCCTCGCAGCCAACCCTGATGGCATCTGGGGTGCATCGCGCCACGCTCTGACCGTTGGCTTTGTTGCCACGATAGTGTTTGCGATTGGGCAGCGAGTTCTGCCTGCGTTCAGCGGAATGCGATTGCTGTACAGCCAGCGACTGATGGGCGCAAGCCTCTGCCTGCTGACAATGGGATGCCTGCTGCGCGTCTCCTCCGAGGTGCTCGCCTACCAGGGCATCTCGCAGAGCGCATGGAAAATCCTGCCCATCTCGGCGCTCACCGAACTGACGGCAGTCACCCTCTTCGCGGTGAATATGACCCTGACCTTCCGCTCTCAGCGGCTCTCCGAGCGCCTGGTACAGATTGACCGGCATTCTGCTCCGCACGATTCGGTCAAGGATGTCGTGAACCTGTGACTTCGGTCGCTTGCAGAGAGGCCAGCAACTGCAAATCTATAGCTAGAGTGAGGTAGCATCATGCAGCAGAATCATGCTTCAGCGAGTCCTACAGCGTACTTGAAAATTGATTTCAACGAACGTCCGTTCCTCGTGATTTGGGAAACCACGCAGGCTTGCGACTTGGCTTGCCTTCACTGCCGGGCTAGCGCGCAGCCATCGCGCAATCCCCTGGAGCTATCAACGGAAGAGGCGAAACGTCTGCTCGACGAGATCGCAGCGCTTGGGGCTCCGCTCTTCGTGATGACCGGCGGCGACCCTCTGAAGCGCCCTGATATCTACGAGCTTGTCCGCTACGCTGCGGATCGCAGAGTGCGGCCTTCGATGACTCCGAGTGCCACTCCACTACTCACCCGCGAGGCCATCGTGAAGCTGAAGGAAAGCGGCCTTGCCCGTCTTGCCATCAGTCTTGATGGTCCGACCGCCGAGATTCACGATGGCTTTCGGCGCGTTGCGGGCTCTTTTGACCTCACAATCCAGGGCGCGCGCTGGGCTAGGGAGATTGACCTTCCGGTGCAGATCAACACCACGATCACACGCCACAATCTAAAGTACATCGACACTATCATCACGCTGCTGGAAGACCTTGATATCGCACTGTGGAGTGTTTTCTTCCTGGTTCCAACCGGACGTGGCGCGGACATCGATCTAATTTCGGCAGAAGAGTTCGAGCAGGTCTTTGCAAAGTTGTACGAGATTTCCCGGCGGGTGAAGTTCGACATCAAGAGCACGGAAGCCCAACACTACCGGCGCTATCTTCTGCAACGCCGCACCGAATTGCGGCGCGCTGGAGTAACGAAGCCAAGTGAATTGCCTCCTGTCCTCGGCACCGCTTCCGCCGACGGTATTGGGCGCGCCCCCAAGGGAATTAATGACGGAAAAGGATTCGTCTTCGTCTCCCACACTGGCGAAGTATTTCCCAGCGGATTCCTGCCGATCACAGCTGGCAATGTCCGGAGCGAATCACTCACAAAGCTTTATCGCGAGAGCCCACTGTTCCAGTCACTACGCGACGAGCGTAATCTGCTCGGCAAGTGTGGGCGCTGTGAATATAAGCAGATCTGCGGAGGCTCGCGCGCCAGGGCCTATGCACTGACGGAGGATATATTCGCCGAAGAGCCGTGTTGCAGCTATCAGCCGCGCACGACGAGAGCGGCGGAGCAGGAAGCAGACCAGGGTTCGAAGGCGGACACTTTTCACCCTATGCTGGCAACCTAACGCAGCAGCACATATACACTCGATAACCCGCCTTCAACGCCCCAAGGAGAAACACGAATGAGCGAAAGGCCGATAAGGCTCAGAACGTTGCGGTGATGCGGAGAAATTGCGCATTGACGGTGACTTTGGTCATCGCCTCGAGGTTTTCTTTTGCGTACCGTTAAGTTCGCGAGGGGGTTACGCCGATGAAAACCATCACTGTTGATAGCACGATTGCCGAAGTCGTACGAGAGTGTCCGAGCGCACGGCACGTTTTCGACCAGCATGGATTGCATGGCTGTGGCGGTCAACAAGGCCCCGCCGAGTCACTGGCGTTCTTTGCCGATGTCCATCAGGTCGATCTTGCTCTGTTATTGCGAGAGCTGAATGCCGAGTTGAAGGCTCCCGCCCATGACTATCGCTATGAGGAGTCGCTTGCGGACTTCATCTACCGCCGGTTTTTCAAAGCGGGCATCGCAATCGCAATCACCCTGGGCGTGCTCTGGGGCGCGATTAATCTGTTGCAGATTGGGTATCGCGGTTCATTCTTGCAACCGGGATTGTTACCCGCGATTCATGCGCATGCTCATGCCATGGTGTACGGATGGGTGTGTCTATTCGTCATGGGCTTCGGCTACCAATCCTTCCCGCGCTTCAAGAACACAAATCTCTGGCGGCCAGAGCTGGCGAACCTCACGTTCTACCTGATGCTAACTGGCATAGGCTCGCGGGTAGTGGCCGAGTTGCTGCAGCCCGCCCTCGCAGGTCTGGCCTTCGGTGCGTTGGCTGCGGGTGTCGAACCACTTAGCATCGCGCTGTTCGCGTTCATCTTGTACCGGACGGCGCGTCAGTCTCTTGAGCCGCGGAACAAGTATGAGAAGTTTATTTTCGGTTCGGTGCTCTGGCTCTTCGTGGGAAATGTGCTCAGCCACATGTTCTTCTTTGCAAAAGCTACGGCAGCCAGCCAACATGTGCTGATGGCGCGCATTGCCCTGATCGACAATCCGCTGCGTGACATTCAACTCTTTGGCTTTGCAGCATTGATTATCGCCGGCATTAGTCAGCGATTTGTCCCCGTGGTCTATGGCCTGGCGCGTCCACGGCGCGACCGGCAAAACCTGATCTTTGTCATCATGACCGCGAGCCTTGTGTTAGGAATCGTAAGCTACGTGGGAGCGTTGATCACAAGGAACGCAGCATTCTTTCTCGGCCTGGAAGCGGCCTACCTACTGCTGGCGCTTTGGGCAACGCTGCTGGTCCGGCAGTTGGGGATATTCTCGCATCCGGCGCAGACGGATCGCACGTTCAAGTTCATTCGTGCCGCATACGTATGGCTGTTAGTCTCCTGCTTCATGCTGCCGTTCTACTTGCTTTACGGCAAGTTCACCGGGCAGGTATTCGCTCATGCGTACATGGGAGCGCATCGTCATGCTTTCACGGTCGGCTTCATTAGCTTCATGATCATGGGTGTTGCCGGCCGCGTGGTACCGATACTTGCGGGTGTCCCTGGCGATCGCTTTGGTTCTCTGCTGGGCCCGTTCATTCTTTTGAATATCGGGTGCGCCGGCCGCGTGCTGCTACAGGTCGCCACCGACTTTACGAGACGAGCCTATCCGCTGATCGGCATCACGGGATTCGTCGAATTGATTGCACTGACTTGGTGGGGAGTTGAGATGTGGCGCACGATGAACCTCGCCCACAAGCATCGTTCCGGTGTGCTCGGGGCACCGCGGATTCACTCCGACGATCTGGTCAGGATCGGACAATAACCAAGTTTTCGACAAGGAGACTCTCAGGACCGAGTGCCGCTGAGAGCGGGCGCTGCCGAAAATGTGGGTGTGACAAAAGTCATAGGCGGCGGTGATACGCTTTACGGTTGTTCGTATAGATTCGGCTACGGCAACCCATGCTCCGGAAAAACCCAGCTCTGTAGTTGAGCCCCCTCCTTGTCCCAGCGCTGATGGAACTGGCGGGCATTAAGAACGATGTTCGGGAGGACAAGATAATGGAATTCAGAAAGCTTTGGATAGCCCTGGGACTAGTAATGACCCTGTCCTTTGCGGTGCTTGGTGGCGTCGGCTATAAGGCCATCAACAATGCTCCTCCGATTCCCGCCCAGGTAATCTCCAGCGACGGAAGCGTGCTGTTTGATGCCAACGCAATTCAGACGGGACAGAACGTGTGGCAGTCGATTGGAGGTCAGGAAGTTGGCACGGTCTGGGGGCATGGTGCCTACGTAGCACCCGATTGGTCGGCAGACTACCTCCACCGCGAGGCCATGTTTATTCTGGACCGCTGGGCGCAGCAGGAAGGCAGCAGCAACTATGCTGCGCTGAATGTTGAACGTCGGGCCGCACTGCAAGGACGATTGCAGGCGATGATGCGCCGCAACACCTACGACCCTGCAACCGGGCAAATTACAGTCGATCCAGTTCGTGCCGACGCCTTCCGCGAACTCTCCGCTTATTACTACGATGTCTTCCACAACGGCCGTAATGCTTACGCGATTCCTCCGAACGCAGTGGATGATCTTGGGCAAAGCCAGCAAATGACTGCATTCTTCTGGTGGACCTCTTGGGCTGCGAGTACCAATCGCCCTGGCGGAGATGTGACATACACGCAGAATTGGCCGCACGAAGAACTCATCGGCAATCGTCCAACCGCCGCAACCATTGTCTGGAGCGTGATTAGTTTCGTTCTGCTGTTGGCGGGTGTTGGCGGGATGGTGTGGTGGTATGCCTCGCGCAACATCGGCGCAGCAGAAGAAGCCATGGTGATGCCAGAGACCGATCCGCTGTTGGGACTGAAGCCCACACCCTCGCAACTGGCTACAGTGAAGTATTTCTTCGTGGTGGCTGCGCTCTGGGTAGTGCAGGTACTGCTCGGCGCCATCACTGCCCATTACGGAGTAGAAGGCAACGGATTCTACGGAGTTCCTCTGGCGAAGTGGCTGCCCTACGCGGTGACGCGCACTTGGCACCTGCAGATCGGCATCTTCTGGATCGCAACCTCGTGGTTGGCAACCGGCCTATACATCGCTCCGGCGGTCAGCAACAGCGAGCCGAAGGGGCAGAGACTTGGGGTCAACATTCTTTTTGTTGCTCTGATAGCCGTCGTCGTCGGGTCGCTGGCGGGTGAGTGGGCGAGCATCGAACACAAGATCGGCAACCTTAATCTCTCCTGGTGGTTTGGAACTCAGGGCTATGAATATGTGGACCTGGGCCGCTTCTGGGCAGTCCTGCTGTTCGGCGGTCTCTGCTTCTGGTTGTGGCTGATGTACCGCGGGCTGGCACCAGCGCTCAAGAGGCGTGACGAGAGCCGCTCACTGCTGATGCTGTTCCTCGTTTCGTCCATTGCGATCCCGTTGTTCTATGCGGCAGGATTGATGTACGGGCATCGCAGTAATCTGGTTACTGCCGAATACTGGCGCTGGTGGGTGGTTCACCTCTGGGTAGAGGGCTTCTTTGAAGTGTTCGCGACCGTGGTCATTGCGTTCCTGTTCACCCGTCTGAAACTTCTCTCGCTGGGAACGGCGACCTCTTCGGTTCTGTTCTCGACGGTGATTTTCCTCTCGGGAGGCATCCTCGGGACTTTCCATCACCTGTATTTCACCGGGACAGCTAGCTCCGTTCTGGCGCTGGGCGCGACGTTTAGCGCGATGGAGGTGGTGCCGCTGGTGCTGGTCGGTTTTGAGGCATGGGAGAACATCCGTCTGGCTCGCGGCAACGAGAGCGCGCGCTGGGTGACCGCCTATAAGTGGCCCATTTATTTCTTCGTTGCCGTGGCCTTCTGGAATTTCGTAGGCGCCGGGCTTTTCGGTTTCTTCATCAACCCGCCTGTGGCACTTTACTACATGCAGGGTCTGAACACGACAGCGGTGCACGCACATACGGCTCTGTTCGGCGTGTACGGCATGCTCGGCCTCGGCCTGATGCTCTTCTGCCTGCGCGCTCTGCGGCCGGGGCGCGCCTGGAAGGAGAAGCCGATTGCACTCGCGTTCTGGTGCATCAACATCGGTCTCTTGACGATGGTTCTGATCAGTTTGCTACCCGTGGGACTGATGCAGGCCTGGGCATCGGTTGAGTACGGTACATGGTACGCCCGCTCCTCCGAGTTCCTGCAGACGCCTACGATGAACACCTTGCGCTGGCTTCGTGTCATTGGCGACAGCATCTTTGCCTTCGGCACCCTCGTGTTGGGATGGTTTGTACTCGGCCTCATTACCGGGCACTCCTACGCCGAACATGGATTCGTCCGTGAAGGTCAATGGAAAATAGAGGAGGAGCCAGTGGGAAAGAGTTGATCATAGCGATGAACACTCCACGGCGAGAAGCTTAGAACAAGGAAGACAAAAATGAGCCATCCGAAACCAACCGAAGTGCTCGAGCGCGAGCACCATTACATCCAGCAGGTGGTTGCGTCTTTGGTGCTTCTCGCTGAAGAATTGGAGAAGGGAGAAGCCGTGCCAGCAGAAACTTTGGCCGACACCCTTGAGTTCCTCCGCACCTTCGCTGATCGGTGCCATCATGGCAAGGAAGAAGCCTGTCTGTTTCCTCTCCTCGAACTGAAAGGTGTGCCGCCTCAGGGCTGCCCGCTTGGTGTCTTAAAGAAGGAACATGACGCCGGTCGGGTCCTGGTCGCGCAGTTTGCCACCGTTTCCGACAGATACGCAAAGGACGGCAGCGAGAGGGAACTGTTGCGAACTACACTGCTCAGCCTGGCCGAACTCTATGGCGATCACATCTGGAAAGAAGACTACCTTCTGTTTCCGATGACGAACAAGATTCTATCCGCCGAAGAACAAGACCAGCTAACCAAGCAGTTCAACGACATCGAATCCAGCATCGGTCCCGATATCCAGCGACGCTTTAAAGAGCTTGCGGACAACCTTCGGCGCCGTGCATTCCACGAATAATTCACGAGCGATGTGCGGACGAGCACAATGCAGGCAGAGCCGGAGCGCTGGCATCATTTTTACCAGCTTTGCTGCTAAATCAGCAGGCAATATACAACTCCTGCTCGGGCACGCGCATAGCAAGGAATTGAGAGTGGAGAAGTGTTATGCCAATGGATTACGAGCACGTTGCGATTCCAGAGTCGGAGATTCCGCGCGCATCCCAGCCGGTGTTTCAGCACATGTTGAACATCTACGCCAGCGAAACCAACAAAGTGATCTCGGTGTGGCGCTGCTTCGATTTGCCTGCCATGTCATTTCGCCCCCATCCGCGATCCAAAGCAGTAATCGACATCTTGAAGCACCAACTGCTGTCGGAACGCCGTTTCTTCGGCGAATTCATGGCGGTGCCTGAACCGCCGGCGGCGGAGGTCTTACCAGGAGGCGAAATCCCGCAGGATTACTGGAGGCGAATGCGGGAATTGGCATATCCGCGTATGGCGTTCCTCGCGGTGCAGAGCGAGGCGTGGTGGCTGGAGGAGGTTCCGTTTTTCGATGTTGCTCGCCAGCGGGTCTGGATATTCTGGCGACGGCTGCTCCACACCTGCCATCACCGCACTCAGCTCACAGTGTATCTGCGACTGCTGAATAAGGAGGTCCCATCGACCTATGGGCCAACCGCGGACGTTACCTGGTACGGTGCAGATCCAACGCAGACGGTCGAGGCCGCAGGGCGCAAAATAGCCTGAAGAGAACTGAGTATTTGCCATGTACACCGGAAAGGTATTCAGGCAGCTACTTACGGTGCCCGCGATTTTAGCGGGCCTGGCTAGCGCTGAGATCAGTTGTTAGTCCTCTCTGCCGGGATCCCAGGCGGCCAAGACTAGGCCGTGCCTTACCTCGTGCCTCTAAGTGCAGCTTCCATTTGAATGCTCCGAGGGAACAGGACATCGTTCTCTAGATGGATGTGCTCCCGCAGATCCGCATCAAATGCACGAAGTCCCTCAAAGAGTGCGCGGTGCGTAGGGCACGCCCATTCAGGAGGTGTGAAGTTTCTTGTGGTCCAACGGATCTCTTCCATGATCAGATTTGCGGCTTCATGTTCCTGCACCATCATGAAGATTGGATGGCTGACTGACCGGAAGCAGGCATGCGCCGGTGGATAGACAAGCGTAGATTCCTCCTCCATCTGAACGATGAAAGGAAAGAGCACTTCCTCCTCTTTCCGAATATGCGCCGACATATCCTGCCGGAGCCGTTCAACTAGCTTTTCTACCGCCTTGAACTCGTGGGATTGATCGCCAAGCGTGTCCGTGAGTTTGCGCGCCTCCCTGACCAAACTCGGCAGATCGTGGCGTACACGTTGGTGATGAACGCGAACAATATGCTGAATCAAAAGCGCACAGGATAAAGTAGAGGGATCGCTGGGATCCGCGCCACTTTCATGATCGCGGCACTCTTGCAGTTTTTCCAATACCTGGTCGAGAGAGAGCTGAAGTTCAGAACATGCCTCTTTCAGAGACTTGTTGGCCAGAGAGCAAACATCTATTTCAAATCGCTCAAATAGGGCAACGGCAGATGGTTGATCGGCAGCGATGTCGCGAATGGATTGTGATGAGCTGAGCATAAAGCACTCTCCACCACCTAACTTAAAGAACAATCCAAGGTAAAGCAGTAACTTATGTCACTTGGTCGGTCTTAGCTTCCTGCCGGGATCCTACGCTGCAATATCGAGAATTTCCGTTAGGCCTTTCATATCTCTCACCACGATCCGCCGCGAATCCACTTCCAGCAATCCTTCGGCCTGCAGCCGCTTGAGATTGCGAGAAATCAACTCGCGAACCGTCCCGAGTTGATTTGCCAGCTCCTGGTGACTGGCCGGTAATTGGAATTCCAATCCCCGAGCAGTTTGCTTTCCCTCAGTCTGTGCTATACGCATAAGCGTTGAGACAAGCCGTTGGCGAATTGTGGTGAACGACAGCTCCTCGATAATCTCAACTAGACGCCGGAGTCTCTTACCCACAACAGCGAGCACTTTGAGCGCAACCTCCGGATGCTCCACGCAATATGCCTGAAAATCGTGCCGCGAGATAAAGGCAATTTCCGTGTCTTCTGTGGCAACAGCAGAAACCGGATACGGGCCGCCGTCAAAGACGGGAATCTCGGTGACGGTATCGCCCGGATGTTCGACTGCAAGAACCTGTTCCCTTCCACTCACAGAAGTTTTAAAGATGCGCACCTTTCCCCGGGAGACAATGTTTAGCCCATGGCAGGGTTCGCCCTCGGAAAACAATAGTTCTCCCGCGCTGAACAACTTTCGCACTGTGCGTTCTGCTAGCAATCGCAGTTCAGGTTGAGAAAGGCTGGATAACAAACGAGTGGCGGCGTACTCAGCTCGATGTGTACTGGCATCGCCATTCACGCTCCTGCTCCGAACCCCGCCAGCCTTGCCATGCTGCGAAGAGACCGCCAGTTCACTGCGCACGTTACAAATCCCAGTGCTCGAGCTCCCGTTTAGGTTTCACGAATAATGCAGGCTAGGCTGCCCGCCCTTCCTTACTCTTGCCCGGCTGTGATTGCCACAGCTTGATCAACGTATTCGAAACCGAGTTACGAATAAATATGTACTGAGCACCGTCACACTTTACCAATTCGAGTTGAATCTCTTGCTTCTGACAAAAAGATAGCAATGTCTTGGAATTTACGCCTAGTCGTTTTGCTACGCTTGAGAAAGGTGCAAACACCTTGACAAATGCCTCTACCGAGGCGCTGAGGACACGTGTCTCACGACTACGCCGGCCCCCTTGAAGATACCCCGTCTTCGTAAGGGCGCGAATCGCTTGTGGAATCGACCCAATGATGCTGGCCACCTCGCGCGGGCTTAGTGTCTCCCCTTTCAGCCGTATTCGGTTTGAAACGACCTCGGCATCCAGCACTTCACGCGAGATTTCGAGGCTGGCAACGTCTCCTCCTTGATTTCTGAGAACTGGGATCTCACGCTGTAGCATCAGAGCCACAATCTTGGCTTTACTCTCAGCGGAGACTCTTCTGTCGTTCATGATTTCTCGAATTGATATCGACGGCCATTTCTCCCGCCTCGGGGGCGAGGCGATAGGAATCTGGAGTAGCCGATTCACTAACGCTTCGAGATCGCGTTCGTGGTATCCGTGGTTGAGGACGGTAAGATGTTTTACCTCGTAAATACCACGCTTCTTCAACTCGATAAGCACGCTCTTCGATAGCCCCACGATCTTTGCGGCTTCTAACGCTATGTATGTTCGGCCGGGGGCCCGATGTCCAATATTTGTGACCTGGACATCCACCACGGCTGATATTCCAGACCCCCGCCTCAAAACCTGGCCGTCTATTTTCTTTTCTCGCAGCCATCGTCTAGCGGTCCCCACGTGAATTCCTGTCTGTCTCGCGAATTGCGGTATCGACAAAAAGCGCCGAGATGTTGGAGTTGTGTTTGGCAGCAATCCGGATCTCACCACAGCTCTGTCCCAGTCATTCGCAAGAAAATCCGCAAACGCTTGGCGTATGAATGCACCTGCCTTGCCGGTCCTGAATAGCGCAGTCTTCCGCTGAAACAACGAGCTGACGATCACGTGGAACTGGCCGACTACACTCGTTCCCGCGCCCCTCTCAAGCTCTCTAGAACCCAAGTACTCCAAAAGAACAAAAAGTTTTTCGGCCATTCAGTAAGTACTGCGGCAGCATATGTGATCGTCCTGCTCGGCGACAATTGAGCCAGGGGACACCCTATCTTCATAGCCCAGAGTTTTCCGAGTTTTCTTAAAAGAAACAAGAGCTGTCGGAGTTCAAGCTTGAGCAGATCGGATTCGGGGAGGGTACTCCATCCTGCTTGCGATGTACCAACCTTGAGGACGCGCCTCCGAATGATCTCCAGCAGCTCACAACTTTGCTGATCTATTAGCTTTGGAGAATTTTGATGCTTTCGTAGATCAGCCCCACAAACGCAAATGAGCATTCCAGGTCGATACCACTTCAGTACCTGTTTGCAGTTCCAGCATCTATCTAAAAGAACACAACGGTGTACGGGGCAGGCTACCATCAACTCGAGATCGAAATGCGCTTCGACAATTCCTTTCTCATCGATGCAGAAAGGACACACTCTTGAAGCACCCCATAGCAACTCGTTGCAGGGCACCCGCTGACCAAGAATCTTCGAGTACCCGCGCGGTGCGCCATAGTATTGAATTTTGCGAAGCTTTTGCCGGTGTCCTGTAATTTCCGCGAGACTACTCGCCGACAACCTCGCGCTCCGCACTCCAAAGGCTGTGTAGCCTGCTTGCTTGGCAATTCTCCCTGGCGACGGAAGCCCGTTCTTCTCCGTCAACTGGAGGAAATAGCCCCATAAACTCTCAGTGGGACCAGGAGAAGAATGGCGGGTCAGCACTTGTTATTTCCTGACGTTCTACCGGAACAAAACCGCGAGTGCACTGCAACGCGGCGTTCCGCCTAGCGACGTTTGAACTGGACCCTTTTGATGAAGGAATAATGGCTTTGGTTTCCACCCGATGTTCCATTCACTGGGTGATTGACTGCGGCTGAGATATGTCGCTTTCGACTTTGAAGAGAGGCCGTGGTAAGTGCGTTCACAATGCACAGCAAAAGTCCTGGGCGCCTATCGGAATCTTATTGGAACGATCCTGCTGCTACTTTCTTCGATGCCGCACGGATCGAGTATTTTGCAACCCTGTCTTGGCATTCTTTCGGCAGGAATACGCGAACAACTCTGCGTGGAATCCGGACCAATGTAAGCGTGTGGTCTGAACCGTGTTGACGCTATTGGTGTCCGGCGTAGGGCGCAAAGGTGCCATTGCAGCAGACCAGCTACAATGATCGCCATGATGTCCAGCAGGACAAAAATCGCGTCAGCCACCTTAGGCGCTGCTGCTGCGCTCTATTCCGTGTATTGTTCGTTTTGGATCTTCCGCTGGGCTTTCATCGCATACCC
>CAWBEC010000002.1:0-1470048 GCA_963787715.1 uncultured Acidobacteriota bacterium | reverse complement strand
CTCCATGCCCCTGGTTGTTTGTGCCCTGGCACGCCTGTGGTGCCGGCGGCCGGTAGCCCAGCGAAGAGTGCGGCCGCACTGTGTTGTAGTGGATTCTCCAGCGTTCCGCCAGTACGCGCAGCTCTTTCATTGAGTAGAAGATCTCACCATTCAGAAACTCATCCCGCAGCTTCGAGTTGAAGCTTTCGCAGTAGCCGTTCTCCCACGGAGAGCCGGGTTCGATGTACAACGTCTTTGCGCCGGTATCGGCCAACCAGTTCCGCAGGTCTCGGGCCACGAACTCCGGGCCGTTATCCGAACGAATGTGTTCGGGGACACCCTTCATCACCATCACGTCCGCCAGTACCTCGATCACCTTCGCGCTCGACCAGCGCCGCTCGGGACGATTCAGCAGGCACTCCCGGGTCGATTCATCAATCAGGTTCAGCATTCGCGCCGTCCTGCCGTCATACGTTTTCGTACTCACGAAGTCATAACTCCAGACATGGTTGGCGTGCAGCGGCCGAAGCCGCACGCACGATCCGTCGTTGAGCCACAGCCGTCCGCGTGGCTTCTGCTTCTGTGGAACCTTCAGCCCTTCGCGGCGCCAGATGCGCTCGACCCTGTCCTTGCCAACATGCCAGCCGGCACGCTGCAACAGCGCCGTGATCCGGCGGTAGCCGTAGCGTCCATACTGGCTGGCTAGCTCGATGATGGCCCGGGTCAGCAAATCCTCGTCGTCACGCTGTATCGGATGGTAGCGCTGCGTGCCACGTGGCTGGTTCACCAGTTGGCACGCCCGCCGCTCACTGATCCCATGCTCAGTGCACGCATGAGACACCGCACAGCGCCGCTGCTCCGGGCTTAGAAGTTTCCCGAGGCGATGTCCTTCAGCACCAGCTTGTCGAGGCTCAGCTCCGCAACCAGACGCTTCAGCTTGCCGTTTTCCTGCTCCAGCTCTTTCAGCCGCCGCGCCTGATCGACCTGCAAGCCGCCATACTCCTTGCGCCACCGATAGTACGTCTGCTCGGTGATCCCGCCCTCGCGGCATGCCGCCGGGGTCGTCTTTCCGTTGGCAACGCCTACTTCAATCTGCCGCAACAAGCTCACGATCTGCTCCGGCGTATGCTTCTTTCCTCGCGCCATAACAAGCTCCTCTCTTACCAGCATCTCTGATAATTCGCACTGGTACAAAATTCGCCGGGCACTCCATGTCGGTCCGGGGAAAGAAGTGGTACGGATACTTCCGCCGAACGGTGATCGACCCCAATACGAATCAACCCCAAACCGTCTCCACTCCGGTCGCTCTCGGACTGAAATCCGAAATGACCAAGTATGAGGCGCGAGAGAAGTTGGATATTGAAATCAAGAGGCTTACCGGACTGATCACGGAAGATGGGGTTGTCAAGAATGGCAGCGTCACCTTCGGCTGGTTTGTCCGTAACCGCTACCTGCCGCTGAAAGAGGCAGACTGGAAAGAGGAGACCGCCAAGGTGAAGAAGTATCTGATCCAGGCCGATCTCATCGATGCTTTCGAGGATGTTCGGCTCGAAAACATCGACAAACTCGCTCTCCAGACCCACCTCAATCGATTGGCCAAAACACGTTGCAGGGACAGAGTGCTGCACGCCGGAGCGTATATGCGGGCAATCTTCGCGGAGGCAGTCGAACAGGACTTTCTTCCCAAGGACCCGGCGCGCACGGTCAAGACGCCTTCGGAGCTGAAAGAAACCGACAAGACAACGCTCACCTGGGATCAGCTTCGCGCTGCCTTGTCAATGCTTCCGCTTCGAGACTGGGTTCTGCTCAAGCTCGATATGTCGAACGCTCTGCGGCCAGGGGAACTGTTTGCACTCCGGTGGAGTTGCTTTGATCCGAAGCTCTGCCTGATCGAGATCAAGGAGACGGCCTACAAGGGAAAGATTCGCCCTTGGGGCAAGACCAAGGGAAGTCTTACCAAGATCCCGATTGCCCAGGAACTGGCAGAAGAGCTAAAGACATGGCGCGAGCAGTGCCGGGAAGAGCAGCGGCACAAGAAGCGTTGGGATGGACCGACCGCGGATGCCCCCGAAGCGTTCATCTTTCCGGGACGCCACGGCGGCTTCATCGATTCGAGCAATTACCGCAAGCGGGTGCTGCACAAGGTGGCGAAGGATCTGGGACTGCCGAAGCTGACGTTTCAAGTCATCCGCCGCACGATTGCAACCCTCGCCAAGGACAAGGGCCACGTCAAGGACATCCAGGGGATGATGCGCCACTCGCGGTTGGCCACCACGACGGAAGTCTATATGCAGTCGCTTGAGGATGGAGTGCGGACGACGGTGAACTCGATTCACGACGAGCTGAGCGGTACGTGGGGATCGGGACCGTCGCGGACATCTCGGAAACAACGCACTGCAGTGATCGCGTTGGCGAGCCCAGCATCAGCGTCACAAAAACAGGATCAGTCTGCGAAGCCGGTTCGCGGAGTGGTTTTGGAATTTGCGACAAGAATGCGACAAAGTCGAGAGAGGAGGGAGCTTCTAAATGATTGATTTTATTGGTGGACCTGGTCGGGATCGGAGGATTTAAGCTACTGATTCTAAATAAGTTATTTATTACAAAAGATCGACAAATCCGAAATTTCCACCATTGCCAGGTCGGCTGTACGTTTTTTGTACGAAATTCTCTTGAGAGACCGGAACGCACCAGCTCCGTTCGCGCTCCGACCCAGTGTCTCGCTCAGCAATTCTTGCCTTTAGCGGCAGGAGGGCGCGAGGTTCTTATTTGCCTCTATCTTATAACCGTTCTGAACTCGCGGGCTGAAAATCGACGACCTCTTCTCAACTCAAATTGCCATCTCTGAGTGCTTGTACGTGAAAAAGCATTCTATATTCGCGAATCGCGAATATAGAATGTATGCATGAACCTGAAGCCACAAGACATCGTCGTGGCGCTGAAGCTGTTCAGCTACCCGCAGAAACGACCACCATTTTCGGCCATGGCGACTGATCTTGGGCTCAGTCCGTCCGAAGTACATGGAGCAATGAAACGACTCCAGGGTGCGAGACTCATTCACGCGCCAGAGATGCAGGACAGGCCCAACGTTTCAGCGCTGGAGGAATTCCTCGTCCATGGGCTGAAGTATGCATTTCCGGCACAGCGGGGCTCTGTCACCCGAGGAATTCCCACTTCCTATGCGGCACTACCCCTCAGCGCTGAAATAGTGCTTGGAGATGAGCTTCCACCCGTCTGGCCTTGGCCTGAGGGCGATACCCGTGGAGTAGCCTTTGAGCCGCTCTACAAAGCCGTGCCTGCTGCCGCGTTGCGTGATTCACTGTTGTATGAATTTCTGGCGATTGTGGACGCATTGCGCGATGGCCGCACCCGCGAGCGCAAGATAGCTGAACGAGAGCTCATGAAGAGGATTCGGTCGAAGAATGTCCAATCATAATCTTGACTTGCTAACCCAGGCCGCCTGTCTGCTTGAGCCGTTACTTAGCGAACTCGTATTCGTTGGCGGTTGTACGACCGCATTGCTCATTACCGACAAAGCTGCAGCGGAGGTTCGTCCTACATACGATGTCGATGCGATCGCCGAGATCACTTCTTATGCGGCTTACGCTGACTTTTCTGAGCGACTCCGGAGGATTGGGTTCACTGAAGATACGAGTGAAGGCGCTCCCATTTGCCGGTGGCGGCAAAATGAGACCATCCTCGATGTGATGCCTCTCGATGAAAAGATCCTTGGGTTTTCGAACCGCTGGTACCGATCTGCAATGGAATCCGCAGAAGAGCGCAAACTAGGAGCGTGTCTGAGTAATGGCGGTTAGCGTAAAAAGAGCTTGAGTCGTGAGCGGGAAGCTGCGAATCTGGATGCATGGCGAAGGTCTACCGTCCCTATTTTCCTGAGCAGGATTTTCTTCTTCCGCCCAGTTTGCGCGAATGGTTGCCGGAGAACCATCTGGCGTATTTTGTCTCCGAGATCATCGACCAGTTGGACCTGAGCGAGATCGAGCGGCACTATGAGCGCGAGGAGCGGGGATATCCTCCGTATCATCCGCGGATGATGACCAAGGTTCTGGTCTACGGTTATTGCGTTGGGGTTTTCTCGTCGCGCCGGTTGGAACAGCGCCTGATTGAGGACGTGGCCTTTCGCATTCTTGCTGCCGGCAACGAGCCGGACTTTCGCACCATCTCCGAGTTTCGGCGCATTCATCTGAAGGCGCTGGAAGGGCTGTTTGTGCAGGTGCTCGAACTGGCGCTGCAACTGGGCGCGATGAAACTGGGCCGGGTCGCCATCGACGGCAGCAAGATCAAAGCCAACGCCAGCAAGCACAAGGCGATGAGCCACGAGGGTATGGTGCGCGAACAGAAGCGCCTGCGCGAGGAAGTCAAGCGGCTGCTGGCCGAGGCCGAACAGGCCGACACGGACGAAGACAAACGCTATGGCCGCACGCGGCGCGGCGATGAGCTTCCGTCCGAGTTGGACCGTCGCGAAGAACGCTTGCGGCGCATTCGCGAAGCTCGCAAAGCGCTGGAGGAACGAGCCCGCGCCGAGGCCGAAGAAAAGCAAAAAGACAAGGACGGCGACAACAACGATCGGTCAGGACCAGGCTCGGCTGGGCGTTCCAAGCCTCAGCCCAAGCCGGAAGCGCAGCATAACTTCACCGATCCGCAGTCGCGCATTATGAAGGGGCCGGACGGGTTCGTGCAGGCCTACAACGCGCAGATCGCCGTCGAGCCCGTGCTGCAGTTGATCGTCGGTCAGGCACTGACGCAACAGGAGAATAACAAGAAACAACTGCTGCCGATGATCGATGCCGTTCGACAGCAAACAGGACAGAACGTACGCGAAGTGCTGGCCGACAGCGGTTATTGCTCGGAAAACAACCTGCGCCATGCGGCGAAGAAGAAGATCGATCTCTACATCGCGACGGAAAAGAGCAAGCACAATGAGCGTGCGCAACCAGCTCCTCGCGGGCGCATACCGGAGTCGGCGACACTGGTCGACAGAATGAAACGCAGGCTGAAGACGAAGGCGGGGCGAGCCGTCTACGCCCGGCGCAAGACCATCGTCGAACCGGTCTTCGGACAGATCAAGCAGGCACGGGGCTTCCGGCAGTTTCTGCTGCGTGTCGTGGAAAAGGTGCGCTCCGAATGGGCGCTGGTATGCACGACGCACAATCTGCTGAAGCTGCACCGCCTGATTACCGCCTGAAAGCCAGCATATCCGGCAAAGCAGGTCAGGCCGCCCAGCTGAAATAGGCGCAATGCCACCTCGCTCTTTGCGCAGAGCCACGCTCTTCGCCACGCCTGTTCCGCCAGCCGCGGAGCTGTCCTAATCACAACAGCGCGCCCTGACGGTTACTCAGACATGCTCCTAGAACCCGAACTACGCATACGGGTAGTTAACTCGGTGTATTTCTGTGCCACAAAATTAGAAGCATTTGCGAGTCGCGGCAAAGGCGACTATATGGCAAGTCATGACCTCGAAGATTTGCTATCTGTGATCGATGGCCGTCCAGAACTCGCGCAAGAAATTCAATCCGCGCCGCAGGACGTGCGTGTGTACATTGCATCGGGGATCGGCAAACTTGTTAGCACCGAGGCGTTTATGGATGCATTGCCCGGGCACCTTCTGCCGGATGCAGCCAGTCAATCTCGTATCGGAACGATTCTTGGACGAATGCGGCAGATTGCCATCTAAGGCCGAGACAGAGAGTATTTGAATTACTGCGCTATCATTCAGTGTGAACTGTATTGTTAGCCGAAAGGGGAATTATGCAGGGTAGCGAGAAGGTCATCCAACAGTTAAACTCGGCGCTTGCCGGAGAACTCACGGCGATCGTTCAATATATGGCCCAGTCGGAGATGTGTGAGAACTGGGGGTACAAGACAATTGCTGCAAGAACGAAGGCGCGCGCCATTGAGGAGATGAAGCATGCCGAAGTACTCATCGAGCGCCTAATTTTCCTGGACGTGACGCCGACTCTTCCCGTTGCGCTGACCCCACAGCTCGGCGCCAACGTGAAGGAACAGATGGAGATCAACCTGAAGGGCGAGCTCGACGACGTGGCGAAGTATAACCAAGCCGTGCGGCTCTGTACCGCCGAACAGGACTCTGGCTCAAAGGCGCTGTTCGAATCGCTCATCAAAGATGAAGAGCGGCACGTAGACTACCTCGAAGCGCAGATTCACTCGATTGCGGAGATGGGCATCGCCGTTTACCTAGCGCAGCAGCTCCGTAGCGGTGAGTAATTGAATCGTCCGCCTCGATTGACGTGAAACCCGGTGACTGCGCTTCCGCGTAAGCACCGGGTTTCAAAAGAAGATAATTGGGAGTCTCAATGACCGAACCATCTTACGAAGAACTAAAGGCAAAACTTGCCGAACTGGAAGCCAAGCAACAACGCACTGGAACCACTTCCTTTAGGATCAGCGACAAGGGCGGAGTCAGCGTATACGGCCTTGGCCGATTTCCGGTCACCCTGTATTACGAGCAGTGGATTCGTCTGTTGGACAAGGCGCAGGAATTGCGCGAATTTCTGGAAGAAAACAAAAGTAAGTTAAAGTCGAAGGAATAAATAGCAATCAGCGCACCCGGACCTCACGGATCTAATTTTCTTTGCGTTGTTTATGGAGATAAATGGACACGAAACTAATTCTCATCGACCTCCGCGCCGAACGCGATAAGTTGAATCAAGTCATTTTCGCGCTGGAAGCCCTGAACGGCACTGCTCCCAACTCCGTTTTTAGGCAGCCTTTGCGGAACTCGACCCGAACCACTGTGCCGGACGCCCGACCGACCTCCGCAAACCGTGTCATCAGTCCCGAAAGCCGGAAGCGTATGGCGGAGGCTCAGCGGAAGCGGTGGGCAAAAAAGAAGCGGGCAGCGAAGGCAGTTGCGAGGAAAGCGATAACTGCGGCTACCCATTGAGCACATTGATAAGGAGCGGCTGCGCGCTCTTACACCGCTGCTCCCGGCCCGCGCTCACTCCGACCACTCCATACAGTTGGCATGATGCTTGGCACGCTTATCGATTTCTGCGAGCGATCCCCCCACGATCCATGGCTACTCGGCATTGGGTAAGTGACCATGTCCGAAAAGCGCGAGTTTGCACCCTCCACGCATGAGAAAATCTGCTTATGGAGCTGCCTGATCGAGAGATATGCTATCGCGCTTTAGAGAGCCGTGATTCCCGTTTCGATGGCTTGCTGTTTGTTGCCGTGACATCCACCGGCATCTATTGCCGCCCTATCTGCCCGGCCCGCACTCCAAAGTTCCAGAACTGCCGGTTTTTCGGATCGGCGGCTGCGGCACAGGAAGCAGGCTTTCGTCCGTGTCTGCGGTGCAGTCCGGAGACAGCTCCCGATCTCGCTTCTTGGCGCGGCACCTCGAGTACCATCTCGCGCGCACTGGCTCTCATTGCCGACGGTACTCTTGATGGTGACAGAGCGAGCGTAGAAACGCTGGCGGACCGTCTAGGCTTGGGCGAGCGCCATCTTCGGCGATTGTTCCTTCAGCACCTTGGAGCCTCGCCCATTGCCGTAGCGCAAACGCGCCGTGTGCTTTTTGCCAAGCAGCTTATTCACGAAACGCAGATGCCCATGACGGAAATCGCGTTAGCCTCCGGGTTCGGCAGCGTGCGGCGCTTCAATGAAATGTTCCGCGATCTCTTCCATCGTCCTCCCAGCGCCTTACGGCGAAAGACGTCTGCGAATCCCGCGAGTGCGACCACCGGCGTGACACTCCGGCTGCGCTATCGGCCACCTTATGACTGGGATTCCATGTTCGACTATTTGAAAGTGCGCGCGATCCCAGGCGTTGAAGTCGTGGAGACCGAAACTTATCGACGCACGGTACAGGTCGACGGCTTCATTGGAACTATCGAAGTTTCGCACTTGCCAGAGCAACAGAGCCTGAGTGTTACGATCCGTTTTCCCAACGTCCAGTCTCTTCCTGCAATTGTGGCCCGCGTACGCCAACTGTTCGATCTCGGCGCGGATATCGAGACGATTGACGCGCATCTATCTTGCGACCCGCTGCTGGCTCCTTTAGTGGCACGCCGTCCTGGGTTGCGCGCACCAGGCGCATGGGATGGTTTTGAGTTGGCGGTGCGGGCTGTTCTCGGCCAGCAGGTCAGTGTGACTGCCGCCCGTCGGCTTGCCGGGCAACTCGTTGCAATCTATAGCACGCCTCTTCCGGTGGACGCTAGGTGTCATTCTGGCCTGTTGCGCGTATTTCCTACGGCAGAGCATCTCGCCTCGGCGGACTCTATCGCGCTTGGCATGCCGGTCGCACGTCTGTTGTCATTAAAAGCGTTGGCAGGAGCCGCGGCGGCGGATGCGAATCTGTTTCACCCATCTGGAACCATTGAAGAGGCGGTTGTGCGACTGCGTGCAATCCGAGGGGTGGGTGAATGGACGGCACAGTATATCGCCTTGCGGGCTTTACGCGAGATGGATGCATTTCCAGCATCTGATATTGGCTTGCTTCGCGGCGCGGCAACAATTGATAGTGTGTGGTCAATGCCAGTAAATCTTCTTAATCGTGCCGAGTCATGGCGGCCATGGCGTGCCTATGCCGCACAGCATCTCTGGGCAGCCGACGCTGCCATAATCCAGAACACTAGGAGTGCACATGAGTGAAGTGCTGCAATTTTGGATGGATCGATTCAATACACCGATTGGCGAGATGCAGATCGTAGCGGACCACGCCGGAAATCTTCGTGCCGCGGATTGGACAGATTACGAATCACGCATGTTCCGGCTACTTGGGCTCCACTATGGCGAAAGCGGATTCAGGCTCGAACCATATCCGAACCCGAATGGCCTGACGGATGCAATCAGCAACTACTTCGCGGGAGAGTTTCAAGCGATAGACTCCTTGCCCGTACAAACAGGCGGCACCCTTTTTCAGCAAACGGTGTGGCGAGCCTTGCGGGAGATTCCGTGCGGCACGACGATCTCATATGCGGAGCTTGCAAGGCGAATCGGCCGGCCGGCCGCAGTCAGAGCCGTCGGCCTCGCTAATGGTTCCAATCCAGTTGTACTTATTGTGCCTTGTCACCGGGTGATCGGGACCAACGGTTCGCTTACCGGCTATGGTGGCGGAATCGAGCGCAAGCGTTGGCTGTTGGAACATGAAGGCGGACACACCATGAATATAGGCCACAGGAGCAATCTCCAAGCAAGAGTCGGGGCCGTTACCGGCTAATGCCTTGGCATTGTGCCTGGGTTCACGTTTCACGCTGGAGCCGGACGTGGGGTGAAAAATCCTGCTTTCGGCTTTTGTTTCGCAATACCCCAAAGAATTCCAAAGACTGCAATTTTTCCCTGTGAATGCGCCCCCGAGGTCTTATATCGCCAGGTTTTATATGCCTTTCTGGTATTGTTTTGAACCCAGAACTGAAAATCGACGTCTTCTTCTCGGTTCGAATTATCGCTACTTGTTGGCTCCGGTAGTGCTGGTTACGGAACTCGACGAGTACCTGCCGTCGCGCGAGAGTTCAGAACTTTCACGACGATTCGAATGGACCGCCCGGAAGCTTCAGTGTATGATCTAGTCAGTCTAGTCAGAAATGGGTAAGCGCAGTGTCTGTGCCTAAGAAAAAGCCTAACCGCACCAAATCGAGCTATTCAGAGACGGCCACATGGCAACTCCAAGCCGCCAAGGCGCAGTTTAGCGAAGTCATTCGCCGTGCGCACGCAAACGGTCCGCAAGTGATTACAAAGCAAGGCAAGGAGGAGGTCGTGATCCTGCCGATTGAACAATACAAAAGGCTCACTGAACGTTCAAAGCAGCCCCAAAGCCTGGTGCAGTTCTTCGCGGAATCACCTCTAGCGGGAGTGAGGCTTGACTTGAAACGCAAATCGGATATTGGTCGGGCGGTCGATCTGTGAGCGGATTTCTCCTTGATACCTGCGTCATTTCCGAGCTTGTAAAACCGAAGCCGGAACCCAAGGTGGTCGCGTGGGTTAAGGCGACAGACGAGGAGTTGCTCTTTCTGAGTGTGCTCACATTGGGCGAGATACGAAAGGGAATCGCCCTGCTGAAAGATCCAGGAAGAAAGGTCAAACTGGAAGCGTGGCTGGTAGGGGCTCTGCCTGTGCGTTTCGCAAACCGGATACTCTCAATTGATAAGAGTGTTTCCGAGCGCTGGGGAGTTCTGACCGCACAGGCGAAGGCTACGGTGAATCACAATCTTCCAGCTATTGACGGGCTGCTTGCGGCTACAGCTCAGCACCGTAACCTGACATATGTCACGCGCAACACCGACGATGTAATAGGTACCGGAGTCCCCGTCTTTAACCCTTGGGTCTAAGGAAGGTAAAAGCGGCTGGCAGTCCAAAAAGAGCGAAAAAGAAACGTTTTAGCGTCGTAGGAATTTGTGCACAGGCTGAAGTACGTCTTTCCAGCCTAATGGGAGCCGTCACGCGAAGAATTCCCATATCCTCTGCGGCATCACCGCTCAAATCTGAATAGCGTCTGCAGATGAGCTTCTGCCTGGTTAGTCTTGGCCAGAAGGCTATATGCGTGGAGTAGCTCTTGAGCCGCTCCACAAGACCGTGTCTTCTGCCTCTTCCCCGGCGCTCACGAAGAGTAACCCAGTAATGTTCGATTGAAGTAACCCACGTCAGGAACAGGATTTGTAACGAGCTGATGGGCAGACGCATCATCATCCCACGCCGAAGGCGTGGTTGTTTTTTTGCTTTCGCTGCGAGTTGTGGATGTCTTGGAGGCACTTCAGTGAAGGCGTTCAAGCCGACGCCGAAGGTGTTGGAAGTAGTCATCGCTGACTTTGAGGTTTTGCACTTCGTCGATGACGGGTTGGAAGTACGCGAGGGAACGCACGGTAGTCAGGGGCGGAGCGTCGGCGGGTCGCAGCAACCGACGTGCTGCGGCAAGAACCAGGGCGTTTTCGACGGTCTTCATTGGGACAGCTCGGTCGTGCAGTCGAGCGGCCAGCAGACGGTCTTGGCGACAAACGTTTCCCGTGGTCCCCGGCGTTTTGCGGTAAGCGTCGAGGACCTTGCGAACATACTCATCCCGGCTGCGGCTCTCGTCCACGACCTTCGCCTCAACCTTGCGGATCGCGCAGTGACGGGCCGTTGATGTGAACGGTGTGGCAGTAGTGGCGAAGCCGACTCAACAGTGCGTCCACCATTGCCTGATTGCCGAGGAAGTTGCGCCATTCGTCGTAGACGAGATTGCTCGTAATGATCGTGGAATGGCGGTGGTAGCGCTCTTCCATGAGCTTGAAGAAGATGTTGGACTGTTCTGGTTTGAGATTTAAGTAACCTAGCTCATCGATTAATAAGACGTCCAGGCGAGCCAACCGGTTCAGCAGTTGGCGCGAGGAACGGTCGGCCAGCGAGGCATACATTTCGTCGAACAGATCCTGGGCACGGATGAACTGACACCGGTAGCCATTCTCCAGGGCTTTGAGCAGCAGACCCGACGCCAGTCCAGTCTTGCCGACGCCAGTGCTTCCGATCAACACGATGTTTTCGGCCTTGGCGACGAACTCCAGTTCGGCAAAGGCGTGGATCTGTTTGCGGTTGACCCCGGGCTGACGTGCGAAGGGGAAGCTGGACAGCGACCATTGCTCGGGCAGCTTCGCCTGCTTGATGCGCCAGGCCAGAGCGGTTTCCTGTCGGTTATGCCACTGCGCCCGCAGCAGACGCGTGAGGAACTCGGAGTAGGAAACATCTTCCTTCTCGGCGGCAGATAACTGTTCGTCGTAAAGCTCCAGGATGCGCTTCAGGTGGAGATTCTTCAGCAGTTGTTCGAGTTCTTCGCTGAGCTTCATATCATTGTTCTCCGTCGTCGTTGTTCAGCAAAAAGTAGTCGCGTGCTACCTGGCGCAGGATCATGCGCTCGACACGGTCCAGGTCGTAGAGACCATAGCGAGCGGCTTCGCGCACCGCGGCCAGCAACGGTCCACGGGGATACTCCCGCACGAAGCGCAACAGTTGGCGCAGGACAAGCACGACCAGTTTGCGGCTGTGTTTGGTTAAAGCCGTGACGTAGTCGGCGATCTCCGGAACCGCTTTGAGAATGGCTTCTTGTTCGATATTGAGATCGCTGCGTCTGGCGCCCTGGCCCCACGGTGCGCGGTGTTGCGGCAGCATCACGCGCTGGTGCTCGGCCTCGGCGATCCGGCGGTGGGTTACAAGGTTGCGGGCATCGAGTTGGATCTCTACTTTGTCTTTGCTCTCGCGGACCTCGACACGGCGGCCGATCCAGGAGATCGGAACGGAGTAACGATTACAGTGCAGGGCCACATAGCCTTCCAAGTCGACCGTGCGTTCGTGCAGACGATACACTTCCGGGATCCACACCGGCAGTGGGCGCAGATGATGTTGCTCGAGCGCAAACAACTCGCGGGGCACGGCACGGATATGTTTCTTGTAAGTCCCGTTGACGCGGTCGCACCACTGCCGGGCCTGCTGGTTCAGTTCCTCCCAACTGGCAAAGGTGCGACCCGCCAGAAAGTTATGCTCGATAAAGTGGAACGGCCTCTCGACACGGCCGGAGCGGTTGGCATCGCCACGCTCATGAGCTTCGAAGCGGAAGCCGAAACGTTCGGCAAAGGCGGCCATCTCGGCCACCGGAACCATCTGGCTGCCGGTGCCTCGCAACACCACGACATGAGTGTTGTCGATCATGACCCGTTGAACCGGAGCTCCGCCGAAGTAGCGCAGAGCTTCGGTAAGAAACACCTTGCAATCGAAGCGCTGAAAGGTTGGGTACAACTGGAAGAACAACATGCGCGAGTAACACAGCACGGCTGAGGCGGTCTGCACCTTGCGACGCTTGCCGTTCATCACTACCTCGTGCGGCGAGGTGTCGTGTTGAAGCTCCTCGCCGGGCGCAAAGTGGTAGTGCCCCGCCGCCACCGTGGGCGATTGCCCGATGCCATGACGGCGGCAGAATGCCGTCAGTGCCTGGTAGGAGAGTGTCGCCCCCTGAGCTGCCAGTTCTTCCTGCACCCGCACCAGATTCCCTTTGCAGTTGCTCAACAGTTCCAGGATCTGTTGCCGGTACGGTTCGGCTTTCTCGGGACGAGAGAGCGGGGGGACTTGCGATGAGTTTGACCGCAGCACTTTGCGTATCGTCAAACGGGAGATGTTCAGCACCCGCGCAATCTCGTGCTTGCTCACTCCCTTGGCATGGAGTTCCAGAATCGCGCTCCGTTGGGCTTGGCTCAACATAGGCTGTCTCCTGCTCGGGTGGGATCTTGACGGCCAGACGGCCGAGTTCATGAAGGGCACGATCCACCTGCTGCCGCAGTTGTCTGCACTGATCGCGATCCAGCTCGACCGTGGCACCGGACAGGCGCCGATTCGATCGATGGATGATCGCCACCACCATCCCCAGATCGCGTGACAGTTCGGCGATGGCCGTCGAAGGCGGCCCGGGATCACGTTGCCGCTGGACTTTCAGGAACAGCTGCGGTTGATCGAGAATGCGCCGCCGGATCGCCGGCGAAGCGTTCCGCCAGGCGGCGTACAACTGCCCGGCTTCGCGGCTGGTAAACCGATGTGCCGCAAACGCTTCGGCCATACGCTGACAGTCTTCGAGGTGCGCACGTGCTACCGGTACCAAAAACTTCATGGCCACATGGGCCGTGATCGCACCGCTGCGAACTTGTCGCTGCACGCTCTCGGGAAGCTGATCGACCAGCGCCAGCCGGCGCGATACCCAACTCAGGCTGCGATCGAAGCGGCGCGCCAACTCGTCGAGACCATAGCCAAAGCGCTGCTCCAGTCCAACCAGCAGCCAGCCTTCTTCCAACGCTGTCTCGTGTTCCGTCCAGCGCAGCGAACGGTCCAGGATCAGAGCTTCGGCCTCGCTCATCGGCCAGACCACGGCCTCCACCGTGTCCCGGCCTAACTGCTGCAACGCCGCCGTCCGCTGGTAGCCGTCGATGATCAGGTAACGGTCAACCTGGTCGGTGACCGCCACTACCACAATCGGAGTCTGCTGCCCCGAGCTGGCCAGTGACGCCAACAACCGCCGCTGCCGCTCCGGCCGGCGAACCCGCAGATGCTCCCAGCGCCGATCCAGTTGATGAAACTCCACGCGCATCGCCCAGGCTCCCCTCCGACTGCGAGCGCTAGTCTGGACGAAGTCGGATCTCGGATTGCACGGCCGATGGTAGTAGTGTGCCCGCATCCGTCTTGTAATCAGTGAGATAAGCCCCGATCTCGGATTGCGCGATGTCCCAGGGTAGTTGGCCTAATGGAGGGGGTAAACGCAGCGGTTCCGGAGGGTCGGCCAACGCTCCACGAGTCAGGATTCGGCGGGCGGCAAAATAGTCCGGATTGCGCCCACGCCACTTCGCCTGCACCTTGCGGCGCCGCGCCCTGCTACATTCCGGTTGGCCACAAGTTCGTTGTCGCGCCCCGACTCTTGGATCGGGCCGGAACCAGCGATGACAGATGCTACACGGTCGCTTTCGAGCATCGGGCATGATGACTCATCATCACCACGTTCTTCCTTCAACCATCAGTGCGTTTCTTGATTACCAAACAGGTGGGTCATTTCTTGAAAGCACAGGTGGGTTACTTCTCGCGAGCGCCGAAGCCCAGCCACGCAGTATCGGGTTGATCTGTTGGATCACCTGCTCTACGGGCTGTGAGTGGTATCGCCGGAACACATCCTTAAGCGTGTGCAGAAGCGCCGTGCGTTTCTTCATCATCGGCGCGTGATGCACACACCACATCTGCCCCTTGATACTGCGGAGGCGGCGGAAATCGAACCCGAGGAAACCAAAGGTCCCCCCGCGTGCTAAATCCACGATGCGGCTCTTCACTTCATTGATTTCGACCTGTAGCTTGGCAAACTCCTCCCGCAGTCGTTTGTAGACCGCCCCCAGCAACCACGCATTGCGCGGGTGAGCATCGATCAGTACCACCAGATCATCGGCGAATCGAGCGTACTCGACGTGGGTATATTCCCCTTTGCGTGTGGTTTCCTTGGCCCGCTCCAGCATCCGATCCACCTCATTGAGGTAAATGTTGCTGAGAAGCGGTGAAATCACTCCGCCTTGAGGAACACCCAGTTTTCCCGATGCTGTCAGCACCAGCTTAAGCAATCGCATCACCTCATCGTCATTGATCCGGCGAGCTACTTTGTCCAACAGCAGATGGTGCCTGACCGTGTCGAAGTATGCTTTTAGATCAAGATCGATGATGTGGGTCTTGTACTGTACGATTGCCTTCGCTACTCGCTGCACCGCTTGGTGCGCCGTGCGCTTGGGACGGTAGCCATACGACCCCGGCTGGAAATCCGCCTCGAAGATCGGCTCCATAATCAGCTTCAGAGCACCCTGTACGACTCGGTCACGGATAGCAGGTATCGAAAGAGTACGGAACTTTCCTCCGGCCTTCGGTATTTCCTGCTTCCGCGAACGTAGCGGCACATAGGTGCGGTTTATGAGTTCGCCCTGTATCTGCGCAATGAACCCCTCCACGCCCTGCGCTTCAATGGCCTCAAATGTCACCCCGTCGATTCCCGGTGCGCCATTATTCTTTCTGGCCATCTCATACGCTTCGCGCAGAGTCTCTATCTTGCAGATATGGACGTACAAACCCCAGAAACGCCAGGACGGTTCAGCCTTCGCCTTGACGTATAGGTTCCTACGCAGGTCCTGCAAACTTATAGGCGTGTTTGTCATTCGCCTTTGCCTCCCGTGTTGTTGGAACCGTTACAAACAGCAGGGTCCCTTCGCTCTGCCGGCATTACCCGGCTTCATCGCTACCACGGACCCATCCTCCACCCTCTCGCCTTCGGCCCTTTTCCCGTGTGTGGTTATAGGGCCTACCTTTCTCCGGCGATTTCGCGCCGGGGCGAGGAGGGTTTCTCCAGTTGCTTGGCATGTCCTTGTCATCGTGCTGTCGCTTCCACCCCGCCGAAGTGAAATAAACGCATCAGTCAGATTGCGCCTACTCATGCTGCCTTCGCCCTTTGACCGTGGGCTCGACCTTCGGGGTTGATAGTTAACGGGGCCACATATACGCGTTCACTTTCGTTACGGCCCGATGACTCGCACATCTCCCGAGGAGATGCTTGTCGATAGGCTTCAGAGATTTGGTTTCCCGCCTCCCTGCTATCTAGCTACGGGGCTTCTGACTTTTACCCCGGCAGGTCCTTCCCCTGCTGGACATACCAGCCTTAGCTGGACGCACGGTCAAAAACGACATCTCCGAGACCGAACAGCGCAAAGCTGGGCGTTGCGGTCAGGACGATGGCCGCTCCGGCGATAAGCCACTTGCGGTGTTTCTTCCGTTTGGGTTGCATGAAACCTCCTTTGGTTACGTGGTTACAGGCATTGCGGGCAGGTTGGATCGAACCTGTCCAGGGTGAAACACTTGCCGTGGTCCAAGAGAGTGCATGGAAAATGCAACGCTCTTTCGGTGATCTCAGCGAATTCCTCCAACGCGCACGCGAGGACGTTCTGCGTGGCGGGCATTGCGAGGATGAGAAGCGTCAGCGCAACCAGCGCGGTATTAACGACGAACCTGCGGCGATTCACAGCGCGATGCGTCATGCGTCCTCCTCCTCGGCGAGATGGCGCGCAATCTGCGGAATGATGGAAACCCATTCCTGGCCGGCACGTTCGATGGCTTGTGCGAGGGTGTATTCGTAGTCGGCAAGGCAATCGGCGCGGTTGAGGACAAGTGCGACGGCAACCTTCTCTCCGGTGGACTGCACGGCCCACGCATCGTGACCGCCGCGCTTGGCGCTCCTGGCTTTATTGAGCAAGTGGTTGTATCGATCACTTGATATGCTCATCACTCTGTTCCTCTTTTCACAGCGTGGGGTCCATGCGGTGTTCCTCATAGGACGGAATGAGGATGTCGCGGCCCACGTAAACGCGGGCCCGCGATCCTTCCTTCAGCGTGATAACCGGAAGTCGATTCAGAAAGTGATTGAGTACCTGTTCGCCTTCGGCAGCCGTCTGCTCGGAGATGCCGTTGCGAATCTGCGTCGAGGGATCGAGGATGCTGCTGTTGTTGCCGATTTGCGCGAGACCGCCCAAGCCGCCGATGGCGGCTGCCGCACCAAAAGCCAACAGATACCCGTGATTGACCTTGGTTGCAAGGCCGGTTGTCCCCAACGGATCGAGCCCAATGTACTTGTCAAAATCGAGCGAGAAGCCATCCGGGCAAACGGCGCGATGGAAGGTGACGAACATCTTGCGCTGCTCGGCGTTGCCCACGCTCTGAACCGTGCCGATAAGACGCGTTCCTTGCGGCATGAGCAACTGCTGGTGGTCATGCGAGTAATAATCGGTCGTGAGCATGACCATTATTGGTCCACTGAAACCACCGTCGATGTGGTTGGTAACGACGCCTTCAAAAACCGTGCCCTCGAAGATCCGGTAGAGACGGCCTTGATACTGATCGAAGTCATACGGACCCATCGGGTCTGCCTTGGCTGTGGCTTGCATCTGTGCTGGAACTGGCTGGCCTGGCGCTGCGCTCTCGGTCATCTTTGCTGTGGCCGAACCCTGTGGAGCTTCTGTAGCCGCTACCGACGGGACCACAGCGGGGGAGACAGGAGCCGCGCTCGAATGCTCAAAGTCAATCGCCACCGTCCCGCTGTTGATGGCATCCTGTTTCTGCTTCTCCTGCGCCAAGGCTTTTTGTTTGGCTTCGGCCTGGGCTTCCGAAACAGAGGAGGTGCGCTGCGGCGCATTCGGGCTGCCACCGTAGATCGCGTCCCACTGCGCCGCAGTCATCGGCGAGGCACTGGCATACTCAGGACCGGGTGCACCCTCGGCAGCCTGAAGCTGCTGCATGGCTGCCGTCAACTGCTGTTGGCGCTGCCGTTCTTCGGCATCCTGCTTTGCCTGCAACTGTTGCTGGGTCTCGAAGCTCGATACCTGCTGCGCGTTTGGCGACACCGGGCGCGTGGGTAAGGCGCTCACCGGGGTCGCTTTTTTGTTGCCGCGCAGCAGACTCGTCACGTTGGCAATACCGAGAATACCGAGAATGCCGAGGATCGCCACAAGCGCGAAGACCACAGGCATACCCTTGCGCAGTGGCGGTTTTGCCTCCGGTTGCTCGGGGACAGTTGCGGGAGTGTTCTGATTCGGCTCGGTCATGGCTACTTTGCGCCTCCCGTGCGATGGAATTCGACCTTCTGCTTGCCAATGGCGAGATACCCGTTCTCTAACTGCTTGGGCACGGTATAAAGGCCGCTGCTGAAATCGAAGTTGATGAGCGAGCCCTTCTTGTCTTTCAATTCATAGAGAGCGGGCGTCTCCTGGAATTGGCCGCGCAGGTAGGTGAACTTGTCGTCCCGCCAGATTTGTTGCAATCCGAGTTCTTTGCCTTTTTTCTCATCCCACGTGTAATCAAAGTGCAAGGAACCCGGATATTCCGAACGAAACTGCTCAGCCTTGGTCTGTTCGGCCTTGAGTTCTGCGGTCTGAGCGGCCTTCGCGGTAGCAGCTTCCTGTTTTGTCTTATCCAGTTCCGCCGCAGGCACGAATATCGGAAGCTGCGCCAGACGGTCTTTAGCGACTTGGTCGCCGAGATTGATAAAAACCTTGGAATCGAAGTGCGAATCGGAGTCATTCGATACCTCATGCAACTCAAGCGTGTATTCGTTGTCGTGGTCGGAGACGATGTGGATGTCGGTGGCGCTATTGGCCGTCTTGGGTTTCACACTGATAAAGCGCGAGGCGACATGACCGCCGTCGAAGATCCAGTTCACCGTGTCGCCGGCAAAGACGTTGGCGACCTTCTCTTCGGCTGGGAGCACAATAAGCGTCGATTGCAGCAGTCCGGCGCGAACCTCGGGCGGCGTAGCCGATTCCGAGACGATGATAGTGCGCGGCGCGCTGGGTTGTAGGGGACGAGGATCGGTCGCGGCGTGAAGCGAGCCGGAGGCGAGCATCAGGCCCAGACCGATAGCGACAGGAAAAGGAGGTCTCATGGGGTTCGTGTCCTTTCTGTAGTGAGTTTTGGTTATGCGGTCTCGCCCTGGGCAAAGCGTGCGATGCCCTCGGGGAGTCCATACTTGGCGATTAGCTTCGAGCGGCGCACACGGTCTTTCGGCTTGGTTGAGAAGACTGCATAGCTGCGGCTATCAAGATTGAGCCGGACAACTTTGGTGAGACCGTCGCGGCGCATAAACAATCCTTCGCGGTCCTGCAAGCTCTCGAAGAGAGCGAGCTGCTGGTCGTTCATCTTGAACAGTTCCGCATACCGCTTCCGGTTGAAGGTCGCGTCTTTCAAGAACAGGAACGACGTGCAGGAGTTCACAATCGAATCGGCATTCGCGCCCAGATCCTCGGCGGACTGGCCGATCATGGTCACGCCGCCCAGGTTCTTGCGCACGGTCTTGATGGAGGCCAGCGCGCCTTCGAGCAACTGCCGATTCTTCATCGAAGAGAAGATTTCTTCAATGAGGATGTGTTTGGGAACGCCGAGATTGGCGGGATTGTAAAGAATGTCATTGATGCGGCGCAGAAGCCAGACCATGACCGGCTCGATCAGGTCGGCATACTGCTCGTTGTTTACGCCCTGAAAGTCGAAGCATTGCAGACGAGACAACGAAAGGCTGTCCTCCACGTTGTCAAAAACTGCGTGATAGACACCGTTGCCAACCCACTTCGAGAGATACCGGTCGAGTTTCTTGGGCAGGAAGAGATTGGACAGGCGGCGGTTTTCCGGGTCGAGCAGGTAAATATCCCGCGCAGCCTTATGGATCACGTCATCGTCTTCCGGCTCAAGTTCTGCACCGCCGTTCGTCAGCAGCAGCTTGACGAACGAATAAAGAAAGGTGATGTTGCTCTCGGTCGGTTCCAGAGCGAAGGGATTAACGCGCGGGCCATCTTTGCCGATGCGGTCCACGCGCCCGCCGTACAACTCGACCACACTCTCGTAGCTGCCGCCGATGTCGAAGATGTAGGTGAACCCGGCATACTTCTGCTCGTGGGCGACGGCCAGGTTCCCATGAACCGACTTGCCCGCGCCCGGTGGCCCGATAATGAGCATGACGCGCACACCGTCCACATACACGTCCTGAAAGAACGGCGTCCGCGTGCGTGTCTCAAAGACGTTCAGGTATTCGTTATCGAGGTCTTCGGAATACGGATGACCGAGATTGGGCGCGAACACAGAGGAAAGCCTCGCGTGATGGTCCTCAGCCAGCCACATGGGAAAGACGTCGAATTTCTGGTTGCCGGGAAACATGGCGTAGAACGCCGATAGGTTTCCCAGCGTTTCTTCCATCACCTGTGCCCGTGCATCGACGAAGACGCGATGCACAGCGGGGGCGATGCCGCGCAGTTCGTCCGCACTGCGCGCTGCCACAAGGAAGCGAAGCGAATATTCGCCTTGGGCTTTCTTGTCGAGGGAACGGATGACTTCGCCCAGGTCATCGACCTGCGTGTTGGCGGCGCGTGCTCCTGCGCCTGTTTCAAGCGAGGCGAAGTCGCGTCCGCTCATGACGCGCGTCAGTACACCGACTTTGAAGAACGAGATGAACTTCTCCTGGGCATCGATTTCGCTGCGCGCCGCGGCGGTAGACTTGGGCCGCCACGTGGTGCAAAGAATGCTGTCGCAATCGAGCGTCGCAAGGCCCGTGAACAGGCAGGGCCGCGATGCCTCGGGCGTCGTCTTCAGAGAAAACATCTGAACATATCTGCGGCCTATGGTGAGATGGTCGCTATGCCACGCAACCGGGCTCTTTACGATCTGGCGGTCCACGCTGTCATCGGCAGACAATTTATCTGCACTGGCCCACTCTTCGAGGTTGAAGAGGTAACTGAAGAACTGATAAGCGGCGTTCTTTTCGAGCAGCTTCAGTCCGAGTGAACCGCAGAGATGCCCCCCAAGAAGCGTGGCAGTCTTCTCAAGATCGACCAGCATCCGCGTCGAGTCGGCAACGTGTTCCTGGGGTTTGCGCGCAAAGGCCGCCGCCCTGGGCGTTTCCAGCGTCAGGCACCAATGCAGATCAATGCGCCTGAAGGCCGCCGTCTTTGCGAGAAGGTCCAATCGGTCGTCTACGAAAACCTGTGTAACGGGATTCGTGTAATGCGCTTTCTTTGGTAGATTGCAGCCGGACAGGACGCGCGTGTACTGGTACAGGCACGATCCTTCGGACAGGCCGCGGAGCGCGCCTTCAATCGACCGCATCTGCGCTTCCAACTCCTGATCGGTCAATCCTTCTTCGTCAATGCCGGCGAGCGAGAACAAGCAGCCGTAGCCGCCGCCTTTGAGCGCAAAAATGCGGTCATTGACGAAGCGTGCAATCGGGACGATGCTGCACGCGGCTCCGGCCTTAGCGAACCATGGCGTATATTTCAATTGCTCAGTGTTTACGCGGGTCATAGTAGGACCTCTGGCTTAGGCTCAAGCCCCAAAGCTCGAACATCTTCGGATGTTTGCGGACGATCAGCCATGCGCTTACGGCGAGCGAGGGGAAGGCGATCATCGCCACCATGCGAAACCCAACGAGGAAAACCGTTACGCAGACGAATACGATCGCCATCCATGCGCTGAGGTCGAGTCCAAGTTTGGCTCGTGGCCTATTAAGCGCCTGATTGATTGGTAACGGTTCTCCCCGCTTGGTCATGGCCGCCTCCTACTGCATGGTCTGACCAGTGAGGCTGCCAATCCAGCCCGCTCCCCAGCCGAGAACTCCCGCGCCAAACAGCGCGCCGAAGAGCCCTGGGATAGCGTCCTGAAAACGTCCGCTCATCATGCGGATACCGGCGAAGATGAGACCGCCGAAACAGATGACCGCGCCCGCATAGACGGCGAAGGTTTTGAAGGTTGTCATCAGCGTTTGCGCCCCGGAGAAGTCCATCGTCCCCTGGGCGTGGGCAACACTCGTCAAAGACAGTGCAAGAAGGGTGGGAGCCATCGTGCGGATGGCCGGGAGATAGGGTGTTCTTCAGGAAGGGTTGTGCCCAGCGAATACCGGGCGGAACAGGTAGCCGATTGCTGCTCGCATCGGAACGGAAGAGACGGCGGAATCGATTCACTTTGCACCTCCGCTGACCGTGTGGGTCAGCCATGGCGCAAAGTTAGGGCGGAACCGATGCCGCGTCCAATGAATTCCATGCAGCGCGTTATGCACGTTAGGAATAACGCGCCGCTTTTCGGTGCCTGGACAGGCTCAGAATTCGTGGCTGAAAAGAATTTCGGGGGTTCCGATGCCACCCTTATATAAGGTGGTGTTGATTTCGGGTTTGTGGTTCAGAACACAAGAAAAGCTGGTTCCATCCGTAAGTTGAATCTCGACGTTGGTTCCATCCCCGGCGTCCCGGTGGATACGGAATGTCTGGATCGTCTTGCCCGCAAGCTCCGGGCACTCGATATAGTTGCCCTGCATGGACTCATCCTCAATTTTGTTAGATTCTCGCCCGAGGTCAATGGCTGTCAGACCTGTAATTCTGCAATTTTATCCTGTCGCTGTAAACGGAGCATGACGGTCTGCTCTTTCAAAATATAACACTCATAGTGTGTAGACCCATAGTGGTCAACATTCAAGCATAGGAGTGTGGCGACGCGCTCCGTTAAGTCTCGATTTGGCTCCAGATTACGGCAACTCCGCGATGAGCGGTAAGCATCCGGTGAGAACCGTCTGGACAGGGATGGCAAGCTATGAGAGTGCGCGTAAGTGTCCACTTACGTTTTAAGTGGACACTTAGCGGAATGAGGTCTGGTTAGAGACTGGTGATTGACGACGGCGAGTCGAAGCTGATGTTCCAAGGCAGCAACTCTTCAACGCGGCTGATCGGGTGATCAGCAATGCACGTGAGCACCTGGCGCAGATATGCTTCCGGATCGAGTCCATTCAGCTTGGCCGAACCGATCAGACTATAGAAGGTTGCGGCACGATCCCCGCCGCGATCTGATCCAGCGAACAAGTAATTCTTCCGGCCGATAGCTACGGCGCGCAACGCGCGTTCGGCGCTGTTGTTGTCGATCTCAATGCGGCCATCGTCGCAGAAACGCATCAAGGCGTCCCAGCGCGCGAGGGCATAGCGGATCGCTGCCGAAGTATCGGACTTCTTCGAAAGCTTTGCCAGCGATGCTTCCAGCCATTCATGCATGGAGGCAAGCAGTGGACGCGAGCGGACGTTGCGCACTTCGCGGCGTTCATCGGGAGACCGGCCTCGAATCTCTTCCTCGATCCCATACAAAGGTGCGATGCGTTCGACCGCTTCGGTTGCAATCGGTGACTTGTGTGCTTCCTTCAAGTCGTAGAACTTGCGACGGACATGAGCCCAACATGCCGCTTCCTGCACACGTCCGCTCTCATAAATCTGGTTGAACCCGGCGTAGCCATCGGCTTGCAGAATTCCGGTGAACTTCGAGAGATGCTGTTGTGGATGCTCGCCCTTGCGGTCCGGCGAGTAAGCGAACCACACGGCCGGGGCCGCCGGACTACCGGCAGGACGATCATCGCGAACGTAGGTCCAGAGCCGCCCAGTCTTGGTCTTGCCGTTGCCCGGAGCCAGCACTGGAACCGGCGTGTCGTCGGCATGAAGCTTATTGCAATCCATCACGTATCGGCGAAGCACCTCGACCAGCGGTTGCAACAACCGGTTCGATGCACCCACCCAGCCGGCCAGCGTTGAGTCGTCTAGATCGACGCCTTCACGCGCATACATCCCCGATTGTCGATACAACGGAAGATGGTCACAGTACTTCGCGGTGAGGATGTGGGCGAGTAGTCCTGGGCCAGCGAGGCCACGCTCAATCGGACGGCTCGGTGCTGCCGCCTGCACAATCGCATCGCAGCCTGTGCAACAGAGCTTCGGACGCACGTGGCGGATCACCTTGAAGCTTGCCTGAACATACTCAAGTATCTCCGAGATATCTTCGCCGAGCATCTTCAGGGTGCCGCCGCACTCGGGACAGGCTTGTTCCGCAGGCTCGTGGATCTTAGTCTCGCGTGGAAGATGAGCGGGAAGCGCACGTCGCGTTGGCTTGGCTGCCGGTGGAATCGTGTTCGATGTCGAGGTCTGTTTCTCTGCCGTATCCACACTCTCAGCGCGGTTGGCTTCGAGGTCTTCGAGTTGCAACTCCAGTTGTTCGATCTGCCGTTCGATCTTCTCCGACTTGCGCCCGAACTGCATGCGGCGCAGTTTGGCGATCAGCAGCATCAGGTGCTCGATCTCATGATCACGAGAGAGCAACTGCTCGTGTGTTGCCAGCAGCAACTCCCTCAACGTGTCCGCATCCAGCGTGTTCAGATCCGGCAGCGTTGTGCGCGTGGCAACCATGAAAACAGTGTGCCATGAACTCTGCTCGAATGCGTCCACAGCCGCATAAATAGCTGTGTATATCGCATCCGTGTGTTAGATCGCCATCAGTGATTCTGCCGTTCGAACCGGACGGCGCCAGTCAATGCCTTCGCACAACATCGACAGCTGCGCACGCGTCAGTGAAACCGTTCCGCTTTCGGCCTTCGGCCAGATGAATCGTCCACGCTCTAGCCGCTTGGCGAACAAACAGAGCCCGTCTCCGTCCCACCACAAGAGCTTGATCAGATCGCCTCGGCGTCCACGGAAAGCAAAGACGTGTCCCGAGAGCGGATCTTGTTCAAGCGCGGTCTGCACCAACGCGCTCAGCCCGGTGAAGCCGCGTCGCATGTCGGTCACACCTGCCGCAATCCAAATGCGCGTGTTTGCTGGAAGCGCAATCATCGGAGTAGACACTCCATCACGACGCGTAGCGTGGAAGCGTCCGCGCAACCTTCGACTCGAATCTGCGCTTTGGAAAACTGGATATGAATCGAACCTGAAGGCGCGGTGCACTGAACTGGCGTGGATGCCATCGGGGTATCAATCGCAATCCCAAACCGCTGATCCGCGTCGCTGACAGTTACCGGCAGCAACCGAGGCGTAGTCGGAGTAACAGCCTTCAGCCGCTTGTCAATGAGCTTACCTGTGAGATGTAGCTTGCGCCATGCAAACACCTGGTTCGCGTTCACCCCATGTGCACGAGCCACCAACGCAACCGATGCTCCCGGCACCGACGCCTCTTCAACGATCCGCAGTCTTTCTTCACTGCTTCGATGCTGGCGCTTCTTGCGCGTCGTCGCAGCAATCGCCGCCGAACTCAAACCATCCATCCCGGCCTCCTGAGAACGCGATCACTCTCGCGGCTACAAACCGAGGATGCCTAACTCATCACACATAAGTCCAGACGGCCCTTACCGGGCGCTTACGATGAGCGGGGTTATTCGCAGGAAGAATTGGCCGAGCGGGCCGGACTGCATCGGAATTACGTCGGCGGGGTTGAGCGAGGCGAACGGAACGTGGCTTTGGAGAACATCGTAAAGCTGGCAAAGGCGCTTTCCGTCAAGCCTGGCGCCCTGTTTACGGATTTCACTTGACGGATCCTGAGATTTCCGACGACGCCACTGGAAAATCGAACGGCAGGCTGAGATACACCCGTCGACGAGATCAGGGCAATGTCTGAAAAAACTCTTTGGCGGTAATTACCGTTGCCGACTGGAATGGAAGCCAACCGGCGATCCGTGCACAACCTTTCTCCACTTGCTCATCATCCGTGCTGGATCCATCGTCAATCGATGACAACCACCGGATGTCCCCGATGCCTCGGTGACCCAGAAAATTTTGAGTAACAGATCCGGTTGTTCTTGGTGACGGAAGGACGTCTGACGCCGTACACACTCTCCATACTGAAGAAAACGGTTCCATCGTCACCGGTGGCAAATCCGCTATATCCGTTTTGAATAAGATTGTCGACGCTTCCCTCTGAACGATGCACGTTGATATAGCACACGTTTGAGAGTTCTCTCACTAGATGGTCCGCAGAGGGCCTCTTGACCGGGTCATATGTCAAGCATTGCTCAACAAGGCCCTGAAGTTCTTCCGCCAGCGGTTTATATTGTGGATGACTTGTCATGAAGGCTGGCCACGGTGCTCGCTTCTGGTTTTGGACATTAACCGCAGCCTGTAAGTAGACTCCGAACGGATAGTCGCCAGTCAAAATTTTGAACATCATGGCGCCTAGCGACCAAATATCGGCTTCAGTCCCAGGATGATCTCCGGGCGAACGAAACATCATTTCTGGTGCCATATAAGGGAGAGCACCGCGAATGGTCCCCGACGTAGATCTTGTTAAGTCTCCCTCTCTCGCCGCTTGGGCGAATACCTCTTCTGTCAAAGTTGCAATTCCGAAATCCGTTATCTTCAACTCGTGAATATTCACACCCGGCTCTGCGATGATATTGCTCGGCTTTAGGTCGCGATGCACCACACCAGCATGATGCGAGGCTGCAACGCCCTTCGATAGGTGGTGAAAAACTCGCGCGCCGAGGTGTGGGTCCACCGCCCCGAACCGGATTAGCTTCTCTTCCAACGTTTCGCCCGGGACGTACTCTTCGATCAAGAAAAGCTGACCGTTCTCTTCAAAATAATCAAGGGTCTTTGCGACGTTATGATGGTTCACCCGTGCCGCGATGACGGCGCTTTGACTGAATCTCTTGTCGGGCTGACCAGCTTGGGGAGTTTTCAGTGCGACATTTACTCCAAGCAATTGATCGAATGCTAGATATACATCTTGCATGCCGCCACGTCCGATATGGCTCTGCACTGTATATCTTGAAGAAACGACATCCCCGTTCTTCATGGCATGACCTCAGGATGAGATACGTCGAAAGTTACAAAACGTCGGTTTGACCCGTCACCGAATGTTATGACACAACATCCCGGTACAACATTGCTAGCTTGGGCAGGCGTGTTGTTAAGGTAAATTGCACCGGATGAGCTCGAAACATTGAAATCGAGGCCGTCATATTCGATCGTTAGCGTACCTACGGTTCCCGCATTCAAGGTGATCTTGCAATTATTTCGGTCAAGCAAGTGCGCCTGGCCGTTCATCACAACCAGCGCACGATGCTGATTCTTTAGCAAATGCCTGGCTAATAGGGTTTGTACATCAATCATTCTTGGCCGCTTGGATGGATCTGTCGTCAAACATGCATGAATTAGAACTACGAGGTCTGACGATAATCCAACTAAGCTAGCACTTAGTGTTGCCAAAGAGACGGCTTGAGGGGGCCGATGAACCAATTCCGTTGGAACATTTGCGCTGAGGAGGGCTAGGCACGTGACGCCAAATGCATATACGTCGATTGATTGATCGAAGCTCACCGTCTTATCGCTCCACAGCTCTGGGGCCATGAAGATAGGCGTTCCTATGATGCTGTGCGTCTTAGCCTCATCACTAGAACGTGCCAAGCCAAAATCGATAATTTTGACTACACCCTCATTATCCAGACGGATGTTGTTCGGCTTGATATCGCGGTGAATGACACCTGCTTGGTGAATATCCTTCAGCCCACAGGCGATCTGCCAGAGAACATTTAGATATTCTAGTCCAACTTTGAATGCACCAATGTCAAGGTTCGCGCCCTCTATGAACTCGATTACGATCGCTTTATCGCGTTTCTTTCCGTCCGACAAGTCGAGAATGTCATAAAGCTGGACGACATGTTTCGAACGAAGCCTAGCCAAGGCCTTTTGCTCATCAATGAGCCGCCGTTCCTCGATCCCGGCGTGAAGGCGCTTAATAATAACGCGCCGTTGCAAATGCGAATCGATACATTCAATGATTTCGCCCATGCCACCCGCAGCAGTAGTTCCCGTAGGCTCATATCTATTGGCTATCATCATCGGTACCTTCCGGGGCCGCAGATTGCTCAATCTTGATCTCGAACTGAATGTCCTTTTGGGGGTGCGTATCTTTTTTATTCTGTTTAGGCTTCTTGGACGCAGCCTTGCGTTTTGAATTCTCCGGAGCAGAATTCGCTCGTTCCGGCTTGTCGAACTTTGCTACAGACGTACTTTGGTGCGCGTCGATACCAGCTCGCTTATCTTCAGCCGTCAGGATGTCTGGCCTGATCCACATTGCTGTAAGAGCTCCGAAGGGATCCCAGAGTTCGATCCCGGTATCCTCACCATTGCGGACTTCTTGCATGAGTTGTAGTAAATCGACCAGCGCCGAAGATGCATTGTCCGGCCCACCGCACCATCGAGCGAGTGCCGATAGCCTTTCCGAAGCGGCTTTGAGAGCATTAGAATGCTTCAGCACGCTTTCGAGCGTGGCGGATTCGATAAAGTGGATACCGTCCGTCGTAATTGCCAGTTGTTTGGAGTCATCAGGGATGGGCATGATGTGCGGCTGCATTCCTTCACCCATGCCAACGAACTGCAGAAGTTCTCGCCCGTGCCCACCGACGGCTTCAGCGAGTGAATCATCTGTGGTCAGACGCTTCACTCCAGATCCGGCCCCAAACGAATAGATTCGACTATCCCCCAGATGAGCGATGAACGGACGTAATTCGTGATCAACTAGGATTGCTGAGAGCGTCGCGCCTCCCTTGCCGCTGGCGAAGCTAAAGACTGCGCTATTAGCGTAAGAAATAGCTGCAGTTGCCCGCTTCTCAATCTCATCACCGCGATGCGATATCAGAGCATAGAAGAAACTCGATAAAGCCAAGGTGGCGCATTTGGCACCATCCCGCATCCCTCCCATACCGTCCGCGACCGCGACAGCTATCAGTGGACGGCCATCGGGAGATCGGGCGTTGATTTTCAAGGCAGCAACACGATCCTGGTTTTCAGTGCGTTCGAGGCCGATATCAGTGGCCAGAACAGCTGAAAGACCAAAACACTGATTCATGGCGCGGTCCGGGGCGCGCCTTGAAAGCCATGTCTCGATTTTCTCCTGAAACATATTCATTCTTAGATCCTGGGATAGTGCTTAGTATTACAGGTTTCTGCGCAAAGTCACTCGCGAGGTTACCGGATACCCGAATTTCAAAAAGATGTGCGCAACCCGGATAGTCCCGTGACTCGGAGCTAAAGCAGGATCACGATGATGCTCTGTGTCAAAATCTGCTTGTGTGAACAAAATGGAAGGCTGCTCCACCGCTGCGCCGTTCGCGAAATGTCGCAATCGAAGCCGAGTCGCTACCGCTACCGTGGCTAACGCATTGCGCACTGGAGGAACTACTTCGTCCTCCGGATCAATGAGCATGCCAACCATGGCAGCCACGGGCTGATAACGGCTGTAAATTCCGGTTACAAATCGTTCCAGGCCCTTGTACCCCAAGTAATGGTTTCGGTCGCGCGCCGAGCGGCTCATCTTTTTAAACTCAAATACTAGCTGCAAACCAGCAACTTCATCATTCCAACCGTAGACGATGTCATTGCGTCGTTCTTCGCGTATGACGGCAGTCTTTGGATCCAGAACATTCACCACACTCTCTGCGGCCCACATGCCCAGCAACCCTCGGTTGCGCGCCGTGACCGATTCCACATGGGCTTTCAGGGCCCGCGTGAGGTTGGGCTCCTTCATGCCTGGATGAAAGCCGGGAAGCGGATATCGGGAGAGCTGATTCCAGCTTTCACATAGTGCATCTACCGCTTCCGCCGCGGGTCGGATCGGGAATGCATCGAGCCACTCGATCCCAATACTCACTTGCGCTCCTTGCGTTGGGCCTGGGCAGAGCGCCTCTGTACTGAATGAACGATCTGTTCGGCATCGCGCAAGGCTTGGCGTACGGACCAACTTCGCCGATTGAGCAGCCGCACAAGATAAAGGGAATCTCCGAGCCAAAGCTGCGAATCTGGGAGTAACTGTAGAGCTTCTCCCGAGGGAACCACGGTGATACCCTTCGATCTGAGCTCAGCAAGAATACTTTGTATCACTTGGTCGCTGGTTTCTGACTCGAAAGTTGCCGACCTCGTCGCATCTCCACGGTACCGGACCCGGACGATTCCGAGAGGACCTTCACGCCCAAGTTCGTTCGTCACGACCTTGACTTCAAACCGACCTTTGCCTCCCGTGCGCAGGCGCCATTCTGTCAGTGATGTAGCTAGCGTTTCGGCGTACGCTGCGAAGTCTTTCGCCTGCGGTTGCCTCTGTGATGGCGTGTAAAGATTTTGATAACTGCGCGGACGGATGGAAGGCATGAGGATCTGCACGGTTTCCCGGATTAGAACCTTCTCGGTCTCAACCAAGTCGAAGTAGTCGAATACTTCATCGTCCAATTGGTCCCGAAGCACAGCGTATTGAAAAGCCTGGTGCTCCACAGATAAACCGCGCAATTCGGACAAGAGTTTCAATACGTTGCTGAGCGCCCTTCTAGCCTTAGAGGGATTCGGCGCTGCGTTTGTATCAAAGAACGGAAAACTTTCGACATCTGCAAGGTGAACTCCATTGCGTTCGCAGAGCATCTTCCATGCACGCAACATGAGGAAGTACTTCGCCAGGGTTGAGCGCAAATAGACTGCAGCAAAACGCAGAAGTTCTGAGTCCTCTTGTGGTCCGCGAATAACGCCTACGCTATGGGTAAAAGTACCCTCTCCGGCATAGTAGACAGCCCTGACCGATTGGTCCGTTCGAGAGAATCCGTCCGGAAACAGCACGCGAGGTCCATCGAACACCTCAAGGAGCTCCTCGCTGATGCCTGCGACCGTCTTCTGATTTGCAGGCCACTCCTGAAGTAGATCCTGATGGAGTATTGGCGATACTACGCTCAGGGCTGTAATCGGAACGAAGGGCTTCCGTGCCAAGCGCCTTGCTGAGACTGGTGCTCTACTCTTATCGTGAAGGTGAACGCCTTTGCGATTGATCCATCGACGTGAAGGCTTCGGTCCTTTCCAGAAATCCGCGAATGTGCTTCGCAGACTCAAACGTGTCCAGATCGAGACGTCATTCGCGTCTCCCCACATCAGCAACACCAGAATCTGTGGATCATCGGCAACGAAAGCGGTCTGCAACATGTGACGGTCCGCCGACTGCATTGTCAAGCGGCCTAGCGCTAGGCTCATATCCGCCTTTGGCACTAAGTAGTCAAATATCTCGTCGGGAGGAATGTTTCCGCAGTCCCGTTTGTCTCGCCGAACCGCGACAAACAGGTGACACGTATTTTCGGACGTCGGGAATAGAAGGTTCTGTAAATCACCAAAATTGATCAGTCGGACCGGGCGGAAGGCCCTCAGGGTGTGAGCTACAAACTTTTCGCTCGATTTCCCAAGAAATTGCCCAATTGGTAGAATCAGGCAAATTCGCCCATTTTCGCTCAAATAGTTAAGAGCACGAAGTGTGTAAGCGCCAGCGATCTGCCGGCGCGCGAAGGGAACACTTGCTTCCTGCGCCCAAAGATCAGCAGATGTCTCCTCGTCTCCTTCGGGTTCTGCCCAAGGGGGATTTGAAATCAAAAGCGAAAATTTTCTTTGCGAAAATCCATGATCCTGTCGAAAAAAGTCGCCTTGTGTTTCGGAGAACAGGTTTGTTCCTGCCATGGATGGCAACTTCGCTCCATCGCGTTCCTGTGCTTCCATGATGTCTGCAGGAGACAATCCTTCGAGTAGAGACAGGTATAAGCTGAAGGCGGTTACGCGGCACGCCATCGCGTTGATATCTGCCCCAAAGATCCGGTCAAGTAGCAACTGCCCCCGCTCACGAAAACTGAGCTGACGCTGCTCTCTAGCCTCCGACAGCGCAATCAGGCGACGATACGCTGTTGTGAGTAGGATACCCGAGCCACACGCCCCATCGAAGATCGTCTCATCGAGCGGATTCTCTGATGTGAGGAATGCTTGATCCACCGCGAGCATCGCCAAATTACGCGGTGTGTAGTAGGCTCCGGTCTTAGCCTGCTCTTCCGTTGATAGGAATGTTTCATAGAGGCCGGACAAGAGTTCTACCGGAATAAAACTGAAGTCGTAGTTCCAGAAACTCTGTTGGCCGGTACTCATCTCTGTGCGACGCAGGAAGGAATCCAGCAAGGCGAATCCCGTATCATTGAGCGCCGCCCATGGATCGTGACGATCATCCCCCAGAAAATCGCCGTTGAAATCCTGCCGCAGGAAATCGATCAGACGCCCAACTTCTGGGCGGTTCGCGTTCCGAATGAGGCTATGGAGTTGCGACACACCACGACGCGCTCTGTAAGTAACGCCGACAATATCACGATGCTCAAGGTAGGAGATGAACAAGACCTGCCCCATGAGCAGTTCGGCACGATACCGCCGCATTTCCTCTTGTTCGTCACTCGCGAATCCCTGGCGTGTGAGCTGTGTGACCAAGATAGAGAGATTGTCTAGAAGCTTGCGGTCAACTCTGTTGTTAACATCAAACCACTCCGGTTTTCTCCGCAACAGATTGGCGGAGGTCACATCGATCGCGGAGAACGGTCCGTCAGGACGGGCACTTGAAATGTTGAGCCGTTCTTCTTGCGCGATCTTCTGCACAGGCATGGCGCGCGCTATATGACCAGAAACCTCGATAATGATACTGGCGAGATTCTGATTCCAGATGCGCTTTCGAATCTCGTCCAACAAATCTGTCGACAGGGTCTTACCATCGTCTCCAACGAAGACAACTGTCGGTACACCTTCCACGTCAAAAACAGCTCGCGCTCGAATTGCTCCCTCAGGATGCAGAAGCGTCTTTAGCTCAGCGGCATAAGGGTGACTATCCGGTAATTGATCTCCGCGACGATGCAAAACGGTGGGCTCAGATGCGTATCCGAGTCCCTCCAGCCAGCGTTCGACTGTGGCCGTGCTCATGCGACCACCTCACGATTCAACTCATGGTCTTCGGTTCTCACAGGATCTTTACGCTTGGCCGCGAAGGCTTCCATGGGAAACAGTTCGCTCTGGAGAAAAGGTGAATCGTCGGTGAGACCAAATGCTGCCAATAACGGTTCCAGATGTGCCTTCAGCCGGATCAAGAGGGCTTCTTCTTCGACCTGTCCACGCCCCGCGTCGTCGACCAGCGTCCACCGGCCGTCCCCGAACAGCACAAGCGTCGATCCCTTCAAATCAGAGGGTCGGCGGCAGCGTAAGAATTCCTTTAACTCCGCAAACAGTGTCTTATGTGCCTGTAGTTCAAGTTGGAAGCGGTTACGGAGACTCACGGCTAGCCGTAGGATGAGGACGGTTTGCCAAGTATACTGTGCCGGCGAGCCTTTCGAGCGAGGTGGGATATCGGCTGGTATCAGGGCACGGCGCTTTGTCCACTCCCGCAGGGTTTCCACGGATAGCCCTGTCAGCTCAGACGTTTCGGGAGTGGTTGCGTATTTCATCGGGACCGCTCCATCTTATCAGATCGGGTATACCACCCGTTCTCGACTAAATGTAGCACTTTCTCCTTTTATTCGCTACTTGATTGCCTCCACCAAAGCCGATATCAATCTGAACTGGAAGCCGTGCAGTCGTTAGTCTAGAGTTCGGATAAAAGTAACGTTCACGCCTTCATAATCCGCGCCCTCTTTGATTCGTGGCGCGGATACTGTGATGGAGCTGCTCTCTGACCTGAAATCTGATGGAGCACTCAAGAGGAAGTTGGGCTGACCCACACAGTCAGCCCATTGGCCCGCTGGGCAAATTTGGCAGCATTTTGGCAGCAAATAGTGCCAATTGTGCCGTTTTTGCCGGTTATACCGGTTCGTAAGTGCTGTACCGTCTATAGCTTGCGGTCCAATGCCCACCATGGCATGGAAGAGGTCGTCGGTTCGATCCCGACCAGGTCCACCAATTTAAACTACTAAGAACACACAACTTATTGAGACGCCGAACCAATCGTACAAAAATCGTACAACCGGATTGGCTATACTCTCTTCCTGCGCTCGCCCCGGAGCGCGCGGAAAGGAGTGCGACACGCTCGATGCTTTCGCCCTACACCCGTCACTACCTGCCCTGCCAACAGACTGACAGCTCCTACCGGCGCTGCAAGTGTCCCAAGTGGATTCAAGGCACCCTGGCCGATGGACGCTACCTGCGCAAGTCTGCCAAGACGCGCAGTTGGGAGAAGGCCGAACTCCAATGCCGCAGGCTGGAGGACCAATCCGACCCGAACAAGCCCGAGGCCCGGCCACGAACGAAAATAACCGATGCCATTCAAGTTTTTCGCGACGACGAAGATTCCCGGCACCTGAGCGATAGCACCCTCACGAAGAGCCGGTACTTCTTCGAAAAGCAATTGAAAGAGTGGGCGCAGGAGGAAGGGCTGGTCTATCTCGACCAGGTGACGCCCGCGCATCTCACAAAATTTCGCGCAAGCTGGGGCAACGCCGCGCAGACCACGCGCCGCAAGCACGAGCGGCTGATCGCGTTTTTCTGGTTCTGCGTCCGCATGGACTGGATCACGAAAAATCCGGCCATCTTTCTCAAGCGGGTTCGGGTGGAAGCCATTCCTACCGGCTACTTCACCAAAGAGGAGTTCCGCGCGTTGGTGGACGCAACCCATGCCTATGGAAATTGGCGTGGCGGTCATGACTTTGAGCATCGCCAGGACCGGTTGCGCGCATTGGTTCTCCTAATGCGATGGTCGGGGCTCGCCATCAAGGATGCGGTGACGCTGGAGCGGCAGCGGATCAGTGACGATGGAAACCTATTCCTCTATCGCGCCAAGACCGGCGTTCCGGTCTACGTGCCGGTTGCCTCCCGACGTACATAGCTTGCTCTGTTCTCTTCCCAACGCCAACCCACATTATTTCTTCTGGAGCGGCAATGGAGATACGCAGACCTGCAAGCGTGGCTGGACGCGATCCCTTGCCCTACTTTTCAAGATTACGGCGCTGAAGAATCCGGACGGCACACTGAAGCGCTGTCACTCGCACATGTTCCGCGACACCTTCGCCGTCGAACTGCTGTTGGCCGGAGTGCCCATCGACCAAGTCTCTCTGCTCCTGGGGCACAGCAGCGTCAAGGTCACCGAGAAGCATTACGCTCCCTTGCACAATCCGCCCGCATGGCGTGGGAACAGCCCGAGAAGAAGCGGGCGGCGATGTCTGGGAAACGCAAGCGGCGCGTAGCCTCAGGCGCTGCATAGTACACTTCATGTGGTCCAGACATACGCTATAGCAAATATTTTTTCTTTATACGTTTTTAAGTATACGTTCACAACAGAGGCTTCGCCTGCCTACTCCAGCTTTTCGCGCTGTCTGGATGAAGTGGCGTCCTTCGATGGAGATTTTGCTGTGGTCGAAGAACTGCAGAATACGGTTTCAAAAGCAATAAAAGATGTGTTATCCAACTTGCCAAACGATTTTCCTGAGCGCGTGGCGACTTCGATCAAGCGGGGCATCAAACGCAGACTTCCCCTTCTCCTGAGTGCCATAGTTTTATAGATATGTGAGGTTTGCTCTCGGCACGGCTGTGAATCTCCTTTTGGAAAGAGTCTTGATGAATCAGTTTCAGGCCATCGAAGGTATAAGTAAGGCCCTCGGAGTTCTTACACATCAAATAGAGCAAGAGAATCTGTCTGGGCTGTTTTCAAAGAATCGAATTATCGAAGACATCTTTCTGCCAGTGTTCCAAGTTCTATTCTCTGCACCGGGTCTGCGAAACCTAAATTCGACTGGAAGCAACCATGCCCATCTGGACTTGGCCGATAATACGGCTCGCCTCGGTATCCAAGTCAGTACTGACAGGTCCGCAGCGAAGGTAACGAAAACGCTGAAGGGAGTATTGGATGATGGTCTGACAAAAGACTACGACCGGGTCGTAATTTTCATGCTCTCAGCGAAACGTAGCCTCTTCACAAAAGCTTCCAAGATGGGTTGGAGCGCATTGTGCGGCACAAAGCTCGATTTCGATCCCGACCGCGATATCGTTGAACTTCCCTCACTGCTGTCGCGAATCAGCGGCCTTCCGTACTCTGACATTCTCACCATCCAGAACTCGATTGCACATAGTATTGTCGGCAATGACTACGTTGACGTCTTGGAGTTAGTTTCAAAGGTAAGTGAGAAGCACCTCTCCTACGAGAAAAAGAGCGCGCGATATATTCCCGGAGTCTTCATAGAGACTCGGGACACGAAGCAGTTGTGCCGCTGCTTTTGTCATCCTGCTCACTTTCTCCAACGCTCCGTCGAGTCTGGCCGTCGGCTTAATCTGTCATCTTGGAACGATTTCTTGGAAAGAGGAGGTCTCGAACTTCTACCTATTTCCCCTCTGACGGATGTGGCGAATGGATCCAATCTTATACAACTGGAGCAAAAAGCGGAGACGTTGTGGGCAAGCTATCAATCTCTTCTCACAACAATCAAGGAATACGAATTCGATAGGAGCCGTTGCCTCCCACTGCCAACGTCCACCGCTAAGCAGCTTGCCTTTTATGAGGAGAACGCTCATGCGTTGACCAACGAGCTTCAGTTTCTTCCGTCCACGATCAGGAATGTCCGCGAGGAGTTCGAGGCTGCATCAAAGCGGATCTTTCTACTCACAGGAACTGCCGGTCAAGGCAAGACAAACCTGCTCTGCGATCTCTACGAGAACTTCCTGGTGAAACACGGCATTCCTTGCGCATTCCTGTCAGGTCGAGAGTTGGGACTGAAAGCGAATGGAGATCTTGCGCAAGTGCTGTGCGCTCATCTATTCGGGACGAATGTTGCCACACTCGACGAAGGTGCTGCACGCCTGTCGAAAGAGGCCTTACGTTGCAACAAACCATTTGTGCTGATGATCGACGGGCTCAATGAGCACCGCGAGATCGGGTTGTTTTCACAGCAACTTGAGTACGTAGTCGATTCTCTTCTTGCGTATCCTGGCATTCGCTTCCTGTTTAGCTGTCGCACGGAGTTTTTCGATGACCGGTTTTCGAATCTTACCGCAGGCACCTTGAAGCCGTATGTAATCCTATGCAAATCATCCGACACCCGGCTTGCGGACGCAGAGCGTGAGGAACTCGTATCTGTATACTTCGAGTATTTCGAGGTCAACGGAACGCGTGTGGCTTCACACGTCCAAGAGAGCTTGACTAAAGACCTGCTCCTCCTCCGCTTCTTCTGCGAGACTTACGGAAGACGCGGTAAAGATGCCAACTATGAACAGCCTGATATTCGGCATTTCTACAGAGACGAACTCTTTAAGGGGTACGTTAGTCAGAAGCTGCAGACCGCAAATATCTTCCTGCAAAGCCTAATCTCGACAGCCGCCCCAACCTCCACCGGGCGACAGTTAGAGCAAGTGCTACACCTATGTCTCCAACATATGCTGAGTTCAAAACAGTTTCTAGGTGTACCCCTGAGCGCTATACCTTCAGGCCTTCAACAAGCACTCTACAGCTTGCTGGATGAAGAGCTTATTATTCGGAAGGATGTCTATGCCGAAGGTGGGAGCGCGTTCTCTGAATCCGTGAATTTCACATTCGACGAACTCCGTGATTATCTTCTCGCTCAGTTCTTGATAGGGCAGGTCTATCCAGCTGGGCTTGCCAACTTCCTGGACAGCATCGAAGCCTTCACTCCTCAAAGTGCTCCCACGGAAGGAGTGCAGCGGTTCTTATTTTATGCTTCGCGCAAATCGTCTAACACACAGTTCTATAAGGACTACCGACAGCATCCGTGGTACGTCGGTGTTTATCACCGAGAGGTTTTCAATGTCGATCAGGCCAATCTGGGTCCGGAGGATGCAGCTGAAATCAAGACTTACCTCCAAAAGCTAGATTGGAAGGCAAATGAGATCGCACGGAATCTGGCGGTCCGCTGGGACCCGACCGTCTGGCCTGTGCTCAGTTTGGCTATCCTCAACACCTTCGTCTTTGGCAGCGGCGTCGGCGCCTACAGAGCTTTGATTATGAGTTTCAGCCAAAATGGCTACAGGCAGGAGTCCCTGTCTCAAGGGTTCTACTCCTTCGTTAAAAACGTCATAATGCATAGAACCGTTCGGGCCGAGTTTCATCGGTATCGCGAAATAGTGAAGTTGCTTATGTTGATGGCTCCATTGGAAGGCGACTCATGGTGGACAGGTCCCGCCCTTGAGTGCCTGCGCGGATTACTGCCGCTTGCAACAGGCAAAGTCACGGAGGAACTCCTAGGATTTCCTCTTGAGAAATTCCCAGAACACCGGCGGATGATTTGGAGATTGCTTTACGAATCCATGAGCTTGAAGATCGAAGCACGCATCTTGGCGCGAGCAGAAGCCGATTACCTTGCGTTTGCACCTAATGATTACGGACTCACCATGGAGTTGAAGCGCTTTCTGGAGCAGTTCAGGGAGGTCGCTCGATGATCATTCGGATCTTCGATGAACGTACGCAACGGGAAGAGTACATCATTGCGGTGCACCATGTTCCCACAGAAGAGGAGTTCCTTCGTCGCGCGAGAGTTCGCCCCGACAGCTATGCCGGGAGATTGATGTCAAAGCTCTTCTCTCGACTGTTCAGCATTTCCCTTGAACTCAAACACGATTATGCAACGTATTACCAAACGGAGTATCAGACATTTGCCCTCTACCTCCGTAAGAGGCATCTTCTAAGCTTGCAAGATGCGCAGCAGCTGGAGGCGCGGCACCAGCACGCATCGGCCATTATTCACTTCGGACGCCTATATACATTCATGGAGGAAGGGATAGGAGCGGAATTGCTGGAAAAGCTCCTTGATCTGGAGGCCTAATTATGAAGATTCGCAGTGGGTTTGTATCGAACAGCTCTTCGACTTCGTTTCTTATCATCACAAAAGGGAAATTGAAAAAGAAAGACCTTAGGGATTTGATGGGAGTCGAAGTCGGCAGCCCACTGATGCCGCTGTTCGACCAGTTGTATATGGATCTGATCGACAGCGTTGAACTCGAACTCGACCTCGGTGACCTCCACGGCCAAACTGACTGGAAAGGATTGGTCGGAAAGCGGGCTGAACGGCTTAGCGATCGAATGATCGCTAAGCTGGAGGAGAGCAAACGTAAAGGGTATGTCGCATATTACGGGCGCCTTGATAGCGAGACCAATAACGTGCAGACCTTCTTTTGCATGGACTCTTTCGAAGAAGAGAACGGAAAAATATACCTCAATGCTCTGGAGAATGCATGGTGACCCGTATTCCTAAGCTGGTCATAAAACATTTTGATCGAGACCAGTACACCGCTGTTTTTAACACGAGGACTGGGTTCTTCGCGCGGGTTGAAGATGACGATTTCTCGGAACCGTTCTGGAGTTCCCATGGGCCTGAGTTGTTGGATATATCTGTGACGAACTGGTGCGACCTCGGCTGTCACTTCTGCTACAGGAAATCGGATGTGAATGGCCTTAACGTGCACTTCGACGATTACGAGGAGGTCCTAAGGCAGGCCGCCTCGATGCATGTCTTTCAGATCGCTCTAGGAGGTGGCAACCCGAATCAACATCCGCAGTTCCCGGAAATGTTGAAAATGGCTCGTCAGCGCTATGGGATCGTGCCCAACTACACGACTAATGGACGAGGCTTGAGTCCCGAGGTCTTGAGGGCCACAAGCGATTACTGTGGAGCCGTCGCGGTGAGTGCGTACTCGCCTTATATCGGAGTGGCGGAAGCCGTACAGGCGCTAAGAGATGTGGGTGCCATTGTAAACGTGCATTTTATGCTGAACGCCTCTACTATCGATACGGCAATTGAATGGCTCATAGCCCCGCCATCGTTTCTTCGGCAGGCAAATGCAATCGTATTCCTGAATTACAAACCTGTGGGGCGTAACCCAAACTATGAACTGCTTCTAAACAAGAGCTCTCGACTCCAGGAGTTCTTCGAATTGGCTACCGGGGACCAAATACCGATTCGCGTCGGCTTTGACTCTTGCACGATTACGGGGCTTGCCCGTTTTGGAAATGCTCAGCGGATCTCATTAGAGGGGTGCGATGCAGCGCGCTTCTCCTTGTTTGTGTCTGAACGAATGGAAGTCTATCCTTGCTCGCTCATGATTGGGACCGGTGCGAAGGGCGTTTCACTCCGCGGCACCACTTTGCTCGACATTTGGCAGGGGCATCCGAGATTCAAGGAATTTCGAGCCGCCCATCGACAAGGCGGGTGCGTGGAGTGCGTTTCCAGTGGCGAATGCCTTTCTGGTTGTCCGCTGTTTCCCGAGATCAATCTTTGCAAATCAAATGGAGAGGAAGAACAACACTCCTTCGTCTCCATTCGGACATAAACGAACGCACCGAGCATTCAGCTAAAGTAATTCAATAAACCGCGTCGAAGTGCGTTGACGAAGACGGGACATACTGGTCGGGAGAAAACTCCCGAGTTCGACGAACTCAGGAAAATGTCCCGGAGTCTTAAGTCCCTTACTGCGATCCTCGCAAATAGCAGTGCGTTGATTCCGAGATAAATCCAGGAGGCGCTGCGCGCGTCTTCCATCCACTTCGCGCCGCTCCGGTGGACGGCCCACAATGGGCCTTTTCCGTCCGTTCGGGCAAGCGCCGCCTGCGCGCCAAACGATAAGACTGTTTGTCACTTGGACGCGCCCTTCCTCCGGACTCCCACCATCGCTGCCCTCGTTTCCTCCAGTCGTCCTGCCGGTTGAATTTGTCGGCTGCGCCTTGGTGAACAACAAATTCACCCGGCAAGGCCGACAGGAGCAAAAACAATGGAATATCAGAGCAACGACAACGGCAGCAGCGCAGCCACCACCGCCAGCAATGGCATCGCGAGCAGCATCGCCAGCAACCCGGCTTCCGGCAGTGAAAACCGGAAGCCTGCATCCGCACAGCAGCTCGTGCGCGAAAACGTCCAGTACCTCATTGAGCAGTTGGAGACTGGCCATAGCGAAACTTTGACCGCATATCTCGCGGCAATGGCCCGCTTTCATGCGTATTCCTTTGGAAACATCCTCTCCATTGCGCGGCAACGCCCGACAGCTACGCGCGTAGCCGGGTTCTACGCATGGAAGGAGTTAGGCCGTTTCGTGAAACGCGGCGAGAAGGGCATCCAGATTCTCGCCCCGATGGTCGGACACCGGCGCAGCAAGGACGACGCCGGTCGGAACCGCACGCAAGACGACAACAGCAAGCCCGCGCCCGTGTTGATTGGCTTTCGGGCTGTCTATGTTTTCGACAGATTATCTCGTGATTTGCGCCCGGCATGGCCTGTCACCGTGCGCCGCCGCAGGGCACGGGTGTCATACGTGCGCCTCGATGGCAGCAGCCACATCATCGCTCAGTTCGCTGGCCCGTTGCAAGGCCGTTTGAATGCGGACGAGTTCCAGTTCGCGTGCGGCGATCTGTCCGGCTGGTTCGTTATGTTCTCTGGCGACGTGAAGGCTGCGTTGATGACTGGCGAGCATGCGTCGGAAGACAGGCACGGCACTCTTCTTTGGTTGGGCATGGGTGCAGCCAAGGCAGAGGAGTCCTTTTGGGCAGTGTTCTCCGGTGGGGAGAGCGCAGAGGTGAGTTCCCATGTCGCGTAGGTTGCAACTGGCAGCGAAGGCAGCCCACTCTTCGGCGGTGGGGTTCTTGAGTCCAGCCTCTCCGTAGTGAGCGTTGTAGAGGCCACGCATGGTCTTGCGATACTCTTCGATCAGTTGGCTAGGATAGAGCTTGGCGTAAATCATCACGGTGTCGAGTGAAGCGTGTCCGAGCAGGGCCTGGATGACGTGGACGGGCGTGTTGTTGTTCAGGTGTTCGGAGGCGAAGACTCGCCGGCAATCGTGTGGCAGCAGGATCAGCGGGGAGCCATCGGCGCGACGCGCACCTGCGCCGACCGAGACCGCCTTGATGCGTGCGCGGATCGTCTGGAGTCCTGGTGCGCTGGGGTGCCGAACGGCCTGGATCAGATAAGGTGCCGGTGGTCGTGGCATCTTCTGCGCGAGGTTCCAGTGGTTGCAGACGGGCACATGACTGGTGCCATGAAAGCGCTTCACATGGCGAACGATCTCGGCGATGACGCGGCCCAGCCCGTCTCCGATGGGCCGGACGCGGGCGCGGTCGAACTTCGAGGGCTTCACATGCAGCAGATAGTAGATGCGGCCATCGGGCATCTTGCGCTTGAGGATGTCGAGGGTAGTGAGATCGGAAGCTTCCTCGATGCGCAGTCCGCTCTGCACGAGCAACTCAAGCAGGGCCCAGTCCCAGAAGCTGTCGGTCTCTTGCGTCCACGGCTTGGATGAAGCAGGCAAAGTTGCCATGCGAGTTGTTGCCTCGTTCCATCGGCGCAGGGCAAAAGAACGGATCGCGGGCATCTCGCGTTCGAGGTCGAGCACGGTGGCCGTGATGCGGGCGCGTGTTCGCTCGCGTGCCTTGTCGAAGCCGAGTCCAAGCAGAGAGTGCCTGGTCAGCGGAACGGTGGGCGGAGCGAAGTGGAGAAATGGCGAATCGGGTTCGAGCGCCCAGGTGCAGAGATCGCTGAAGAAGGTGCGCACGTCGGTCAACCAGGAATGCGCTGTAGAGCGCACCTCGTCGCCGGTGTCCTTGCCGCGTCTTACCGTCAGCGCATGGGCCATGATGTGGGGGATATACTCGCGCAGGTGGAGTGGCCGCACCTTGGCGGGGCTCGTCACCTCGGGGTGCTTTTCCGTGAGGAAGCGCCAGAAGTGTGCGATGGCAATGGCCTTGCCTCTACGGGTGGTGTATCGATCGCTGACGCGGGCGGCATACGTCTCAAGGTAGAGAACCATGATCTCGCAGAAGGCTGCGGGCGTGCGTGAGACATCGACGAGTTCGGTGATAGTCAAAGGTCTGCGGCGGCTGTGACGTGTCGATCCATGCTTGGGCGAGCGGGAGAAGACGCCGAGCGAGCACAACGCCGCGTCGAGGACATCGATGCCCTTCGAGTAGTGGGCGGATAGCTGCTTGAGGTCGTCATCTTGAATATCGTTGAGAATCGTATAGCCGCGAACCAGCATCAGGCGCAGTCCACTCGATACAGCGAGATGCCGTGAGTGCGGCGACGCCCATCGGATGCCTGCCGTCGCATCCAGCAACAGCCGATGCTGCTGGACGAGGGCATCGTCTTCGGGAAAGCGCATGACCCACTGGTTAACACGTAGATCGCAGAGCCACTCCATGCTGGGGACGACGATGCGAGCGGGCACGAGAACGCGTGCGCCCCAGGTCCACAGCGTACAAGGCCGGTCGACTCCGCTGGCCCATACAGGCCAGACCGTCTTCTCGAAGTCGCGCCATCGCTGCTGGAGCGTGATCCCCGGGCATCGATCGAGTGCATCCGCGAGGTGCCTGCATGCGCCGCGCATCTTGCTCTTGTCTTCATGGCTCAGGCGAAGCGACGTAACGACTTCGTCGGATCGTGAGAGTAATGCAACCCTGTCGTAGGGGCGGTCAGCCAGGGATGACTTCATGGGCGTGGTCTCCTTGTGGGCACTTGGTTGTTTACGGCGTCTTCGAGCTCCGCAATGGTGTCCGCGTCATAGGCGAAGACGTATCGACGCTCTTCGATGGGAGCGGGCAGCGTTGGGCCGGGCGCAGCGTTGAAGCTGGACTTCACCGCTGCCAGGGCAGTGACAAGAGACACCGGATCGACGCGCGTATAGATGTCGGCCGTGGTCGAGATATGTGCGTGGCCGAGGATCTCCTGCGCGACCTTCAGGTTGCCGGTCAGGTCGAGAACGCCTTGTGCCAGCGTGTGGCGGAAGAGATGCGGATGGACGGGCACCCCTGCCTTGCCGCCGTTGTAACGCAGCGACGACTCGAACGCAGCATAGCTCAATGGCTTGCCGCGTCCCTTCCGCAGAGCGACCCAGAGTGCTTCGGAGTCTTCCGACGTGCGGCGTTCTTCCTTAAGATAACGCTCGTACACAGGCCAGAAATCGTCGGTGATGGGGACACGATGTTCGTCCCGCGCGCCCTTGAGGCGGACGACAATCAGGCTGCGCTTGCGGTCAATGTCCGACAGGGACATCCCTAGAATGCCGTGCCTGCCGGCGCTCTCGTTCCAGTCGCCGATCCTCTGGCCGGTGCGGCAAAGCAGCGTGAGAATCGCCTTGTCCCGAAAAGATAAGGCCGCATCGATCAGCTTCTGAACATCCTCCGGTTCCAGGCGCTTCGGCACTTCATAGGGCACTCTACGGCGAAAACCATCGCGTTGCCGTGTGCGCGGTGGAAGATCGCGGCCCATCATGCCGTGCCTTAACTCACGGTCGAGCAGCTTGCCCGATGCCGGGTTGGTGCGACCAAACCAGGAACCGTCGCCATCTTCGGTGTCGCGACGAATATGAAAATCGAAGAACGAAGCCAACACGCTGAGGCGATGATTTACAGTGCGTGCGCTTCGCGCCTTCGGTGCAGTTCGTGTGGCTACAGCACCGCCCGGCTCACTCTCCCCGAAGTCTGCGATATACCGGCCTATGACCTGGCGCGTAACTCGCTCTGGTTCCACACCGTTCGCGCCGAGCCAGTTAAAAAAGTGCGCCAAGCCCAGTGCATACGCACGTTGCGTGTACACGGAACAATCTCTCAGCCTGAGTTGGAAAAGGAACTCATCGCACAACGGCATCACTCTACCGTCGCCATCGCAGACGAGAAAACGCGCTCCTGCCTCATCTGAACTTCGCTTTGCAAGATAAATAGGCATAACAGTCCAAGAATCCATGAACTGCTATTGAGGAGTACACCCGTGCCCTGCGGCGGCGCACGGTGGCAGGCCATGCCGGGCGCAAATCACGAGATAAGACGTAGCACAGACCGAAGGCGCAGAGCTTTCGAAGTTTGAGCACGACATCAGCGGCGAAGTTGGCGCACACCGGGAAGGATTGATCGCTTTTCTGAATGCGCAGAATATCGCGCTGGAATTCAACGAGCGGATTGCTCCCGCGCTTGGTGTCAGCTACGGCGGGAGAATTGCCTTATTGCCCGGTCAGTCTCAGGCGGAAGAATTCACCACGCTGGTTCATGAAACAGCCCATGAACTCCTGCACAAGACCGAACGCCGCACCATGACCACCGCCACCGTGCGCGAGACCGAAGCCGAGGCTGTCGCCTTTATCGTCGGTCAGGCAGTCGGCCTTGAAATGGGAACAGCATCTTCCGACTACATCCAGATGTACGCGGGGAACGCGGCGCTTTTGGCTGAAAGCCTTGAAGTCATTCAGCGCACCTCTGCCGTGATCCTTGGAGCCATTCTCGTTGAGGATGCCACTCCTGCTCCACCGGAAAATCCAGTTCTCAGCTAGTCCGTTCCCTGCGGAGCGGACCACCCCGAAGGTGTCTCTGCTCCGCGTGCCTCCACTCTCTAACCCGCTCGAAAGGAGCCTGTCATGGAAAGCACAGTTTTGAACGCCACCGAGTACCGCGACCTTCCGCTTGTATCGCTTAACGAATCCAAAACCAATCCGCGCCGCGTATTCAACGATGCGGCTTTGAGAGAACTCGCCGCCAGTATCCGCGCACATGGAGTATTGTCGCCCCTGCTGGTTCGGCCACTTGCCGAGAACAGCTTCGAGATCGTGGCCGGGGCGCGACGCTATCGCGCCGCGCAGATGGCCGAAGTTGCAACCGTGCCCACCCGCATCGTCCACCTGTCTGATGCGGAGGTCTTGGAAGCACAACTTGTCGAAAATCTGATTCGCGCGGAGATTCACCCGATGGAAGAAGCCGAAGGATTCCGCGCCTTGCTCAGCTTGGAGGAACCGAAGTACAGCATCGAACAGATTGCCGCTCGCCTTGGCAAGCAACCCTCGTTCGTTGCATCCAGGTTGAAATTGACCGAGCTTATTCCTGCTGCGGTGGAAGCCTTCTACGCCAACGAAATCGGAGTAAGCCATGCGCTCTTGTTGGCGAAGCTGCCGGCAGACCAACAGAAAGCGGCACTCTCGGCGTGCTTCAAGGAAGTCTACAACGCTGAGCAGAAGCCGACGCGGATTCTGCTTCCCCTGCGCAATCTCCAATTCTGGATTGAGAATAATGTCCTGCTGGTCCTGAAAGACGCGCCCTTCGACAAGCGCGATTCTCAGCTTGTCCCGGCAGTGGGCAGTTGCGGCGACTGCCCAAAGCGCACCGGACACAACAAACTCCTGTTCGGAGACGACCTTGGAAGGCAGGGCGACCGATGCACCGATCCAGCCTGCTATCAGTCGAAGCTGGCCGCGCACGTGGCAAAGGTCATTGCAGCCAAGCCGCAGCTTGTCCAAGTAAGCACCGCTTACGGGACTCAGAAGGAAGGAAGCCCGGTTCTGCCGCGCAACAAGTACACAGCGATCCGCGACGACAAGCCGAAGTCGAAGGACGAGGCCACGCGCCCGGAGTTCAAGGCGTGCAAGTACACGACCGAGGCCATCATCACCGAAGGCAGCGACGTAGGCACGATTCATAAGGTCTGCGCCAATCCTGAATGCGTGGTACACCACCCGAAGGCTCCCGTTCGCTCTGGTACCAACGACGCGCAATGGAAAGCGGAACAAGAAAAGCGACGCGAGGAGGAAGCCATCGCCAACGCGACCGGACTGCGAGTTCTGTCCGCGATTGCTGCGGCAGTCCCGGTGCGGCTCACCAAGCGCGACCTCTTGTTTGTGGCCGAACGTCTTGCAAGCTTGCTCGACGAAAACCGCCTCGCGGTGATGGCACGGCAACACGGAATCAAGAAAGCGAAAGACAAAGAGTCCATCGCCAAGCTATTTGTCGCCTTCCTCCGCCGTTCCGAAGAAAGCACACTTGGCCGCGCCGTGATCGAGTCCGTTGTCCTGCTTTCGGCTTCGCGCGGCAACGCCTCGCAGGTTTTGCGGGATGCGGCTGCTGCCTACAAGGTGGATACCGATGCTCTTGCCGTCAAAGTGAAACAGGAATTTGCGGCGAAGGATAAGGGAAAGGAAGCGAAGAAGTCCGCATCGAAGCCGAGCGTGAGGACCAACAAGAAGGCTGCGTAACCCGTCAACTCAATTTCCGTGCGGAGCCTGAAAGTGAATGGCTCCGCATTCTTTCGTTTAGGCCCGTCTTCCCACCCTTCCTTGTGCTTCCGCCAGAGGCGGAAGGCCATCGTTTGACCCACCCGACGGGCCGGATCTCGTAGCCATAGCCGCCCGCGCACTTGCGGGCACTGAATGCTCATATCGTACTGGTACTTTCGTGCGATCAGGGCGATGGGCGTGGTCACCGGAAGTCCATGTCCGCACGTCTCACTTTTGTTCTGCCATCGCCAGGTCGTTTCGCTATGGCGAGCGGCGGCGCGGGGATACAATCTACTGTTCTCCGTTGTGTGCCTGTAGAAGCAGTACTTACCTGCGAGCGTTTCGAGCGGGAGATAAGGAGCAACAGCCATGAACGAATCAGACCAACGCAAACCAGATCTCAACCACTTCCATGTATGTGTCCATTGTGGAAGCGCATTCCGCAGAGAAGAATATGAAAGCAGGGCGCACACTTCGGGCATTTATTTATGCCCGAAGTGTGGGCACGAAGGTCCCCTGAATGTAGTGATCCAGGAAGAGGAAAGCGCACCGTCTGGCGATAGGCTGTTCTCCAAATAGGCTTTCATCCCGCTAAGGGCAGACGGGCCTGCTGCGGCGGACGTGTGCTGGTCAACTTTCGGCCGGCAGCGCGGACAAATTCACTTATCAGGCGGGACTTGTTGTCCGCGCGTGTCGCCAGCTTCGTCACCAGTCGCAGGCGCTCCTCTGCCAGAGGCCGCATCGTGACTCCGTCGCGGGCGATCCGCCACGCGTCACCGCGAGTCAAGAACGCTACCCCTTTGTGCGCCAAAACCAGTTCGGAAGCCTCTTCAGCGGTCATGAAGTGATGTACATCGGGAACGGTAACGCCTCTGTCTGATCTGACGCCCTGAATCATCGCATCGACATGCGGATTTACATGCGGCGCTGGAAGAATCCAGTCATGCCCACTTATGTCTTCGAGCCGAAGCTCTTTCTTGCTCCCTACGGGATGATTTTTCGACAAGGCAATGTAAATCGGAGCCTCGGCTACCACGAGGAGATCCAGCTTGGGCGTGTCGGGAACAGCCGTGACCAGCGCCATATCCAGCTTCCCCAAAGCGACCTGATGCGCCAGTTCATGGGAAAAATTGCTTGATTGCTTGATCTTCAATCCCGGAAAAAGCGGAAGCTGAATCGACAGGATCGTAGATACGAGAAACGGATCGATATAGGCGGACTTTCCTACATTGAGGACATAGTCCGCTCCGCGCGACGCCGCTATAGCGTTCGTGACCGCACGTTCAGCGTGCAGCAGGGCATGACGGGCCTCCTCGACAAAATGGCGCCCCGGCTCGGTCACTTGGACAGCCTGATGATTGCGCTCGAACAGGCGCAGTTCGACCAGTCCCTCCAATTCCATGATTCGTTTGCTCAGGGTTGATTGGTCGATGCGCAGCCGTTCTGCTGCTCGGGAGAAGTTCAGCTCTTCCGCCAAAACGATCACGGCTTGAAGCAATCGAATTTCTGGTAGCACCATTGCAATCCTCCTTGAGACGAGACCGGGGCAGGACGGCAAGCTGTTCAAATTCGCGTTTGGGGGGACAAACGCCGGGATTTATTTTCGATGCCGTGTGGAAAACCAGAGTTGCACAAATTCTGGTGAAGCCGCCGTTATTCCTAACGTGCATAACGTGTTTCCTACTTTTCATTGGACGCGGGACCTGTGCAAAACCATTCTGTTGGCAGCAAAGCGAGCGCCGGTGCTCTTACTCCTCAGCGATCCCCAGAGCACGTCAAGGCCGATGGAGGTATTCCCTTATGGGTTCATTGCCAATGATTCAGGAGGCGGTCGATCTGCTGCTGACCGCCGAGGAGGTCGCCCTCCTGCTGAAGGTCAGCAGGGATTGGGTCTGGGATCATTCCTCGCGACGACAGCCCTATCTGCCGGTAATTCGCATGAGCGACGGTGCCCTGCGCTACCGCGCTACCGGGATTGAAGAGTTTCTGAAGGAACGCGAACGGGCCTCACTTCTCCGGCGGAAACGTCGGTAAAATAGAGGCGGCCCGTTTTCCTCCCACACAGAAATCCGAGGAATCGATGGGTAAATCGCACCAGAAGGGTTGGGTATCGGTCCGGGGAAAGAAGTGGTACGGATACTTCCGCCGAACGGTGATCGACCCCAATACGCATCAACCCCAAACCGTCTCCACTCCGGTCGCGCTCGGAATGAAGTCCGAAATGACCAAGTATGAGGCGCGAGAGAAGTTGGAACTCGAAATCAAGAGGCTTACGGGGCTGATCACTGAAGATGGGGTTGTCAAGAATGGCAGCGTCACCTTCGGCTGGTTTGTCCGCAACCGCTACCTGCCGCTGAAAGAGGCAGACTGGAAAGAGGAGACCGCCAAGGTGAAGAAGTATCTGATCCAGGCCGATCTCATCGATGCTTTCGAGGATGTTCGGCTCGAAAACATCGACAAACTCGCTCTCCAGACCCACCTCAATCGGTTGGCCAAAACACGTTGCAGGGATAGAGTGCTGCACGCCGGAGCGTACATGCGGGCAATCTTCGCGGAGGCGGTCGAACAGGACTTTCTTCCCAAGGACCCGGCGCGCACGGTCAAGACTCCTTCGGAGCTGAAGGAAACCGACAAGACAACGCTCACGTGGGATCAGCTTCGCGCTGCCTTGTCCATGCTTCCGCTTCGAGACTGGGTTCTGCTCAAGCTCGATATGTCGAACGCTCTGCGGCCAGGGGAGCTGTTTGCACTGCGGTGGAGTTGCTTCGATCCGAAGCAGTGCCTGATCGAGATCAAGGAGACGGCCTACAAGGGCAAGATTCGCCCTTGGGGCAAAACCAAAGGAAGTCTCACCAAGATCCCGATTGCCCAGGAACTGGCGGAAGAGCTGAAGACATGGCGCGAGCAGTGCCGGGAAGAGCAGCGACACAAGAAACGTTGGGACGGACCGACCGCGGATGCCCCCGAAGCGTTCATCTTTCCGGGACGCCACGGCGGCTTCATCGATTCGAGCAACTACCGCAAGCGGGTGCTGCACAAGGTGGCGCAGGATCTTGGACTGCCGAAGCTGACATTCCAGGTCATTCGCCGCACGATTGCAACCCTCGCCAAGGACAAGGGCCACGTCAAGGACATCCAGGGCATGATGCGCCACTCGCGGTTGGCCACCACGACGGAAGTCTATATGCAGTCGCTTGAGGACGGAGTGCGAACGACGGTGAACTCGATTCACGACGAGCTGAGCGGTACGTGGGGATCGGGACCGTCGCGGACATCTCGGAAGCAAAGCACCGCAGTGATCGCTTCGGCGAGCGTAGCATCAGCGTCTCAAAAACAGGATCAGTCTGCGAAGCCGGTTCGCGGAGTGGTTTTGGAATTTGCGACAAGAATGCGACAAAGTCGCGGAAGGGAGGAGCTTCTAAATGATTGAAATAATTGGTGGACCTGGTCGGGATCGAACCGACGACCTCTTCCATGCCATGGAAGCGCGCTCCCAGCTGCGCCACAGGCCCACTCTGGTTGGGATCACAATCGCTTGTGACTCATTCATTCTCAACCAGCGCGGGCGAATAAGTCAAATTCGCGCATACCCGCATGTTTCCTGCTTCGCAAACGAGTTTTCCTCGGCTGTGACCGTGGTGGCGGCCGCGGTGCGGGCCATCGCCGCCTGCAATCCTTGTACTCTGCGGCGTGCGCCTGACTTATACTGCTTCATCATGGACAACTTACGAACCGAAATCGAGCGGTTGTTTGCGTTGGGGATGGATGCGAAGAATGAGTGCGGGGCGCTGGATACGTTTGTGGCGTTTCGCGAGGCGCTGTCAAGGGGCGAGCTCAGGGCGGCGGAGAAGCGCGATGGGCGCTGGCAAGCCAACGTCTGGGTGAAGCAGGGCATTCTGCTGGGCTTTCGTCTGGGGCACTCCGAGGAGACCCATGCGGGAGATTCATTTACATTTGTCGATCGGCATACCTATCCGGTGCGGCATTTCAAAGCCGAAGACGGGGTGCGGATGGTGCCAGGCGGTTCGACGGTGCGCGCCGGGGCCTATCTTGCCAAGGGCGTGATTTGCATGCCCCCGATGTATGTCAACACGGGGGCTTATGTGGACGAGGGAACGATGGTGGATTCCCATGCGCTGGTTGGTTCGTGCGCCCAGGTAGGCAAGCGGGTGCACGTAAGCGCCGCCTCGCAGATAGGCGGCGTGCTGGAGCCGGTGAATGCGTCTCCCGTGGTGATTGAAGACGATGTGCTGGTTGGCGGCAACTGCGGTATTTACGAGGGGACCCAGGTGCTGCGGCGCGCGGTGCTGGGCTCGGGTGTGATCCTGACCCGCTCGACGCCGCTGTTCGATACGGTGCGGGGGGAGATTTATCGTTCCTCAGAGAGCGGCCCGCTGGTGGTTCCCGAGGGTGCGGTGGTGGTGGCAGGCGCGCGGGCGATCACCAAGGGCAAGGCTGCCGAGTGGGGGCTGAGCGTGTACACGCCGGTGATCATAAAGTATCGCGACGAAAAGACCGACAAGGGCGTGGAATTAGAGGACTTGCTGCGCTAGGAGCAGGGAATGGCTCGCACCGGAACAAATAATTTTTGGGCATACAACTTATTTGCCCGGCGTGAGTCTAACAATTTCAGAGCCTCTTGAGACGGACACGTTCTGAAACGAACGTCCTCAGAGGAAGCGGTGACCCACCGGTTGAGCAAGCCGGTGGGGTTTTTTTTGGGGTTTTGGCGCTGACGAACCGCGGCGCTACTGCAGCTTATCTTCGGCCGGGATCTGGTCGGAGATATAGGCGTCGATGCAGCGGGCAAGCGAGTCCTGAGCTTTGAGGATGTACTCGACCGCATCGCGGACGGCCCCCTCGCCTCCGCGATGGTCGGTAATGACATGGGCTTCATCCTTCACGTCCTCGCGGGCGTTTGCAACGGCGAAGGCCAGACCGCAACTGCGCATGACAGGCAGATCGATGATGTCGTCACCGACGAAGGCGGCTTCTTCAGGCTTGAGATTTTCTTTCTCCAGAATCTCGTGGAAGGCGCTGAGTTTGTCGGCTGCACCCTGAGAGACGTGCTCGATCTTGAGGGCGCGGGCACGGAGTCGGACGGTCTCCGAGACGCGCTTGGTGATGATTCCGGTCTTGAGGCCCCCGAGGCGGGCGAGCGAAAAACCGGTGCCGTCGTGGGCGTGAAAGCCCTTGACCTCGATGGTGGCATCGCCACCAGAGGGAATCAGGAAAAGCTGGCCGTCGGTCATGACCCCATCGACATCCAGCAACAACAGCTTTATCTTCTTTGCACGAGGCTTTGACATTGCGGGATTGTAGCATCTGTGTGGGAGTGCCGGTTCTGATGAGGTGCATGCATTTGAAATTGAAGTTGTGGATGGGGGCTCTGCTTCTGCTACTGGTGTTGCCCGTGGCGGGACGTTTATTCGCAGATGAGGTTCCAGAGCAAGCATATGCAGGCCAAGTAAGCGCAGGTGACCCAGCGCGGCTCTTGCGGGTGTCATCGCGCCGGGGCAAGCGCGCCAGGCCGAAGCACGCAGCCGTCTCACAGGCGCAGTTGGAGCTGTCGCATCAGATGGTGCGCACCGCCTACACGCTGGGGCGCGGGCTGCCGATCCGACGGCGGGTGGCGCTCATGACCCGGCTGCTCTACACCATGCGTCCCGAGGTGATGGCGGCTGAAAAGAAAGAGTGGGCCGAGGAACTGTTCGGGCTGGCGCAACAACTTCCCGGCGGCGGGTACGCGGCAAGGGCTGCCGCTCCGACTACCGGCGCTAGCGGGTACGCGGCAGGGAATGCCGCTCCGGTTGCTGGCGCTGGCGGATCTTCGGAGGCCGAGAGCGTGCGCAATGCGGCGATTGCGACCGCGGCAGCACGACTGGCGGTCTATGATGCAGACCGGGCACTGGAACTGCTGGATTCGTTGCCCTCGCAGGGTGGCCGGCAGGAGGATGCGCGGATGATGGCGGCGCGGCTGGTCTTCGCCGTCTACATGCAGCACCACGGCGCGCCGGGAGCGCAGACGTTGCTGGCACATGGGCGGAGATGGGGCGAGCACGGAGGCTTTCCCTATAGCGGCAGCGCGGTCGTGCTGGGCCGGCTGCGAACCAACGAAGACGCGGCGGAATATTTCTTCCGTCAGGTGCTTGTGAACTTTGAACGCGGGCGGGACGGGTTGTTTGGGATCTGCGATTTTGCCTCTCTGCTGGAGCGGGCGGCGGCCATGGAGGCAATCTCTGAGGACTCGGCCGAAGAGGCCGGACACAACATAGTGGACCAGTTGCGCAAGCTTGTGCCTGATGAAGAAAATCAGGACGCATGGACCACAAAGCAGAAGTCGCAGGTGATTGAGGCGCTGAACAATGTGCGCGTCTCGGCTCCCAAAGCCTATGGTGAGGCGGAAAAAAATGTGCCGGGGCTGCTTGCGCTCCGGGTAGAAAAGGTCGCCGCGAAGGTAGAGATTCCGAAGGTGGACACGGGGCTGCAAGCAGCCTTCCACGATCTCGCGGAGGCGCTGCGCGAGCAGCGTGAGCCGGAGGAGATGCGTGCGATGGTCGTCCAGGATGTGCAACTGGTGAACGCCCGATACAGCGCCGGAGAATGTGCCGAGTGCTCCTCGCCGGATGCACAGTCTTGGGCTCTGATCTCACTTGGCGCCTACGCAACTCCGATGACGATTGCGACGCAGTTGACCAGCATCGAAGACCCCTTTTGGCATGCGTACTTCCTGGCGATTGCGGCACAGCAGGTAGGAGAGCCAACCCGGGTCGCCGATCCTACGCGAAAGCTGGTGGAGAAAGAAGAGGCGGAACCGGAGTAGGGCACGATGGAATTTTCAGCACAGCATCGCGCCCGTCAAGAACCTCCGCTACTCGATCACATTTCGTGCGGTTCGCGAAGATGTACTTGCAAAGCGCGCTAGCTGACCAACCACCGACCGACGACCACGGCCTGCCGAGCTCTCATGCGCTGACCCTGTGCAGAGACGAGGGAATCACCTTAGGAAATCGGGACCTGAGTTGCTGTGCTACGGTCTTTTGCCAATTCCAATGTTCAGCTACTCAGGATATCAATGTAAGCAGTTGAATGTTTCGCCTTGACTACATTTCGTGTCTCCTGACGGTGGTATCCACAATTCTGGTTGGCCGCCGAATCTGGCAGGGTTGGATCGTGGCCGGGGTAAACAGCGTGATCATCTGCCTGATCGGGCTGAAAACGGCACAAATCGGGTTCATCCCCGCGAACCTCTTCTGCCTGGGACTCTACAGCTATAACCTGGTAAATTGGCGATCGCAGAGGCAGGAGAATTCTACGTCGGATGCATCTGATACGCTGATGCCTGCGCACTCGCGTGGTTCCCGGGATCTCTGCCATCAAGCGCGTAGCCGGTCGACAGACAATGAAGGATCAACCAGAAATAGCTATCGAGTTCGTCCACGTCGACTACAACTTTAACCACACTCGCACCCTCATTGCTGACCTGAATCTCGCGATACGCTCCCATGAAATCCTGATTCTGCTGGGCAGAAGCGGCTCCGGCAAGACAACAACTCTCAAGCTGATAAACCGGCTTCTTTCTCCGACTCAGGGGAAAGTGCTCGTAGAAGGCCGCGATACGCATGAGTGGGATCCCATTCAGTTGCGCCGCAGGATCGGATATGCGGTTCAGGATGTCGGCCTCTTTCCCCATTACACAGTAGAAGGCAATGTTGCGCTGATCCCGAAGTTAGAAGGCTGGGACAGAAACCGGATTGAACGCCGGGTAATGGAAATACTCTCGCTTGTAGGATTGCCCTACGAACAGTTTGCGCAACGTTATCCCGATGCACTTTCTGGCGGTCAGCGGCAGAGGGCCGGACTGGCTCGCGCACTTGCCGCAAATCCGCCAATACTGCTTATGGATGAACCTTTCGGAGCGCTCGATCCCTTGAGCCGCGCGGAACTGCAACGGGAGTTCAAACTGCTCCAGAAGCGCCTTGGCACAACCGTCGTTTTTGTTACGCATGACGTAACCGAGGCTCTCTTGTTGGGTGACCGCATATCCCTTATGGAGAACGGAGCGCCCGTCGGAGTGTTTACGCCGGGAGAGTTTCTCAGGTCATCCAATGAATACGTGAAGGCTTACGTCAAAATCTACCGGTCTGGCTTCCAACTGGCGAATGAGTGACCTATATGTCATTTCTTGAATATGTCGTCAAACATCGCACTGAGATCATGACGCTGTCTGCTGGAACATATCCGCCTCGTCCTCTGGTCCATGATGTTTTCGCTTTTGATCGGCATCCCGCTCGGCGTCCTTTTGGCGAGGCGTCCGAGATTGAGAGCGGTTGTACTCGGAACGAATAACGTGATTCAAACCATTCCGAGTTTGGCGCTCTTCGGACTGCTACTGCCATTGCCTTGGCTCGGCGTTCGCGCGGACCGGTTGACTATTACAGCTCTGACCCTATATGCCCTTTTGCCGATTGTCCGCAATACCTACACCGGTATCAGCGGAGTAGACCCAGCGGTTCTCGAAGTTGCAACAGGCATGGGACTGACCCCACGGCAGATTCTATGGCATGTAGAGATTCCTCTGGCCTCCCCTGTGATTCTCAACGGAGTACGAGTCGCGACCGTAATCACGATCGGGGTAGCGACGATCGCCGCAGCCATCGGAGCTGGTGGTCTTGGCGAGTTTATCTTCCGCGGCTTAGCCATGGTGGATAACAATGTCATCCTCGCGGGTGCAGTCCCCGCTGCGCTGATGGCGCTCATCGCGGACGGAGCAATCGGAGTGCTCCAAAGGGCATCACGATGGCGGCGCCGGTAATATGGATCGTCGCACGTTTGTAAACGGGATCGCTGCGCTTTTGCTTGCAGGTTGCAATCGTCCTGAGCGCCGCATATCGGTGGGCTCAAAAAACTTTACCGAACAACTCATCCTCGGAGAGCTTCTTGCTCAAGTTCTTGAAACTCACATAAACGTTCCCGTCGAGCGCCGCTTCTATTTGGCGGGAACTTATATCTGCCAGCAGGCCATTCTTGCCGCGCGAATCGACGTCTACGTCGAATACACCGGCACGGCTCTCGCCGCCATCCTCAAGCAACCGGTAATCTCCGATTCGAAAGCAGTTTTCGAAATCGTACGGAACGAATATCAGCGCCGCTTCAATCTCACTGTGCTGCCCTCTCTGGGATTCAACAACACCTTTGCCATCGTAATGCGCAACGACGACGCCATTGCCGGCGGGATTACGAAATTGTCAGATCTAGCCGCCTATTCACCAAGGATGCGAATCGGTGTTGGATATGAATTCCTTGAGCGCCCCGACGGCTTTGTGGGACTGGCGAGAACCTATGGACTGCGATTTGCTGCGCCGCCAAGCGTCATGGATCTAGGTCTGCTGTATCGAGCGCTTCAGGCTAAACAAGTGGATGTTGTTGCGGGCTCCAATACGGATGGGATGATCGCCGCGCTCGGCTTAAAGGTCCTGGAAGATGACAGACATTACTTTCCGCCCTATGACGCGGTTCCGATCGTCAGGCCAGAGGCTTTGCGACAATTCGAAGGTATGAGAACGGCTCTGGAGCAACTTAAGGGACGCATTTCGACCCAGGACATGCGTCGCATGAATTACGCAGTAGACGGCGAGAAGCGTGACGTCTCGGATGTCGTGCACGATTTCCTTAGACGAGAAGGGTTGATCTGAACTGACTCGCGGGAGTCGGCACCAGCTCTCGTATGTTAGGTCTTCGCCTCGGACGCTCTTCTTTCGCCGATGATTTTCTTTGCGATCATCTCGCCGATGGGGATGGCTGAGGTAGCGGCAGGAGAGGGCGCGTTACAGACGTGGAGCATACGACTGGTTTCCAGGAACAAAAAATCATGCACAAGAGTGCCGTCCCTCAAGACAGCCTGCGCGCGAATCCCAGCCTCGCAAGGTGTGAGGTCTTCGAGCTGAAGACTCGGGCAATATTTCCGACACTCCTGCAGATAGCCTTCTTTGAAAAGTGAGTTCTTCATCTCCTTGATGCCATGTTTGAGGTTCCGGCCCATAGTTTTCCAGAAGCCTGGGAATGCAGCGTATTCTGAGACGTCGCGAAGGTTGAACGAGAATTTCGGATAGCCTTCTCGAGCAAAGCCAAGTACCGCGTTGGGGCCAACCGTCACGCTCCCATCCATCATTCGCGTCAGGTGAACGCCCAAAAAAGGCAGCTCCGGATCGGGAACCGGATATATAAGATGCTGCACGATGTGGTTTTTCGATGGTGGCAGCCTGTAGTATTCGCCGCGAAACGGCACGATCTGATGTCCTGTTTCAATGCCCGCCATTCTTGCCAGCCGGTCCGATTGCAAGCCGCCGCAAACGACTAGCTTTCTGGCCTGCCACTCTTGCGCGCCTGCCGCAACAATCACGCTGTCTTGCGTCTCTCTGATCGCAGTGACCGTGACACTTGTTTCAATCACGGCGCCTGCATCACGGATAACTGCGGCCATGCTTTCGCAGACTAGCCGGTAATCGACGATACCCGTTTCGCGGATAAGCAGTGCGCCGATGCCTTCAACATTGGGCTCTAGCCGCCTCAGTTCGGCCGCATCCAGCGGTTCGACTTCGATCTGATTGAGCCGAGCCCGCTCGACGAGGTTGTTCATGCGCTCGCGCTCCAGCGGGTTCGTCGCGACAAGCAGTTTTCCGCACGTCTCGTATGGGATCCCGTACTCGTCGCAGAATGCCTTTGTAGCCTTCGCGCCGCGGCGGCATAATTCCGCCTTCAGGCCTCCCGGCGCATAATAAATGCCCGAGTGGATAACACCGCTATTGTGTCCGGTCTGATGCTTCGCCAACCCCGTTTCTTTTTCGAGCAACACCAGGCTCGCGCCCGGTTGCATCTCCAAGAGCTTCATCGCTGTCGCGAGGCCGACGATTCCGCCGCCGATAACACAATAGTCGTACATCGCCTGTCATCCTTTTCACCGCTCGACACCTGCAGGACCCGGTCTCGTAGGCGTACTACATAAATGAGCGAATTGGACCCTTGGCGATTCTAGTCAAAATATCCGATTTGTGTTTTTCATTTTCACGGTTCCCATGCGCCGGCAGAGCCTTATCGCGCCTCGACTCTCATCGGCATCCCGCCTTGCGGGCGCAGTGTAAACAACGGCTCGGCCACCACCGTGTGATGCTCATCGTGCCGCATCTGCCAGCGTTGCGCTAATGTTGCCAGCACCAGCACGCCCGCCATCCACGCAAAGGCCTCCCCGATGCACTGTCGCGGACCCATCCCGAATGGGCAGTACGCGCCGCGCACGCGTGCCGCCTTCGCCTCCGGCGTATGCCGCTCCGGATCGAAGCGGAGCGGATCGGGGAAGAAGCGCGCATCGCGATGCAGAACGTATTGGCTGGCCAGTACCGTTGTCCCCGCCGGTAGCCGATACTCGCCCAGTTCGAAATCATGCAACGCCAGCCGGCCCATCGCCCACGCCGGAGGGTACAGCCGCAACGCCTCGGCCAGTACCATCTCCGTGTAACGCAACTGTGCCAGGTCCTCATATCCCGGCAATCGTCCCTGCAGCACGCGGTCAATCTCCTCCAACATTTTGCGCTCTGCCTGCGCGTTCTGTGAGAGCAGATACCACGTCCACGTCAGTGCAATCGCCGTTGTCTCATAACCTGCCAGCGTCACCGTCATCACCTGGTCACGCAAGGAGTCATCGCTCCAGCCCTGAGCTTTCTGTGCCGCCAACAACATCGAAAGCAAATCTGCCCCGCTCGCGTCCGCGCCCCGCCGTCTATGTTCGCCGATCAATCGCTCCATCGCCCTATGTAGCTTCGCCCGCGCGTGCACAAACTTGCGCAACGGCGTGAATGGAATCTGCAGCAGCAGCCGGATACCGGGCAGCAGCACAATCGCGTTGTACACCTCCATGATGTCGCACATGGCTTCGTTGAGCGCGTGCACCTCGTCTCCCAACTCCGTGCGAAAGACCGTCTCCCCGATGATCCCCAATCCCAGCGTCATCATCTCGCGATAAATGTCATGCAACTCACCCGTGCCCCACTGCTCGCGCAACCCAGAGGCGCGGCGCACAATCTTTTCCGCGTGCTCGGCCATCCTCTGCCGGTGAAAAGCCGGAGCCGCCGCCAGCCTCTGTTGCCTGTGCCGGGCTCCATCGGTAGTGATCATGCCTTCACCCAACAGCAGCTTTGCCCGCTGCTGCGTGCGCTCTTTTACGAAATTTGCATGTTGTACCACGAATATCTGCCGCAGGTATTCCGGGTGGTTCACAAACACAATGTGCCTGCGCCCCAACCGGTAGTGCGCAATGTCGCCGTACTTCGCCGCTAGGCGGCTGAAGTGCGCAATCGGATCCACCCATCGCTTCTGCCGCATTACGGACGTCAGCAAGTTCACGCCCGGCCCTGGAGGCAGCCGCAGCCCCTCGCGATCCATCGTAGTTTCCGTTTCCGCTGCCATGTCTAGGTTCGATGCTCGACCAGGATTGATCGCCGCAATCATTGCTGCTGTCTGCGCTTTGTTTGCGGCTTTCGCCGCGGCTGCATCTCATGAACTCGCAAACCAGCTCACCCGTCCGTGGAGTCACGTTGCCGGTGTATCCCCGTTGCGCCGCGTCCTGCTCGAACCAGTGCCGCATCGACGTTCTTGTCGTTCGCCTCCTGTTGCCGCTCCTCGGATGAGGCATGACCTTGCAAACCCGCTCACGAACAGTACAATGCGATTGAGGCAGGGCTCAACATTCTGCCTTCTATTGCTTGTCGCGGTCATTGTTTTTCAACTGAGGGTGATCCTATGCGTATTCTCGCGGCGATCTGCGTCGTCGGACTTGTGTCATGTACGATACTGGCACGCGCGCAATCTGCTACCAGTTGGCATGTCATCGATCCTGCGTCCATGGACAAGTCCTTCGACCCCTGCGTGGATTTCTACGCCTACTCCTGTGGCGGCTGGATGAAAAACAATCCGATCCCCGCCGACCAAGCTGCCTGGAGTGTGTACTCCAAACTGCAGGAACAGAACCGGGCTCAAGTCCGCCAGATATTGGAAGCCGCCGCCGTACTCAATTCCAGCCGCAGCGTCATCGATCAGAAGATCGGTGACTACTACGCTTCGTGCATGGACGAGAAGGCGATCAACGCCTCGGGCCTGGAGCCTCTTCGCGCCGACCTCAAACGCATTGACAACATCGCCTCGATGGATGATCTGGCCGACTATCTCGCGCGCTTCCATCCCCAGGACCTCAGCATCTACTTCGGCCAGTCATCCCTGTTCTCCCTCGGCTCCGAACAGGATGCGATCCACTCCACCGAGACCATCGCTGTCGTGGACCAGGGAGGGCTTGGTCTCCCAGACCGCGACTACTATCTCAAGACCGACGCGCGCTCCGAACAGTTGCGCAAGGACTACGCCGCCCATGTGCAGAAGATGTTCGAGCTGCTGGGTGATGCGCCCGAGGTGGCCGCCGCCAACGCACAGCTTGTGCTGCGCATTGAGACTTCTCTTGCCAATGGTTCGATGCCGCTCGTGCAGCGCCGCGACCCCGCAGCGGTCTATCACCGCATGTCGCGAGCGGAGCTGGCAGCTCTAGCGCCCTCTTTTCCCTGGGACCGCTACTTCGCCGACCTCGGTCTGTCACAGGTAGCCTCGCTCAACGTCGCCGCCCCGGAGTTCTTCAAAACGATGGAGACTCTGCTGAAAACCGAGAAGCTGTCCGCGTGGAAAACCTATCTGCGCTGGCACCAGATTCATGCGCAGGCGCGTTGGCTGCCAGACGCCTTTGTGCAGGAGGACTTCGACTTTTACGGCCGCAAGCTGACCGGAGCTCGCGAGTTGCAGCCGCGCTGGAAGCGCTGTGTGCGCTATGAGGATCGCGCTCTCGGAGAAGCCATCGGACAGGCCTACGTGACGCGTTACTTTAGTGGAGATGCCAAGCAGCGCGCGCTCAAAATGGTGCAGAGCATTGAGGCCGCCATGGATCGCGACATACGCCAGTTGCCGTGGATGTCGGAGTCCACAAAGCAGCAGGCCCTCGCCAAGCTCAAGCTCGTGGTCAACAAGGTCGGCTATCCCGACACCTGGCGCGACTACTCCGCACTCACCATCGTTCGCGGTGACGCGCTGGGCAACGGCGAGCGCTCCAACAGCTTCGAGTTCCACCGCCAACTTGCCAAGATCGGCAAGCCCCTGGTGCGGGGTGAGTGGTATCTTACTCCGCCCTCGGTCAATGCCAACTACGACGCGCAGATGAACGACATTAATTTTCCCGCCGGTGTGCTGCAGCCTCCCTTGTTCGATCCGAAAGCCGACGATGCGACCAACTTCGGGCAGACCGGCGCTACCATCGGCCACGAACTGACTCACGGCTTCGACGATGAGGGCCGTAAGTTCGACGGTCAAGGCAATCTGCGCGACTGGTGGACCGCGGCCGATGCCAAAGAGTTCGAGCAGCGTACCGCTTGCATTGCCAAGCAGTATTCCTCATACACGGTGGTGGATGACGTGCATGTCAACGGCGAACTGACGTTGGGCGAAAACGTTGCCGATCTCGGCGGACTCTTACTGGCTTACAGTGCATGGGAGGAAGCCGTGCGCGGCGCAAAGTTGAAAGCCATTGACGAGCTGACTCCCGCGCAGCGCTTCTTTGTGGCCTACGCGCAGGGCTGGTGCAGCAATCAGCGCCCGGAGCTTCAGCGCATGCGGGCGGCCACTGATCCTCACGCGCCTGAACGCTATCGCACCAACGGCGTTGTCTCGAACATGCCGGAGTTCCAGAAAGCTTTTTCCTGCAAGTCTGACGCGCCCATGGTTCACACCCCCGCGTGCCGGGTGTGGTAGCAGCTACAATAAGTGCAGTTATTCGGTAATGAGAACCCATAAATCTGACTTATGAAGACCAACCCTACTCCTCCGTTAATCGAACTGCGTAACATCTCGGTCGTCCGCAATGGCCGCGTGGTTTTGCATGACCTGAACTTGCGCATTGAAGCCGGCGAGCACGTCGCGATCATGGGGCCGAACGGCTCGGGTAAATCAACGCTGATCAAGACCATTACGCGTGAGCTTTACCCGCTTTACAACGAGGGTTCATCAATCAAGCTCTTCGGACGAGAAACCTGGGACGTATTCGAACTGCGCTCGATGCTGGGGATCGTCACCAACGACATCGCCGCTTTCTACTCGCGTCCCATCACTGGGCATGATGCGGTTCTCTCCGGATTTTTCAGCAGCGTTGGCCTTTCTCGCCATCAGCACATCGAACCCGAGATGTTTGACAAGACCGAGGAATTGTTGGCATGGCTGGACATCGCGCATTTGGCCGATAGGGTTATCGGTGAAATGTCGTCTGGCGAGGTTCGGCGAGTGATGATCGCCCGGGCACTGGTCCACGACCCGAAGGCTTTACTGTTTGACGAACCAAGCAACAGCCTCGACGTCTCTGCGCAAACCGAACTGCGGCGCATCATGAGCAAGCTGGCGCAATCCGGCATCGCACTGCTGTTAATTACGCATCACCTGCCTGACGTTGTCCCGGAGGTCGAGCGTGTCATCTTCATGCGCGACGGCCGTATTGTTGGCGATGGGGCGAAGACCGAGCTACTGAACACGAGCCATCTGGGCTCTCTGTTCGGGTGTCCTTTGCAAATCACCAAGCACGATGGGTATTACCACCTGATTTCATGAGCCGGGCGCGCCTGCAGATATCTTGCAAACATTGATGGCGTGCCTGCCGCCTGATCAACAAGGGGTGCGCGCCCTCGCCTCAAAACTTTGCTACGCCGCGGCCTCACCAGTCCTTCCTTCGCCACACGATTCGATAGGGTTTTCGCTCGAATCTAGTTCCAAGTCCACAGGTTTGAAAACCTCGACGTGCTTGTGTGCTCACCTAGTTTCGTTCGAATCATGACCGAGCGTCGGCCCTGATTACGCCCTCAAAGCCCATTATTTCTCAACGCCGTAATGGCGCCGGTACGTAGCTGCCGTTCTTCTACTTAGACCTCTGCGCACTAGTTCTACCGCAGGTCACCTAGTTGGAAATACCTAAATTCCTTAGGGACTTCAGCCGATCCATTTGTCTTCCTCGTTCGCCGATAGTGGAAATGTCAGCGCACGACGTTCCTCGCACTGACCAGATTTTCACTTGGGAAACAAATGAACAAACTATTCGGCACACTCACTCTTGGTCTATTTCTCACCGTCGCTTGTGGTAGCGGCAAAAGTAACGTCCAAGGTGGGCAGTCAAGTGCAAGTCCCTCCACTTCAAACACAACGCCAACCGCAACAACAGTAGCCAGCGAAACCGGCAATAACACCAGCGCTTCGTCCAGTTTTCCCGGCTGGTCGGACGGCAATATAGCGCCCACCAACGTCAGCAAGGTGGATGTTCACAAACTGTTGTATGCGGGCACGACCTCCAAGGTGTATGCGCATTTGATGCCGTGGTTTGGCGATAGCTCGCACTTGAATGTTGGCTACTCCTCCTGGAACGCCGCACAGGTGGCTCTGCAGGTCAACGATATGATCTCGCGCGGGATCAATGGCATGGTCATCGACTGGTATGGACCGAATAATACGAACCTCAACACTGCGACCCAGTTGATCTTTCAGGAAGCGGTGAAGCATCCTGGCTTTGAGGTAGCGGTGATGCTAGATGCCGGTGGCGTTTCAGGGGATCCGACCACCTCGGTGGTGTCGGCGCTTAACTATATCTATACGAATTACCAGACCTCGCCGGCTTATATGCGCAAGGGCGGCCGCCCGGTCGATCCGTTTTTCGGCGTAGAAACTCTGGCGGTCAACTGGGGGACGGTGCAGGCATCGGTCCCGGGCAACCCGATCTACGTTTTTGAAAACAACCCGGGCTTCACACAGGCCTCATCGGATGGCGCATTCAGCTGGGTAGGCAATTTTGGCGATCCCGAAGACTGGGGCCAGAGCTATCTCGATAGTTTCTATAGCGCTGCGCTGTCGTATCCTAATGAGCACACCTTTGCTGCCACCAAAAAGGGCTTTAACGACACGATGGCTCCCTGGACGATGAACCGCGTTATCAATCAGAACTGCGGCAGCACCTGGCTCAATACCTTCAAAGAGATCGGTAACTACTATTCACAGACAAATCAGTTGGAGTCGCTGCAACTGGTTACCTGGAACGATTATGAGGAAGGTACTGAGATCGAGACCGGCATCGACAACTGCATGAGTGTGAGCCAGCCGACGCTCAACGGCTCAACGCTGAGTTGGAGCATGGTGATGAGCAGTTCGCTGGCATCGATCGATACAATCGATCACTTTTCGGTGTATGCCTCTACGGATGGGAGCGATTTGACGCTGGTTGCCGATAACATCGCGAATACCGCAACCTCGATCGCTCTCCCGCAGTCCGGCGTTCCGAGCGGTGCAAAGTTCTACGTGAAGGCGGTCGGCGTAAACTCCATCGTCAACCATTTGTCGCCGATGAGCAACTGACCGATCTCGCACAGTCACGACTAAGCAGGCCATCGATTTCGATGGCCTGCTTTGCTGTTCTGACTCTTTCCAAAGCGGCATCCTCACCCAGCGGTACTGGCATTTCTCTGTGTCCTGCGGCGTTCTATGATCACCTTAGGTGGTGGTGCCGGTCACAGACTTCTCCAGCATGCATCACGATAATGGCTGCGCTAGGCGTGTAAGCGATTCGTTCCGAGTGGTTTTTATTCGGGAGTGAGTAGATGCCTTTGACAACCAAGGAGTTCGAAACGCCAGGACAGCCTGTCTCTGATGAGCGCCAACTTCAAGCGCTTATCGAGATATTCGATTGCATCAGCTGTCACACGGATCTACAGGAACTCTTTGACGACCTCGCCTGCCGTCTCCGTCGACACATCTCCTTCGATGCCCTTTATGTGAGCCTTCACGATCCGGTTCACGACGTGATGAGGGTTAGTTTCGTCGAGACCACCAGCCCAATGTCGATTCCTGTCGGACTTGAAATTCCGATAAGCGAGTCGCCCTCCGGTGTCGCCTGGGAGACTCAACAAACGGTCCTGCTTGACGGCCTCGCTCATGAAACCCGGTTTCCCACTGCGACTCGTGTATTTCTGCAAAGCGAGATTCGACGTCTATGCCTGCTCCCGCTCACTACCGCGGGGCGGAAGCTAGGTGCCGTCGCATTCGGACGAAAAGAAGATGTCGCTTATTCAGACACGGAATTGCAGTTGCTGCGAAAGGCAATTTCAGAGGTCGCCCTGGCCGTCGACAACCACCTACGTTCTCAAGAGGTAGTCTCTTACGAGAAACAGTTGAAAGAAGAGCGGGATCGGACGCTTCTGCTTCTCGATGTTACAAACGCACTTGTTAGGAACCTTGAACTGGAAGAACTGTTCAACACTATTTCTGTCTCATTGCGCAGGATCATGCGTCACGATTACGCCGCGCTGATCCTTCCCGATGGACCCGACACTCTCCGCTTGTATGCAGTTGACTTCCCGGAAGGCTCGGGTTTGGTGCATCCGGATCTGCCTTTCCCGAGCGAAGGCTCACTTGCCGGACGGGCTCTCAAAAGTGGCAAGCCGCTGCTTGTCAGCCGGCAGGACGTTACCCTGTACTCGGCAGAAGTAACCAGGATGTTGTTCGCTGAAGGGATGAAATCCATCTGTTGCCTGCCCCTGCTGAATCGGGGGCGCACAGTTGGTGTGCTGACGGTCGCGAGCCGTGAACGCGCGTTCAGCATGGATGACACGGATCTGCTTCGGCAGGTTGCAAATCAAGTGGCAATTGCCGTTGATAACGCTCTGGCTTTCCGTGAGATTGCCGAACTCAAGGAAAAGCTCGCCGAAGAAAAGTCATATCTCGAAGATGAGATCCGCACCATCTTTAACTTCGATGAAATCATCGGAGAAAGCACCGGACTGAGAGAAGTTCTACAACACGTGCAGACGGTCGCGCCAACTGATGCCGCCGTCCTGATCCTCGGTGAAACAGGCACCGGCAAGGAGTTGATTGCTCGCGCGATTCACCGGCTTAGCCGCCGTTCAAGCGGATCCATGGTGAAGATAAACTGCTCCGCCATTCCGACCGGGTTGCTGGAAAGCGAACTGTTCGGACACGAGAAAGGCGCATTCACCGGAGCGATCTCTCAGAAAACCGGCAGACTGGAATTGGCAAATAAGGGAACGATATTTCTGGACGAAATTGGGGACATTTCGCTGGAATTGCAGCCCAAACTGTTACGCGTGCTACAGGAAAGCGAGTTCGAAAGGCTGGGGAGCTCTAAAACCATTCATGTGGATGTGAGACTGGTTGCCGCAACAAACCGTAACCTCGCCCAAATGGTGGCCGATAACCAATTCCGCAGTGACCTGTACTACCGTTTACGGGTGTTCCCAATCATCGTGCCTCCGCTGCGCGAACGACAACACGACATCCCGCTTCTTGTTCACCATTTCACCCAGAAGTACGCGCGCCAAATGGGAAAGAAGATCAAGAAGGTTCCCGAGCAAGCGATGGCTGCGCTTTGCAAATGGCCGTGGCCGGGAAACATTCGTGAGATGGAAAACTTTATCGAAAGGGCCGTAATCCTCTCCCCGGGACCTGTATTGAATGTGCCAGTCAACGAATTGAAAGACCACGCAAAAGCTGATTCCGAAGCGGAAGGGACACTCAAATCCGCCGAGCGAGATTACATCCTCCGAGTGCTGAGAGAGACCGGGGCGGTAATCTCTGGCCCGCACGGGGCCGCAGCCAAATTAGGACTGAAACGAACTACTTTGCAGGGCAAGATGCGAAAGCTTGGGATTTCGCGCCGCGACGTACAGAATCAGTGATAGGGTAAAGCGTCATCGTGGCAATCAGCCTTTTCGAGTTCCCCGCCAAAAAACGTATATCCATGCACTGCCCAAACCCTGTCAGTCTGCCGAGGTTTGGGCGTAATCCGGCAATGGCAGAAGCAGAGCCGCGAACGCGATTACGATTTGATCCAGCTTTTCGGCGGCTTCTCCGCCCATTTCAACCAGCGCACCGCATTCAGCCCCAATTGGAAACCAAACTGCTTCTACCTCCTTCAGGAGAGGCACTAACATGTTAAGAATCACCGTTCAAGACCAACCCGATCTCAGAATTATCCTGGAGGGCAAACTCGCCTCCGATTGGGTCAATGAGCTGAGGGACGTTTGCAATGACGTGCTCTCGCGCCCGCTTTCAAAGGACGTATCTGTTGAACTGGCGGATGTTTCCTTTGTCGATGCCGCCGGCAAAGAGCTTTTGGCTGAGCTGAGTTGCCAGGGCGTTCACCTCATCTCCGATGATTCTGCAATGAACGCTCTCGTGGAGGAGATAGAAAAGAGCCGCGTCTGTTCCTGGGAATGGGCGAGGTAATGGAGGCGATAGGGCCCATCGCCTTCGCGATCCGGATCGCCGCGACAACCTCTTCATTGCGAATGAATTTTGCCGGAGCCTCTTTTAAACCTGCTCCTTCATGCCGTCTTGCTCGGTGGCCGATCGTGCACTGAGGACAGTATCCTCACGCGTTCAGCCACCGCCAACTTCCTTCTGAAAAACATCGCCTGCTCGCTCGCCCCTCTTGCCAATCTGGTGCCTGCACCCGAAGCCTCAACTCTGCTGAGCTGACACGCCCAACGCCCGGAGATGAATTCGCATTTGCCGTGCCCAAGTTTGATCAGGATGCCCAAGTATGGGCGAATCGGTTGCGCAGCCAGTGCGACCTCGGTAGCGATGCGAGCCCAATGATCAGCTATCTATCTGAAGACAAAAGCCAATTCTTTTAACCAGAAGCCTCTCGCTGAGTGGAAATCAAACTGCCATTCGTTATGGGGTACGAGACGGCACGACGCTGAGGATCTGTTGAAGCGCAACCGTGAAGCGTTTTATAGGAGGCGACCATGCCCGCAACTCTTGAACTGACCATGCCGATGAAACCGACCCTTGGAAGCGTAGCGACCGCAACCATTGAACTCCACGCCTTTATGTTTCTCTCCGATCTTTTCAAGGAGAGACATTGGAGCAATCCGTGTCGGTTTGAAGTAGATCACGAAACGACGGGACCGGAACTGCTCGCTCATCTCGAAATCCCAGCAGCACAGGTTGGCGCAATCTTTGTGAACCACAGACTTTTCAACCCTGCGGCAGCAACCATCAACCCAGGCGATCGGGTGGCCTTGGTTTCTCCCGGCGCCCCAATGCCGTTTTGAGAACGCATGGTGTGAAAAACCAATCGTAACTAAGACGAGAGGCGGCACGGATCGCCATGTTGGCGGCATGTGGTTGCAATGCCGCCAACATCTTCTCGCGCGGTGCGTGGAACGGCACCAGGTGATGTGGCTTGGTAATACCGCCAAAGTGCTTGCGTTTCGCTCTCGTCGCGACGCGTAAGTCTTCGCGAACCAGTGCGGTTGCCGCTTAAAACTTCTTGTATGGCAAAAACTTTCCCGACATTGTCACCTTGACCCGGTCTCCCTTCGGGTCAGGCTCTTTATCGATGTGAAGCGTGAAGTCGATGGCGCTCATAATTCCGTCTCCGAACTTCTCATGGATCACCGCTTTCATCGGCATTCCATACACCTGCATAATTTCATAGAAGCGGTAAACGAGCGGATCAGTTGGGACTACCGGACCGAGACCCTTGTTCGGAAACTGCGTGAGAGCGTCTTCCATATCATTACCGAGTTCCAGTGCAGAGACGAGTTTCTTTGCTTCCTCTTCATCTGCTCTAGCCTGTCCATAGAACAGGGTTGCCACCCACACCTCGTCACGACCGATCAGTTTGCCCAGTTCAGCAAAGGTCAACCCTCTCTCGCGCTTTGCCTCAAGCAGCTCCTTTGTTACAGCAGAGATGTCCATTGCTTATCGTCCTTTCGCAAACATCCTACGACCAAGAGCTTGAGATGCAGACGAAATATTAGAGAAAATTCGATTTCCGGGATTTCCCGTCAGCGAGCGCTGTAATTACCGGAAGGGGAGTGATCGCTTTCAGCCAGGATGCCGGCGGGCATCAGCAGGTATTTCAAAACTGCAAGCCGGTCAGGGGTTCATACGTGATGGCGTCGATCTCTCAGCCCAGGGCGTTTCAGTTAACGCGAGCCGAGGATTCGGGTGGGTCCGGCACCGCGGTCGGGCCGTTCTTCGAAAGTCGAAGTGTAATGATGTTCCCGGTGACTTTCACCTCGGGGTGCACCTGCTGAGCGCAACGAGCACATAGCCAAATGTACTCCGTTTTCCGCTCATTTTCGCCAGCCTTATTGCCCAGGTTAATATCTAAACGAAACAGCTTCCCCTCATCGCGATGACGGATACTAGGGCACCAGCTATTGGCACATTTTCCGACCATAACACGTCCTGACTTGCGAGTTGACTGCGATCGTCCAAACGAAAAATTCAATCTGAAAAAATCTGTGAAATTTGATCCAGCAATTGCTGCGGGGGAACCGGTTTGGACAGAATCTCGAATCTGAAGCCTTTTGCAATGGCGTCTCCCAGAAGGTCCCAGTAACGGGCATTACCCGAAACGAAAAGCACCTTACACTCGGGCAGCCCGCCCAAAATCTCGATTGCCGCTTCTATGCCGTTCATGGCACCCATCGATATGTCGCTCACAATGCAATCGGGGCGAAATGAGCAAGCCACCCGAACCGCTTCCTCTCCGCTGAGCGCTGTGGCCGCCTCATAGCCTTCAGACCGAAGTATCGTGGCGCGAAGAGAGACGATAGCTCTCTCGTCATCAACTACTAAAATCTTGTGCCTCTTATTTAGCAGAACCGTCTCCTGTTGTGGGCCTGAACCACGATGCCTGCCAATAAAGCTTCTGGCGGAAACAGAGAACAGGCATCCAGAGCTCTGATTGGCAATTGTGCAGCCGTTGTAAGCAGCTGCCTCACTTTCGCGTCAAAATGTTCCTAAGTTCTTAAAGACAAACCTGCAAGCCGTCTTCTCCAGCGACACATTCCAATTGGCTTGAGACATCGTGGGACAGTAAAACTGCGGAATCTAGCCCATCTACAATCATGCGATTGGCCATATTACTCACGACGGATGGCGCCCCCTTAACTGCCCACTGAGCGAAGCAAGAGCGGATTCCACTTGAAGAGGCAAATCACATTCTTGAGTGACTACTCTCACTTCGATAAGTAATTTCTGTCACTGCAACGACTTGCTGCGCGAAGTAACATACGCCAGCATTCATAACACATAACGGCGGACGCCGCTGTCATCATTCTCACATTTGTAAGGTGCACGCCGTAACATGACCAACTGAGAGCGTGCGCTATGCCGTTCGTGTACAGAATCCTCTTTGTGGACGATGAAGAGCGACTAAGGGTCACGACCAAGGCGATTTTGGAATCGCAGGGCTATGACGTCCTGTGCGCCAAAGATGGATTGGACGGACTTTCTGCTCTGAAAAATTGGCACCCTGACCTCATCATTTCTGATTTGCACATGCCGAACATGGACGGCTTCGAGTTCCTTTCAGTGATTCGGCAGTGGTTCCCGAATCTGCCGGTGATTGTGATCAGCGGAGAATTCAGCGCCGATGTGCCAAACAGTGTCCCAGCCGACGCATTCTTCGAAAAATCAGAGTACACTCCGGCTCAGCTCATCGCACGAATTGCCGAATTTGCGATGAGAGCTCCGGTTCATCATTCCAAGAAAAAACCGAATGCGAAAATCCGGATCTCTCATAAAGCAAACCATGGCATTGCGTAATCGATGATGAACGCGCCACCTTGGCTGAGAGTGCCGCTTACGCGCTCACGTGACTTGGGCCGCAGACCCTCACCGGTTCAGGGAAGAAACATCGCGACGACTCACATCAGCGGCATAAGTGGCGACGTGAAGGTGCTCACACCTTAATTTTACCTACTCTCGCCTGAGTTGCTGGATGCCGCTTTTCTAAGCTACTCTCACCTTAGTAGCTGCAATACCTTAGCTAGTCAATCTATTAAAAATAAACAGCTTCCCACATTACACCTAGATCCAGTCCAGCACGAATTAATAGAAGAACTTAGAACATCTCCTGATGTGACAGGCGGAAGCCGAACCGTATCGTGGATTCCATGAAACGACTTCTCGCATTATCTGTCCTTCTACTTATCACGGCCCTCATCACAGGTTGCGGCTCTGTTTCTTCCAAAGTTCAGGCAGCAACAGCCTCGACCCCGAAGCCAACATCGAACTCGACAGTATCCGCCCTGCAACTTACAAGCTCGTCTCTTGCCGGCGGAAGCGTGGGGAGCAGCTACTCGGCATCGCTGAGTGCCAGTGGCGGAACTTCGCCCTATACCTGGAGCCTGACTTCCGGCTCCTTGCCCGCCGGATTGGTTCTGTCCAGCAACGGCAAGATCAGTGGCACACCGGCTGCCGCCGGATCTTTCTCCTTCAGCATCACCGTGACAGACGCAGAAAGCGCCCCCAAGACCCTCACGTCCGCCCTGAAGCTTACCATCGCTGCGGCAACTACTTCGTCCACATCGCCGCCGGCAGCAACAACGCCGGTAGCAACGCCACCGGCAGCAACAACGTCAACCGGCAGCGCAACGCTTTCGAGCGGATATAGCGCTCTCATAGCGGCGGCTTACATCTCCAATTCCAGCTATACCTCCGCGAACACCTACTACGTATCCGCTTCCGGCAGTGACTCAAACTCCGGTACTTCCGCTTCGCCCTGGGCAACCGTGGCTCACGCGGCCTCTACTGTCTCTGGCTGCGCCCTGGTTCTAGTTGGGCCGGGAACCTACACGGTATCCAGCGGTCGCACGGCGAAGATTACCAACAGCGGCACAAGCACCTGCCATACAGCGTATGTCGCGACCGCATATGGCAGCTCCATCTTGAACACTGTCAATGACAACGCCAACGACCCGGCGATCTGGATCACTGGAACCTACGTGGATTTGGTCGGCTTCGACATCAACAATCCTATGGGCTGTATGGGTGTGTACTCCAATGCAAGCTATGCAAACATCACCTACAACCGCATCCACGACGTTGCCAACAACACCGGCGCAGGATGCGGCAATGGCGTCGGTGGCGGCGGCATCCTTGGCGCCATCGGGTCCAGTAACTACAACAACTGGTCGGACAACGTGGTCTGGAATGTAGGAACGATTGGTAATCACTATACTCACGGCCTCTACACGTCGTCGGCGTACAATACACTGCAGAACAATATCGTGTATGCCGCTGGGGGCGCCTGCATTCAGGCATTCCATCAGCCCAGCTATGACGTGATTACGAACAATACCCTCGTGGGTTGCGGCTATAACGGCTTCCTCTTCGGAGCCGATTCCGGGTACTCGTACAGCAACTCAGTATTCAGTAACAATGTCCTGTCCGGTAACTCCGGCTATGACATCGACGCTTGCGGTTCTGCTTGCGGTGTTGCGATCGGGTCGGGCAACACCTTCTCCAACAACGACACTGCGAGCAGCGGCGGCAACAACATCGGCGATCTCTCCAGCGTCGGTCAATCGCTGACGAACAACATCACCTCCGCCCCGAACTTCGTCAACGTAGCATCCCCGGCCAGCGGCGGCAACTTCGACGTGAACTCAGGCTCGCCGTTGCTCACCGGCGGAACTGCAAACAATGCACCGAAGACCGACATTCTCGGAGTCACGCGCAACACCGCTGACCCATCCATCGGAGCGTACGAAAACTAACTCAGGCGGCAACGTCGGATCGATCTTGCACCACTCGGCCAATGCCGTGAATTAAGCTCGCCAGGTCTCAGGCCTGGCGAGTTTTTTGTCCACTCGGTGATCCTGCCTTCCACCGTCAAGTGTTACGTCCTCTTCCACTGCTCCGGCTGGCTTACATCCACATTCGAGTTACTCTCTGCTGTGAACAGTAAGCCATTTGTTTCAACCGCGCTTCTAAAACAAACAGATCCCTTATGCGAATACTCCACAACTGCATTTCGATTGGGTATCTCTGCATCTTGCTCGCCGGTGCTTATGCCCAGCCTCCGAATCTCGAGCCGGATCGTTCCCACTTTAAAGTGGTTCCAACGGTAACCTTTGAGCGTGTGTACCCGAACTTGACATCCGCACACTACTCCATCGCGGTGGACTCCTCCGGGAATGCCGCCTGTCATTCCGAGGAACTCGGCCCAGGAGTCAGACATGAGGTCGCGACCGGGGAACCATACATTCTTAAGTTCACCATTTCCGACGCCACCAGCAAGCGTATCTTTCAGCTTACTCAGCAGGCGAATTTGTTTAAGCGCGGCCCCAGTGCCGATAACTCTGTCCCGGATACCGGCTACAAAACCCTGAGCTATGCGGAAGGTCCAGCCGATTCATTCGGTCACTGGACTAACGGCGTGCGCGCCTCTCTCACATACAACGATTCGACAGACCCTGCAATCCGGCAACTCACCAGCATCTTCGAAGGCATTTTTAACTCGATTCAGCTGGGTCGTGAACTCGAGTATTTCCGTAGCACCAGCAAAGCAACTCTCGACACGATCCTCAAGCGTGCCGAAGATCGCGCACGCGCTCATTACCTAATTGAGCTTCAGGTAATCATTCCCGCTCTGAAGGGTGTAGCCGAAGATCCTTCCGCTTCCAGAACCGCTCGTCAGCGAGCCCAGCGCTTGCTCATGCTGGCCCAGTCTTCTCCTGCGCAATAAAATAATTAGTCGCGTAAGCACGAATAAGTCGCGTAAGCACGCGGCTGCCCTGCGCTCGCTCCTGCGATTGGAGAACACGGCAGCTCGGCACTAAGATGCATCAGAGGGTTTGGTGGGCATGAAAGCGCTTGAGGTTCGTACGGATGAAGCCGTGAAGAGGCCGACTCGCGTTCTGCTGATCTTCGCCGGCTTCGCTATGCTACTCGGCGGCTTCTGGATGGAGTCGCAATCACTTGCGCTGCCACGCCCGCGGGCTTTTGCCTTCGCCGGCTTCGCTCTGCTCCTGGCGCCGCTGTGGTTGTTTGGATTCGGGGCTGATGCGCCTCTGCGCGTGCTGTTGCAGACGCGATGCTTTTTCGATTGTAGATTGACGCGGGTCGCGGCTTCAGCTCTGCTGGTTTTGCCTTACTTGGTTTACGCGTTGCCGACTGGGGAGTTTCAGTGGCGTTTCGGCATCGCTCTGGCACTCACGCCCGTAGCTCTGAGCGGATTGCTTGAGCTCGCGCCGAAGGCACAAAGGCTCCTCTGGCAGGATGCCGTTGTGCTCTTCGCGCTGGCGCTCATCCTTGAGTTGCGTCTCTTCAACGGCGCGTGGCCGCATCCTGGACTCGGTAGCCTGCCCAAGCTCTACCTCTGCGACGTTGCGCTTTATCTTTATCTCGTGGTCAGGGGCTTAGAGGGCGTTGGCTACTCTTTCGTTCCAAACGTAAACGCGTTTGCCATCGGCGCGCGCGAGTGGCTTTTATTCATGCCGTTTGCCTTCGGACTAGGCTTCGCGCTGCACTTTATAAGCCTGCATCCGCGTGCGCACTCTGCGGCGCACATTGCGGCGGAGATGCTCGTAACATTTCTGCTTACTGCGGTGCCGGAGGAGCTTTTCTACCGCGGCCTGCTGCAGAACCTGCTGGAACCGCATCTCGGACGCCTCCGCGCGCTGGCCGTCGCCAGTCTGCTTTTTGGCCTCTCGCATTTCCACAAAGGCGCGAGCTTCAACTGGCGTTACGTCCTGCTCGCCGCCATCGCCGGAGTCTTTTACGGACGAGCCTGGCGTGCGCGGCGGCAGTTGCTCGCCTCCAGTGTCGCGCATACCCTAGTGGATGTCGTTTGGTCGCTTTGGTTCAGGTAAAGAGCTCGCATTCTAAGCGGACGCCAGGCATTATGCAGATCATGAGCTCTCAGTCCCACTCTGCCTCCAGCCTTGCTCGTACAAGATGCGACATCCGCCGCGATTCCCGTGCGCGCTCCGAGTTCATCCGGTCCTTGGGCTCGCGCGGATTTCGCCTCAAATCCCCGAAAGCCTTCTGCAACTCTACGCGGACCCGCACAATCGCCTCGTCATCCGGAGAATCCGCCGAGTCGCAACTCAGTAAACAATCAACGCCGCCAAGCGAAGTGAAGGATCGGACATCGCGAGCAATTGCCGGGATCAGTGCTTCGAAGTCGGCGACTTCCTGCTGTGTGCGCTTAGTGACGCGCGCGACGGCTGCTGCCGACATCACGTGAATCTCAACTTCTCTGTCGTCCAGCGCAAGCACAGAACCGGCCTGCAGCCCGTGAGCCAGAAACGCGCCTGAGATTGCTTTGCCCACGACCAGAGCGACAACAGGATGCCCTGCGGCCCGCGCATTTGCGTACGCCTCCACGCTAGCCGCCAAGGACTGATGCAGCGCAAGAACTTCTTCATGGAAGCCGAAGGCCTGTCCCGGAACATCGACCACCGCAAGAATTGCCCTTGGAGTACGGCCCTCATCCTCTGCCATGGCAGCTTGAATACAACTCGCCACAGCCCATCCTTCCTCTACTCCGAATTGCCCTTGCCGCGCCCGTGGAAAGCGCGCACCGGGATTCGGGGTCACACAAATTGCGCGCACCAACTCTGTCTCCCACTGGGCGTCGGCATAGATTACCGATGCGGTCCGCCACTGCGTGGCTTCGTTGCCCGTCAACGCTTCGAGCCACACACGTCCACGACTCATTGCGGTTTCACCTCAGCAAACGCCAGCTTCGGTATCTCGTACTTCTGCAGCCGTTCAAACTCCGCGTCCGCGTTCCGGGTGCGTAACGAATGCACGCCGCCCTCAAACGCAAGGCGCACCGCAGCGGCCAATGCATCCACCGAATCTGGAACGAGTTGGTCGATGTGCCCGGTCTCTAGTCGACGCTTGCAACCAATCGTCTGCCATATGCGTGGCCGGTCGCGCGAATCCAGCTCCGTAACTCCTGCCTCGTGCTCGATGACCTCGGGTCCATTAAGTCCTAAACGGCCAAGCTCAGTGCCGATCAGCACCGAGCATAGTCCCGCCGCAATGCTCATGCCGCCAAAGCACCCGACCTTTCCAGCGATAACACCCACCACAGGCACATGTTGCCGGAGCGCAATTATGCCTGCGTGAATTTCACTCACGGCGAGTATCCCGAGATTCGCTTCCTGCACGCGAATCCCCCCGGTCTCAAACAGAATGACAGGACGAACGACACGACCCCGCCGAGCGTCGCGCTGCGCCAACTCCAGCGAGCCGGCGATCTTTGCCCCGCTTACCTCGCCGATCGATCCCCCCTGGAAACCACCTTCGATGGAGATCACGACCGCCTCCGCTCCGGCGATAAGTCCTCTGGCGATTACCACGCCATCGTCGCTTTGCGGTACGATCCCCTGCGCCTCCAGATGCGGAGATTGCACATGCTCAAACGGACCCAGCAACTCACGGAATGTGCCCGCGTCAAGCATGGCTTGCGCGCGTTCGCGTGCACTCAACTCAGAGAAGGACACCTGCGCTCTCATCCCATCGCCTCCTCCAACGCCTGCTCCAGGCGAAGAAGTACCACCGAGGAACGCTCATTCCGCTTGCACTTTCTCCGCAATTACCAGGGCGTTGGCGCTAATCGCGGTCTTAGATGCGGCGCACAGAGATTCTGCTGCCCGCACTCCCGCTTGAGGCAACTCGGCTTCTTCTGCTGCATCAGAATTACTCGTTCGGGCTTCTGTTTGGGCTCTTGTTTGTTTGCCCGTAGCCACAACATTCCTCCAGTTATATCGCCGCACTCATTCTCTAAGTTGGAGGAACTAACAGTGGCAGAGCGGGCGATACCATTCCCTGGAACTCCCAGAAGAACGAAGCTGACACGCCAACAGATCACTGGTTTTTGGGCCGCCTGGGGAGGATGGACTCTCGACGGCATGGACTCCTTCATCTATGCCCTCGTTCTTGCCCCGGCGTTAACCGAACTTCTGCCAAAATCTGGAATCGCGAATACTCCTGGCAACGTAGGCCTTGCTGGCTCGATCCTCTTCGCGCTCTTCCTCGTTGGATGGGGTCTCTCCTTTATATGGGGTCCCATTGCCGACAAGTACGGGCGCACGCGTGTGCTGGCGGGCACCATCCTTGTTTACGCGGTGTTTACCGGCGCAGCCGCACTCTCGCAGAATGTCTACCAACTCGCGATTTTCAGATTGCTGGCTGGCATGGGAATTGGAGGCGAGTGGGCGCTCGCTGGCACCTATGTCGCGGAGGCGTGGCCTGAGGATCGACGAAAGATGGGCGCAGGGTACCTGCAAACCGGCTACTACGCCGGCTTCTTCCTCGCCGCCACGCTCAACTACACCGTGGGCGCGCACTTCGGATGGCGCGCGATGTTCTGGTGCGGCTTGTCGCCGGTCATACTGGCGTTCCTGATTATGCTGCGCGTTAAAGAGCCGGAACGCTGGGTGCGGGTTGCGCAAGGAACCCAGGTGCAGGCGATCCGCCAACGCTCTCCGCTGAAGGTAATTTTCGGTAGCATCTATCGCCGCCGCACCCTGGTGAATACAACACTGCTCACCGTGGCCATCATCGGTCTCTGGGCCGGAGCGGTGTACGAGCCGACTGCCATTATCTTCCTCGCCAAAAAAGCCGGAATGCTGCAAGCGCAGGCGGTGCGCCTGGCATCATTCGGCACCGCTCTGCTCTCCGTCGGCACCGTCATTGGTTGCCTGTCACTGCCACCGCTGGCTGAGCGATTAGGGCGAAAGAAGACGCTCGCGATCTATTTCGCGGGTATGGGATTGTGCATCCTTCTGAGCTTCGGGTGGGCATTCTATCTGCGTAGCGCGCTTTATCCTTTTATTGCTACGTTGTTCTTCCTGGGATTCTTCGGCGGAAATTTCACCATGTTCAGCCTATGGCTGCCCGAGCAATATGAGACTACGGTCCGGGCCACCGCCTTCGCCTTCGCCACTTCATTTGGGCGCTTCATTGGCGCTGGAGTGAACTTTGCTCTCGGAGCTCTGGTGCGCGACATGGGAACTCTCGGCAAGCCGGTCGCACTGACCGCGATTGCGTTTGGAATCGGTTTGCTGGTCATTCCGTTTGCCGAAGAAACCAAAGGCCGTCCGCTCCCCAACTGAGCTCTGTAAGAACCCCGTGGGAGTAACATATCGGGAATATGACCGTACACGAAAATTCCGAGCACGCGGCTGTCTCGCTGAGCGCATCGTTGCTCAGCGATGATGCGCTGGACCAGCTATTCCGCAAGGCAAGAACCCATTCCTCCTGGCTTCCCAAGCCCGTGGATGATGACACCCTGCGGAAGCTGTATGACCTGATGAAGTGGGGACCGACAAGTGGCAACGGTTGTCCGGCGCGGGTGCTATTTCTGCGGACTCCGCAAGCCAAGCAGAGACTCGTCCCCGCCCTTGCCCCGGCCAATGTTGAAAAGGTACTGGCAGCTCCGGTGACCGCCATCATCGGCTTCGATTTTCGCTTTTACGAAAAGTTGCCAAAGCTGTTTCCTCAATCGCCCGGCTTCAAAGATATGTTCGAGAAATCTCCCGAGCTCGCCGATACCACTGCCCGCCGCAATTCCAGCCTGCAAGGTGCATACCTGATTCTTGCCGCTCGTGCTCTCGGCCTCGATTCTGGCCCCCTGTCCGGCTTTGACAATGCGAAAGTGGACGCGGAGTTCTTCGGTGCCGGAAAGGAAATTTCAGATTGCGATCAGGAGTTCTTTCCGTCCACTCACGTTCGCTCGAATTTCCTCTGCAACATTGGCTACGGAGATCATTCCCGGCTCTTTCCGCGGAACCCGCGGTTGGATTTTGAGGAAGCATGCGCTCTGCTCTGAACGGCAGGTAAGGGACTCGCGCAAACGGGGCGGCGATTCCGCGAGGATGATGGTGACAAGAGGATGATGGTGACCAAATGAACTCTTCGTTTATTGAAGTACTCCGCTCAATCGTCGGCGCGGGCCTCATCACCGCACGTGACGAACTCCGCACATACGAATGCGACGGGCTCACCAATTTTCGCGTGGTGCCGCTCGCTGTCGTGTTGCCCTCGAATGCAGAGCAGGTGCAAGCCATCGTGCAGCTCTGTGCGCGCCAGCACGTTGCCTTTGTCGCACGAGGCTCCGGCACCGGACTAAGCGGTGGTGCGCTTCCCGTCGAAGGCGGAATCGTGATCAGCCTCGCCCGCTTGAATCGCATCCTGTCGCTGGATATCCCCAATGCGCGCGTGGTCGTTGAGCCCGGCGTCATCAACGCCGCTGTTACTCAGCGCGTCGCACCTTATGGATACTTCTATGCTCCCGACCCGTCCTCGCAATCCGTGTGCAGCATCGGCGGCAATGTTGCGGAGAACTCCGGTGGTGCGCATTGCCTGAAGTATGGCTTTACCACCACCCATGTCCTCGGACTCGAGGTAGTGCTGCCCGACGGCTCACTCGTGCAACTCGGAGGCAACACTCTCGATACGCCAGGATACGATCTTCCCGGAGTGTTTGTTGGCTCCGAAGGCACCCTCGGCGTGACCACAAAAATTACGCTTCGCATTGTGAAGCGCCCCGAGGTGATTCAAACTCTGCTCGCCGCCTTCGACTCCACCAACACTGCCGGAGCTGCTGTAAGCGACATCATAGCCTCGGGAATCCTGCCCGCTGCAATCGAGATGATGGACAACCTCGCTATTCAGGCCGCCGAAGCATCTGTCCACGCCGGCTACCCAAACTGTGGTGGTCTCCTCCTCGTCGAACTCGATGGTCCTGCCGCGGAGGTAGAAGCCCTGATGGCCAATGTCAAAGAGAAGTGCTTGAACCATCAGGCATCGGAGATCCGCGTCGCACAGAGCGAAGCCGAGCGCATCGTGATCTGGAAGGGGCGCAAAGCTGCCTTTGCCGCCATGGGCCGCATCTCCCCCAACTACATCGTGCAGGACGGAGTGATTCCCCGGACCGCTCTGCCGCGGGTGATGGAAGAGATCGTACGCCTCAGCACCCAGGCGGGATTGCGCGTTGCCAACGTCTTCCACGCCGGAGACGGCAACCTGCACCCTCTCGTTTTGTATGATCGCCGCATCCAAGGACAAGAGCGGGATGCGGAACAACTTTCGGGCGAAATTCTAAAGCTCTGCGTACGGGTAGGCGGTTCCATCACAGGAGAGCATGGCGTAGGCGAGGAGAAGAAGATGTTCATGTCGGAAATGTTCGCCGAGCCTGATCTGCAGACCATGCAGCTGGTCCGATGCGCCTTTGATCCTGAGCATCTGTCGAACCCCGGCAAGATGTTTCCGCGCACTCCATTGTGTGCGGAAAGGCAGGGTCCATACGTTCCACACCCGCTTGAAGTTTCTGGCGAGGCGCAATTTTTCTAAGCGATACCTGGATGGAAGCCATGCCTGGATTCGCAAAAACAAACGCGGCTCAAGCACTCGACTCTCTGCGCTCGATGCTCGCCGAAGGCTCTGTCCGCCGCGGCCTCTCCGCAGACCAAGTATGCGGAGTGACTCCGGAACTCTACGTCGAGCCCGCCAGCGAGGCTGAACTCGCACGTGTGCTGGAGTACGCAAACCAATCCGGAATGCTGTTAGCTCCGCGTGGCGGCGGCACAAAAATGGAGTGGGGCATCGCCCCTCGGACGATCGATCTCATGATTTCGTCGGCAAAGTTTGACCGCGTACTTGAGTACGCACCGGCAGACATGACGGTCACAGCCGGAGCCGGAGTTACCATCGCACAGCTTCAAGGCGAACTCGCGAAGCATCGGCAAAGGCTGGCGCTCGATCCCCTGTGGCCCGACCGCGCCACCCTCGGCGGAGTCATCGCGACCAATGACAGCGGTGCTTTGCGCTTGCGCTACGGCGGCATTCGCGACCTCATTATCGGCATCACCGTGGTCCTGGGTGACGGCACCATTGCCACCAGCGGGGGCAAGGTGGTGAAGAACGTCGCTGGCTATGACCTGCCCAAGCTCATGACCGGTGCACTCGGCACGCTGGGAATCATTACCCGCGCCGTCTTTCGCCTGCACCCTCTGCCAGCCCAGTCCCAGACGCTGAGCTTCAACTTCCGCACTCGCGAAAAGGCAAACGAGTTCATGCTCGCTGTCGCCGACTCCGTTGTCGTTCCCACCGGCATGCAGATGAGAACCGGAGCCACCGGAACCATCGCGGTCGATGTCAGGATCGACGGCATTGCTGCTGGAATTGCCGCGCAGACGGAAACAATATGCAAACTCGCCCGCGAGGGAAAGCCCTCCGAGGGAGAGCCCGGCGAACCCAATTTCGACCCTTGGCAGGCGCGCGAGCAACTCTGGAACAGTAGTGCCTCTGCGACCATCTGCAAGCTGAGCATCTTGCCCGCCCAACTAAGTTCGACGGCTGAATTCGTGCGCGAAGGGCTCAGCGACAATGCCGACTGGACTCTGCTGATGCAGTCAACCGGGCTTGCCTGGCTTCATGCCGATGCAACCGACTGCGAACAGGTCGCGGATTTCATCTCTTCCATCCGTGCCTTTCTTGCCCCTTGTGGCGGAAGCGTGGTCGTGCTGAAAGCGCCTCCGTTGCTAAGGCAGAAGATAGATCCTTGGGGCCCTGCCGGCACCCCTATGCCTTTAATGAAGAGGATTAAGGAACAGTTCGATCCTCGCGGAATTCTCAATCGCGGACGATTCGTGGGTGGCATATGACGCAGCGTATGGCCGAGCGTAAGACGAAGCGTAAGACGCAGCGACCGGGACCACAGACTATTCTGGTCGAATCGCTCAAAAAAGATGGGGCGCCCAGCGCCTACGATTCACATCACCCTCCCTCGCTGGAGTTGATCGACCAATGCGTGCATTGCGGTTTCTGCCTTCCCACCTGTCCCACATACCTGCTCTGGAATGAGGAGATGGATTCTCCTCGCGGGCGTATTTACCTCATGAAAATGGGCGCGGAAGGCGCCGTCGCGCCGATGGACCAGAAATTCGTCAGCCACTTCGACAAATGCCTTGGGTGCATGGCCTGCGTCACGGCATGTCCCTCCGGCGTGCAGTACGACAAACTGATCGAGGCGACGCGTGCGCAGATTGAGCGCAATTACAAACGTCCGCTGCTCGACCGGCTTTATCGCAAGCTGATCTTTTCATTGTTTCCGTATCCGAAGCGCCTGCGCTTGCTGATGCTTCCGATCTGGCTTTATCAACGGTCTGGCCTGCGTTGGTTGCTGCGCAAAAGCGGACTGCTTCGCCTTCTGCCTCCGCGTCTGCGCTTAATGGAATCGCTTTTGCCTGAGCTTCATCTTCGAACTCTCTTTGCGCCCATCCCGCGCAGCGTTTCTCCGGCTTTACAACGCAAGCCGCCCCTGCGAGTCGGTGTGCTGCTGGGCTGTGTGCAGCGTGTTCTATTCAGTAACGTGAATGCGGCCACTGTCCGCGTGCTTGCTGCGCTCGGCTGCGAAGTTGTGGTGCCGCCGGAGCAACAATGCTGCGGCGCTCTGATGGCGCATGCCGGACGTGAGCCTGATGCACTGGATGCAGCACGACGCATCATCGAAATCTTCGAGCGCGCCGATGTGGATGCCATCGCCGTCAACTCCGCTGGCTGCGGTTCCAATATCAAGGAATACGCGCACCTGCTGCGCGATGACCCTAATTTTGCAGAACGCGCGAAAGCCATCTCTGCCAAGTGCCGCGATATCACTGAACTGGTTGCTGAGTTTGGGCTTGAGAGCCCGGCCCATCCGATTCGGATGAAGATCGCCTATCACGACTCGTGTCATCTGCAGCACGCGCAAGGCATCCGTACCCAACCAAGGCAGTTGTTGAACGCCATTCCCGGCCTTGAAACACTTGAGCTTCCGGAGGCTCCAATCTGCTGCGGCTCTGCCGGTGTATTCAACCTCGTTGAACCTGAACCGGCGCGTCAGCTTGCCGACCGAAAAGCCCAGCACATCGTTCACTCAGGAGCGCAGGCGCTGGTCTCCGCCAACCCAGGCTGTCTTCTTCACATCGCAAGCGGACTCAGGAGAGCAGGCCATCCCCTGCCCGTCTTCCACCTGATTGAGTTGATCGATGCCGCGCTCTCGGGTAAGCCAGAGACAATCACTGCCGCAAAATAGCGGTTGAATTCCTCAACTCCTGCCTCTTCAAGCTTCAATCACTTCATCCTCAAAATGCTTCGCTTCTTCCTTGCCTACCAACAAAAACGAACTCGTCAGAGCGGCCTTTCCCTTGTCGACGCTGGTAATCACATAGGAGCAATCGGTCCAATGTGCCTCAGCCAGATCGGTGCTGGACCACAACGCCGGATGATCCGGATGCGAGTGGTAAAAGCCGACGATATCATAGCCCTCCAACTCAGCTTCGCGCTGAACCCGCACCAAGTCAATCGGACTGATCTGATAACGATTCCGCGGAGAATCCGTACGCGTGTTCCCGCATCTCGCAACGGCTTTGACCGTCTTGTTCCCCGACTGCTCAAACTCGCCAACCAGCACCCCGCAGCACTCGTTTGGATAAGTCTCCTCCCCATGCTGCCGTAATATTTCAAGAAGCGTCCGGTCAATTCTCAGCGCCATGCTTTCTGCTTCCCATTTGCGAGCTTCATACTAGAACTCCGGGCTTATTTCCTATCGGCACCTCTGATCTGCTATCAACAGATGCTAAGAGAGCCAAAGAGTATCTTAATATTTAAAATTAGATACTAGGGAACAGGGACCGCGAATATTTGTACATTGTTTGCGAGGATGGCGGCAGATCAATCCGAGCCGCGCAAGATGGTGATGGACCGATCCTGCGCGCTTATTGAACCCTTGATTGCGGCGGCCGCGTCTTACGTCCGCCGCAATCAAGAACTGAAGAGTGGAGTTATTTTTAAACGGGCTCTTTTCCGCTAGAACGCATATTTCAGAGCAACCGTTCCGAGGTTGGCGTGGAAGTTTCGCGGGAGCGCCACCAACTGGTTCGGTGATACATTCCCTTCCTTCTCGTTATAGTCGTAGTAGCCGTAGTAGCCTTTTAAGGTGAAGCCCTTTGTGATCGCAACTCCGATGCTGCCATTCACCGTGTGGTAGTTGAGGTCCTGTGAGGCGAGGGGTTGATCTGGAAACGGACCTAAGAAGGCTATGGTACCCGCACTGGTGGTGAGCCCGGTAATTACCGTTCCAGGGTTGCCAGGAATGCCCGGTGAATTGCCGAACGCATCGCCCAGCACCATTAACGGTGCGCCATTATCGGCACGCAGCCAGTCGTTGTGACCAGAGGTGCTGGTAATGTTGTAGCCTAGGTGCAGGGTAACGCGAGTTACTGGCCGGAAGGTGAGAATTGCGTAGCCGGTGTTCGTGTTCTCCTGATACAGCTGAGTCAACGGAGTCGTACCCGCCCCTACGTTGAGCGTAGCTGGCTCCATTGGCTGATTCGTGGTGATGGGACAGGCCGTCGGAGCACCGCCGGCTACCACGCCGGCTGTCAGCACCATGCAAGCCGGGATGCTGTAGTACTGGTCCATATAGGTCCAGCCAAAGTCGAGGCCGGTTCGCCGCTCGGGCCGCAAGCTTACTCCCAGCGTGTAGTACCGGTCATGGGCCTTGGTGCCGTAAGCCGGCGCATATATGGCTGGAAACAAATTGACGCCCGGGCCGCCGAAATCCTTGGCCCAGTCATTCCTGGATTCAATGATATGAACACCACCGTTGATGCTGGACCAGCGGTTCACCTTGTAGACCGTATAGGCGCGTACCCGCTGCTCATGACGCGGTGAAATTTGTGTGAATCCATTATCGGCACTCAGAAGCTCTGCGTCGATATTGACTCGCCATTTGATCGTAGGACGCAGAACAAGGCCTAAGAGCGCCGTGTTGATGTTAATTTTTTCGGTAGATAGCGGAAGGTCGGACGTAGAAGTCGCGCCCGGCGCCCCAACGAGACCGCCTGCCAGGGTCGGGGAATTGGTGGTTGCTGACAGGAAGGCAGTTCTCAACTCGCGACGTCCGTAACGGTAACCAGCATAAGCGCTGAAGTGAAGGCTCGGCGCCCAATTCACGGTGAATGTGTTGAAATAGGTGCGCTCAGCTTCAAGCGTACTATAGTTGACTGCCGAACTCGCGGTGAGGCCCGCAGGTGCGAATCCGACTGTAGGTATTCCCGGAACTCCGCACGGAGCACCAGTCGGCGTCGAGAGGGTCTCGCCGGCAGCAAGGTTCGAGTAACAATTGGCGGTCAATTGGTTGAAGACTCCAGGATCGCGCCAATCTAGCCAGCGGAACTTGTCTAGAACGCTCCAACTCTTGGTGAGATGGTAAGTCAAGCCAAGATCAGCGCTTCCCGAGACTCGATTCGTATTCGCCGGACCGGTAACCTGATAAGCGGTGTTATTGGTTCGAGAGACTAAGCCGTGGAAGATGTCATTATAATTCTCAAGCTTAGAGTTGCCCGAACTGGTCGTGCCGTCAGCGGTGAGGTCCAGTTTGTGGAAATAATTGGACCGCAACGACAATTGTGAGGTCGGGATAAAGGTGCGGATATTATCTCGGCGAGAGTAACTGAAAACACCGGTGTTGCACAAAGGATTCAGAACGCCGGGCGCAGTGATGTAGGGTTGAGGAGTCCCTGCTACAGTAACCGCACAGGGTGGAAAATAAAGAGGAAGAGTGACACTGGGACCACCTGCTCCCAACGTGTACGAACTCGCAAGGTTGTTCACGTAAGCATTGTCCACCTTGTCGTGCTCGAAGAACTGGTCAAAGCTCAAGGTGGTCCGCGCGAACGGCCGCACGTCCACGCCGAACGAATAGCGATCGGAACGCGACTGTAATTGCTGCGTCAGATCAATGTTGACATCTTCCAGGCTGGAATTAACCGTGCCGTCGTTGACGTTGCGGGAAAAGCCCAAGCGGACGTCCACAATGGACTGTGGAAACAGCGTCAGGTTGAAATCGCCCATGTTGCGGGTGGTCTCTTGCAAGTGCGGGCTATTCGAGTAGAAGAAATTAGTCTTTGGGTTGAACGCCGCCGTACAAGGTCGAATTGCGCCACCGGCTACGGTGCTGCAATTGGTAATGCCCGGATTCAGCGTCAGCGGATTCGCAAACAGATCGTAATCGAAGAAGTTCTGGTCGCGGCGGTAGAGAGCGACGAAGTTATAATACTTGCCCTTCTCGATGCGCAGCCGCGCCAAGTCATTCGGATCGCCGCCGAATCCGAAACTGCTCACATACAAGTTGTCGAAAAACCCTTTGCCCCTGGCAATCGGAGTCATCGTCAGCTCCTGTTCCAAAAGGCGCGGACCGGTCTGCAGGTTGACAAGCGTGTCATACATCTGTGAATTGCCACTCACTTCGGTGATGCGTCCGCCGATTTCGATCGACTGCCGCACCGTGTAGTTACGCCAAACGCGTCCAATCGAGGTGCTGTCGTCCCCTTGCCCGATCATCTCCTGGCCCACAGCCAGTGATGGAACGAGCAACACCAGAACGGCAACAGCCACCAAGCATCTTGCGCTCATATGACAGACCCCTTGCAGCGGCTCTCTTCTAGAAAGGAGAAGTCGCGGCCGATTCTGATTTGTATTTGCCATCGTTTTTCTCCTTGTCTTTATTTGAAGAACACATCATTCAAGTTCGAGCCGTGGATGTTGGAGTGGCAGGCGATGCATTGCTGAAGCCTCGTGTTCTGAGTGTGCGCAATGGCAGACGTGGCTGCATGGCACTGTAAGCACAGCGAGTTTATGCGTGCGCTCGTCAGCATGCGAGGATTGGTGGAGCCGTGCGGGAAATGGCAAGACATGCATCCATCAACCTTGACAGGTTCGTGTTCGAAGACGAACGGCCCACGCTTGTCGTAATGGCATTTGAAACAAATCTCGTCCTGATCCGGCGTTGCCCGGAGCTGGCGCGTTCTTACCGTGCCGTGCGGATTGTGGCAATCATTGCACGTGATCAGCCCCTCTTCCACGCGATGATGGAACGGCTTCTGGAAATCGGCTTTTTGTTCGGCGTGGCAGGAGAAGCACAACGGCGTCTGCTGCTGTACCAGCAAATGTTCCAGCTTGGAGTGATGAACGGAGTGGCATGACGTGCATGTAATACCATTTAGGTTGTGGGTGGAACGCATAAACTGGCGTTGCTGGAGATTCGACTCGTGGCAGGTCATGCAGCGCTTTGTGACTTGCTCCGGCTTCACTCCCTTGAAGGTAAATATCTTGTTCTTGTCGCCGCCTCCTGCAACGTGAGCCGCCCCCGGTCCATGGCACGATTCGCAGCCATGAACTTCCTCGCCGCGGATCTTCGGCAAGTTAGTTCTGTAATGCGGGCTCGCTTCAAGGTCTTTGTAATGATCTTCGTGGCAGCTCTTGCAAACGTCGGAACCTACATACTCCGAGCTGCTGACTTGCTGCGATCCGCTGGTTGGATCGGCAACGTTCTGCGGGTTCGGCGTCTTCGCCGTCGATCCCTGTGCCGATGCAGCAAAGATGCTCAAACCCAGAATCATCCATGCCAACTTCATTGGCCGCCGAAGTTTTTTTTCTTCGCGGAGATTAAAGATCGTCGTCTTATTGCGAATTGGCTGTGAATCTCGCCTGTAATCGTTCACGAATTGCCTCCCAGGTACGAGAGTTGCACACTTACTTTGAGTTGGCCAGTTAGAACCGCGAAAAATGCGCGAAGATGCCGCTCACCCTGAACAAAAATGAAAAAGTGTTCCGGATCGGGCGCAATCGGTTACTTTTTATTTGTCGAGTAACATTATTTAATCGCGAGCAAAAGAAAAGTTTGCAATGCATGTTACTTTGTCATTACGGCAATACAACTAACCCACAACAATGAGAGAATGCTGCGCAACATAGTCGTATAGCACCGTTGGATTATGATGCTGTCTGCAAAATACTGCGAAAAAGGGGAGACGCAATGCGTGCATGGTTGATGGATTCATATGAGGGTGTTGAGAAGCTGCGATTTGATGAGGCTCCCGATCCACAGCCTGGGCCCGGACAAGTCGTGCTGAAGATGAAGTATGCGGCGCTTAATCCGGCCGACGCGTTTCTTTGCCAGGCGCAATATCCTGCCAAGCCGAAGCTGCCGCACGTCCTCGGGCGCGATGGCGTCGGCGAGGTCGTGGCCATCGGCGCGGGAGTTCAAAATTGGAAGCCCGGCGACATCGTCGGCATACTCCGTGGAGATAACGGCGTGGAGACCTGGGGCACGCTCGCCGAAAAGACAGTCGTCGATTCCTCCCTTCTGATCCTCATTCCCGCTGGCTGGTCCCTGCAGGAAGTTGCAGGCGCCCCCCTGGTGTTTCTCACCGCCTGGCAGGCCTTGACGCAGTGGAGCGACCCTGTGGCTCCGCTCGCGCCGGGCTCCGTGCTATTGGTAACTGGTGCCTCCGGTGGTGTCGGTTCGGCATCGGTGCTGCTTGGTAAGTCGATGGGGCTGATCGTGGTGGGATTGTCCCGCAGCGAGCAGAAAGCCGAACAACTCAAGCAGCTTGGCGCCGATTTTGTATTCGACCCCTCCGCACAGGGATTGCGCAAACTAGTTCTCTCAGCCATAGCTCCCAGGCGCGTGGATATCGCAGTCGATAATGTGGGCGGTGCGCTCTTCAACGAGGTCATCGCCATGCTCGGTTATGCAGGACGCATCAGCGTCGTCGGCAGGAGCGCTGGCGCGGTTCCTGAGTTCAACACCGCATCCCTGTTCTTCCGCAGAAACCGCATCGGCGGTGTCTCAGTCGGAGATTACTCCCCGGAGGCCGCACAGGCCGCATGGACCCAGATCGTCGCCCGCCTCAATGCCCTGGGCAAACGCCCCGTGGTGGACGCAGTCTTCCCCTTCGCCGATGTCAAAGCCGCGTTTGCGCGGCTGAATCAGGGACCGATGGGCAAGGTGCTCGTCAAAATCGCCGGCGACTGAACTCCGCCGGGTATAACCTGGAATCGGGAGGCAATCTCGTCGTGCCTCCCGCTCCTCTTCTCCAGCGCAACCCCGAAACTTTTGTCTCTGCAAAGCGATCTAAAATGCTAACCTTGTAGCCCGCGTGGACGCCGGAGCATCGAGGGATCGAGTATGATACGCTTCGCGTGGCGCGGCTATTTGCAGTGGAGTAGCTGCCGTTGATTGGCGCCTCGAACGCACCGCGCGGTGTAATCCGCAGTATGTCTCGCACAACAGTTTGAGCCGGCAGTGAACCCCTGCGGCCAAGGAGAATGACCATCATGGCTTTGAAGGAAGTACTTACCCAGAAGATTGAGGAGTTCCGCCCTCGTACCGCAACGCTCGTCAAGGATTTCGGCGGGGTAGTGATCGATCAGGTGACAATCGACCAAGCCATTGGCGGGGCCCGCGATGTCCGCTGCCTGGTGACCGACATCTCCTACCTCGATCCGCAGGAGGGTATTCGCTTCCGCGGCAAGACCATCCCGGAGACCTTCGCGGCGCTACCAAAGGCAAAGAACTCACAATATCCAACCGTCGAATCTTTCTGGCACTTCCTGCTTACAGGTGAGGTTCCGACCCAGGCTCAGGTCGATGACGTCCTCGCCGAATGGAAGGTTCGCCAGAACGTTCCTTCCTATGTATGGGATGTGCTCCGCGCTATGCCGCGCGACAGTCACCCGATGGTGATGCTCTCCACCGCCATTCTGAATATGCAGAAGGACTCCAAATTCGCGGCTTTTTACGGCTCGGGTAAGTTCAACAAGAGGATCGCGTGGGAATATGTCTATGAAGACGCCTGCGATCTCGTTGCCCGCATTCCCATCATCGCCGCTTTCATCTACAACCTGAAGTATCGCAATGACGTCCAGGCTGCGATTGATCCGAAGCTGGACATGGGCGCGAACTTCGCCCACATGATCGGCCAGCGCGAGGAGTACAAGGATGTCGCCCGCATGTACTTCATCCTCCACTCCGACCATGAGTCCGGCAACGTCTCTGCCCACACCACTCACCTGGTACACTCGGCCCTCTCCGATCCCTACTATGCCTATTCCGCCGGCCTCAACGGTCTTGCCGGCCCGTTGCACGGCCTGGCAAACCAGGAGGTCTTGGACTGGACCCTGAAATTCCAGGAGAAATACTGCAAAGGGATGGAGCCGACCAAAGAGCTGATTACTGCGGCTCTATGGGACACCCTTGACGCCGGTCAGGTGATCCCGGGTTATGGTCACGCCGTTCTGCGCAAGACCGACCCTCGCTACATGTCGCAGCGCGAGTTTTGTCTCGCCACTCCGGGACTCAGGGACGATCCTCTCTTCAAGGTGGTTTCCATGATCTTTGAGGTCGCCCCCGGCGTTCTAACCCAGCAGGGCAAGGCCAAGAATCCCTGGCCCAACGTCGATGCCCAGTCCGGCGTCATCCAGTGGTACTTCGGCCTTCGCGAATGGGACTTCTACACCGTTCTGTTTGGAGTCGGTCGCGCCCTTGGCTGCATGGCCAACATCACCTGGGACCGTGCTCTCGGCTACGCCATCGAGCGTCCGAAGTCGGTCACCACGGCAATGCTGGAGCAGTGGGCTGCCGAGGGTGGCCGCAAGTCGGCTGCGCCGGAAGCTGCCAAGATCGAAAAGATCTTCGCCCAGGCGCTCGCGATTGCGACCCTTGCGGCAGCCGCAAGCGACTAAGAGCAAAACAAAGCCGCAGCCCAGCAATCCTGGGCTGCGGTCAACTGCCACACAACAAAAAAAGCTGTCATCATCGTCCAGCCCCTCATGGAATCCTTCGTTTTTCGGCTTCGGCGTAAGTCTTTCAGAATCATGGTGAGCGCGCTGGGACTCGAATGCGGGCCCACGTAGCAGGGTTCGATGTGACTCAGGACCGAGGGGCTTTGTCCCGAGTGGCTTGAGTATAACGATGCAGCACTCCGTGTCCGCGCGCAGATGATCCATAAGCGGCAACCCCCAGGCTGCTATTCTGGATATGTGACTGCAATGCTACACACGCGCTCCAAGACTTCGCTTCGGAAGGGTTTTCTCCGGTCCTTTGTTCGATGGCTACTCATTGGTGCGTTGCTTCTTTGGTCGCTTGCCGTGCTGCTTCTAGTGGCCGCCCGGTGGATCGACCCGCCGACCACCGCGGTGCACATCCAGCGCCGCGTGCAGGCCTGGATTCATCGCGCGCCGTATCAGGAACGCTACAAATTCATTCCGCTCAGCCAGATTTCGCCCGATCTCCAGCACGCCGTAATCGCCGCTGAGGACGCGCGTTTCTACCAGCACCATGGCTTCGATTGGCACGCGCTCCAACTCGCTGCCGAAGAAGATATGGAAGGCGGCCGCATTCGCGGAGGTTCCACGCTCACGCAGCAACTCGTAAAAAACCTGTTCTTCGGAACGGGCCGATCTTTCCTGCGCAAGGGCGCGGAGTTCACGGTGGTACCGGTCGCCGAATTCGTCCTCGGCAAGCAGCGCATTCTGGAGCTTTACCTCAACGTGGTCGAATGGGGCCCCGGTATTTATGGCGCAGAGTCGGCGTGCCGTTACTACGACAGAACCTCGGCCCGGAATATCGGCAGGCAACAATCGACACGCCTTGCCGCGATTCTCCCGGCTCCCCTGAAGCGACGGCCCGAGCGCATGAACAGCTACAGCGCGGTCATCCTTAGGCGGATGAGCCAAGTGAATTGGTAGTCGTGAGCAATACATTACGAACCGCGCCTATTCCGGTCGAGATGTTCCCAAGCCTCGCGTGTCGTATCGGAGGCCCTTCCTGTCCGGCAATTCGCAGACCGTCACACTGCTTTGATACCCGCAGGCCATCTATCCCAGGCGAAAACGTGCTGAAGGCGTCACATACGCTACAGGACTCTCATCTACACATTGAATTTGAAAAACAGAATGTCCCCGTCCTTAACGGTGTATTCCTTACCTTCCGAGTTGTATAAGCCTTTTTCCTTTATTGCCTGCTCGCTGCCCAAGGCAAAGAGATGTTCGCAATGGTAGGCGTCGGCGCGGATGAAGCCGCGCTCGAAGTCGGAGTGGATTACGCCGGCCGCCTGCGGAGCCTTGGTGCCGTCGGGAATGGTCCAGGCACGAACCTCCTGCACGCCAGCGGTGAAGTAGGTGATGAGTCCGAGCAGTCGATACGCGGAGTGGATCAACCGGTTCAGCCCCGGTTCAGTGAGGCCCATGTCGGCCAGAAATTCCGCCCGTTCGGAGGGCTCGAGCAGGGCAATCTCGGCCTCCATCGCACCGCAGATGCGCACCACTTGAGCGCCCTCTTCCGCAGCGCGTTCTTCGACGGCGGCCACCCACTCGTTTCCGTCTTTGACGCCCGCTTCATCGACGTTGGCCACAAAGAGCACCGGTTTGCCGGTGATCAGATGGAGATCGTAGGCGGCGACCCGTTCGTCTGCGGTGAGTTCGACGACGCGGGCGGGCCGGCCTGTCTGAAGACCTTCCAGAAGCTTTTTCAGGGCCTCGGCCTCGGACTTGACCTTCGCGTCCGTGGTGTTGCGAACGGCTTTTTCGATCCTGGCCCATCGCTTTTCGACTGTTTCAAGATCGGCCAGCAGTAGTTCGGTGTTGATGATGTCAATGTCATGCAGCGGATTGACTCCGCCAGCTACGTGAATCACGTTGGGGTCGGCAAAGCAGCGCACGACGTGGCAGATGGCGTCGGTCGAACGAATGTGTCCCAGGAATTGATTGCCCAGCCCCTCGCCCTTGCTCGCGCCTTCGACCAGGCCGGCAATGTCGACGAACTCCATGGTTGTCGGAACGATGCTCTTCGGTTTCACGAACGCGGTGATGCGGTCAAGCCGCTCGTCGGGAACACTGACGACGCCCACATTGGGATCGATGGTGCAAAAGGGGTAGTTGGCCGCCTGTGCCTTGGCCGCCGTGAGGGCATTGAAGATGGTGCTCTTGCCAACATTGGGCAGGCCTACAATTCCACAGTTCAAGGGCATTTCAAAACATCCTTTTCAGTTAAATGGCAGAGGAAATCCCCTCAGCCCGGTGGGCCGTCTTCTTAATTTCCATGAGGTCGGGGAAATATCAGCGAGCCGAAAATCGGTCTTCCTGCGCTTGAAACAATCCGCAGCATGCATTCGCCGCCATGGCCTGCAAAAGACCCACTCCTATTATGCCGAAAAAAGCGCGAACGCCCAAATGTCTACAAACCGGGATCATTCCCGAGTGGTCGGCAAACAGGACTACCGTTTCTCTATCGGCGAACTAGCGAGCGTCGCCGGAGCAAGCCATCGCTAATCAGACCCGGCCACCGTGTCGGACTAACGACCTGCTCCGTGGCCGCTATTTGAACTACAAGTCCCCTTGTTTCTCGACGTGGGCATCCTTTAAGAGAGCTGCTTCCATCTCACACCAAAGCTGTTTTCGTTAACCTTTGCTGTCAAACAAAATCATCTTTTCACTTCGCTGTAAGCGAGAAATCAGCACCTTCCCTGTAAGCAGATAACGTTGGCCGTTGGATTCCTAGGCTGACTCGAATTCGCATTCGAACCAGGAGGCTCTGCTTATGCCGCTCACTTTCCCCAGCCTTCATGCCAGATGGGTGATACGTTTCGTCTTGTGCCTGCCGTTCCTATTCACGCTTTCCGGTTGTGGGGGCGCGCCAGCGAGTTCGGGAGCAGCATCTTCAGGAAACACAGGTGCAGCCGACAAGATAACAGGCTCAGTACTCGGGTATGCGTGGGACGTCACCTCGCAGGGCCTACGAGCGATCCAAGGAGTGCCCGGAGCTGCCTACCTCGGTAGTCCTATCTATGGATCCGGAGCGTATACGTCTGGGGTAGCTTCTGCGCGCAGCGGATACGCCCTCCTGTCCGGTAGGGGAGGAGGCATCTGGTTAGGGCTACTGCCGAGCGGGCAGCCGACGCCCTTGCTTCCGGCGTCCTCAACATCTCAACACATCGTCCTCAGCCCTGCCGGAACTGCGGCGGCTGTTTTTGCCGATGACAGTTCTCAGGTCTTTATATTCACGCAGCTACCCACTACACCTCACTCACGGCAGTTGGTGATTCCCCTGTCAGGACACATTGCAGGCTTGTCCATTAGCGATGACGGCCTCCTACTGGTGGCGACAGGCGGCTCTAGCGGGATGGAGGTCTCATCCGTTTCCGCTACGGGAGTGGTCCGTAGTGTCGCGAGCCTGGCGGGTTACGGCGACATGCGATTCATCGCGTCCACCAACGATGCCTTAATTGCGGACGCAGGCCAGAACGCTGTGTGGTGGGCCAAGGATGTGGCCGCAGGCTCTAGTCTGGTCAAAATCGCGAGTGCAGCAGATGGCGTGCAGACACCTGTCGGCATCGCCAGCTCGTTTGATGGGCGCTGGGCCGTAATCGCTAACCAGACAGGCACGGTGTTGCGGGTCGATCTGAAAGAGCAGGAGCCCGTCCAGCTGGCTAAGTCCCTCTGTACCCCGGGCGCAATCGTGCCGCTGATCGGCAACACGATGTTCCAGATCACGCCGCAGGGAACAGCTCCTGTGTGGCTCTATGAGGGCGACTTACCCACGCCACGAGCGGTATTCGTCCCGGCGCTCAACAATGCGAAGTAAAAATTGAGGCCATCATGATCATGCGGAATACTGTTTTAAAAACGGTTTTGCTTATACCCATGCTCCTGATGCCCGGGATTGCTTTCGGCCAGGAGGCAACAACGACGGTACTCACCTCGACTGCGACCACGACGACCTATCCCGGTACCGTTACACTCACGGTGACCGTAATGAATGACCTCTCCACAAACCCCTGCCCGGGAACCACCGGAACGGTTAGCATCACCGATGGCGCTACAACGCTTGCCACTACCCTCGCGTGTGCATCCACGCCGACGTTCACGCTTTCGAACGTCGTGCTTCCAGCTGGCACAAATTCAATCACTGCCACGTTCAGCGGAGATGCGGGCAACCTCCCGAGTACCTCCAACCCGATAATTATCACAGTCGCTAAGGGGACACCGACCATCACCTGGGCTACTCCGGCTGCCATCGTCTACGGCACCGCTCTCAGTTCCACGCAACTGAATGCGACCGCGAGCGTGCCCGGCACTTTCGTCTATACCCCACCAGCAGGAACCGTACTTTCGGCAGGCACGCAGACCCTCTCGGTCGCGTTCACGCCGACGGATACTACAGACTACCTGCCTGCCTCCATGACGGTAAACATCACTGTCAATCAGCCGTCGACCACCATTACCTGGGCTACTCCGGCTGCCCTCGTCTACGGCACCGCACTCAGTTCCACGCAACTGAATGCGACCGCGAGTGTGCCCGGCACTTTCGCCTATTCCCCATCAGCAGGAACCGTGCTTTCGCCGGGTACGCAGACCCTTTCGGTCACGTTTACGCCGACGGATACTAAAGACTACTTGTCTGCCTCCACGACGGTGAGCATCACTGTCAATCAGGCGTTGCCCACCATCACTTGGGCTACTCCGGCTCCTATCGCGTTTGGCGTGGCCCTTGGTTCCACGCAACTGAATGCGACCGCCTCCGCGCAACTGAACGGGGCCACCGCAACCGTGCCCGGTACCTTCACATACTCCCCAGTAGCCGGAACCGTCCTCGCCAAAGGGACGCATACTCTCACGGTCGCTTTCGACCCCTCGAACAAAGTAGATTTTTTGTCGGCTACTGGCTCAGTCATTATCACTGTCGGTACAGTGCAGCCGGTGGTAACCTTCCAGGGCCCTTCGACCAGCGCGTCTGCCTCTCAGCCCGTTCTGACTTTTGCGGTGAATTCCTTTCCGGTGACTACCCTTGCCACCCTCACCCTGACATTCGCTGCCAGCACCTCTCCCGACATGGACGACCCAAGCGTCCAATTTGCCAGTGGCGGGCGCACCCACACCGAGACGGTACCGGCAAACAGCCAGTTCAGCGTCAGCGTCCCGGTACAAACTGGCACCATCGCAGGCACTATAACTATCACTGCCGCCCTCAGCGTCAATGGCACTGATGTCACCCCCTCCTCGCTCGCACCCGTGACGATTCAACTCCCTCCGTCGCCGCCGGTCATTAGTAGTGTGGTGTTGACTCGCAACGCCGGCACTCTCCAGGTCGCGATCGTTGGATACTCCAACACCCGTGAACTTACGCAAGCGGAATTTCAGTTCACGGCGGCACCAGGCAGCAAACTTCAGACCCCCGAGGTAACAGTTTCCGAAAGCGAACTCTTTTCCGGCTGGTTCCAGAATCCAGCTTCGGATGCGCTCGGAAGTGCGTTCCTGTACACAGAACCGTTCACCATTAGCGGGAGTAGTTCGGACATCAGCTCCATGACGGTCACACTTACTAACTCGGTGGGAACATCGGCTGCGGCAACCGCCCAGTAATCGGCAGAATGGAAGCACTTTATGAGCATGCGTGACAGGGTTCAATGCGCGATTGTGTGGGTTTTGCTAGTCGGACTGTTAATTCCTCCCGCTTTCGGACAATCAGCATCGGTGCCTGCAGCAGCACTCCAGATCACGATCGTGGGACGCAACGGAGCTCGCAACGACATCAATGCGCTCGCGGCGTATGAACCAACTGTGCAGGTGGAGGATGAAGACCACAGCCCGGTTGCCGGGGCCTTAGTCAGCTTCACCACCCCCTTCGGGGGACCCAGCGGATTGTTTTCCAATGGCGCACACACGCTGGCCGTCTTGACGGACAAGAATGGCCGTGCGAGCGCTGAAGGTCTGCATGCGAACAATCAAAAGGGCATCTACAAAGTTAAGGTTTCCGCTTCGTTTAAGGGCGCCAGGGCGGAAACGGAGATCATGCAAACCAACGTCAGCGGCGCTGAAGGCGATGAAGCCCTGGACTCACCAGTCAAGGAAACTGCCCAGCATGGATCCCATATGAAGTGGATTCTCATTGGCGCAGGGGTCGTGGGGGGTGCGGTGGCTGGGATACTGGCCGCCAAAGGCGGCGGCAGCGGAGCTCCGACGGGTCTGACTGTCACTCCTGGTACTGGAACTGTCGGTGCGCCTCCGAAGCCTTGATCTGCGAACCAAAACCAAGTGGAAACCAAGCACGATCTAACGCAGCCATGTGGCGGTTCTATATCAGAACCGCCACATGGCACTTACTGAGGTGACGCCATGCTATTTGGTTGAAGTCCCTTGTTCAACAGCACCTTGACTTCGACACGCCGGTTTTCTGTTCGTCCTGCAGGCGTCTCGTTGGAAGCGACGGGCTGGGCGACACCCATCGCGCCCGGCGCTAAAATGTGTCGCGGTGAAACCTTGCCGTCCTGCATCAGATAATCAATCACGGATTCCGCCCGGTCTCTGCTCAACGTCTGGTTGTACGCAGGATTGCCTGATGAATCTGCAAAGCCCTTCACCTGGATGAGGTATCCCTGGAGACCCTTTGTGCTGGATGTCAATTCAGACAACGAGGTCTTGTCTCCCTGCGAAAGTGTGCTGCTTCCCACAGCAAAGTTGATGACCAGATCTTTCTTCACATCATAATCGGTCAGATCCTTAAAGCGAGTGTCCACCGCCTGCTCGTTGGCGTCGATCTTTGCCTGGTTTGCCGAAGCTTCTTGCTGGTTTGTCGCTATGGCTTGCTTGTTAGTAGCGATATTCTGCTCGTTTTCTCCCACTCGCTGTGATGTCGGCTCCAGGCCTGCTTGGATCATGTTCGCGGTTTGCAGGTCTTTTTTAGAAAATTGAACCTGTTTCGCCACCAGTTGGCCCGTCGGATTCGTTGTCCCCTTCACTTCGACTCGAAGACCGGGAATCAGCTCTGTCCAGGACACCTTTTTTTTCCTGAGACCGAGACCTTTAGGAACCTGTACTTTCGTGTCGTCCGTGAGCACAACTGTCGTAGTTGTGCCGTCTGAAGCTCGCACGGTCATGTTATCTGAGGTACGTCCGGTTACTAACCCCTGCACTTTGGTTTCGTCGCTGCCATATGCTGATACCCAAGCCATGCAGCAGGCGGCGACGACGAACACTACAATCAATTGACGTGTTTTCATACGGTACTCCACTCCTTGGGAGTCATCGGACGATTGCGATGAAGACTCACTACATTCCTCAACGCACGTCACGGGTCAAACGTAGCGGCTGTCCTTGCGCCGCCTCTCGGTCGCTATAGTCGCTTTGTTGGCACGGATACGCTCCTGGTTGCCTCGCACTCAAAAGCAGCCGATTATTCTTCAAGCAACCGGAATACCTGCTCGGCGCACAATGCCGTCGGGCAACAATGAACGGCACCCGTTCACGCTCACGTAGTCTCGGACGACCAGAAGAAGGCCCATCAGAAGGTTGTCCAGATTGTCGTACCGAAGCAGTTGTCGGGCGAAGCTGAACGCAAGAAAAGCCGCCGTCAACAACTAGGCGACGTGCTTTTCTCTTGGCTGGATCTGGGGGTGTCTGAGAAGTGCTTATCAGGGTCGGCGTAAGTCTTCAAGAATCATGGTGAGCGCGCTGGGACTCGAACCCAGGACCCACGCCTTAAAAGGGCGTTGCTCTACCAACTGAGCTACGCGCCCACACAAATCTAGCCTACCACAAACCCTGCTTGCTCCTGCAAACGCGCGCAGCAGAAAGACGCCGCGCTTGCGGTCGCTCTCAACTCTCGTCTTCAGTTATGGCTTGTTCTTGAACAACATTGCAGCCAGCAGTGCGGCCACCGTAGCCAGCAGCCACTCGATCCGCCATATCTGCACCGCCTGCCACTCCGCAAGCGTCGAGGTGTTGTAGACCAGGCCGGTTATCACCGCTGCCATCACGAATATGGCGGCCGCCAGCACGCATATCAGCGAGGCCATGGAAAGCCCCAGACGTGTTCGCATGGCGTCCCAATCGAGCCAATCCTTAAGTAGATTACGCTTTTGAAGTGCATCCTCGCGGTTCACTCCGCAGCTGTGGCAGAAGCGCGCCGCGATCGCGTATGGGGTGCCGCAGATCACGCAGTATTTTTCATTCCCCGTCGTCGGCCCCGCGCGGAATGAACTACCTGCGCCCGGCGCAGGGCGCCAGTACTCCTGTGACGGCCCGCGTGTCATGTCTGCCATACTCAGCTCCTTCTGCTGTGGCAGCACGTGTTGGGCCAATCAAAATTTGCTCTGATCTATAAGGCGGGCGTTGCCTCGCGCCCACGCCGGATGAGAATAAATTACTTCCCTCACAAGCAAATATCCCGCGCTGCGCTTAATCTCTCGAGGGCATGGCGAGCACGTTATGGCCGCGCTCAGGCTTTGCCCAGACTGAAAGTAAGAGCAGCTCGGCATGAGTAAATTCCAAAGTTTCCGGTCGCGGGTGCTCCGGGGTGAAGACGTTTTCGTCCAGGATTTCGTGGAGGGCCTCTAAAGAAATGCCCAAAGAGTGCGCAGCCTCAGTTTCGCTGTAGTACGGCTTCATCGGTTTTTTTAAATTCAACATGAATATGGCGTCCTGCGACTCCAGAGAGACGATTCTTTTGTACTCTGCCGCAACGGCAGTGCATATTAGGTGAATTGCTCATAACCGTGTAATTCAGCTACTTACCATGAAAAAAATACTCCTATCGTTTTTTTCGCGCAGCCACCTGTGCCCGCCACCTATACCCGCTGCGCCAGCAACGTCGGTAGATCGGCCACCGAGGCCAGCAGCATGTCCTGTGGCTCACAGATCAGTCGCTCCCGCCGGAATTGTCCGCTCAGAACGCCCACATTCAGAGCCACTCCGGCGTTTGCCGCCGATTGCAGATCCAGGGGAGTGCTGCCGACATTCACAACTTCCTGCACCGCCCGGCAGCGGCAGCGCTCCATGGCGCGGAAGATCATATACGGCGCCGGCCGGCCGCCCGCGACTTCGTCGCTCGAAATCGTTGCCGCAAACCATTCCTGCCACCCCAACCGGCGCACAATCAACTCCAGCGTGGGGCCGCCAAAGCCGGTGGTCAGTGCCAGTTGCATTCCGCGCTTCCGCAATGACTCGAAGATCTCTTCTGTGCCCGCGACCGGCGCCAGTTGCTCCTCGTAGCGCCCATTCAACAACCGGCAGAAGTCGTTGTAAACCGCTTCCACCGCTGCCTCGCTCAGAGCCTCGTTGCGCTTGCGCCAGCCGAAGAATCGAATCACCTCGCGCTTGGCCGCTCCTGCAAACTCAGCTAGCTCTTCGCTACCCACTCCTATGCCATATGCTGCAAGGGCGTCCACAAGTGATGCCACCGCCTCGCCGTGATCTTCAATCACAGTCCCCGCCACATCAAAGATTGCCAATTCAAGTTCGTGCATAACTCAGAATCTCCTGAATCCCGTCCGCGTCCATTCGTTGTAACATCTATCTATCATTCATAATGGGTTAGGAGCCGCAATGGAGCAATTCGACGTTCTGATCATTGGTGCCGGGCCAACCGGACTTGCCTGTGCCATTGAGGCGCAGTGCGCCGGGTATTCGGCGGTGGCGGTGGATAAGGGCTGTGTAGTCAATTCGCTCTACAACTATCCAACCAACATGACCTTCTTTACTACGCCGGAGCTGCTGGAAATTGGCGGCATTCCCTTTGTCAGTGCGCAGCAGAAGCCCTCACGCCAGGAGGCGCTGGAATATTACCGCAAGGTTGCCGAGTTCTACCGCTTGGACGTGCGCCAGTACCACACCGTAACCCGCATTGAGGGCGCCGACGGCGCATTCCTGGTTCATTGCATCGATATGCTCGGCCGCTCCACTGAGTTCCTTGCCCGCAAACTGGTGGTCGCCACCGGCTATTACGATCTGCCCAACCGCCTCGGCTGCCCAGGTGAGGATCTGCCCAAGGTCACCCATTACTATCGCGAGCCACATCCTTATAACGATTGCGATGTGGTCGTGGTTGGTGCAAAGAATTCCGCCGCCATCGCCGCCCTGGAGTTATGGCGTCACGGAGCCCGCGTCACCCTGGTGCATCGCGGCTCCTCTATCTCGCCCAACGTCAAATACTGGGTCAAGCCCGACATCGAAAATCGAATCAAGAATCACGAGATAGCTGTCCACTTCAATGCTTCCATACGCGAGATCACCCCGGACTCCATCCTGATCGACACCCCGCAGGGCAAACTGCGGATGGAAAATGATTTTGTGCTGGCGATGACCGGCTATCACCCTGACTTTGAATTTCTGCGCGCGCTCGGAGTCGAACTCTCCCAGCAGCCCTCCTGCAAGCCCGTGGTAGACGCACACACACTGGAGAGCAACGTCGCGGGAATCTATCTCGCCGGCGTGATCATCGCTGGTATGAATAGCAATGAAATTTTCATCGAGAACGGACGTTACCACGGGCGGCAGATCGCAGAAGACCTCCGCCGCAAACTGGGACTGCCGACCACCGAACCGTTCATTCCCGAGCACGCACGCAGGGCTGCCTCCGTAGTCGCACCGCCCGCGCACCTGCGCAATACCGAATAGCCCCACGGAACGAGGCGGGTGGTCCACATCCGCCCGCTTTTGGCGAATGTGGGGAGTCCCGAATATTGCGGATTTCTTAACTCAGGGCCACGGCAGTGCCCGTCTGCTGCGTGAGCAGGCGCGACATCAGCGGCAGCAAAGGCTCGCCGCTCTGTCCGTGCACAAAGTCAGTGCAGGATTCGCTCCAGTCCAGCTTGAAGCTGGTCGAGAGCGCCGAGATCCAGATCTGCCGCGCCGACGAGTTCGGTGCGATCACGAATGTTCCCGGCGGCTCCTCAAAGTTCAGGTGCAACGCTCCGCCGCGCTCTTCCACATCGAAGCCCGCTGCTTCCTCTATCGCGTAAAGAGCGCGCGTCAGCCGCTCCATGGATTCGTCTGCGTGTTTCTGGAAGTTCTTTTCGTCCATATCCGTGATCATACGACAGACTGCGCCGCCTTCAGCTCCTGCATCCCTTTCCGGCGCCTTCCACGTTGGTCCCTTCCTCGTAGTCGTTCCAGGTCTCGATCATCAGAAAGGGAAGTGGTCGGCTGCCATCGTAGTAGCGCCGGAACATCTGCAGCGAATCCTCCAGGGTGCGCCCACAGCGCGGGTTCATGTGCCGGTTGCGGCTCCATGAGGCGCGTGTGTCATTGAAGCCCGGCCACGCTCCTCCCACCGCAAGCTTTTGCGGATAGCTGCGCGTCATCGTGGTGTAGAAATAATCGAGATACTCCTGCCCCCAATTGCTGCCGTCGCTCTTCCAGCCATCCTTGCCCGGCTGTACCCACGCATAGAAGCCGTCAAAGGCTCCCGCCCACCTCTCGCTGGGGTCCTTATAAATCAGCATCGGAGGTTCATCCCAGCTATTCACTGCCTTCCGCACCTGGTTCCAATCGGTGTTACCCCCCTTGGGGAAGATAAAAACCACCGGACGTCCGTCATAACGCAGATAGGCCGAACTGGGTACCTGTGATGTAAGCGAGATATAGCGCCGGTAGGCGTAATTCAGGTCGGCCAGCACCGCCTCAGTTGCATGCGCCGGATCGCTATCATCCTCGTCGTACATCAACGCAACCCGGAAGCCGTCGCGATCCTCGTCTGCAATCTGCTGCAACATGGCATAAGACGAGTCCTCGAACGAGTGCTCTCTGCCATACCAGTTCACTACGAATCCTGAGATGCCAAGCTGCTTGGCGTCGCTGACCTGGCGCTCCAGTACAATCCGGTCCTGCGACGAGTAACCTACGTCGATGTGACCCTTCCTTCCGAACCAGGGCTGATACGCAGCCAGCATCACCGGCTGATGGCTGGGGGAAAAGCCGCGGGCGGCAACCCCGCTCTGCTCCCGCAACGAGTGGTTGTAATCGGCGTGGCCGCAACCCAGGCAAAGGCCTAGTAGAACGACCGCGCCACTCGCGTTCGAAAAACTCTTCAACCTTCGCAGCAGCATAGCACCAGCATCTGGCATTCGGCGTACCGGAATTAGTTAGATGTACATTTGCGCAGCCCTGTTGGTCTCCCGATTGCACCCGCATCTGTGCCAAGCCAAGCTGCCGCTTTCCGGATCGCCCTCATGCCGCTATAATTGCGTGAATCGGAGCTCTAAGTTCCTGCATCGAAGGGGGCACATGAACGACTCAAAGCAAAAGCCACGCGTGCTTGTGGTCGATGATGAACATGTCATCGCCGACACGCTGGCGATCATCCTGAACCAGGCCGGTTTCAATGCCTCCGCGGTTTATACCGGGAACGATGCTGTCGATAAGGCCCGCAGCGAGAAGCCCGATCTCATCATCAGCGATGTCATCATGCCCGATATGAACGGCATTGAAGCCGCAATTCACATTCGCGCGTTCCTCCCTGCCTGCAAAATCCTGCTCTTCTCCGGACAGGCCGCCACGGCGGATCTGCTGGAGAACGCCCGTGCGCGGGGCTATGAATTTCAGATTCTCGCCAAGCCCGTTCACCCTCAGGACTTGCTCGCCAAACTTCGCGAGTAAGTTCGTAACTGGAATTTCGTGATTTCGAATAACACCTCGGAATTGCGCTTTTGAAATAGCATCGCAGAACACATCTCTCAAATTTAGCGCGAAAAAAAGCCCTGCGAACGCCGCAGGGCTCCTTACCGCGCTTCAGCACTGAATCCTACATCTCGCGCCGCCCCTCGATCGCTCTCTGCAGGGTCACTTCATCGGCATATTCAATATCCCCGCCAGCGGGGATCCCGGTTGCAATTCGCGTAACTCGTACCCCGGTCGGCTTTAGTTGAGCTGCCAGAAACGTAGCCGTCGCTTCGCCCTCCACCGTCGGATTGGTCGCCAGAATCACCTCATCGAGCGAGCCGTTTTCGGCCCGACGCATCAGGCTTGTAATGCGCAGTTGCTCGGGACCAACGCCGTGGATCGGCGATAAAGTCCCGTGCAGCACGTGATACGCTCCGCTGTAAGTGTGTCCCTTTTCTACGGCGGCGATATTCGTCGGCTCTTCCACCACGCAAACCACGCGCTGGTTGCGCGTTGCGCTTGCGCAATACACGCATGGATCGGCATCGGTGATGTTGTTGCAAACCGAGCAGAGTCGCAACGCGGCCTTCAGCTCACGGATCGCCTCCGCCAGCCGCTCCGCGTCCTCGTCCGAGCCTCGAAGAATGTGGAAGGCATAGCGCTGCGCGCTCTTGCCGCCCACCCCCGGCAACTTTTTCAACTCGTCAATCAGTCGAGCCATCGGCTCGGCAAACTTTGACATGACTTACTTCAACTCCCGCTCTTCAACTGCATTAGAACAATCCCGGCGGCAGTCCCATTCCGCCCAGCATTCCGCCAAGTTGCGATTGCATTGCCGCGTCCACCTTGCGGACCGCCTCGTTCACCGCCGCCAGTATCAGGTCCTGCAACATCTCCAAATCGTTTGCCGCCTCTTTTTCAATTTTCACCGAGATCAAAAGCTTTTCGCCGTTCATGCGTACCACAACCGCGCCGCCGCCAGCCGAGGCCTCAACCTGCGTCTCGCGCATCTTCTGCTGCATCTGTTGCTGCATCTCTTGCGCGCGCGTCATCATCTCCTGCATCTGTTTTATATCCATATCGCAGTCACCTCTCTGACCGGTCCATTACAATGCGGATCTCCGCCCCAAACTTTTCCATCATCTGTTTCACTACCGGCTCGTCGGCAGCCCGAGTCTTGCTCTCGCCGCCTGCCCCCTGCGGAGCGCTCGACCGGCGCGGCTTCGCCTCTGCTGCACTCGTAGCTCCGCCCACCAGCTTTACCTTCACCGCACGCCCTGCCACCCGGGTCGCTGCCTGGTTGGAGAGCCTCTCCTGTTCACGGGTGTAACTCAGCTCAATCATGCTCTCCGACATCCCGACCTGAATCGAAACCCGGTTGCCCTCGCCGGACCAGTGTCCCTCCTCCAGTGCGTGAACCAGCATCTGCGAGCCGCCTGCCCCCATCGCCTGCAACACCGCCTCGCGAATCGCATCCACATCGAGGGTTGCGTCGGCGATGTGGCTCTCTAACTGCGGTGCGACCGCCAGCGCGCTGCCATTCTCAAACGATAAGCCTACCGTCTGCGCTCCCGACGCTTGAATTGAAGCTGTGGTTTGTGGACCCATCTTCGCGGGCCGCATGCCGAATGCTCCCGGCATCGGTTGACCGCCCTGGCTCATGGGCTGGTTGGATGTCGCAGGGCTTGTATGTGTCTCCGCCCCGGCAGTCATATCTTCGCGTCCCTTGCGCGCCTTATCGGCTTCAAAGGGAGATGGCTTAGATGCAGGCTGTCCAAAGGGCGATCCGCCTCCACCCATCGGCGGAACTCCCGGCGGCCTTGGCGTAAATGCCGGTGGTGCAGCCTTGTTCGTCGCGGCTCCCGTTGATGTCGCAGAGCGCTGCGCAGCTGCCGCCGGCGCTCGCGATCCAGCTCCGGAGGTAGAACTCGCCGCGCTCGCCGCATCGATCAAATTCACGCTGCTCAGCAGCTGTTCCAATGGGAGCAGCCTTTGCGCGTGAACCATCTTCAGCAGTCCCAATTCGAGGTGAAAACGCTGCTCCTGCTTGTAACTCACGTCGCCGTGAGTACGCAGCATAATCTGCAAAAAGCGCGTCAACTCTTCTTCGCCAAATTGCGCGGCAACGTTTGCGACCTTTTTCTTTTCATCGGCGCTGATCTGCAGAATCGGACTTTCTGTTCCGGCGACTTTCGCCACCAGCGCATTGCGCAAAAAGCGAACCGTCTGCCGCGCAAAGTGGGTTGCGCTCTGGCCCTCCACCATCAGCTTGTCCACAATCCGCAGCACCTCTTCGCTGGAGTTCTCATGCACCGCGTTCATCACCCGCTCCAGCACTTCCGTACTGACGCTCCCCACCAGTCCTCGCACGATCTCGGCGGTCACCGTGTCGCCGCAGCAGGAGATCGCCTGGTCCATAATGCTGAGCGCGTCGCGCATCGAGCCGTCGCCGGCCTCGGCCAGCAGCGCCAGCGCGTCTTCGTCCACCTTCAGCCCCTCGGTCTGGCTGATCTCGCGCAAATGGTTGACGATCTCCTCAAAGCGAACTGCGTGAAAGCTGAAGTGCTGGCAGCGCGAGCGGATCGTCTGCGGAATGTCCTCCGGCTGCGTCGTCGCCATCATGAAGACCACCCACGAGGGAGGCTCTTCCAGGGTCTTCAACAGCGCGTTGAAGGCAGCGTCGGTCACCTGGTGAGCTTCGTCCAGGATAAAGATGCGATAGCGGTCGCGGGCCGGTTCGGCCGAGGCCGTGGCAATCAGCCCGCGCACCTCTTCGATGCCGCGATTGGTGGCCGCGTCGATTTCGATCACGTCCATAGCGCCTACCGAGCCGTCGCGAATCTCGCGGCAGGAGTCGCACACGCCGCAGGGCTCGGCCACCGGGCGATCGCTGGACTGGCAGTTCAAGGCCATCGCCAGGATGCGGGCGATCGTGGTCTTTCCAATGCCGCGATGTCCGCTGAAAATATAGCCGTGGGCGATGCGCTGTTGCTCCAGCGCATTCTTCAATGTGCGCACAACGTGATCCTGCCCGATCACGTCGGCGAACTTTTGTGGACGGTATTTGCGCGCCAGAACGGTATAGCTCATGGGAGAATTGATTATAACCGCCGGCGTCCGCGACCGGAGGGCCTCAGTTGGCCCGTATCCGCCGTGCCCGGCGGTCCGCGATCAGGTGGCCCACATCCGCCCGTATTTGGCGAATGTGGCGGCAGCGCGGCAGCGTATCTCTTTTATGGGAGTCTCGAATGCAGACGCTTGGCTCGCGCATCGTATATCAGAATCGCTGGATGACCGTGCGGGAGGATGAGATCCGCCGCCCCGATGGCTCCAACGGAATCTTCGGCGTGGTGGAAAAGCCCGACGCCGCCATGATCATTCCCATCGAGAATGGCCGGGTCCACATGGTTCAGCAATTTAAATATGCCGTTGGCGCCCGCTTCTGGGAGTTTCCCCAAGGTACCTGGGAGCAGGGCAGCAACTACACCATCGAGGAGCTAGCCCGCGGCGAACTGCGCGAAGAGACCGGCCTGGTTGCCACCCAACTCGAATTCCTGGCCCGCATCTACATCGCTTATGGTTTTCTCAACCAACCCTTGCACGTCTTCGTTGCCACCGGACTTACTCAGCTCGATCCGCAGCCTGAGCAGGAGGAACAGGACATTGTTCGCGGAAGCTTTACCTGGAGTGAGTTTCATAACATGGTACAAGCTGGACAAGTTGCCGATGCCCACACCCTGGCCGCACTCTCTTTGCTTCGCCTCAAGCGTCCCGAACTGGCAACGTAGGATTGTAATCTGCGACTCGTTACTTATCCCGATCTCTATCCTTCCGTGTAACCTCGATAGACTAAATTAAGGCATACACTAACTCACGCTAAGTTATTTTTTGCTACACTGTCGGAATGGCAAATCAAGCGATCAGCTCAGCAGTGCAATCAGTTGAAGCAGGAGCATATCCGGCTTTGTAAAGAATTAGCCCGCGTTGACGAGGCGCTTTCCGCTCTGGGTAGCATGGATGGCGTGCAGGCTGTTCCTGCAAAGCGCGGCCGGAAGGTCAAGGCTGCAGGCTGCTGCGGTAACCGGCAAGCGTAAGATCTCCGCCGCGGCGCGCAAGAAGATGTCAGAGGCTGCGCGTGCCCGCTGGGCCGCTCGCAAAAAAGAAAAGAACTAAGCGGAAGTTACGCTCCGTCTTATCCGCACATTGTCATCCGCACATTGTCTGCGCCATCCTCACCAGGAGGCGTGAACAATGTGCTTTCCTTTTTGTGCCGGAGCTCGGTACGGCGGACTCTATTTCTTTGCCGCCTGCAGTCCTCTTCTGCCCTTCTTGCTTGCCTGCTCTCGCTGCCGCCCGCTTCCGTTTTCTCAATTCTTTTGGCGAATACATCGTGCCCCGGCATCTCTCTGCGCCGCAGGTACAGGGCGCATCGCCCTTCGCCGTCATAAAGGCAGTAGTCGTACACCAGTTCCTCGCCCGGTTCAATGTCGCGAATAGCGCGAATCCAGACGCACTTCCTCTTCGTCCTCTTCGGTTTCGCAGTTCGGCGCGCAGGAGTGGTTCAGGTACATGGCCATGCTGAAGCCATCAACGACAAAGGTGCCATCGCCCACTCCGAACAGGTAGGTATAAGGCCGCTCGCTGTAAAGAGTGTCGGCGTCGTCATGTTTCATTCGGGTACCGGTGTACTCCGCAATGAGCGTCCCGTTCGAGATGGGTTCCAAGGTAAAGACACCGGCGGCATGGATGGCGGAAGAGCGTACGATCAGGCGCATGATGAATTGGATTGTAAATCCTCGCGGCCCCAAGCTAGAAGAGTTTCGTCATCGCGAGCCAGCCGAGAATCAGCAAGTTTTTCACGCCACCCAACAATTGCCCACTCAGATACTCCTCCACGCCTCAACGATGAACCAAAACCTCTATGCCTCACCGGAGCTTTGCAAACCCTGCACTTTTTAATTCGCATGTGTGCATGATCACCAAAACTAAAACCAGAACTCACCCGTCATAAAGCGGAAAATCACGATCTCCGGTGATGGTAGTCACTGCCCAATTGGGTGTAATGGCGGATAAACAAGTCGCTGTACTCTACGTCAAGCCAACAGTAGGTATTACGGGACGTTCCGGCGAACTTGGATGTACTGAATTGGTCATTGGCTCGGAATTAAATTGCAGCTTTATTGGGCAGTCATTCGGATTACTTAATAGTACGGATCAAGCAAATGTCACCGCACAGGATATGACATGGCAAATGACGCTATTAAAAAGGAAACAATAGCCCAGAGCTTGAAAAATGCGGGCTACTCACGGCGAGACTTTTTGCAGCTTTGTACCACCCTCGTGGCAACCGCCCCCATGGGACTGGCCCTCACTGAGAAGGCCACCCCGGCGGAGGTCGCCAAGGCTGTTGCAAAGGCGAAGAAACCCTCGGTCGTATGGCTTCACTTCCAAGACTGCACCGGGTGCTCGGAGACGCTTCTCCGCACCACCAAGCCCGATGTTGCAGACCTCATCCTCAACGTAATCTCTCTCGACTATCACGAGACTCTCATGGTGGCCTGCGGTCAGCAGGCCGAAGACGCCCTTAACTCGGCCGTCTCTCAAAACGCCGGAAAGTTCGTGCTCGTCGTTGAAGGCGCGATCCCGACCAAAGAGCAGGGCATTTACATGAAGCTCGGCGGCCGTCCGGCGCTGGAGGTCCTGAAGGACGTGGGCTCCAAGGCTGCGGCCATCATCGCCATCGGCTCCTGTGCCTCCTGGGGCGGCGTGCCCTCGGCCGATCCCAATCCGACCGGAGCGACCGGCGTGGATTCGATCATCGCCGACGTGGATACGGTCAAGAACGGCGTGGATTCGATCGTTACCCAGAAGCCAATCGTCAACATCCCTGGTTGCCCGCCCAATCCCGTATTCGCTTCTGGGCGTGGTGCTCGAGTTTGCCGTGATGGGCAAACTGCCGGCACTGGATGATCTGAAGCGTCCCAAGTTCGCCTATGATCGCCTGATCCATGACCACTGCCCACGCCGCGCGCATTTTGATGCGGGCCGCTTCGCCGGACAGTTTGGCGATGCCAACCATCGCGAAGGCTATTGCCTCTTCAAACTCGGCTGCAAAGGTCCGGTTACCCATGCCGGATGCTCCTACGCGCCACTTCAATGAAATGGTGGATGCGTGGCCGATCGGTATCGGCGCACCGTGCTTTGGTTGCACCGAGCAGGGGGTGGGCTTCCACATTCCCGCATTCGAGCGGGTTGCCGATGTTCACCTCGCGACTCCGCCTGACACCTATGCTCCCATCTCCAGCCACGGTTGGCAAAATTGGCGCTGTGGCTGCGGGCCTGGTTGGACTCACGGCCGGTGCGCTGGGTGGTGCCACATGGGCGGCTTCGCAGAAACTTGTCAGCAGCGAAGAAGCGATTGCCGAAGAAGATCGGAAGCCGACGATTGCCGGAGGTAAGTAGCCATGGCAATCACACGCCGCGAGGCATTCAAGAATATCGCCAAGGGCAGCCTGCCGATCCTGGCGGCAGGTTGCGTGTCCGCTGGTTTTTCAGAGGTCGCCCACGATAATGAAGTAGTTCCCGTGTCCAAAGGTGCTCTGGGCTTGCTCTACGATGCTACCAAGTGCGTCGGATGTAAGTCGTGCATGGTGGCATGTTCGCAGGCCAATAACCTGACGCCTGACACCCGCATCGACGGTATTCATCAGGCTCCTCCCGCACTCAACTACTTCACCAAAAACATCATCAAGCTCTACCGCACCGCCGATGGCTCGGATCACTCCTATTTCAAACAGCAGTGCATGCACTGCGTCGATCCTACCTGCGTGACGGCTTGCATGTTCGGAGGCCATGCGCAAGGACAAGGAAACCGGGGTGGTCTGGTGGCTAGGCTCCAAGTGCGTTGGTTGCCGATACTGCGAGATCGCCTGCCCTTTCCACATTCCGGCTTTCCAGTGGGATGGCTTCAATCCCAAAATCGTCAAATGCGAGCTTTGCCGCGAACGCCTCGGCAAAGGTCTGGAGCCCGGCTGCACCACAGTTTGCCCAACTCAGGCGGTGATTTACGGACACCGTGACGATCTGCTTGCCGAAGCCAAGCGTCGCATCGCCGCAGAGCCCTGGCCGTTACTTTGAAAACCGAGTGTACGGCGAGACCGACGGTGGTGGCACGCAGGTTCTTTATCTCTCTCGCGTTCGCCTTTCGCAAGCTGGGACTGCCCACCCTTGGCAATGATTCTGTGCCTGAACGGTTGAAGTTCCAGCACAAGATTTACAAGTGGTTTGCATTGCCCACAGTACTCTATGCCGGCATGGTGTTCTTCGCCGCTAAGAACTTCAAGCAGCACGCTCATCACCTGGTCGAGGATCAGAAAAAGACCGGATTGAGGCCACAACTATGACACGCTGGCAGAGAAGTGTTCCTGTCTATGGTGTCCCCGTGTTCAATCGCGGATTCTGGGGCCTGCTGATCGTATTCGCTGATCGGTGTGGTATTGACCGCTTTCCGCGAAGTCGTCGGCCTGGGACTCACCTCCGGAATGTCCGACCCTTACGCCTGGGGTCTCTGGAAAACCTTTAACGTGATGGTGCTGACCGGACTTGGCTCCGGCGGTTTCGCCGTGGGCATCGCCGCCTGGGTCTTTAACCGCACCAAGCTGCACTCGGTGATGCGCGTGGCGTTGCTTACCAGCTTCCTCGCCTACTCCACCGGTCTTGCGATGCTTGGCGTGGATGTGGGCCGTCCCTGGAACTTCTACTGGGTTATGCTCCCCTGGCAGTGGAACCTGCATTCTCCGTTGCTGGAAATCGCCTTCTGCATGTCGTTGTACGCAACCGTGCCGTTGTTTCTGGAAAATCTGCCGCCGGTGTTTGAGTACGTGATTTACGAGTATCCCAAGTGGGGCGGTATTGCCAGGTTCTGCGAAAAAGCCATGGCGAATGTTTATCCCCTTATCATCGGCCTTGCCTACCTCCTGCCCATCATGCACCAGTCATCGCTGGGCGCACTGATGCTGCTCGGTGGCAATCGCGTTCACGCACTCTGGCAGACGCCATTCCTGCCTCTGATTTACGTATGGGCGGCGGGCTTCCTCGGATACAACTGCGTCGTTCTCTGCCTGCTTCTGGCCAATGTCGCGTGGAAGCGCGATCTTGATCCTGAGGTCTTGGCCGAGCTGAACAAAATTACCTGCTGGATCGTCTTCACCTGGATCGCTTTCCGCTTCGCCGACATCCTGGTTCGCGGAAAGATTCTCCTGGCCTTGACTCCGTCGTACTACTCCGCCCTGTTCTGGATCGAGACCATCCTGATTGCCGGATCGGCCTTCGTCCTTTATTCGGAGAAGGGTAAGAAGTTACAGATCATGTTCCTGGCGCACGCAACATGCGCGCTCGGCGGCATGATCTATCGCTTCAGCCCAACGACGCTGGCCTTCCGCCCCAAGCGACGGGGCGTTCTATTTCCCATCTACGATCGAGCTGCTCGTATGCATCGGCTTCGTTGCAGTCGCAGTATTGGGCTACATCCTTGCCGTTAAAAAACTGGCGATTCTGCCAGGCTCTAACGAGGACTGGCTCAAGATGGCGAAGTACGAAGAGAAGGTAAAACCCGGCATCCAGTTGACTGGCTACGCACCAGTGGAACATTGATCACGACATCGACGGGAAGGTTACCAAAATGGCGAAACATAACGATTGACCCCATCAGCAGAATCGAAGGCCACCTCCGTGTTGACGTGGAAGTGGAAAACGGATCAATTTCCAATTCCTGGGCCTCCTGCACTATGTGGCGCGGCATTGAGAACATTCTCAAGGGCCGCGATCCTCGGGAAGCCTGGTTATTTACCCAGCGCTTCTGTGGCGTGTGCACCACGGTGCACGCAATGGCCAGCGTCCGTTCGGTGGAAGACGCACTGAAACTTGAAATTCCTCCGAACGCGCAGTACATCCGCAATCTTATTCTTATCAACCATGGACTGCACGATCACATCGTGCACTTCTATCACCTGTCGGCGCTGGACTTCGTGGACATCATGAAGATTCCCGCCGCCGATGCCGGCAAGACCAGCGCTCTGGCTGAGAGCCTCACGCCCTGGCCCAGCAACTCCAAGCGTGCCATGCAGGCGGCGCAGGACAAGGTCAAAGCCGTGGCCGCCAGCGGACAGCTTGGCATCTTCACCAACGGCTACTGGGGACATCCGGCCATGAAGCTGAGCCCCGAGGTCAACCTGCTCGCCTTCGCGCACTACGTTCAGGCCCTCGAGTACCAGCGCAAGTCGGTGCAGGCCGTAGCGATTCTCGGTTCCAAGAGCCCGCACATCCAGAACCTCACCGTCGGCGGCGTCTCCAACGCCATCAACCTTGACAGCCTTGCGACCCTCAACATGGATCGCCTGGTGATGATCAAGAAGCTGATGGACGAGGTCAAGCCTTTCGTCGAACAGGTTTATCTGCCCGATGTCTGCGCCATCGCCGCAATGTATGCCGATTGGTTCAACTACGGCGCCGGCGTTACCAACTACCTGGCCTCTCCGGATCTGCCGACCGACAGCAAGAACACCAAGTTCGACCTCCCTGGCGGCTACATCCTGGATGGCAACCTCTCCAGCGTTCACCGCTTCGAGGGATTCCGCGACAAGGTCTTCATCGGAAGGCGTCACCGAAGAGACCAAGCACGCCTGGTACAAGGGTGACGATGCCGCTTCCATCCGTGGAAGGGCGAGACCGATCCCGATTACACCGATTGGAATGCTGAAGGCAAGTACTCCTGGGTCAAGGCGCCCCGCTTCCAGGGGCGCCCGATGCAGGTCGGCCCACTGGCGCAGATCCTGGTCGGCTACGCCTCCGGAGATCCGCTCACCCGCAAGCACACTGATAAGGCGCTCGATCTGATTTCGACCATTGGCGGACGCAAGGTCGGCGTGGCCCAGCTCCAGTCCACCATGGGCCGTCACGTGGCTCGCGCCATCCGCGCCTCCATGCTGGCCGAACTCGGCGAAAAACACTGGCAGTTGCTGGTCGACAATATCGCCTCAGGCGATGTTGACCATCCACAACAATCCAGAGTTTCCCGCCGGTGAGATCGAGGGCGTGGGCGTGCATGAAGCTCCCCGCGGCTTGCTCTCGCACTGGTCGGTGATCAAGGGCGGCAAGCTCGAGAACTATCAGGCCGTCGTGCCCTCTACCTGGAACGCCTCTCCGCGTGATGCCAAGGGACAGCATGGTCCGTATGAAGCCTCGTTGCTTCATAACCCCATCGCCGACCCGGTTCGTCCGCTCGAAGCCATTCGCACCATTCACTCCTTCGATCCTTGCATGGCCTGCGCCTGCCACACCTTCGATCCTGAAGGCAAGCCGGTCGCAACCGTAAAGGTGCTGTAGCTATGATGTAGTATAAATAAAATCAGGATCTGCGGCGTCGGCAGCGTTCTACTCGGCGATGATGCCGTGGGGCCTTACACCGCTCGTTGGATTGCGGCCAATTACGAGTTCGGCGCGGGTGTCGAGGTCGAAGACCTCGGCACGCCCGGCCTCGACCTGATTGCCTACATGACCGGAATCGACGTGCTGATCCTGATTGACTCGGTTGAGAATCGCGAACCGGCTGGCACGGTGACTGTCTACGACAAGGCAGCAGATCACCCGCCACCGGCCCGCCGTTCGGCTCGATCCTCATTCACCCTGCATCACCGAATCCATCTTCATCGCCGAACTCGCCGGCGATGGCCCGGAAGATATTTACCTGATCGGCATCACAGGCGAACAACTGGAAGTCGGAGCCCCGCTCAGCCCTTCCGTTCGCAACGCCATCCCTCTCGCGGTCGAAACCATCCTTGAGCGGGTCGTCCGCCACGGCGGAAGCTATCACAAGCGCGAAGTTCCCGAAGATGCTCTAATCTGGTGGGAGCAGGCAACGGTGTGTGTCTAGCGGCGCTCGATTCGCGCCTCATCCAGTTTGCCCTGCACCTCGCCTCGATTTCTTACTGCGTCTCCGTCAAATCCTGTTCCGCGGCAATGGCCAGCGACTCCTGGGTTAGACCGTCCACCCTTCGCAGGGCAGGGAAGAGCCAGCTCCACAAGCCGACAATGACGATGGTTCCAACTCCTCCGGCAACCACCGCCGGCACCGTCCCTATCCACTGCGCGGTGATTCCACTCTCAAATTGTCCGAATTCATTCGAGGCGCCGATGAACAGCACATTCACCGCGCTCACGCGCCCGCGCATCTCGTCCGGGGTGGCCAACTGCACCAGCGTCGAACGCACGATCACCGAGACCATGTCGGCCGCCCCCACCAGAAACAGTGCAAAGATCGACAGATATAGATTTCTGGAGAGTCCGAAGACCACCGTCGCGGCTCCAAACGCCGCCACGCAACAGAGCATCTTCAATCCCGCGCGCCGCCGCAGCGGAACATACGCAATTACCAGCGCCATCAGCCCGGCGCCAACTCCGGGAGCCGCCCGCAGCAGGCCGAGTCCGCGTGGCCCCACGTTCAAAATCTCGCGAGCATACACCGGAAGCAGCGCCACGGCTCCGCCCAGCAGAACCGCGAATAGGTCCAGCGTGGTCGTGCCGAAAATCAGCTTGTTGCGCCAGACGTATTGAAAGCCCGCCAGAACCGTATTCCAGTCGCGTCCCCGGCTCAATTGCTGCACCCCTTCGACACGGATCGCCAGCATCAGCAGAAAGCTGATCCCGAGCGCCGTGGCAGCCGTCACGTAGACCGCAGCCGCGCTCCCCCGCATCGCATACAGCACGCCGCCGATCACGGGTCCAAGGATCGTCGCAGCGTTGAAGATCGAAGAGCCCCAGGCGGCGGCGTTCGGAAACACCGCCGCAGGCACCAGCAGCGGCGAGAAAGCCTGTCCTGCCGGACCATTGAAGACGCGAACAAATCCCAGGGCCACCAGTACCGCGTACACCGGAGCGGTGCCGTGAATTCCACGCAAGGTGATCATCAGCAGCGCCAGCGAGCACAGTGCAAAGCTTGAGTAGCACGCCAGCAAAACGTGCCGCCGGTTGAATCGGTCCGCCACGTGACCGCCCAGCAAAAACAGCAGCAATCCGGGAAGGAACTGCGCCAGCCCCGCAAGGCCCAAGTCCAGCGGGCGGCGCGTGATCTCATAGATCTGCCAGCCCACGGCCACCGACTGCATCTCCAAGCCGGCCACCATAAGAAAGCGCGCACCCTGGAAGAGTCGAAAGTTCGGGTATTGGAAGGCGGCGCCTGCCGCGCGATGTTCCATCAGTTCGGTCGTCATGCGTGTTTCTACTTTGCCACAGCCGGCCGGTTTTGCCGACAGCCGGCTTTGGGCAGGCAATGGCCAGCTTCGAATTCTCCTGCCGGGATGCCATAATTGCATCATGTCTCCGTCCAACCGTCCCTCGCTTACTTCCGCGGTCCTGCGCTGGCAGCGCGACTCCCTTCGTGCCCGCGGCCTCGTGGGCTCATTCCGCTACCTTGCCACCCAGGTGGTTGAATGTGTGAAGGACTCCCTGCCCGAGCGCCGCCGCAGCCGCTTCGGAGACATCGACTACGACTGTGATCACGCCGTAGACACCACCTGGGCGCGCCTCCCGGTCTCCGTGCGCCTACGGGAGGTCTTCAGCGAGCGCCTCTACCAGCCAACCGTCGAAGAGGAGTTTGCCGCCATCATGCAGCACTTGGCGACCGTCGATTGTCAGACATTTACCTTCATCGACCTCGGCTCCGGCAAGGGCCGCGCCTTGCTCCTGGCGTCCATGTATCCCTTTGCGCACATCGTTGGCGTCGAGGTTCAGCCTGAGCTGGACGTGATTGCCCGTCAGAACATCGAGCGTTTCTGCCATTCCGGCCAGCAGTGCGGCAGCATCGAGTCGATTTGCGCCGACGCCCGCGACTATGACTTTCCTCTCACCAACATTGTTCTTTACCTCTTCAATCCGTTTCCGGACTACGTCCTGCGCGAGGTCCTGAACAACTTGGTCGCCTCGGCGCAGCGCCATCCGCGCTCGATCTTCGTCCTCTACAACGCCCCCTTCGATAAGCACGAATTCGAGCGCATTCCAGAACTGAAGCAAACCTTTGCAACCGCGCAGTACCAGCTCTATCAGATACAGACAAATGAATCTAGATAACCGGGCAGTCCTCCACGTAAGGTCCTCTTTATCAGATAGCTTGGGGGCGCCGCAACCCCGCATTCTATAACCCTCGCTCGGTGCTTCAGATCACGGCATAGTGTTTACGTCACACACCGGTGTGACGTATGCACTTCCCATTTGTGCACTCAAACCTTACAAGCTAACGAGGAACATGTGTGTTCGGATTCGTCATTTGTTACATGCTTTACCCGGGCGCAACATGCAGTAGTGAACAGGTGTGGCTGACTGTAAGTTTGCGGCACTGTTAACCGGGTCCGGAACTCGCGCGGGCTGAATAGGGGGGTATAACCATGCTTTCACCGTATGGCTTGGATATAATCGAGAGTTGCCTCACTTGCAAGATGCGGGCCGATCAGATCTTCTGCGATTTGCCCGATGCCGCCGTTCAATCCTTTGAACAGATCAAGTACGCGACCGCCTATCCCAAGGGTGCAATCCTCTTTGTAGAGGGCCAGACGCCGCGCGGCATCTTCGTCCTTTGCAAGGGAAGGGTGAAGCTGTCCATCTGCTCGACCGATGGCAAGACGCTGATCTTAAAGATCGCCGAAGCCGGCGAAGTTCTTGGACTCAGCGCCTCGGTCAGCGGCAAGCCATACGAACTCACTGCCGAAACCGTCGATCCCTGCCAGGTCAACTTCGTCAAGCGCGATGATTTCATGCGCTTCTTGAAGGAGCACGCCGACGCCTGTTTGCGGGTTGCCGAGCAACTCAGCGAGAAGTACAACGCCGCCTGCCGTGAAATTCGCTCCCTCGGGTTGTCGCACTCAGCCGCCGAGAAACTGGCCAAACTTCTGCTGGAGTGGTCGGCCAAAAACGGCGAAGGCACCAAGCAGGAGCCCCGTATCAAACTCGCCCTGACCCACGAGGAGATCGCCCAGATGATCGGAACCTCGCGCGAAACCGTTACCCGCCTCTTTGCGGAAATGAAGAAGCGGCAGATTGTCCAGGCCAAGGGCTCCACATTGGTGATCCGGAACAAAACCGCTTTAAAGGCACTGGCTACGGCGTAAGTTCATAAGCTTTTATACATAGGCGTAAGTTCACAAGCTTTTATACATATTCGTGTACACAAAGGTTCGGCGTCGCCGAGCCTTTTGTCTTGCCGTGCGTGTTCCTAAATCCGAACTTTCCCGCACCTTCGATCCAGAACGGAACCGGGTCTGTGGCAGGACTCACTTAGTCGGGTGACTGTAATCACTGCGTCCATCGGCGGTGAAATATAGAACTTTTCATGGAGAGTGCTATGCAGCCTAGTGGCAACCATGCATCCCGCTCAGATGGTCCGTTCCGCGAGATGTCACCCGAGGCGCTCCGCGAATTCGACCTGATCAAAGAGCCGTCCCTTCTCGGAAAAGGCGCGCTTCTGTTCGCCGAAGGCCGCCCGGCCCACGGAGTTTACCTGCTGTGTGAAGGACGCGCAAAACTCTCGATCTGTTCGGAGAGCGGAAAGCGCCTGATGTTGCGCGTGGCCGGCCCCGGCGAAGTCCTTGGACTCGACGCCACTTTGAGCGGCGAGCCCTACGAGGTGACCGCTGAATTGCTGGATGCCGCGCAGGTGATCTTCGTCAATCGGAAGGATCTTCTCAAGTTCTTGCGTGACAATCCGTCGATCTGCATGGAAGTGGTGCGCCGCCTCAGCGACGATTTACACAGCGTATATCAGCGCGTGCGAGCCATTGGACTCAGCCGCGCCCGCAGGGTCCGTGCCTCGCGCACCCGCCGCGTGGCCTGCTAAAGTCCGGCGTCAGTGATGGCAGTCCATCCCGAAGCCGTATCGGTGTCGCCGATCCGGTAAAGGCGAATCCAGGAGGGCCGCCCCGTGCGGCCTTCTGGTTCCTGCTGCGGCGCTGAGCCGCCCACGCACAATCAGCACAGGAAATTTCTTGCAATCTGCTCTCTCCGGGTTGATCATTCCGAACAACTGCTGGAGGAAGATCGGCATTTCCAACGGTTTTTAGTTGAACCAGACTGGTCTGTCCCTGCAGCGCCCACAATTGCGCCAGCACGCCCGGTCGCCCCCGCTCCGGCCTGAGAATCATTTCCGACTGCCCTTTCGCAGCCGCCGTGTCCCTCTTGAATGTGATGAATATCACAGGATATCGTGAGATCACTCACTGCCCTAGGTGCGCTACGGATGCGAAAACCATTAAGTCCTGTAAAAGTTGGCAGAAGTGTGTCTGAAAGTCCGCCGCTTTCAGGAATCTAGAACAAGACAGGTGACTAGATGAAGAAATTCTTTGCTTTGGCAGCGGTTGCCACCATGGCGATGCCGCTGTTTGCTGCCGATGGTGCTGCGACCTTCAAGGCCAAGTGCGCTGGTTGTCATGGCGCCGATGGCCTGAAGTCCATGCCCGCTATGGGTGTCAAGCCGTTGAACTCTCCGGACATTCAAGCCCAGTCCGGGGCTCAGTTGGCCGCCACGATTACCAGTGGTAAGGGAAAGATGCCGGGATTTGGCGGCAAGCTTTCGCCCGAGGAAATCACCGCCGTCGCCACCTATGTAAAGAGCTTGAAGTAAGAGTTTATCTGTCAATTGTTGAACTGGGCCGCCCAGGCTTCCACGCGCTGGGCAGCTGCTTGAAAATTGCATTAATTCGAAGGTGAAGGACCTCGTGAAGAAGCTTAAACTGTTCCGTATGTTTTCGTTTGTGCTCGCTTGCGCAGGACTCGCATACGCAGGCAGCACTCCAAAACTTACCAACGACGACTGTCTCAGCTTGCCATAGCGATGCGTCGCTGGTGAACGGCAAGCAGGTGCATGGAGACGCTTTCAAAGCGTCGATTCACGGTTCCATGTTCTCCTGCGTAGATTGCCACACCACCGTCAAGACCCTTCCGCACGAGACTGGTCTTGCCAAACCGACTTGCGTTACCTGTCATGCTGACGAACAGAAGGTGTACGACCAAGGTGTTCACGGGAAAGCGCTGGCTGCTGGAAATACCAAGGCTGCAAATTGCGAAAACTGCCATGGCAATATTCATGAAATCTTACCTTCCAGCAGTTCCAAATCCCTGACCGCCAGAGTCAATATTCCTAATACCTGTGGCGAGTGCCACTCTCAGGCTATGCCGGGCATTACCGGCAAAATCGCTGTCGCATATCAGGAATCGGTACACGGAAGGCTGATCGCCTCCGGAAATGAAAGAGCGGCGGTCTGCTCAGATTGCCACGGCAACCATGACATTCGCCCGCCGAGCGATCCCACTTCTCCGGTCTTCCACAGCAATATTCCCAAGACCTGTTCCAACTGCCATGTCGGCGAAGCGGCAGTCTTCGCATAACAGTATTCATGGCAAGTCGTTGGCTGAAGGAAACATCCATGCTCCCGTTTGCACCGACTGCCACGGGGTTCACATCATTAAGGCCGCGAACGACAAATCGTCGATGGTCTCTGCCAAAAATCAGGGCGACATGGCCTGCGCCCAGTGCCACAACAACGTAAAGATGACCCAGGAGTTTGGCATTCCGGGTGGCCGAACCGACAGCTACAATGCCAGCTATCACGGCATGGCGGAGGCAATAGGCTCCAACAAGGTCGCAAGTTGCTCGTCCTGCCACGGAACCCACAACATCCTGCCTTCGTCCGATCCTCAATCTACGATCAACCCGGCGAACCTGGTTAGGACCTGTGGACAGTGCCATACCGGCGCCGGCCCCAACTTTATCAAGGGCAGAATGCACGCTTTACCTGGTGCGGTGCCCGCCAAAGCTGATTTCGGAACCAAGTTGAATGGCTGGGTTCGCAGCGCCTACATCCTGATGATTTTTTCCGTCATCGGCTTCATGGTCCTGCACAACCTGATGATCTTCGTCCGCAAGCTGATCGAGCGGGGCGAAGGTGGTGGCCATCATCCCAGCGGTCCACGGGTGGTGGTGCGCTTGACTCATGAACAGCGCATTCAGCATTTCATCCTGTTGGTCTCGTTCATCACCCTGGTGATCACCGGATTCGCACTCAAGTTTCCGGATGCCGCGACCCGGTTCATCTTTGTCAACGAACTCGGCCGCAGCTACGTTCACCGTTTTGCCGGCACTATGCTGGTCGCGGTCGGCTTCTATCACGTCTTCTATGTCGCTCATCTCCCGTGAGGGACGCAGCTTCCTTATGGCCATGCTGCCGGAGTTGAAGGACGCTACGGACATGGTGGATGTCTTCGCCTACTACCTCGGATTCTCCCGTAAGAAGCCGCAATTCAAGCGCTTCAACTACGCCGAGAAGATGGAATACTGGGCGTTGGTATGGGGCACGTTCGTCATGGCTCTCACCGGCCTGGCGGCGTGGTTCAAGGTCATCTCGTCTGACGCCGTTCCGCGCTGGGTCATCGACGTTGGCATTACGATTCACTTCTATGAGGCGATTCTGGCCACGTTGGCCATCATCGTCTGGCACTTCTATCAGGTCATTCTCGACCCCGACACCTATCCTCTGAACTTCGCGTTCTTGGACGGCAAAATGTCGGTCGAGCATTATCAGGAAGAACACGGTCTCGATTCCGCAACCCTGTCGCAGTATGCAGGCGCTGCCGGAGACGCGATCAAAACCCATCACGTGGTCACCAAGTAGTAACGTACAGCAGACCGCTGGGATCAGCGGTCTGCTGTCGTTCCCGCTGTGCTCCTTATCTGCAATCAGGAAAGACCCATGCGGCAATATAGCTGCAGGAGATTCGAATGACGTTTTCCGGGCAAAGAAAAAATTTTAAAGGACAAGATAGCGTGGTCATACTGAGTGAAAGTGCCTGGCAGGCGAGTCAGACGCCAATCGAGCCAGCCGCGCCAAAACAAACCCGGCGTCTACCCGGTCTTCCAGCACTGGGCCTGCGGGCCGTTTTTCCTGCATTGATCGTGGCTTTGATCATGCTGCTGCCCACGGCGTCTGCCTGGGCGGCTGGCGCATCGGACAGCGCAACATGCCTGGCTTGCCATGGCGACAAGGGCATGACGAAAAAGCATGGAGCGGCTGTAGTTTCGCTCTTTGTCGATGGCAAGAAGTTTTCGCCCTCGATTCACGGCAGTGTCGGCTGCACCGGCTGCCATTCCGACCTCGATGTCGACAAACTGCCGCACGGGAAGCCCGCAAAGGTCAACTGCGGAAACTGCCACACGCAAGAACAGGATTTGTATTCCCGCTCCTTGCACGGCAAAGCGGCTGCCAAGGGCGATTCGCTGGCGCCACGTTGCATCGACTGTCACGGAAACCACGATATCGTTCCGGTCAAGGATAAGCGGTCCACGGTAGCTCCCCTGAGCATTCCGTTCGTCTGCGGCAAGTGCCATCAGGAAGGCACGCCTGTGCAGAAGAACCGCGATATCGGCGAGCACAACATTCTGGCAAATTACACCGAAAGTATCCACGGTGAGGCCCTCTTGAAGAAGGGACTCTCGGTGGCGGCCAACTGCGCCTCCTGCCATACGGCGCATAGCATCCTCCCGCACACCGACCCCAATTCGTCGATCGCACGTCGCAACATCGCTGCGACCTGTACCAAGTGCCATTCGCAGATTGAAACCGTGCACCGCAAGACGATCCGCGGCGAACTATGGGAGAAAGAGGCGAACGTGCTCCCCGCCTGCGTGGACTGCCATCAGCCGCACAAGGTGCGCAACGTCTTTTACGACAACGGCATGGCGAACGCGGACTGCATGCGTTGCCACGCCAATCCGAATCTCAAGGCCCGCGATGGCCGCTCGATGTTGGTGAATGAAATCGAAGTCGCCGGCTCGCGTCACGCCAAGATCGCCTGCAGCCAGTGCCACTCCGAGGTGAATGTCTCACACGTCCGCCCTTGCGAGACCATCACGCACAAGGTCGAATGTTCGAAGTGCCACGAAGCCGTCGGCGAGGATTTCGGACGCAGCATCCATGGACAGCTTGCCGCCAAGAACGATATCAACGCCCCCAGTTGCAAAGAGTGTCACGGAACGCACGGAATCCTGGGAAAACAGGACCCGAGATCGACGACGTTCCCGACCAATATTCCAACCCTTTGCAGCAAGTGTCACTCTGAGGGCAAGAAAGCCGCGCTGCGTTACACAGGAACTCAGCACGACATCATCAAGAATTACACCGAGAGCATTCACGGCAAGGGTCTGTTGGAGAGCGGGTTAACCGTTACGGCGACCTGCACCAGCTGCCATACCTCGCACCGCATCCTGCCGGCCAAGGATCCCGACTCGACTGTCAATCCGAAAAATGTGCCTTCAACCTGCGGTAGATGCCATAACGGCATTCAAGCGATGTTCATCAATAGCGTTCACTCGCCCACCGTCACCCACACCGACAAGGCGCTGCCGGTTTGCAGTACCTGCCACACCGCGCATACCATCAAGCGCACCGATGATGCCGGCTTTGAACTCGGTATCATGAACACCTGTGGCAAGTGCCATGAGGAAATCACCAAGACCTACTTCGAAACCTACCATGGCAAGGTTTCACGCCTTGGCTACACCAAAGCGGCAAAGTGCTACGACTGCCACGGATCGCATGACATCGCGAATGTCAATGATCCGCGGTCGCACCTGAGCCGCGCCAATGTAGTTCAAACCTGCCGCAAATGCCATTCCAGCGCTACGCGCCGTTTTGCCGGCTATCTCACCCATGCGACTCACCACGATCCCAAGAAGTATCCCATCCTGTTCGGGGCATTCTGGGCAATGACCGGGCTGCTGGTCAGCACGTTCGTGATGGGTGGTGTTCACACCCTGTTGTGGCTGCCGCGCGCCTTTCAGATGCGCCGCGAACTCAAGGAGGCCGAAGCCAGGGAAGAGGCTGCCCTCCGTGCCGAAGAAGAAGCCCAAGCGGAACCGCCCAGTCCGCCTTCCGAGAAGGAGTAACCATGTCGAGCAAGAATCAGGAGAGTGCAATTTTGACCCCAACTCATGATCGGTCTGCGCACCACGATGAGCACCATGCCGGACTCGAATTCGTGCGCTTCGTTCCGCTGGAGCGAGGGACTCACGCGACTATGGTCGTCTCCTTCATCACCTTGGCGCTCACAGGGATGACGCTCAAGTTTTCCTACACCCCGTGGGCGCGCGTGATATCGCGAATGCTGGGAGGATTTGAAACCGCTGGCTACATCCACCGCTTCGCCGCCGTGGTCATGTTCTGTCTTTTCGTGACCCATCTGGTGTCGCTGCGCAATTTGAAGAACCGTAAGTACGGCGGCTCTTGGCTCTCTCTCATCCTCGGGCCGAACAGCATGGTTCCGATGGCAAAGGATGGCCGGGAATTCGTCCAAACCTTGAAGTGGTTTCTCGGAAAAGGTCCACGCCCGCAATACGGGCGCTGGACCTACTGGGAGAAATTCGACTACTTTGCGGTGTTCTGGGGCATTTTCATCATCGGCTCCACCGGTCTCACGCTGTGGTTTCCGGTTTTGTTTACCCGGATCTTACCGGGATGGTTCATCAATGTGGCGACCATCATTCACAGCGATGAAGCTCTGCTGGCGACCGGCTTTATCTTTACCGTTCACTTCTTCAACACGCACCTGCGGCCGGAGAAGTTCCCCATGGATGTCGTTGTCTTCACAGGCCAGATGCCGCTGGCGGAGTTGAAGCGCGACAAACCATTGGAGTATGAAAGCATGGTTCGCAGTGGGGAACTCAAGGCCCACATGGCGGAGCCGCATCCGGCTATTGTCGTGAAAGCAATCCGGGTCTTTGCCTGGATTGCTCTCAGCATTGGCTTCAGCCTCGTCATCGGTATAATCTATGCGATGATTTTTGCTTACCGGTAAACTGGTCTCATGGCGATGTACCGCGGGCTGGGTCGTCCGCGTTGGTTTGCTATCGCCTTGCATCCGTCCAAGAAGAACACGGCCCGATTCCGTCGTTTGCCGCAGTACGAAAGGCGAGGCTGGAAGCGAAGTCAAAACCAATCACGTAGCCCACAAGTAGTAGGCAGGGAACGGCAGGCCAGAGGTTTGCTGCCGTTTCCACTCTGCTCTCATGTAAATTAGGGCAGACCGTGCCGCGCTACAGTTGCAGGAGATTTGAATGACTGTTTCCGGGAGCAACGCACCCCAATCCCCGCATGTCGAGGGGTTCTCCTACAGATCGTTGGTGCGTAACTACATCAGTCTCTCCGGACTGGCGTTGGCGGCCATTGCGCTAGCCAACATCCTCGTCCTTTTCTTTGTCGATGCCACCGCCGCTCAACCCAACCCGTACGTTGGGATTCTGGCGTACATGGTGCTTCCCGGCTTCCTGGTGGCGGGCCTTGTGCTTACCGCCTTCGGCATATTTCGTGAGCGGCATCGCCGGCTTTTGGCCATTCCAGGCTCTCCTTTGCTGCCCAGGATCGACCTCAACCAACCCAAACAGCGCCGTCGCCTTGCCGTTTTCGTCAGCTTCGTGGTGCTCTTTATCATGCTCAGCGCCTTCGGCAGCTATCGCGCCTATGAGTTCACCGACTCTACGACCTTCTGCGGACAACTCTGCCATACCGTGATGCACCCGGAGGCCGTCGCGCATGATCACTCGGCGCATGCCCGGGTCAGTTGCGTGGAGTGCCACGTCGGCTCCGGCGCAAGCTGGTATGTGAAGTCGAAGTTGTCCGGCGCGCGGCAGGTGATCAAGACCGTAACCGACAGCTACCCGCGTCCGATCGAGACTCCCGTCGCCAACCTCCGCCCAGCATCGCAAACCTGCGAGCAGTGCCACTGGCCTCGCCGCTTCTGGGGAGCGCAACTCAAGGTCTTTAACCACTTTGCTTCCGACGAAGCGAACACGCCACGTCAGATCCGGCTGCTCATCAAGACCGGTGGCGGCGATCCGAATTTGGGTAGCGAGGCCGCCGGAATCCACTGGCACATGAACATTTCCAACAAGATCGAGTACAGGAGCGATCCCAAACGTCAGAACATCGCCTGGGTTCGCAGGACCGATCTCAACGGCAAGGTCACCGAGTACACAGCGGCTGGAACCGATGCTGCCGCGATCTCCAAACTCGAGCAGCGCCGCATGGACTGCGTCGACTGCCACAACCGTCCCACCCACGTCTATACGCCTCCAGATCGCGCCGTCGACCAGGCCTTGGCCGCCAACCGCATCAGCACCACGCTACCCTTCGCCAAACAGCAAGGCGTCGCGATTCTGACCGCGGCGTACAAGACCACCAATGAGGCGCAGGAGGCCATCGCGAAGAATATTCCGGCCTTCTATCAAGAGAAGTATCCCCAGATCGCCAAGATTCACGGTGGGGACATCCAGAACATGGTGCTGGAGCTGCAGCGAATCTTCCGCGAAAACATCTTTCCAGAGATGAAGGTGGATTGGCGCACGCACCCGGATAACGTTGGCCACTATTACTTCAACGGCTGCTTCCGTTGCCATGACGGCAACCACGTCAGCAAGGATGGCAAGGTAATCTCCAAGGAGTGCAACTCCTGCCACACCGTGCTCAGCGAGGAATCAGGCGTGCTGCCTTCGGCCGTTGTGAACACGGCGATGACCTTTCAGCACCCCATTGATCTGGGTGACCTGAGCTCAGTCAACTGCTCCGATTGCCACAACGGCGGCGTCGGACCGTAGCTAGAAGAGAACCACGCCCCGGTGGAGACTCCCCGCCGGGGCCGTTTCTTGACCAGTCGCTAACCATCCAGCGGCATTACACTTCCGCGCTCCGTGTGACATGCATCACGGCAGGTCTGTGACTGGAATCATTGGTCGTCTTTTATCCAGTGCCGTATCTTTAGTTTGCGGTCTGAAGTCAGGATCGTTTACCTAGGAGAACTCATGAGCGCGAGCCCTCATACCGGCGGCGGCAAGTATCTGCCCCGCCTAGTTTTTTGGGAAGTCACCAAAGGTTGTAATCTTCGTTGCGTGCACTGTCGTGCCACGGCCACCGAGTTGGCCTCCCCCTCTGACCTGCCGACCGCCCAAGCCCTGAGCATCATCGATCAGATCGCCGAGTTCTCCAATCCCATCCTCGTGCTCTCCGGCGGCGAGCCGCTTTATCGCCCGGACATCTTCCAACTCGCGCAATACGCCACCGACAAAGGCTCTGCGCGTGGCGCTGGCCACCAATGGCACTCTGGTGACAAAGGAAGTCGCGCAGAAGATTGTCGACTGCGGCGTCAAGCGCGTCTCCATCTCCCTGGATGGCGCCAATGGCGAGACGCACGACACCTTCCGCGGAATTCCCGGAGCCTTCGATGCCGCCATCTACGGCTTCAGAAATCTGAAAGAGCTCGGCATGCCGGTGCAGATCAACATGACCATCGCGCGCCACAATGCCGTCGAACTTCCCAAGGTGCTGGAACTGGTGCGCGGCCTCGGTGCTGACGCTCTTCACACCTTCCTGCTCGTTCCCGTCGGCTGTGGCGTTGATATCGCCGAGTCGCAGATGGTTGCCGTCGAAGAGTACGAACGCATTCTCAACTGGTTCTACGATCAAGCTGCCACCGGCGACATCGAACTCAAGGCCACCTGCGCCCCGCACTACTTCCGCGTGGTGCGCCAGCGCCGCGCCGCAGAGCGCAAGCAGGAGGGCTACGGCGCCACTCCCGCCGCGCCTGAAGCCGCCCAGCCCGCCATCGGCGCCACTGAAATGACAATGCCCGGCTCCACCGGCATCGCCTTCAAGACCGACTATGAGAAGTTTGGCAAAAGCGGCCTCCGTCACGACGGAATGCCCCATCCGCACGGACATCCCGGCGGAGACCCCAATGCCATGAACGCCATGACCAAGGGCTGCCTCGCCGGAACCGGCGTCTGCTTCATCTCCTTCGACGGCGAAGTCTTCCCCTGCGGATACCTGCCCGCCATCGCCGGCGATCTCAAGAAGCAGCCGTTCTCCGAGATATGGAACGATGCCAAGGTCTTCGCCGACCTGCGCGACACCGACAAACTGGAAGGCAAGTGCGGATGCTGTGAGTTCCGTAACGTCTGCATGGGCTGCCGCGCCCGCGCTTACGCCGCCGATGGGAACTACATGGCCGCTGAACCCTTCTGTGTCTATCAGCCCAAGGCGCTCGCAACTCAGGAATAACGCCACAAAAGAATCACGACACTTGCATCTCCATCAACAACAATGGCGCGGGTCATCCCGCGCCATTGTTGTTTCAGCTCCGTGAGCTTTCCTATTGCGGCCTCCCGGCGGTGTTACTTCCTGTGTTGCTTCCCGCCAGTGCCTCCGGCGGGTTTGCCATCGCGGCCGGAGTAATGCCTCTCGCCGGGCGCGCGGCTCCGGTCTTCGCCTCCGGAGCAGGAATGGCAATGTCGATCGGCGTTACCGGACCGAGCGCCGCAAGTTGCTTTTCAAACCCGCTGGCATTACCCACCACCAGCACCTTCAACTCGTCTTTGTGGATGTATTTGTTGGCCACCCGCAGCACGTCTGCCGAGGTCACCTTCTCCACGCCTGCGCGATATCGTTCGAGGAAGTCGCTCGGATAACCATAGAACTCGTAAGTCTCCTGCTCACGCAAAACCTTTGCAGGCGTATCGAAGTTGAAGATAAAAGAATTCAGGATCGCGTCCTTGGCGCGCTTCATCTCCACTTCGCTCGGCGCCTTTTTCTGCAGCAGGTCAACCTGCTCCCAGAGTCCTTTGATCGCCTCGGTCGTAGTCTCCGTCTTGGTTCCAATCTCCAATACGGTCAGCCCCGGATGATCCCAACTGCTCCCCACTCCGCCGCCCACCGCGTAAGCCAGTCCCGCCTTGGTGCGCAGGTTGACGAACAGTCGCGACGAAAATCCGCCGCCGAAGATCTCGTTCATCACCTGCAGCGCAAAGTAGTCCGGGTTCTTGCGCTCGATTCCCATGCCGATCATGCGAATCTCGCTCTGGTTCACGTCGTTCTTGTCCACCAGGTAAATGCCCGGTTTTGCCGGCTCAATCGCAATCTTCGGCTCCTCGATCTTTTCGCCTTTGGGCCAGTCGCCAAAGGCCTTGCGCAGCGTCGCCTCCATCTCTTTCGAGTCGAAATCACCTACGATGCCGAAAATAATGTTATTCGGAGTCGTGTGCTGCTTGTGCCATTGCAGCAGCTCTTCGCGCGTTACCGCCGCCACCGTCGCATACTCAGGGATCCGTGCATAGGCGCTGTTTTTGCCATAGCCCAGAATGTCGGTCTGAATCTGTGAGATCCCCTCGGTCTCATCGTTGCGGCGTGAGATGCTGCTGTTCATCTGCTTCTTCGTCAGCGCCAGCTTATCTTCCCGGAATGCCGGGTTGCGCAGCAGGTCTACAAAAATTCCAAACACGTCCTGGAAGTCGGCCTTCAGGCAGTTGAAGCTGATCGATGTATCCGCGTCGCCGCCGCCGGTCTCCACCTTGGCTGCGCGCGCCTCCAGGTAGTCGTCCAGTTGATCGCCTGAAAGTTTCTCCGTGCCTCCGATGCGCCACGTTCCACCGTACATCTCGACCAATCCGGTCTTGTCCGCCGGTTCGGAGTCCGAGCCGCCGCGAATCATCGCCGAGCCCGAGATCAGCGGCAGTTCGTGATTCTCAGTGAGAAACACGACCATGCCATTCGCCAACTCCACCCGTCTGGGCTGCTTTGGATTGAAGGGAGGCAGCGCAGGAATCGCAATCTGCTTCCAGTTCGTCGCAACCCCTTTGCTTGCGCCCGGAGCCGCTTTCGCCGCGCTCCCCTGCGCCTGCATGGAATCCAGCAACAATGGGCACAACAACACGGCGCTCGTCGCCGTTATCAGAAACTTCGTCTTCATTGCTGTGCCCCTTTCGCTGCTCTGGTTGTTTCCAGAATTCCAACCGTGCGATTGTTCTCCCCGAAAACCTCATTCGCCACGCGCTTCACGTCCTCATTGGTCACTGCGTCAATCTTATCGATCCGGCGAAATAACTCGCGCCAGTCGCCGTACTTCAATTGGTTCGAGGCCAGGTTGCTTGCCAAGCCCTGGTTGTTGGCGAGGCTCCGCAGCAAAGCGGCTTTTGAGCGTGTCTTCACCATCTTCAATTCGTCGGCGCTCACTCCTTTGCTCTTCAGCTTTTCAATCGCGTCGTGGATCGCGCTGCCCATTTCGGCTGCGCTGTGTCCTTGCGCAGGCACCGCATAAAACGCGTAAAGATTGCGGTACTTGTCTCCCGGAAAACCGCTGAAGCCCTCCGCTGCAACCGCAATCTTCTGGTCGCGCACCAGCGAGCGGTACAAGCGCGAGGTGCGCCCTTCGCTCATCACGCCGCTGATCACCGAAAACACAACGTCATCTTTGTCGCGATAGTTCGGCTTCTGGTAGCCCTCAATATAGAAGGGTTGCGAGGCCTCGTGCAGTACCACCCTGCGCTCGGAAGTCTGCCTGGTCTGCGCCGTCTCGTACTCTTCCGGCTTGGGACCGGAAGAAATTCGCCCGAAATATTTCTCCACGATTGCGAATACTTTTTCCGCGTCCAGGTCGCCCACCACGGCTACGACCATGTTGCTCGGAACATAGTAAGTCTTGAAAAACCTTGCCGCGTCGGTGGCGGAGAAGTGCCTCAGGTCGCTGGCATAGCCAATTCCCGGACGGTGATAGGGGCTGCCGTCGTAAGCAACCGAGAGAAACTGCTCCACCAGTCGTCCCGTAGGAGATGAGTCGGTGCGCATGCGCCGCTCCTCCATCACCACGTCGCGCTCTTTATAGAAATCGCGCATTACCGGATGCAGAAAGCGCTCCGACTCCAGATAGGCCCACAGTTCCAACCGGTTCGCCGGCAGCGAGTAAAAGTACTGGGTGTGGTCCAGCCCTGTCGAAGCGTTCAGTCCCACTCCGCCATTGCGCTCGATGATTTCTCCGAACTCATTTTTCACCACATACCTGTCAGCTTCTTCGCGAGCCTTTTCCCAGGCCGCCTTCAACTCCGCAACTTTCTTCTCATCGCGATTCACCACGCGATTGTTTTCCTGGTCGTAAGCCGCGTAAGCCGCCTCCACCTTCGCCAGGGCCACTTTCTCCGCCGGGTAATTCGTGGTGCCGATCTCGTCTGTGCCCTTGAACGCCATGTGTTCCATCATGTGCGCCAGTCCCGTCCTACCGTCGGGATCCTGCGCATCACCTGCATCCACCAACGTGAAGAAAGAGAAGACCGGCGCTTGAGGCCGGCTTAAGAACAGAACGGTAAGTCCATTAGGAAGCTTTTTAACGTGAACTCGTTTTTCAAACGAAGCTAAATCCTGCGCCAGTACCGTCTGCAGAGCGCAGAACAGAATAAGCAGAGGAAGGTAGGCTTTCAGCCGTCTCATCGTGCCTCCGCGGAAGCCTTGCAAGCCTCCGAACCTCCGAGTTTACAGCCCCGCGGCGGAGCCTGTCGAACCCGGGCCGGCACGATTTCAGCGCTTAAACGTCGAAGAGCCGGTACGGCGTCAATATCCCATTCGCCCTTAAAAGTGACAGCGCAACGTTGTGTACAGGAACACCCGCTGTAGTCTTGCCATCTGGCGAGCCATGGTGTGCGTGGCCGTGCAGCACCAGGTTCGCGCCGTGCCGGTCCACCACCTCAGCCAGTCGCGAATTTCCGAGGTAAGGATAGATCTCCAGTGGTTCACCTTTCACCGTGTCGCCAATGGGTGCGTAATGCACAACCACCACTCGGCGTTCGGTGCGCAGTTGCGCCATCGCGCGCTCCAGCTTCAGTCCCTCGTTGATCGAGCTCTGCACAAACGCCTTTACCTCAGGCTCGCCGAAGGCGGTGAGCATGCCGCGTCCGAAGCCCCCCGGAAATCCCTTGGTCCCGGCAAAGCCCACGCCATCGCGCTCGTAGCCGCTGCCGTCCAGCACCTTAATTCCTTCCGCCGACATCAGCTTCATCAACTCTTCCTGCTCTCCGCTCTCGAAGTCATGATTGCCCAGCACCGCGACAACCGGAATGCGCAGCCGGACCAGCATCGTCAGCAGGGAATCCATCTCGGCGACGCGGCCGTAGTTGGTGAGGTCCCCGGCGAGCACCAGCACATCGGCTTCGTCGCGCACGCGCAGCATCTGCTCGCGAATCTTGTCATAGGCTTGCGGAGAGTAGTGAAGGTCTGCAACTGCCGCGATTCTCATTCAGCTTCCTCGTGGTCTTGCTGGCAGGGTGGCCACATCCGCCAGCTGCTGGCGAATGTGAGGATCAGTCTAGCTTGCCTGGCGCCGGATTCCTTGCACTCCTCATCTGCTCATTCAGATCCGCCATCCCCCACTCTTTGCTGTCGATGGCAAACATGTTTTCATCGACCAGGCTTCCACGGAAAGGCGCCAGCGGATCGGAGTGATCGAGTTCGTTGCGCAGGCGCGATAGCAGCTCATTCCACAGTGAACGCGGCACAAACTCAGAATGCGCGGGATACACATATTGATAGAGAACCAGCACCCACAACAGCACCATCCAGTGTTCGCCGATTAATTGCAGAATGCGGTTCCAATCCAGCTTTCCGCCCGTTCCATGAATCACGTGTACGATGTCGGCGCCGTCAAAGCGCTCGCGGCGGGTGACGAACAACTTGGATGCGATCAGCTCCTCAGCCGCCAGAACCTTCACCGGAACTCCCAACACTTCGGCGTGGCTGGCGCGGTCGATCCACTCCTCTTGAACCGTGATCACCGCGTTGCTCATGCCGGTGATGAGGTCCACATAAAAGTCTGCGCGTCGCGCTTTGCAGAGCCACACCGGGTCGCACACTTCTGTCTCAAAATCTTCGGAGGCGAGCAGCTCGAGCGCGCGCGGCACTTCTTCATGAACGAGAAAAAGATCGAGGTCCTTCGTATCGCGCCAGATTCCAGTGTGCTGATGCAGAGCAAACGCTCCGCTCACCGCGAATGGGATGTGATGCGCAGTAAACAACCTGAGTACTTCAACGAACAGGGCTCGTTGCTCGGACGCAAACACCGGGGGAGTGGAGCTGCTCATCGGTAGCGCTCTTTCATCGGTCTCAGGCATGAGCAATTGGATGTTGATCAGGGGCAGTGTGTTGCGGGTGAGAACGACGGGTGTTAGTAAAGTCCCGGTGCGCCTGTGGGACGAGTCTTCCAGCGTCTGTGTACCCAGAGCCACTGATCAGGATGGGCACGCACCGCTTGCTCGATGGCAGCGGTGTAGTTCTGAGTATTGGCGATCGCGTCGGCGTCATCGTCTCCGGTGCACACGGTGGGAATCGCCGGTTCAAAGCGGATGCGGTACTTGCCCAATGCTTCGTCCCAGATCGTGAACGCCGGAAGCACAGCAGCCCCGGTATGCATGGCGAGCCGCGCAATCCCGCCCGCAGTGCAGGCCGGCAGGCCAAAATAGTTTACGAAAACCCCCTGCGGCGGAGTCATGTTGGTGTCCATCAGGGCGCCGACGGTCTCCCCGCGCTTCATCGCTGCCAGCAACCCGCGCGCGTACTCATCCTTTGCGAAGGTCTTATTGCCATGCAACGTGCGCAGACGGCGGACCCAGCCGTTGAGCAGGGGATTGTCGAGGTCGCGCACCACGATGTTCAGCCAATGACCGTGCAAGGAGTGGACGAACGATCCAATCTCCCAGCCTCCCAGATGCGCTGTCATGAAGAGCACGCCCTTGCCACGGTCGCGGGCCGCGAGGTAGTTCTCCAGACCGTCGTAGACGACGATTCGATCGACATTCTCCAGCGTGTAGTCGGGAAACTTTGGAATCTCGGCGAGCAGGCGTCCCAGCGAGAGATAAACGCCCTTCAGAATCCGTTCGCGTTCGGCAACCGTCTTCTCCGGCAACGCCAATTCAAGGTTGCGCATTCCCACCCGCCGCAGCCGCGGGTGGCACCAATAAAACGCAATTGCGATACCACGGGCAACACTGCGCGCCACCGGACGCGGCAGCCATCGCAGCGTCTGTGCGATGAGCCAGACAGGAAGATACTCCAACCAAACACGCATGAGTCGAGCTTTGACCGTATCAAACCGTAACTTGCAAGGTCAACCGATTGGACGAGAGCCGCTGATGGAGGATTACAGAATTCTTTGCAAATGGAAAATGCCCGCCCCAGTGATGCGGGCAGGCATTCCAAACTAGCGCTCTCCGGCTGAACCGCCGAAGCCGGACTTTACGTTCTTATCTTCCGGCGTACTTCGCCAGTGTACCGCGCCAGAGCTCCGCGTCTTTAGGAACCTCAACCTTGCCCGTAAGGATGGTTCGGAAGGGCACCATTTTTCCATAGAAGTCGCGGGTATCATCCCTGTGCTCGGTGAGCACGGCGCCGTTGAGCGAGATGCCGGCAAAGAGGCCGCGGGTGCGGGAGTAGGTCAGCACCTCGGCCCGCATCTTCCAATCCGTCGAGGCGTCGGCGTGGCGGCCCACCGGACCGGCGGCAACGCTGGCGTCGGCTCCCAGCTTGACCTTGCTTTGCAGCAGGTTCTCCATACCACGATCATTCATGACCAGCATCACGATGTCGGCGGCCTGTCCCCCAATCTGAAGGCCCCAGCTTCCGCCTTTCAATGAGAAGAATGCCGGCGCGCTCCAGCCCGTTTCCGTGCGGCAGCTAGCCACGCCCTTGCCATAGGATCCGCCAAAAACGAAAGCAGCCTTCAGCATGCTGGGTATCACGGCGATGCACTTGGCATGGGAGATTATTTCCTCGGGTATGCCGCTGTCGGGAGCCGACATAATCTCCTTCATCACCGTGGCGCCGCTCTCCAGTCGATCGACGTCATCGACGCGCTCGGCCAGGGCCGCGGTGGTTGAGAGAAGAACGACGAGCGCGATCAAACATTTCTTCATGGTGTTTCCTTCCATACACGAATTAAATCCGCACTGCTGCATCATAGCTCTTTGTCATTGGGTAGATGTGTACTGGTCGTGTACTGCTCTAACGAGCCACGACGCGCGCGATTGCAGTATCCAAAACTTCCCTGGTGAAAATTGCACGCGAGGTCTTCTTGGTTCGTTGGCGATAAAGTGCCGTGGTCTGGCAAAGCACCACAATGTCTTCGATTTCCGCGGGGTTCACAACACAGTCGAGAATGCGCGAGCTGAATTCTTCCTCGCTCATCCCTTCCAGTTGGAAGCCGCTGCGCTGTGCCTCGGTAAGATAAAAGTGAGTAACCTCGGATAAGACCCGCGCGGCCTCACTCGAGATCTCCGGGCGGTCGGCGGGGTTCAGGCCAGCGCCGGGAAGCGCCAGCTTGATGCCGAAAATATTATCGAGATCGCTGTCTGCCGCAAACCGCACCGTAGTCGCCACCACCAGAACGTTCGGAGCCTCCGACATGGTTTCAATCAGCGCGTCGAGTTCAGCCAGTACCTCCGGGTCGCCCATCTGGTATGCAAGGTCGATGCGCGGCAGCAGCAGCATAACTTTCTTGCGCTTGTGGCTTCGCACAATATCCTTGGCTTTGGCCAATGCGTAAGTATCACGCGGGTTGTACACGGTCACCAGGCGCTCCATGCCCGCCATCTGCGCGATGCGCTGCGCCAGGCTCTTCTTTCCACTCTGGTTGGGCCCGATGATGAGCACCTCGTTGCCGATCTTCAGATCCTTATAGGCCGCCGGCGTCCGCGCCCGGTCCACCAGATCGGCGATGCTTTCGAGCAAGTTGTCCATGCCCGCCAGGCGCGGGCTCAAAGTGCTGACCGCAACATCATCCAGATTCAGATAGACGCGTTGGCGCCGTTTGCGGTAATCGGAAATAAACTCGATGAAGACGGGAAGCGCCGCGATAGAGCCCACGATGGTTGCCAGCACCAGGATCTCTTCGGTCAGCAGTAACGCGGAGTCGCTGTCAGCAACGGCGAACATACGCTGAGCATAACACCGGGTGGATTCGAAGTGTAATTACGCTCTAAGTAGTCATGGTCACCGCGCGGGTGACCATGATGTATCGGACATCTTCGATAGAGCTTCTAGCGGCTGGATGAGACCAGCGAGTGGGTAATGGCGTGGACCGAGAGCGCGATGCGATTCTGCACCCCGACCTTGCGCATCAGTTTGGCAACGTGTGCCTTCACCGTGCGCTCCTCAATGCCTAATGCGGAGCCGATCTCCTTGTTGGAGCGTCCGGCCACCAGCAGTTCGAGAACCTCTTTTTCGCGGTCGGTAAAGGTCACGCGGCCCGCCGGAAAGATTCGTCCCGGAGAAGATGTGACCCGCTCAATGAACGTAGAGAGCACGCGCCGCGGAGCCCAGACCGAGCCCTGGTGAACAATGCGGATCGCCATCGCAAACTCGTCGGGACTCGCAGCCTCATCGACGTATCCCTTGGCGCCCGCTGCCAGTGCCTTCAAAATCATCTCGTCGTCGACCCCCGCTCCGGTCACCAGGATGCGCAGATCCGGGCGCGTCGCCTTCAGTCCTGCCATCACGTCGAACAGGTTCTGACCGCTGCGGCTGCCGAGAAGGATCAGATCGGCATCGGCGTTGCTGGCGATATCGCTGGCCGAAGCCGATACCAGTTCCATGTCCGGCTCGGAATCAAACAGCGCGCGGAAGCCAATAAATCGCAGGGGATCGCTCTCGACCACTGCGATTTTCACCTTACTCGATGGGTGCGGATGGTGCTCTGCAGAAATCTCCGTACCTTTCTTCTTCGCTGCAACCGAGGTCGGCGCCGGAATCTTTGAGCTTGGGGCATTTGCCATTCCGTAAGCATACGCAGCTTTGCAAAGAAAAAACACGAAAATTTCGCTTTTTCATTCCGTACGCAAGGACACGTCCAATAGGCCAGCATTCCTCACTGTCTGGCGATCAGAATCCACATCCATCCCGTCCAGATGCACGCTCCAGGGCCGTACTACCGCCCTCGCGAACTAAGGGGAATCTCCTTGAATACCTAGGTGCTCCCATGCATTTCCGCGCCCGCCAGCTTGGGGCAAACTCTTTCCATAACCTGAATGTAAGACGTTCGGACTAACGCTCTTCAGTGAGCCGAATTCTCTGGGGGAATACACGCGCAGGGGAGAGTGAAGTCCGAGGAACACAGGCCGCGGAACTAAAACCAGTCTCCCGCGGCCTGTTCTTCCATTCACAGCGTCTTCAGGTCTTCAACCAGTTCAGCAGGAGATATGACGCGCCGCCACGTACTCGCCGGATTATTGCTATCTTCCCTTTGGCCGATAGCCGCCTTCGCCGCCGCGGCGCCCAGCAACTCGTCTCCGATCACGCAACCGGCGCTCACACAATCTGAAGTCACGCAATCGGCGGTTACAGAATCTGCAATTACGCAATTCGGCGCGCACGATTTTGAAAGCCTCTCACTGCAGTTTCTGGCCAGCAGGAATCCGGAGCAGCGCAAGCAATTTGTCAGCGACCTGAAGGCCTTGGCCACCGGCAGCTCCGCCGCCGATGCTGCCGCCCTCAACGCGGCGGTCTCGGCCATGCTTCCCGCCTCCGACTCGCCGCAGCAGGCCGAATTGCTGATGCAGATCGCCGCCGCCCACCCCATCGGACGGCTGGCGGGCGCGCCCGGCCTGCCCGACGACGCCGAGTTTCTGGTCGATGCCCGGCGCGCCGCCCAGGCGGCAAAGCATGCCAGCGGAGACGTCGAGGCCCTGGCCGACATCCGCATCGATCGTCTGCGCAAAGACAGCCTGGGGCGCGACGGACTGACCTCGGCGCACGTGCAGCAGCTTTGGCGGATCAACAGCGCGCAGGGCGCGCGAAGCTTTTCCACCCATTCGGTGATGTATGCCGCCATGAGCGAGACGCTCTGCATCGTGCGGGCGCGGGTGCTCAAGCGCAATGGCAGCGAGTTTGCCGCCATCGTCTCGGCCGACCAGCCGGTCGAGGAGCGGGGCTCGGCGATGTACTTTGACTCACGCTCGCGCGACCTGCGCTTTCCGCAGCTGCAGCCGGGCGACCTGGTCGAGCTCGAATACCGCCTGCTGCCGGCCTCGGCGGTCAACCCCTGGGGCGGCTACTACGCGCGCATGGATCTGTTCCGCGACGGCTTTCCGACCCGGTTGCGGCGGCGGGTGCTGATCGCGCCCACGACGATGAAGCTCTATGTGGTCGAGCACGGAGTGCCCGCGGCCACGGTGCGGCAGAGCGGCGAGGAGACCACACAGCTTTGGGAGATGCGCGATATCGCCGCACAGCCCTTTGAGGCGCTTTCGCCGGGAGCCAGCGTCAGCGGCCCCTACCTGCATGTTTCCACCATCGGCTCCATCGAGGAGTTTGGCCGCTGGTACCACAGCCTGCTGGAGCCGGGGCTGAAGCTGGACGACAAGCTGCAAGCCATTGCCGAGCAGATTCTGCAGCGCAACCTGAGCACGCAGGGCAAGGTGCAGGCGGTGTATGAGAGTGTGCAGCGCGGCACCAAGTATGTTGCCTTCGAGTTCGGCGTGCATAGCTACCAGCCTTATCCGCTGGCCATGGTGATGCGGCGCGGCTTTGGCGATTGCAAGGACAAGGCGGCGATGATCGTGGCCCTGCTGCGCGCCGTCGGCGTGCCGTCCGAGTTTGCCATGATGCGCACCCGCTCGGCGGGCGATGTGGATCCGGATGCCTTTTCGGTGCAGCTGTTCAACCACGCCGTAGCGTACGTTCCCGAACTCAGCCTCTACCTGGACGGCACCGCCGAATACGCCGCCCTCGGCGAGCTTCCGCCCGACGACCAGGGCGCCCTCGCCATGACCCTCGACGCTGAAGGAAAAGCCACCCGCCGCATCGTGCCATTTACGCCTCCCGAGGCAAATCGCATAACGCGCCAGGTGACGGCACAACTCGCGCGCGACGGTCAGGTGCAGTTCTCCTCGGAGACAAAGTTTTCAGGATATTTTGCCGCCGAGCAACGGCGCAGCAGCGAGTCCGACGACCTTGCCGGAAGCTCTCGCGCAACTCTCGCCCAGTTCTATCCCTCCGTAAAAATCGCGCACGCGGTTGCCGAGGGGACAGCGCGGGCTTCGCACGAAGTAGAATTGAAAATCGAAGGTTCCATCGACGCGGCGCAGGGCTCGCGCGGGGTGAGCCTGCGCAGTTCGCTGAACACGGCCGGCCTGACCAGGAAATATGCGACTCAGCGCATGCGGCGCAATCCCCTATTGGTGCCCGCCACGCCGAGCCAGCACGAGGTTTTTGATTACGAGCTCCCCGAGGACGCCGAAGCTGTGCTTCCCGGGGACACCAGCCTGCAAACAGAATTTGGAAGAGTTGAAGTCAGCTATCAGCGGAAGGGCCGCAAGCTGCGCGTGGAAACCTACACCGAGCTGGTTCCGATGACCGTCAAAGCCGAAGACTACGTAGCCTTCCGCGCATTCTGCCAGGCCGCGGACGAGGCCTTGCAGCGCGAATTCAGGATTGCGCTGCCATGAAATACCCCAGTGACAAAACGGGTTTGCCGATGCTCGCAATCCTGCTGACCGTCACTATCGCTTTTTCTGCGCAAATGTTAAGAGCCCAGAGCGTCCAGACGTCGAGTGCGGATGGGCAGAGCCATTCCGGGAGCACGGCTGTGCGCACCGCGGCCGAGTCGTACTCCGGAGTCGGCCCTGAGGCGAACATGCATGAGGCGGAGTTGCTGGAAGCGTCGCGCGAGGCAGGACTGCTTACGGAATGGCATCTGTGCGGACGATTCGGGCGCGGTGGAGAAAACGATCTCGAGCGTGAGTTCGCGCCTGAAAAAGAAGCTGCGAAAACGTCTCTGCGATCACACCGGGCGCAACACTACGAGTTGGTCTTTCCCGAAGGCAGATTCGCTTTGCCGCCTGCCTTGGCCTTGCAAAAAGGCGTTTTTTACGCCAGCTCCAGCACCTACCTGAGCGATAGCGGGGAATGGAGTGTCTACTTGGAGAGCAACGCCGAGGCCATCGTCTTCGTGGATGGCCGACGGGTCATTGAAAGTGGGCCGAAAGCGCCGGGAGTGCTGCGTGGAACCATTCACGCCGAGAGCGGCTACCACGCCGTGCTAGTAAAATTCACCGCCCAGGCAGCGCCCTTCCGCGTTGCCATTCTGCCGCCGAATTCGGGCTCGCGGCGCAAGAACAACACTCCCTACCTGCAGGCCTCGCCCAACTCGGAAGACATGATGGCGATGCAAATGGGCAACATCCTAATCGCCCGCCGATAGAGAACATCAGCTGAAGCTTCCCTAGAGCAATTCCCTAGTTGCCGTAGCCCGATACTTCTCTCGCCTTTAGGTTGTCATTCCGAGCGCCGAGAGGAATCCCCGCACCGCCCAAATCTGCAATGCCGCCCCAGAGTCTCTTCTGCCTCGAACTGCGTTTGACGGGTGGAACCGCCCTAGTCGCTGAATCTATGCACCTGCTCATAGGAGTCGATGCTGCGGCGCTCGGCCTCTTCCGCGAACTTTTCGCTTAACCGGCTCAGCGTAGCAAAGATCTGGCTGGCACGATCAACGTATTCGGGAGCATTCTCCCATATCGCTTCAAAGCGTTCCGGATACTCGCTGGCGAGCAGCGTGAGGCCACCCGCGATGGATGCAATCCCAATCTTGCGGCGGCCGGTGAGCGCCAGTACCGCGCCAGCTCCAACCGCGCCGTAAACCAGCGCTTTCTTCCAGTTCTGCATGATCTCCTCCGCCGCTGACTGACCGGCATCAATCCGGCAAAAAGCAAATTCCCGCGCTTAGACTGCGAATCCGTAACGGCTGTTGCTCGCAGAACCTTGCCCCAACGCTCCCGAAGAGCAACGCCAATGCAACGCGGCCTGAGCCACATTCTATCTCTAAGCAAAGGGTTGCGTCTTCAGGCGGTACGCCGCGCACGGGCCGCCGTCTCTCGCTTGCGAGCCGACCTTGCGGGCTTGCGCGTCGCGCCCGGCTGGCTGGGGCCGCTCTTGGCACGTCGTAGCGAAGCGTCGCCCTCCGCAAGTTCGGGCAGTTGCTGGTGCAGTGTCAGCACCTGGGCGAAGAGGTCGCCATGTCGCTCCACGCGCTCAAGCACCTGGGGGGCGGTGAACTCCAGCTTCGCCGGATCCTTCGATTGTAGACAACGGCTCACCTCCGCCCAACTCACCGGAGTCGAAACCGTCGGCCGCGGCCGGGCCCGCAGCGAGTAAACGCATACCGTGGTTTTGTGCTCGTCGTTCTGGCTCCAGTCCACCAGAACCTTGCCGGTCCGGAGCGCTTTTTTCATGTCGCTGACCACCAGTTCGGGATGCTTGCGCTCCAGACTCAGCGCAAGCTGGTGAGCAAAGGGCTTGGTATCCTCGTAGCTCGCACCCGAATTGATCGGAACGTAAACCTGCAATCCCTTCGAGCCGGAGGTCTTGGCAAAGCACCGCAGCCCCGCGCGCGAGAATGCATCGCGTACCCAGAGCGCCACCTGGCAGCATTGCACGATGTTCGCCGGCTCGCCCGGATCCAGATCGAAAACCATAAACGAGGGATGCTGCATCGCCGATGCCATCGACAACGAGGTGTGCAGCTCCAGTGCGGCCAGATTCGCCACCCAGACCAGGCTGGGCAGGTTCTGCGCCACGCAATATTCCATCCAGCGGTGGTTGCCCTCGCTCCAGATCGGAGCCGTCGTCACCCATTCCGGATGACGGCGCGGGCAGTTTTTCTCATAGAAAAACATCCCCCCAACCCCATCCGGATACCGCTTCACCGTGAGCGGCCGTCCCGCCAGATGCGGCAGCAGCATAGGCGCCACGCGAACGTAGTAGTCGATCACCTGTCCCTTGGTGAAGCCGGTTTCCGGGTACAGGACTTTTTCCAGGTTGCTCAGCGAGAGACGGCGGCCCTCAATCTCAGCGATGGTTTCGCGGCGAGGCATAGTTGGATTAGATGCATGCGAGCAGGCCAGAGTCACTATAATCTGTCTCGAAAGAGAATCGCAGGAGTGGTACAACGAACGTATGAAAACCAGTGAATTAGCAGAACGGATTGGCGCGGTCTGTGAAGGCGGCGACGTTGAGGTGAGCGGAGTAGCCAGCTTCGCCGCCGCCACTCTCCAGAGCCTCGTCTTCGCCGAGCAGCCGCGGGCTCTGCAAGCCGCCTTCGCCTCTCGTGCAGGCGCCGTCATAGTCCCCGCAGATGCCGCAAATGGGCTGCCGGATAACGCCGCAAATAACGCCGGAGGTAACGCTTCGGATATGGCCGCAGATAACCCGCCAGCCCGCAACGCCTCCGGCAAAGTTCTCCTGCGCGCCCGCAATCCCCGCCTGGCCTTTGCCCGTGCTGCCGAGGAATTGCATCGCCGCGAGAGCACCGGCCCCGACGGAGTAGCTCCGTCCAGCCTCAACGCACCGCGCATCCACGCCTCGGCCGTCGTCGATCCCTCCGCCGAGCTACACCCAACCGCCTCAGTCGAAGCTCTTTCAGTCATCGGTCCCGGAGCAAAGGTCGGCGCGCACAGCCGCATCGGTCCCGGATGCATCGTCGGTCCCGGCGTCGTAATCGGCGAGGACTGCCACCTCATCGCGCGCGTCGTGGTCTACGCAGGTACCACGCTCGGCGATCGCGTGATCGTAAAGGCCGGCGCGGTCCTCGGGGGGGACGGCTTCGGCTTCGTCCCCGACCCGTCCACCGGCCGTTACCATAAGTTCCCTCAGATCGGCCGCCTCGAAATCGGCAATGACGTTGAGGTCGGCGCCAACACCACCATCGACCGCGGTGCGCTCGACGCCACCATCATCAGCGACGGAGTCAAACTCGATAACCTCGTTCAAATCGGCCACAACGTTCACATTGGCCGCAACGTCGTCATCGCCTCGCAAACCGGCATCAGCGGCAGCACCGTTCTTCAGGATGGCGTCATCGTCGGCGGACAGGTAGGCATTGCCGATCACGTCCACATCGAGCAGGGTGTAATCCTCGGAGCTCAGTGCGGCATCCCAAGTAAGAAGGTGCTGCGCGGCAAGGGCGTCCTTTTCTGGGGAACTCCCGCCCGGCCCATCGCACAGTACCTGAAAGAGCTGGCTACGCTCGCAAGGCTGACGCGAAAGAAGTAAGCGGCTCATGTCGCTGACCGGCCATGATTTTTCAGCCGCAGCTACCGATGGAGGCGGTACAATCCCACCGGGCAGGTGCTTGAAGAAGGAGATTCTCTAACAAAAAGGGGCTTATATGGACCAAACCTTTTCTTGGGCGCCCTCATTGGAATCGGTACGGACATCAAACTTATACGCACTCATGCAGGAGCAGCCCGCGGCAAATTACGCCGACATACACAACTGGTCAGTCCGCAATCCCGAGGCCTTCTGGGAACGCACAATCCGCAAATTAAATATCAAGCTGCGCAAGCCCTATACCCGTCTGCTCGATCTTTCCGGCGGAGTTGCTCACCCCGAATGGCTGAAGGGCGCGGAGCTGAACATCGCGGAAAGCTGCTTCACCAGCTCACCAGACACCCCTGCCATCATCACCCGCCGTCAGGACGGGCGCCTCGAAACCATCACCGTTGGACAGCTTGACCGCCTCAGCAACCGTGTCGCAAACGGACTTCAGGCACTCGGCGTCTCCAAGGGCGATGCCGCAGCCATTGACATGCCGATGACTGCGGAGTCTGTCGCCGTGTACCTGGGCATGATCAAGGCTGGAGCCGTTGTCGTCTCGATTCCCGACAGTCTCCCTCCGGAAGAGATCGCCAGACGGCTACGCATCGGAGATGCAAAAGCAGTCTTCACCCAGGATGAAATCCTGCGAGGCGGAAAATCCCTACCTATGTATGAAAAGGTCTGCGAAGCCAACGCGCCCACGGCCATTGTGTTCTCCGGTAAGCCCAATGCGCAGATCGAACTTCGTCCTGGCGACTTACAATGGAACGCTTTCCTGGCTTCGAATGAGCAGTTTCAAACCGTAAACTGTGCCCCCGCCGACCCTACCAATATTCTCTTCTCCTCCGGCACCACCGGCGACCCCAAGGCCATCCCATGGGATCACACGACCCCGATCAAATGCGGCTCAGACGGCATGTACCATCAGGACATTCACCCCGGCGATGTCGTCTGTTGGCCCACCAGTCTGGGCTGGATGATGGGCCCGTGGTTGGTCTATGCCAGCCTGTTGAACCAAGCGGCGATTGCACTCTACGAAGGTGCGCCTACCGAACGCGGATTCTGCGAATTTGTACAGAATGCAAGAGTGACAATGCTGGGCCTCGTTCCCAGTATCGTAAAGTCCTGGCGAAGTACCGGCGCGGCCGATGCCCTCGATTGGAGTTCTATAAGAACCTATAGCTCCAGTGGCGAAGCCTCAAATCCCGATGACTATGCCTGGCTCATGAAGCTCAATCAGCCGGATGAGAGCTCCCGGCCCATCATTGAATATTGTGGCGGCACCGAGATCGGCGGCGCCTATGCAACCAGCACTTTGATCGAGCCGCAAAGGCCCTCGGAATTTAACGCGATCGCAATGGGCAACGAGGTCGTCTTCTTGAATGAGGAAGGCAAGCCATGCGCTCCCGGCGAGACCGGCGAAGTATTCATCTGCAATCCCTCCATCGGTCTTTCGACCCGTCTGCTGAACGCCGACAATGACGCGGTCTATTACGCCAACTGCCCCACCCTTGAGAATCGCCCTCTTCGCCGCCATGGCGATCAGGTGATCGTCGGCGAAGGTGGCCGTTACCGCTCCGATGGCCGAACCGACGACGCAATGAACCTCGGTGGCATCAAGGTCGGATCAGTCGAACTCGAGCGCGTCCTCCATAACGTAGCTGGAGTATTGGAGACCGCCGCAGTTGCCGTACCACCCCCCGGCGGAGGCCCCGACCGGCTGATTATCTTTGCGGTCATAAAAGACGAGTCGAAGCCCGTGCGCTTGGATGCATTAAGAAGCGAAATGCAGCGAGCCGTTAAAGATCACCTGAACCCGCTCTTCCACATCGAAGAAGTTGTAGTCGTAGACAGCCTGCCGAGAACCGCTTCGAACAAAGTAATGCGAAAAGTCCTGCGCAAAGCAGTAGTACCCGCTTAGGTATATTTCACGCGCGCCCATCTGACGAAACCGCGTGCCCCATGTTGCCTAAATGTGGACTGCGCCTCGACGGTGGACGGGTGGCCCACATCCGCCCGCAGTTGGCGAATGTGGGGCTGGACGGGCATCAACGAGGTCGCGTTCACTGCCGGTCCCTCTGGGGGCAGTTTGCTGTACTTAGACGATATCAATATCACTCCAGCATCGCCAGTACTAGAACCTGCTTCCTTGACACTGCTCGGCACGGGCTTGCTCGGTCTGGGTGGTTACGTACGGCGCAAGCTGTTCAGGTAGCGACCGCACCTTCATGAGCATATGAAATCGCCTATGGCCGGTTCCGCCGCGCCGCCCATAGGCGATCTGTCACCGCGAATTGCGACAAGGCGGAAATCGCCATTCGATGAAACGGAGCGACTCGAAGCTGAGCTGGAACAGTCGCCAACTTGCATCACGCATACCACAGACCAAATCACTGAGGTTGCAATCGCTATGGCCCAGCGATCTGTAGTAGACGAACGGCGCGCGACAGATCGATTTCCGATTCGCATACCCGTCATACTTCTGAATGAAGGACGAAGAGTATCCGCATTCACCAGGGACATCAGCGCTCGAGGTATTTTCTTTTACCTCCCACCGTCCGAGCGCGCGTTCATCCTTCAAGATGATCAGGAGCTTGAGTAACTTCCGCCTCACAACTTAATCTGCCCCAGCGATCTTCGCCATGGCTGCGGTTTCGCATTCAGACGTGGCCAGCAAACCAACCTGGTAGGGGAAATACTTTTTCAGACGTATGAAGTGCTTTTCAAAAAGATGCCATGAGATGAACGCAGCTATATAGCTCATACTGAGGCCGGCACCCATGCCGAAGAGTGCAACTAGTATGGGCGGTATGGGCGTCACTGCATTGACTTGCCGGAGAAGCGGGTAAACAAAGAACGCTATTAGATTCTGAACGCAGAAAATCACAAGTAGGTGGAGAACGTAGATGGCATAGCTATAGCGTCCAAAGCTTTGCAGTGGACGCCATCGTGCGACTCGGCAAACCAGATGATTGCTGCCTTGATCTGTAACGCATACGAACACAACGCAGCCGTACGCAATTGCGGTTATAAGGTATCCCAGCGTTTCCAAAAGGAACGGCTTGCCCTTTTCTGCCGCCATAAACATTGCCAGAAAGACGGCGAACGCTACCGGAGCGATAAACTTAATCTGCCTTCTCACGCGCCAAGTCCAGTCTCTATTCCGGACCACTATTGCAATGAGCGCCCCAACCGCGAGGGTGTCTAGTCGAGTAACGGTTGCGCGGTGAATGAACTCAGAGAGAAGTTCCGGTGCTATGAGATGGCTTGTGCTCAATTCGAAGCGCAAGGCGAGCGAGAGTGTCCCAATGAAAATACATAAGGCTGGGAAATAACGAACGGCGCAGAAGAAAACGACCGCTGGCCAGAGCATGTAAAATTGCTCCTCGACTCCCAGGGACCAGAAATGACCAACAGGGTCGATCATGTGCCCGGCAGCATCGTGCCAGTTCACCAAGTACATCCAGTACCAAATCTGCTCAGAACTTCTTGCGTTTAGAGACAATCCATGTCTTTGCAGAAAAGGCAGCGAAACTTGGAAAAATGCCGCCACCGCAAGTAGATATAAAGGAAAAATGCGGAGAATGCGCCGCGCATAAAACGACCAGAAGTAGGAGCGAGGCGAACCGCCTTTTGTGCCCAGAAGGATGCTGGTGATGAGGAAACCGGAGAGCACGAAAAACAAGTCCACGCCAGAGGGGCCGATGTCGAACAAGTTATACACGAAGGGGAACGGCGCAAACCAAGCGGCTAGAGCTGGCCGGGCGTGATAAAGCACAACAAGAATGATTGCGACACCGCGTAGGCCATCCAGTTCAGGGATGTAATGAATAGCACGATTCTCTTGGGATGCTTCTTGAGCCAATGCCCACCGCCCCGCATCGGCAGCGAATTGCGTCCACCGTGCCTAGAGATTTTTAGATCTTATGATTTCAGGTACTCATAATATTCGGAATTAACCTGTACATTCAATCCTACACTTGGCTTTTAGGCCAGTGCTCCAGCAAACACAAAAGGCCTACACGCCTCCAACAGATTGGCTGATTGTGCCCGAATCACGGACACTCCGGAAGCCATTCTCTGGAGGATTGTTGGTGAAGAGTGGGCAAGTATCCAACCACCAATCAGCATGGCTCACAAATCGCGCGTCTTCCCCACCTCGTACGTGCGCAACTTTGCCGCCCCCTGAATCAGCTCCGGGAACTCCTCCATGAACTCCTTAAAATGCGGCGTCTGGAAATGAAAATCCACGGCCGCCTGGTCCGCCCACTCTTCAAAGAACAAGAACTCGTTCGTCGCAGGCTGTTGTTCGTAAAAGTTGTAGCTGATGCAGCCCGCCTCCGCCCTGGAAGGCTCAGCCACCTTTGCAGCCAGTCGGATAATTTCACCTCTCCGCTCCGGCTTCCCAACGAATTTTGCCGCAAGTACGATCATGCTCACTCCCAAATCCATCTTTAAAAATTTGTAGTAGGAACCAGCTCCGGAAAGCATCCAAGATTAGAGTCTCACTCAAATCGGTGTCAAGCCCACGCTGTGCCGTTCATGCCTGCTCCCTCCCAACTCGCTGATTCCAAATCACATACACCATTCTCAGGTGAGGGGATTGCCCCCGGAAATTGCTATCCTGAAAGGCGGAAAGCTGCTCCGCCTTCGATGACCCCGCCGTAACTATCCTGTTTTCAGATTTTTGGCAGCAAATATAGGTGGAGGGGTACGCCGCGCACAATGCGTTTCAGCGCCTCTGAAGGAAAGCCTTTTTACGACGCTTTTCTTCGTGGGAATTCCGTTTCACTCTTGGTCTCCGCAGCATCCGACAAAACGGGATTGAGGCGAAGATTGCCGCCTTCAACGGCGATGCGCGCAATGCTTACGTTGAGCAGGGAACCTGCAAGACTCAGCGCGAACATATTGGTGACGCGAATGAGCGAGCCCGCTTCGCTCTGGTTCATCCCGATCTCAGCGAGGTCGCTGGAGCTGAACTCGACCGGACCGGGAAGTTCGCTGACCATCGCGAGCGCGTCCTCGCGCATCGAGCTCTGGCAGTACTGGAAGAGCTCCGAGACGGCAATGGGCTTGATCGAGTTCCAATAGCTCTGGAGAAATCCAGGCCAGCGTGCGAACGCCTGATAGACCGTATGAGTGACATCGGCGTTGGTCGCCGTCCGGATATCCGCATAGACGCTCTTCACGGCAGGAGCGGTGCTCTGCTCATCTACCAGTTCAACGCTGCGGCGGAGCTTAGGCACGGGCGCAGCGCTGCGAGCGATCTCAGGGCTTCCTGCCGGCCCTTCGAAGGACTCGGAGAGAAGCGACGCGAGCTGCAGGCTCATGGGGATCGAGCGACAGAAGAAGTCTATATACTCCTTCAACTCTTCGCCTGCGCCGGGAATGAACTGCTGGCGGGTGACTTCCGACTTGAGGTTGGGAACCTGGAAGTAGCTGTGAACGCGCGTGTAAGCGTCGGCGCGCAAGCGGTTGGAGCAGGAGAAGAACGCCTGCGACTGAACAATCGGGCGCATCGTACCCCAGAAGTGTCCGAGAAAGCGAGGGTGCGCGCCGAGGAATTGGAAGAAGCTGCTGATGTGGGGCACGCCGAAAACCTGCTGCATGTCGCGATAGATCTCGAGCACGCGTCCAGTAGCCTGCGAGAGTGGAACTAAACGCACCGTCTGACCCTTTTTCCAGCTAGCCATAAGGACTAGGATGACAAATCCAGAGCAGAGGATCCCACCCGCGGAAGACAAATCGGCAATAAACTACTGGCGCCGGAACGGGCACAGCCGTGAAGGACGCAGACCGGCAGGATGCGCAAAGAGCAGACGTGTATGATTACGAGCGTTATGCGCGAGTTCCAGGTTCTGTTCGACCACGGCGAATCCTCCCAATCGCTCGACCCGGCGATGGCGCGGTATGGCAAGCTGGCGTTTCCGGCTCCCCCGGCAGCCAGACCATGGATCTATGCCAACTTTGTGCAGACGCTGGATGGCGTTGTTTCGCTGCTGGGCGAAGAGGCGGGTGGAGCAGATATCTCCGGGCTTCCCGAAGACCGCTGGCTGATGGACCTGCTGCGCGCCCACGCCGACGCCGTGATCCTGGGCATGGGAACGCTCCGCGAGGAACAGAGGATGGGACGCCCCCGAGCCCGAGGCCCGGTATTCCGGATCATGGACGCCGGAATGCAACAGCTAAGGACGCGTCTGCGTCGCGGCAGAGAACGGAATGTACTGGTAACCGCGCGAGCAGATTTCCAGATGAGCGACTACGCGGTCTTCGACGGTGAACACGTTGACGTTACGATCCTGACGACACGGCAGGGAGCCGGAAAGCTGGAGCCACAGCACGAATCGCACCCATGGGTGGACATCATCGCCGTTGACCCGCCCCGAGCGAGGGCGTGGACTTGCGGAGCGCAGTGGCCGTATTGAAGGAGCGATACGGGATCAGCTACCTGCTATGTGAGGGCGGCCCTTGTCTGTATTCGGGCATGCTCACGGCAGAGTTGATCGACGAAAAGTTTGTTGACGGTTTCGCCTATCGAGGTAGGCCTTTTGTGCGCGCAAGGCCCGAGGCCGACGGTGCTGCCGCACGTGGGTTTCAGCAAGAAGGATGCGGTGCAATGGAATTGGTTGAGTTGTAGAAAGGTGGACGATTACCAGTTCCACAGATTCCGCCGCAAAGTGAAGAGCCATTTGTTAGACTCTGAATTGTGAAAGGCATTCACAAGAGCGCCTGGCTGCTGGCGGTTGTCTCCGGGCTGCTGCAGGTGCTGGTGTTTCCCCGACCTAATTTGTATTGGCTGTGCTGGATTGCTCTGGCGCCGCTGATGTATGCGCTGCTGCGGGCGCGCGAGGCGGACGCGGCTCAACTGCTCACGGACGAAGCCTATTCGTTTCTGGTTCCGGCACGGGCCTGGCAGGGGTTTCTGTTGGGATGGGCCTCGGGAACCGTCTTCTACCTTGGGACCTGTTATTGGGTGTATTCGGTGATGCACTCCTATGGCGGACTCTCGCCGGTGATTTCGGTTCTGCTCCTAATACTCTTCTCGCTCTTTATCGGACTGCATCATGGGATCTTTGGCGCGCTGATGGCGTTAGCAGGAAAGTCGCGGGCAGGCTTCAGCCGCAAGGCGCTGGTGCTGGCGCCGTTCCTGTGGGTTGCGGTCGAGCTGCTGCGCGCTTATGTGGTGAGCTTTCCGTGGGTGCTGCTGGGGACAGCTCAGATTGGTAACGTGCCCCTGGCGCGGCTGGCGAGCGTGACCGGCGTGTATGGAGTGTCATTTGAAATCGCGCTGGTGAATACGGTGTTTGCGGCGACGCATGCTGGTGCATCGCAAGCGGAGGATTCCGCTGCTGGTGGCGGCGCTGGCCGGGGCGATCACGCTGCAGAGCACTGCGCTGGTGAAGTTCGAGCCGAGTGAAGTGGAGGCGCACGCCACGCTGGTGCAACAGAATGTGCCGATCGAACGGCACTGGACGTACGAACAATACAAGCGGCTGCTCGATGAGCTGCGTGCGATCAGCCGGGCTCCCCAGCCGGCGCAAGGACGCCAGCATCGCGCCGCTGATTGTGTGGCCGGAGTCTCCTGCGCCTTTGAGACGGATGACCGGTTGTTCATCGAGACCACGGCGGCGCTGGCACAGGAGCAGACGGTCATGGCTGCTGGCGGGAGCTACGGCGGTGCAGCCGGCGGCCAAGCCCGACGAGCCAGAGCAGCTGTTCAACTCGGCGCTGCTGATCTCTCCAGAGGGGACGATGGCGCAGCGGTATGACAAGGTGCATCTGGTGCCCTGGGGTGAGTACATTCCCTTTTCGTGGGCGTTCGGCTTCGCGAAATCCCTGACCCACGAGGTGGGAACCTATTCCTCATCAGGAGCGGAGCGCACGCCGCTGGAGGTGGGCTCACACCGCTACGGGGTATTTATCTGCTATGAGTCGGTGTTTCCACAAGAGGTGAGGCAGTTTGCCGAGCACGGAGCAGAGGTGTTTGTGAACATCTCAAACGATGGATGGTTCGGGGACTCGGGCGCGCCGTGGCAACACTTGAACATGGCAAGGATGCGGGCGGTAGAGAATCATCGCTGGCTGCTGCGCAGTACAAACACAGGGATTACCGCGTCCGATCGATCCACTAGGACGGGTGGTTGCGGTCGCTCCCCGGAACCAGCGAGTGGTGCTGGATGCACCCTATGGTCTGATGAACGACACGACATTCTATACGCGCTACGGAGACTGGTTTCCGATGCTATGTGCCATAATCTCAATCACGGGATTGCTGTGGCGCGAGCATGGTAGTGCGCACATAACGCGCCCAGTACCCGTATAGGAGCAGGAATTACATGATTGATCAACAGCTCGAGCAGGAGTTCGCGGCATTGCGCGATAAGGTTCGCGAGCTACAGGAGTATCTTTGACTCGCCTAAATTAAAGGCTGAGTTGGAGAAAGTAGAAGAGCAGACCGCCAGACCCGAATTTCTGGAACGATTCCGAAAACTCACAGAAGACGATGCGCGAACGCAAGCGCCTGGAGGACGCATTGGCGACCGACAGCGAATTGACGCGGCGCGTGGAAGATATCTCCGCCTACTTTGAGCTGGCCAGCGAAGGCGAAAAGGTGGATGAGGAAGTTGCGCGCGAGATGATCGGATTGCGCGAAGTGGTGGAGAAGCTGGAGACAGAGACTCTGCTTAGCGGGGAGCTGGATCGCAGCAACGCCATTGTGACGATTCACCCCGGCGCGGGGGGCACGGAGTCACAGGATTGGGCAGAGATGCTACTGCGCATGTTTCTGCGCTGGTGCGAACGCAAACGCTTTGAAACCGTGGTCAACGACCTGCAGCCCGGCGATGAGGCAGGGATCAAGTCGGTGACGTTCAGCGTTTCGGGCGAATTTGCCTACGGACTGCTGACCAGCGAGATTGGCGTGCACCGGCTGGTCAGGATTTCGCCCTTCGACCAGCAGGCGCGGCGGCATACGTCGTTCGCCAGCGTATATGTATCGCCGGAGATCGACGACAGCATTGAGGTAATCATCAAGCCCGAAGATATAAGGATCGACACCTATCGATCCGGCGGCAAGGGCGGGCAGCACGTGAACACGACGGATTCGGCGGTGCGGATCACGCACTTTCCAACCGGGATCGTGGTGGCCTGCCAGAACGAACGCTCGCAGCACAAGAATCGTGAGCGTGGCTTCAAAATGTTGCGCTCGAGGATCTACGAGTATGAGTTGGAGAAGAAGCGGGCAGCTCAGCAGGAAGGTAGAGGATTCAAAGCTGGATATCGACTTCGGCTCGCAGATACGCTCCTACGTTCTGCAACCATACCGCATGGCGAAAGACCACCGCACCAAACTGGAAGTGGGAGACGTGGATAGGGTGCTGGATGGTGATATCGATCCATTCATTCGCGCCTACCTGCAGATGCGTCGGGCAGAGCAGAGGTAAGGCGCGATGAATAAGCCTCCCAGCGCCGACCCGGAAGAAACATCGCTGAAACCGCGGTTGAGCATTCGCTTCGACGAGGCGCTGGTAATGGCTTCGTCGCTGCATCGCGCTCAAGTTCGAAAGACGAGCGGCGTGCCCTACGTGGCACACCTGCTCGGCGTCGCCTCGCTGGTATTGGAAGATGGCGGCAGCGAGGACATGGCGATTGCAGCCCTGCTGCACGATGCAGCCGAAGACCAGGGTGGAGATGCAGTGCTGGCGGATATCGCCACGGCGTTCGGATCGAACGTCGCGCGGTGGGTGCGCCAGGCGAGCGATTCCTTGACCCTGCCCAAACCGGCCTGGGAGACGCGCAAACTGCACCATCTGGCAGAGATTCCGACGGCCGACCGGGAAGCGCGGCTGATCATGCTGGCAGACAAGGTACACAATGCCCGCGCGATACTGGCGGATTACGTACGGATGGGGCCCGCTGTGTGGGAGCGCTTTAGCGTTCCTCGCGAGCGTACGATGTGGTACTACGAAACGTTGCTGAAGGTGTTTGAGCGCGGGCTCTCGCCGGTGCTCTACGACACATTGAGCGATTGCGTGAAGCGGATGAAGGAGCTGAACTGAATGCGCCCCGGATGGTGGATTTAATCCGCGATGGGAGCGCGCCGGCCTCAATGATGCGACGGGCTGCCCAGGGTGGATTATCGCTGCCGGCGGCTGAGGCGATTGAGATCCTGGTGGCGCTCGCTGGGCATCGCGACGCTGGGAGCAGAGGCGGAAAAGACGCTGGGGAGCTGGAATGAGGAATCGCTGGTCGAAGTTGCCTCCGATGCTACAACCCCGCAAGAGGTGCTGCTGTACTTGCTGAGCCTCCACGCGCACCGGCCTGCTGTGGTCAAAGCTCTTTGCGAGAATCCCACGCTTGCGCTGGAAACTCTGGAGGCTGCGGCAACCCATGCCGGGGGCGCGGTACTGCGAGCGATGTTACGCAGCGATCGCGTGCGCAACTCAAGTCGGCTGCTGGAACTGATAACGGCGAATCCCGCGGCAGAGCCGGCAAAGGCGCGCTTGGACGAATGGCTGGCAAAGGTTCAGGGCAAGGAGGCACAGGATGCCGCCGAAATTTTCCTGACTGAGCACGCAGAAGAGATTGTTTGTGGAGAGCAGCCATTCGAACTGGTGTCAGCCGCTGAGGGTGAAGACGATGCGCTGGACACGCTGCTGAGCCGCGCCAAAACAGGCGACACCGAGGCGACCGAGCCCGAGGTAAACAAACAGCTCTCATTGCTGCAGAGGATTGGCTCCTTGCGGGTTGGCGAACGCATTAAGCTCGCAATGCGCGGCAATCGCGAAGAGCGCATGGTGCTGATCCGCGACCGCTCGAAGCTGGTCTCACTGGCGGTGCTGGAATCGCCGAAGGTAAACGACAGCGAGATGGAAACGTTTGCCGCGATGAAGAATATACAGGAGGCAGTGCTGCGGGCTATCTCCACCAAACGGAATTACATCAAGAACTATGGAGTGGTGCGGGCCCTGGTCGAACAATCCCAAGACGCCGCTGGATGTTGTGCTGCCATTGATGTCGCATTTATTAGTGAAGGATCTGCGGTCGCTTGCGATGAATAAGAATGTGAATGAGACCGTGCGCAAAATGGCGCTGAAGAATTTCCGGACCAAAACCGAGAACAACAAAAGCTGAAGCCACTGGGAGCAAGGGCGTGGAAGATCAGCGTATTGGAGCTGTTGAGGAACGCAACAACCGTTGCAGTCGTAGGTCTCTCGGACAACCCCAACCGAGCGAGCTACGGAGTTTCCGCCTATCTCCAGAGCAAAGGATACCGGGTGTTGCCGGTCAATCCGCGGTTGAGTGAGGTGCTGGGCGAGAAGGCGTATCCTTCGCTTAGCGAGGCTGCCAAGGAAGAACGGATCGACATTGTGGACGTATTTCGCCGCCCTGATGCCGTACCGGCAATAGTGGACGAGGTGCTGGCACTGGGGATTCCAGCGCTCTGGCTTCAAGAGACCGTAGTGCATCCCAAGGCCGCCGAGAAGGCGCGGGAGGCTGGAGTGGTCGTGGTGATGGACAAGTGCATTCTGAAAGAGCACCGGAGATACGGGCTTTAAAATCCGTTGCGAGCTCAAGTCCTTTGAGCGATTGCCGATGAACAGAGTAGAGCGCGAATCGGCTCCGGCGGCTAAGAGCGTGCCGGGTTCTGAAACGCAGGAATCTCCTGCACGTCGCAACAACGCTGCCCTGTCGCTCCGTGCGGCAGGGCAATTTGATTTTGTATAAGGATTTGCGCTCTTGAGATATTTGAAAGTAACCTTAGCCGCTTGCGCCACATCGAACGGTGAGTAAGGATGTGGGTGGCGGTTGTTGCCGGAGAAGCCCACCAGAGTTGCTTGAAAGGGTGTGGTTTTCGATGTTCCGCGAATTCAGCTCCTGGCTTGGGGCTGTAGGACGTGTCGCCTCGTCCAATACCGGTTACCCCCGCCATACGAGAGGAACGGTCGTATTTCGTCTTTTTCTTTTGCTGGCAATTGCAAGCGGGCCGGGAGCTCTGCTTGCGCAGACACCGGAGAACACTTCCGGACAAGTTACCCAACAATCGGGGCAGGACAAACCCGGAGCTGCGGCTGATCCGAGTGCTACCCACGCCCCTTCCGCATCAAAGTCTACGGCCCCGGCTGCTGTTTCTTCTGCGCCGAAGTCCGAGTCCAAGGCTGCGGATGGAGCTTCCACGCAGGACGCTCAACCGGCTGCGCCCGGAGTAGTGGCCCCGGCGATGGCCACAAAGAGCACGCTTCCCGCGCAGTCCGACTACGACGACGTGCACGTGAAGCCGTTGGTAAAGTCGGGGGACGCGGCGAAGTTCGATCCGAACTCCTCCGCGAAAGCGGAATCGGAGGTTGATCCGTCCCTGCGTACCCACACGAAGCCGATTCGCGTGGATGTGGACCTGGTGTTGGTTCCGGTGACGGTCACGGATTCGATGAGCCGGTTGGTGACAGGGCTGGAGAAGGAAAATTTCGTTCTGATGGATAACGGAGAGAAGCAGGAGATTGCACACTTTTCCAGCGAGGATGAGCCGATTTCGCTGGGTGTGATTTTTGATACGAGCGGCTCGATGTCCAACAAGATCGAGAAGGCGCGAGCGGCGGTGGTGGAGTTCTTTAAAACGGCGAATCCGGAAGATGAATTCTTCCTGATCGCGTTTAATGATAAGCCAACGTTGGTCTGCGACTTTACAAACAGTGTGGAGCAGGTGCAATCGCAGATTGTGTACACGGCTCCAAAGGGACGAACGGCGCTGCTGGATGCGATTTACCTGGGGATTGCGAAGATGCGTCATGCCAGGCACCAGAAGAAGGCTCTGCTGATCATCTCGGACGGAGGCGACAACCGCAGCCGGTATACGGAGAACGAAATCAAGTCGATGGTGAAAGAAGCTGATGTGCAAATTTACGCAATTGGATTATTCGATCAGAGCCCGCGCAGTGACGAGGAACGATTTGGACCACAGTTGCTGGCCGAAGTGACGGAAATTACGGGCGGTCGAGCATTCGCGGTCGATAACCCCAACCAGTTGGCCGATGTTGCGACCAAGATCGGCGTGGAGTTGCGCAATCAGTATGTGCTTGGCTACCGTCCTTCCAAACCGGCTCACGATGGCAAGTGGCGCAAAGTCAAGGTGAAGCTGGCGATTCCGAAAGGATTGCCGCAGCTCTCGGTATACGCAAAGACGGGGTACTATGCTCCAAATGAATAGTAGAGGCAGTCGCGCAAAGCCCTGGATAGTTGCATTATGTTTGCTGCTCGCACTGGGTGCCGGGATGGCAATTGCGCAGAGCTCCAGCTCCGCGGGCTCGCAAGGCGCAGCCTCGCGGCAAAAGAACGCTACGCCGCCGCAAAACGAGGATGATGTACTGCTACCTCCCGAGGGCGTTAGTCCTGACAAGCCGCAGGCTGAACAGGAACCAACAGCTCCGACTGTTGAGACGCAGTCAGCACCCTCTAACCAGACAGGCAATACGGTGAACATCCCGCCGCAGGGACAGGAGGCGCAAAAGAACCGCAGCGGAACATTTGTCTTCAAGGCCGAGGTGCAGGAAGTGACCCTGCATGCCACAGTCGTCGACGATCGTCTGCGCCCGGTCACCACCCTGAGCCGGACTGCGTTCCAGGTCTTTGAGGATGGACAGCCCCAACGCATCACTTCTTTTCGCCGTGAAGACATTCCGGTGGCACTGGCAATCGTGATAGACAACTCCGGCTCCATGCGCGACAAGCGGCCGGGCGTGAACGCCGCGGCGCTCAATCTGGTGCGTTCGAGCAATCCGCAAGACCAGGTGTGCGTGGTTAATTTCAATGATGCGTATTATCTCGATCAGGATTACACGGGCAGTGTCCCCCTGTTGCAGGAGGCCTTGGAGCGGATTGAGGCACGCGGAGGGACCGCGCTCTACGATGCCGTGGTCGCAACCAGCGATCACTTGGTGAAGAGCGCGAAGCTGCAGAAGAAGGTTATTCTGGTGGTGACCGATGGCGAGGACACGGCGAGCCGAGACACTCTGGAGCAGGCGGCCCGGGCGATTGCCGTGGACGGAGGACCGACGATATACACCATCGGACTGCTGGGACAGGAGCGCGAAAAGAAAGCGCGTCGCGCGCTGCGAATTCTAGCCGAGCAGACGGGCGGGGTGGCGTTTTTTCCTGCAAACGTAGGCGAAGTGGAAGCAATCTCGCAGCAGATCGCACACGACATTCGCAACCAATATACGATCGGGTACAAGCCCTCGACGCCGAAGACGGAAGGCGGCTATCGGCAGGTGAAGGTGGACGCCGTTGCCAGCGGTTATAAGAAGCTCTCGGTGCGAACCCGCAGCGGCTATTACGCGACCGTCGACCAGACGGCCTTGGCCAAACCATAGTGGTCCATTGAATCAAGAAAGGGAGGGCTCGAGCTGCGGCTTCGAGCCTTTTTTATGAGCGGGAACCGAGGTTGACCGTTGATTGCTGAAAGCCGTAGCCTGAAGTTTCATCACACAGACAGTCACAGACAGGATTCTCTTCGATGAAGTGCTCGATGCGGGTGGTGGACAGTGTTCTGGAGTTGATTGGATCGACGCCCATGGTGCGGTTGAAAAAAGTTGTGCCGTCCGGCGCCGCCGAGATCTGGGCAAAGCTGGAAGCGTTCAGCCCTGGCTTCAGTATCAAGGATCGCGCCGCCTTGGGGATGATCGAGCAGGCGGAGCGCGAGGGCGTACTGCATCCGGGGGACACAATCGTCGAGGCGACGGCGGGGAACACAGGGGTAGCGCTGGCGCTGGTGGGTGTTCAGAGGGGGTACAAGGTGGTGTTCTTTGTACCGGAAAAGTTCTCGAAAGAGAAGGTCATGCTGATGGAATGCTTCGGCGCCAAAGTGTACCGGACGCCGACAGAAGAGGGAATGGAAGGCGCGATCAGCCGCGCAAAAAAGCTGACGGAAGAGAACGAGCACTTCTGGTTCGCGGCGCAGTTCTCAAATCCTGGGAATCCTCAGATTCACTACGCCACAACCGCACGCGAGATTTGGGAGCAGACCGAAGGACGTATCGATGCATTCGTCTGCGGCGCTGGAACGTCAGGCACATTTACCGGCATTGCGCGCTATCTGAAGGAGCAGAATCCGAAGATTCTTACCGTGCTCAGCGACCCGCAGAATTCTGTTTACAGCGGCCAGGCAGCGGGTGAGCACGATGTGGAGGGAATTGGCGCGAGCTTCATTCCGGAGGTGTTCGACCGCGCGGTATGCGACGAGACGGTGATCGTTCCGGACGTTGAGGCATTTGCCATGGTGAAGCGTCTGGCGACCGAAGAAGGCGTGCTCGGCGGTTCCAGCTCCGGATGCAATGTTTGCGGCGCAATTGCGATTGCCAAGCGGCTGGGCAAGGGAAAGCGAGTGGTTACGCTGATTCCGGACTCGGCCGAGCGCTATCTTTCAAAAGACATTTTTAATTATCGGGGCGCGGTGCAGCCGAAGCCGCAAGAAGTTTCAGACTAGAGGCGATGATGACGACAGAGCGCAAAGGATTTGCCACGCGGTCCATTCATGACGGGCAGGAACCAGAGGAGCTGACCGGAGCAGTGGGCGTGCCGATCTATGCCACATCGACGTACCGGCAGGACGAGCTCGGAAAGCCGCGGCTGGGATACGAGTATTCACGGGTTTCAAATCCAACGCGGGACCGGCTGGAGACGAATCTTGCATCGCTGGAAGGTGGAGTGGCGGCGCGCGTCTTTGCCAGCGGAATGGCGGCGGTGACCGCATTCTGCCAGATGATGAAGGCGGGCGATCATGTGGTGGCCGGAGACAATCTTTATGGCGGGACTCCGAGATTCTTCAACCAGGTGATGGCAAAGTTCGGCGTCGTATTTACATATGTCGATACAAAGAATCCGGAAAACGTGGCGGCGGCGATGCGAAGCAACACGCGTTACGTGTTCCTGGAGACCCCGACAAATCCGCTGATGACATTGACGGATATTGCGGAGGTGAGTGCGGTAGTACATGCCATGGGTGCCAGGGTAATCGTGGATAACACCTTCATGTCGCCGTACTTTCAGCGGCCGCTGGAGCTGGGCGCGGACTTGGTGTTGCACTCCACGACGAAGTTCCTGAACGGACACAGCGACGGACTGGGCGGAGTGATCGTCTGCTCGACCGAGGAGCAGGCCGCCGATCTGGCATTCCTGCAGAAAGCTTCCGGGGCGATCCTGTCTCCCTTCGAGAGCTGGCTCATTCTGCGCGGAGTGAAGACGCTGGCGGTGCGGATGAAGCAGCATGATGTGAACGGCCGCGCCGTGGCCGAATATCTGCAAAAGCATCCCCGAGTCGAGAAGGTGATCTATCCGGGATTGGCGCAGCATCCGCAGCATGAACTGGCGAAGCGGCAGATGAAGGGCTTCGGCTCGATGATCACGATAGACACCGGTTCGCTGGAGAATGCGAAGAAGTTTGTGAAAGAACTGAAGGTGTGCGTGCTCGGCGAGTCGCTGGGCGGAGTTGAAACGCTAGTCTCGCATCCGGCGACGATGACCCATGCCGCAGTCGGGGAAGAAGGGCGCGCAAAGATCGGGCTGACCGACGGCATGGTGCGCATCTCGGTCGGAATCGAGGATGTGGACGACATACTGGCAGACCTGGAGCAGGCGCTGGCGGCAATGTAATGGAATCAGAAGCCGCACCTCTATTGGATGAGTCCGTCATTGTGAAGCCCGAGTGCCTGGCGGTCCGAGTTGATATGGCCGTCGAGCAGTGAATCAAGAAAGTAAAGAAGGTCGATGACCGCGGAGGGATCGCTGGCGCTCTTGTCTCTCAGGAAGGACTGCAGCATCGAAAGTTGTTGCGCGTGTTTCGCGCAGCAGCGTTGATAGGATGGGGAGTGGCGACGTTGCAGAATTTCTTCCTCAGCTTCGAAATGTTCTCGAATGAACGGGACCAGTCGATTCATGACATAGGCCGCAACCTCTTTCCCGCGTCCCTCTCTCATCGCCTGGTTGAGTTCGTTTAGCATTGCGTACAGCCTCCGGTGCTGTTCATCTATGACCGGAATCCCGAGATTGTATGATTCACTCCAAGGTACGAGCATGGGTTGCTCCTTGAAGTCTAATCGGCAGCAAAACGGCCACACTTGAATTAAGAAATTGTTATCGGTGGATGGAAGCTGCAATCCAGTCGAGATAGGGTTGCGCTCCAGCTTCGATGACGAAGGAGACCAGTTCGGGAAGCTCGTACGAATGCAGTTCGCCAAGCGCATCTTGAATTGGGCGGAACTGGGCTTCAGTGGATTTAATGAGGAGCAGGAACTCTTCGGAGTTTTCAATCGCGCCCTGCCAACGGTAGACGGACGAGATCGGCCCGAGAATGTTGACGCAGGCGGCGAGGCGCCGGGAGACGAGTTCGGATGCAATGATGTTGGCTTCCTCGCGGGTAGACACGGTGGTTATCATCAGGCGCTTATCGGTCATCGGCGATCTCCGTCATGAGTTGCGGATAAGCTACCGGAGGCGGAGCGCCACGGCAACAGCAATTCGATTGCCCGAGCCGGAGAGCACACTGCGCTGATAGAATTTGTGCTGGCCACACTGCCCATGCCGAATACCGAATGGAAGGCGTGGCGACAGAAGTTGGTTGAGAGATTTGCATCCATCCCCCGGGAGACAGAAGAAAGATGGCGACACAGATCAAGTTCGGAACCTCTGGCTGGCGCGCAATTGTGGCCGACGAGTTTACGGTGGCAAACGTCAAACGCGCGGTCACCGGCATTGCGCGTTATGTGGCGGGCACGGGCAGGACCGATCCGAAGTTGGTTGTGGGACGCGATCCGCGATATATGGGTGAGACGTTCGTGGATATTGCGGCTACGATCCTGGAGAGCTACGGCATCACTCCGCTGGTGATCTCCGAGCCGGCGCCGACGCCGGCGATTGCATGGGAGGTGATTCGGCAAAAAGCCGATGGCGCAATCAACTTCACCGCCTCGCATAATCCGGCAGAGTACAACGGGATTAAGTTTTCAACTCCCGATGGAGCTCCCGCGCTGCCGGAATTTACCCACCAGATTGAGGCGGCGGTGGTGAAGGCCGACGAGGACGGCGGGGCCGTGCCAGAGGGCGCGAAAAAGGCGAAGCGCGAGGCGATTGAGGTCAAGTCGCATTACCTGAATCAGATCAAGGCACTGGTGGACTTCAAGACGATTCGCGAGCGCGGACTGAAGGTTGCGTTCGATCCGATGTGGGGTGCATCGCGCGGCTACAGCAACGTAGTGCTGGCCGACGAAGGAATTGCGTGTTCGGTGGTTCACGACACTCGCGACGTGCTCTTTGGTGGGCACGCGCCGGAGCCGGATGGAGAGTTGCTCGACGAGCTGCGCCACAACATGACGCAGACGGGAGCGAAGATCGGCATCGCCTGCGATGGCGATGCGGACCGCTTTGGCATTGTCGATGAGGACGGGACGTATATCTCGCCGAACTACGTTATTGCCCTGCTCTTCGACTATTTGGTGGAAACTCGCGGCTGGAGGAACGGCGTGGCCAAGAGCGTTGCGACCACGAACCTGATCAACGCGGTCGCCGAGCATCATAAGATCGAGTTGTACGAGACGCCCGTGGGCTTCAAGTACATCGGCGAACTGATCAAGCAGGACAAGATCGCCATCGGCGGCGAAGAGAGCGCAGGGTTGACGATCCGGCATCACGTGCCGGAGAAGGATGGCGTGCTGGCTGGACTGCTGCTGTGCGAGATGGTGGCCAGGCGGGGCAAGAGCCTGGGCATGCAGTTGAAAGAACTATTTGCTCAAGTTGGTTCCTATTACCCGGAAAGGCAGAACTTCCGCTTGACGGACGAAGCCAAGACGAAGTTCACTACAAAGTTGGGGACGAATCCGACGGAATTTGCGGGGCGCAAGGTTTCCCAGATTGTGCGGACCGACGGACTGAAGCTGGTGCTCGACGACGGCTCGTGGGTCTGCTACCGGGTTAGCGGCACTGAGCCGGTGGTGCGCGTCTACACGGAGGCGCGGAGCCAGGAAGACTTGGCGAAGCTGAGCGCGGCAGCCAAGCGCTGGGCTATCGAGTAGTCGAGGATTGACGATACGGTGAAGTGGCTACGAAAGTTCGTGGAGAGGCTGGTGCAGTGGCGCAGACTGCTGGCCAGTGCTGTATTCCTGGTGATTGCGGGCTGCCTCTGTGCGCACGTTCTGCTGGGAAATAATGGATGGATGTCTTACCGGCAGAAGAAAGCAGAGTACCAGAAGCTACAGCAAGAGCTGAAGCGCATGGACGAGGAAAACCGGCGGCTGGACACCGAAATCAAGGCGCTGAAGAGCGATCCGAAGGCGATTGAGAAGGAAGCTCGCGAGCAGTTGCGTTATGCCAAGCCGGGCGAGGTGATCTACCTTCTTCCCGAGCAGCCGGGACAGAACGCTGCACAGGCTCCGCAGCAGACCGAGTCCGCACGCAGATAGCGAGCCGGCACGCCGGCAGAACAATTCAAAGTACGCGAGCCGCTGAAATTTCCGGTGGCTTTTTCCATGGCACATAGCTAGCGAAAGTTGAAGTAACGCTTGAGGCCGAGGATGGGCTTTTCGAAGCGTACCCACATCAGCGCGGCAACGCCGATCGCGGCCGCCAGGCGAATGGCGACGATCGCCATGTTCCCGGCAACGCCGAAGCGCTCCAGAGGCTTATCCACATAGCCGCCGAGAATGGAAAAAACGAGGATGTGGGTGACGTAGAGGCCGTAGCTGACCTTTCCGATGAACAACAGCGGAGGAAAGCTGAGGGCTCGGCAGTAGAGAGTCGCACGCGGCGCGGCTTGGCCGAGCAGCGCCGTAAGCAACATTCCACCGAAGCCAAAGGCGAGCAGCGTGTCCGTAAATGGAGAGCCGCGATAGAGCATAAGTGCAACGCCTGCAGCACCGACGGCCAGGGCTGCGCGTGAGATCCACTTCCATGCCGCAGGCGGCCATGGGAGCACGCGCAGGGCAATGGCTAGAAGTGAGCCGATGGCGAGCCCGTCCAGGTGGGTGAGTGTGTTGGTGGGGGTGAAGCGGTCTCCGTAAAACAAACGCACCGCAGGCGAGATGGCCAGCATCGCAGAGGCGGCCAGGAGCAGCCAGCGGGGAGGAGTGCAACGGGCGATCGGAGTCCAGAAGAGGTAGAACTGCTGCTCGATCGCAAGGCTCCAGGTTGGGCCGATGGCTCCGGGTAGGGCTACGGGCCAGAGGTTCTGGACGAATAGCAGGAGAAAGAGCCAGGGCGCAGCGGCAACGTCATGGAGCATCCAGCGGTAGCCGCTGAAGACGAAAGGGAAGAAGAAGTAGTGGAGGAAGAGCAGCAGCCAATACACCGGCCAGATGCGCAGAAAGCGCCGGGCGAAGAAGTTGGAGTAGAAGCGCGGCGCGGAGCCGGAGTCGAGAATGATACCCGTGATGAGGAATCCGGAGAGGACGAAAAACAGACTGACGCCCGCCCAGCCCCATGCGGCAAATTTTTCGATCCATGTGCCCTGCAGGCGAGGAAGGCAGTGGTAGAGGAGAACAGCGAGAATTGCGATGCCGCGCAGTCCGTCGAATGCGGGAATGAAGGCGGGCAGCCACGCCGGGCGCTGGCTAAGAGCCGGAACCGAAGGTAGCCGTTTCGGCTCCCGCTCGTTGCGGTGGCTGCCGAGGCCACTACCGGGAAATTCCTTCCATGGGCGAACTGGCCGAGGCGTAAAGCTTGCGGGGCATGCGCCCGGCGAGGAATCCTTCACGCCCGGCGATGATCGGCATGTTTCATGGCTGAGGCCATGAGAACCGGGTCCACCGCGCCGGCGATGCCGGTATTCATGAGCACGGCATCATAGCCGAGTTCCAGGGCCAAGGCAGCATCGGAGGGAGTTCCTACGCCGGCGTCCACGATGAGCGGAACTGAGGTAATCAGCTCGCGAAGTATGCGGAGGTTGGCCGTGTTCTGAATGCCGAGTCCGCTGCCAATCGGCGCGCCAAGCGGCATGACGACGGCCGCACCGGCATCTACCAGCCGAAGCGCAACCACTGGATCATCAGAGGTATAGGGGAGAACCGTAAAGCCTTCCTTTACCAGCACGCGAGTCGCCTCAATGGTGGCGGCAACGTCGGGATAGAGAGTCTTCTGGTCTCCGATCACCTCGATCTTCACCCAATCGCTCAGGCCGACCTCGCGACCCAGGCGAGCGACGCGAATGGCTTCGTCTGCGGTGTAGCAGCCGGCAGTATTTGGCAAAAGGAAGTACTTCTTGGGGTCGATGAAATCGAGCAACGATTCCTTGCTGCGGTCCAGATTGACGCGGCGCACGGCAACGGTAACAACCTCAGCGCCACTGGCCTCTAGAGCAGCGGCGGTCTGAGGGCCATCCTTGTACTTTCCCGTGCCAACAATGAGGCGGGATTGGAATGATTTTCCAGCGATAACAAGCGAGTCCATGGAAGTATTGTAATCATTTTGCGGGACAAGAGTTGGAATTTTGTCCCGCTATGCGGTGCGAGCACTGTCAGCCGGGGCGGGGTCGGCATAAAGCTTGTCGATCTGCTCCTTGTAGCGGCTCTCGAGGTTCCGGCGGCGGAGTTTGAGCGTGGGAGTGAGGGTTCCGTCTTCGATGCTGAGTTCCTCCGCAATGACGAGAACCTTCTTGAGTCGCTCGATACCGCGCCAGGTTGCGATTCACCTGCTCGACGATGCCTTCGTAAAGCGACTGCACCTGGGGATCGGCGACCAACTCCCGGCGCGATTGGAACGAGATGCCGTTTTGTGCAGCCCAGTCTTCCAGGGCAGCAAAGGCAGGGACGATGACGACGGCCGGGAAGTGGCGGCGATCGCCGAGGATTGCGGCTTCGGCGATGAAGCGATTGGCTTTCAGTGAGTTTTCGATGGGCTGCGGCGCAATGAACTTTCCGCCTGAGGTCTTGATGAGGTCCTTCTTGCGGTCGGTGATGGAGAGGAAGCCCTCGGCATCGAGCTGCGCAATGTCTCCGGTCTTGAACCAGTCGCCGTCAAAGGCGGCGGCGGTCTCCTCGGGCATATTCCAATAGCCTTTGAAGACGCTGGGCCCGCGAACGAGCAGCTCACCATCCTCGGCGATGCGCAACTCGATATTCGAGAGCGGTCGGCCCACGCTGCCGAGTTTGTGAGCGCGAGGCGAGTTGACGGCAATAACGGGCGAGGTTTCGGTCAGCCCGTATCCCTCATGAACAAGCAGGCCGACTGTGGCATACCATTCCGCAAGTTCCTTCCCCAGCGGAGCGCCGCCGGAGATGAAGAGGCGAACCTTGCCACCCATGGCCTCCAGCACCTTGGAAAAAAACGAGCCGATTTGCCAGCTTCCAGGCAAGCGACGAAGGACGTTTGCCGTCGAGCACCTCGCCAAGATGCGCACGTCCGACGGAGATGGCCCAGCGGTATACCGTTCTTTTGAAACCAATGGCAACGGCGCGCTGCACCTGGTTGTAGATCTTTTCGTACACACGGGGTACGGCGACAAAGATGGTGGGATGAAGCTGGCGCAGGATGCGGGGCATCTCCTCAATCAACGGACAATAGGCAATGGTGACACCACGATAGAGTTCAGCAAAATCCACATGGCGCGCTGTGATGTGGGAGAGCGGCAGAAAGCTGATAGCAAGATCGTTGCCGCCCAAGTCGAACTCCTCAAGGGAGACGGAGAGATTCGATGCGATGTTGCCGTGGGTAAGCATGGCGCCCTTGGGAACGCCAGTGGTGCCGCTGGTGTAGATGACGGTGGCGAGATCGTCCGGGGCAATGGCGTTGGCCAGGGCATCGAGTTCCGGCACGCGCTCTCGGGGACCGGCATCCATCAGAGCGGACATGGAGAGTGAGTCGGCATCTCCGGGGCGGGCTCGTCCATAAGAATGATGGTTTCGACGAAGCACTCTGATTGTATGGAGCGCAGCTTTGAGAGCTGTGCGGCGGTGGAGACAAAAGCCGTCTTTGCGCCGGAGTGACGCAGCAAAAAGGAAATTTGCTCGGCGGTGAGAGTGGCGTATATAGGTACAGTGGCAGCGCCTGAGAGCAAAATGGCAAAATCGGCAATGGTCCACTCGGGGCGATTCTCGGCGAGGATGGCGACACGGTCGCCGCGCGAGATGCCAAGTCCGCGGAGCGCCTGGACGACGCCCATGACCCGGCGATATAGCTCCGAGGAAGAGATCGCGTGCCACTCGGAGTCGCGCTCGAAGAGCATGACTCGGGATTGGCTGCTCTCCACTACCTGAAAAAAAATATCAGCCAAAGTGCGTGGCATGGGTTTAGCATTCATAGCTCCGTCCCTTCACCGCGATCATGACGAGCTTACCTTTCTAATCCCATAAGATGACGTATGCGGCGGAACGGCTACATCCTTCTTCAATGGCCACTTTGTTTGATGCTGAATCGTATCCGCAAGAGTACCTTTATCCTCGAAACCGCCAGCCTTCCTCGCGAAAAGATAATGTAGAATGCCGCCAATGGCGGGCAGAAGTATCGCACCATGACTGGATGGCCCGGTACGGTCAACCCCGGTAGTGGCGTACTCATCCAACTCTGCAGTGCGTCATTCCCGCGCCGACGGTGTGGTGTGATTTGAGCGCGCGCAGCCGAATGGGACACTTGAAGTTTGTGGAGCAAACGATCCACGGGCCCGCGAAAGGAAATTCCGATTCAAAGATGACACTGCGCTCGGCACCCACTTGGTACAAAGACGCCATCATCTACGAAGTACACGTAAGAGCCTTTTACGACAGCGTGACCGATGGGATCGGCGACTTCGGAGGCTTGACCCAAAAGCTTGACTACCTGGTGGACCTCGGGGTTACGGCGGTGTGGCTGCTGCCGTTCTGTCCCTCTCCGCTGCGCGACGATGGCTACGATATTTCGAACTATAACGACGTACATCCTCACTACGGAACGCTGAAAGACTTCCACCGCTTTCTGAAAGAGGCACATAGGCGCGACCTCCGAGTGATCACCGAACTGGTGCTCAACCACACCAGCGACCAGCACGAGTGGTTTCAGCGCTCGCGACGCGCGGCAAAGGGAAGCCGTTGGCGGAATTTCTATGTTTGGAGCGACACCCCGGAGAAGTTTTCCGACGCCCGCATCATCTTTAAGGATTTTGAGACCTCGAACTGGACCTGGGACCCGCTGGCAAAGGCGTATTACTGGCACCGCTTTTACTCTCATCAGCCGGACTTGAATTGGGATAATCCGGAGGTAAAACAGGCGATGCTGGCCGCGATGGATTTCTGGTTCGACATGGGAGTGGACGGGCTGCGTCTGGATGCTGTGCCATACCTCTTCGAACGCGAGGGCACGAACTGCGAAAACCTGCCGGAGACCCACGCAGCGCTGCGCGAAGTGCGAGCACACGTCGAGGCGAAGTATCACGACAAGATGCTGCTGGCCGAGGCGAACCAGTGGCCGGAAGATTCGGTTGCCTACTTTGGAGCAGGCGACGAGTGCCAAATGGCGTTCAACTTCCCGGTGATGCCGCGGATGTTTATGTCGTTGCAGATGGAGGACCGCTATCCGCTGACCGACATCATGAGGTTAACGCCGCCGATTCCCGACACCTGTCAATGGGCATTGTTCCTGCGCAATCACGACGAACTGACGCTGGAGATGGTGACCGACGAAGAGCGCGACTTTATGTATCGCAGCTACGCGCATGACCGCCAAATGCGGATTAATCTGGGCATCCGGCGCAGGCTGGCGCCGTTGCTGGAGAACGACCGGAGAAAAATCGAGCTGATGAACGCGCTGCTGCTCTCGCTGCCGGGCACGCCAATCATTTACTACGGCGACGAGATCGGCATGGGCGACAACGTTTATCTTGGCGACCGCAATGGCGTGCGCACGCCGATGCAATGGAGCGCCGACCGCAACGCTGGTTTTTCCAGGGCGAATCCGCAGCGGCTGTACCTGCCCGTTAACATCGATCCGGAGTACCACTACGAGGCCGTAAATGTGGAAACGCAGCAGCGCAATCCACACTCGTTGCTCTGGTGGATGAAACGATTGATTGCCCAACGAAAGCAGTTCCGTGCATTCGGGCGTGGCTCGCTGGAGTTTCTCTATCCTTCAAATCGGAAGGTGCTGGCATTTTTCCGGCAATTTGAGGACGAGCGAATCCTGGTGGTGGCAAACCTGTCGCGCTTCAGCCAGGGAGTCGAACTTGATTTGCAGAAATTTCAGGGGGGGATGCTGCAGGAGATCTTCGGTGTCACGCGTTTCCCGCCAATCACACAGGAGCTCTACTTTCTTTCGCTCGCCCCATATTCGTTCTACTGGTTCAAAATGCTTCCGCAAGAAGCGGGCGAGGAGCTGGTGACCGAGGGCGAAGGCTTGGCGCAAATTGCAACCATCGCAGTCGAGTCGATGAAATCGGTGTGGAGCGAAAGCACGCTGGAAGCCGTGACGCAGGCTTTGCCACGCCTTTTGCGCGAGCGCCGATGGTTTCTCGGGCGCAACCGGACGATCACAGGCATTGCGATCGACGATGTGATTCTGCTGCGCCGCCAAGACGTTGCCATCCTGGTGATACGCGTGGAGTACAGCGACGGCGAAGACGATCGATACACGATTCCACTGGCCGTTGCCGGAGGTGAAGAGGCCGAGGCAATTTTGCGCGACTCCAAGCAGGCAGTGTTGGCAAGGCTGGAGTTCCGCGATCAGAGCTGGGTGCTGTTTTACAGCGCGCTGTTCGGGCGAACCTTCAGCGACGCACTGCTGACCGCAGTGCTGAAGCGCAGCAAGTTCAAGGGTACGCGAGGAGAAATGGTGGCCGGACACACCAAAGCTTTTCACGATGTATGGGCCCGTTTGCGCTCCAATCGCGAGCCGCAGGTGCAGTCCGTGGACTCGCCAAACACCTTTGTGAACCTGGGCGAAGACTTCGTGCTGAAGCTATACCGCAAAATTGAGCCGGGTCCGAATCCGGATCGTGAAATGGAAGAGTTCCTGACCGAGCGAACCAATTTCTCGCACATGCCAAGGGCGCTGGGATGGCTGGAGTATTCCGTCCGTCAGGACGATGAAGAAGAGCGTACGACCCTGGGGCTGCTCACCAGCTATGTGCGCGACGCAACCCTGGGCTGGCAATACATGATCGATCACCTGAGCCTGTACTTTGAGCGCGCTCTGGCGGTGCAGGACGAAGACGCGCGAGCAAAAGAGGTGATCAACGGCAGCCCGCTGACACTGGCGCAGCGTCCGGTGCCACCACTGATGGCGGAGTTGCTTGAAACCGTTGAAAGCACGGCCCACCTGCTCGGGGTGCGCACAGCGGAGCTGCACGAAGCCTTAAGTTGCCGCCCGGAGGTGCAGGAGTTTTCGCCGGAGCCGTTTACGGACTTCTATCGCCACGGGCTTTATCACGGGATGCTCGGCCAGATGGGGCGCTCGCTTGATGCGCTTCGCTTACGTTTGAAGACGTTTCCCCAAGAGGTGCGCGCGATGGCCGAAGAACTGCTCGCGAGCGAGGCCGCCATTCGCAATGGAGTGTTACCGCTGCGCGATCAGCGGATCTCAGGGACACGCATCCGGATTCATGGGGACTACCAGCTCAGTAACCTGCTGGTTACCGGTAGTGATGTAATCATTCGAAATTTCGACGGACCGGCGGGCAGACCCCTGAGCGAACGCCGCATTAAGCGCTCGGTATTGCGCGATGTGGCGAGCATGATACGTTCGCTTCACTACGCGGCCCATGCAGTCTCGTTCGGCTTTGTGCCTGGAGTAGTGAAGGGCCGGGAACAGGTGGCGCGCATCGATCGCTGGGCGGAGCACTGGCATGAGTGGGTTTCCGCAATGTTCTTGCAGGGATATCTTGAGAAATCGCAGGGAATGAATTTCCTGCCGCGAACGGATTCCGAAATGCAAATCCTGTTGCGCGCACACCTATTCGAAAAAGCGTTGCTGGAGATCGCGTACGAGCTCAAAAACAGGCCGGAGTGGGTGGAAATTCCCGTACATGGGTTGTTATCGATGCTGAAATGGTGAACCAGTAGAGCGTACGGCCAAGGGCGCAACAGATTCAGATTCGAACGTACGAAGCAGGACGAGTTGGAGGGCCGAAAGCCCTCCTTTTGTTGTGGCTCAAGTGTCGCGGATGCCCTGCCGATGGTTGAATCAGGAGCAAAAGGTGTGTCCGAGGTGGAGGCCTATCGTTTTCGGAGCTTTAGCGATGCGATGCCTTACGGAGTCTGCCCGGTGGATTTGACCGGCAAGATTATCCACTGCAATTGTGTCGGCGGAGGAGATTACCAGCTATTTGTGTTCCGGAGTGCAAGGCTGAAACGATAAACAGCGGATGCACTTATTCAATCATTGGATCAGGACTTAAAGAGCATCGCGGACGCGAAAGAGTAGCAATGTTCATCATTATTGGCATTGTCGTGGTGTTCGGCTCAATTGTCGCTGGCTATCTGATTGAGCACGGCAATCTGAGGGTACTGCTTCAGCCGGCGGAGTTGATCATCATCGGAGGAGCCGCGATTGGGACATTGCTGATCGCCAATCCTCTGCACGTGGTTAAAAAAATTGGCTGTGGAGTAGTTGGCGCTTTCAAGGGTTCCTACATCAATCAAGCGTTTTACCTGGAAACCCTGAAGATGTGCTACGAAATCTTGAACAAAGCAAGAAAGGCGGGTTTGCTGGCGATAGAGTCCGATATTGAAGAGCCGGAGACCAGCGGGGTGTTTATGAAATATCCGCGCTTTCTCAAGGATCATCACACCCGAGACTTTGTCTGCGACACTCTGCGGATGGCGGTAACAGGCGGCATCGACCCTTTCGACCTCGACCAGATGATGGACCTCGACATGGAAGTGTCGCGTCGAGGAGATAATGCACCGGTTTCAGCCCTGAGCACGGTGGCTGACTCGCTGCCCGGATTGGGCATTGTGGCCGCAGTGCTTGGAGTAGTCATCACAATGGGTGCTTTGGGAGGCCCCCCGGACGAGATTGGGCGCAAGGTGGCAGCGGCCCTGGTTGGGACGTTCCTGGGCATTCTGCTTTGCTACGGCCTGGTGGGTCCCGTGGCGGCGAACATGGCAAAGCAGGCGGAGGACGAACATGCCTACATCTACGTGCTGCGGGTGGTGCTGATCTCGTTCATCAAGGGCGCTGCTCCCATTCAGGCGTTGGAATTCGGAAGACGAGCGATTCCGAAACACGTCCGTCCGAGCTTTGTCGATATGGAGAAATCTTGCAAGGGAGGCACAGCGGCCGCTGCCGCCACTGAGGAAGCCTAAGTGCGAAACGCCCCCATCATCATCAAGAAAATTTCAGGACATGCCGGCCATCGCAGCGGCGCATGGAAGGTCGCCTACGCCGATTTTGTGACCGCGATGATGGCATTGTTCATCGTGCTCTGGCTGATGAACTCCACTAAACAGGTGCAGGAGGCCGTGGGAGGATACTTCAAGGATCCATCGGGCAATAGCAAGCAAGCGGGAAGTACGTTACGCGGCGCCGGGCAGAACCTTGACCTTAAAAAGGAAGATATGTCGAAAATCAAAGAAGCTCTGTTGAATCAGATCAAGGCGCTGCCCGACTTCGAAAAACTGAAAAGCCACATCGATATGACGATCACAGAGGAAGGACTTCGGATCGAACTGACGGAAGGCGAAAAGGGGACTTTCTTCGAATTGGGCAGCGCCGTGCCAAGCCCCAGCGGCAAGGAATTTCTGGTCTCTTTGGCCGAGGAGGTTGGCAAACTTCCCAATCACGTTTCCATCGAAGGACACACAGACTCCAAACCGTATTCCGGAGGACTGACCGGCTACAGCAACTGGGAGCTCTCCGTAGATCGAGCCAACGCAGCCCGCAAAATTATGCAAAGTTCCGGACTGCAGCAGAGACAGGTTTCGCAGGTGCGCGGATTCGCGGATCAGCGTCCGCGAGCCAACAACAGCCCTGACGGTCCCGCGAATCGAAGGATCTCGCTCATCGTGGAATACCTCCCCAAGGAAGTGCCCTTTGGTGACAAGTCCAACGCGCAGGCAGTCGCCGTCAAAGTTCCCAGTGGAGACCGTTCAGCCGGCGAACCCGGCGAGGCAAGGGAACAGCCGCAAGGCCGGAATTGGAGTAAAAACGGCGGAGCCCTGATAGCTCCGCCGCGTTCTCGGGCAAATGCCGATTAATTTAGAACCGCCAACTCCGCGATGCGTTCCTTCCACTCGCGCGGTCCGGTCTCGTGTACGGCGTTTCCCTTGGAATCGACGGCAACGGTCACTGGCATGTCTTCGACCTCGAATTCATAGATCGCCTCCATGCCGAGGTCCGCAAACGCCATTACCTTCGACTTTTTGATCGCCTTGGCAACCAGGTACGCAGCACCGCCGACCGCCATCAGGTACACAGCCTTGTTGTCCTTGATCGCCTCGATGGCCGCAGGCCCGCGTTCAGCCTTGCCGACCATACCGAGCAAACCCGTCTGCTCCAGCATCTGGCGGGTAAATTTATCCATGCGTGTGGAGGTAGTGGGGCCGGCAGGTCCGACAGCTTCATCGCGCACCGGATCGACCGGGCCAACGTAGTATATGAAGCGATTGGTGAAGTCGACCGGGAGCTTTTCGCCGCGATCGAGCATCTCAGTCATGCGTTTGTGCGCCGCGTCGCGCCCGGTCAGCAGCTTTCCATTGAGCAGAATCACCTCGCCGGGCACCCACGACAAAACCTCTTCGCGTGTCACCTTGTCGAGATTGACGCGGCGGGCGTTGGCCGGGCTGTAGGTGAGTTCGGGCCAATCCTTCAGTGACGGCGGTTCAAGCGAAACCGCACCGGAGCCGTCGAGGGTGAAGTGCGCGTGGCGGGTCGCGGCGCAGTTGGGGATCATCGCGACCGGCAGATTGGCGGCGTGGGTCGGATAGTCCTTTACCTTAACGTCAAGCACCGTGGTGAGACCGCCGAGGCCTTGCGCGCCGATTCCGAGGGCGTTGATCTTGTCGTAGAGTTCCAGCCGCAGCTCTTCGGCACGGGTCTTTGCCCCGCGTGCTTTCAGGTCCTGAATGTCGATCGGCTCCATGAGTGCTTCTTTGGCGATCAACATCGCCTTATCGGCAGTGCCGCCAATGCCGATGCCGATGATTCCAGGAGGGCACCAACCGGCGCCCATGGTGGGCACGGTCTTCAGCACCCATTCGACGATGGAGTCGGATGGATTCAGCATGGCAAACTTGGTCTTAGCTTCCGAGCCGCCACCCTTGGCGGCAACAATCACATCCACTTTGTTGCCCGGCACGATGGAGACGCAAACCACAGCGGGAGTGTTGTCCTTGGTGTTCAGGCGCTTGCCCGCCGGATCGGCGAGCACGGAGGCGCGCAACTTATTCTCCGGAAGCAGGTAAGCGCGGCGGACACCCTCGTTGACCATCTCTTCCAGGCTCATAGTGCCGTTGAAATGGACATCCATTCCGACCTTGAGAAAAACGGTGACGATGCCGGTGTCCTGGCAGATGGGGCGATGCCCCTCAGCGCACATACGTGAGTTAATGAGCAGTTGCGCGATGGCGTCCTTGGCAGCGGGGGCCTGCTCGCGCTCGTAGGCTTCGGCGAGGCTCCTGATGAAATCGGTTGGATGGTAGTAGGAGATAAACTGTAATGCGTCGGCGACGCTCTGGATGAGATCTTCCTGCTGAATGATTGTCATGGACATGACTCCCAAATCTTTTGGCGCTATAAGCGGAATAACATTATCAAACAAAGCCGCCGGGTGGGAGCAGAATGTTCATCAAACAGCCAAAGGCTTGAATCCATCAGCCAAATAGCTTTCTTCAACATGAAAGACGGGCACCCGGTGCTGGGGTGCCCGTCTCACTTTCAGAAGCTATCTTCGAAGCTGTTTCTCAGCTCAAAAGTTTCCGGCTCTCTTACTTATGCATTCACCACGTTTCCGCTCGGATCCTTCTTCGCGGTGCTCTTGGTGGCGTCGGGCAGCCAGTCCATCATGCTCCGCAGCTTGGCTCCGACCGCTTCGATCGGGTGCTGCTTTTCAGCCTCACGCAGGGCATTGAAATGCTTGTTGCCGCCACGGTGCTCGGCAATCCATTCGCGGGCGAACTCGCCCTTTTGGATCTGGTCCAAAACCTTCTTCATGGCCTGGCGAGTAGCATCGCCGACAACAACTTCGCCACGGGTCAGGTCGCCATACTCGGCGGTGTTGGAGACGGAGTAGCGCATACGGGCCAAGCCGCCTTCATAGATGAGGTCTACGATCAGCTTCACTTCGTGCAGGCACTCGAAGTAGGCGATCTCAGGCTGATACCCGGCCTCGACCAGGGTTTCAAAGCCCTTCTTGATCAGCGAGGTGAGTCCGCCGCAGAGCACGGCCTGCTCGCCGAAGAGGTCGCTCTCGGTCTCTTCCTTGAAGGTGGTCTGCAGAACTCCTGCGCGGGTGGAACCGATTCCATCGGCATAGGCCAACGCCAGTTCCTTAGCATTGCCGCTCGCATCCTGATGGATCGCAATCAGCGCCGGAACGCCGCGGCCTTCGGTGTACTGGCGGCGAACCAAGTGACCGGGGCTCTTGGGGGCGATCATCACCACGTCCACGTCGGCCGGAGCCTCAATGGCCTTAAAGTGAATCGAAAAGCCGTGTGAAAAGCCAAGTACCTTCCCTTTGGTCAGATAGGGGCGGATAGACTCTGTGTAGAGTTCGGCCTGGGTTTCGTCAGGCGTGAGGATCTGAAGATAATCGGCGCGCTTTGCTGCTTCGGCGGGTGCAAGTACCTCGAAACCGTCTTCGCGGGCGCGCTTCGCGGTACCGCGCTCGGGGTCCAGACCGATGATGACGTTGTATCCGCTTTCACGCAGATTGAGCGCCTGGGCATGACCCTGACTGCCGTATCCAAAGACGGCGATGGTTTTGCGCTTGAGCGCGTCGGGATGGGCGTCGTGGGCGTAAAAAATAGTGGCCAAGGAGGCTCCTTTGATATGAAAAACCGACCATTCGGCCGGTTTTCTATTGATGCTCTGCCATTTGGGCGTTGTATGTCAATGGCTAATCGAAAAAACTAATAGCATCAGAAATGTGAATACAAAGCGCCTCCGGGTCCGGCTCGCCAGCAGGAGCTGTGGCTCCAGCCCCGGACAGTGCATAATGGCATCCGTGATGATGATAGCAAAGCAAGTCCCGCGCCTGACTTTGGAGGACTACGAACAGCGATTCCAGGATCGCCACCTGCTCCATGCGGCGGTGGAGAAATGGGCTCGCGAAAAGCCCGCGTCTGTGGCCCTGATCGACTCAGAGCACCGCCGCACGGTTTCGTGGGCGGAATTCGACCGCATCACCCGCGCCTTGGCAATGCTTCTGCTGGAGCGCGGCTTTGCCCAGGGAGACTTTTTTGCCAGCTTGCTTCCGCTCACCCCTGAACACGTCTTTTTAGAGTACGCGTGCTTTCGGGTCGGCGTGATCTTTGTCCCATTGGATCTGCGACTTAGCCTTGAAGAGTTGATGCGAAACTTGAATCTTGTGCAACCGGCGGGATTTGCCTTCGTGCAGGCTCCCTGTCTTCCCGACGCAGCGGTCTTGTGCGCTGAACTGCGGACCAAATTTGCGCTCAAGCTAGCCGTACACTTTGCCGCGCCGGAGCAGTGCGCCGACGGGGCGATCCCGGCAGGCGAACTGTTGGCCGAGGCTATGCGTCTGGCGCAGGCGGGCCAAGACCAGGAGCAGGCGCTCCGAAAAAAATATGAGGAGAAAACGGCGCAAATTTCGGAGAACGATGGGGCGCTGGTCATCTTCACCACCGGTTCGACCGGTTCACCCAAACCGGCTCTGCTTTCGCATCGGAATATCTCGTGCCAGGCAATGTGCCTCAGTCAGGCGTTGCTGCACGGCTCGGAGAGGGAGTTGGTGACGCTCGTGAATCTGCCGCCGAGCCATGTGGGTTGCCAGACCGAACTGCTGATGAGCACGATCTTCGATGGCGGCTGCGCCGTGCTGGTTTCCATCTTCGACCCGCTGCGCTCCATGCGAGCCATCGCGGACTACAAGATCACGGCGCTGGGGCAGATTCCGGCGATGTTCCAGTTCGAGTGGAGATTGAAAGATTTTGCGGCCTTCGACCTCTCCAGCCTTGAATTTGCAGCCTACGGCGGTCAGCAGGTGTCTCCGGCATTTGTTACAAAGATGGCGCAGATGGCGCCAAACGTAGGCAGCGGTCTGGGACTGACCGAGGCGGCGGGATTCTGCACCTACCTGCGCGTCGCCAGCAACTGTGCTGGTGAGTGCGCAGAAAGCCTGGGTTTTGATATGCCGGTGTATCCGATGACAATCCGCGCGGCCATAGAGGCCAACGGCTCGGCCGGAGAAGAGCTGCAGGATGGGGAGCTGGGGCACGTCTGCTTCCGCGGGCCGCAGACATTTCTGGGATACATCAACGACGAGGCGGCAACCGCCGCGGCCATCTCAAGCGACGGCTATCTGTACACGGGAGACATGGGCTTTCGCGATGACAAGGGACTGCACCTGGCCGGACGCGCGAAGCTGATCCTCAAGCCATCCGGCTACCAGGTCTTTCCCGGCGATGTCGAGAACCACTTCTGCAAGCTGGAAGAGGTTGCCATGTGTGCCGCGGTCGGCGTCCCGCACCCGGTCATCTCGGAGGCAATCGTTGCCTTCGTGGAAACGCACGCAGGAGCCGGTCTCCAGCTCTCGCAACTGGAGCGTCACGCCCGCTCGCTCGCGACATACATGCGCCCGCATCATTACGTGCTGCTCGAGTCGGGCCAAATGCCACTGAATCGCGTGGCCAAGGCCGACTACCTGCTCCTGAGGGAGCGCGCGAAGCAGGCAGTAGAGCAGCTGAAGGAGCAAGGGCGATGGACGTCATCGCCCGAATAATTGCCCGGAACATTACCAGCCGCTCGCATCCTCAACGAGTGAGCGGCAAAGTGAAAGAGAAGACGGAACCTCGCCCCGGCTGGGTCGTCAAGGAGATGGTTCCGCCATGCGCTTCGACAATTGCTTTTGCGATCGCCAAGCCCATGCCCGTGCCCTGCACGCTCTGGCGCTGTCCGCGTCCGCGATAGAACTTGTCAAAAATCATGCTCTGATCGATGGCGTCGATCCCCGGTCCCTGATCCGCCACGCTGGTCACCAGCATGTTTCCCTGCACCTCCGCTGTGATCGTGATGGGCGTGCCGCGCGGCGAATACTTGCCGGCGTTATCAAGTAATTGGGAAAGAATCTCCTCGGTGTGCCGCAGATCCATGTTCACCCGGGGCAACGAGTCGCTCAACACGACCTTCACTTCATGGCGGGCAAGAGTGTTCTGATTGGCCTCAAGTGCGGCGTCGATTGCCTCGCGAATGTGATGCGGTTCGAGATTCAGCTCCACCGCGTGGGCATCAAGCTGAGCCATTTGCGCCGCCTCGCCCACCAGCCGGTCCAGCCGGTCGCTCTCTTCATTAATCACCGTCAGCAATTCTTTCCTTGCGAGCCTCGTCCAGTTCGGCATCGCCGAGGAGAGACTTGCGCCGAAGCCTTGATGGCCGTAAGCGGCGTGCGAAAGTCGTGGGTGACCGAGTCGAGGAGAATGGAGCGAAGCCGCTCGCTCTCGCGTCCTGCCTCCGAGTGTGCCAGCTTTTCCACGGCTCCGGCGCGTTCGATGGCGATGGCGACCAGGCTGCCAATCGCCTCCAGGCTTTCCGTCGAAAGGTTCCCGCCGATCACGGCGAGAGCTCCCACCGAGCGTAGCCCGATGCGCAGGGGACGGATGCGAACGTTCTTGGCTGTCGCTGACCGGCTCCCCGCGGCTGCAGACTCGCTGCAGAGCCTCGCTGGAAATCAGATCTTGCGCACGCAGGTCGGAGTAGTAGATCTTCTTGCTGTGGACGGAAAGCATTCCGGCGAACTCCGCGCCGAAGATCTCGACCACCTTGACGGGAATCGCATTGACGAGGGCAAGCACGTTGTCGGCCGTCAGCATCTGCTGGCTGAATGCGTAGAGCTGCTCGAGTTCACGCCGGCGACTGTTTGCGTTGACGGTCTTCCCGCCGCGCACGTTCGGCGAGCTGGCTGGCAATGACGGCAGTGAGCAGAAAGGTGAAGAGCGCGATCCAGTTCTGAGGGTCGGCGATGGTGAAGGTGCCAACCGGCGGCAGGAAAAAAAAGTTGTAGGCCAGGGTTGCAACGACAGAAAACAAGATCGCGCAACGCAGGCCCCACGCGGCGGAAACCATCAGTACGGCAAGAAGAAAAGCGAATCCGACCGTACTGGCATTGGCGTGCAGGAAGCGGCACAAGGCGACCAGGACAGCCACGACAGTACAGCAATATACGTATCGGGCGGCTTGGGTCTGCAGAAGCTTGTTCACAGCTCGGAATTGTAACGTATTCGACATTTCTTGGTTCTTGCTTGAAAATAGGCGCGAGTATGCAAAAGACACCCGAACAATGGCTGGAAGAAACCGCGCCAACGAAGAAGCGAGGACTCTTCAAGCTCTTCCTCGGCTATGCTCCCGGAGTTGGCAAGACCTACAACATGCTGAGCGAGGGCATCCGGCGCTACAGCCGCGGAGAAAACGTCGTCATCGGAGTGGTCGAAAGCCACGGCCGGCCGGCGACTGCCGAACTTGCCGCGCGCCTGCCCGCGGTGGCGCGAAAACAACTCGTTTACAAGGGAACCACCTTCGACGAAATGGATGTCGATGCGATTCTGCAACTCCATCCCGAAATCGTGCTTAGTGGACGAACTGGCCCACACCAACATCGAAGGCAGCAAGCATCGCAAGCGCTACGAAGACGTAATGGAACTGCTGAACGCCCAGATCGACGTGATCTCGACGATGAATGTTCAGCACATTGAGAGCGTGACCCCGATGGTGGGACGCATCACGGGAGTCGTCGTGCGTGAAACCGTTCCGGATTGGGTTATGCAGCGGGTGGACGAGATCGTTCTCGCCGATCTGACGCCGGAAGCTCTGCAAGCTCGCATGAAGCGCGGAGATATCTATCCCCTGGAACGAAGCGATCGTGCGCTCTCAAACTTTTTCCGTCCCGGAAATCTGATCGCGCTCCGCGAACTGGCGCTGCGGCAGGTTGGCAGCTGTGGTGGATCGCAGCCTTGAAAGCTACATGGAGAAGGAGCATATCGAGAACCGCACTCCGATTACGGAGCGGATCGCGGTCTGCATCAGCTCGAATCCAGTGGCGCAATATCTGATTGCGCGCACAGCCAGGATGGCCGAGCGGATCGGCGCGGAGTTCTATGTTATATACGTGGACATCGGCCGGGACGATGCTCCCGACTATCGCCGCTCACTTGAGGAAAACTTCCGCTTTGCGGAAAACCTCGGCGCGCAAATCGTAAAGACGCAGGGTAAGAAGGTTGCGGGAGAGGTCGCAAAAATCGTGCGAGAGAAGCATCTTACGCAGATTGTCTTTGGCCGCTCGGCGCTGACCGGATGGAGAAAATTCCTCTACCTTTCCGCCATTCACGATTTTCTTCGCGATGCTCCGGCTGTGGACGTGCATATTGTGACCCAGGAGCCGAAGTGACAACGACCGCCAACAGTTCGCAGCGCAACATCCTGGTGGTGGATGATGAGTCGCAGATTACTCGCGTGCTGCAGGACCGCACTCTCCGGCCACGGCTACCTGGTGAGGACCGCGGGCGATGGCGATGAAGCACTGGAAGTAATGCGGCAGTGGACGCCGGATCTGGTCATCACCGATCTTTCAATGCCGAATATGGGAGGGCTGGAGCTGTGCCGCAGAATCCGCAGCAAGTCCGCAGTTCCCATCATTGTGCTCTCGGTTCGTGGTGAGGAAAAACCGAAGGTCGAGGCGCTTGATTCAGGCGCGGACGATTACGTAACCAAACCTTTCAACATCAACGAACTGGTGGCTCGCGTTCGTGCCGGCCTGCGCAGGGCAAGCCTTCCTCAGCAGGATGAAAACGCGAGCAAGATCGAAGTGGGTGATTTTCAGATCGATCTGCTTACCAGAGTCGTGAAGGTGCGAGAGCGTGAGGTCCGGCTGACTCCGAAGGAATTTGATCTACTCAGCTACCTGGCCAAAAATCCCGGAAGAGTCATTACCCATCACACGCTGCTTGCCGCGGTCTGGGGTGGGATGAGCACTCAGCAGCCGGAGTATCTGCACGTATTCATGAATCACCTCAGGAAGAAGCTTGAGCCGGAAGACGGATCGGTTCGCTACATCGTGAGTGAGAAATGGGTCGGCTACCGCTTCGAACCGGGTGATCACAAGTAGCTCGCCTGACAGAACTGTGTTTCAAACCGCAAGTCTTCTTCAGCCTCTCTCATCTCGCTGCGTTTAGGAAAAATTAAGGCACTCTTTATTCGTGATTTAGCCCGGACAGGTATCAAATCGAATTGAGGGCTGGACGAGCTGAAGGCTCATCTGCCGCCCAGGAGGTTTCGAATGTTGATCCTGGCGACGTTTATCGTAATCTGCATTGCTGCAGTAGCTTTTCTGCTTCGATTCCTTTTCGCGCTTCAATCCGAGATCAGCTCCGCACCAAAGCGCGGCGCTGCGTTCGTCGACCACATCTGTACGTACCGAATTCCATTTGTGGACCGGGCTTACGGCCCGGCGCCCGCACTCAGCTTGGTTCACTCCAACTCAGGCATGGCGCTCCGCGGCTCTCCGGCTTCATTTGGTTCGCACGCGAAAGATTCTCAGGTAAAGGAAGCGTAAGAATCGTTGTTTCGCCAGTAACTGAGGCGAACTTTGAAAATTGAAAGCTGCTGAAGGTGGGCACGTTTAGGAACTTTTTAGGAATTCTTTAGCCGGGCTTAACGACGAATCAGTTTCAATTGAGGTGAGCAGCCGCGTGAGTTACAGCCTCGGCTGCAACCCAGGAGAGCAAGAATGCAGGATTTAGTGTTCGTGGTGATCACGATTGTTTTCTTTGCGCTATCGATTGGCTATGTTCACTTTTGTGAGCGCATTAGATAAGGGAGATGGACTGTGGAAACGTTTGTGATGCTTGCGGTGACCGCGCTGATGATGGTGTACCTGCTCTACGCATTGTTGTATCCGGAGAAATTCTGAGATGACCATCAACGGATGGTTGCAAATCGCCTTTTTTCTGCTGCTGATTCTGGCCGTAACCAAGCCACTCGGCTTGTTTATGGCGCGCGTCTTCAATCGCGAAAAAACATTTCTGGACCCGGTGCTGCGGCCGATTGAGAAACTGATCTACCGCACCACCGGTGTGGATGAAGATCGCGAAATGGCCTGGACCGAGTATGCCATTGCGATGCTGCTGTTCAGCGTCGTATCCATGCTGCTGCTTTACCTCATGCAGCGCGTGCAAGGCTTCCTGCCATTCAATCCGCAGAAACTTGGAGCCGTGAATCCGCCGTCGCTGGCATTCAATACGGCAGCTTCGTTCACGACGAATACGAACTGGCAGGCCTACTCGGGCGAAACAACGATGACTTATTTCACCCAGATGGCGGGGCTGGCGTATCACAACTTCGTTTCCGCAGCGACTGGCATTGCACTGGCCATCGCTTTGATTCGCGGCGTCGCGCGGCGCGAGATGAAGACGATCGGAAACTTCTGGGTTGATCTGGTTCGCTGCACATTGTGGGTGCTGCTCCCGTTCTGCGTGGTCGGTGCGCTGGTGCTGGTGTCGCAGGGAGTTGTGCAGAACCTGAAGCCGTACGACACGGTGAAGATCGTAGAGCCACAGCAGGTTCCCCACCTGGGAGCCGATGGCAAGCCCGCGGTTGACGCCAGCGGAAAGCCGGTGATGGACACGGTCACCGATCAGACCATCGCGCAAGGGCCCGTGGCTTCGCAGGAGTTCATCAAGGAGTTCGGTACCAACGGTGGCGGCTTCTTCAATGCAAACAGCTCTCATCCGTTTGAGAATCCAACACCTCTCTCGAACCTGATCGAGATGTTTGCAATATTCGCCATCGGCGCCGGCCTTACCTACACGCTGGGCCACATGACCGGCTCGCTCCGGCATGGCTGGGCGGTGTGGGGCGCAATGGCTGTCCTGTTCCTGGCGGGTGTTACTGTCACGTACTGGGCTGAGGCTCGGGGCAATCCGCTACTGCATGGCGTGGATCAACGCGTCAGCGCAATGCAAACGGGCGGAAACATGGAAGGGAAGGAGGTGCGCTACGGCATCGCCAACTCCGCGCTCTGGGCCACCGTAACCACGGACACCAGTTGCGGTGCAGTCAATAGCATGCACGATTCGTATACCCCCCTGGGCGGAATGATTCCGCTGATCAACATCTCGTTGGGTGAAGTCATCTTCGGCGGTGTCGGTTCGGGTATGTACGGCATGATAGTTTTCGTCGTGCTCACCGTCTTCATCGCAGGCCTGATGGTCGGACGAACGCCGGAGTATCTGGGCAAAAAGATTGAGGGGTACGAGGTGAAGCTGGCGATGCTGTTCGCACTCATCTTCCCGCTCATTATTCTGGTGCTGACTGGAATCTCCAGCGTAAAGCCGTTTGGCACTTCGTCGATTGCAAATCCTGGACCGCACGGGTTTTCAGAGATGCTCTATGCGTTCACCGAGGCAGCTGGGAACAACGGATCAGCCTTCGGCGGCTTAAATGCGAACACCACCTGGTACAACGTCGCGCTTGGATTTGCGATGCTTGGCGGGCGCTTCCTGATGAAGGTTCCGATGCTGGCCATCGCGGGCAGCCTGGCGAAGAAGAAGTACGTTCCGCCATCGGTAGGAACGTTTCCGGTCACTACGCCATTGTTCAGCGTGCTGCTGATTGGCGTCATTCTCATCCTGGGCGCGCTGACGTTTTTCCCCGCGCTCAGCCTGGGACCAATTCTTGAGCACCTGCTGATGAATGCAGGAAAGGCTTTCTAGAAATCATGTCGAGCACATCGAAAAATCGCAAATCTATCTGGGATCCAAACATCGTTCGCAAAGCGGCCATCGATTCCGTGCTCAAGCTCAACCCACGCCACATGATGGCGAATCCGGTCATGTTCGTGGTTGAGGTGGGCAGCGTGATCACCACCATTCTGCTGATCCTGCGCCCGCACGAGGCCTTCAAGTTCAATCTTCAGATCACGTTCTGGTTGTGGTTCACCGTGATGTTCGCCAACTTTGCCGAGGCCATGGCCGAGGGGCGCGGCAAGGCGCAAGCCGATACGCTGCGCAAGGCTCGCTCGGAGACGGTCGCCAATCGCCTGCTTTCCAGCGGCGGGGTGGAACAGGTTCCAAGCTCCGCTCTGCGAGTGGACGACGTGGTGCTCGTCTCCGCCGGAGAGTTTATTCCCGGCGACGGCGAGATCATCGACGGCATTGCTTCTGTCGATGAGTCGGCGATCACCGGTGAATCGGCTCCGGTGATTCGTGAATCCGGCGGCGACCGCTCGGCAGTAACCGGCGGCACGCGAGTGCTCTCCGATCAGATCAAGGTGAAGATCACCTCCAACCCTGGCGAAACTTTCCTGGATCGCATGATCGCACTGGTTGAAGGCGCGGAAAGACAGAAGACGCCGAACGAGATCGCACTGAACATTCTGCTTGCCGGATTGACGATCATCTTTCTGCTCGCGGTGGTCACGCTGCAGCCGTTCGCAATTTACTCCGGCGCTCCGCAAACCATATTCGTGCTGGTCTCGCTGCTGGTTTGCCTGATTCCGACGACGATCGGCGGCCTGCTTTCTGCAATTGGAATCGCGGGAATGGACAGGCTGGTGCAGCATAACGTGCTCGCCATGTCTGGACGCGCCGTAGAAGCCGCGGGCGACGTCAACACTCTGCTGCTGGATAAGACCGGCACCATCACTCTCGGCAACCGTCAGGCCTCGCGTTTTGTCCCTGCGCCGGGAGTTGCTGAGAGCGAACTTGCGGATGCGGCGCAACTCTCCTCGCTCGCCGATGAAACGCCCGAGGGCCGATCCATCGTGGTGCTGGCGAAAGAGAAGTACGGCCTTCGCGGCCGTGAGATGCACGAGCACCACGCCGAGTTCGTCCCCTTCACGGCACAGACCAGAATGTCCGGCGTCAACTTCAACGGCTTCCAGATTCGCAAGGGTTCCGTGGATGCGATCGAACGCTTTGTGCAGGAGAACTCGAACGTATTTGCACCCGAAGTCCGCGCCTTGGTGGACGAGATTGCTCGCGCCGGAAGCACTCCGCTGGTTGTTGCGGAGCGGCAGCGCGGCGCGCTGGGAGTGATCGAACTGAAGGACATCGTCAAGGGTGGAATGCGCGACCGCTTCGACCACCTGCGCTCGATGGGAATTCGCACGGTCATGATCACCGGCGACAATCCATTGACCGCCGCGGCGATTGCGAACGAAGCCGGCGTCGATGACTTTCTTGCCCAGGCCACGCCGAAGGACAAGATGGATCTGATCCGCAAGGAACAGGCCGATGGAAAGCTGGTGGCGATGACTGGCGACGGCACCAACGACGCTCCCGCGCTGGCGCAGGCAGATGTTGGCGTGGCGATGAACTCCGGCACGCAGGCGGCAAAAGAGGCCGGAAACATGGTCGATCTCGACTCCAATCCGACCAAACTGATCGAGATCGTAGGCATTGGCAAGCAACTGCTGATGACACGCGGTGCGCTCACAACGTTTTCGATTGCAAACGACGTTGCCAAGTACTTCGCGATTATTCCCGCGATGTTTGCGGCAACCTTCCCGGTGCTGAACGCGCTGAACATCATGCACCTGAAGACGCCGCAATCGGCAATCTTGTCGGCCGTCATCTTCAACGCGATCATCATCATCATGTTGATCCCGCTGGCGCTAAAGGGGATCACGTATCGTCCGATGGGTGCCGCGGCGCTGTTACGGCGCAACCTGCTCATCTATGGCGTGGGCGGAATTATTGCTCCCTTCATCGGCATCAAGTTGATCGACATTCTGATTACAAGCTTCGGGCTGGCGTAAGGCGGAAGGTGGAAGATGAAACGTAATCTCATTACCGCGATTTTGATGACCGTAGTTACGACGATTCTGTTCGGGCTTGTTTACCCGCTCGTAGTCACAGGGCTGGCGCAGGTGCTGTTTCCAGACAAGGCAAACGGTCAGTTGATCACGCAAGACGGAAAGGTGATCGGCTCGCGCATTATCGCGCAGCCATTTACCGGTGCGGGATATTTTCATCCGCGCGCCTCCGCCGCGGGAACCAACGGATACGACGCTGCCAACTCCGGTGCAACCAACTACGGTCCGACGAACCAGAAGTTGATTGACCGGGTAAAACAGGACTTGGCCGCAGCCCAGTCCGAGAATCCCGGCAAGCCGGTTCCGGTAGATTATCTGACTACCTCGGGCTCCGGTTTGGACCCGGATATCACACCCGCCAATGCCGAGTTCCAGGCGCCGCGCGTAGCAAAAGAGCGTGGCATCAGCGAAGATCAATTATTGGCGCTGGTCCATCAGCACACGCACGAACGGACGTTTCGCTTGCTGGGAGAGGCTCGGGTAAACGTGCTTGAGTTGAACCTGGACTTGGACTCGAAGTTCCCCCTGCAGAAGCGGGCGTCGCGCTAGGGTCCAACCAGCGTGCAGAACAGGGGATGGCCTCTCAATGAGGGGCCATTTTTTTGTAAGTTTGAAATGTAGCTCCGTAAGGGTGTATGTTCAGCCCTGAGATGGCAATCCTTCTAAACTCACACATCGGCACTCCGGACGAGCGGCGAGCGCAAGGCGAGGCACGGCGCAAGCAAATCAGGCGGCAAGGTCATGCTCTGTGGGATGCAACGTTGCGCCGCCACGACCCTCTGAAACTGCTGCAAGAAAGCATGTGCGGGCGGGTCCCCGCGCTGGTTCCACTGAAGTATGAACGCATGCTTGCCTCGCCATTCGGTTACTTTCGCGGGGCCGTCCCTGTTATGGCTGCCGACTTGTCGCTGTTGCCCAACACTGGAATTGTGAACCAGATCTGCGGCGATGCTCACGTCAGCAATCTTGGAGCCTACGCGGCGCCGGATGGCCGGCTGGTCTTTGACATCAACGATTTTGACGAGACGACCCGTGCGCCTTTTGAATGGGACTTGAAGCGTCTGGCTGCGAGTCTTGTGCTGGCGGGCAGGGAAGCGGGCGCGAAAAACGGTACCACGAAAGACGCGGTGTTGGCGTTTGTTGCTCGCTACCGGAAATTCGCGCACATGTTTGCAGATATGCCTGTGCTGGAGATCGCCCGCTACCAGGTGCATCGCCTGATGAAGGTAGCGCCGGTTGCGGACATTCTGCTGAAGGCAGAGCGCGCAACTCCGATGCACACTCTGGAGACCCTGACGGTTGCGGCGAAGAAGGGAACCGGACGCATCTTTCGCGAGCACAAGCCCGTACTCTACCGGATTGGCGGAGCGGAGAGACGCGCAGGTGCTGGCTGCCATGAAAGAGTATCGCGAGACTCTATCGCCGGTGCGGCAACATCTGCTGGCGCAGTACCGCCCGATCGATGTGTGCTTTAAAGTGGTCGGCACCGGCAGCGTAGGAACCCGCGACTACTGCATTTACATGGAGGGCAATGGCCCCGGCGATCCGCTCTTTCTGCAGATTAAGGAAGAGGTAGGTTCGGCGTACCTGCGTTATCTCGAATGAGTGGTGCGAAAGAAGTCGCACTGGGGGCGTCTGGTCGCCGAAGGTCAGCTTGCGATGCAGATGCAGTCCGACCCCATGCTGGGCTGGACGACGATTGCAAATCGCCACTACCTGGTGCGCCAACTGAACGATCATAAAGCTGCAATCGAAGTGGATGCTCTGAAAGGGGCCGGCCTGGAAGCTTATGCGGAAGTTTGCGGAGAGTTGCTGGCGCGTGGACACGCACGCTCCGGCGACGTGCAGATGATTGTGGGATATATCGGCAGCGGGGAGAGCTTTGCGGACGCGCTGGTGGATTTTGCCGTGGCGTATGCCGACCAGACAGAGGCGGACTGGGAGCAGTTGCGAAAGTCGAAGCACGCGCAGCGCAGCGCGGCCCACAGGAAAGCCGCAGCGGGAAAGAAGTGAGGCGTCCCTCACTAAAGATCTACACGGAAGGGTTTGAAGTGACGACTGAACGTATCGATCTAGCGGCGGTCCTGCAAAAGACAGCTCTGTTTTCCAGCCTTTCTTCACCAGAGCTGCAACTGCTCGCCGCGCGAACCATAAGGAAGTTCTTCCACACAGGAGAATCGCTGTTCTACGAGGGCGAACCCTGCAAGGGTTTGCACGTCATTTTGCGGGGCCGGGTACGCATATACAAAACCTCGGCGAGTGGCCGCGAACAGGTTCTTGGCGCCAATTGCCCTGGCGATACCATTGCCGAGGTTCCGGTCTTTGATGGAGGCCCTTACCCGGCCTCCGTTGCCGCCGTGGAAGACACAGAAATCGCATTCATCTCGCGCAAGGATTTTCAGGATTATTGTCTCGATCATCCCGAAGTTGCTCTTAAAGTGCTGGCCGTCGTCGGCGCAAGACTGCGCGGGCTCGTCAACATCATCGAGGAGCTCTCCTTCACCACCATTCGCCAGCGGCTGGTCGCTATGTTGGTGCGGCTGGCGCAGAGCGAGGGCAAGCCAAGCGCGCGAGGCGTTGAAGTCCTTCTACCCGGCAGCCATCAGGAGCTGGCCAATCAACTCGGAACGGTGCGCGAGTTAATCTCGCGCAACCTGATGCGCCTTCAGGCAGAGGGCCTGCTGGAAGTCGATGCCAGGCAGATCGTGATTAAAGATGTGAAAGGCCTGACGGCGCTGCTCGATCCTGCGTAGCTCGATACGCCGCCGGCCCTGTCCTCAACTTCCGCTTAGAACGCGCTCCAACTGAACTCATCAACGTGAAGGGGACCTGGTCTTAATGATGGTGGAGCCCCAGTGTTCACCCTGATGGGTGTTAGATTCAGGCTCGTGTCGTAATTCACCGTTCCGCTTCCGGAGAAATTAGCTGTTTTGCAGACCAGCGCGCCATCGAGAGCGCCAGCGCCGCTTATTGTTACCGCAGCATTCGGCGCATATACGGTTGCAAACATTGTTGTGCCGCCACTTAGGTTGATCGGATTAGTGCCCGCGTAGACGATCGGTGAAGTTCCCAGGCACACCTGCAGTGCCCGCCATTGTTACGTTCGCTACGGTCCCGCCGCTGAAGTTGATCGGAGTGCCAGTCCCTTTCTGATTCAAGATGTTGATGACGACAACGCCCGTGCTGGGAAGCTTGATTACTGCTCCGCCGCTGACGGTAAGGCTGTCCATGTTATAGGTGCCCGCCTGTAAAACGACAGTCGAGCCCCCCGATAAGAGACGGCACCGTATCCGGTGTACCCGGTAGGGGTAAGGGGCAGGGGGTTGACGGTTGCGCCGCCACTGACGCTGTAAGAGGCGGAAGGTTCCGTCGCGCTGGGCATAATTGGAGTAGCGTAGGATGGCGGGGGGGATGGTAAAGGATAGGTTTTTTGCGAGCAGCCCACCATCTCTGAGATGCAGCCCACGCCCGAGCCGCTATTATCCTCATTTACCGACCACTCGGTTCCACCGGAAGCTGTGCTGCACGGCTTACTACCGTTGAGGCCCGGGTACGGTCCTCCGGAGATGCCATAAGTTCCAGCAGTTCCCACGTTATAGAATGGCGAGTAAACGTTGCCGTTGATGGAAGCGCTGCCGGAAAGGTTAATGTTGCCAAAGCTTCCTACACTGCCTCCGGGGCCCAGGGTGGGGTGTAGGTTTCCAGGCTGTGCCGCCGAACTGAAGGCGGACGTAGACACGCCGCCGGACATTGTGATGGTAGGACATCCGGTGCCGGTAGCGAATACCCCCGCCAAGTAATTCGGGGCCGAATTTGGGCTGTTCGTTGGAACCATTACGTTATCCACAACTTCAACAACCTGCACCATGGCTTGGCCTTGTCCTTGGTTCTGGGCGGAGGTAGTTGTTGAGGCGCCAATGGTTTGCACTGTCCCCTCGGAGACGATTTTCCAGCGGGTCAGCCACGGGTAACCAGCGCCTCCGGCGACTCCAGGGATCGCCGGTCAACAGTTGCACCGCGACATTGTAGTGCGGGCACGACGACCCCGAGCAATTGGGAACAAGTGTCGTAAATTGCGTGATCGAAGAAAAATAACTCTGGAAGAGCCCATCTGTGTTCGGGTCCATTCCGAAGTAGGTATCCTGATATTTCGCTGAGATACCGCTCGTCGACATGACCACTGGCTTACCGTTAGAATTACCAGGGCCAGTGTATGTAATGGGCATGGAGGTCGAATAATTGAAGTATGATGACGTGAACGAAGCTGCGGATGTGATTGTGGATTGGGTTTGCAAGTAGTTGAGGGCTTGTTGCGCGCCGGCTTCAGCAATGTATCGGGCTTGCGTTACCGCACGGTAGTTGGAGGTGGTCCAAACCTCCGACTGAGTAGAGTACAGGACTCCAACCGCCAGCGTGGACATCACGAATAAACAGATCAGCGCTATGATGAGCGCAACCCCGCTCTCGCGCCCAGAGCCGCTGACGCGCCGGTACCGCACAGAAATTGAGGTTTTCATGTTTACCATGGGACACTCGCTAAGGCGGGCGGATCTGGCTGCAATTCGCCAAAGAGGTAAGTTGCGTAAGTTTGGTATGGCGTGGTAGCCAATGTGCAACTGACATTGCCGGCTGCGATTGCCGAGGTGCACGCCACGTTATAGATTTTGTCCGCCGCGATGATGTTGCGAGGTTGGATATTTGAGTAACTCTTGGTGACCGAAACAGGCTGAGTTGAGCCCGAAATAGTGACATTTTCCAATGCTGTAATCGTGAATCCCACCTGGGTAATCATCGGATACGTGCAGTAGCCTGAGCCAGCGGGTGGCTGTGTTGGATTCGTACCTGTAGCCGGGCAAGCGATTAAGGGGTCCACAGCCAGCGTGACTGTGTCTGGAGTTGCGGCCCCCTGAGGACAGCTTGAATTCACAGTGGAAGGGACGCCCGGCCAGCAGAAATAACAGGCTGTTACATTATCGATGAGATTGTACTTGGTCGCCGCTGCCCCAGTCGCAAGGTTCCATGCAGTGCGAGTAAGAGGGCCTGGAAATGTAGTCGGGCACGTGTACTCCACGGCCCACAACCCATTGCCGGAGCCGTTGATCTCGCCGAACATGGCGAGTTTTCCGCCGCCGTTAGGGCTGGCATTGCTCTGGTCGCTGAGTATGCCATGCGGAAATACTCCCATCGGATAGGCTGGGGTGTTGGGAGCGTTTGTTGTGTGCGTTTCGCCAAAGTTAGCCGTGATCGTGGTTGCAGTGAACCCCGTCACCTGGACCGGCTCCTGAATCGAGCCGGCGAGCGAGCGCCATCCACCATCAACCATTGCCCGATGTAGGCTGAGAGGACTCCGCTAGCAGTGGTGACATTCACAGTTTGCGTCCCTGCCGCCGTGACAGCTGCGAGTTTGTAGGGCGCGACATAGGTCGCATCGCCACCAGTCGCACCACCCTCAACGGTGGAGGCCTGCAGCCCTGCTTGTCCAATCTTGGCCGCCATCAACTCCATGGTCGAGCGCAACTGCTGTTGCATCTGGGTGCTTATTTCCGTGGTGCGGTAATTGGCCTGCATACGGCTCATTCCCACCAGTACCGCACCGGAAATAATCACAAAGATCGCCATTCCGACCATCAACTCCAGTAAGGTGAAGCCGCGCGAGTCTTCTGTTCTTAAGATTGCCCATGAAACTCTCTCAGTATTGCTGTTTCACAGCCACTAGCGTAGTGCTGGGCGCCAGCTTTTGTGAGGCATCTGCCGTAAACTGTGCCTGCACATTCACGGTGATCGTAATCACGTTGTAGGCATTGGGAGGCGAATCTGCCATTCACGCATGTACTGTGCGCCTGTTGCTGTCCCTGAGATTCCGTCGGTGTGCGTAAGATCCTTCGGGTTTACGTAGTCCACCCAACCGGTGCTGGGGCTTAACGGATTCACGCTGCCGCCGGGGGTCAGGCCGCATCCGGATGGTGCAACCATTACAGGACTAGGAATAGTGACTGACCCGACGACCTGACTGGTTAGGTCCGTGGAAGTCGGAGTGTAACTCAGCGCCAGCAATTGCTCCATCTTGTCTTGCGCGTACTCGGTGCAGCGGGTGGCCTGATTCCCCTGTTGAACATTCTTTGCGGCGGCAACTGCAAAAAGCGCCATCAATCCACTGATGCCGATGAACAGGATCATCGTCGCGATCATCGTTTCCAGAATCGAAAAGCCGCGCTCATTCTGCATCCCGTTCTTTGCTCTCAGCATTCGTCTCATGACCCATTCCCGTATTCCGGCAGAGGAGTGAATGCCAGCGTGGGCGCGTCCATCGATACAACGAGGGATGGCCTGTCTGGTTCACGGAAACCGCATAATAGTTGTTCGTGGTGTCCTTCAGATACAGAGCATAATCATATGTGGGATCGGTAGTCGCACCCGTAGGATCGATTGGCAGCCCACGCGAATTGAACAGAATGATGGGATTGGTGGTGACGGACGGCGTATTCTCCAGCGAATCGCCCTGATAGGCCACACTCTGGTTTTTCACATTCGTATTGATCGTCGGCGGAATTCCGAAGCTTACCCCCGTCGACAGATAAATCTTCTGAGCTTCGGGCTTCCACATTGTGCCATTAAACCCATACGACTGCAGTTGGCAGTAGGCCGGGGTCGCGGTCGTGATGCAGGAAATCTCAACATGCGCGAATTCGGTTGCCGCGCGCATTCGCGCCATCGTAACCAGGCTCGCCAGTGCGTGCGCGTCATTTCTCAAGCGCATGGGGCGGGATGAATTAAGCAGGGAAGGCAGCGAAATGGCGGCGATCACGAGGATAATTGAAACCACAACGGCCAGTTCTATCAAAGAAAAGCCGCGCTGCCTACTGGCGGAGTCGCAGTCGAAGTGTGCCGGTCGTTGCGTGGAAGATTTTGCGGTCATCTTCGAACTCTACCTTCACAGTCTTCGAAATCGTTGAATGCACCTACAAAAATGCTCACCAGAGATTGTGCGGGTTGTGAGCAGGACAGTAAAGTTACCGATGGCCGACCATTCGTAACCAAGCGAATCTTCGGGGCGAATCCAGCTAAGGACTCGTACGCCCAAGCTCTGCTTCAGCTCAGGCGTCGTCTTCCCAAACTGTCGCATCTGCCAAAGAAATCCAGAGTCTCTCGTCAGCAGTGTACACCCAAGTTAATGGAAACAAGGCAGCAACGAGCGTCCCGTAGTTACCTTCGTAATGAACCCTTACCTTCGAAACTGGAATTTAAAAAAAACAGCCCCACTGGGCGTTCTATCAGTCTCACTTTCTCCGGCAGGCAGGAAGTTGCCGACACTCTGCTTTGGTGGCACCACTGGAACCATGGGGTGCATCTCTCTAAAAACCAATCCTGCCACGGAAGATTCAGAGTTTCCCCTACGGAGAGGCGGACAGTGATGATCAATGGAAAAAAAGTTGCCGTAGTTATGCCCGCCTACAACGCGGAGAAGACACTGGAAGCCACTGTCCTCGAACTTCCCAGTCTGGTTGATATTCGCATTCTGGTTGACGATTGCAGCTCTGACCGGACGGTCGAAGTTGCCGCACGTCGGGGCATTCGGGCTTACGTTCATGACAGCAATTATGGCTATGGCCGCAATCAACAAACCTGCTATCGCGAAGCACTAGCCGCCGGCGCCGATGTAATCATCATGGTGCATCCCGATTACCAGTACACACCGCTGCTTGTGACGGCCATGGCCAGCATGGTCGCCTATGGAGTCTATGACGTGGTGCTGGGCTCCAGAATTCTTGGTGGCCAAGCCCTGAGGGGCGGCATGCCAATCTACAAATATGTCGCAAACCGATTGCTTACCGCCTTCGAGAATCTTTTCCTGGGCATTAAGCTCTCCGAGTATCACACCGGATACAGAGCCTTCAGCCGCAAGGTATTGGCGGCGCTGCCGCTGCTGGAGAACTCCGATGACTTTATCTTCGACAACCAGATGCTAGCTCAGTGCGCGTATTTCAGATATCGCATCGGGGAAGTGTCGTGTCCGACTAAGTACTTCGAGGATGCCTCGTCGATCAACTTCGGGCGTAGCGTCGAATATGGATTCGGCGTTCTCGCTACCACCATTCAGTTCGCGCTCCAGAAGATTGGGCTGATCAAACTGCCACGATTCAGTCCGCTGGGCAGGAAGATCGACCTGGGGTATTACAGGCCCGCAGATCCTCCGGTCAACCAGGAGCACTCGAATCAAGCTCATGCAGCTTGAGGAGGTGACCTTCCCAATGATTGAGAAAGAGATTGGAGCGACTTTGAGTGCGACGAATGACGGCAATAGCCCGCTGCGAGAGGCGCTGGTGCGGGGCGAGGTCTGGCTGTGGTTCCTGGCGATGGTCGTCGCCTGTCTGCTGGTGATGCGCGGCGTTGAAGGAAAGCTGTACAACGACTCCTATCAGTATCTCAGCATGGCTCATAATTTGCGGGCTCGGGGCGAGATTGCAACTTCCATCATCGAGTTCGATACTGAGCGCTCCAGAGGGAGAATACCAGCGCCGGCAACCACAGTCGCGCCCGGCTATCCGGTGGCGATCTGCGCGGTCGAGTGGCTCCGCCTCAGCCCGGAAAAAGCTGGATTGCTGGTCTCACTCGTGAGCATGGCGGCAGTGGTGCCTCTGCTGTGGTTGGGCTCTGGTTTGCTGGCTGCAACGCGCAACATGCAGAGAGCTGTAGCCCTGTGCTGGGTGATCAACGCCGTAGCGATTACGATTGCCACAAGCGTCATTTCCGAAGGATTGTTTATTCTGTTGTCGCTTGGCGGAGTCGTGCTGCTGTTGTACTACGAAAAATCCGGAGAGGGGAACCGCTTTGTTGTGCCGCTTGGGATGGCGTTGATCGGCTTGTCCTACTGGGTGCGCTATGCGGGAGTGCTGTTGGTGGCTGGCTTATGTGTGTACACCGCATGGAGAGTTTTGTTCCGGCGCGGTCAAGTCATACTCTGGATTTCATCTCTCGCTGTTTGCCTCGGCATTGTTGCATGCGGTATGTTTCGGAACCTCGTGATCTCCGGCACCTGGCGGGGCGGCAATGATCTCGTGGTGCACACGCCTGCGTCCAAGGTGCTTCATGACACGGCGAGCATAGGCTACCACCTGTTCTTTGGTCTCTCACGTCCTCATCTCGGAATCGGCATAGTGATCTCGGTGATGACGGCGATGGCAATCGGGTTTGTGTTGCGCGAAGGCGCGGCAAAAGCTGCTGCCCGGTTGTGTTCGGATCCCGTTGTGCTATTGCTGCTGGTGCTGGTTGGTGGATACGTGTCCGGCATGATCTACCTGGGCATGACCACGATGATCATCTCCAACTACAGTCCCAGATATTTCCTGCCGATCCTGCCGGAGGTGTTTCTGCTGGGAGCAGCGGTAGCGGCCGCATTGTGGCGATTGCAGACGAACGCACGCAAGCGCCGCATGACCGTCATGCTGGCGAGTGTTGCGCTCTGCGCCTATGCGGGCGAAAACATCCGCGATCTCCAGAGGTATAAGTACAACCCCGGACATGTCATGGTGGCCCGCTACTTTCAGGAGCCGTTGCAAGAGAGCAAGCCTCTAGCCGATTGGGTGGAGTCCCATATTCCGCCGGAGAGTGTGGTGCTGGCGACGGATGGACAGGCTTCGGCGTACGCCCTGAAACGTAAGGTGATTTCACTGGTCTCGCCGGCGATGAGTCATGGGAAATGGGATGAGCAGGAGGTACGGCGTACGATGGCTGCATTCCACGCGCGCTACTTGATTATCTATCCCGGCATGCCGGATGATCTCGCACCGGAGCAGCGCGATTCAGCCTTTCTGCATAGCCTGGCGCAAGGTGAACATCCGTCGTGGCTGGTGATGGCGGCGCGTAATTCTCATGTTGCCATCCTCGAGGACATCGAGGAATCGCGCGAAAACAGCCGTCTAAGTTCCGTGGGTAGATAAGGCCCGAAGTCAGCCTTGAAGGGGAACGATTGCCGAAAAGGACAATGGTTTCCTGGCACCCGTTAACGATTCAGGCGATGTCGCGAAGATTGCCTTACCCGGCAAGCTTTTCCGCTGCTCTGTTGTGTCGTTGGATATTCCCGTTGGAGTAAACGGCTCATGTGCCGCTCTCCCTGCTCTCCCTTTTCCCATTTCGGACAACCTTAATGCTGCGGATGCTCTCAAGAGAATAAAGAGGCCGGTTGCGACATTCGAGTTTTGTGGGCACTCCCAGTTCAGGAGAGCAGGGCTTCAAATGGAAAGCGGAGCAGGTCCTGGCAGGCGTGAGCAGAAGCAATTGCATTGCGTGAAGGAGAGTTCCGTTCTATAGTCTCCGGCCAGAGTTCATGCGGTCTTCAGATCTGATGGCCGCAACTGAATCGTCGCAACTGGAACCAGGAGGGTTCTCTCATGAACACCTTTCCGATCCTACCCGGCGTGCTCTGTGTCTACGCCCTAGCCTACCGGTACTACAGCGCATTCATCGCCGCCAAGGCGATGATGCTGGACGATTGCCGCATCGCTCCTGGAGGCGCGCGATTACCTCTCCACCTACGTGAAGCCGGTTCAGCAGTGTCCGCAAGCACATTTGGAGAACGGCTATGAACAAAATCATTGACAACACTACGTCCGGTGTCTGGAACAAGCTGTTATGGGCCGCCGTGATTGCGCTCTGTGTCATTTCGTTCGCGCTCCTTGCCCTGCATCGAGGAGAACCCGTCAATGCCGCCTGGCTTGTTATCGCGTCGGTCTGCATTTACCTCATCGCCTACCGCTTCTACGGACTGATGGTTGCGCGAAAGATGCTCGGCATCAATCCGACGCGGCAGACTCCGGCCTATCGCCACAACGACGGGCTGGATTACGTACCGACGAACCGCTATGTGCTCTATGGCCACCATTTCGCAGCAATCGCTGGCGCGGGTCCGCTGGTTGGCCCTGTGCTGGCCGCCCAGATGGGCTGGCTGCCGGGGACGTTGTGGATTCTCGCTGGCGTGGTTTTCGCTGGCGCGGTGCAGGACATGACCGTGCTGTTCCTGTCGACACGGCGCGACGGCCGATCGCTCGGGGACATGGTGCGGTCCGAGATGGGACCGATCACTGGCACAATCGCGGGTCTGGGCGTGCTTCTGATCTGCGTGATCATCCTCGCGGTGCTCGCGCTGGTTGTCGTCAAGGCGCTGACGGGCAGCCCCTGGGGTACCTTCACCGTGTTCTGTACCATCCCGATTGCGCTCATCATGGGGGTCTATTGCCGGTTCATCCGGCCTGGCCGCATAGCCGAGATGTCGGTCATCGGCGCGTTGCTGCTCCTGGCGGCGCTCGTCTACGGGCGTACGGTCTCCGAGACACCGGCGCTTGCGACCCACTTCAACCTAACGGGCACGTCGCTCGCCATGATCATCATCGGCTACGGCTTTGTTGCCTCCGTGCTGCCGGTGTGGCTGCTGCTGGCCCCGAGGGACTATCTTTCGACTTTCCTCAAGGTTGGCACGATCGCTCTACTGGCGGTCGGCGTGATCATCGTGCATCCCTACCTGCTGATGCCGTCGGTTACGCGCTTCGTTGACGGAACGGGCCCGGTCTGGGCGGGCAGCCTCTTCCCGTTTCTCTTTATCACCATCGCCTGCGGCTCGGTTTCCGGCTGGCACGCGCTGATCTCGTCGGGAACCACGCCGAAGATGATCGAGAATGAGAATCAAATCGCGTTCATCGGTTATGGCGGCATGCTGATGGAATCGCTGGTCGCAATCATGTCCATGATCGGCGCTTCTGTGATCCATCCGGGCGTCTACTTTGCGATGAACAGTTCGGCCGGACTGATCGGTACTACCACTACCCATGCCGCGCAGGTGATCTCGACTTGGGGCTTCACTGTGACCCCCGAGGTATTGACGCAAATCGCGAATAAGGTCGGGGAGACCAGCATCCTATCGCGCACTGGCGGCGCTCCGACGCTTGCTGTTGGCATGGCGACCATCCTGTCCAGCTTCCTGGGCGGCGGCGTCATGATGGGGATCTGGTATCACTTCATCATCCTGTTTGAAGCACTGTTCATCCTAACGACGGTCGATGCCGGTACACGTGTCCTGCGGTTCATGATCCAGGACCTCGTCGGCCACGCCATCCCTTCCTTCCGGGAAACCAAGTCGTGGACGAACAACATCATCGGCTCGGCACTTTCCTGTATGTTGTGGGGGTATCTGCTCTACGCGGGAGTCGTTGACCCGTATGGGGGCATCTATACGATGTGGCCGCTATTCGGCACTGTCAATCAAATGTTGGCGGCGATCGCGCTCACATTCTGCACTGTGGTTCTGTTCAAGATGAAGCGCGGGCACTACGCCTGGGTGACCATCGCGCCGACGATTTGGCTGCTGGCGTGTACGGTGACCGCGGGCCTGGAAAAGGTGTTCGATCCTGATCCTGCGATCGGTTTTCTGAGCCACGCAGCGAAGTTTAGCAGTGCTCTGGCGGCCAACACGGTACTGGCGCCCGCCAAGACGCTGGGTCAAATGCACCGGGTTATCCTCAATGACTATGTGGATGCCGCACTGGCCGCCTTGTCCGTCGCGATCGTTCTAGTCGTGGTGGTGAGCGCCGTTATCGAGATCCGCAAGTCACTGGGAGTTCCGAAGAGCACTGCGATCGAGATCGGTGGAGCGGTCGCTGTTGTGGGAGGAGGCAGCAATGGGGACTAAAGGAAATCCGACCAAACTCAATCTGTTATGCGAACGCGTGGTGCAGACCGCACGCCTCATGGTCGGTGTTCCCGATTACGAGAACTATGTTCAGCATCAGCGGAGGGCACATCCCGGCGAGCCGATCATGAACTACGAGCAATTCTTCCGGGAGCGCGTGGAGGCTCGCTACGCAATCGGCAAGGGCAGGTTCCGGGGTTGCTGCTAGCCGCGGCTAGAGCGATTCCACAGAAGGTGTACACCGTAAAAGGCAGTTCGAGGCAGAAGAGACTCCGGGGCGGCATTGCAGATTTGGGCGGTGCGGGGATTCCTCGTTGCGCTCGGAATGACAACCTAATGACGATTCAGTGTTTATGAATTTTGGGGTTCTAACTCCTGCGGAGTGTGGGAGTGTTCGTGCTCACCATGCTCGCCGGTATGCTCGTGGTCGTGGGAATGCTCTGCGCCATGCGTGTGCTCGTGGGCGTGAGGATGGTCGTGTGGGTGGCTATGCTCGTGCGAGTGTTCATGAGTATGCGTCACCCCATTTTTATGCGTGTGCTCATGAGAATGAGTGTGGCCGTGAAGGTGCTCATGCGAGGGATCGTCTCCGCTTTTCATGTGAAACCTCGGCGTGTTGGATGCTGGTTCCGGGCCAAAAAGTTTCCGCTGCTGAAGCGCTTGGGCGACGAAGGTGGCAGGCCGCGCTGCTTAGCAGGTTCCACAGAAGGTGTACACCGTCAAAGGCAGTTCGAGGCAGAAGAGACTCTGGGGCGGCATTGCAGATTTGGGCGGTGCGGGGATTCCTCGCTGCGCTCGGAATGACAACCTAAAGGCGAGAGCAGTATCGGGATACGGCAACTAGGGAATTGCTCTAAGGCGAGAGGTTATGATGAGAGGGACAATAAACGCAGTAGTGCCACCAAAAGGATCACGATGGCTGAACTGATCAGAACCGGCGTCTCAATCGAACAGGATCTGCTGGACAAATTCGACAAATTGATCGCAAAACGCGGTTACAGCAATCGATCTGAAGCATTACGCGACTTGATTCGAGAGATGCTGGTCTCCGAAGAGGTGAACGCCAACAAACAAGTTGTTGCTACTCTTTCGATGATCTACGATCACCATCGTCCGGAACTCTCCAAGAAGCTCACGGAAGCACAGCATCATCATCACCATAATGTATTGGCTGCAACTCATGTTCATCTCGACGAAAAGAACTGTCTTGAGGTGGTGATCATGAAAGGCGCGGCAGGAGAGGTGAAACATATGGCCGACCACATGCTCAGTATGAGGGGGGTTAAACATGGGAAATTGGTGATGACTTCCACGGGAAAGGATTTCTGATCGGCATGATTGGGAGATGCTCATCCGCCCGGCGCATATTGCGGTCTCCCTCGTCCAGTCGCGGCTAATACTCAGGACTGCTTCAGCTCTCGTTTTTCATCAACTTCGATTCCACCCTTCCCTCTATCACCATCATAATCACGACGCATACGATTTACAAAATCGTGCTACTCGTGAGACGATCCCTTATGCTTATACGAACTCGAATGATGATGCGTGGTTCTTCGACGAAAGCGTCCACGTACCGGTTCATCATCCTCATCATCGCGCTTTTTGCGTTCTTGCCCGCCGCACTGTTTTCGCAGACGATAAAGGGGCGTGTATGCGATCCCAATGGAAACTCCCTGGCGAGGGCATCGGTCGAACTGCTTGAGCGCGACCGTCTGGCGAGCGAAGCGATCACCGGACCAGATGGGCTCTTCCAATTGTCACCCGTTAGCTCGGGGCAGTTTGTCATCAATGTGAAGGCCGCCGGATTCCGCCCTGTCACACGTGCGATTGCACTTCCTCCGAGCGGCGTTACCAGTCTTGAGATCAGCGATATCGAGATCCGAATGGAACTCCCTACAAGAGGGGAGTCTGTGACAGTTACGGCGGAGGCGGGCCAGAGCGACGTCTTTTCGCCGGACCCTGCGGAGAAGGTTTTTGTATCCGCGGACTTGCTCGATGCAAATCCAGGACGTCCGGGCGCACCGGTTTCGATCCCCGGTTACCCGATCGAAACTGCTTCGGGCGGCATCAAGGCTCCGCAATATTTTGCGCCGGGCGTGGCCGGAGATCATGGCGAGCCGATCGCTCAATACGTCGCCGTGGGTAGCTATCTGGTGCCCAATAACTTATCGGCGAATGCGCACGGAAATGGATACGCCGATCCGAACATTTACATTCCCGAGGTCTTGGAGAGCGTTCAGGTGGATGGCGGATCGTTCAACGTGCGCGAAGGCAATCACTCCATGAATTTAGCTGCCACCTATGGGCTTCGCTCGCAACTCGAGCCTTTTGTCACCGTGACCGGAGATGACCAGGACATTGCCGCCGTGGCCGTGATCAGCCCTTCGCAGAATTCGTGGGTCGCGCTTGAGGGCGCTTTTGGCAATGGCTTTCTTGACCGGCTCGAACATCGGCAGCAGTACAAAATCAACGGGCAACGCATCTTCCATCTTGGCGAGCATCGGCTCACGTTGTTCGGCATCGGATACTACGGCTTTTCCTACATACCGGGACTGACACCGATCTATGGGTTCAACGCGTACGAGGCGGGCTTTCGAAATTTCGGAGATACGATTGATCCGAGGCAGAAGGATCAGACCCATACGGCGCTCGTGGCTCTCAACGATGTCTGGCAACTGCGCGATAAACAGCAGCTTCAACTCTCGGGATTCTTTCGCACCTACAACCTGTCACTCTTCTCTAACTTTGGATTGGGTCTGATTCGCCAGAGCGAGTTCCGTACCGTGGCAGGGGGAGGTGCGGCATATGTGAATAAGATTGCCGAACACTTTACGCTCCTAGCAGGAACCGACTACGCGCGCGATGCGCCGCGGCGCGACGACCTCGACCATTACAACTTCTTCGATCCGAGCAATCCTGGCTATTACGGTCCGTTCGTGAAGGTGGACGGGAACAATGTGACGATTGCTTCGGTGAGTCCTTACATTGCGGGGGATGGTACGCTGAGCCGTTTCATTCACTACGATTTGGGCTGGCGCCGCGATGAGATCAACGTCAACAATGACGATCTTGTGCATCCGCAGAATTCATTCAGTAAGTTGGTTGGCGTGAATTCTCCGAAGGCGACGGTTTCGTTTCTGCCTGCGCGATCCTGGTTCGTTCCGGTTGTGTCGCTCAGCTTTGGTCAATCGTTTTTCACGGAAGATCCCCGCATCGGAAGCGCCGTCGGGCAGGGGGGTGTTCCCGGAAGTCCGGTGGCCACGGCACATTCGTATCAGCTCGTTGCCGGAAAGACGATCCGTACGACGGATGTGAAGCTCACGCTTGGGCGCATTACCCAGAGCGCGGAGCTGGCGAAGATCGACCCGGATACCGGATTGCAGTATGACCTGGGGCCGAGCCGTATGCAGTTCCTGACGATTGCACTTCGCCAGGGGTTCCGGTATGGGTCGCTGTTGGCGACATTCTCCAAGGCGGATGCGCGCGACCTTGATACGGGGCAGCCGACGCCGGAAGCTCCGCGAACGATCTTCGACCTCACCGGAACGTTCGAGAAGCTTCCATTCCAGTTGCAGGCAAAGGGTGAATTTGAGTATGTTGGCGCGAAGCCGCTGGGCACCGGATGCGATGCGAACAACTTGAATGCGGAATGCGTCGGCGTCCCGCTGAAGGAGTTTCGAGCTGCGCTGGTGCGGCCTTTCCTTGAGGGGCGGGTGAACGTCGGCGTAAACATGCTGATTGCCAGCGGCTACACGGGGCAGACCACGGAAAACTTTTGGAACTTTGCCCAGAACGCTCCGCAGCCGGTGCAGGAGATCGTCGGAGCGCGCATTCCTTCCTATGCCAGCGTGAACGTCACTTATAAATTCGGCAGGACGGTTGCACCTTAAGTTCCAGTTTCGCGCGCGTTGCTCACCATCGTTGGTGTGCTAGGTCGGTTCCACAGAAGGTGTACACCGTCGGAATGACAACCTAAAGGCGAGAGCAGTATCGGGCTACGGCAACTGGGGAATTGCTCTAGTTGTCGTAGTCCTCATCGAGGGAGCGCAAGAACGCAGCCAGTGCGACAAGGTCTTGTTCGTCAAGAGAGATACGGCTGAGTTCGGGATCCGGGTTGCGAAGCTGTCCGTCTCTGGCAAGCGCCGACATGCGTAGGTAAAAGTGGAGTACATCTTCCACTGTTGTCATACGTCCGGTGTGCAGATACGGGGCGGAGTGTCCCAGGTCGCGAAGACCTGGAGTTCGGAAGATGGCAATTGTGCGCGGCAACTGGAGCTTCGGATCGCAGGGCCCGTCGTCACAGAGCAGACGGCGCATCTCGCTCTGTACCTCCGGATAATCCGGGTTGGCGAAGACGTTCCACATTCCAAGATCGGTCGCCGAGGCATTGCTGATTATAGGAATCGAGCGAAAGACGCCGGTGGCGTGCGGATGGGTTGGAGTGGCGGGAAGATAGCGATCGGGATGGCGTCTGCACTCCGCATACGATGGCACCGGGAGCTGCGCAAAGCTGCCCGCGCCGTGCACCGAATCGTACTCCTCCTGAGCCGCGCCGGTGTTGTGGAAGCGGGTATCGGTAAACTCCGGGGCAGGATGGCATCGGAAGCAGTTGCCCGCATGAGTGATCGTGTCGGAGTGCGAGGTTGAGTTTGCTGCGGCCTGAGCGACAGCGGCAGGAGAATTCATCGCAGCAGCCATCATGGCGCAGAGAAAAAGGCCGACGGCAACAGCAACGATCCAATCCGAGGGGCGCTTTCGCTTGCCTCGCGCCCTGCCTAGCAGCAAGCCAAAGAGCGGCAGGCCAGCAAGCAGGAAGAACGGCGGGATGCGATTTGCCGCGCTGATTTTTTCCGCGAGGCTTTTTTCCGCCAGGCTTTTTTCCGCCAGGCCAGGCGATGCGGGCGCGCCCTGCCGGAGAAAAAGTTTGAGACCGGTGAGCTCCTGCTTGCCGAATTGCGCTACGTGCGGATGAAATCGGAGCCAACGCTCGTAGGCCATTACGAACTTGGGATTCTGCAACTCATCAACCTTCTGCAAGAGACGTTGCGAGTACTCCACATCGCTTTCGTCCGGCGCAGGCTGAGCAGGAAGATTGTTCTTGGCGAGAAACATGTCATAGGCGGAGCCGCTGTGAATTCCTTCGGCAGTGCGTTCCAAACGAAGCGAGTCCAAGTAGGCACTGATCAGCCGGGCGACCTCATTAAAAATCTGTGGGTCGCTCGCAGTGCTCACGTCGATGCGAAAATCACTTGCAAGGCGGAACTGATCCGGAATGTCAGCCGCGCTTCCCAGCATCAGCTTTGCATACGATCCTCCGTACTGCTGGCCCAGTTCATCGTGGCCATCGTCCTCACGAATTATTTTTGCGATGTGGTGGATTGCCTTGCTTTGTTCGTCGGGCAGCCAGCCCATGTCTCTTCCCGTTAGCGTGCCCTCGACCAAGCTGTCTACGCTCGCAAATTCGCCATCACCGTGGAGCAGGATCGCCGCACGATGAGGAGGAAAGTCATCCACCATATTTCGTGAGTTTCTGATGGTGACGGTTTGTCCGTCACCGCGATCCGGAATGGGAGTGCGCGGCAAAAAGTCGCAATAGGTGCGGTTCACTCCTCCAACCAAAGATGAAAATTCATCGACAAAGTGGCAGGAGCGGCAGTTGATTGACTTTCCGGCAAAGGGCGATGGGTAGGAGACGCCTGCGCGCGGATTCCTGACCTGGGCGACCACAGGATCGCCCTTTGCAAGCGGGCGGTTCACCTCGCCACTCGAGTATGCAGCAAAGTACTGCGAAAAGCGGGTTTCGAGAAACAGACGCTCTCCGAACAATGTCTCTGGCGTGTCCTGTGATCCTTTCTTTTCGACCTTGCGCACTGTTGTGTTAGGAGGTGTGCGCGGAAACGACTGAGCCAAACAGAGTAGCGATGGTTCAGAGATGAAGAATGTAAGGACGCTGATAAAAACGTTGCGGGCAATGTTAGCGGCTGACATAGGAAGTTACTCCAGAGCGCGAATTCAGCATGCGAAACGCGAATCCTTTTGCTGAACTTAGATGCAATGTGGGACAGTGATCACGCTCCGCCGCTTAGAATTTATGTCGCTGGCCAACATCACACGTCACCCCTGCATCGTAATTTTCCTGCAAGTAGAACCTTTGCGAGGTACATGCTGATATGTCGTATCGCCGTTGTTTAATTGGCTCAATTCTTGTAAGCATCGCGCTCTGGTCAGGTTGTGGATCGGGAGCGGGTGCGAGTCCGACTTCGAGCAGTTCTAACGGCAACAGCGGCTCTGGAGGTAGCGGCGGTTCGGGAGGCACCGGCAGTTCAGGAGGGGGTACCGGTACACCAACTCCAACACCTACTCCGCCACCGGCACCCGCTGCAACACTGCAATCGTCGGTACAGCATATTGTGATCATGATGCAGGAGAACCGCAGCTTCGATGAGTACTTCGGGCACCTCAACGACTATCGCACGTCGCTGGGCTTGCCAGCCGATGTCGACGATCTGAGTAAAGCAGGCACGGTGTCGCTGAAAAGTTGGAATGGCTCCGGTAACATCGCGCCTTATCACATGATCACCCAGTGCATCGGAGATCTCACGCCTTCCTGGCTGGAATCTCACTACGACGTCAACCTGTCGAGCCCGAATGAAGGGAGTTGGGGAAATCCGCCTCCGATGAATGGCGTTGCCTATGAGGCGGGGGGCTATGCCGCGCACGATCCTACTTCGGGTGGATTCGATGTTGCTGGAAAGCGCGCCATGGGCTATTACACCGCAGACGATCTGCCCTTCTATTATTGGGCCGCAACAACCTTCGCCACCTCCGACCGCTGGTTCAGTCCGATACTCACGCGCACCCAGCCGAACCGTATGTACATGCTCGCTGCCACGTCCAATGGATATGCGTATGGGAGCGGAGCCGGTCTGGGCATTCCAGACCTCGAGATGAGCGGCGTGGAGAGTATCTTTCAGCTTCTGCAGAAGAACAATGTTAGCTGGAGGGTCTATGTAACTGACAACTACCACGCTGGCAATGTGGGAAGCATGGATACGTATGCAAACTATTTTTCCTTTGTATACGGATACCCCAATAATTTTGCGGACGCTAAAACATTCGCCACCGATGCGGCGAATGGAACACTTGCGCAGGTTTCTTTTATCGAAAGCGGCTACACGGAATCAGGTTCCGACGAGCATCCGCAGAATCCCATCGATAAAGGCGCGCAGTATGCGGAATCGCTGGTGACGGCGCTGATGAACAGCCCTTCGTGGGCAAGCTCGATTTTCTTCATCACCTATGACGAAGATGGCGGATTCTATGACCATGTGCCGCCTGTTTCCATGCCCAACCCAGATGGCAAAAAGCCGATTCTGCCGGCCGGTTACCCCTCGGGAGACTTCAACACCACGGGTTTCCGTATCCCGCTGATGGTGATCTCGCCGTTCACAATACCGGCATACGTTTCGCACAACAACGCCGATAACACGGCACTCTTGAAGTTTATCGAGACGCGCTTCGGGTTGCCCTCGTTGAACAAACGCGATGCGGCACAGATCGACATGACGGAGTTCTTCGACTGGAGCGCGCCGAACCTGACATCCACGGACCCACCGCCGCAGCCATATCTGCCGTGTTACTTTGACCACTTACCATGATGTCAAGGATTCAGGGCAGGTCTGTGGAAGTCTGACGCTTCAACTCGAAGTGTGAAATCGATGGCTGGTTGAAAAGCTTGAGACAGCGCGAAAGATTCGAGCAGTGCTGGGATCTTTCGCTTCGCTCAAGATGACACCTAGGCCAGTATCTAGTGAAAGTCATGAGAGCGGAGTTCGGCTTTGCTGATCGCAAGCGGATGGATTTCGCGCGCTTTGACTGAGACTACGTTCTCCTGGTTTTGCAGCTCTCCTTCGATCAGCAGAAACTTCTCATACACCACAGCCTGCTTGAACTGCTCATAAACAGCGGGCGTAATGATGGCGTTGGCAATGCCGGTTTCATCTTCAATGCTGAGAAAGACAAATCCCTTGGCGGTGCCAGGACGTTGGCGCGCGATCACGCATCCGGCAATGCGTGCCGCACGTCCGTGAGGAAGCTTCGCAAGATCACAGGCTGCGAGTATGCCCATCTGCTTCAATTCGGCGCGATGGAAGGCCATGGGGTGCTTGCCTGTGGTGACTCCGGTGCCGGAAAAATCCGCGATGAGGCGTTCTTCTATTGTCATCTGGCGCAGCGGCGAGGATGATTCCTGCTGTGGGGGAAGTTCTGGGAGTTCGTCCAACAAGGGGCCAGCGGGACGTCCGGCATACTCTACCTGCCACAACGCATCGCGGCGATGTGTAACCTCGCCCAGTGAGTTGAGCGCGCCTATTGTAGCCAGTAACTCGAGCTCGCTCTTGCGCAGCTCGGGCACTCGCAACGCGAGCTCTTGAATCGATGGGAGGGCGTGCTGCTCTCTTGCGGCGGTCAATGCGATGACTGCGTCGTGGCGCAATCCGCGCGCGTAGCAGAGGCCGAGGCGCAATGCGAAGCGATGTGGGTTACTCATCTCGACCATGAAGGAGTGCTGCTCCAAGCTGCTTCGGCCGCAGCCGCCGGCTTTTTGCGTAGGGGAGTTGCTTTCAGGTTAGAATGCGATGGCAGTGGCGCGCGCGGCCTGGGCGAAGAACTCTTTTTTCCACTCCGCCCCGGAGAGCTTTTGGGCCAGAGCGACCGCGATGTGCAGCGGTTCTACGCCCACGTCACGGCTGCGTCCCAGGCCTTGCACGCATGCGGGACAGTTGGTGAGCACGGTTGCTTTCTGGGCCTTGCCGATGGCTTCGACAAAGGCTTCGCGCTTGCGGTGCAACATGGAGTCGGTGATGTCCGGACGCGAGAGGGCGAGCGTTCCCGCCTCTGAGCAGCAGTGCGGGACGGCCTGTACGGAGCCGAAGCCGCCGAGTTGTTCGAGCACCTTGATCGCCTTGCCGTCGAGCGAGTCGTGACAGGGTGCGTGGTAGAGGAAGTGGTCATCGTCCCCCACATTCGCCAACGACTGGCGGATGTGGGCCATCCGTTCCAGGCGCAGACCGCGTTCGAGCAGGTATGCCGCCACATCCACGACGCGGCCAAAGAGCTTTGCCGTATCCATCTGATCCAGGCCGTCGCGGCAGGTTCCGCAGGAGACGACGCAGCCATCGAAGTCGAGATAGCCGAACATGGCGCGGATCTGGCTGAACAGGATCGTGTCCCGCAGCACGGTGCGAGAGTGCTGGCTGGCCTGGCCGTTCACCTGGGCAGGGAAGCCGCAGCAGAGGAACGGGGGCGGCAGCACCACTCGCGTTCCAAGCTTCAGCAGAAGGTGAATCGTCGCCATCGAGATATCGGAGTACAGGCGCTCGGAGCCGCAGCCCGGAAAATAAAAGATGGTCTTGCGCTCGTCGCCATTTCCATTCTTGTCCGGTTCAAAGACGAGTGCCTGGTCGGGTTCACATTCGGGCAGAACATCGCGCAGCGTCTGGCTGGGAACCGGCGCCACAGAAGAGCGCAGCAAGCGTAGAGGATAAAATGCGGAAGCTCCGTCGTCTGGCTGGAACGGGGCGGCCAATTTGCTGCCCACGCGCTGGGCAGCGCCGCCGATCTGCACAATCGAGGTGCGGAAGATGTTGTTGAAGGCAGGCGAGCGGCTGTCCAGATATTGCAGCGTGAGCTTGGTTGGCAGCGGCGTGTGCTTGTAGCCCCATTCGGAGAGAATCTGGCGCTCGAGAATGGAGACCGCACCGCTGTCGATATCGACGGGGCATGGCGCCAGGCATTTGTGGCAGATGGTGCAGTGGTCGGCAACCTCTTCCAGCCATTGCAGCAGCTCGAAGTGCGTGGAGCGCTCGCGCTGCGCATCGTAGATCAGCGCCTCAATCAGCGAACCGATTGCGAGATTCTTATTGCGCGGATGGTAGAACATGCCGCGTGCCGGATGATAGACGCAGCAATCCACCTTGCACTTGCCACAGCGGACGCAGTGCGCGACCTTGCGCGAGAGCTCTTCAAGGCGCCCGTGCTGAAGAATGCGCGCCTCTAATTCGAGCAAATTGAAGGAAGGCGTAAAGATGTGCCGCAGCGCCTGGAAGTCTTCCAGCTTGCCGGGGTTCATCAATCCAGCCGGGTCCACCTCGCGGCGGTAGGCGGAGAGTTCGGCGATGCGCTCGGGCTCAAGGTATTTGAGTTTGGTGAGGCCAATTCCGTGCTCGCCGGAGACCACGCCGCCCAGCGAGATGACCTTCTCCATCACGCGATCGATCACCTGGTCGGTGCGCTCCAGCATGGGGCGGTCGTTGGAGAGCACGGGCACGTTGACGTGTACGTTGCCGTCGCCCGCGTGCATGTGGGTCGCCAGCACGATGCGGCGGTCGCGCACCTCCTGGTATGCGCGCTCAAGTGCGGCCAACACCGCCGGATAGCCTCGCACCAGCTTGGTCAATCCTTCGCGAAATTCCTGCAGATGAGTGAGTCCGCGGAGGGCCGGGACAGAGATTGTCTGCAACTCTTCGCGGAAGCGTGCGCAGAGCTCGAGCGCGGCAGGCGTCTTGGCGGCAATCTGCTCGCGGTCGTCTTTCGCCTGCGCTCCGGTGAATACCTCCTCGGCCCGCTGCGAGAAGCGAAGCTGTGCGTAACGCTCCTCTTCGACGTTCATGCCATCGATGAAGCGCGCGAACTCGGCCAGCGTATCCAAGGGGATGACGATGTCCTCGTTCATCTTGAAGGCGTTGGTGCGGCGGGCGATGGCTCCGAGCTTTTTGCGGTCGGCCCAGAAGCGTTTGGCCTCGGCGGCGTCCTGGGCGACGAAGACCAGCGTGTTCGGATGCTGCTCAAGCAAGGTGCGTACGCGTTCCACACCGCGCTCGGCCTGCTCCGCGGTATGGCTGGCGATGTCAATCAGCAGCGCGGCCTTGGGTGTCTCGGCGCGCGGCGCCTTGACCTTGTAGTCGATGGCGCGGATGTACTCGTCGTCAAAGTGCTCGAGCGCCAGCAGCGCCTCGTTGCCGTCGGCGGGCAAGGGGAAGATGCGCGAGAGCTCAAGGATGACGCGGCTGGCCTCGTCGAAATCCGGCCCGAAGAACTCCAGGCAGAGCGTTTTCTTGGCCTCGTACTCGGGGTAGAGAATGAAGATCGCCGAGGTGATGATGCCGTCGGTGCCTTCCTTCTGCAGACCGGGCACACCACCCAACGCTTTGTTGGTGATGTCCTTCCACAGGCCGTTCTTGCGGATCTCGGTGCCGCGCAGTTCGATGCGCTTGACCAACGTCTCCTGCTCGTCGAGCACGTCGAAGATCACGGTGTCTTGCGGCAGAATTTTGCGTAGCTGGTGATTGGTACGGCGCACCGTCCAGCGCGCGCCGGAGGGCATTGCCATGCGCCACTCGATCAGGTTGTCGATGCAGGTGCCCCAACGCACGGCCATTTTGCCGCCCGCGTTCTCGGCGATGTTGCCGCCGACCGTGCAAGCCCAGGCGCTGGTGGGATCGGTGGCAAAGACCAGCCCGTGTTCGGCCGCATGCTCCATCGCCTTTTCGGTGATGACTCCGGCCTCGGCTTCCATGACCTGCGCGGTTTCGGTGCGGCCGTCTGCGAGGTGAAACTCGCGCCGGCTGATGGCGCGAATGTGGTTGAGCTTTTCGGTATTGATCACGACACAGCCGGAGCGCAATGGTACCGCGCCGCCGGTCAGCCCGGTGCCTGCTCCGCGAGGCACTACCTTGAGGCCGAGCCGCGCTACGGCCTGCAGCAACGGCGCAACCTGATTCTCTTCGTCGGGTGTGACTACGGCCAGGGGCAGGTGAAGACGCCAGTCGGTGGCATCGGTCGCATGCGCCACCAGGGTGAAAGGATCGAAGAGAACGTTATGCGCACCGGTGATTGCGGCAAGCTCACGCTTGATGCGATTGCGCAGCTCGGGGGTCTCCTCAATTTCAGTTCGGAAGGCGGCGATCAAAGCGCGGCACTTGGTCAGGATCTCGAGCACGCGTGAATCGGCGTCAGCCTTGGCGGCGATTGTCTCCAGATCCCTGTTTGCATGTTCAAAGAACCGCTTGCGGCGTGCGGCCGAGGTCACCAGCTCCTGATACAGATATGGATTGCGTCGATGGATCAGCACCTCGCCGAACAGGCGCATGAGGATTCGGGCCGAGCGGCCGGTAACGCGGGCGCTGCGCAGCTCTTCCAGGGTGCGAAGGGCGTCCTCTCCCAGCAGGAACGACACCGCCTGACGGTCGTCGGCGGAAGTGTAATTGAACGGGATCTCTCGGGGCTTGGGGGCCGCGCCTGTCTGCCTGGTTGGGTCCAACTTAGAGGCCATAGTTCAGAGTAGCAAATCTGGGGCGAAGGTAAGAAGCTTTTGACTCCGTAATTCGGCCCGGAAGGAGCAAATGCAGAAAAGCCCGGAACGATCGTTCCGGGCTTTTGCTAATCAATCGAGAACTGCTTACAGAACCTGTACGTTCTCTGCCTGGAAGCCCTTGGGCCCCTTAACGACGTTGAACTGGACTGCCTGGCCTTCTTGAAGGCTCCGGAAACCATTCGACTGAATCGCCGAAAAGTGCACGAAGACATCTTCGCCATTCTGACGGCTGATAAAGCCAAATCCCTTTGCGTCGTTAAACCACTTCACTGTTCCTTGTTCCACTGTGTTTGTACCTTTTTTCTTGATGTATTGAATTTCCTGCTGAGAAGATCGGATGCTACTGAGAGTAGGACGCGGAAGTTATTCGGCGGTTCCAGCTCAAAATCGCGTACGTTCAAACTTAGCCAGATTTCGATTGATTTGATTATAGGGTAAATTTGGGTCTCGCGCACATAAATATTTTTGCCCTTGAACAACCCGCCGCCGGTTGCGCGACAATGACCCGCCACAACGAAGAGATGCGGCCGGAATAGCCCTCTGCTAATAAGATATACTTCTGAAAATTTTCAGCATCCTACGGGAGCTCTATGAAAGCAGTGATCTTGGCGGGCGGACTGGGAAGCCGCCTGAGCGAGGAGACAACGCAGCGCCCCAAGCCCATGGTGGAAATCGGCGGCTTTCCCATGCTCTGGCACATCATGAAGATCTACTCCGCCCATCAGGTACATGACTTTATCGTCTGCCTTGGCTACAAGGGCTACTTCATCAAGGAATATTTCGCCAACTACTTTCTGCACTCCTCCGATGTGACGTTCGACCTCGCCAAGAACAACATGAAAGTCCACCAGAACTTCGGCGAGCCCTGGCGGGTCACCCTCATCGACACCGGTGGCGAGACCATGACCGGAGGCCGCATCAAGCGTATTCTGCCGCACGTCGCGGATGAGGAATGCTTTTGCCTTACCTACGGTGACGGCGTAGCCGATGTCGATATTACACGCTCGATCGAGTTCCACAAGCAGCACGGGAGGCTGGCGACTCTGACCGCCGTGCAACCGGCAGGACGCTTCGGTTCGCTGGTGATGAAGGACGATACGATTCTCGATTTTCAGGAGAAGCCCGCCGGCGACGGCCAGTGGATCAACGGCGGATTTTTCGTGCTCTCGCCAAAGGTGGGCGCATACATCGCGGGCGACTCGACTCCGTTCGAGCAGGACTCACTGAAGAGGATTGCCAAAGACGACCAGTTGCGCGCCTTCCATCATCGCGGTTTCTGGCAGCCGATGGACACGCTGCGCGACAAGAACCATCTGGAAGAGCTGTGGGCCACGGGAAAAGCAGCGTGGAAGAGCTGGGAGTGAACTTCCGAGAGGAAAAGGCGGCGTTCCCACATTCGCCAAAAGAGGGCGGATGTGGGGCACCCGTTGTAGCATAAGTGCCGTGTAGTTGATCGATTGTGATGGAGCGTTTGCTATGTCAACCGTACTGGCTGGAGTTGAACCCCGCGAGGTCTGGCGACACTTCGAGGCGCTGGCCGCCATCCCGCGCCCTTCGACCAAAGAAGCCGCGGCGCGCGAACATGTGCTGAAGCTCGCCGGAAAGCGGGGGCTGCAATCTGTCGTGGATGAGGCTGGGAATGTCGTCGTCCACAAGCCTGCCTACCCTGGCCGCGAATCCGCGCCGGTCACGGCTTTGCAGGGCCACCTTGACATGGTTTGCGAGAAGAACGAGGGCACGGATTTTGACTTTGATACCGATGGCATTTGCCTCGTGCGTAAGGAGGATTGGCTCTACGCGGACGGCACCACGCTCGGCTCCGACAACGGAATCGGCGTAGCCGCCGCGCTCGCTGTGATGGAGAGCAAAAACATCCAGCACGGCCCCATGGAGTTTGTCTTCACGGTCGAGGAAGAGACGACGCTTGGCGGCGCTTCGGCCTTCAAACCCGGTGTGCTGAAGGCTCGCTATTTGCTGAACCTCGACAATGAAGAGAAGTCCACGCTGTGCATTGGTTGCGCGGGAGGCCTCAACACGCGGGCACGCCGCAAGGTTGCGTTCCAGGTGGGCGGTGCGGGTTCCGGCTACCGGATCAAGGTCAGCGGCCTGCGCGGAGGACACTCCGGGGTGGACATCCATCTCGGACGCGGCAACGCCATTCGCATCCTCGGAGGCATGTTGCAGCTTGTGATGGAAAAGATTCCGGTGGAGATTGCGGATCTCAAGGGCGGTAGCGCCCACAATGCAATTCCGAGGGAAGCTTCGGTGCTGCTGATGGCCGATCCTACGAACGAAGCGCAGCTAAAGGCTATCGTGTCGCAGTATGCCGAAGATGTCAGCACCGACCTCGGCGCCTTCGACCCTTTTTTGCAGATTACGGTGGAAAAGGCCGAGCGTCCGCGACAGGTCATCGCCCCAGGAGACGCGAAGAAGGCGGTCGATCTGATTGCAAGCCTGCATCACGGCGTATTGGCCATGAGTCCCGACGTCCCCGGTCTGGTGCAGGATTCCACCAACGTCTCCACGGTGGCGCTAAACGATGGAGTGGTGGAGATCGTTACCAGCCAGCGTTCCGCCATCGAGGGGAGTAAAAATATAGCGAAGCGCCTGGTCGCAACTTCCTGCCGTCTGGCGGGCTTCGAGGTCGAACACACCAGCAACTATCCCGGCTGGAAGCCTGAGCCCAACAGCGAGATCGTGCGTAAGTCGAAGGCGATCTTCGAGGAGATGTACGGCTCGACGCCCAAGCTCATCATCATGCACGCGGGGTTGGAAACGGGTGTGCTTGGGGTTCATTACCCGGAGATGCAGATGATTTCCTTCGGCCCGCAGATCGAGCATCCACATAGCCCCGGGGAACGGGTGCAAATCTCTTCGGTGGCCGAGTTCTGGAAGTACCTGGTTGCGGTGCTGGAGAGGCTCTGATTCCGGTTCTGGCACGAGCTGCGCTTTTAAAGCTGCAGTTTTCCTCTCGCGCCGATATTTTTTTTCATCTATTAATAATTGATGAGCAGTGAGCTGGTTTTCAGTGGCGACCAGCTCCGAATTCTTTTTCGAATCGAGAATATTCATGCAGATATTGGTAACCGGAGGAGCGGGATTCGTGGGCTCCCACCTTTGTGAACGGCTGCTGGCGGACGGTCATCGTGTGCTCTGTGTCGATAACCTATTGACCGGCCGGATCGAAAACCTGCAAAGCTTTACCAACGATCCCCGGTTCAGCTTCGAACCGCACGACATTTGCCGTCCATTCGACTTTGGCCGGGTGGATTTCATCTATGATTTCGCCTCGCCGGCAAGCCCAGAGGATTACATGAAATGGGGCTTGGAGACTTTAGAAGTTGGCTCATCCGGCACTCGCAACTGCCTGGAGCTGGCGCACAAATACAAAGCAGGATTTCTGATCGCTTCCACCTCGGAGTGCTACGGCGATCCCGATGTTCATCCCCAGCCCGAGTCTTATTGGGGGCACGTGAATTCCATTGGCCCGCGTTCGGTCTACGACGAGGCCAAGCGCTTCTCCGAGGCGCTGACGATGGCCTATCACCGCTATCGCGGCGTGGACACGCGCATCGTTCGAATCTTCAATACTTACGGCCCGCGTCTCCAACTCGACGATGGCCGTGTTATCTCCAACTTCATGAAGCAGGCCCTGCTCGGCCAAGCTCTCACCATCTATGGAGACGGAAGCCAGACCCGCAGCTTCTGCTATGTGAGCGATGAAGTGGATGGCATCGTGCGCCTGGCCGCCTCCGGCGAGCACATGCCGGTGAACATCGGCAACCCTGGCGAGTTCACCATGCTCGAGTGCGCCCATGTTGTGTTGGAGGTTACCGGTTCGCCCAGCAAACTGGTCTTCGCGCCGCTTCCTCAGGACGATCCTAAGCAACGCTGTCCGGATATTTCGAGGGCAAAGGCTCTGCTTGGATGGGAGCCCAAGATTGACTTGCGAACCGGCCTGCAGATGAGCCTCGACTACTTTCGCGAGAGCCTTTCGGCCGAAAACCGGGGCTCCATTCTGACCATGCCCTCGCGAGCGGGAGGACGAGGGGTGAGCCACGTCCACCGAGCGCCCGCAGCCGGAAATGCGTCCGTTACCGACGCCGGGCTGCGAAGCGCTTTTGGGGATGTAGAGCGATAGGCTTCCACAGTCTGCGAAAAGGGAAATGTCTTTGCAATCTTCGGATGGAAGCGTCCATCGGCCAAACGGTCGTGGATATACTTCTTTGCTACCGCGAACTTCTCCGGATCGCGAGTGGTCCCCGCGCGCAAAGCGGGAGGCTTGGCCCATTTCCGGATTACCTGCCGGAAGCTATAATCAAAGCAGCCGCGAATAGCCCACATCTGCCTTCTTTGGGTGATTGCAGGGCTTGCAGGTGCGGCGGAAAGTTTGGAGGACGTTTCCTTGGGATCTCAGCTGACGACCGTATTGACCGTATTGAACGACTTTAAAGTTGCCGACCTTTCTCTTGCCGAGTGGGGCCGCAAGGAAATTTCCGTGGCCGAGTTCGAAATGCCCGGTCTGATGTCGATCCGGCGCAAGTATTCCGCAGAGAAGCCGCTGCAAGGGCGTCCGCATCACCGGTTCGCTGCACATGACGATTCAGACCGCCGTGCTGATTGAGACCCTGGTCGAGCTTGGCGCCAGCGTCCGCTGGGCGAGCTGCAACATCTTCTCGACCCAGGACCACGCCGCCGCGGCCATTGCGCAGACCGGTGTTCCGGTCTTTGCCTGGAAGGGCGAGTCGCTTGAAGAGTACTGGGATTGCACCCTCCGCGCCGTCATCCATCCCGATGGTAAGGGCCCCGAACTGGTGGTAGACGATGGCGGCGACGTCACGCTGCTCATCCACAAAGGCTATGAGCTGGAGAACGGCTCCGACTGGGTCAACACTCCCTCCGGGTCGCACGAAGAGAAGGTCATCAAGGATCTGCTGAAGAAGGTGTACGCGCGAGACCCCGCAGCGCTGGCATCAGATTGTAGCCGCCTGGCGCGGCGTCTCCGAGGAGACCACCACCGGCGTGCATCGCCTTTACCGCATGAAGGAAGAGGGCACGCTGCTGGTTCCGGCCATCAACGTCAACGACTCGGTGACCAAGTCGAAGTTCGACAACCTCTACGGCTGCCGCGAGTCGCTCGCCGACGGCATCAAGCGCGCCACCGACGTTATGGTGGCGGGCAAGGTCGCCGTCATCTGCGGCCACGGCGACGTGGGCAAGGGCTCGGCGCAGTCGCTGCGCGGCCTCGGCGCACGCGTCATCGTCACCGAGATCGATCCCATCAACGCATTGCAGGCCGCCATGGCCGGCTACCAGGTCACCACCGTCGAGGAGACCCTCGGCATCGGCGACATCTACGTCACCACCACCGGAAACGTGGACATCATTCGCCTTGAGCATATGGAGCGCATGAAGGACCAGGCCATCGTCTGCAACATCGGCCACTTCGACAACGAGATTGAGGTCGATCGCCTGAACAATGCGCCGGGCGTTGTGCGCACCACCATCAAGCCGCAGGTGGATATGTACACCTTCCCCGATGGCCACTCGATCTTCCTGCTCGCCGAAGGCCGCCTGGTGAACCTGGGCTGCGCCACCGGACACCCCAGCTTCGTCATGTCCAACAGCTTCTCCAACCAGACGCTGGCGCAGATCGACCTCTGGAAGAACCGCGACACCTATGCGAAAGATGTGTATACGCTTCCCAAGAAGCTCGACGAAGAGGTAGCGCGGCTGCACCTGGAGAAGATCGGCGTCAAGCTGACCACGCTCACGCAGAAGCAGGCTGACTACATCGGAGTTCCGGTCTCAGGCCCGTATAAGCCGGATACCTATCGCTACTAGGGGAGACTCGCCCAGCGGGACCAACCCACTCAAGCGGACCAGCTTGAGTGGGCCGTCCGCCCGAAAATCTTCGTTCGGGCCCAGAGCGGTGGTACGATTCGGATATCGGCTATGGACACAAGCTTCTGGAAATCCCGCAAGGTTTTCCTGACCGGGCATACCGGATTTAAGGGCAGTTGGCTCGCCCTCTGGCTGCTCTCGATGGGCGCCGAAGTTTGTGGCTACGCGCTTGATCCTCCCACAGATCCGAGCCTTTACCGGCTGCTTGAGCTTGATGCGCAGCTCCAGGATGTTCGCGGAGATATTCGCGACCTGGCCGCGCTCGAAGCCGCCATGCGCGGCTTTGCCCCCGAGGTTGTCATCCATATGGCCGCGCAGCCGCTGGTGCGTCTCTCCTACCAGAGCCCGGTGGAGACGTATTCGGTCAACGTCCTTGGAACCGTCCATCTTCTCGATGCGGTTCGCCGCACGCCGAGCGTCCGCGCCGTTGTTGTCGTGACCAGCGACAAGTGCTACGAAAATCAGGAGTGGCACTGGCCGTATCGCGAGCACGAGCCGATGGGCGGCCACGATCCGTACAGCAGCAGCAAAGGTTGCGCCGAGCTGGTTACGGCCGCCTATCGCCGCTCCTTCTTTCCTCCCGATCAGTACGCGCAGCACCGGGTCGCCGTGGCCTCTGCGCGCGCCGGTAACGTCATTGGCGGCGGCGATTGGGCGCTTGACCGCCTCGTGCCGGACATCATGCGAGCGTTTTCCGCAGGCGAGCCGGTTATGATCCGCAATCCCGAAGCGGTGCGCCCGTGGCAGCATGTGCTTGAGCCGCTCGCGGGATATCATTGAGCTGGCCGAGCGCCTCTACGCCGATGGCGCCGGCCTTCGCCGAGGGATGGAATTTTGGGCCTGCCGACTCCGATGCCCGTCCGGTGAGCTATCTGGTCTCTGAGCTGGCAAGGCTCTGGGGAGACGGAGCCCGCTGGCAATCCGTCGAGCCGGAGAGACGTCCACGAAGCGCACCTGCTGCGCCTGGACTCCTCCAAGGCCCGCGCGCGACTCGGCTGGAGCGCGCACTGGAGCCTCGACGAGACGCTGGTCCACACCGTCGAGTGGTACAAAGGCTTTCATCGTGGGCGAGGATGTCCGCGCCGTCACCCTGAATCAGATTCAATCTATTTATGCGGCAATCAAAGCTTGTGCGGAAGCCCAAGCTAGAATCCGCGCCGGATGTGAGTGTATGACAACCGAAGAGCTACGCGAGCAAATCCTCCAACTGGTTACCGAATACACCAAGCAGCGGCACGCCGCCGCGCACCTTCGTTCCGGGCGAAAGCGTGATCCCTCCCTCGGGCAAGGTTTTCGGCCCCGAGGAGGTCTGCAACGCGGTCGATGCATCGCTTGATTTCTGGCTCACTACCGGACGCTTCAACGCCGATTTTGAGCGCAAGCTCGCCGACTTTCTGGATGTGCGCTGGGCGGTGACCACCAACTCCGGCTCGTCGGCCAACCTGCTGGCGATTGCCGCGCTCACCTCGCCGAAGCTTGGGAGAACAGGCGCTGCGTCCCGGCGATGAGATCATCACCGTGGCCGCGGGCTTCCCCACCACGGTGAATCCGGCGGTGCAGTACGGCCTCATTCCGGTCTTCGTCGATGTCGATATTCCCACCTACAACATTCAGGTGGCCCAGATCGAGGCCGCCATCACCTCCAAGACCCGCGCCATCATGGTCGCACACACCCTCGGCAACCCCTTCAATCTCGCCGAGGTCATGCGCATCGCCGAAAAGTACGATCTTTGGGTCATCGAGGATTGCTGCGACGCGCTCGGCTCCCGTTATAACGGCCAGCTTGTTGGCTCATTCGGCGATATCGCAACCCTTAGCTTCTATCCTGCCCACCACATCACGATGGGCGAGGGCGGAGCGCTGCTCACCAACGACAGCCAGCTTAAGGTTCTGATCGAATCCTTCCGCGACTGGGGACGCGACTGCTGGTGCGATCCCGGCAAGGACAATACCTGCGGCAAGCGGTTCCAGTGGCAGCACGGCGATCTGCCCTTCGGCTACGACCACAAGTACGTTTATTCGCACGTTGGCTACAACCTGAAGATCACCGATTTCCAGGCTGCCGTCGGGCTTGGCGCAGCTTGCGCGCGCCAATGACTTTCATCGCCCGGCGACGCGCCAACTTCGCCTATCTTCGCGAACTGCCTCAAGCCCTTTGAGGAGTTTCTGATCCTTCCCGAGGCCACGCCGAACTCAGAGCCCTCATGGTTCGGCTTTCCGATCACCGTGCGCCCTGAAGCTCCGTTCTCGCGGCTTGGAGCTGCTCACCTTCTACGACGCGGCCAAGATCGGCAGCCGGCTTCTGTTCGCCGGAAACCTCACTCGCCAGCCCGCCTACAAAGATGTTCCATACCGCATTTCCGGCAGGCTGAAGAACACCGACATCGTCATGAATCAGACTTTCTGGCTTGGCATTTATCCCGGCATCAGCACGGAGATGATGGACTTTGTGGCCGAGCGCACCGGGGCTCTGGTGAAGCGGGCCAGTGCCCGTTCTGTCAAAGCCCGATAGCAGGGAAGGGTTGAGCACGGCTCGCGCACTTCACGCTTCGTAACCTTTGTTGCTGCTGCGAGCTGGTAGTATAGAAGGCGAATTCTAGGAAATGTGACTTGGACGTTCTAACCAGCAGCGCATCGGCGTCGCGCAGGGCATGTGACTTGGACGTTCTGGCCGGTACCTCATCGCGCCGCCTCGCCTTGGCCGCGGTTTTTCTCCTGTTTCTCGCCGTTTATCTCGGCTCAGCCTTTTCGCCTGCCCTGCAGGACGATGTCGACACCTCGCACGCCGAAGCCGCCCGCGAGATGATCACCCGCGGCGACTACGTGACCCTGCACGTCAACGGCGTTCGCTACCTGGAAAAAGCGCCCCTGATGTACTGGCTGGTTGCCGGATGCTATCGCGTCTTCGGCGTCAACGAATTTGCGACCCGGCTGCCCACCGTTGCTGCCATGTTTCTGCTTGTCCTGCTCGGCCTTGCATGGGGGCGCCGCGCCTTTGGGGCGCGTGCCGGGCTCTACACTGGACTCTTTGTTGCGACCGGCGTTGGATATTTTCTCTTTACCCGCGTGCTGATTCCGGAGGCGATTCTCAGCCTCCTCATCGCTGCCGCATTCTATTGCATCATTTCCGCCCTGGAGCGTCCTGGCGCGCGCTGGGCTTGGTACGCCGCGTATGCCCTGCTTGCCCTTGCGGTGCTCACCAAGGGTCTGCTCGCCCTGGTCATCGTCGGCATCACCCTTATCGCCTATCTTGCGATCACCGGCGAATGGCGGCGCTGGCGCGAGTTCCATCTCGCCTCCGGACTGCTTCTGTTTTTTGCCATCGCTGCGCCCTGGCATATCCTGGCCGGGCTGCGCAATCCCGCCGTTGGAGATCATCACGGCTTCTTGTGGTTCTACTTCGTCAACGAACACTTTTTGCGCTTTCTTGGCAAGCGCATTCCGAAGGACTACAACAAGCTCCCCGGCTATCTCTACTGGACGCTGCACCTGGTCTGGCTCTTCCCTTGGAGCTTATATCTGCCGCTGGCGCTGCGCAGGTTGTGGGCGGAGATGCGGAGCGGTCGGGCTGCCCATCTTAGCCACGACCCACGTCTGCTCGCGACAGACGCGGGACACCAGCAAAGGGCTCTCGATTTCCGTGCCCGCACCCGCTGGATCTGCGTTCTCTGGGCCTCGGTGACACTGCTGTTTTTCTCCGTCTCCACGAATCAGGAGTACTACACCTTCCCCGCATATCTCGCGCTCTTCCTGCTGCTGGCCGCCGCGCTTGCCGGAGAAGAGGAGGAAGGCCGTCAGCCATGGCTGCTTGCGACCTCGGCTGTCAGTGTCACGGTGCGCCTGCTCTTTGCCGCCGTCCTCATTGGAGGACTCTGGTCCTCGCGCCACCTGCCCTTTGTGCCGGATATCGGCGAGGTGCTGGCGAAGACCAATCTCGATAACGACACGCTCTCCATGGGCCACCTGCTTGATCTGACTGGGCAATCCTTTGCCGCGCTACGCTTTCCGGCGATTCTCGCCGTTGTCGCGCTCGTCTTTGGCTCGCTGGCTGAGATCATCCTGCGCGTAAAGCGCAAGCATTTCGCCAGCACCTGGGCGCTGGCCGTCACCGTCACGGTCTTCCTTATCGCCGCTCACGTCGCGCTCATCCGCTTCGATCCATACCTCAGCTCGCATGCGCTGGCCATGCGCATCCAGGAGCAGGTGCAGCCGCAGGATCGCGTCCTTATCTATGGCGATCAGTCGTTTGGTTCGTCCTTGGTGTTTTATCTCCGGCGGCCGGTCGGGCTGATCAACGGACGCACCACTTCCATGTGGTTCGGCTCTACCTTTGCGGACGCGCCCCCCATCTATCTGGACGACGCCGATCTTGTCCGGCTATGGAACTCCAGTACTCGGGTCTTTCTCTTTGTGCCGGACTTCGAGCAGAAAAGGGTGGATGAAGTTCTGGGCGGAAACAAGCTGGTCTACGCATCAAGTTCAGGGAAGATCGTTTACACCAACCGCAACTAACCGCTCACCTGATTAGGTCGGTTCCACAGAAGGTGTACACCGTCAAAGGCAGTTCGAGGCAGAAGAGACTCTGGGGCGGCATTGCAGATTTGGGCGGTGCGGGGATTCCTCGCTGCGCTCGGAATGACAACCTAAAGGCGAGAGCAGTATCGGGCTATGGCAACTAGGGAATTGCTCTAGTCGTTGGTTCTCATGCAAAAGAAAAACGCCAGAAGCTTCTGGCTCCTGGCGTCTTCACAACTATGTGGGAAGCTTACGCGAAGATCTCGCCCGGCAGGCTATTCAGCGTGCGCGACTTCAACGTGTTGGTGTTCTTCCGTGATTGGGTAATTGGAATCGGCATTTTCCGCTGCTCGGAGGCCTTCATCTTGCTCAGCTCCTTGCGTTCGATCCGCAGCTTCAGCGTGCGCTCAAAGCGGCGCAACTCGATCATCTCAGCTCCGCTGACGATGGTGGATGCCACGCCAGTCTGGCCTGCGCGTCCGGTGCGGCCCACGCGATGGATGAAGTCCTCGGCGATGGAGGGCAGATCGTAGTTCACCACGTGCGCAACGTCGCCCACGTGAATGCCGCGCGCGGCCACATCGGTCGCCACCAGCACCTGGAAGCGGCCTGCTTCAAAGCCTGCCAGTGCCGCCGAACGCTGGCTCTGGGTGCGGTCGCCGTGGATCATGGACGCGGCGAATCCGTCGCGCATCAGGTCCTTGGCCAGGCGCTCCGTGCCGCGCTTGGTGCGGGCAAAGATCAACGTTTTACCGCTCTCGTTGTAGAGCAGCTCACGCAGGACGTTCCCCTTCTGCATTGCCGGAACTTCAAAGGCCTGCAATAGCACGCTCTCGGCTGGCTTCAGAACGTTGCCCAGCGAGATGCGGACCGCGTTGCGAGTGCACTTCAGCAGCAATCCCTGTACGGACTTTTCCAGCGTTGCCGAGAAGCAAAGGGTCTGCCGTTCTGCCGGAAGCGCGGCCAGAATGCGGGTGATTGCGGGCAAAAAGCCCATGTCCAGCATCCGGTCCACTTCGTCCAAGGCCAGAACGCGTACGCTGCGCAGATCGACGATCTTGCGGCGCATGTAGTCTTCCAGCCGGCCCGGTGTTGCGACTACGATCCGTGCACCCGCGCGCAGGGCGCGGATCTGAACCTTTTCACTGAGTCCGCCGATGACCAACGCTGCCGGCGGAGCTTTCTTCGAACGCAGTGCTTCATACTGCTCGTGTACCTGAATGGCGAGTTCGCGCGTGGGCACCAGCACAAGCGCGTTGATCTTTCCCGCTGGCGTTGCGGCCAGCATTTCCATCACGGGAATCAGGAAGGCCAGCGTTTTACCGGTACCGGTCTGCGCTGTCGCAATCACGTCTTTGCCTTCGATGGCCGGAGGAATTGCCTGAATCTGAACTGGGGTGGGGTTTACAAAGTTCTTTGCCGCAAGCGCCTGTTGTAATTGCGCCTGTAGGGGCATTTCTTGAAATGTACTCATTCTATGGTTTTCTTCTTCTCTCTTTACTGAGCGCGCGAGTTGGATGTGTGCGCGCGGAAACACATATCCTGCATTCTTTGTCGGAGGAGATTTTGAGAAGGAATCGCAGTGTAGCTAGGCGGGGTCAACTCAGAATCGCGCATCCAAACTTCGCGAGATACTGCTTGCATAGTATCACAAGCGCATGGGATGTCATCCGGTATTCTCACCTTTGTCTCTGCAGGGGGTATTCAGAGTGGTGCGTCTTTGCTTTTGCGAGCTACTCTGGCGCTAGCGCAAATTCGAAAAATCTGCGCGATAATTTCCTGTATGACGTTGACTCTGGACCAGTACCGGGTGTAGTCTTTAGTCACTAATATGATTCACTTGGCTACACCCCCGCTTACAACACCGCCGGCGCTACAGGTGCGCACATCCTGCGTACTGAAGCGAATTAACACCCGGTAGCGGGGATAGAGTCAGGCAATCTTAACAGCCCGAGCACTACTCACCCGCCAACTACAAGCTAGGCGGGTTTCGTGTTTATAGCCTCAGGTTCATAGCGCGGATTACAGCGGAAGACGCACACACGGGAGAGCAATGCGAGAGAATAACGATTGTAACGACGAAGGCCGACAGAGACAGCACGCAAGCGGATTGCCGCCCGCACAGGGTCTCTACGATCCGGCGAACGAGCATGACGCCTGCGGTCTCGGTTTCGTCGCCAGTATTCGTGGCGAAAAGAGCCACTCCATCGTAGAAAAGGGAATCGAGGTGCTCACGCATTTGGAGCACCGCGGAGCCTGCGGTTGCGACCCTGAGACCGGCGACGGCGCCGGTGTGCTGATTCAGATTCCGCATGAATTTTTTGTGCGCGAGTGCGCCGCTCAGGGCATGGCTCTGCCCGGGCCCGGCAGCTACGCGGTGGGCATGGTTTTTCTGCCCGTGGGCAAGCCGGAGCGCCTGCAATGCGAAGGCGTGGTCGAAAAGATTATTCAGGAAGAAGGTTTCGAGGTGATGGGCTGGCGTGACACGCCCATCAATCCCACTGCCATCGGCCGCATCGCGCGCGGCTCGCAGCCCTATATCGAGCAGATATTCCTGAAGCTCTTGCAGCCCCTTTCGGAAGCGGATTTCGAGCGAAAGCTCTATGTGGTACGACGCCGAATTGAAAACGAGATCCTGAACAGCGATATCGAAGGCAAGAGCCACTTCTACATTCCATCGCTCTCCTGTCGCACGATTGTTTACAAGGGCCTGTTGCTGGCACCGCAGATTACCAAGTTCTATCCAGAGCTTGGCGATCCCCTGGTAAAGAGCGCGCTCTGCATGGTTCACCAGCGCTTCTCTACCAATACGTTCCCAAGCTGGCCTCTGGCGCATCCTTTTCACCACGTCGCGCACAACGGCGAAATCAACACGGTGAAGGGCAACATCATCTGGATGAATGCACGCCAGAGCCTGCTGCAGTCGGATCTCTTTGGCGATGACCTGAAGAAGCTCTTCCCGATCGTTACTCCCGGCGGCAGCGACTCGGCCTCGCTGGACAATGCGGTGGAGTTGCTGTTGCACGCCGGACGCGAGCTGCCACACGTGATGGCCATGCTGATTCCCGAAGCCTGGTCGCGCAATCCGCACATGGATCCGGCCAAGCGCGCGTTTTATGAGTACCATGCCTCGCTGATGGAGCCTTGGGATGGGCCCGCTTCGATGGCCTTTACCGATGGCCGCGTGATCGGCGCAACGCTCGATCGCAATGGTCTGCGTCCTGGCCGCTACATTGTTACTACCGACGATCTCGTGGTGCTCTCCTCCGAGGTCGGCGTGCTGGAGTTTTCGCCAGAGCGCGTGAAGTACAAGGGCCGGCTGCAGCCCGGTCGCATGTTCCTGGTTGACACTGTTGCCGGACGCATCATCAGCGACGACGAGATCAAGGAGCAGCTCTCCGCCCGCCAGCCCTACGCCGAGTGGATCAAGCAGAACCAGATCACGCTCGAGCAACTGCCCGAGCCAACGCGAGTCCACGGCCCAAGCCACGAAACCATCATCGCGCGCCAGCGTGTCTTCGGCTACACCGAAGAGGACATCAAGATCATCCTGGAGCCGATGGCGCGCAACGGCGAAGAACCAGTCGGCTCCATGGGCGCCGACACGCCGCTGGCCTGTCTCTCGGATCAGCCGCAGCTTTTGTTCAACTATTTCAAGCAGCTCTTTGCGCAGGTCACCAACCCGCCGATCGATCCGATCCGCGAAGATCTGCTGATGTCGCTGACCAGCTACATTGGGACCGAGCGCAACATCCTTAAAGAGACTCCGCTGAACTGTCATACGCTCAAGCTTCCCCAGCCGGTTCTGAGCAACCGCGATCTGGAAAAGCTGCGCCGTGTTTCGAGCGGGGATCTGCTGGCGACCACGCTGACCGCTTCCTTCCGCGTGGGGGAAGACGGAGCAGCCGGACTCAAGCGCGGACTCGACGGTCTGTGCCGCCGCGCTTCGCTCGCCGTCGAGAACGGCTACACCCTGCTGATTCTGTCCGACCGCGGGGTTGACAGGGACCATGCCCCGATCCCATCGCTGCTGGCTCTGGCCGCGGTGCACAACCATCTCGTCAAGGAACGCTCACGCACCAAGATCGCGCTGCTCGTCGAGAGCGGCGAGCCCCGCGAGGTGATGCACTTCGCCCTGCTGATCGGGTACGGCGCCAGTGCGGTCAATCCCTACCTGGCAATTGAAACGCTGGAGGACATGGTTCATCGTGGCCTGCTTCCGCCTGAGATCACGGCGGAAAAGGCAGTCAAGAACTTCAGCAAGTCCATCGATAAGGGATTGCTGAAGACCTTCTCCAAGATGGGCATCTCCACCCTGCAGAGCTATCGCGGTGCGCAGGTCTTTGAAGCCATCGGTCTCAATCGTGAATTCGTCCACGACTACTTCGCCGGCACTGTCTCCCGCATCGAGGGCGTCGGACTGGACGTGATCGCGCGCGAATCGATTCTACGTCATGAGCACGGCTTCCGCCCGCGCAACGAATCGGAGTTGGAACTGGAAGTCGGCGGCGCGTACCGCCATCGCATCGGAGGCGAGTATCACCTCCTGAATCCGCAGACGATCAGCACGTTGCAACATTCGGTGCGGCAGAACAATGCCGAGACCTTCCGGGATTACACCGATCTTATCGATCAGCAGAACAAGCAACTCTGCACGTTGCGCGGACTGCTGCAGTTGAAAGAGAGCAAGACCCCGGTGCCGATTGAAGAGGTCGAATCGGCAAAGGAGATTGTGAAGCGCTTTGCCACCGGCGCCATGTCGTTCGGCTCCATCAGCAAAGAGGCGCACGAGACCCTTGCCATTGCGATGAACCGTATCGGCGGCCGCAGCAACACCGGCGAAGGCGGCGAGGACGCGGCGCGTTTCACTCCCGACGAATCCGGCGATTTGCGACGCAGTTCGGTGAAGCAGGTAGCCTCAGCACGCTTCGGCGTCACCGCGCATTACCTGGTCAATGCCGACGAGTTGCAGATCAAAATGGCGCAAGGCGCTAAGCCCGGCGAGGGCGGACAACTGCCCGGTCACAAGGTGGACGAAACCATTGCGCGTCTTCGTCACTCCACCCCCGGCGTGACTCTGATTTCGCCGCCGCCTCACCACGATATTTATTCGATCGAAGATCTGGCGCAGTTGATTTATGACTTGAAGAACGTGAATCCGAAGTCGCGCATCAGCGTCAAGCTGGTCTCCGAGGTGGGTGTCGGCACGGTTGCCGCCGGAGTTGCCAAGGCACACGCCGACGTGGTGTTGATCAGCGGCGATAGCGGCGGCACGGGCGCTTCGCCTCTCAGCTCGATCAAGCACGCCGGCATTCCGTGGGAGCTTGGACTCGCCGAGACGCAGCAGGTGCTGCTGCTGAACGATCTTCGCAGCCGCATCCGAGTGCAGACCGACGGAAAGCTGCAGACCGGCCGTGATGTTGTGATTGCCGCTCTGCTCGGCGCCGAAGAGTTCGGCTTCGCAACTACGCCATTGATCGCGATGGGCTGCATCATGATGCGCAAATGCCATCTCAACACCTGTCCGGTCGGCATCGCCACGCAGGACCCGGTGCTGCGCGCACGATTTGCCGGACAGCCTGAACATGTGGTCAACTTCTTCTTCTTCCTTGCCGAGCAAGTGCGCGAGTACATGGCTCGCCTCGGCTTCCGCACCTTTGACGAGATGGTGGGTCGCGTGGATCGCCTGGAAGCCCGGCTCGCCAGCGATCACTGGAAGGCCAAGGGCATCGACCTGTCCACGATTCTTTATTCTCCGGCGATGCCCACTCGCGTTGCGCGCCACTGCATTCACAAGCAGGATCATGGCCTGGAGCAGGCGCTCGACCACGAGTTGATGAGTGCCGTAAAGCCCGCGCTGGACGAGGCTAAGCCCGTCGATGTGTCGTTCAAGATTCGCAATATCCACCGCTCCGTGGGAACCATGCTGAGCGGCGAGATTGCGCGTCGGTATGGCGCCGATGGGCTGCCGGATGAAACCATCCAGCTGCGCCTCAACGGCTCGGCTGGGCAGAGCTTCGGCGCATTTCTTGCCAAGGGAATCACGATGACTCTTGAAGGCGATGCCAATGATTACGTGGGCAAGGGACTTTCCGGCGGACGCATCGCGGTCTATCCTCCACGCGAATCGCGCTTCCATCCCGAGGAAAACATCATTGTCGGCAACGTCGTTCTTTACGGCGCAACCAGCGGCGAGGCGTACTTCAGTGGCGTCGCCGGTGAGCGCTTCGCGGTGCGCAACTCAGGCGCCACGGCTGTAGTCGAGGGCGTGGGCGACCATGGCTGCGAGTACATGACCAAAGGCGTGGTGGCGGTGCTCGGCCCCTGCGGCAGAAATTTTGCAGCCGGCATGAGCGGCGGTATCGCCTATGTGTACGATGAGCGCGGCGACTTCCAGGAGAAGAGCTGCAACCTCACGTCGGTCGATTTAGAGCCGATGACGAATGCTGAAGATGTGAGCATTCTTAAAGCGATGATCGAGGAACACGTACGGCGTACCGGCAGTCCGCAGGCGACAAGGATTCTCGCCGAGTGGGATTCTGTACTGCGGAACTTTGTGAAAGTCTTTCCGCACGAATTGAAGCGTGTGCTGGGCATCGAACGCACGGTAGTGAATTACAGCCCAGCGCGCCAGATGGCCGCCGTGGCCGTGGAGGTGCAGCGTGGGTAAGCCAACTGGGTTCCTGGAATTTGAAAGAGTGCTGCCGACTCGGCGCCCGGCAGAGGAACGCGTCAAGGACTGGTTTGAGATTTACCAGGACTTTCCGCGCGACAGTGTGCAGCAGCAGGGCGCACGCTGCATGGAGTGTGGCGTGCCCTTCTGCCACACCGGATGCCCGGTCAATAACCACATTCCAGACTGGAACGACCTCGTCTATCGTGGGCGCTGGGAAGAGGCGGTGCGGCGTCTGCACACCACCAACAACTTTCCGGAGTTCACCGGACGCATCTGCCCCGCACCGTGCGAGGCTGCCTGCGTTCTGGGAATCAATCAGCCTCCGGTCACCATCAAGCAGATTGAAAAAACCATTGTGGAGCGCGGCTGGGACGAGGGTTGGATTCATCCCGAGCCCGCGCAGGAGCAGAGCGGCAAGAAGGTTGCCGTGATTGGTTCAGGGCCAGCCGGACTCGCCGCCGCACAGCAGTTGAGCCGCGCTGGACATGCTGTCACAGTCTTTGAAAAAGCTGACCGCATCGGCGGCCTGCTGCGTTACGGGATTCCGAATTTCAAGCTTGAGAAGCATTTCATCGACCGCCGCCTGGCGCAGATGGAGGCCGAAGGCGTGAAGTTTGTGACCAATGCGCATGTTGGCGTCAACATGGATGTGGAGCAGTTGCGCCGCGACTTCGACGCCATCGTGCTCGCTGGAGGCGCAGAGGCGCCGCGCGATCTGAAGGTGCCGGGGCGCGAGCTGAAGGGAATACACTTCGCCATGGAGTTCCTGCCGCAGCAGAACAAGCGTGTGCTCGGCGACACCATCCCCGCGGAGATTTCAATCCTCGCCACCGGAAAGAAAGTTGTGATCATCGGCGGCGGCGATACCGGTGCCGATTGCCTGGGCACCAGTTTGCGTCAGGGCGCGGCCAGCGTGCGCCAGTTCGAGATCATGCCCAAGCCGCCGGAGACTCGCTCGGCGCAGACGCCGTGGCCGCTGTGGCCCCTGCAACTGCGTACCGAGGCGGCGCACGAAGAAGGCGGCACCCGCGAGTGGGGCCTCGGCACCGTGCGCTTCGAGGGCGATGCCGATGGAAACGTGGCGCGCCTGCGCGCCGTTGAGGTGGGGCCGCCGCCGAAGTTCGAGACCATCGCCGGAACTGAACGCGTCATCGAAGCCGATCTCGTGCTGCTTGCCATGGGCTTCACCGGCCCGGTGCGCAATGGCCTGATCGAGCAGCTCGGCGTTGCTCTGGATGGCCGCGGCAACGTTGCGACCGATGAGCGCAGAATGACCTCGGTCGAGGGCGTATTCGCCGCCGGTGACATCCGGCGCGGACAATCGCTGGTGGTATGGGCGATTGCAGAAGGACGCGCTGCCGCCGCGGGCGTTAACGCCTACCTGGGCACAGCCAAGTCCGCTGCCGGAGCGCAATAAAGCCGCAGCGTTAACAGAAACAGAGCGCAAAAGAAGACGGCTCTCAAGCCGTCTTCTTTATGCGCCAGTTGCGCGCTGAGTGTTGAATGAAGCGAGGGATTGAATCCGCGTTTCGCTAGAGCTTCCAGCTGCCTGCGGTTTCCACGCACCAACTGCGCGCGGGGAGGCTTGACTGCGGCATGCTGTCAGCCGGGTGTACCTTGAGCGTCTGGATGCGGAATGGAATCGATTTATGAATGTAAATCTCTGAGAGCAGGGCGCTCACTTCGTTGTGATTCTCCTGCACCAGCGCCACCACCGAAGGGCCCGCACCGCTGAGGCAGACGCCGAGCAGGTTTGGATGGCGCAGTTCCAGAGCTTCCTTGAGGCCTGGGACCATGGAAGCGCGGTACGGCTGATGCAGGCGGTCGTTGAGCGCCTCGCGCAAAAGCGTGAAGTTCGAGGAGCGCAGTGCTTCCAGCAGAAAAGCCACGCGTTGCACGTTGTAAATTGCGTCGGCGCGCGAAATCGTCTCCGGAAGCACGGCGCGCGATGCTTTGGTCGCCAGATATTGCTCGGGCGTCACCACGATGAAGGCAAGCGACTCCGGCCAGATTGCGCGCAGCACACGCAATTCGCCAGGAGTTTCACAGCTCACGGTAAGTCCGCCGAGGAGTGCTGCCGCGATGTTGTCAGGATGCCCCTCCAACTCGCAGGCCGCGTTCAGCATCTCCCGCTGATCGAGCGGGCCGGCAACGGCCTCATACAAACGCAGGCCGGCCACGGTGGCGGCGGCGCTGCTGCCCAGTCCTCCCTTCATCGGGATATCGCTCTCCACCTTCACCTCGAAAGAGGGAATCGGAAAGTTGTGGCGCCCGGCGATAAAGCGAAACGCGCGCTCAATGTAGTTTTCGCCTTCCAGATGTTGATTTACGAACTCGAAGCGCAAATCATCCTTGCCCGGGGTCAACCGCACACGCAGGGTCAGGTAGAGCTGAACTGCAACCGCAAGCGTGTCAAAGCCCGGTCCAAGATTGGCAATCGAGCCCGGCACGCGTATGACTATTTCGTCTTCATTAGTGCGCATGTGCTTCCTCTCGCTGATGAGCGCGGATGATGAAGTTCGTATCTTTCAGAACGTGGCCGGTGAGGATGGCAACGACGCTCGCCTCCTCCGGAATCTGATTGCTTGCGCGCAGCTTGCGCAGCCCAGCGAGAGTTGCGGCTGACGCAGGTTCGCACCCGATGCCGTCGCGTCCGATCACGGCCTTGGCCTCGGAAATCTCTTCATCGGTCACGTCGAGCACCTGGCCCGCGGTGTTCCTCACCCCACGCAGCGACTTCTTCCACGAGCGCGGATTGCCGATCCGGATCGCCGTCGCGACCGTCTCCGGCTCCTCCACCGGCGAGAGTTCTTTTGCACCGTCGCGCCATAGCTGCGCGAAGGGATTGGCTCCTGCTGCCTGCACCACGATCATGCGCGGGGCCTTGTCGATGAATCCATAGCGCAGCAGTTCCTCAAATGCTTTGCCGAACGCAGCCGAATTCCCCAGATTGCCACCCGGAACCACCAGGTAATCGGGCGACTTCCAGTCAAGCTGATCGAGCAGCTCAAACATCGTCGTCTTCTGGCCCTCGATGCGGAACGGATTGATCGAGTTCAGGAAGTAAATCCCCTCGCCGGTCTTCTCCAACAGCGTGTTGAGCGCGTCGTCGAAGCTTCCTTCGACCTCCACGATCTCCGCTCCGAAGTCCAGCGCCTGCGCCAGTTTATTGAGCGAGACTTGCCCGGCGGGAAGGTAGACCCGGCCGACGACCCCGGCTCGCGCGGCATAGGCGGCGAGCGATGCTGCCGTGTTTCCCGTCGAAGCGCAAGCCACAACATTCGCGCCGGTATGCACCGCTTCGGTCATTCCCACGGTCATACCAAGGTCTTTGAAGCAGCCTGTAGGATTCCACCCAAGGTGCTTGAATTGCAAATCGGCGACCCCTGCCCATGACGCGCTTTTGTGTCCGCGCACCAGCGGTGTGTTGCCCTCGCCGATGGTTACGACTTCATGGGCCGGATACGCCGGAAGAAATTCCCGGTAACGCCAAACGCCGCTGATATCGCGGGGATCGCGGGACCTTCGGCGCTCGCTCCAGAGTTCTTTCAATGCGGTAGCGTCGAACGCGGAGCCATCGACATCGACTTCGAGCAGTCCTCCGCAACTGGGGCATGCGAGCGCAGGCGCGTGCAGGTCGAGCTTCATTGCACAATCAGGATCAAAACAGCGGAGTTGCATTAAAGCTCCTTCGTAAGAATCGGCATAGTCATTGGAGCGTGAACCAGGAAATCAAGTTTGGAAATATCGCGTACCGCCGCTTGCAGCTGTTCGGCAGGGCAGGCCTCGAGGGTGACGACGAAGGGCAGCGCATTTTTATCGAAGCCGGGATTCTGGAGCAGCGCGTCAATGTTGATCTGGTGCACGGCCAACGCGTTGGCAATCGCCGCCACAATGCCGGGACGGTCGCGCACGGTGAAGCGGAGATAGTGTTTGGACTCAAAGTTCCCAGTGATGGGCATGGGAGCGGCCAACGAACGCGGGCGCGCCGTTCTCCCTGAGCGCGCGATAGCAAGCAGGTCACTGACAACGGCTACGGCCGTCGAGTGTCCGCCTGCGCCATGTCCGCTGAATACGGTCTGGCCGCCATATTGTCCGGTAGAGACCAGGAGGTTAAGGCTTCCGGTGATGTGCGACATGGGCGAGTCAATCGGCACCAGGGCGGGCTGCACCGAAGCGTAAACGCTTCCGTTACGCCGCTCGGCCCGTGAGATCTGGCGAATTGTGCAGCCGAGCTCATGGGCGTAGGTGAAGTCCACCGCCTCGATGCAGCGGATCGAGGTGCAGGGGACCTGCTCGGGCTGCACGATGACCTTGAGGCCGATTCGGGTGAGGATGACCAGCTTGGCACGGGCGTCGTAGCCATCCACGTCGTCGGTTGGGTCGGCTTCGGCAAAGCCGGCGGCTTGCGCCCCGGCGAGGGCCTCGGCATAGGAGACGCCTTCGCTCTCCAACTTGGTCAGAATGTAGTTACAGGTTCCGTTGAGGATGCCGCTGATTTTGTAGATGCGGTCGCCGGCGAGTCCTTCCTGCAGCGCGTCGATGACCGGAACGCCGCCGGCGACGGAGGCTCCAAAGTAGAGTGCGCCCCCGTGCTCGCGAGCCAGTGCGGAGAGCTGAGGGCCGTGCTGCGCGATCAGCTTCTTGTTGGCCGTAACCACGAATTTACCCGAGGCCAGAGCGCGGGAGACCCAGTCGTAGGCGGGCTCGATGCCGCCGACCAGTTCAACGACGATGTTGGCATCGGAGGCGAGCACCTGCTCGACGTCGCTGGTCCAGAGCACATCGTCTGCGACCCAATCCACTCGCTTGCGCTCCACGTCACGATTAAATACATGGGTCAGCCGCACGTAGGGGTTTGCGGGCTGATCGCAAAGTATGCGGGCGACCGCGCTGCCAACCGTGCCGAATCCCAGGATGGCAACCTTCAACGCGGGAGCCTGCGTCGGGGAAGCCTGATTGAGTGCAGTGATAGTAGCCAATCTGTTCTCCAATTCTTCTGAACCACAAACTATGCTTGTGCCGTTTCAAGCGCAGGAACGCGCGCGGGCCGAGGCGAGGGCTCCTCGAAAAGGTGACGATGCAACTCCTGCACCGACCTTATCGCATCCTTCTCGTCCACAACGAAACTCACGCTGATCTCAGACGATCCCTGCGCGATCATGCGAATGTTGATGCCATCGGCGGCGAGCACGCCAAAGACCTGCGAGGCAATGCCGACGCGTCCGCGAATGTCTTCGCCAACCAGGCAAATGATGGCCTGCTCGGGCTGGAAATCCACTTCGCCCAGCGTCTGCAACTCGGTGATCAGCTTGCCCAACTCGCGGTTTCCTTCCACCGCAACCGATGCCGTGGCACCGGAGATGGCGACAATCTCGCTCTGCAAATGATGCCAACGCAGCAGGCTGAACAGGTCGTCCAGAAAGCGCAGCGAACCGACGTGGCGCGGCGCACGCACATTGAAGACCGAGATGTTCTTCTTGAGCGCGATGGCGCGGAAGGCCGAGACGCCCTGCGCGGCTTCGGCGCGGATGATGGTTCCCGCCGTCGTCGGGCTTGTGTGAGTTCAGCACCGCCACGGGAATGTCGTGTTCGATCGCAGGCAGCAGGGTCGCCGGGTGCAGCACCTTGGCACCGAAGCAGGCTAGCTCGGTAGCCTCATGGAAGCTGATCTCCTCGATGCGCTGCGCCTTGGGGCAGATGCGCGGATCGGTAGTCAGAATGCCGCTGACGTCGGTCCAGATCTCGATGCGCTCCGCCGAGAGCGCCGCGCCGATGATGGCGGCGGAGTAGTCCGAGCCGCCACGGCCCAGGGTCGTAACCTCGCCCGACTCACTCGACGCGATAAAGCCGCCAAGCACAGGAACAAGGTTCTTCTCCATCAGCGGTGGGATTGCTTCCAGAAGTTTGGTGCGGGTAGGAGCCGGCAGAGGCGTTGCGGCGGGATGACGGGCATCGGTGACGATCAGCTTTCGGGAGTCGGCGTGGGCGGCAGGAACTCCGAGCGCGGCGAAGGCCGCAGCCACCAGAACGCTTGAGAGGAGTTCGCCGAAGGCGAGCATCTGCCGAGTGCTGTGCCGGAGAGACCGAACCCTGGTCGGCGATCTGCCTCGACCAGCGCTCGCCGCTTCAGCGAGCTTTGCGTCCAGCTCTATCGGTGAACGCGGCTGCCGCCGCTTGCGTTCAGCATCTCACTGGCGGCCAGGACGTGCTTGGCCCGAATCCCCTCCAGCAATGCCATCGCCGGAAGCAGTTCGCGGCGTGCCGCGGTTTCGGCCACCTGCACCAGCTTATCGGTTACGCCGCCCATGGCGCTGACCACGACTAAAGGCTGCTCCGCCAGTCGCGGAGCCACAATCGATGCTACCCGCCGAATCGCCGTAGCATCCTGTACCGAACTGCCACCAAATTTCATTACAATCATACCGGCTCCTTAATAATCGAAACGTCTGCACAAAACAAAAGAACCCATCGTCTGCCGGACGATGGGTTCTCGAAGGGTGCGAATCAGTTTGCCTTAGCTGATCTCTTCGCGGAACTCGCATGCGCCCGGGAGCAGGCCTGTAATTGTGCCTGTTGTTGTGGTCCGGGATCTGTTGGTAATTCGCATGCAAGTGCCTTTAACGATAACGAAATCACGCCCGTGTGTCAAGCCCGGAGTGTGGACCAGTCGGGTAAATGTGGGTGCCCAAACAACAGTGTGAGTTTGAACACATGGGTCCAAATTGTGTGCCGATCGGGATCCAATACGCTACTTCGCGGCGGCAATCGAGCTCACGGTCATGGTGTCGCCCTTCAACTCGCCTTTGACGGTCGCTTTCTCACCGGCCAGAGCGCTTACCTCCGGCGTTTTTCCGTCCAGCACAATAACCTTTCCGTTGGCCACCACGGCAAATTTAGCTCCGTGCTTTACGCAGGCGCGGGTACACTCCGCGTCAGATTTTCCGGGCATCATGTGCTTGGCGCCGCACATGTCATCGGTAATCACGCCGGTCAAGGTCGTGGTGGCAGCCATCGCAGGCACTGCGCATAATGCGGTCAGAATCATCAAGCATCCGAACTTCTTCATTGGCTTTCTCCTTGGTTAGTTAAACGTCTGCAGTTGTGTGGATTGGATTCAAATTCTCTGCTGAAAGCTCAGCCGAACGACGCATTGCGGGTTTCACCTCCCAGTTCCACTTCCAGATGGCGAACAAAGGGGGGTACACCACCAGTTCCATCAGGAAGGATGTAATGATTCCACCCACCAGCGGCACCGCAATGCGCTTCATCACGTCCGCGCCGGCTCCGTTCGACCACAGGATCGGCAGCAATCCGAAGATCATGCACGCCACGGTCATTACCTTCGGCCGCAGCCGCTTCACCGCGCCGTGCTCGATCGCCGTCGCGCAACTGTCTCCAGGAGGACAGCTCACCGCGCGCGGCAGCTTCGGCGCAAGAGAGATCCAGATACAGCAGCATGAACACCGCCGTCTCCGCGTCCACGCCCAGCAGCGCGATCAGCCCCACCCATACCGCGACGCTCATGTTGTAGCCCATCCAGTGCAGCAGCCAGATCGCGCCAATGCCGGAGAAGGGAACCGCCAGCAGAATGATCGAGGTCTTGGCCACCGAGCCGGTGTTGGCATAGAGCAGCAGAAACACCGCAAAGATCGTCACCGGCAGCACCATCTTCAGGCGCTCGCGTACGCGCTGAATTGACTCATACTGTCCGCTCCACACCAGCTGGTATCCGGTGGGCACATTCACCTTGCCTGCCACCGCGCGCTGCGCGTCCGCCACGTAGCTGCCCAGGTCGCGCCCCGCCACGTCCACAAAGACGTAGCCGCTGAGCCTTCCGTTCTCATCGCGAATCATCCCTGGTCCGGAGCGCATCGAGAGCGATGCCAACTCGCCCAGGGGCACCTGCGCACCGCCCGGAATCTGCACCAGAACCCGCTCCAGCGATTGCAGATCGCTGCGGTATCCGCGCTGATAACGCACGCTGACTGCATACCGTTCGCGCCCCTCGACGGTGGTGGTGGCGGTCTGTCCACCCACGGCGGTCATCAGCACGGATTGCGCATCGTCCACCGTAAGGCCGTAGCGTGCCAGCGCATCGCGCTTCAAAGTGAAGTCGAGGAAGTATCCGCCCGTGGTGCGCTCCGCGTAGACGCTGGCCGTCCCCGGAATGCTATGCAGCGTCTGCTCCACCTCCTGGCCGATGCGCTCGATCTCCTCCAGGTCGGAGCCGAGCACCTTGATACCCAGCGGCGTGCGTACCCCCGTGGTCAGCATGTCGATGCGTCCCTTGATCGGCATCGTCCACGCATTCGTTACGCCCGGCATGGTGAGCGCTTCGTTCAATCCGCCCGGTCCGTAGATCAGCTCGTTGGTCGTTTGCCGGTCCGGCCAGATGCGTGCCAGCGCCGCGTCGTGTCCAGTGCGGCATGCTGATGTGTGTACCAGCGCTCGCGCTCGGGCCATTGCTCGCGAGGCTTCAGCACCACCACGGTTTCCATCATCGAGAACGGCGCTGGATCGGTCGCGCTCTCCACCCGTCCCGCCTTGCCGAACACCGACTGCACTTGCGGAAAGCTGCGTAGAATGCGGTCCTGCTCGCGCAGCAGCACACTCGCCTCGCCTACCGAAATTCCCGGCGTGGTCGTCGGCATGTAGAGCAGAGTGCCCTCGTCGAGCGGCGGCATGAACTCCGAGCCAAGCTTGTTGTAAACCGGAATCGTCACCGCCATCAGCAGCAGCGCCACGGTAATCGGCACCCACTTGTGTTCCAGCGAAAACTCCACCACCGGCTGATAGATCTTCATCAGCGGCTTGCTGATCGGATGCTCTTCTTCGCTGCGAATCTTTCCCACCAGCAGCGCGCTTGCCGCCTTTGCCAGCCACTTCGGGACGGAAGTTGAAATCCTTCACCCGGGTCAGCAGCAGGCGCATCGCCGGGTCGAGCGTGATCGCCAGTAGCGCCGCAATCACCATCGCGAGCGTCTTGGTCAGCGCCAGAGGCTTAAACAGCCGTCCCTCCTGCGCCTCCAGGGCAAACACCGGCATGAAGGAGACGGCGATCACCAGCAGGGCGAAGAAGCTTGGGCCGCCCACTTCCTTCACCGCGTCGATCACCACGCGCCGGTAATCTTCCTTGCGGCCGCCAGCCTCCCAGTGCTCCAGCTTTTTGTGGGTCTGCTCCACCACCACAATCGCCGCGTCCACCATCGCGCCAATCGCAACCGCGATTCCGCCCAGCGACATAATGTTCGCGGTCATCCCCGACAGCTGCAGCGGAATGAACGCAATCAGAATCGTGACCGGAATCGTGATAATCGGAATCGACGCGCTGGGAAAGTGCCAGAGAAAAATCAATATCACCAGGCTGACGATGATCAGCTCTTCGATCAGCGTGTGGCGCAGATTCTCCACCGCGCGGTCGATCAACTCCGAGCGGTCGTAGACCGGCACCACCCGCAGGCCCTTGGGCAGCGACGGTTGCACCAGCGCAAGCTGCGCCTTCACCCGCTCGATCACCTTCTCGGCGTTTTCGCCGACGCGCATGATGACCACGCCGCCCACGGCTTCGCCGCGCCCATCCAGGTCGCTGACGCCGCGCCGCAGCGCCGGTCCATAGGTGAGCGTTGCCACGTCGCGCACCCGCACCGGAGTGCCGCTCTGCGCGTTGCTGAGCAGCACGATGTTTCCAATGTCGTCGAGCGAGCGCAGATAGCCGCGTCCGCGCACCATGTACTCGCGCCCGCTGAACTCGACCAGCCGCCCGCCTACATCGTTGTTCGATTTGCTGATGGCATCGGCGACGGCATTGACCGGCAGCTTGTAGGCCTGCAGCCGGATCGGGTCCAGATTTACCTGGTACTCGCGCACAAAGCCGCCCACCGGCGCAACCTCGGCCACTCCCGGCAGCGACTGCAGCGCGTAGCGCAGATACCAGTCCTGGTAGCTGCGCATCTGGTCCAGGCTGTACTGCCCGCTGTCGTCCACCAGCGCGTACTGATACACCCATCCCACGGCGGTTGCGTCCTTCGCCAGCTCGACGCTTGCTTCCTTGGGCAGGCGCGCGGTGATCGCATTCAGGTATTCGAGGGTGCGCGAGCGCGCCCAGTAAATATCCGTACCTTCGTCGAAGATGATGTAAATGTACGAGTAGCCGAAGTCGGAGAAGCCGCGAATATCCTTCACCTTCGGCATCCCAAGCAGTGCCGAGGTGATCGGATAGGTGAGCTGGTCTTCGATGATGTCAGGGCTGCGATCCCACTTCGCATACACGATCACCTGCGTATCGCTCAGGTCGGGAATCGCATCCAGCTTGGTGTTGCGCATGGCGCGATATCCGAAGATGGCGGCCACGGCCACCAGGATCAGCACCAGCGCCCGGTGACGCGCGCTGAATTCGATGATGGCGCCGATCATTTCATGCCTCCCATATTCATCGGAGCATTCAGCCGCGTGTCGGAGTCGAGCAGGAAGTTTCCGCTCTCCACAACCGTCTCGCCCTTCTTCACCCCCGAGGTCAGGATGGTCTTGCCATCGACGGTTGCGCCCATCGTCACCATGCGCGGCTCAAAGGTCGCGTCATCGCGCGCCAGAAAAACCGTCTGCATCGTGCCGCTGTTCAGCACCGCTTCGGCCGGAACCACCATATGCCGTCCGTAGTCGATGTCGCAGCTCAACGTCGGCCAGCATGTTCGGCTTCAACACCAATCCCGGATTCGCAACGTCGATGCGGATCTTCGCCGTGTGCGTCTGCGGATCGAGCACCGGATAGCTATATCCGACCCGCCCGGTGATGGCCTTACCCGGCGCATATGGGAAATGAATCACCGCCTGCTGGCCCACCTTCACGTAGGGCAGGTCGGCTTCAAAGACATCGGCGGTCACCCACACCCGCGAAAGATCGGCAATCGTGTACAGCTCCGTATCGCCGGAAGTCGATGTGTGCGGAAACGCCTTGCGATCCGTGATGAAGCCCGCCGACGGGCGAGTACACGGTGATCGTCTTGCTCACCTCTCCGCTGCGGTCGAGCTCCGCAATCTGCTGCGTCCGTCAGGTCCCAGAGCTTCAGTCTTTCGCGCGCCGAATCCAGCAGCGACTGCGAACTCTTCGCCACTTCCTCATACTGCGAGTTTGCCAAGTTGCTGCTGTCCGCGCCGCGCAATCAGATACTCCTGCTGCGTCGCCACCAGGTCCGGGCTGTAAACGGTAAACAGCGGCTGCCCTTTGTGCACAAGCTGTCCGACAAAATTCGCATAGACCTCCTCCACCCAGCCTGCGGTCTTCACATGGACATGGGCAATGCGCGTCTCGTCGGCGGTCACCACCCCGGAGGTGCGCAGCGTGCGGCTCACGCTCTGCTCCTCCACCGTGGTCAGCCGCACGCCCAGCGCGCGCTGCTGGCTCTTTGGCATGTGGATCAGCCCGGCATCCGCGCTGGCTTGCTCTGCCGGGTCTTCGACTCGTACATCGGCACCAGCGCCATCCCGCAGTCCGGAGCGATGCCGGCTTTGTCCGAGTGATACGCCGGATGCATTGGGTCATACCAGTAGAGAATGCGCTTCTGCGGCTCGGAGGACTCCTGTCGTTGCCGCGTGTGTCGGCTTGAGCTTCGCGTGCGACTGCCAACTCAGACAAGCAGCCGCAAACCGGCGCGCCTGCCCATAAGCAGGAATCGCAATCAGAGCCACAGCAACTACCAGGGCCGTCCAGCGAATGATCGTGCGAATGTGGTTTTTCATCAGTGTGCCTCCGCCGCGCCCGGCGCGTTCAGGTCGCCGCGGTCCATCGCCGGTCAGCCCGTGGATGCGGGCAATGGCGATCTCGTAGTCGGCGCGCTGCCGGTTGATAGTCGAGTTCATAGGAATAAATTGCGGTATAGCTGGTGAGCACGGTAAGGAAGTCCACATTGCCCACCGTGTAGGAGGCCTGAGCCGAGTCTCGCGCCAGCTCTGCCTGCGGCAGAATCGCCTGATCGTACAGATCCACCATCTGCTTCGCCGTCTGGGCCGCAGAGTAGGCCTGCTGCAGCTCATAGCTCAATTCAAGCCGCCGCGCCTGTTCTGCCCTGCTTGGCGGCGCGCACCCGCAACTCGCCCTCGGCAACCTCCTGCCGCAGCCGCTCGCGGTGGAAGCCTGGCAGATTCACCGTGAACTGCATTCCGTACATGTCCGGCAATCCGGTGCGCTGCTGAAACATGTAGCCAACGTTGAGGTCGGGCGTGCTGTCCTTACGGCTCAGGGCCAGCGCCGCGCTCTCGCGCTCGCCCATGCGAGCCTCGCGCGCCAGCATCAGGTCGTTGGCTTCGGCCTGCGGCGGCGAGAGCTTCCATCGCCGGCAGCGGGCTGCGTGCGGGCTCCGCCGCCGAGGCCAGAGGCGACCCGGCCGGGCGTCCCATCAGGGTGTTGAGCCGCGCCGCGGCCGTCAGCTGCTGCTGCCGCAGGGCCGCCGTGCGCTGCAGCAGCATGGAAATCTCCAGCCGCGCCCGCAACACGTCCTGCTGCATCGCCTTTCCCACCCGGTAGCGAGCCTCGGTAATCTCGGCGAGCTGTTCCAGCCGCTGCTGATTGCGTGCCGTGATTTCCAAGCGCCACGCCGTAGTAGTAGTAGTCGAAGAAAGCCGCGCGCGCCTCGGTCACCAAATCTCGCCGCGCCGCGCTCTCGGAAACCTCTTCGACCGCCACATCCTTGCGAGCCACCTCGCGCTGCAAGTGCGCGCTTGCCGCCCGAGCGGCACCATCTGCATCACGGTCAGCCCGCGATAGCTGGAGGGATCGTTATCCATCACCTCGAAGGGCACCGGATTGCCCATCCATGAAACCGTCAGTGTCGGATCGGGCAGTACGCCCACCTGCGAGACATGCGCGCGCTGCGCCGCCACCAGCGTTGCGGCGCGTCCCAGCGCAGGATTGGCCGCCAGCACCTCGCGCACAACATCCTCCAGGCGAAGCTCACCTGACGGCTGGTCTGCTCCCGATGCAGCTCCAGCCGAGCCCTGCTGGGCCAGCGCCAGCGGCGCCAGCGCAAGTAATAAAAACAATTTTCGGAACATCGTTCATCTCTCTTCCTTGCCATGGCCAATCCACGCGCACGTGGGCAGACGCCCAGGCGCAAGTCAGCAGCAGGGAAGAGATCTCAGATACGAAGTGTGCAGAGGAGTAATAAAGGAGAGGACAGATGTGGAGATATAGCCAAATTCTCTGCGTCAGGCGCCGCAACCGCGGGCAGCATCGCAACCGGAGACGCCGCCGCCATCAACCCAACCTGCACCGGGGCAACAATCTGTGCGGAGGACTCGGCCATGGCGGGCATTGGAGCCTTGCGTTGGCAGCAGGGAGCCACGGGAGCCGAAGCTGGAACGCGATGGCTCTTCATGGCGCTTTGGGTCATGCCACAATGCATACAACCAGCCATACCGGCCGGAGCCGCAGAGACGCAAACCGCCAGCCCCAGGACAGGTGCGAGAAGCACCGTGACCAGCAACCAGGAGGCAATGAGTCCGCGCGAATGCATATACCACTTATATACCCGATCTCAGCAGAGGGGAAGCCATAATCGATTGAGTGCAGGGCAAAAAAAAGCCCTACGCTTTCACGCAGGGCTCTCATTCTTGCGTTTGTAGAGTTTAGTACATGCCGCCCATGCCGCCGCCGCCGTGAGGCATCGCCGGTTCCGACTTCGGTTCCGGAATCTCAGCAACCAGGGCTTCGGTGGTCAGCATCAGGGCCGCAATCGATCCTGCATTCTGCAGGGCGGTGCGGGTCACCTTGGTCGGATCAATGACGCCGGCCTTCACCAGATCAACATATTCACCGGTCTGGGCGTTGTAGCCGAAGGCGGTGTCCTTGCTCTCGCGGATCTTGCCGATGACGACTGCGCCTTCTTCGCCGGCGTTGTCGACGATCTGGCGCAGAGGCTCTTCCAGGGCGCGCTTCACGATGTTGGCACCGATCTGCTCGTCAGCCGTGCAGCTTCAGTGCTTCCACCGCCGGAATGCAGCGGATCAGGGCAACACCGCCGCCCGGGACGATGCCTTCCTCGACCGCGGCGCGGGTTGCGTGCATCGCGTCTTCCACGCGAGCCTTCTTTTCCTTCATTTCGGTCTCGGTGGCAGCGCCAACCTTGATCACCGCAACGCCGCCCACGAGCTTCGCCAGGCGTTCCTGCAGCTTCTCGCGATCGTAGTCGCTGGTGGTCTTTTCGATCTGGGCGCGGATTTCCTTCACGCGTCCGGAGATGTCCTCCGACTTGCCGTTACCCTCGACGATGGTCGTGTTGTCCTTGTCGATGGTGACCTTCTTGGCCTGGCCAAGGTCGGCCAGCGTGATGTTTTCCAGCTTCAGGCCGAGGTCTTCCGTGATTGCCTTGCCGCCGGTCAGGATTGCGATGTCCTGCAGCATTGCCTTGCGGCGATCGCCAAAGCCAGGAGCCTTGACGGCGGCAACGTTCAGCGTGCCGCGCAGCTTGTTGACCACCAGCGTGGCCAGTGCCTCACCGTCGATGTCCTCGGCGATGATCACCAGCGGACGGCCGCTCTTGGCAACCTGCTCCAGCAGCGGCAGCAGGTCCTTCATGCTGCTGATCTTCTTTTCGTGGATCAGGATGACGGCGTTTTCCAGAACTGCTTCCATGCGCTCGGCGTCGGTCACGAAGTAAGGCGACAGGTAGCCGCGATCAAACTGCATGCCCTCGACCACTTCCAGCTGCGTCTCCATGGTCTTGGCTTCTTCCACGGTGATGACGCCGTCCTTGCCGACCTTCTTCATCGCTTCGGCGATGATGTGGCCGATGGTCTCGTCGTTGTTGGCCGAGATGGTGCCCACCTGGGCGATCAGCTCTTCGCGGTCCACCGGCTTGCTCAGCTTGTCCAGCGCGCCCGGAATGCGGTTGCCGTCCTTGTCCACCGTGCCATTGACGGCGATGATGGCCTTCTCGATGCCGCGCTTCAGCGCCATCGGATTGGCTCCGGCAGCCACGGTCTTCACGCCCTCGCGGAAGATCGCCTGCGCCAGAACGGTCGCGGTCGTGGTGCCGTCGCCGGCGATGTCGCTGGTCTTGCTGGCGACTTCCTTCACCATCTGCGCGCCCATGTTTTCGAGCGTGTCCTTCAGCTCAATTTCCTTCGCCACGGTCACGCCGTCCTTGGTGATGAGCGGCGAACCAAACTTCTTCTCGATAACGACGTTGCGGCCCTTGGGGCCGAGTGTGACCTTCACCGCGTCTGCCAGGACGTTTACGCCCCGAAGAATTGCCTGACGGGAATCCTCACCGTGAACAATCTGCTTTGCCATTGCTGAATAGCTCCTTCGGATCTTCTGTTTTGAACTGTGTTCCACCGCGCCGCACGCAGCGTCGCCTGTGGATGAAAACTCAAATGGCGGCCAGATGTTGGGCCGCCAGAACTTACTTCTCCAGAATGCCGAGGACTTCTTCCTCGCGCATGATCAGCAGCTCTTCGCCGTCGATCTTGATCTCCGTGCCGGCATACTTGCCGAACAGGATGCGGTCGCCCGGCTTCACGGCCAGGGGGAACACCTTGCCTTCGTCGTTGGACTTGCCCTTGCCGACGGCGATCACTTCGCCTTCCTGCGGCTTGTCCTTGGCGGTATCGGGGATGATGATGCCACCACGAGACGTCTCCGCCTCTGCAATGCGGCTCACGACGATACGATCATGCAGCGGGGTTAGCTTGGTGGTAATTGCAGTCTTTGTCGCCATTCTTGGAACTCCTTTCGGGATTGAGGGGAACTGCTGCGGCGGTCGCCGCGTCTCAAACGATGACGAGAGCGACACCCGTGGAGGATGTTGTTAGCACTCTCGCCATACGAGTGCTAATTTATCCTGCGCCGTCTGGCGGATGTCAAGCGCCCATGAGCGTAATTCACTCAGATTTCATACTATCCAGAGCTGAAGCTTTCCGGTCCCGCCAGCTCAGCCGCCCAGCTGATCTCGCGGGACCGGATAAGTTCTATGGCAGGTAGTAGCGGAAGGACGTGAAGAGCATCCCGTCGATGCCGTGCGGCGTTCCACCCACACCCGACCAGGCGTTGCGCGCCACGTACGAGTACTGCGTGCCGAACTGGAACCTGCCCCTGGGACCGTTCGTGAAGCGATACCAGAAGCCGCCCGTACCCTCGATCAAGGCGCGCGTGTCCCCGGTGCAGTTGGCAAGCGCGCCCGGAGTAAAGCCGGTGTTCACGGCAGGAAGGGTTTCAGCGGAGCAGCCGCTGTTCACAAACAGAGGCGCTCCGTAGCCAACTTCCTTGCCCGAGACAGGATCGGTTTGCGCCGTCCGGCTGGCATACTCTGCCCCGCCGTACAGGTATACGTCGAGCTTCGAGCCGTGCCACTCGATCGTGGTCAGACCCTGGTAGCCCCTGATGAGATTGACGGTGCCGTCGGCTTGAATTGCGAGGTCGGAGAGCTGTCCCACGCCGTAACGGCCCACTCCGCTGCCGCCAAAGCCGTGCAGGCCAAACACGACGTGCTTGTGATAGAAGTTCCAGCGCGCATTGGCGCCAATGCCTCCGCCGTTCTTCGAGGCGTTATAGGCTCCCAGAGCGTTGACACCCGGCGTAGTGCTGCCGCCGCAAACCGTTTTGGCCGAGGCTACCTCGCCGCAAGGAAATACGCGGTCGGTGAAGCGATCGAAGAGGCCGAAGACCTCGTAGTGTCCAAAGCCCGGATCGAAGGCGGCTTTGGCGATGATGTCGGGGGAAGGATTGAACGAGTAATTCGCGAGTGAGTTATAACTCTTGCCATCGCCCACCTCGCCGAGCAGGAAGTTGTCCGCATTGTTGTGCGTGGTGAGCGTGGCCTGCGGGTTCTCCATGGCGACCGCGAGCCAGACCTTGTTGCCGAAGTCTTTGGTCACGCGAATGCCATACTGGCGCGCATAACTGAATCCGACGTTGTAACCTGCGTCGATCGTCTTGGGCCGGGCATCGTTGGTTTTGCCGGCGTCGTCACTCGGGCGGATTCCTGCCAGGTTTTCGGTGACCAGGCTCCACGTCTGACCGCCGAGGAAGCTCCAACCATTATTGAACTTAGCCTGTCCCCATGCCTGGCGCAGGCGGAAGGTGTAGCCGTTGGTCTGGGTGGTGGTCGAGGTGACGCCGGCCGAGAGAAAGTCGCCGGATATATAGCTGGAGAGTTGTAGCCCCTTCACGGGGGCGAAAAAATATACGGTCGGCCGCGACTGGCGGGCGGAGCCGAAGAACTCCGACTCTTTGCTCTGCGAAGCACCGGGCAGAGGCACCGCATTGAAAGGAGTACTGACATCGGCTCCAAGCGCTCGCGAGCGCCGCACAAATTCGGCTGCCACAAAGCCACCCGGCGTGATGCTGACACCCTTGAAGCGAATCGTCAAAGGGCCTTCCAACTCCGACTTTGCGGCTGGCTCGGTCCCCTGCGCGACTGGGGTCGCCGTGTCGGCGCTGGTCCTGAGGGCGGTCACTCCCTTCAGATCAGCGACCGTCTGTTGCGGCTGGCTGGCAGGAGCCTGAGCCGCAGCCGCCTTGCTGGCGGCGCTGGTCGCAGAGGTTTGCGCCTGCTGCTGATTCTGTAGTTGCTGGTTCAGCTGCTGGATTTGCTGCTGCTGTGCTGCCAGCGCATCTTTCAATGCCTGAATGTCGTCGGCAGATGCCGTGGATGTTTGTGCCAATAGCGCAGGGGCTAAAAGCAATAAAATTGCAATAATCCTTTTCATGTACATACCTCAACAAAATGAGATATACGCAGGCCCAGAGGCATGGTTGCTCTCATCAGCGGCTATTCAGTTGGAATGGAAAGAAGAAAGCTCTCGCGAAGAACTGCGCAGCTTAGCGACAACAACAACAAAGGATGGTTGGAAGGACCGTTGTCTGGGTCATGGTGTTTTCCTTTATACCACAAATTCAGCAGGGAACAAGAGATCTGAGCGTCGAGATCACGACGGCTTACGCATACAATGAATTCATCCCAGACACTCGCGGGCTAAGCCATTCTCCGCGTTGAGGAAGGGAAGATGTTTCGCCGAGGCAGATTCCCGTGACAGAAAAATTCAATCCCCGCATTGCCGTCCTCGTCAGCCTACTGCTCATCGTGCCCCTTTGCCTGTCGGCGAATGACAAAAAGAAGCAAGCGCCCGAGCAGCTCTGCAGCCTCAGCTTTGTCGTGCTCAGGGACTCCGACGACAAGCCGATCAAGTATGCCAGCGTGATCGTTCACGCTCTCAGCAAGGATGGCCGCCAGGAGAGTGAGGGTTTTCAACTCAAGACCGACACCGACGGCAGAGCCTCCATCGAAGGCATCCCGTACGGAACCCTGCGCGTGCAAGCCGTCGCACACCACCTGCAAACCTACGGCGATGACATTGAAGTGAACCAACCGAAGCAGGAGATTGTGATTCGGCTCAAGCCACCGGCTGGCCAGATATCCATCTACTAGAAATGCTCTAACGCAAAAATGTGGAGAGGATCACCGAGCGCGCTTCCGGGCGGTCCATCGCGCTCGTGGGCGCAAACGTAGAAGCAGCTGCCAGGAAAAGAATGGAGACGCATATCAGCAGGAAGGCGACTGCGGCGGGAACAAACCGCACTGACAGGGTCCGGGACATGGCTCTATAAAACAACAACTCCGCCCGTCTGTCGCGTTACGAAAGGTGAAGATTTGTAGAGCGGCGTGAGCCTTCTCACAGCGGCCAGTTTCCGTGCCGCTCCATGTACTCGCGAAGCAGTTCCAGCGGGCCTGTGCTGCGCCCCTTGCCGTGGATCGTCAACGCTTCCACCACGCACGGTCCGCGCCTGTGGCGCGCATTGTGCAGCGCTTCGGTGGCGACCCGGTAGGCTGCAATGGCGTCGTTCGCATCCAGGCTGAAGACCGGCACGCCAAACTCTGCGTGGAGGGTGCGCAAATCCAGCTCCTGCTTGCTTCTCTCGGTGAAGCGATTCGCTACGAGATAAATGATCGGAAGTTTGTGGCGAGCCGCAAAGCCGAAGGCACGGCCATAATCCTCACGTTCTTCCGCTTCTCCGTCGAGCCTTCCGGCGCAGACCAGCGCGGTTGCTTTCGCGTCGTCGATCAGCGCCGCCACTGCCGCAACCGTGGCCGAGCGCAGCCTTCCGCTTTTTACAAGTTTGCCGGCAGAAATCGTTCTTCCCTTGCGCACCGCGCGCGCACCGCGCGCATCCGATGCCAGAATCACCGGATCGTTCTCGCCCAGTGCGAGGCAGATGGCGACCTCCGCAACTTCGGCGCCGCTCGCGTCGCTTAAGTTCGCAGGCTTCAATGCGGCCAGGGCTTTGTACATCTGCTGTTGTGCGAGGGCTGGCACCAGCGAAAATCGCTTCGCGCCTCCGCCACTCTCGGGCGATTTTGCAGGCTTCATAGTCGGCATGTAAGTTGGGCTCAGTCATTCTAACCTAAGTTGCACACTCTCGGTCTTTGTGCCTTCCCCGCCTTTTTCAACACAAGTGTGGAAATGCCAGTGAGGAACCTTCCTCAACATGCGAATGGGCCAGTGTTCATGCGGTATTCTCCAATCTGCACCGGATGCGTTGCGTCTGACAATGAACGTGAAAAGTTGCACGCGGCAAACCCTCTACAGTGCTTCAACCTTTTTCAACACAAGTGTGGAAATACCTTTGAGAAACTCCTGGCCTGCTGCGAATCAGCCACTGTTCATGCGATCTTTTCCACTCTGCACAGGACGTGGTGCTACTCTGGATGGCGTCCTTGCCCACGCATTCATCCCGGCACGGATTACAATTTTTGTTACTGAGCGGGGGATGTTTTCAACACATGTGTGGAAAATACGGCAAAAAATCCAGCAGAGTACCTTTCACCTTACTGTAATGATTGGCTCTCCTCCGCTTTGCACAATACCCGGTGCGAAGCCAAACGGCTCTGCACGGAAGACCCATACGGTCATGTCCGATAGTGTTTACGTCTCTGTCTGTGATATGGCTGCCGCCCACACAAGAGAAGGGAATCGGTGAAGAAGCGAATTGACATTCTTCTGGTCGAGCGTGGCCTTGCTCCCACCCGTGAGCGGGCGCAGGCTATGATTCTCGCCGGACGCGTACTGGTTGACGAGCAGAAGGTTCAGAAGTCCGGCCATGCTGTCACCGAGGATTGCCAGCTCCGTCTGCTCGGTACCGATCTGCGGTACGTCAGTCGCGGAGGCCTCAAACTCGAGGCTGCGCTCGCCCACTGGAGCATCGTTCTCGATCGCGCCGTCTGCATGGATGTCGGCGCTTCCACCGGAGGTTTTACCGACTGCATGTTGCAGCACGGCGCGGCCAGCGTCCTCGCCGTCGACACCGGTTACGGGCAGATCGATGCCCGCCTGCGTGCCGACCCGCGCGTCCGCCTGCTGGAGAAGACCAACGCGCGCTATCTCGAAGCCCAGCAGGTTCCCGAGCCTGTCGAGTTCATCTCCATGGACGTCTCGTTCATCTCCGCAACCCAGGTGCTGCCTGCCGTAATCCGCGCCGCCTTTGCCGACAAAGGACAGGGCCGCCGCGAACTCGTTCTGCTCATCAAGCCGCAGTTTGAAGTGGGCCGCGAACTGGTGGGCAAGGGCGGCATCGTCCGCAGCGAAGCGGCGCAGCTTGGCGCCGTCGACAAGGTCCGCGCCGCCGTCGCCGCACTCGGCGGAAAAGAAATCGAAGTCATCGATTCGCCCATCCTTGGCACAGAGGGAAATCGCGAATTCCTCTTACACACGCAATTTCTTCGTCTTATTCAGGTGGAGTAAAGTCCTGCAAGTGGAGTACAAATAGACTGTGAAGATCGCCGCCGTCGTCTCCAAACCTGCCAAGGCCGAGTTGACTGAGATCGTGCCCGAGGCCCTGCGCTGGCTCGCTGCACGTGGCTATCGCGTCTATATCGACCAGCAGACCGCTGCCTACCAGACCAATGAGTTTGTGGTTCCCCGCAGTGAGATCGCACGTTACCAGCCCGAGTTTGTCCTTGTCCTCGGCGGTGACGGAACCCTTCTTTCAGCGGCCCGCGCCGTTGGCGACTCCGGCATTCCTCTGCTCGCCGTCAACCTCGGCTCACTAGGCTTTCTTACCGAGGTGCGCCTCGAAGAACTTTATCTCACGCTGAATGCGGCCATCGAAGGCCGCTGCCCTACCGAGTCGCGTTTGCTGATCGAGTGCCGCCTTCTGCGCGACGGCGATGAGGTCGCGCGTTACCACGCGCTCAACGATGCAGTAATCAAGAGCACCGTGGCGCGCCTTATCGGCTTTGAGCTGTGTGTCAACGGCCAACATGTCGTAGAGTACCAGGCCGATGGCGTGATCGTCGCCACCCCCACCGGTTCCACGGCCTATTCATTGGCCGCCGGAGGCCCGGTTCTCATGCCAAGTGTCGAGGCGCTCCTGCTGACCCCTATCTGCCCGCACTCGCTCACCCATCGTCCCCTGGTCGTCGGCGCGGACGCCCACATCTCGGTGCGCCTGGACAGCGGCGCCAACGGCGTTCTCAGCGTGGATGGTCAGGTCGGAATGCCGGTGGTGCAGGGAGATCAGATCGAGTGCAGCAAAGCCGCCCATCGCATCAAACTCCTGCGCATGCGGCGCTCGTTCTTCGAACTGCTGCGCAGCAAACTCCGCTGGGGCCAGCGCTAGGGTACGCGACAGCTTTTTAGAGGCTGTCGCGTTCGCTCTCGTCCCCTTGGGGCGGGAGTGTGATTTCGATCGCGCACATCTCTGAGAAGAGCCAGAAATTGCCCTCGATCTCACAACGCCGCGAGCAGAAGAGCTTGGCGCTTTTTGGGGGCATCACGTTCTGGCCCAGCTTTGCGCCGCACCAAATGCAACTGTTCAGCGCGCCTTCATCGGGAATAGGTTTGTCAGATGCCATTGTGCCAACCAGAGTAGTCACACAATGTATATCGGACAATCCGGCGATTCGCTTAAGCTCCCTTAGATTTCGCTGCGAATCAGGTCCTCAAAAGTTTCGCGACGCCGCACCAGCCGCGCTTTCTTTCCGTCCACCAGCACCTCGGCGGCGCGCCCGCGGGTGTTGTAGTTGGAAGACAAGCTCATGCCATAGGCTCCTGCGTCGAGAATCGCTAGCAGGTCGCCTGGAGCCACCGGAGGCATTTCGCGCTCGCGGGCAAAAAAGTCTCCTGTCTCGCAGACCGGTCCTACCACGTCCATCACGCCGCCGCGGGCTTCGGCAGAGCTTTTGCGCGGTGTGGCCGGAATGATTTCGTGATGCGCTCCGTAGAGCGAGGGCCGCACCAGATCGTTCATCGCCGCGTCCACCACCAGGAACTGCTTGCCGCCGTTCTCCTTGGTGTAGAGCGTGCGAGTGAGCAGCGCTCCTGAGGCAGCCACAATCGAGCGCCCCGGCTCCAGCAGCAGATGCAGGCCGGTGCGCCGCAGCGGCTTCATCAGCGCCGCCGCGTAGGCCTTCACGCTGCGCTCAAACTCGGCAGGGCTCGCGTCGGTGCCGTTCGAATTCTGATAGCGGATGCCGAGACCGCCCCCGGCATCGACAAAGCTGATGTTCAGGCCGTCCTCGGTCAACTCGCGCACCAGGCCCAGCACCCGCTCCATGGTTTCGCCAAACGGCTTCACGTCGGTAATCTGCGAGCCGATGTGAACGCTGACGCCCACCGGGTCCAGGTACTCGTAGGTTGTGGCCTTGCGGTACAGCTCGCGAGCCTTTGCGATGGGCACGCCGAATTTGTGCTGGCGCAGCCCGGTGCTGATGTAGGGATGGGTCTCCGCCCGCACGTCGGGGTTGACGCGAAAGGCGATCCGCGCGGTCTTCTTCAGCTTTGCGGCGCGCGATGCCAAAAGCCCAAGTTCGGCTTCGCTTTCAACGTTGAAGAGCAGAATTCCGGCCTTCAGCGCCGCGTCCATCTCCTCGGGAGTCTTACCTACGCCGGAGAAGACAACGCAGGCCGCCGCCTGCGTGCCGACCTGAAGCACGCGCTGCAACTCGCCGCCGCTCACCACATCGAAGCCGCAGCCCAGTGCGGCGAGCATTCGCAGCACTGCCAGATTCGAGTTCGCCTTCACCGAGTAGCAGATCGTGTGCGACTGTTTTTCAAAAGCACGCTCGAAGGCGGCGATCCGGGCGCGTATCGCGGTTGCCGAGTAAACGTACAGAGGAGTGCCAAAGCGCCGGGCTAGACGCTCCACCTCCACTTCATCGCAGCACAGAGTGAGGCTGGAATTGCCGCCTCGATAGGTAAAAGCCGGAGGACGCTCCTCGAGGGAGTCTTTGCGGATAGTCACTTTTGCCGTTTCCTTATTCGACGATTCGAACGATTGGGAGCACCGCACCACGACCGCATGGCGGTCAGACGCTTCAATCCCGGATTCTATCATCGTCATCTGCGCCGGGTGTGGAGACGCCGCCCAGCCGTCGGGTTAGAATGTTTGGCGATGCGCAGAGCTTGAATTGATCGGCTCGCTAGCAACGGCCTACCAGGCCGGGGCAACAAATCAAGGTACGGTGTACGAGGAAAGACAACGATGGCAATCTATCTGACTTGGCTGGGTCACTCAACGTTCAGGATTGAAACTCCGGAAGGCAAGACCATTCTCATCGATCCCTGGATCACGCAGAACCCGCTCTGCCCTGAGTCTGAGAAGCGGCAGGCAAAGGTAGACGTGCTTCTCTGTACCCACGGCCACGGTGACCACATCGGCGATGCCGTCGCCATCTGTCGTGAGCTTCAGCCCACCGTGGTAGGAATTTATGAGCTGGCCAGTTGGCTTGGCTCCAAGGGCGCAAAGAACATCTCGCCCATGAACAAAGGCGGCACGCAGGAGGTGGGCGGCGTAAAGGTCACCATGGTTCACGCCGTGCATTCCTGTGGCATTCAGGAGGAGGATGGTTCCTTCATCTATGCGGGTGAGGCTTGTGGTTACGTGCTGGAGTTCAGCAACGGCCTCAAGCTATACCATGCCGGGGATACGGCGGTTTTTAGCGATATGCAGATCATCCATGACCTGTACCGGCCCGACGTCGCGCTGCTTCCGATGGGCGATCACTTCACCATGGGAATCCGCGAGGCCGAGTACGCCTGCAAACTGCTCAAGCCTCGCATTGTGGTGCCCATGCACTTTGGTACGTTTCCCATGCTGACGGGAGATCCTCACCAGCTTTGCCCGGCTGCGCAGAAGCAGAATTTTGAGCTTTGGGAGATGCAGCCCGGGGTTCGGCGCGAACTGATCCTTGATTAGAATATGTACGGCCCCGGCGCGATTCTAGCGGACCAGAGTCCTGGAATTTGCTCTGTCCGGCGGCCGCCTGCACGTCCACGGAACCTCGGTCAGATGGCTCGTCTTTACGTCGTAAACAAAGCCCCGCAGGATCAGTTCCTTGCGTATCCATGAGTGCGAGGCCAGCCGCTCCAGTTGCTGGTGAACATTCTCGGCGACGTCCTGAAAGGCATGGAAGCGAACTGGAAAATTTGGGGGGCTTCCGGCTCTTTCTTCGATGAAGTCGTGCATCTCTTTTTCGCTGGCTTTCTGCAGTCCGCAGTCGGTGTGATTGATCACCATCACCTCCTGAGTTCCCAGCATGTAGTGTGAGACCAACAGCGAGCGGATCGCGTCCTCGGTCGCAATTCCTCCTGCGTTGCGGATGAAGTGAGCGTCTCCGAAATCGAGTCCGAATGCCAGGCGGGAGAGCCGGGTATCCATGCACATCAATACCGCGAGCTTGCGCCGCGGCTCGGGCGAGTACAGTGAGGCGTCGTGGGTTTCTTTGTACGACGCATTTGCGGCAAGAACTTCGTCAATCACGCTCATAAAGGTCACTCATCCATCTTGAGTCGATGCAGAAGCTACTTTTTGCGTTCCACCAGGTAACGCGCAATATCCTTTAGAGTTGTGGAACGCTCGCCGAAGCTGTCCAGCGCCGAGCATGCCGTACGAATTAGTTGCGCCGCCATCTCTTCGGCCTTCGCCAGCCCGAAGAGCGCCGGATAGGTGACCTTCTCGGCCGCCACATCTTTTCCCGCTGTCTTGCCCAGCTGTTCGCTCGTCTGGGTAACGTCCAGAATGTCGTCGGCGATCTGGAAGGCGAGTCCAGCCGCACGCCCAAACTCGCGTACGCGCTGCACCTCCTCAGGAGTTGCGCCCACATAATAACAGCCGGTCAGCAGAGAGGAGACGATCAGCGCCCCGGTCTTGGCGCGGTGGATGTATTCGAGAGTAGCCAGGTCGGGCTTTACGTGTTCTGACTCCAGGTCCACAACTTGTCCGCCGATCATTCCATCGATGGTTCCAGTGCCGTGTGCCAGCTCTTCGATGATGCGCACCCGCGCCTCTGCCGGACACTTCAGCCGCGCCATCACTTCATAGGCCTGGGTCTGGAGAGCGTCGCCGGCCAGAATCGCCGTGGCTTCGCCGAATGCCTTGTGGCAGGTAGGCCGCCCGCGGCGCAGGTCGTCGTTGTCGAGCGCTGGCAGGTCGTCATGCACCAGCGAGTAGGTGTGCAGCATCTCGATTGCCGCACCCAGCTCATCAACCCCCTCCGGAATTGCGCCGCTTACCATCCGTGCCGACTCCATGCACAGAATCGGGCGCAGCCGCTTGCCTCCGGCAAATACGCTGTGGCGCATGGCCTGGTGAATGGAGCTCGGATGTTGCTCCGAGGCGGGCAATAATCTTTCCAGCGCCGCGTCGGCAGTCTTTTGACCTTGGATTAAAGTTTCTTTCAACATGGACGCTAAGAAGTGTACCAGTGCTGTCCATTGCTGGGCTACCCAGGCCTGGGGTCCGGCTTGATTTTCGCAAGAGTTCTTCGTAAAACAGAAGCCCCGCACCAAGCGGGGCTTCAGACTACCTGACGTTGTATGTGGGGCAATGCTATGCGGCAATTGCCCAGTGCTGCCTCGGTGCCATGCGCGATGCGTGAAGTATAGTGTGGATATCCAGGGGATGACAGAATTCAACAGCTCCGGCATCCATTGCGGCCACCCACATCGCATCGTCCGGCGAGCGATGAGTGCAGACAATAGTCAGATCGTCAAAAATGCGCGCCAGCTGGCGTACATCTTCCAAACTCAATAATTCCAGATCGAGCACTGCTACCCGCGCGTCATGGCGCAGCAGTATTATGCGCAGCTCCGCGGCATTGGCCGCAACGGCGACCCGGGCGAAGTGCGCGTGAAGGTCGTTTGCTAGTTGCATTGCTGTGTTTGGGTCGTGCTGTGCGATTACGATTGTTGGTGACGGCATAATCTTTCTCTCCGTACGGCAACTGCCCGCGCCTTTCGGCGTGGCGGTCGGAAAGAGTTTTCTTACTTCGCTTGCGGGAACGCCGTCTTACTTATTCTCGCCGCTCACGCCAAATGCTTCGGCCCGCAAGCCCCCATCGTCTTTCAGAAGTATTTCAACGCGGTTTTCCGCCTCTTCCAATTCCTTCCGGCAGGAGGCTGAAAGAGCAACGCCTTCTTCAAAGAGCTTCAACGACTGCTCCAAAGGTAAATCGCCTCTTTCCATCTCCTTGACGATCACTTCCAGCCTTTGCAGACACTCTTCAAATTTTGGCAATCTCGCCTCCATGCTGGGCACATTTTACCCCAATACCGCCTGCGCAAATCGATGTCTCAGGTTAAAAACGAGAGTCATCGAAAGCTCAACGGGCCAATGTCGAATCGCGCAGAAAATCATAATTTCCGGACGGGGTAAGATGTATGTTTTCCAGCCTGCGTGTGTGTACCAGTACATTGTCTGACCACCAGAGATGGATGTAGGGCAGTTCGCGATTGAGCGTCTCCTGAACCGTGGCGTAGGCCGCTGCGCGCTGCCTCTCGTCTACGCTGCGTCGGCCCACGGCAATGAGCCGGTCCACCTCGGAATTCGAATAGTATCCGCGATTGGCCCGCTTGGGAGCAAAGCTGGCGGTATCGAAGACGTTCTCGAAGACATCCGGATCCTGGTTGCTGCCTCCTACCCAGCGCAGGGAATATAGCTGGAAGGCGCCTTTGACCACATCGGCATAAAAGGTGGCAAATTCATAGCTGCGGATGTCGAGCGCAATACCCACCTGGCGCAGTTGCTGCTGCAGCACGGCGCAGAGCAGGCGCGTACTTTCGTCCGTGGAAGTTTTCATCACCAGGTGGAAGCGCACCCCGCTGGCGTCGGGGTGGTATCCCGCCTCGTCGAGCAACTTGCGAGCTCTCGCCGGATCGTAGGGATAGACGTCCGCGTTTCCGTCGTAGGCCCAATGCTGCGGCGGCAGCACGCTGTTTGCGGGACGCGCCATGTCATGCCAGAGGTAGTGAATGATCGGCGTGCGGTCGATGGCGTACGCAAGCGCCTGCCGCACCGCAACATTTTTCAGAATCGGATCGCGCAGGTTCATCGCCAGGTACTGGTAGCTGGTTCCCGCTGCTCGCTCCACTACAAGTTGCGGCTGTCGCGCCAGGGCCGGAATCATGTCGCCTGGCAGAGCGTTGATCTCCGCGTCGGCTGAACCTTTGCGAAGTTCCAGGGCACGCGTGGTCGCATCCGGAACAACGTTAAAGCGAACTCGTGCCAGTCCGGCGGGCTTACCCCAGTACTGGGGGTTGCGCTCGATCACCACCTCGCGATCCGGCGTCTCGGAGACGAAGCGGAATGGGCCGGTGCCGATCGGGTGCCGCGCCAACTCCTCGCCGGAGCCGTTGGGGACCACTCCCATCGCGCCGTCGGAAAGATTCCAGAGCAGTGCCGCGTAAGGTTCCCTCAGCCGGATTACCACGGTGAAAGCGTCCGGAGCATCGACGCGGTCAATGTAGCGGTAGGCGCTGGTCTTCGCCGAGCGCAGCCTTCCCTCCAGCAGCGAGTCCAGCGTCCACTTCACGTCCGCGGAGGTCATGGCGCGGCCATCGTGAAAGTACACATCATGACGCAGATGAAAGATGTAGGTGAGGGGATTGGGAATCTCCCAGCTCTCGGCAAGCCGCGGCTTCAGTTCAAATTGATCATCGCGCCTCACCAAACCCTCAAAGATCAGCTCGCCGATCCGCTCTGACTGTGCATCGGTTCCGATTCGAGGATCGAGGTTCAGCGGCGGGCTTTCGATGAGCATGACTGCGGTTTCCGCATCGGGCTTCTGCCGTGAGCCTGAGCCGAGAACGCCCAACACAAGGCAAAGAGAGAGCGCGGCAAGAATAAGCGCAAAGCTACGCATAGCTCACCTTACCCAGAATCACCTCGCGATCCGCTCCCGTAGCTCCAGGAATGTTCGAGGCCTTTCGATGCCAGCTCTGATAGGCGAGGACGGCGAATGCAACGGCCTCTTTCGCCTGCGCGGGAACTCCCGCTGCATCGGTCGGCAACACCTCGATCCCGAGTTCAACCAGCTCGCTCCGAATCATCTCCATCAGCGTCAGGTTGCGCGTGCCTCCGCCGGAGACAAACAAATCGTCGTATCGGTCCATTTTTGCGAGCCCTCGCACAGCCTCCGCGATTGAGCGCGCCGTCAGCGCGGTCGCCGTCGCCAGCACATCGTGCTTGTTGGCACGCCCGCACTGTTTCAGGAATTCGCTCACGAACTCGCGCCCAAACTCCTCGCGCCCAGCGGTGCGAGGCCCTTTGCGCCGGAAGAACGGATTTTTCATCTGTGCAGCCAGCACCGCAGAAAGCACGTTTCCCTTGGCAGCAAGTTTTCCCCGGTCATCAAAGGCCGCGCCAAAGAGCTTCTCGCAGACTGCGTCGATTACCATGTTGCCCGGTCCGGTGTCGAACGCGCGAACCTCTGCGGCGCCTGCCCCCGCCGGAATTGCCGTAAGATTTCCGATTCCGCCGATGTTTTGCACGATGCGGCCCCGCCGCAGGTGCCGAAAGACGAGCAGGTCAAGGAAGGGAACCAGCGGCGCGCCCAAGCCTCCGGCGGCCATATCGGCGGGACGAAAATCACTCACAACAGGAACTCCCAGGCGTTTCGCCAGCACTGAGCCGTCGCCGATCTGCCACGTGCAGGCAATGCGCCGGCCCAGGAATTTCGCGGCCTCGCCCTGATGATAAATTGTCTGCCCATGACAGCCTGCCAGCTCGCAGCTCAGGCCTGAGCTGCGCTCGGTCCGCCGCACGCAATCGGCATAAATCTCGGCCAGCAGAAAATTCAAGCGCGCCAGCTCACTCACCGCAATCGACTGGGCATTCATGGCCTGGAGTACCGCCGCGCGCACCTCGGCAGGGTAGGGAAAAGCGCGATGCGCGAGCAACTCAAAGCGCGTCGTAAGGCGCCGGCCGGCTAGGCGCACGAGGGCCACGTCCACGCCATCGGCAGAGGTTCCGCTCATCACACCGGCAACAATCAATTCAGCATTCCCCTTCGGCGACACACCACCGGACCCTTCCTGCAAAGAGAGCTGGGCCCAGTTTCTTCAACGTGTGGACCTTACATACGGAAACCCCGATTGTACTATTCACGACATTCCGTCTGAGCGTGGATATGGTTATCTGCGAAACATCTTTTTCGTCCGACCCGGTGGGTAGAGGTGCATCTGGGGCGGCACGGGTGATTTGGGCAGTGCGGGGATTCCTCGCGGGGCTCGGAATGACACCTGAACTGCTCCTACTTGCGCGCCAGTGCCTGCGCCTTGGCCGCGCACTCGGTGCAGAATGTCTGCTCTTTGAGGTCGATCCACTCCACTGCGTGCGAGCTGGACATTACGCAGCGATAATCATCGCAGTGGTGCAGCTCCAGGGTGTGTCCCAGCTCATGGATAGATTCGATCAGCAGGCGGCGCGAGAGCAGGTTCATGTCCGGCGGCAAGCCGTAGAATTCCTGCCGCAGCCGCGCGTAGGAAACCACCGAGCACTTTCCGCCCAGCTGTGCCTCGCCGAAGACGAAGGTGAGAATCGGAATATACAGATCGACCGGGGTTACGCCGAGGACGCGCCAGGTCTTCCAATTGGCATACTGCTGCATTCGCCCCAGCAGTTCGCTGGAGTGGTACTGGCCGCGTTCGGAGTGGAAGGCGAAGTCCGGCCGCAGCGGAGGGCTTATCACCTCGCAACGGATCTGAAAGGCCTCCGAGAGCTCCGCACGCAGCCAATCCAGCAGCGGTGCGTGAGGCCCTCCGATTGGTAAAAGCTGTAATACCTTCATCGAGTTTCGGGCGCAGCCAGAGCCTGCTTGCTCCATCCATATTTTTTCAGTTTGTGATGCAGCGTCACGCGGTCGATGTCCAGGATTTCGGCAGCCCGCGTCTGGTTGCCTCCGCATTCGTCGAGAACCCGGAGGATGTGGCGTCTTCTCGATGTCCTCCAGCGAACGCGCGTCGGCCAGCGGCGCGGCTGTGGTCGCATGGGGCTGGATGGTGAAGTCGCGCTCGCGCAGCTCCGGCTCCTGTGAAACCACCATCGCGCGCTCGACTGCGTTTTCCAACTCGCGAATATTTCCCGGCCAGTGGTAATGCTGCAGAAGATCCATTGCCCGCGGATTCACCCGCAGAATCTTCTTGTTCATGTCGCGCGAGAACTTGCGCACAAAGTGGTCCACCAGCATCGGAATATCGTCGCTGACGCTCGCGCAGCGGCGGCAGTTCGATGCGAAAGACATTCAGCCGGTAGTAGAGATCGGGGCGGAAGCGGCCCTCGTCGATCAGTTGCTCCAGCGGCTTGTTGGTCGCGGCGACGCAGCGGAAGTCCACCTTGATCGAGGTATTGCCGCCAACCCGGACAATCTCGCGCTCCTGCAGTACGCGCAGCATGTCGGTCTGCGTGCGCAGGCTGATGTCGCCGATCTCGTCGAGAAAGACGGTGCCGCCCTCGGCCACTTCGAACTTGCCCTTTTTGCGATACTGCGCTCCGGTGAATGCGCCCTTCTCGTGGCCGAAGAGTTCGCTTTCCAGCAGCGTCTCGGTCAGCGCTCCGCAGTGGATCGCCACCAGCGGGTGATAGCGGCGCGGGCTGGCAAAGTGGATAGCTCGCGCCACCAGCTCTTTGCCGGTACCGCTCTCGCCGGTGATCAGCACGGTGGCATCGGTGGGGCCCACGGTTTCAATTGCCTCGAAGACCTTCTTCATCGCCGCGCTCTGGCCGACCATGTTCTCAGGCCGCGCCACTTCGTCCACGGTCTCGCGCAGGCGCACGTTTTCGTCCCGCGCCAGCCGGTGCGAGAGCGCGTTCTGCATCAGATGCGCAATCTCGTCCGGGTCCAGCGGCTTGGTCACGTAGTCGTAGGCGCCGTTCTTCAGCGCTGCCACCGCCGTCTCCACCGAGGCATAGCCGGTCATCATGATGACAATCAGATTCGGATCGAGTTCGTGAATGCGGCGCTGCAACTCGATGCCGTCGGTCCCGCGCATCTTTGATGTCCAGCAGCGCGATGTCCCATGGATGCTCGGCCAGCCGCAACAATGCCTCGCTGGCGTTCTCCGCGGTTCCCACCTCATAGCCCTCTTCGCGGAACCATTTGTTCAGCGAATCGCGCACACTTAATTCATCATCCACAATCAGCAGACGGCCCTTTATCTCGCTCACGTTCCTGCTCCCGCGCGCATCGCGCTTAATTGCTTGATGAAGCCTTAGCATGCAGGACCTTCTGAATGCGCTGCACGCAGCGGCAGAATAACCTTGAATGTGGTCCCCACGCCGAGCTCGGAGGCAACCTCGATGTGTCCACCGTGGCGTTCCACAATTCCCTTGGAGACCGCCAGTCCCGAGTCCGACTCCCTTACCCACCTCCTTGGTCGTGGTGAAGGGATCGAAGATGTGCGGCAGAATCTCGGGCGGAATGCCGACGCCGTCATCCCGCACCTGCAGTTCGATCTGCTCGCCATCCGGCGACCGTGCGCGTGGAAACCCAGAGATTGCCTCCATGCGGCATGGCGTCGATCGCGTTGATCACCAGTGCCAGCGCGACCTGTTCGATCTGTGCCGAATCGCATTGCAGCGGCGGCAGGTTCCGGTCCAGATCGACCTGAAGCAGGACTCCGCTCATCTCCGCCTTGTGCTCGGCCAGGCGAATCGTTCGCGCCACCACGCTGTTCAAATCCGAGAGACTCAGGTTCATCGGCGAGGTGCGTGAGAACGACAAAAGGTTATGCAGCAGTTCGCCGCACCGCTTGCTCTCGGCGGCAATCAGATCCAGCGACTCGATTGCTTCCTTCTTCTGCTCCTCGTCCTGTAATGCCGCGCTGAATCCACTTCTTCAGCAGCTTGGCATAGGTCAGAATTCCGGCCAGCGGATTGTTGATCTCATGCGCCACCACGGCCGACATCTTGCCGATCGCAATCATGCGCTCCACTTGCAGCATCTGCTGCTGGGTCTTCTGCAATTCGCTGGTCTTCTGCTCCACGCGATGCTCCAGCGTGTGAGCCCAGCTGGTGATCTCGCGCTGTGCCGCCTGCAACTGGCTGCTCATGCTGTTGAAGGCGGTCGCCAGTGCTCCCATTTCGTCGGCTGATTCCACCGGAATCTGATAACCCAGTTCGCCCTCGGCCAGGTGCTGGGTTCCCTCCTGCAGCCGCTTCAGCGGAGTGTGCAGTACGGTTTGGATTGCGAACCATACAAGGAGAGCGACAGCAGGCCCCCGCATCAGCAGCAGCACAATTATGAACAGGCTGCTTTGAGCCAGGCTTGCATCCTCGCGCTTCAGAGAAAGGCCGGTGTCCAGAACTCCAAGGATGCGCTGTGAAGCCGGATGCGCGTGGCAGGCGGCATTGGAGCACTCCGGCTTGTTCACGATTGGGCGCGATCACGCCAAGCACGCGGTGCTTGCCGTCCTGATCGTGCGCTTCATAGATTCGGAAGTGCTTGTGTCAGCGGCGGCTTGTCCGATTCCGTAGTGGCACTCGATGCATTGCGTGCTGTTCCGTCGAATAGGGCGCCGGCCTCCTGCGTGTCGCTGGAGAACGCCACGTGCCCATCATGGTTGATGATCCGGATCTGCTCGATCTCGCTGTGATTGCCGATTCCCTGAATCGATTCGTAGCAGACCTTGCCGGTCATTGGCCATCATCGACCGGTTGGTGCAGTCGCGGACAAAGTCGCTGATTCCAATCGCCTCCTCCAGCGAGACCTGTTCCAGGTCGTGCCGGTGCAGCCGGATATTGATGTAGCCCAGCACGGCTGAGCCGAATGCCAGGCAAGCCAAGAGTAAAACCAGGAGCTTTGTGCTGACATGCTTCACCCGCGACTCTAGCTGCCGGAACATGGATTCTCCAAAAAGCTTGGGAGCGCCGCCGGGTTAGGCAGGCGCTCCCCGCCCATCGGTTAGTGCACCAGCGTTGGCTGCTGCTGCGGAACTGACTGTTCTGCCAGTTCTTCTGTGTGGGCGCTATGAGAACCTCCGTGCCATCCTCAAAGATCGGCAGATACTTCACGCACATCGTGAAGACGAAGAAGCCCATTGCGCAGATCATCAGCGAGATGCTGACCTCGGTCCACTTCGGTAGATAGTGATGTCCAACCCAGGTTTCCATGCTGGTCATGGCCACGTTCAGGCGGTTGGTCACGAAGCCCAGAATGGCGCTCAGGGCAGCAAGGTAAGACAGGTCAGGGTTGACGCGGACCTTCTTAAAGCTCAGCATCGTCAGCGGAATCACAAAGGCAAGGGTCAGCTCGACCCACAGGAAATAGGCCTCGTAGCTGGGCTTGAAGATGTCCATGAATACGTGGCGATGGACGTAATCTTGCAGCCGCAGCAGCGCCATTACCCACAGAGCCACGTAGAGCGCGCCGAAAGCTCGGTGATGACGGAGCGTTCCAGACCGCGTCCGAAGGCGCGTGCGCTGATTGTGGATTCAAAGATCGTCATCGCCAGTCCGCAGATAATGGCTGAGATGAAGAAGAAGGACGGCTGTGCTGGCGTGTACCAGAACGGATGCATCTTCTCCGGGAAGATCAGGAAGAGAGAGCCGAGCGAGCTCTGGTGAAGCGTGGAGAGCAGAATGCCCAACACCACCAGCACGGGATAGATTTTCTTGACCCAGCGGATCGGCAGCCTGCAGATGGAAGCGCTCCAGCACGTTCGGCAAAAATTCGAGGAAGAGGACCGTGGTGTAGGTCATTACGCACAGGCCCACCTCGAGCATGACCGAGTGGAAGTTCTGGTAGACCATCATGTGCCAGATGTACCAGGGACGGCCAAGGTCAAAGAGCAGGCCTACGATAAACAGAACATATCCCAGAAAGGCTGTAAGAATGGCGGGGCGAACGATGGAGTGCAGGCGCTCGACGTGGAAGATGTAAACCGCGCCGGTCATGCAGAACGCGCCGGCGGCCAGCATGATGCCGCAGAGGCAGTCAAAGCCGATCCAAAGCCCCCAGGGGAACTGGTCGGTCATGTTGGAGACGGCGCCGAGGCCCTGCAGATAGCGGACGTAGGTGGAGTAGATGCCGAGCAGCATGATCACAACAAACACCACTCTCCAGAACGTCACCTTTATGTTCATAATCGTCATTTCGCACCTCGCATGGCTCTCTCTTCGGCTTCGACTTCAGCGACTTCTTTGCGGCGGTTGGAGACCCAGTACACACCGCCCAGGACCAGCGCCCAGAGAGGAATAAAATCAGGCATCAGCTCCATCACCCGGCCGGTGTACTCAGGCAGCGGAGTATCGCCGACACGCTCGGTCTTCGGCAAGCCGAACTGCTGGAAAGGCACTGAGGAGAGCAACAGGACCGAAGTTCCGCCCACTTCCGTCAGGCCATAGATATGAGGAACATAATTCGAGGGATTTTGGCGAAGCCGGTCCTGCGCCTCGGCAACTAACGCATCGCGATCGCCAAACTTAGTGGCGCCGACCGGACAAATCTCGGCGCAGGCCGTTTGCTTGCCTTCGTCGACGCGGTCGGGACACATGATGCACTTCCGCACACGTGGATTCAGCGTCCCCCATTCGTACTTGGGCACCGAGAACGCGCAGGCCATCATGCAATACCGGCAGCCGAGGCACTTCCAGACGTCATAAACCACCGGACCGGCCGCTGTCTTATGGAAGGCACCAACCGGGCAAACCGAGGCGCAGGCCGGGTGCTCGCAGTGCTGGCACAGACGGCGCATGTATTTGTCGTTTTGGTTAAGGACTACCGTGAACTTGTGCTCCGACTGAACCGACTCCGCCGCAACTTTGTCATCGTAGGGGAGGTTGTTCTGCTGGGCACATGCACCTTCGCACTGCTTGCAGCCGATGCATAGAGTTGCATCGTAAAGAATCGCCTTGCTCATAGGATCTCCGCACCGCTTAACGGCTGGCATGTCCATGTCAGTCGGATTGTGTTCACCTGGTGGGGGATTACGGGCTTGGGACGGGCGGAGCCGGTAACCTTGAACTTCTCTCCGGTTACCTCACGCAGGCCAGCGGTTCGCGCCGCTGTGGACGAGCGTGCGGTGGCTCCGGCCTTCAAACGCCGGATTCTCCCACATCGCACTGCCGTGCCCGCCGGGATATTCTCCGGCGTTTGCTCTTCCTGGCTGCCTGACATTTCAGGGCAGAGATGCATTGCGCCTCGCCCTGAAGTCTACTCGCCGGAGTCTGAGGCTCCGGACAGGCTTCCACGATCCAATTGTGGCCATGGAAGCTGAATCTTGCATCGCATCACCGCATCGGCTCTGCGACACGCAAGACAATGTACCGATCACTGCTTCGTCGCCGTGACATGCGTCACATCGTCACGTGCGCTGGGAGGGCTCCTTCTGGTTAAAGCTGCTGCTTTGCGCAACAGTAAATTGCGAAAGGTCGCGACAGTGTTGAATAAATCAGCAGCCGCTCCCTGAATGCGATTGCGAAAAATCTTTACACCTAAAATATGCCCGAAATAGGAAAGCTCGCCGTTTCCAGCGAGCTTTCCTGATTCCGTGAGCTTTCGCAACGTTCGAAACTATGCCCCGACTAATCTCTCCAGCGCGGGCTTGTTCCGGATCATCAGCGTCGATCCCTTCAGTACGGCAATCTGCTTCTTGCGGAAATCCGCAAGGGTGCGCGTAACCGTCTCCCTCGAGGTTCCGATGATCTGTGCGATCTCCTCGTGGGTAAGAGCGACCTTGATGCGCATTCCGGCCTCGTCGGCTCCCTCGCCGTGCGACCATTCAAGCAGCAGGCGTGCCAACCGCTCCGGCGCCGAGTGCGACAGTCCCAAGGAACGGATCTGCTGATAAGCCGACTGGCAGTCCCGGCTCAGGTGCTGTGCAGCCTTCAGGCAGGCTTCGCCGTGCTGTTGCAGGAAACGAAGAAAATCCTCGCGCTTGATGAAATTCAATTGGCAGGGCTGACCTGACTCGGCGGTAATCTCATAGGGAGTGTTGGAAACCGTGGCATGAAGGCCAAGCACCTCGCCTGGCTGCACGATCTTCAAGATCAGGATCTTTCCGTCGCTGGATGTCGTAGAGAGCTTTACCCGCCCCTTGCACAACATATAAATTCCGCGCGGGGACTGCCCCTCTACAAACAGCACCGCCCCCGCCGGATAAGCGGCGGTGAACTTTATTTTCTCAAAGGCTTCCAGCGAGGCCTTGGGGAGACCGCAGAAGAAGCTGTCATTGCGCAGCTTACATATCAGGCAGTTCTCAACCAATTCCAAACCGTATGGTGATCCCAATTCACTCTCCCTCAAGTCACTAGAATGAGGATGCTTCGAACTCTGGCAAGGCGCGGCGTCTCTGTTCGACCCCGAAAGTGACTTATATCACATTTTACCTGTGACGGCTATTACAGACTCTTGTTCTTCTGTGCAGCGGGAGCTTCCTGGCAGATTTCGCAGCTCTGAATCCCGGCGTGATGCTTACATCAGCCGTAATCTCGTACCTCATACCGCCCATTTTCCTAGCTTCTTCCACGTTTTAAAGACCATGGAGCGCGGTGGCTTCGCTTCGCCACGCCTAAAAACAGGTGTTGGCGGCCCGGTTTTTGCCTCCGCTCACTTTTTCTTTTCCTCAGTTGCAGGAAATAGCGATCCATTATATAGTTGCGCGCACTTCACCCCTGGCCTGTCAGTCCCTGCCACCGGGCAAGCCTGTTGAGATTAGATGTCGGTTTTCCTGTTTAGGGTGGATGGGGTAGGAAGTAGCTTTTCGGGGCATCTGTCTTTCGTTAATAAGTTTCGCTAATAAGTCTAATAAGTATTGTCAGCCGTTTCTGTTCAAACATGGATCGTTTTCTTAACGGCATCATTTGCAGAGATTTGGCTCCGCCAAATACAGGAGGGGATGTAATGGCAACAATACACAAGACGAGCGCTGACACCGGGACAAAGACAAAGTGGGACCGCGTGGAAGAGATGGAAGAGTTCCGTTTGCTGATACTGGCAAAGAAAGAGTTCGTAATCCCGGCGACGATCTTCTTCGTCGTCTATTATTTCGCGCTTCCGGTGCTGGTCGGCTACGCTCCGGGGCTCATGACCCACAAAGTATGGGGTCCGCTCAACTTGGCTTATCTCTTTGCCCTGTCGCAGTTCTTTATGGCTTGGGGCGTTGCGATTGCTTATGTCGCCGCAGCAAAACGGTTCGATAAGTTCGGCGCCAACATCCTTGAAACCCTCAAGCGTGAGGGCTATGACGACAAACAAGACGGAAAGAGAGGACTGTAGCCGATGCATTTCGATCTGACATTAGTTTTGTTTGTGGCCTTTATCGCCGCCACCCTCGTTATTACGGCCTGGGCTTCAGGACGTTCTGGGTCTTCGACCAGTTACTTTGCCGCCAATCGTTCGATCACTGCCTGGCAGAATGGAGTCGCCATCTCGGGTGACTACATGAGCGCGGCTTCATTCCTTGGTATTACCGGCCTCATTGCCTTCTATGGGTATGACGGCTTCCTCTTCTCGGTGGGCTGGCTCGTCGCCTATCTTACCGTACTGCTCATCGTCGCCGAACCCTTGCGCAACTCCGGAAAGTACACCATGGCGGACATGCTGGCCTACCGCATGAATCCACGCCCGGTGCGCGCAGCGGCTGCGACCAGCACACTTGTCATCAGCATCTTTTACATGATCGCTCAGATGGTCGGCGCCGGATCGTTGGTCGCCCTCCTGCTCAAGGGCAGCCACATCAGCTACGGGCACGCTGTTATCGGCGTTGGTATCCTGATGATCATCTATGTCGTCTTTGGCGGCATGTTGGCCACCACCTGGGTGCAGATCATCAAGGCCATTCTCCTGATGTGCGGAGCCACTCTGCTCAGCGTCCTGGTAATGGCTCACTTCCACTTCAGCTTCTGGGAATTCTTCCAGGCCATCGGTCAAGTCACTTATCACTCTCCGGATGGCAAAACAGTCGTTAAGGACTTCTTTACCCCGGGCCTGCGTTTCAAACTTCCTTATGGCCCGATGGAACTGATCTCCCTTGGCGTGGCGCTTATCTTCGGCACCGCCGGACTGCCCCATATCCTGGTTCGCTTCTACACTGTGCCGGATGCCAAGACGGCGCGTCATTCCGTGGTCTGGGCGATGTTTATCATCGGCAGCTTCTACATCATGACCACCTTCCTCGGCTTCGGCGCCGCAACCATTATGGGCCGCGACTTCATCAGCAAGAATGGTGGCACGAACATGAGCGCGCCTTTGTTGGCCAAGGTAATGGCCGGAGATGTCTTCTTCGCCTTCATCTCCGCCATCGCCTTTGCCACAATTCTCGCGGTTGTCGCCGGACTGACCATCACCGCTTCAACGTCGTTTGCCCACGATGTGTGGACGAATGTCATTCACCACGGTGTCGAGCGCAGCCCCGGTGAGGAGCGTATGGTCGCCCGTATCGCCGCCTTTGCTACCGGAGCTATCTCAATTACGATCGCGATTATCCTCGGCCCGACGGCCAACGTGGCCTTCCTGGTTGCGCTGGCATTTGCAGTCGCGGCCTCGGCCAACGTTCCGGTAATTCTGTTCTCCATCTACTGGAAGCGCTTCAACACTGCGGGCGCGGTTTGGGGTCTGATTTTCGGACTTGTGGGCTCGATCATTTTGATTCTGATCGGACCCAGCATTATGGGAATCGATGGGCCAACGGTGGTCGTGCGCCATGCCATCCAGCATGCGCCGATCTTCCCGCTGGAAAATCCCGGTATTGTCAGCGTTCCGATCGGTTTCCTCGGAGCAATCCTGGGAACCCTCTTCGGTAAGCAGGATCCCAATGCCATCCAGCGCTTCGAAGAACTCGAAGTCCGGGCCACCACCGGACTCGGTGCGGAGAAAGCGGTTGCCGGCCACTAAACCCATGCCGGGCGGAGGGAGTTTCATCTCCCTCCGTCCGGAAGGCTTCGAAGTTATATCTGTCCGTCCCTGTGTTGAACCGAAACAAAAAGGGCTTCATGAAGGCCGCCATTTCGGTGTGCTTTTTGGGGATAGTTCGACGAAGTTTCATACGTGATTTCCCCCGTACTCACCTATGAATCGCATTCAGGCAGCCAGCATCTAAGGATTATCAACGGAGTGCGCGCTCTCCATCCAAGCAAAGGAAACAAGAGAATTGTAGGATCGGGCAGTAGCCGCGCCGCATTGTTCGCGACACTAAGAACTACAGATTTTCCGGCAAGCCTTGCCGTTTACGGAGGAAGCAGCACGCATGGCGAACCAACCTTTAGCGCATGGCGTCAACATAGACTCTCTATTGCAAGAGAACCGCATTTTTCCTCCTCCGGCGGAGTTCAGCGCCAAAGCGCACATCAAGAGCCTGGATGAGTACAAGCGCATATACGCCGAGGCGGACGAGAACCCGGAAGCCTTCTGGGGAAGAATTGCCGGGGAGTTGCACTGGTTCGAACCCTGGACCAAGGTTCTCGAGTGGGATGCGCCTTGGGCCAAGTGGTTTAGCGGCGGCAAGATCAATCTTTCCTATAACTGCCTGGATCGTCACGCCGCCTCATCGCGCCGCGACAAAATCGCGATCCTCTGGGAAGGGGAGCCGGGTGATACCCGCACTCTCACCTACGCCCAGCTTCTCGCCGAAGTCGAACGCTTCGCCAATGCCCTCAAGCAACTCGGTATAGCCAAGGGAGACCGTGTCGCGATTTACATGGGCATGGTTCCTGAGCTTGCGATTGCCATGCTGGCCTGCGCTCGCATCGGCGCCATACATTCGGTCATCTTTGGCGGCTTCTCCGCCAATGCCATCGTGGATCGCGTCAACGATCAGCAGTCCACAGCCGTTATCACTCAGGATGGCTCCTGGAGACGTGGTGCGCAATTTCCTCTCAAGAACACGGTGGACGAAGCGCTCGCCAACTGTCCATCGGTCCAAAACGTGGTGGTCTTTCAGCGCACCGGAGCAGAGGTGAAGATGCAACCGGGCCGCGATCACTGGTGGCACGAACTCGTCGCCCAAGCCGCGCCAACATGTCCTGCCGAAGCGCTGGATAGCGAGGACCCGCTCTATATTCTCTACACCTCCGGCTCCACCGGAAAGCCCAAGGGCATTGTCCACACCACCGGCGGGTACTCCGTGGCAACCTACATCACCACCAAGTGGATCTTCGATCTCAAGGAAGAAGACATCTACTGGTGCACGGCTGATATCGGCTGGGTTACCGGGCATAGCTACATCGTCTACGGCCCTCTGCAGAACGGTGCGACGACGCTGATGTACGAGGGCGCGCCGAATCATCCTGACTTCGACCGCTTCTGGGCGCTGGTTGAGAAGTACAAGGTCAGCGTCTTCTACACGGCACCAACTGCCATCCGTTCTTTCATCAAGTGGGGCGATCAATATCCCAACCGTCACGACCTCAGCAGCCTGCGCGTGCTTGGCTCGGTCGGCGAGCCGATCAATCCGGAAGCCTGGATGTGGTATCGCGAAGTCATCGGTAAAGAGCGCTGTCCCATCGTCGATACCTGGTGGCAGACCGAGACCGGATGCATCATGATCTCTCCGCTGCCCGGCGCCATTGCTACGAAACCAGGCTCCGCCACGCTTCCATTTCCAGGGATCATCGCCGAGGTTGTCGATCGCGGCGGTGAAAAGGTTCCGCTCGGCTCGGGCGGCTATCTCGTAATTAAAAAGCCCTGGCCGGCGATGGCGCGCACCATCTACGGCGACCCGCAGCGTTACGTCAAGCAGTACTGGTCGGATATTCCCGGCGTGTACTTCACCGGCGACGGCGCGCGCATCGACAAGGATGGATACATATGGGTCATGGGCCGCGTCGATGACGTGCTTAACGTCAGTGGTCACCGGCTCTCTACAATGGAGATCGAGTCTGCGCTCGTGGCACACCCCAAGGTCGCCGAAGCTGCCGTGGTTGGTCGGCCCGACGATATTAAGGGGCAGGCGGTATCGGCCTTTGTAACCTTGGAAGGCGGAGTTGCCGCAACCCCCGCTCTGAAGGACGAGCTGCGGGCCTGGGTAGCCAAGGAGATCGGTTCCATGGCCAGACCCGATGACATCCGCTTCACCGAGCAACTACCAAAAACCCGCTCCGGCAAGATTATGCGCCGCCTGCTCCGCGAACTTGCCACCAGCGGCGAAGTCAAAGGCGACATCACCACGCTCGAAGACTTCGCTGTCATCAGCAAACTCAAGGGCAGCGAAGAATAGTCTGCAACATCAGAACGCGAAAGAACGCGAACAAGCGAGCTACCCCACTCCGGCTGCGATCCCGGAGTGGGGTAGCTCTTTTTGCGCTCGATAGAGCACCCCGTATGCACTGCTGCGGGCTCCCGATCCGAGGGACAAACTCATTTCTGCTGCTTTTTCACCTTATTCACTGATTGCGAATCCGCCCACAGATGCTGGTTTTCTTGTCAACCTTCCAATCGAAAAGCTAATCGAACTGTCCCATAAGCCAAGAAGCCAGAGGTGCTCAAGGCTTGACAGACCGGAAGATGAGCAGCGGACGACCGTCTTAACTCCACGGCTATCTTGATGGTTTTATGATCGGGGAGGTACGGATTGTGAAAAGGCTGCTGCGCGTCGTGTTGTGCTTCAGCTCCGTCGGTTTGATGTGGGTTGCACTGGGATGTGCAACACGACAGGCTCCGAAGACGGAAGCGAATCGGGGGATCGTTCCAGCGCCAGCCGCCGATAACCCACACGTGGACGTTCCCAAAAATTGCCAGCGAACGCCAAACGCCGATGGCAGCGTCTTGCTAACCTGCGACTGTGAGGCCTGTGGTCACCCCGAGCCGAGGGACGGAATGAACCCCGTACCATGGTCCTGTACGGTGCGAGATAACGCAGTGTATTGCGGTTACAACAACGGCAACGGCCTTAGCACCAGCGATGGGAGAAACACAACGAGTTTAGAGTATTCAATCCCTGACTCCTGTGATCATCGACTCGCGCCATGTCCTCCAGCCGTTTCCTCCCGTTACACCCTGTTCGGTTTCACGGGCTAGCCAGGCAGTCAGATTCGGGGTTAGGGATTACCGCCTTATTTTTTCGGGCTTCCGAGTGCAACAGGCTGCTTCGCCGACTCCGCTCTCGTTAGGACGCCCGAGTCGTCGCGCCCGCAACTGGTGCGTCCGGCAAAGCGGGATGTGTCACCATGAGCTTCGTGCAGAACAGCTTCGATGATGTTCACTGCATCCCGAACTGGCTCGGTTGCCAGAGGGTTGGCGGCGTATGTGACGCATTCGATGACTTGCAAGGCGTTGCGAATTCGGTCATTCATCTCCGCAATTGTTTCGAAACGCCGGAGCATTTCCACCCTTTGCTCACGTGCGGCGGAGCGCGAGCGTACAACAAAACCGAATGTTAGAGCGCCTGCCAGCACGCTTCCGGTAAGGCGAAGCGGTGCGTTGCTATGCAACCAGTCGATGTAAACGAGCCACTGCAGCAAGATAGCCGCTAAGAAGACGGCTAAAGCAGTGACAAACGAGAAAAGCAAAATCGACGTATCGGAAGAATCCTGTCGTGACAGAGGAGGGTCAGCTTTGGATTTCATGGAATCGCAAGTGAACTGCAAACCGCGAAACATTTTGGTGGAGCTAGTCGGGATCGAACCGACGACCTCATCATTGCGAACGATGCGCTCTCCCAGCTGAGCTATAGCCCCACATACCTGGGTGGTGTACGTTACCGCACTTCGCCATCATAGCAGCCAGTTGCGGATTCGCCAAGAGCGCCTCTGCGTTGACGGTGCAAAACTGCAGTTCACTCGTGCCCGCTTCATTCAAAGCGCACATGATCGCCGGCAAGGACCGAGTGTTTGCGGAAATTCGCATCGTCTTTGGCCGGAAAGTCGCTGCGATAATGGCCTCCGCGGCTCTCGGTTCGCGCCAGCGCCGAACGCGCAATTGCCAATCCGCTCTCTGCAATGTTGCGTGCCTCGGCCCGCCGGCGGCTCTCCGGAGGCGGCAGCTCCGCGAGAATTGTCTTCAGCCTGTCCACCGCCTGCGAGAGCCTCCCGGCGTCGCGTACGATCCCCACGTTGCTCCACATCAATTGCTGCGTCTCAAGCCGCAGTGCCTCAACATCGCCTTCGCCTTTGCCTGCGGCTGCCATCGCGGGCGGCCTGGCTCTATCTCGCCTCGCCGGCGCGCCTTCCTCGGCCATGGCGCGCGCCTGCGCGTGCGCCAAACACCAGTCCTTCCAGCAGGGAATTGCTCGCCAGCCGATTGCCTCCATGAACCCCTGTGCATGCCGCTTCGCCTGCAGCATACAGGCCCGGCAGCGAAGCTCGCGCATCCAGGCCGGTGCGCACCCCGCCCATCGCATAGTGTGCCGCCGGACGAATCGGAATCAAGTTCTGCGTGATGTCCAGACCATATTTCCGGCAGGTCTCGTAGATCATCGGGAAGCGAGCCTTTAGCTTCTCTCCGTCCAAATGGGTTACGTCGAGATAAACCACCGGCTCGGCGGCTTTGCTCATCTCCAACTCGCGATGAATGGCTCGCGCCACCACATCTCTGGGCGCCAGCTCGGCCAATTCGTGATAGGCAGATCATAAAGCGCTTGCCCGTCGCTATTGCGCAGGTAGGCCCCTTCGCCGCGCAAGGCCTCGGAGAGCAGGAATCGCGGAGCGCCCGGGACATAGAGCGCGGTGGGATGGAATTGCAGGAACTCCATGTCGCTCAACTCGGCCCCAGCGCGCCAGGCCATCGCCGCGCCGTCTGCAGTGGCCACTTCGGGATTTGTAGTGTTGGCGAAGAGCATTCCCGCGCCGCCGGTTGCCAGCAGCACAGCGCGCGCGGTCACCGCTTCTGTGTGCTCCGTCCTCATGCAGAATCTCGACTCCCACGACGCGTCCATCCTGCAGCAGCAGGTCGCGAGTGAATCCAAACTCGCAAAAATCAATATTGCTGAGTTGCTTGGCGTGCTGAAAAAGTGCGCGCCGAATCTCGCGTCCGGTGGAGTCGCCGTCGGCGTGCAGCACGCGGTTGCGCGAGTGCGCGCGCTTCGCGCGTAAATGCAAGTTGCCCCTGGGCGTCGCGGTCAAAGCGCACGCCCCAGTCCAGCAGTTCCAGCACGCGAGCCGGTCCCTCCGTCACCAGGACACGTGCTGCGTCTTCGTCCACCAATCCCGCCCCGGCTGCAAGCGTGTCTTTCAGATGCAGTTCCGGCGAGTCATCCGGTCCCAGTGCAACCGCGATGCCGCCCTGCGCATATTGTGTATTGGATTCGGTGAGTTCGCGTTTCGCCAGGCAGAGCACGGAGCCGTGCTGGTTCAGCTCGATTGCGGCGCGTAATCCGGCGATGCCGGCCCCTACAACGATGAAATCATAGGAAGAGTTCATGACGAGATTACATCCTAACACCTCCAAACCATCACCGTTGACCCCGTCGGAGTGTTCCACAAGCGCCTCGGCTGGTAAGATGGTAAGCTTGATTCGCATACAGATTCAAACCCGGACCAAGTCCTACGAGGTACTGATCGAGCAGGGACTGCTGCGCTCTGCCGCCACTCATATCCGTGAGGCTCTGCCCACAGCCAAGCACTTCGTTGTGGTCACCTCGGCGCCCATTCGCAAGCATTGGGGCAAGCCCTTGCTGGACTCCTTTGCCGCCGATCGGCTGCAAGAGTGGACGTCATCGAAATGCTCGATGGCGAGCGGCGCAAAACCCTGTCCACCGTCGAGAGCCTCTCCAGCGCTCTGGTCAAGCTCAAGGCCGACCGCAACACCGTGCTGATCGCCTTGGGCGGCGGAGTCGTGGGAGATGTCACCGGATTCCTTGCCAGTATTTACATGCGCGGAATTCGATTTGTGCAGATCCCCACCACGTATCTCGCTCAGGTGGACTCTTCGGTTGGCGGCAAGACGGGCGTCAACCTGACAGCCGGCAAGAACCTCGTCGGCTGTTTCAAGCAGCCCGAACTTGTCCTTGTGGACCCGCATGTGCTCTCAACGCTGCCTGATCGCGAATATCGCTCCGGCCTCTACGAGTCGCTCAAGGCCGGCGTCATCCGCAACCCGCGCATCTTTGAGTTCATGGAGCAGAATCGCGAACCGGTTCTGGCCAAGGACCCAAGCTCGCTGGAGTGGCTGATTGCCGAGTCGGTGCGCGTCAAGGCCGACGTTGTCGGGCAGGACGAAGAAGAGCACGGCCTGCGCAGGATTCTTAACTTCGGACACACCATCGGCCATGCTCTCGAAGCCGAAACCAGCTACAAGGTTTTTCTCCACGGCGAAGCCGTAGCATGGGGCATGGTGGCTGCCGCGATGATCGCCGTAAGTATGCACAAGACCTCACCGGAGACGGCGCAGCGCATCATCAGCCTGGTGCTGGCCTATGCGCCGCTGCCCAATGTGGATGTGCGCCCGAAGGCGATCTTCCGCCGCCTTGCCAATGACAAGAAAACCCTAGACGGCCTGGTGCATTTCATCCTTCCCCATGATGTCGGCCAGGTGGATATCGTGACCGATGTCCCCGAACGCGCCGTGCTTCAGGTGGTAGAGGAGCTGCGGAATCTGTCGCAGGCCTAAGCCAGACGACAATTTTCAGGACGGAATGAAAACGATGGATGAAGTGAAACCGGTGCCGGCTAGTTTCCAGCGCTCCCACCACCGTGGGTGCCCGTGTTGAGCCCGCCCAGGATCAGAAAGCCGCCGCCAATGCCGTGCGCCAGATGTTCTCCAGCATCGCGCCGCGCTATGACCTGCTCAACCACGTGCTTTCTCTCAGCGTCGATCGCTATTGGTGGTGGCGTACCGCCCGCCGCTTCCGGCACATCCTCCGCCGTGCCGATGCCGTCGTGCTCGACCTCTGCTGCGGAACCGGCGACATGACCTTCGCGCTCTATCGCCAGGCCGGGGTCGGCGGTGCCTCCATTGTGGGCGCTGATTTCGCGCACCCCATGCTCTGCCGCGCCACCCAGAAGAGCGCCGGACTCCCCTTGCAGTGGGTCGAGGCCGACGCGCTGCAGATGCCCTTTGCCGATGCCCGCTTCAACCTGGTAACCGCGGCTTTTGGCTTTCGCAATCTTGCCAACTACGACGCGGGCCTCGCGTGAAATTCACCGCGTCCTTGCCGCCGGATGGCGAAGTCGCGATTCTTGATTTCGGCGAGCCCAAGGGCCTGCTCGGCAAGTTGTACCGCTTTTATTTCCGCCGAGTTCTGCCCGCTATCGGCTCGGCGCTTTCTGGCACCAGAGGCCCCTACGCTTATCTGCCGGCCAGCGTGGCGCGTTTTCCGCAGCCGCCGGAGATGCTCTCGCGCATGAAAGCCGCTGGCTTTCGCGAGGTCAATTACACTCCCTATACCTTCGGCGTTGCCGGTGTGTACTGGGGCAGGAAGTAGCAGAACTCACGACCCGAGCCCCACGCTGCTCTTAGACCATTGCTTAGCGCCGCATCCTTTCTCATTCCCGCCTTGGCATCGGTGTTCGCTCACGGTAAGCTCCTTGTATGGTCGGCATGACGATCAACCCCGAGCTGATGAGCGCCGAGAAGCAGCGCGTGGCGCGCAATAGTGTTCTTGTTGCCATCGTCATCACCGTCTTCAAGTTCGTAGTCGGCATCCTGAGCGGCAGCCTCGGCATTCTGTCCGAGGCGCTGCACTCCTCGCTCGATCTTGTCGCCGCCATCGTGACCCTGTTCTCAGTGCGCGTCAGTGACAAGCCCGCCGACGCCGATCATCAGTATGGGCATGGCAAGATTGAAAACTTCTCCGCCTTCATTGAGACCGGGCTGCTTCTCATCACCTGCGTCTGGATCGTCTGGGAGGCCATTCATCGCCTGTTCTTTCACAACGTGGAGATCGAGCCCAGCATCTGGCCGTGGTCGTCATGAGCGTCTCCATTGCGCTCGATGCCTGGCGTTCGCGCGCGCTTAAGCGGGTTGCCGAGAAATATTCCAGCCAGGCATTGCAGGCAGACGCGCTGCACTTTGCCACCGACATCTGGTCCAGTGCCGTGGTCATCGCCGGCCTCGGTTTTGTCTGGGCCGGACGCCACTACCATGTGCCGTGGCTCGCTAAGGCCGATCCCATCTCGGCCCTCTGTGTGGCTGGCGATTGTGGTCTCGGTCAGTTGGCGACTGGCGCGTGAAACCCTCGACGCTTTGCTCGATGCCGCGCCCCGCCGGTGTGCGCAATGAAATCATCGCGCAGGTCGGCAGCGTCCCCGGCGTCCTCGGAGTCGAGCGGGTTCGCATTCGCAAGGCGGGCAGCCGCTACTTTGCCGACGTGGCCGTGGGCCTGGCGCGCAATCTGACCTTCCAGGCCTCCGATGCCGTTGTCTCCGAAGTCCGCCAGCGCATTGATCATCTGCTCGGAGACGCTGACGTGCTGGTCAACGCCGTTCCCCGCGAGCTCAATACCGAGAGCACCTTCGACCGCATCCGCGCCGCTGCGCTGCGAAATAATCTCATGGTGCATGACATCAGCGTGCAGGATCTCGACGGCGATATTCACGTCGAACTTGCACGTCGAGCTCGACGAGACGATGACGCTGATCGCCGCTCACGACCGCGTTACCGCCCTTGAGGCGGACATCCGCGCCCACGTCCCCGAGATCACCTCGATCCTCACCCACATTGAAAGCGAGCCGGCCACCATCGAAAGCGGCGACGCCATCCTCGAAGATCGCGAGCTGGAGGAGAAACTCAAGGCCATCGGCGCTACCTTTCCCGATGTGGTGGACGTTCACGAAATCATCTTCAAACGAGTACGCGATCACCTGTTTCTCTCCTGCCACGTCACCATGCAGGACAATCTTCTGCTCTCGCGCGTGCATGACGTACAGACCGCGCTGGAGATTCGGTTCAAGCTGGAGGCGCCGCAACTGTTTCGCGTACTCATTCATCCCGAGCCGCAAACCGACAACCGGCGTTAGAGTCGCTCCGGACATCGACCTCAGCGATTCTGTTGTTTTTAGGTGTCATTCCGAGCAGCGCGAGGAATCTCTGCGCAGCCCAAATCTTCCGTGTGGCTCCGGAGGCATTTCGATCAGGAATCGATGGTCGCAACAGCTATTTTTAGGTGTCATTCCGAGCAATGCGAGGAATCCCTGCGAGGTCCAAATCACCATGCAGTCTCAAGCTTTTCAACCAGCCCAGCAGGTTTCCGGCTTGATGAGCCCAGCGTGGGAACTTATTCGTAAAACTGAAGATCACACAGCCTTGCTGTTTCGCAGCGCCTCGCGCAGCCGGAAATATCTCTGCGCCCGCGCCACGTCCCTGCCAATCTGTTCTTTCAACGCCTCCACGCTCGGAAACTTCTTCTCCGCCCGCAGCCGATGCAGAAAACTCAGCCGGATCGGCGTTTCGCTCGTTAGATTGATCGGATGAAAATTCAGGATGTAGCTTTCGATGGCAAACGAGTCGTCGCCAAAGGTCGGACGGTTGCCGACGTTTGTGACCGACTGAAAGTCTTCGCCGTTGATGCGCATCTCCGACACGTATACGCCAAAAGCCGGAGTGAGCTCGTCGTAGCGTGCCAGGTTCACGGTTGGCACCGTATATTTCGCGCCGTATCCGCGCCCGCGCCCCGGTGAGGAATCGATGCTGAACACACGTCCGAGCAGGTGGCGGGCCACGTCAACCTCGCCGCCAAGCACCACCGCGCGCACGTTGCTGCTTGAGATCACCAGCTCGCCCCAGCGCATCGGCGTATGCGCCACCACCGTGAAGCCGAGCTTGTGCCCGAACTCGCGCAGCCTCTCCAAGTCGCCTTCCGCCTTGTGTCCAAAGTGGAAATTAAATCCCTCGTGGACTTCAATCGCGTGCAATTTGTTGAACAGAATCTCTTCCGCGAATTCAAACGCCGGCATCAGCGACAGGTCGCGGGTGAAAGGGAACCACAACCACTGCGTCCAGCTCCGTCTCGGCTCAACAGCTCCAACTTGCGCGCCATCGGGGTAATCAGCGGAGGCCCGCCGTGTGGGTGCAGAATTCGCTCGGGATGAGGATCGAATGTCACGAGTACGGCGCGCGCATGCAGCTCTTTTGCGCGCGCGCATATCGACTGAATCAGCCTCTGGTGCGCGCAGTGTATGCCATCGTAGTTGCCCACGCTGACCACGGCCGGCCCAAAGTTCCTCGGCATCTCCTCCAGTGATTCGAATACCTGCACGCTCAGCTCTCCAGGTCTATCTCGACGCGCAATCCGTCGTAGGCCAGCCGCACTCCCGGAGGAAGTGTCTGGTTTGTTGCCTCGTGCGCCAGGTCGTGGCTGATGTGAGTGAAGTAGTGTCTGGGCTGCGCCGATGCGAGCTGCGACCTTCAACGAATTTTCCACCGTCGAGTGGGTGGGATGCGGCTCATGCCGCAACGCATCCAGGAACACCAGCTCCACGCCTTGCAGCAATGCAATCGAACTGTCGGGAACGGAGCTGAAGTCCGTCAGGTATGCGAAGCGGCCAACCCGGTAGCCGAAGATCTCGGCGTCGCCGTGCATCACCGGCACCGGAATCACCGGCATGCCCAGCAACTCGAATGGCTCGGTGATCTCGCGCAACTCCACCTTGGCAATGCCGCCATATTTGTAATCTTCGTCGAAGACGTACTTGAACACGGACTGCAGGATTCGCGCTGTCTCCGGGCTTCGCATAGAGCGGAAGCCGCCCGCCGCCGGTCACACGGGGATAGGTCAGCGGGCGTAAATCGTCGAGTCCTAAGATGTGGTCGGCGTGGCCGTGCGTGTACAGCACCGCGTCCAGGCGGTTAATGCCCTCCCGTATCGCCTGCTCGCGAAAGTCCGGCCCGCTGTCGATGACAATGCGGTGTCCTTCCCATTCGACCATCACCGAGGGCCGGGTGCGGCGGTCCCGAGGATCGCGGGAGTGGCAGACGGCGCAGTCGCATCCAATCGTGGGCACGCCCATCGAGGTACCGCTGCCCAGCACTGTCATCGTGCCTTGCTTCACTTGCGCCCAGCTCCAGGTGAGCCGGGAGCCTTCTGCATCGCCTGGCGATCGATCATGTTCACGATTTCCATGTACGTCATCCGAAGCTGAAACAGAGTGTTGGTCAGGATCGCCTGCTCCTGTTCCGTCAGGTTGCCCTTGGTCTTCTCTTCCAGTATCGCGATCAAATCGATCATCTGACGCAGTCCCACAATGTCCACGCGCCGTTCGGTCCCGGTCTCCATTGCCCCGGCGTACATCATTGCCGACTGCACCAGCAGATCCAGCAGATGAACGAATTCCATCTTCTGCCCGCCGAAGGCGGTGCGTTCGGCCTCGCCGTTGTACCCGGTCTGTGAAGGCGGCTCAGTAACCAACGGCGGCTTCTTCTCTGCCGCAGCAGCCTTTTCTGGTGCAGCCGGTTCCTTCGCAGCCGCTTCAGTCTTCGATTTCACCGGCTCTGCTGCAGGAGCCACCCCCCGGCTTGTTTCTGCGGCTGCGGCGGGCTCTGACTTCGGCTCTACCTCAGCGTCCGGCCTGGGCTCTCCATCCACCGTTGAACTTGCGGCGATCGGTCACTACAAACTCTGGCTTCTTCTCTTTTTCCATTGCACTCTTCCCACTACAGCAGAAATGAATTCTGAACCCTGATGCCGCAATTTTAGCCGCTTTCAGCAGACCGTTAGAATTGAAAAGGCAATGCCGCGATCCGGGCTGCGCTGCCGCCTACCCTCAGGCTTTCGTCATCCTTTGCGGCGGATGCTTTGCATAACCCAGTGCCACCGTCCGCGCCATTCCGCCCACCACTACTTCCGCGCTGCTTGTGATTTCGCCGATCTCTTTTTCTCCAGCCATGATCTTACTGCCGCGCTCCGGAGCCTTGCCGTCCAGAATGAATCCGGTGAGCCGACGGTGCACCTGTCCCCGCGCCCGTATGCGCTCTACAATCTCCTGCCCAATGTAGCAGCCCTTGTTATGATGCAGCGCATAATCCTGTCCTGTCTCCTGCGGCAGCTCGCGAACGCCTGTATCCATGCCCACCCTCAGCAGCCCGAGCAGAATTCGCTGCCACTCCAAGGCCTCGGCGCCCACCGGAGTCGCACCGGCCGCCACCAGAGCATTCCAGAACGCCTCAACGTTCTCCGGAGCCAGCCACAGCTCGTACCAGTTCCTCACCTCAATAGGATCGCGCACCAGCGAGAATCCGATTCCTTTCCAGCTTCCGTCCAGCAGTTCACCGGGCTTGGCCGTCCCTGGCATCAGCCCCGCGCTGCTCAGCACCTCCACCGCGCGCGGCCCGGCCACGCCGATGGACGTAAGCTTGCTGCTGATTTCGCCGATCTCCACATCATCCATGATGATGAAGCGCTCGAGGAATTCGCGGATGGTCGCAATCTGGCCCAGCTCGCTTTCAAGCATGTAAAAATCGCCGCGCTGGAAGGCCAGCAGATCGCCCTGAATATGTCCCTGCGCATTCAGCACAAAGCTGTAGTTGCCAAAATCCTGCCGCAGGTCGCGCGTGTTGTTGCTGACCATTCCGTTCAGCCAGCGCACGCGGTCTTCGCCGCTCACCACCAGCTTCCCGCGCCAGCCCAGGTCAAAGACGCCGCAACCATGCCGCAGCGCGTTCAGTTCATCTGCTACGGAACCAAAGCGCAGCACCGTCTCAGCCCCGGCATATTCCCCGGCCACCGCCTGCGATCCGAACTTCTGTACAAGGGAAGTAGAAGACATAAATGAAAATGCACCTAGAGCCTTCGATTATAGTCGGAGCCCCGTGCTTCGTGTCTCCAGGGCAGACAAAGCTTTATCCTGAGGCGAAGACCCGCGGCATCCCTGTCTTAGATGCCAAGCGTCGAAATGCCCAAAAAGTTACGCCGGCAATGATCCTGCCTTACTTGCGTTCCCCCCGGATGTTATCTTTTCACCATGGCCCGGCACCGCAAAGGACGTGGATGTCGCAAACTTTTTTTGCTGCTTACGTTGGTCTTCGCTCTCACCACGCTTGCACCGGCGCAGGGGACCGCCGTCCCGCCGCCACAGGAAGAGCCCGCCGAAGAGCATCATGTCACCGCGGCCGAGGCCAAAGAGCTTTTCCGTTCCGTCGATGACATTCTGCAGTTCGCCAGCGAGCATACCGGCCTTCCCATCCTCCACTCCGTCAAAAAGAAGCTGGCCAGCCGCGAGGAGGTTGCGAAGTACGTCGAGGCTCGCATGAAAGAGCAGGGAAATGGCGAGCGCTTTGACCGCTCCGCAATCTCGCTTAAAAAACTCGGCCTTCTTCCCCGCGACTTCAATCTGCGTGAGTACATGCTCGGCCTCTACAAGGAGCAGGTAGAGGGATGGTATGACGCGCACAGCAAAACCGTCTATCTCCTCGACTGGGTTGCGCCTGACGTTCAGAAACCGGTGATGGCCCACGAACTCGTTCACGCTCTGCAGGACCAGAGCTTCGATCTCGAAAAGTGGCTGAACGTAGCCAAGGATTCCAAGGACGATACCGTGCAGATGCTTCTCGACGAGCAGCGTACCGCCCGCCAGGCAGTGGTCGAGGGGCAAGCCATGATCGTGCTCTTCGACTACCAGCTCGCCTCCGTCGGCCAGAGCGTGGAGAGCGCTCCCGATCTGGTCAATTCGATGAAGTCGTCCATGCTCGACGAAGGCTCCACGCCGATGTACGCCAAAGCGCCCATCTACCTGCGCGAGGCCATGCTCTTTCCCTATACCTACGGCATGGAGTTCTCACGCACCCTGCTGGTAAAGCACGGCAAGCAGGCCGCGTTTGCCGGAGTCTTCGAGCACCCGCCGTTTGACACCCGCGAGATCATGCAGCCCGCCACCTATCTCAGCGCCGAGTCTCAGCCCCAGCTCAAAGTCGTGCCGCTGGAAAAAATTCTCGGCCCCGACTGGCGGCGCGACTGATTTCTCCGGCCTCGGCGAAATCGACCTCCACATCATTCTCCGTCAGTGGGGCGGCAGCGAGATTGCATCCAAACTTGCCCCAGCCTGGCGTGGGGGCTACTACATGGCTCTCACTAACAAAAAATCTCCCAAGGACGCGCCCGTACCGCTCGCCCTGGTCCTCAGCTTTGCCTCGCCCGGCGACGCCAATAAGTTCGCCTCTGTTTACGAGAGCTCGCTCCCGCAGCGTTACAAGTCGGTTCAAGCCGCCGCGTCGCCCCGTCAGTGGACCACCGAAGAAGGCGTCGTTCGGCTTTACATCGACGGCTCAACCGTCGTTGCCGCCGAATCCTTCAGCCCCGAAGATGCGGCCAAAATTCACGACGCTCTCGTTCCCGCGAAGGTTCTCATGACCGCGCAATGAACCATCCCGTCTATTCGCCCGCGTCCTCGCCTCCGGTATAATCAGCTCTTCCGCTTACTTTTGCGTTTCCTGGAGATTGCATTTGGCACAGGCAGAGATCGGTATCATCGGTGGCAGCGGCCTTTATTCGATGAAGGGCCTCACCGACATTCGCGAAGTTCAACTCGAAACCCCCTTCGGCGCGCCCTCGGACCCTTATGTTCTCGGCAACCTCGCAGGACGCAAGGTCGCATTCCTCGCCCGTCACGGACGCGGCCATCGCATCCTTCCCACCGAGCTTAACTTCCGCGCCAACATTCATGGTTTCAAGCAGCTCGGCGTCGAACGCATCCTCTCCGTCTCCGCCGTCGGCTCGCTCAAGGAAGAGCACAAGCCCACCGATTTCGTGATTCCTGACCAGTTCTACGATCGCACCAAGCAGCGCGTCTCCACCTTCTTCGGTGAGGGCATCGTCGCCCATGTTGCCTTCGGCGATCCCATCTGCCCCGAACTGGCGGCCGTCGTCGCCAAGGCCGGAGCAGCCGCCGGAGTGGTCACCAAGCGCGGCGGCACCTATGTCTGCATGGAAGGCCCGCAGTTCTCCACCAAAGCTGAGAGCAACGTATATCGCGCCCACGGCTTTGACGTCGTCGGCATGACCAATCTCCAGGAAGCCAAACTCGCGCGCGAAGCTGAGATCTGCTACGTCACCATTGCCATGGTTACCGATTACGATTGCTGGCATCCCGGTCACGACAGCGTTACCGTGGAGCAGATCGTCGGTGTCCTCAACCGCAATGCGGAGAACGCCGCCAGCGTCGTTCGGGAGGCGGTTGCCGCTCTGGGCGCCAGCCGCGGATGCAAGTGCGGACAGGCGCTCGCCATGGCCATCATGACCGCGCCGCAGGCGATTCCCGCCGCGACGCGCGCCAAGCTTGACCTGCTCGTCGGAAAGTATCTCAGCTCAAAGGCGGGTGCATAACATGTCCATTCTCGTAGTTGGCTCTGTTGCCTTCGATTCCCTGAAAACCCCCTTTGGCGAGCGCAAGAAAATCTTGGGCGGCGCCGCAACCTACTTCTCGCTCTCGGCCAGCTTCTTTACCCAGGTCCGCGTCGTTGGCGTCGTCGGAGAAGACTTCACCTCCGAACACGAGGCCGTCCTTACCGCTCGTGGCATCGATACCCGCGGCATCGAGCACGCCTCCGGCAAAACCTTTCACTGGGGTGGCGAGTATGGCGAGAACGTAAACGAGGCCAAGACCAACTTCACCGACCTCAACGTCTTTGAAAACTTCGTCCCCAAAATTCCTGCTGACTACGAGGACTCCGAGATTCTTTTCCTCGCCAACATCCAGCCGGAGTTGCAACTTGACGTGCGCCGCAAGATGCCGCGTGTAGCGCTGGTAGGCGGCGACACCATGAATCTCTGGATCAACATCAAGCGCGCCGAGCTTCTCGAAACATTGAAGGAAGTCGATATTCTCCTGATCAATGACGGCGAAGCCAAACTGCTCGCCGGTGAGAACAGCCTCGTTCTGGCCGCTAGGAAGATTCTTACTCTCGGACCTAAATCGCTGGTCATCAAGCACGGCGAATACGGCGCCACAATCTTTTTCGCCGACGGCTCCCACCCATTCCGCGCTCCGGCTCTGCCCATTGCCGAGGTCCACGACCCCACCGGTGCCGGGGACACCTTTGCCGGAGGCTTCATGGGTTATATCGCCTCGCAGCCTGAGATTACGCGAACCGTGCTCAAACAGGCCATGTTCTACGGAGGCGTGATGGGCTCGTTTACGGTCGAGCGCTTCGGCCCCGAGCGCCTCATCTCGCTCACCCGCGACGAAATCGAGGAGCGCTTCCGGCTGTTCCGCAGCCTTACCCATCTTGACTAACTTGGGGGCCGCGGTGAGCGTGAATCTCGAACTCCACGACATCAGCCTTGACGAAACTACGGAAGAGCAGCGCGGACTCAGTGGCGAACTGGCCCTTGTCTCCGCGCTGGCATTCATGCTCTCCGTTGTTGCCTTCGTCTTCTTCTACCGTCGCGGAGACATCCTTCTCTGGGGCGATGCGGTCGCCCATATCAACATCGCCCGCCGCCTCACTGACGCGCGCAACCCCGGCTGGGCGCAGTTGGGAACCGTCTGGTTGCCGCTGCCGCATCTACTCGCAGCCCCCTTTGTTGCCAACGATTGGCTCTGGCGTACCGGCATCGGTGCTTCGATTCCATCGATGCTTGCCTACGTTCTGGGTGTCACAGGCATCTACCGACTCGTCCGGGCGCGCGCCGCGGCCTCGACCGCCTCGCTGGCTGCGTCCATCTATGCCCTGAATCCGTCGATGCTCTTCATGCAATCGACGGCCATGACCGAATCGATCTTCCTCGCCGCTGTCATCTGGGCGGTGGTTTACTTCGACGCGTTTCTCCATGGACTTTCTCCCCGCTCCGTTCGCGGGATTCCTGCCGGTCCCGCATGGCGTGCCATCGAGAGTTGCGGACTCTGCCTTGCGGCGGCCATCTTTACCCGCTATGACGGATGGATTCTCGCCTTTGTCATCGGCCTCTGCGCCGTCTTCGGCTTCCTACGCTGGCTCTCGATGCGGCCCTCGCAGTTAGAGATTGGACGACTTATGCGCTCCATGATCTCCTTCCTCTTGCTGCTTGCGCTGTGCCCTACACTCTGGCTCGCGCACAACTACAAGAACAACGGACATCCGCTCGACTGGCTCAATGGCCCGTATTCGGCCAAGGCCATCGAGAAGCGCTCGTCGCGCCCCGGCGATCCGCCTTATCCGGGCAAGAACAACATGACGGTGGCGGCGCAATACTTCCTCAAGGCCGCGCGTATGAACACCGGAGAAGGCTCGCGCCAGAACTGGCTGATCCTGCTCGCCGCTGCCGGAGTGCTCATCGCGGCCTTCGACCTGCGCCGCTTCGCTCCGCTGCTTCTGCTATGGATACCGCTGCCCTTTTACGCCTATTCGATTGCCTACGGCAGCGTTCCAATCTTTGTGCCGGAGTGGTGGCCGTTCTCCTACTACAACGCGCGCTACGGTCTGGAATTGCTGCCCGCTATCGCTGTCTTTGTCGCGGTCATTCCGTGGGCGGTCTCGCGTCTGCATCGGCGCTGGCTCACCGCTGGCGCAACCGCAGTTCTCTTCGTCGTCGTTCTGCTCGCATATAGTTCCTCGGCGTGGTGCTTCTCCAAACGCTCGCAGGATCGCAGTTGGGGGCGCAAGTGGATGATTCCCATCTGCTATCGCGAAGCCTGGGCGAATAGCCGAAGCCGCCTTCAACTTGAGGCGCAGGTAGCGCAAGCCCTTGCGCCGATCCCTGAGGACTCGACGATTCTGATGTACACGAGCGACTACATCGGGGCAATTCAGAAGGCGGGGATTCACTTCAAGCGTGTCATCTCCGAAAACACGTTTATCGCCTGGGACTCGGCCCGCAGCGCGCCTTTTGCGGGGGCTGACTACATCGTTGCGGTCGCCGGCGATCCGGTCGCGGAGGCCGTTCGCGTCAATCCGCGAGGCCTGACCAAAGTCGCAATCATCCGCACGCTCGGAAAACCGGAAGTCACGATCTATCGCGGCTCGGGGCGGTAAAAAAAACAGGTTTCAAGGTGTCAAAGTTTCAAGGTTTCAAAGTTGGCGCGGCGCGCTGATTTCAGAAATACCGGATATCTGGTGTTACATCGTGAGGACGGCGCGGAATCGGGCCTTGCCTTCGACAACGCGCTGATATGCCTTTGGAGCTTCGGCCAATGGGTATGTTTCGACGATCGTTTTAACTTTTCCTCGCGCCACGAAATCAAGGGCTTCGTAGAGATATTCGGGGCCGTTCTGCTGGCTGCCGAGTACCCGGATGCGCTTCATGATGAGGTCCATCAGCGAGATCGAAAGCGGCTCCTCGTCGGCTCCCATGGTGACGAGCCGTCCATCCGGACGCAGTCCCTGAATGCTGTCCACCATCGACTTGGTCGAATTGGAAGTACTCAGGATTACATCTGCGCCGCCTGCTGCGGAGAGGCTCTTTCCGTCCCGGACGATTTCATCCGCGCCGAGATCGCGGATCATCTTGTCTTTATCGGGGGAGTGCGAAACTGCGAAGGTCTGGAAGCCCGCAGCCTTCGCGTATTGGACTGCCAGGTGGCCAAGCCCGCCGATCCCGAGCACGGCCACGCGCTCATGCGGCTTGGGGTCGGCCCAGCGAAGTCCGCTATAGACTGTGTAACCGGCGCAGAAGATCGGGGCTGCTTGCTCGTAGGAAACGTTTTCGGGAATCAGATAAGTAGCATCGGCATTCATCAGCATGTATTCTGCGTGACCGCCCTGTACATCGAGACCCGTGCCCTTCAGATAGGGACAGAACATCCTTCGGCCGCGCTGGCACCATTCGCAGCGTCCACACGTGGATTGAATCCATGCGGTGCCCACACGGTCGCCTACGTTCCGCGTGGTGACGTCGGGAGCGACGGCAACGATCTCGCCAACCGGTTCGTGACCGAGGATTCGGGGAAATTGTCCAGGAATGTGTCCGAGAGTTTCGTGCACGTCGGTATAGCAGATACCGCTGGCATGCATCTTCACCAGCACTTGACCAGGCCCGGCTTGAGGCTGGGGAACATCTTTGATCTGCCACGAACTGCTCACCGCGGGAACGACTGCAGCTTTCATAACACTTCCTCCTAATGCGATCCGATGCGAGTGCTTTTGCGGCCGGTACATGATTTGGATGCTTGATTCGCCTCGAACGGGGTACTCGCGTCAGCGTTGGAGGGCAACTTCTCCGGGCGGCTTACGTTCTAATACCGCGAACACACAAGGAGGTTCTCATGCGTTGCCTGCTGAAGGTTTCCATTCCCACCGAGATCGGTAATGAACGTGTCATGGACGGCAGCCTGGGGAGGACGATCGAGTCGATTCTCAACGACATCAGACCGGAGGCCGCCTATTTTGCCGAGGAGCAGGGAGTCCGGACGGGATTTATCTTTTGCGACATAAAGGATCAATCGGAGATTCCGGCGATGGCGGAGCCGTGGTTTCTTGCCTTCGGCGCTCGCGTAGAACTTCATCCTGCGATGAACTTGTCGGACTTGAAGAAGGCTGCGCCGGGGTTTGAACGAGCGATCAAGAAATACAGGTCGATGTCGAAGGCGGCGTAAGAGAACGCTTTCGCGAGTTCCTCGTTTGCATTTGTGCTTCAAAAAACAAGAGCAGGAACAAAGGTCAACGACCCCACATCTGCCAACGACGGCAGATATGGGCCACCTGTGCGTAACTAGGGATGGGGATCGAATGGAGTCCACTCGGCGAAGATCTCATCGGGATTCTCGGTTAGCCGATAGTGGGTGATTGCCGGGTTTCTCAGGAGGCTCGGATCGATCGGGTTGCGCGCAAAAAAGTTGTGAAAGAGTTGCATCGTAACTTGGCCATCCTCGTCGGAGAGCAGAGCGATTCCAGAAAGCGTGGTGCTGGCGCGAGAGGTTGCCTTTCTGGTTGCGGCAGGCCGTGGGGCGGCGACTAAGGTAGTCCTGCCCTCCGGCGCGAGCTCCGGTGCTTCGAACGGCGTTACATGAACGGTTTCAATGCCGTACATGGCAATACTGATGGCGTAGGGATCGCAAATCTCAGGCCATAAGCGCACGTTGTCATAGAGAACGAGCAGGGTCGGCCGGATCCCACCCGAGAGCCGATTCAACTGTGGGATGGCGTTATCGATTTTGGAACGCACCCGTTCGCCCGGCACACTGTCATAGAAGGCATCTCCTTCATGAAGGGGATCGGGCGTTTTGTGCGCAGTGAGTTGCTGAGGGGGAGCGGGGTCGAACTGTTTGACCTGAATAGCGATCGACGAATTGCCGCACCAGAGCATGTAGTCTGGCGCAGCGTTCCGACCAATATGCACCCTCTCGGCGCGAATTGAGCTGGCGGCGCAGAGGGCCTCAAACAGTTCTTCGGATTTCGTCATCTCTGTAAGTTTCTCACGCGACGCTTGTGTTCTGTCTAAAGATTCGCGGCTTATGCGAGGTTCAGTAACGCGCAGGTGGTGACTTTCAGCTGGTTAATTTTTCTAACCTTATACACCCACTCTTTTGGGGAGTATCTCACCGATGCGTTTTACCTGGGCTCCTACGCCGCGCAATTTTTCTTCGATGCGTTCGTAGCCGCGGTCGATGTGGTAGACGCGGTCGATGATGGTTTCGTCCTGGGCGACGAGGGCGGCGAGTACGAGCGAGGCGGAGGCGCGCAGATCGCTGGCCTGCACGGCGGCTCCGCTGAGGGTGCTGCTGCCGCGCACGACGGCACGGCGTCCCTCGATCTTGATGTTGGCGCCCATGCGGCACAACTCCTGCGCGTGCATGAAGCGGTTCTCGAAGATGTTTTCGGTGATGACGGAGGTTCCGGCTGCCTGCGTCATGAGCGCCATGTACTGCGCCTGCACGTCGGTGGGAAAGCCGGGGTACTCTTCGGTGGTGATGTCGCTGGAGGTGAGCGGGGCGGCGTCGCCCATGACGCGCACGCAACCCTCGCCCACCTTTACCTTCACGCCGACCTCTTCGAGTTTGTTGAGCAGGGAGGTGAGGTGGGCGGGATCGCAGTCGGTGAGCATGAGGTCGCCGCCGGTGAGGGCTCCGGCAAGGATGAAGGTTGCAGCCTCGATGCGGTCGGGAATGATGCGATGGCGCGCGCCGTGCAACTGCTCCACACCTTTAATGTGGATGGTGGAGGTGCCAGCGCCCTTGATATGCGCTCCCATCTTGACCAGCAGGGCGGCGAGGTCTACGACTTCGGGCTCGCGGGCGCAGTTCTCGAGCACGGTTTCGCCTTCGGCCAGCACGGCCGCCATGAGGATGTCTTCGGTCCCGGTGACGGTGATTTTGTCGAAGGAGTAGTGCGCGCCTTTGAGCTTTTTGGCTCGCGCCTCAATGTATCCGTGCTCCTGGACGATCTTAGCGCCGAGCTTCTCCAGGCCTTTGAGGTGCAGGTCGATGGGGCGGGCGCCAATGGCGCAGCCGCCGGGAACGGAGACCCGCGCGAAACCTACGCGCGCGACCAGAGGGCCAAGCACCAGAGATGAGGCGCGCATGGTCTTTACGAGATCGTAGCTGGCCTCGGGATTGTCGCTGAGCTTGGCGGCGCAGATGGTGGTGCGGTGCTGCGCACGGCCGTATCCCAACTCGACCTCGGCGCCCATAGCCGAGAGCAACCGGCGCTCGGTTTCAATGTCGCGTACCTGAGGAATGTTCTCGAGGATGACGGTATCACCTGTGAGCAGCGCAGCCGCCATGGCGGGGAGCGCTGCGTTTTTCGCGCCGCTGATTCGTATGGTGCCCAGCAGCGGATTGCCGCCGCGAATTACAAGCTTGTCCATGAAATGAAGTCCGGAAGAACGCTGTGAAGTATAAATGCCATGAAATACGAGTGCCTGCTTAAGATTTTACACACTTGGGAGTGAATCGTACGGGTTGCGCCGATTACTCGTTGGGCAGGGCGTCGATAATAGCGTCGTGCAGCATCGGACGCAGCTCTTTGATCGACTGATTGCGGGCATCCGGCCAGGTGCGGTTGGTGAGCAGGGTGACGGAGAGGCCGCGCACGGGGTCGCACCAGAGCGAGGTGCCGGTGTAGCCCAGATGGCCGAATGAGCGCGGAGAGAAGCTGCTTCCGGACTGCGATGGTTGGGAGGGGGTGTCCCAGCCGAGGGCTCGCGAGCTTCCGGGAGGCTGAGGCTGGCGGGTGGTGAAGAGCGAGATCGTCTCGGGCCGGAAGAGGTGCTGGCCTTCACGCGACGTTTCGGCAGCCAAGAGGCAGTGGGCGAAGCGCGCGACGGAGAGCGCATCGCCAAACAATCCGGCGTGACCGGCAATGCCTCCCATGGCGGAGGCGTTCTCGTCGTTGACCTCGCCCTGAATGATGCGTCGGCGATAGTCCGTGTCATTCACTGTGGGAGGAATGCGAGTCCGGCTAGACGGATGCGGCAGAAATGTGAAGTTGAGGTTTAGGGGGGCGAAGATCTCGCGGTGGCAAAAAGCATCCAGGCGCTCCCCGGCGACGCGTTCCAGCAATTCGCCAAGCAGGATGAATCCGATGTCGCTGTACTCGGCCCTTTCCATCGGGGCGGCTTCGAGCGGAACGCGGAGCGCCGCCGCCCGTATCGTCTCGCGACCGTCGGCGGCGAGGTAGAGCTTGCGATGCGCGGGGAGTCCCGAGGAGTGCGCCAGCAGCATACGAACCGTGACCTGCTCGCGCCAGCCACGCTGAGGCAGGTCGGTGCCGGCGGCGAAGCCGGGGAGTAGCTCGGCGACGGTGGTATCGAGCGAGAGCTTTCCGCGATCAAAGAGCAGCATGGCCATGGAAGTGGTGGCAATGGGTTTGGTCAGCGACGCGAGGTCCCATAAGGTTTCTCGCATGACGGTATTTGTAGCGTCAGAGCGCGTGACTTCGTAGGTGAAGTTTCCGAAGGCACGCCATGCCAGGAGGTTGCCGCGCAAGGTGACAGCCAGGGCCGCGCCGGGAAAGACCTTTCGCGCGATCGCCTCATTCACGAGGCGGAAAGGCTGGGCGAAGCGGTGCTCCTGGCCGCCGGTGTCGTCCAGCAGTGCGCCGGGGTTCGGCTGTGTTCTGCTCACGTTTTTTGCGTTCCGCTCAAGATCAGCTCCGTTGCATTTCATTCGTTGAGTCGGATCGATCATGTGGTGTCCAGTTGTTTTGGAGAGCGGTGATCAAGGCGTTCGGGTAAGTATAGCGTGCGAAAGACTCACATCTGCAAATAGCGGCAGATGTTGGGCACCGTCAATTTCTCTTCTCCTCAACCCCTGGGCACCCGCTCTTAACACGGGTGTGGTCTGCGTCATAAGCATAGTTACTGCCGAAGCCCCAGAGTTGTAACAGAGCAACTCTGAACCCGCCAGAGGTTTATCAGGCTAGGGCTCCTGCCTTGCAAATGTATAGTCGACCTCGAGATCAAAAGGTCTTGCTGCCTGATCCTGCCTGTCGATGGTGGAGCGGATTACCAAACCGAGCTTCGGGTATTCATTGGTGATTTGGACCAAGTTTGATTCTGTTCCATTCGGAATTAGACTCTCAGTACGCTTGCCCGAACCGAAAAGTTTGTGGCGAAGCGCTTCCGAATAGTCATTAAAAAAACGGAAGGTAAGCCCGTGGAACCGCCGCGAAATGTTTGCAGCCTTCACTTCCAGATCAGCGTCGGTTGGAACTGACACCCCAATGCGAACAATCCGATCTTCGCGGAAAAACAGATCGAGACCAATCCACGGTCCACCGATTCGAGATACCGCACACGAATCCGAATCGCAACTCTTCTTTGCTTCTGCCACAGTCCTTGGGGGCAGTTTCGAACGAAGCGTAAGGTTTTGTGTGCGAGCGTTCGCAAAGGCCTGTGCTCTCGTCATCCCAAGCTGAAAGCCATCGACGGCGATGCCTCCGCGTTCCCACTGTGGGATACTGAACGTATCTTCCTTTGTCAGCTCTATTTTCCGTCCGGCATAAGAGACTTGGGCTACAGCTACCGTTATACCAAAGCCACAGAGCAAAGTAGCGGCAAGCACCCTTAAACACAAGAGATTCCCACTGAATATCAGTTGCATGGAACCCTCACTCGATAAATGGACGGAACAGAGCCAACTCTGGGCCACCCGCCTGGGATACTCGCCAGCAGACTACCCCACTCAAGCCCAACTACGGGGCTTGAATGGGCCACCCGCCGCATATTTCTCGTAGCGTACTGAAAGGCCCCAGAGTTGGAACTACGCCAACTCTGGGCCGCTCGACTTACTTGATGTATTGCAGCATCTCCTTGAACTGTGCGGTACCGCTTCGCCGCAGCAGTTCGTACATCATCATCTCGGTGGAGGAGATGACGCATCCTGCGGATTCCATACGCTCGAGGCCGAGTCGCCAGTTCAGGTCGCTGCGTGAGCTTACGGCATCGGAGGCGACGTGCACCATGTATCCATTTTCGAGCGCACCGAGGGCGGTCTGCATGACGCAGATGTGGCTCTCGATTCCGCAGAGGAGTACGGTCGTGCGGCAGCCGGGGAGGTCGCGCAGTGTAGTTCGAAACTCCTCGCGCCCGAAGCAGCCGAAGTCCATTTTGTCGATGGGGTGTACGTGCGGCAGCAGCTCGGCTATTTCGGGGACGGTCTCGCCCAAACCGCGCGCGTACTGAGTGGTGAGGAGGACTGGGATGTCCAGAACGGCGGCGAGGCGGATCAGCACTCGTGAATTTCGCACCACCTCCTCGCGATTGACGATTGCCGGAAGCAGCCTCTCCTGAATGTCGATGACTGCGAGCGCGCATTGCCCGGCGTCGAGGCTGCGGCGGGCAGCCGGTTCGCCCGAGATGGCTGCCAAGCCGGGAAGGGAAGATGGATTCATGGCACAGACTCCTGTAATGGATTAGCCGACGAAAACAAAACAGCTCAAGCGTACCCCACAGGCCGCGTTCGTTCCAGCCCTATCGAGGCATTTTGCGCCGGGCGGCAGATCAAAGCTGTGCCGCATCCCATTACAGCGTGAGAATACGCCATTTTTTTCGCTCCATCGTTCATAGAGCTGCTGCGTTGTTTTTTGCGCCGCTGCTTCTGTTTGCCGCCAGCGCTCCGGCGCTGAAGCAGATTGCAGTGCTGGACCTTCCGGGTCGTCCGGGCTTTGACGAAATTGCATTGGTTCACGGCATGATTCTCATCTCGCACCCAGGGGCCGGGGCGGTCGATCTGTTCGACCCGCAGAAGCGGCGCATTGTGGGGCACATCCGGAATATGTGGTCGCCGCGTGGCGTGGCCGTAGATGAAGGCGCGCACCGCGTTTATATCGCCAACGCCGGAGCCCGCAATATTGTGGTGGTCTCGACTACCGACTGGCAGGTGAAGCGCACGATTCCGGTTGACTACGCGCCCGATGCGCTCTTTGTGCTCCCGGGACACATCCTGTACGTCGCGTTTCCGGAGGCCGAATCGATTGCGGCGATCGACCTGACCGGGATTGAGGCCGGGAGCGATGCCAAGACCGATGCTGAGAACGGCGGGGCCGTCACGCGACTTGCGCTGGATGGGCGTCCGTATGCGTTTGCCTACGATCCGTCGCGCAAGCGGCTCTTCCTCACGCTACAGGATCGCCGCAGTGTGCTGGTGCTGAGCCCTGAGCTCACCCGGCTTGCCAGCTTTTCGCTGAATGCCTCTGAGCCCACGGGCATCGCGTTCAGTTCGCATTACGACCGCCTCTACGTTGCGGTGCGCTACGCTGTGCTGGCGCTCGACCCGGAAACTGGCGCGGAGCTCTCGCGCTCGGCGGTTGCCGGAGGCATCGACCAATTGAGTCTGGATGAGGACGGCGGCTCACTGCTGGGAGTGTCACAGGGCTCGGTCTTCGTCATGGCGGCGGCGGCCGGCCTTGGCCCGGCCAGCGAACTGGAGTTGGAAGTAAAGGGGCACTCCCTCGCCTATGATTCGACTACCGGATACCTTTACCTTCCGGGAGGACGTGAAGGGCACTCCAAGCTGCTTATTCTGAAGCGCGTGGGTGTGCAGGAATCTGCGGCACCGCGGTAGGTAGAGAACACAATTAATTTTTTTCTTGCGCGCATTCAAGAGCTCGGGAGTAAACTCCTGCAGGGTTGAATATGGCGCGCATACTGTTCGTGGATGATGAGCCCGCGATCCGGGAGACATTCCCCAGAATACTTGCTATGGGTGGGCACACCGTGGTCTCAGCAGCCACGGTTGGCGAAGCCCTTGCTCTTATCACCTCCGAATACTTTGACCTTCTGATTTCCGACCTGAACATCGGTCATCCCGCCGACGGATTTACAGTGGTCAGCGCGATGAAACGCACCCATCCGGAGTGCGTCACTTTCATCCTGACTGGCTATCCAGGCTTTGAAAGCGCGCTCCAGGCAATTCGCGAGCAGGTAGACGAGTACCTGATAAAACCCGCGGATGTGGCGAAGCTGTTGAAAACCATCGATGAGAAACTGAGCCGAAGGAGGGCTCACGAAAGCGTGGGGTACAAGCGCCTCTCGACGATCTTGCGCGAGAATATCCCGCTGATTGTGGAGCACGCGCGGGCCGCGATGGAGCCGGGCTCCGAGCACGCCGGTTGGCGGGCCGGAGGAATGGCAGAGGCGCTGAGGGAAGTTGCCGACGTTGTGGACGAAGGCGTCCCGGCAGAGTTGGAAGAGGCCGCCCGTCCGCAACGAATGCACCCGCTGCAACTGATGGTCGAGGAGAAGAGGATCATCGGGCAGGTGCTCAGCGAGCTCTTTCACGAAAACCTGCTTTCTTTAGATCTGAGCCATCTGATGCACGATATGGCTCAACTGAATAACGCATTGTTTTGGCAACTGGGAGAGTCGGTACACGCGTATGTTGCAGGCTTCCCGGCTCAGGTGTGGGATCGGAAAAATCCAGAGCGAGGGGTTAGGGAGCGAGGCGCGGAGTTCCGGTGCGTTGGCCTGCATGAGACTAAGCCGAAGCCGATAGATACCAGCGCCGAACAGTTCGAGGCGATTCTCGATTCGGCGATGGATGCGATTGTCAGCATCGACGCGCACCAGAATGTGGTGCTGTTCAATCGGGCCGCCGAAGAGTTGTTTGGATGCTCTGCCGCCGAGGCCGTGGGAAAGCCTCTGGACCGCTTTTTGCCCGATCAGTTTAGGGAGGCTCACCGCCAGCACGTCGAAAGATTTGGCGAGACCGGCGAAACATTCCGGTCGATGCGGTCGCCGGCCGTACTCAACGCGGTTCGGAGCAATGGAAAGCAGTTCCCGGTCGAGGCGGCGATTTCACAGACGGGCGAGGGCGATCAAAAACGCTATACGGTCATCCTGCGAGACATTACGCAGCGGAAGCGAACCGAGCGCGCGTTGGTAGTCAGCGAAAAGCTGGCCAGCCTTGGCCGGCTATCGGCCGCTGTGGCCCATGAGATTAATAACCCGCTGGAGGCGCTGAAGAACCTGCTCTATCTGATCATGAGCAATCCGTTCGACACGGAGATGGTTCGTGAGTATTCGGAATTGGGAGATGTTGAGGTAAATCATATCTCTGAGATTACGCGGCGAGTGCTCGGGGTGTCGCGGAGCGGAGAGACGCAATCCCGATTTTCTCCGGCCGAAGTGTTGGAGACGGTGCTGATGCTGGAACATCGAAAGACTGAAGAAAAGGCTGCGGCTTTAAAAAAGGAATACCGGCAGGATGTGGAGGTGCGGGGCGTGGCGTCGGAGATCCGGCAGGTTTTTTGGAACCTGCTGGCGAACAGCATCGAGGCAATTCCGCGAGGCGGCTTGATTCGCGTGCGGGTTTCCGGATATCGCAGCCCGTCCGATGGCCGGAAGGGAGCTCTTGTCACCTTCGGCGATAATGGAGCGGGAATCGAAGCGCCTGACCTGGCCCGAATCTTTGAACCGTTCTACACGACCAAGGCAGGTGGGACCGGTTTGGGACTGTGGGTTGCCAAGCAGATTATCGAGAATCATCGAGGATGGATTCGAGTGCGCTCTCGCAGCATCGGGCGAGAGACCGGCACGGTATTTTCAATTTTTCTTCCTGCGGAACCCAGGTCGTAATTCAGCGGCGACCGCTAAGTTAAGAAATAAGTCACGCTTGCCACTCCTTCTTGCCTTCCTCGTGGCGCATGATACAAATGTTCATCATGTCTGCAAAACATTTGAAGCAGGGGCGCACCAGCGAGGAGTGTGGCGTGGTGGCGCGGGCGGCCTGCCGCGTGGATCTTGCGGGCGGCACAATGGACATGTGGCCGCTCTATCTTTTTCATCCTGGCGCGGTGGTGGTGAACATTGCGATCCGGGTGATGACCACCTGCCGGATCGTTCCTATGACCGGTGGCGGGATCGAACTGGTCTCGCTTGACACGGGGCTGGCTGACAGCTTTCGCTGTATGCAGGATTTGCGCGCGGCGCCCAGGTATCGACACGCGCTGGCGGCGCGACTGGTGCGATTCTTTTATCCCAATGGCGATGCTGGCGGCGGCTTCCGGCTTGAGACTCATTCGGAGTCGCCGGCGGGGGCGGGAATCTCGGGCTCGTCGGCACTGATGATCGCGTCGGCGGCGGCGCTGGCGCGCTTTACCGGACGCAAGCTCTCGCTGGAGCAGATCCGCGAAATTGCGCAGAACGTGGAGGCGCAGCTGATCGGGGTTCCGACCGGATGTCAGGATTACTATCCCGCTCTTTATGGCGGCGTGAGCGCGGTTCAGTTGGACACCGATGGGATTCATCGCAAGGCGATTGCATGCGATGCCGACGAACTGGACCGGCGCTTTGTGCTGGCCTACACGGGGGCGCCGCGCCAGAGCGGCGTGAATAACTGGGAGGTATTCAAGCAGCACATCGATGGCGACCGGCGCATCTTCCGCAACTTTGAGCGGATCGGCGAGATCGCGCGCGCCATGCGGGAGGCCGTCGGCAATGAGGATTGGACCGAGACCGGGCGGCTGCTGCGCGAAGAGTGGAAGCTGCGCCGGACCAATGCGCCCGCGATCAGTACGCCGATGATCGACCAACTCATCGCGATCTCGCGCAGGAATGGAGCGACTGGGGCGAAGGTCTGCGGCGCGGGCGGCGGCGGCTGCGTGCTGTTTATGACCGAGCCGGATGCGCGGCTGCGAGTGGAGCAAAAGCTGGCCGCGGCGGGAGCACAGATTCTGCCATTCGCGGTGGCGCGGCGAGGGGTTTCGGTTGGTCGAGAGCCCTGCACTCGCGAAAACGATGTGGGCCACCCGGGACGTGGGGCTATTCGCGAGCCCCACATTCGGCAAAAGAAGGCGGATGTGGGCCACCCGATCCTATGAACGATGCGCGACAACTCGAGCTGTTCGGGGTAGGGAGCCCGTATCGGGCGCCCACGCTGCTGCCGCCACTGGTCCGCTTCATAGTCGCTGCGCTGTGGGTGGCGGCGGTGTTCTGGGGCAGCGGCTTTGTATACGCATTGTTTCCAGGGCACGACCTGCTGCCGGGTCTGTTATTTCGCTTGATCGCCTGCGTCATGACCGGTGGAGGATTCGTCTTTTTCCTGCGCGTTCTGGACTGTAATCCGCTCCCGTTGCCAGTAGCTCTCGGTTTGCCATTGGACCGTACTGCGGTGCGGCAGTGGGGGAGCGGGATTGTACTCGGAGGAGTGTTGATTTCTGCCGACGTGGCATTGGTCGGCTGCTTCGGCTCGCTGCGCTTTCAGCTGCACGCTTCCGGGCACGAATTGGTTTGTGCCGCCGGGGTGGCCTTGCTGCTGCTGTTTGGAGCGCTGCTGGAAGAGCTGTCGTTTCGTGGCTATCCGTTCCAGAAGCTCACCGAGGCTTTCGGAGCATTCTGGGCGATTATTGCGCTCTCGGTTCTTTTCGGAGCCGTCCATCTGTGGAATCCGGATGCGCAGGGATGGCTGAGCTGGGGCTTCTTCAACACGCTCGGGGTGGGAGTGTTGTTTGCTCTGGGCCGCATTCGCACTGGCTCGTTGTGGTTTCCGGTTGGCCTTCACTTTGGCTGGAACTTTTTTCAGGGCGCAGTCTTCGGGCTTCCGGTCAGCGGCCTTAAGGAGTTCTCCACCTTGATTTCGGCTACGGCAAGCGGGTCGGATGCGCTGACGGGCGGAGCGTATGGGCCGGAGGGCAGCGCGATTTGCAGCATTGTGCTGGTGATCGCTTTCCCACTGCTCTGGCTAGTGACGTCCTCGCAAAATATCCAGCACCGTCCGACTGGTTCATCCGCGGCATCCAGCATCTAAATTTCGCAGTGGCGAATGAAGATGAATCATGAAGCCGGTGAGGGCGATCCGCGTGCGCGTTGTCCGGGTTGCTGGGCGAAAGCGTACCGTTATTTTCAGCCGATAGTCTGTCGCCTCAGATATGCAGGCCATACCGTTCATTCGACAGAGCGTGTTCTCGGAATTCTGGTGCTGCTGATTGGCACGCTCGCGTCCGCCCATCTTGCGTTTGCCAATGACGTGAAGCTTTCTGGGGAGCAGCGCATGGCGATTCTCCGCACCTTTCTCTCGGAGCGCCCCTTTATACACCGTTCGCTTCCACGGGGCAAAGCTGGCGTCCGCATCGAGGGGGAGAAGATCACTCCTTCAGACGCCGATATGAATCTGTTGCTTACCGAGTATGGCGCCGTCGCCAAGCTGGGCGAGCGTGTACAGATCACCGCCATCCGCTTTGAGCATGAGGGCATCGTCTTTGATGTCAACGGAGGGCCAGTTAAGCGCAAGAGCTGGAGAGATCGCGTCACCATCGGCGGGATCAATCCGGGAAGTTCGCAGGAGCAGCCCGGTAGCGATAGCGTTTACACAGAATCGAACGGCTCCTCGGTTTTCCTGGCGATCAAGGGTGATGCTGCCACGCTTACCACCGACCAAATCAAGGATATGCTCTCGCCCGTGCTCGACTTTAAAGCCATGAGCGTAGCCGAGGCGTATATGAAGAGCCTTCCGCCAGTGCTGGCCGAGGCGGTCAAGAACCATCACGCGCTGGTTGGGATGGATAAGGAAATGGTGACCTACGCAATGGGCCGCCCGCCGCGCCGGGTGCGCGAAAAAAACTATGAGGAGTGGATTTACGGCAATCCGCCTCAGGATGTCCAGTTCATCCGCTTCGTTGAAGCCAAGGTCGTTCGAATCGAAGATATGAAGGTGAGCGGAGAAAAGGTGGTGCGCACGCAGGACGAAGTTGGCGACCTGGGCGGCGCGCTCAGTGCCTCCAGCAAGAAACTGCCAGACGCTATGGCGGGTTCCAGCCCGGTTGACTCGAGAAAGCCGCCCACGTTATTGCGGCCCGGCGAAAAGGCAGGCAACGCGGACGGAACGCAGGACTCGAAGCGCGACGCTGACCCGAAGCCTGCGCCGGATGTGCCGACGGGCGAGCAAAAATAGGATTGCGCGTACGGTCCCAGAGTCGCCAAATGTGGGCGGATGTGGGCCACCTGCCCGGTCTATTGTGGCCGACTGATTGAATTGCCTCCGGGGCTTCGCGGGAGATTGACGCGGTGCGGGGATTCCTCGCGATGCTCGGAATGACACACTCAGGGATAGAGATAAGATTTGACATTTCAATGGTGAGCGCAAGGGCCGTGCACAGACTTTGCCCTCTCACCTTGTGCGCTTTACACTATTGCTGTGAAGATCGCACTTGCTCAGATCAATCCCACGGTTGGGGATTTCACCGGCAACGCGGAGAAGCTCCGCCAGTACACGCTGTTGCGCGCGCTCGCGCGGGGCGGAGCTGGTGGTGTTTCCGGAGCTCTCGGTGTGTGGGTATCCGCCGCGCGATCTGGTCGAGGTTCCGGCCTTTGTTGCGCGCTCGCGAGAGGTGCTGGAGGAGCTGGCAGCCGAGTTTCCTGACATTGCGATCATCGCCGGCTTTCCTTCGCCCGCAGCTTCCGAGACGGGAAAGACGGTGATGAACTCGGCCGCGCTGCTGCGCCATGGCCGCATCGACTTCATCCAGTCCAAGCGACTGCTGCCGACCTATGATGTCTTCGACGAGATGCGCACTTTCGCGCCGGCTCCGGTGCAGCGGGTTGTTGACGTCGGCGGCGAGTCCATCGCGCTTACCATCTGCGAAGATGCGTGGAACGACAAGGCCTTCTGGAGCCGCCGTTTGTATGACTGCGATCCGGTGGATGAGCTGATCCGCGCCGGGGGGCGGATGGTGCTGAATATCTCCGCCTCGCCCTTTCACGTGGGCAAGCCGGAGCTTCGCCAGGCGATGCTCGCCAGCATCGCCCGTCGGCACAACGTTCCGGTGCTGCTGGTGAATCAGGTGGGAGGCAATGACAGCCTGGTCTTCGATGGGTCGAGCCTTGCGCTGAACCAGAGCGGAGAGATCATTGCGCAGGCGAAGTCATTTGAAGAAGACCTGATCCTGGTCGATACCGCATCGATGAGCGGAGATGTGCACGAAGCGGTTTCCGGCGTCGAGGAGAGCGCCTATGCCGCGCTGGTGCTGGGAACGCGCGATTACGTACGCAAGTGCGGCTTTAACAAGGTCGTGGTGGGACTGAGCGGCGGCATTGACTCGGCGCTGACGGCGGTGATCGCCGTCGATGCGCTGGGGCCCGGAGAACGTCATCGGAATCTCGATGCCGAGCCAGTATTCGTCCGAGGGCAGCATTACGGATGCTCGCGCGCTGGCGCAGAACCTGGGCATCTGCTTCGATGTGGTGCCGATCAGCGAGATCTTCGAAGCGTACCGCGGCGCGCTCTCCGGCGTCTTTCGTGGGCTTGCCGAGGATGTGACGGAGGAAAATCTTGCAGGCCCGCGCCCGTGGCGGACTGCTGATGGCGGTGGCCAACAAGTTTTCCGCGCTGGTGCTGACCACCGGCAACAAGAGCGAACTCGGCGTGGGCTACTGCACGCTGTACGGAGACATGGTCGGCGGACTGGCGGTGATCTCTGACGTGCCGAAGACACTGGTTTACCGGCTTGCGCGATATGTGAATTCGCGGCGTGCGCTGATTCCCGAGGCGTCGATTACGAAGCCGCCTTCGGCCGAGTTGCGTCCGGGGCAGAAGGACAGCGATTCGCTTCCGCCTTATGATGTGCTCGACCGCATTCTGGAAGAGTACGTCGGCAATTTGAAATCCGCGCCGGAGATTGCCGCACTCACGGGCTTTGACGAAGAGGTGGTGCGCTTTGTCATTCGCCTGATCGATCGCAGCGAGTACAAGCGGCAGCAGGCCGCTCCCGGTATCAGAATCTCAACCAAGGCTTTCGGTCTGGGCCGCCGGTTTCCGATCGCGGCCCGCCATCAGGTCTAGTGAAATCCGTGAGCTGTGTTTTCCAAGACGGCTCCGTTCAAGGATGATCGCAATGCGCAGTTTTTTAAAGTGCTCCGCCATACTCCTGTTATCTGTTTCCCTGTTTGCGCAATCGGCCGAGAAGAATGCCGGCGCCGAAGGCCGACAGCGCAAAAGCCACGCACCCTGAAAGCTCAGCGCCGGAAGGTGCTCCGACCACGGCCATGGCGGAGGCCTATTTCAAGCGGATGTTTGGCTATGATCCGAACCTCCAGGTCAAGGTGCTCAGCATCGGCGTCTCTCCGATTCCGGAGATGTATGAGATCGCGACTGTCTTCATCACTCCGGAAGGGCAGCAGGGCGGCCATTGGTTCATCTCCAAGGATTTGAAGCACGCGATTGCCGGGGATATTCTGCCCTTTGGCGCCGACCCGTTTGCACAGGAACGCGCGGAACTTGCCAAGGGCGCCTTTGGGGCCAGCAGTGGACCTGCCAATGCCAAGCTGTTGATCGTGGAATTCGCCGATCTGGAATGCCCCGCCTGCAAAGAGGCGGCTCCGGTGATGGAAAAGCTGCGCAACGACTTTCCGCAGGCGCGCTTCGTCTTTCAAAGCTTCCCGCTAGTCCAGCATCCGTGGGCGGTGCGAGCTGCGTCGTACCTGGACTGCCTCGCGCGCGACAATCCGGCGCATGCGCTGACCTTTATCAAGCGCGATCTTCGATCATCAGAAGGATATCGAGAGCGCGGTGCGCAAGACCGCTCCCGACGGCAAGACCACGGTGGATGATGCCGCGGTGACCGAACGTCTCCGCTATTACGTGGAGTTTTCCGGCGCCGATCCGGCAAAGACCCAGAGCTGCGCCGAGACACCGGCTACCGCTGAACGCATCTTGCGCAGCCAACAACTCGGGCAAAAGATCGGCATCACGGGAACTCCCACGCTGTTCGTCAATGGCCGGCGGATTGGGAATCCCGGCGCCGCGCAGTATGAAGCGCTGAAGGCCGTGGTCGCCTTTGAGGCGGACGAGGCCGACACCGGCAAGTAAGACCGGCAAATGAGGAAAGTGATTTCGTAAAACCCCGCATTTGAATAGACCCCACATCATTGCCGATGTGGGGTTTTTCTTTTCGCGGAATACTGCGGAAAGCTACTTTGCGTTGACGGCCAGGCTGCGGTACCAGTGGATGGTGCGGCGCAGGCCTTCGTGGAAGTTGACTTTGGGCTGATAGCCGAGGGCTTCGCGGGCGCGCGAGATATCGGCGAGGGAGTGGGCGATGTCTCCAGCGCGCGCGGGTGCGTAGTCCACGGGGCCGGTGTAGCCGGTGAGTTCGCGGAGACTTTTAACGGCATCGAGGAGGGTAATACGCTGCCCGGTGGCGACGTTGAAGACCCCGCCAGAGACGTTTTCGGCGGGGGCGGCAACGGCGCGGAGATTGGCGTCCACCACGTTTTCAATGAAGGTGAAGTCGCGGCTCTGGGTGCCATCCCCGTAGATGACTGGGGTGCGGCCCTCCAGCATGGCGAGGGAGAACTTGGCGAGCACGCCGGAGTATTGCGACGAAGGGTCCTGATGAGGGCCGAAGACATTGAAGTAACGGATGGTGACCGTCTCAAGCCCGTAGACGCGGGTGAAGCTGCGCATGTAGTTCTCGCCGGCGAGTTTACTGACCGCGTAGGGGGAGATGGGGTCGGGGAGCATGTCTTCCCGCTTGGAGAGCGTGGGCTGGTCGCCGTAGGCCGAGGAGGAGCCAGCGTAGATGACGCGGCGGACGGCGGCGTTGCGGGCGGCGACAAGCAGGTTGAGGGTTCCGGTGACGTTGGCGGAGTTGCGAGGCAACGGGGTTCTCGACCGAGCGCGGGACGCTGGCAAGGGCAGCCTCATGGAAGACGAAATCGATGCCCTGGCAGACGCGGGCGCAGGTTTCGGGATCTTCGATGGTGCCCTCGATGAAGTCGATGCCGCGGAGGTCTTCCAGATTGGCGCGCTTGCCGGTGATGAAGTTATCAACGCCGCGCACGGTGGCTCCCTGGGCGAGCAGAGCGCGAGCGATATTGGAGCCGATGAAGCCTGCAATGCCGGTGATTAGATAAGTTGCCATACGTGTTTCCGATGCTCAGGAGAGCTGTTCTGTCGCAGTACTCAGGATTGCCTGAGTTGGCTCCTCTGATTTCTAGCAGTGAACAATGTTTGTGGCGGTGATGCCCTTGGTGGCGTTGCGCGTGTCCACGACGAGCTGCGATTCGGCGACGATGCGGCGGTAGTCGTAGCTGGTGTGGTCGGTGACGATGAGTACGGCGTCGTATTGGCCAAGGTTTTCCAGCGGCGTGCAGCTCATGTTGAGGTCGTAGTGACGGCCGCGGCCCACCGTGGGGAAGAACGGATCGTTGTAGCAGACCTCGGCTCCGGCCTTGCGCAGCAGCTCGATGACGGTGAGCGAAGGCGACTCGCGGAGGTCGTCGATGTCGCGCTTGTAGGCGAGGCCGAGGACGAGGATGCGCGATCCGTTGAGGCACTTCTTGTGGCGGTTGAGTGCCAGCGCGGTCTTTTCGATGACGTAGTAGGGCATGCCGGTGTTGACCTCGCCGGCCAGTTCGATGAAGCGGGTGTGGAAGTCGAACTGCTTTGCCTTCCAGGAGAGATAGAAGGGATCGATGGGGATGCAGTGGCCGCCGAGTCCGGGGCCGGGATAGAAGGCCTGGTAGCCGAAGGGCTTGGTTTTGGCGGCGTCGATCACTTCGAAGATGTCGATGCCCATGCGCTCGCAGAGCTGCTTGAGCTCGTTGACCAGAGCGATGTTGACGCAGCGGTAGATGTTTTCCAGCAGCTTGGTCATCTCCGCCGTGGCCGGCGACGAGACGGGGACGGTGCGATTGAAGATGGTGCCGTAGAGAGCCGCGGCGAGCGCGGTGGCGGTGGGCTCAAGGCCGCCGATGACCTTGGGAATATCGCGGCGGGCGACCGTGTCGTTGCCGGGATCTTCGCGCTCGGGCGAGAAGGCGACATAGAAGCCGGGCTCGCCGGGGTTGGAGGTCGAGCGGATGGCGCGCAGGCCGCCGGGATTGCCCGATTCGAGGATGGGAATGAGTACCTCCTCGGTGGTGCCGGGGTAGGTGGTGCTCTCAAGGATGACGAGCTGGCCCGAGCGCAGGTGCGGCGCGATGGCGCGTGCGGTCTGCTCGATGTAGCTGAGGTCGGGCTGATGATACTCGTCGAGCGGCGTGGGGACGCAGATGATGATGGCGTCCATCTCGGCGATTTCCGTGTAGGCGCTGGTGGCACGGAAGCCGGAGGCCTGGGCGTTGACGATCTCCGTGGCGGGAATGCGGACGATGTAGGAGCCGCCGGAGTTCAGGGCCTCGACCTTGCTGGCGTCCACGTCAAAGCCGGTGACCCGGAATCGCTGTTCGCTGAATAGGAGGGTGAGCGGCAGGCCGACGTATCCCATGCCGATGACGCCGACGCGGGCATGCCGGGAGACGATACGGGATTCGAGTTCGGAAGCAAGCGAGACGGAAAGCGGCATATGGCGGACTCCAGAAAAAAACGGCGCTGCACAATCCTAGCAAAAAGGACAGGACTGCAAGATCGAGCTTTGCTGAAATCAAGGAGAACGGCTACACATCTTTCGTAACTTACGGAGGCCAATGAGTTTTCCTCCGAAGGTGCCGCAAAACTGGACGGAGCCGCCCAGCGCGGAGTAGGTGCATCAGAAGAAGCGGGAGAATTCGATGAACAGCAGCCTTTCTTGCGCGGTGCTGTGGGTGCTGATGCTGGCCGCGTGTGGCGGTGGCGGCAAAACGGCGAACGCGCCAGCCACGTTGCCGCCTTCTGGAGCGCCTGATTCCGGAAACCCGCCGACCACGTCGCCCCCTTCTGGAGCACCGGTTTCCGGAAACTCGGCGGAGGCCAGCCACGTAGTGCTGATTGTGCTGGAGAACGAGAACTATGCCGACGTGGTGGGCAGCGCCGCTGCGCCCTACTTGAATTCGCTGATGGCAAAGGGAGCGCTGGCGACGAACTACTACGCGAATACGCATCCCTCGATTGGCAACTATTTTATGCTGACAACCGGAAACATTGTGACCAACGACGACGAATATGGCGGAACGATTTCGCCGCCCGAGATTGTGTCGGCACTGACCGGGGCAGGAAAGAGCTGGAAGGTGTATGCCGAGGCAATTCCGGCGGCGGGATACACAGGAGGCGATACGGGCGCGTATCTCAAGCGGCACGATCCGCTGTCGTACTTTACCGATGTGGAGGGGACAGCGGCGGCGAACAATATCGCTCCGTTTTCGCAGTTGGCGACAGATGCAACCGGGACGCTAGCGAACTTTGCCATGATCGTGGGAAATATTTACGACGTGGGACACAACTGCGCCCCTACAGTGGTGAATTGTACGACCGCAGTGGAGCTGGCGCAGGCCGACGTGTGGTTGCAGAGCACGCTGCCGCTGATTCTGACGAACGCGAGCTTTGAGGCGAGTGGGCTGCTGGCGGTGACCTTCGACGAGAGCGCGACCGACAACACGAACGGTGGCGGGCAGGTGGCAACGGTGTTGCTAGGGACGAATGTGAGGGCAGGATACCACGCGACGGGAATGTATCAGCACCAGAGTTTGCTGCGGCTGATGCTGGAGGCTCAGGGAGTGAGCACGCTGCCGGGGATGTCGGCCGTGGCGCCGAGTATGGGTGAGGTGTGGAAGTAGGGGAGCAGGTTTCAAGATTTCAGGAGTTTCAAGGTTTCAAAGTAAGAGCAAAGGCAGAGGGCTTCGCGTGACTGCGAGCTGTATCTGTTCCCCACAATCGCCAAAGGAGGGCGGTTGTGGGCCACCCTCCGGCTTACCGCTTCCGCTACTGGATTCCGCAGCCGCAGCCGGGTGAGGGGACGCGGACACGGAGGAAGTCGGCGACGCGCTGGTAGGCGTCGATCTGGTTTTCGACGCGGGAGAAGCCGTGGCCCTCGTTTTCGTAAATTTTGAGGATTGCAGTGCCGCCGTGCTTTTTGATGGCGGCGGCGACCTGCTCGGATTCGCTCTTGGGGCAGCGGGGATCGTTGCCTCCGGCGAGGATGAGGAGCGGAGCTTTGATGCTGGTCGACGAAGTTGATGGGGGAGCGATCGTGCCAGAGAGCCTTGTCTTTGACTGGGTCGCCCATGAAGAGACGGTCGAACTCCTGGAGTTGCGGGTCTTCGTTTTCAAACTCGGTGAACCAGTTGACGAAGGGGACGATGGGGACTCCGGCGGCCCACATTTCGGGATGGCGAGTGACGGCCATCATGGTGAGGTAACCTCCGTAGCTGCCGCCCATGACGATGAGCTTGGCGGGATCGACGAAGCCGGTGCGCAGGATGAAGTCGGCGGCGCCGAGGACATCGTTGAGTTCCTCGCCTCCGGCATCGTGGCGATTGCCTTCCTGGAACTCGCGGCCGTATCCGGTGCCGCCGCGATAGTTCGGGGCGATAACGAGATAGCCCTGATTGTTCATGTATTGGACGAAGCGATTGAAGCCGTCCATGGACTGCGAGGCGGGGCCTCCGTGGATGTAGACGATGGCGGGATATTTCTGGTTGCGGACGATGTTGTTGGGGACATAGGCCCAGGCGGAGATGGTGAATTTGCCGTCTCGGCTGGGGTAGTGGACGAGGCTGGGAGTAACCATGCCCGAGGGGCCGAGTCCGGCGACAAATGAGTTGGTGAGCTGGGTGGATTGCCTGGACTTGAGGTCGAAACGTAGAGGTCGTTGGGGGCCGATGCACCGCTGTGGTAGTAGAGCAGGCGCTGGCCGTCATGGGAGAACGGAGAGACGTCTCCGGCGAAGGCATTGACTCCTTCAGGGAGCGGGAGGCGATTGGACTTGGGCCGCCGGATACGGCGCGGAAGTAGAGCGCTTCGCGGCCATCGACGTTGGCGGACCACACGATGCTCTGGCCGTCGGGAGAGAAGCCTCCGGCGCTGATCTCCCATTTGTCGGCGGTGATCCAGGAGAGCTTTTTGGAGGCGATGTCGAGCAGGGCGACGTTGTCATAGCCGTGGGCTGCGCCGTCCGCTGCGTTGCTGGTAATCAGCAGGGACTTGCCATCGGGGGAAAAGGCGGCGGCGGAAAAGGTCTGATCGCCGGAGTGAGGGGTGAGACAGGTGCTGGAGTTGGCGGCGAGATCGTAGAGGAAGATGTTGGAATCTTTGCCGCTGGCGTTCTCCTGGGTGTAGGCGATGAACTTGCCGTCGGGCGACCAGAGCGGCGAAAAATTGCCGAGCTGCGGCGGAGAGTTGCGGGTGACGCTGGTGGTGCGGCGCGAGGCGATGTCGATGATCTCGATTTCAAAGCTGGGCGAAGTTTTGGCCTTGGTGCATGTAGGCGACGAGGCGCGAGTCGGGCGACCAGGCGGGAGCTTCGTTGGCGGAGTCGGGCGAGGCGGTGAGGTTGGTGACTTCGCCGGTTTGCGGGCTGACGAGGAAGATGTTCCAGAGCTCGTTGCCGTCCTTGTCGCTCATGTAGGCGATCCACTTACCGTCGGGGGACCAGGCGGGCGAGGCCTGGCGCTGGTCGCTGATGGTGAGCTGGGTGGGCCAGCCGCCGGTGGAGGGGACGGTCCAGAGATTGTTGCGTCCGCTGATGTTGGAGATGAAGGCGACCTGTGAGGCGTCGGGCGACCAGGAGGAGCCGCCGATCTGGCGGGTGCTGTAGAGGGCGGCGATGGAGAAGTTCTGGAGCTTTTCCACGGTTGCGGACTGGAGCTGGGCGGGGTCGGTGATGGCCTGGGAACGGGAAGAGACTGGGGAGCGGCAAGGGTGCTCATGCAGATGACGATAGCAAATGCGAGGCGCGGAAGCATGGGGGAAGTGTAGCTCAGAGCAGGTTTCAAAGTTTCAAGGTTTCAGAGGTTTCAATGTTAAAAGCAAAGATCAAGACCCGCGTCCAAGCGGCCCGCTTGGAGGGGCATCCGGTGCTCGGGTAGGATGTTCGGCATGAACGTACAAGAGTGGATTCATGCGAATTTTGCAGCGGTATTTCCGTTCTTTTTCATTGGGATGTGGTGCGCGACGATCTATGTCATCAGCCAAATCAGCGGTTGGAGCCTGCTGGCGCGGCGCTTTCGGGCCAACGAGCCGTTCCGCGGAGAAACGTGGAGATGGCAGAGCGCGCGCTTCCGAGGCTGGTGCGGCTACAACAACTGCCTGACCGTCGGTGCGAGCCAGGAGGAACTCTACCTCGCGGTGATGCTGCCATTCCGGTTCTTTCACCCATCGCTGGTGATTCCGTGGCAAGAGATTGAGGTGGAGACCGGGAAGATGTTTTTCGGCTTGTATGACACCGCACAGTTTCGCATCGGCACGGATGAGCGAGTGACGGTGAAGATTTACGGGAAGCTGGTGGATCGGGTGCGGCAGGCGGCGGGGAGCGAGCTGGCCGCTCTATAAGATTGAGCAGATGGAAGCCCAGACGAGAGGGAGGGGTGATTCCCACCTTAGCCGCGAAAAAAACCGCGTCGAAGGTGGGGCACCCGAAGGTTTCGTAGATTCACACAAAGAGCGTGAAGCGGCTCTCGATCTGCGCTACTCGTAACGCAGGGATTCGGTTGGCTGCAGCTTGGAGGCACGGCTGGCGGGCAGAAAGCCGAAGAGCACTCCGGTGGCGCAGGAGACGACGAAGGCGACGACCACGGAATAGACCGAGATGGGGATTTTCAGGCCCACCTCGGGCGGAATCAGCGGCTCGACGAGGATCTTGACGCTGACGGCGATGGCGATCCCGACAAGTGCTCCGACTCCGCTGATGATGAGGGCTTCGATGAGGAATTGGTAAAGGATCTCGTCGCGCTTGGCCCCGACAGCTTTGCGCAGACCGATCTCGCGGGTTCGTTCGGTGACCGTGACCAGCATGATATTCATGATGCCGACGCCGCTGATGACCAGGGCGATCATGCCGACGAGCATCAGGACGAGGGTGAGGGCGGTGGAGATTTTGCGCGCCGCCTCCAGAATGGACGCGAGGTTCTGCACGAGATAGACGGCGCCGGGGGTGTGGCGGCTTTTGAGCAAGGCTTGCACCGCGAGGGTCGTCTCGGGCACGCTCTCTGCGGTATCGGCCTGTGCGTAGAGGGTACGAAGGTAGTCGTCACCGGAGTAGTACTTGATCAGGCTGAAGGGCACCAGCACGGTTTGCGAGCTGATCTCGGACTGGCCGAAGGTGGCGACGCGTTCGCGAAAGACGGCGATTACGGTAAATGTCTGCTCACCGACGCGGAGCTGCCGGCCGATCATCGGTCCGGGAGGGAGTTGCTTGGCAAGATCCTGGGTGATCAGGCATCCCTTGGCTCCGGTCTTCTCGTCGATATCGTCAAAAAAGCGGCCTTCGAGGATGAGGAGGTTGCGAATCTTCTGAAAGCCTTCGGTGACTCCGACGAGCGATACCGGCTTCTCCTGCCCGTTGACGACGATGCTGGTGTGCATGTCATAGGTGGCCGCCACTTCGGCGACGTGGGGGAGATGGCGGACGGCTTCCATGTCGTTGAGGTTGATTTCGTCGGCCTGGGAGCGCGCGTTGGCGGTCCCGCCGTTGGTAGCCGGCATAGACGATGTTGGAGCCGACACCCTCGATCTGAGCCAGCACGTAGGTCTTGCCGATGGTCGCAATCGTCACCACGAGGACGATGCACGCCGAGCCAATCACTACGCCCAACATGGTCAGCGCAGCTTTTACCTTGTTGGCTCGCAGAGCGTCGAGCGCCACCTGCCATGTCTCACGGCTGATCGCCATTCATTTCCCTTCGAGTCGGTTGTTCTATTAGTTTCAAGGGTGAAGAGTGGGATTGGCAAGTGGGTGGATTGGGTCGGAGAAAATAGTGCGAATGGAATCGAGAAGCTGACGATCAGCCCCACATTCGCCAAAGGAAGGCGGATGCGGGCCGACCGCCCGGTGACGGCTGGCGACTGTTCAGCGTGGCTTTTTCCCGTTCGACGGGCATTTGCTGTCTTTCGGCTACTCCGATGGTACGATGTTCATATTCTGTTATGCCTCTGAAAACACTGTTCCTCAATCCGCCCTCGTTCGAGAATTTTGATGGCGGCGCTGGCTCGCGCTGGCCGGCCACACGCGAAATCGAGTCCTACTGGTACCCGGTCTGGCTGGCCTATCCGGCTGGAATGCTGGAGGGCTCGCGTCTGCTGGACGCCAACCCGCACCACATCAGTGCGGAGCAGACCATCGAAATCGGCAAAGATTACGAGTTCATGGTTCTGTTCACCAGCACGCCGGGCTTTGAAGGCGACATCAAACTCAGTGGCCTGATGAAGAAGGCCAATCCCAGGCTGAAGGTTTGCTTTGTGGGCCCACACGTGACGGTTTCGCCGGATCATGCGCTAAGCCATCCCGAGATCGACTTTGTTGTGCGGCGCGAGTTTGACTATGCGGTGGTGGAGTATGCCAACGGCAAGCCGCTCTCAGAGATTCTGGGCGTGAGCTTTGTTGGTCCGGATGGCAAGGTGGTTCATAATCTCGACCGCCCGTCGATTGAGAATCTGGATGCTCTGCCGCACGTGGTTGACGTGTATAAGCGCGACCTGGACGTGAGCCGCTACAATGTGCCGTTCCTGCAGCATCCGTATGTTGCGCTGTACACCTCGCGCGGCTGCCCGGCGCAGTGCACGTTCTGTCTGTGGCCGCAGACGCACTCCGGACACGCATGGCGGAAGCGCTCGGCCGATGACATTGCGGCCGAGATGGTGAAGGCAAAGGCGTACTGGCCTGAGGTCAAGGAGTTCTTCTTCGACGACGACACCTTCAATATTCAGAAGGGACGCACCACTGAGCTCTGCGCGAAGTTGAAGCCGCTGGGACTGACCTGGTCCTGCACCTCGCGCGTGACTACCGACTTTGAGACGCTAAAGGCGATGAAGGAAGCGGGTTGCCGGCTGCTGATCGTGGGGTTTGAATCGGGTGACGCGCAGATTCTGAAGAACGTTAAGAAAGGCGCAACGCTGGAGCGGGCGCGCCAGTTTGTGAAGGACTGCAAGAAGCTGGGGCTGCTGATTCACGGCGACTTCATCCTCGGACTTCCGGGCGAGACGCGGGAGACCATTCGCCGAACCATCGATTTCGCCAAGGAACTGAACGTCGAGACGGTGCAGATTTCGGTGGCGCACGCCTATCCCGGCACTGAGTTCTACGACTACGTGCGGGACAACAACTTCATCATCAAGCAAGACAACATGGTGGATATTGGCGGACATCAGGTGGCGCAGGTGGAGTATCCGGGGCTGCCGGCGGATTACACCATGGAGATGGTTCACAAGTTTTATGACGAGTACTACTTCCGGCCCAAGGTCTGGGTTCCTATCGTGCTCGGCTCACTGTTCAAGAGCGAGGACCGCAAGCGGCTCTTCAAGGAAGCAAAGGAATTCTTGACCGTACGCAAGTCGCGCATCAAGGCAGTGCGGGAAGCGCGTGCCGCCAGGCAGGCAGAGGCCGCTAAGGTCTAAAAGAGTCAGGTTTCAAAGTTTCAAAGATAAGAGCAGAGGCCCGCGATGGACGCGGGCCTTTTGTTTGGCGGGGCGGAAGAAAGCTAGTCGGCGATGCTTTCGGCGGCTCTACCGCTCTGGAGGCTCTCGGTTCGGACGCGGTTGCGCCAGTGGCTCCGCACGAAATAGACGATGGCGATGCCCAGGGCCAGCACGATCAGTGCGTCAAAGCGATGGAGCCAGTGCTTGAGGCGGGGATCGGTATCCCAGCGTTCGCCGAGCACGAAGCCGAAGTAGGCCAGAGCGTAGCACCAGGGCCAGGAGCCGACAAAGGTGTAGAGATGGAATTTGCCGCGCGGCATTCGGGCGATTCCCGCGGGCAGGGCGATGAAGGTACGGACCACTGGAAGCAGACGGCCGATAAAAACCGTGATGCTGCCGTACTTCTGAAAGAAACGATCGGCGACATCCATGTCATGCCGGTTCATCAGAATGTACTTGCCGAAGCGCTCGATCAGAGGGCGGCCGCCGTAGGCTCCAACCTCATAGGCCAACACCGAGCCGAGATTGCAGCCGATAGCTCCGAGAGTTGCCACGATCGCCAGAGATGAGAAGCGCTCGGCGTAGACGAGGTATCCGGCAAACGGCATGATGACTTCGGAGGGCAAGGGGACACAGGCCGACTCAATGCCCATCAGAAGCGCGATGCCGGGATAGCCGAGGGATGAGATTACAGATTTTATAAATGCGGCTAACAGCAGCAGAACATGTTCGATCATGAAGCCTCAAAACTCTTGGTTGGAATCCTGGGTAAAGACATACCCCGGCAAAAGCAGCCCCTGCGCGGTCTTAGAAACTTTGATGCGCCGCGTCTCGGCCGTGGGAGCCGAGACATTGGCGGGGCGCAGTATGGCAAACTGCGAAAAAACTTCGTTATAGACCTTGGTGACCAGGAAGCTCTGTCCGCTGGACTCCTCGCGCCAAACCTGTCCGAGTTGTATCGCTTTCGACCGCCATTAGGGTTCCACCTCCAGTTTAGCTCATGCCGGGTTAAAGCTGGGTGAAATCAGCATGGGTTACGTACACAAACGCATCGGTTTATGGCCGCGTTGGCCTGCCTGGCGTGACCGGACGTGTTTTGGGCAGAGCTTTCGGGGTTTTGCCCTCGAGCAGCGTGGACAGTTCGCTGGCGGCGCAGCGCAGACCGACACAAAAAGCGCCGAAGTTGGAGAAGACTCCGCTGACTTCGTCGAAGCGCATCTCGTAAATCAGTTTTTTGAAGACGACGGGATCGTCGGCAAATAGATCGACGCCCCACTCCCAGTCGTCGAAGCCGATGGAGCCGCTGATGATCTGCTGCACCTGCCCGGCGTAGCGGCGGCCAATCTTTCCATGCAGATCCATCTGGCGCTGGCGCTCTTCAATGGGGAGGGTGTACCAGTTCTTTACTTCGCCACGCTTACGGTCCATGGGATAGAAGCTGACGTAGCGGCCCTCGGGGATCTGCGGAAAGAGGCGGACGTGCATCGCCTGGCGCTGGCGGTTGAGCGCCTCTTCGATCTCGGCGTTCCATTCCGGCGAATGCGGCTCGACTCCGCGCGCGACGAGGTCGCGGTAGAGCTTGATGGTGGATTCGTACAACCCGAGCTCGACGACGGAGACATAGGAAGAGGCGGGCTCAAGATACTGGTTGAGTTCGAGCTGGCTGAGCGTGAGCTGTGCCTGGTTCAGCGCTTCAAAATCGTCGCGGAAATGGATGAAGAGCACGTCAGCCTTGTGGCCAAAGATGGAGAACAGAGCCGAGCCCGCACTCTCCATCTGAGCCAGGGACTGCTGCGCCTCGGCGGCGATGCGGGCGCGATCTTCGTGCGTCCTGGCCACGCCAGAGGTTCCAGCGGAAGCGGAACATCTGGTGGAGTACGGCAGAACCTTCGAGGGTCAAAGGAACTGCGGGCAGCTCAGAGGTTAGGGCAGTGACGTCTTGCTCGCTCGTGCTCATGATATTTGGGAACCCCGCGGTGAATACGTCGTGGCTCCATTGTAACCCGCGTTGCGTTCTCTGGTTGGCGCTTTGCTGCTTAGCCGCTTCGCCGCGCAAAGAACGCGCGGCGAAGGTGGGGCACCGGGCTTTGTCTGATAAGTTCCGCAAAACACCACGTCGGGCAAGCAGGTTCGCTTAACGGTTCTGTTTTGGGATAGTGAGTGCCTTGGCGATTTTCCACCAACTACCGTGGGCGCATCTCCTGCACGTCTTCCGAAACAAACTGTAGCGAGCGCAGTACGTGACTGAACGCAGCGAGTTCGTCCTGTGTTGCAGCTTGTTTTTCCTTCGACAGTGCAACCGAGAACATGAATCTATACTGTGGCCCAGGATTTAAGTAGGCAACATATTCGTAGAAATCGTCCTGAGTGTAGAAAAGCTTCGCACAAGTCTTGTAGTTGGGATGTTTGAGATCCAGATCTGCGAACTTCGTCGAGGGGTATCGCTTCTTGTATCCGTTGACGTCTCCCCTCATATCCTCGTTCGGATCCTCAGTGGTTTTCTGATTCAGCCTGACGCGAATGGTGACATGATGTGAACGCGACACTTGAGCGCGAGGGAAGAATATCGCATTTACGCTGTATTCCCTTGCCGCCTTCCCCATGTCGGTATCCCAGCCCTGCGGTTCGCTCGCGAGAAAAACAAAGCCTTGGCCGTTAATAATTAGCCCGTGCATGTCGTTAGCGTCAGCATGAGCGTTCTGGACACCGTTATTCTGGCCGGATGCAGAGAAAGTCAGGGAGGTAATCAGGACGAGCAGTACTGCAGCACGGACGAGCGTCACGATGGTTTCCGCAGCGACGTATTTCATGAGAGTACATTGTAATTTAGGTCTGTTGGCGAAAACAGGCCAAGGCACTCACTATCCCAAATTGGGAGCAGTTGGTTTAGTTCTTGGGCAGAAACGTATAAATCAGGCACAGCCGGGGCACCCGAGATGTTTGGGTAAGCGCATCCGTATTCTCTGAACGGAGGAGCATCGGGCTCTGATACCATCTCTGGCATCGATATGGCGATGCAGGCGAAGAAGAAGAGTGCCGGGGCGAAAGCGGAGAAGTCCGGGAAGAGAGCAGCGGTCGGCTCGAGCGCGGGCCGGGGAAAGTTCAACCCGCTTGCGCCGGAGCGGGTCTCGGCGATATCTGGAGATCCTGGAGCGAACTTATCCTGGGGTGCGCTGTGCGCTGCATCATGAGAACGCATGGCAACTGCTGGCGGCAACCATTCTCTCAGCGCAGTGCACGGACGTGCGGGTGAATATGGTGACTCCCGCGCTGTTCAAGAAATATCCGACTCCGGCGGCGCTGGCGAAGGTGGAGCCGGCAGAGTTGGAGCCGATGATCCGCACCACGGGATTCTTTCGCAACAAGGCGAAATCGCTGGTGGGGTCGGCGCGCAAGCTGGTGCAGGATTTCGACGGGCAGGTTCCGGAGACGATGGAGGAGTTGCTCTCGCTGCCGGGGGTGGCGCGCAAGACGGCGAATGTGGTGCTGGGCTCGTGGTTTGGGCTGGGCGAGGGAATTGTGGTGGATACGCACGTACACCGCATCTCGCGACGGCTGGAGCTTACCAACTCGGACGATCCATCACAGATCGAGCGGGATCTGATGAAGGTGATTCCGCAAGCCAAGTGGATCGACTTTGCGCATGAGGTGATTCATCACGGGCGGGCGCTGTGCACGGCGCGGGCTCCGAAGTGCGTGGAGTGCCCGCTGGAACCGCTCTGCCATGCGGCGGACAAGACGTGGTCCACGGTCCCACAGCACAAGACAGCGAAGGCAAAGAAGGGCTAGGCGGTGAAGGGGGATCCTGCATCCCACCTTAGCCGCAAATTCGGCGGCGAAGGTGGGCACCCGCTATTTGTAAGATTTGGCTGGCTCGAAACGCGGCCTACGATTTATAATTTTGGATCGGTGACTAATGCGCCTTTTACAGAACATTGCGGCAATCGCTAAAGGTATGAGCATCACCTTCATGGAGATGTTCCAGCCGACTACGGTCGAAAACTATCCGGATGGGAAAGGCCCGATGCGCGGGGCGGTTTTCCAGGAGCGCTTCCGCGGGCTGCACGTGTTGCAGCGCGATGAGAACGGGCTGGAGAAGTGCGTTGCGTGCTTCCTGTGCGCGGCCGCCTGTCCGTCGAACTGCATCTACATCGAGGCGGCGGAGAATACGGCGGAGAGCCGCATCTCCAGCGCCGAGCGCTACGCGAAGGTCTACAACATCGACTACAACCGCTGTATCTTCTGCGGCTACTGCGTGGAGGCCTGCCCGGTCGATGCGATTACGCATGGCCACGGATTTGAACTGGCAACCTACAACGCGACCAGCCTCGTGTATCGCAAGGAGCAGTTACTGGCGATCACTCCGGCGCACGAGGGCGACAACGCCCGCTTCAACGTGAGCGACGCAGAGAAGATGCGGATGATCGCGCGGTAGGGCAAAAAAGAATTTAGCAATTTGAAAGATCTGGGCCGCCGCAAGGGTGGTCCAGAGTCCTGTTTTTGTTCCCTTGGCTACGGCAAGAAGATGAAGTTCCGTTCAGCCCCAGATAGACATAGGATCAGGTGATTCGCCCTCCTCGCCAGCTTCTTCTTTGCCCGAAGCATCTTTCTCCTGAGGATCATTCTCTTCCGCATCGTTCTGCTTCGAGGCTTGGGGATGTTGCTGGTTGTCGCTGGGAGGGGAATCGTCTTCGCCGCCTTCGTCGGCCACGGGAATCGGTTGAACCTCAGTTTCCGATGCGCCCGATAGCAGCTTTTTGCGCACCTCGGCGGCTCGTTTTGCGGCGGCAGTCTTTTCCGCCTCCGCTTCGGCACTACGCGTTGGGGTTGAGATGGGCACCGTGAACATGCATGGTTCACCCCTGAAGGATTGAAAGCAAGCGCTGGGCCATTCGAGTATGGAGCGGATTAGAAGAAACTTATTTCGAAGCAGGAGATGCCGCTACGAAGCTGCGCGGGGCGATGGGGCGAAGGCGAGCGCGGAGACGCAGAAGCTGTTTGAGCGCGGAGAGTATACCCGCTACCTGTATCTGCATGGGCTTTCGGTGGAGACGGCGGAGGCGCTGGCCGAGTTTCTGCACCGCCGCATCCGGCAGCAGCTGAATATTGCGCACGAGGACTCATCACGGATCGGCGATCTGTTCCATCAGAAATATCGCGGCTCGCGTTACAGCTTTGGGTATCCGGCTTGTCCGCATATGGAGGATCGGACGAAGTTGTTTGTGCTGCTCAGGCCTGAGGAGAACATCGGCGTGCGCCTGACCTCGGCTTACCTGCTGGGGCCGGAGCAGAGCACTTCGGCGATCGTGGTTCATCATCCTGGAGCGAAGTACTTTGTGGTGTAGGTGGAGTCGGGGCGGCCTCCACAGCCTTAGGTGACGGCAACGCGGAGAATTTGTTACACTCGCAATGCGAGCGCTCGCTCGTTCTGCACCGCGGAGAGGTGGCAGAGTGGCTGAATGCACCTGACTCGAAATCAGACGTGGGGGTAACTCCACCGGGGGTTCAAATCCCTCCCTCTCCGCCAGCAAAAACCCGCGTAAATCGCGGGTTTCTTAGTGTTTGACTATGTCTTGACTACTCGCGGCTCTCAGATCATCGCCGCGCCCAACGTTCATTTCTCACTGCTCCAGCCTCTCGGAGCGAACCAGCGGCTGCGCCTGCTCTCGCCAACTCGCGTTATGGAAATTCAGACTCCGGCGATTCAACCATCCGCTAGTGACCAAGTTGCAAGAGGGCATTGTGCAGTGGCGTGCTGGAGAGACGAATCAGTCCATGGAAAGGGTCATATAGCTCTAGTATTAGGAAAACCGCACCCGACACCGACAGCGCTGTGATGAACAATGCGGACACAATGGTTGGGTTGTTGGGGGCGAAGAGGCCGAAACTGGTGTGAATAACGGTCAGCCAGAAAACTACTATTACCAGCAATGGTCTGGAGATCGAAGTGCCTTGCTGCGCGTTTATCAGTGAGCGGGTACGTCCAAGCTCATACGCGGTACTTACTGCCTGGAGCTTCAGCGTGCGTTGAGGCTCCTCTTTTGGCGAAAGCTCCAGAATCTTGTCATACAGCACGTCGCCCGTCTCCGGGCCCGATGCTGAAACCGTCCCAGACTTTTCCCCCCACATATTCGCGAGCAGGGCGATAGCGACTTTGTGCAGCAACTCGCGGGCTTCCTCCGTTTCCGGGCCGTAATGAGCCAAGAGGCGGTCCAGCACGACTATTTTGGCGGAAATCTCCAGCAGTTCGGTCCGCTGCATGTCATACGACGCGTAGGCCGACGCGATCAACAACCCCAGGACAATTGCAACCATGGTCCCAACAATCCCCTGGGCCATTGTGAGAACAGTTCTCGATTCCGGGTTCAGATGATGTTGCGGTTGGACACGGCGAAGAGCGATGCCAGCCACCGCGCCTCCGAAGACGAAGGCCAACACAATCAAGCTAGTCATCAAAGAAGTTACTACCATAACAACGTGCGCGGCGCGATTCTATCTTAGTGGGGATTGTTCGTTCTCAGTCGTTCTGTTGTGTTTGATGGGCCCGGCTTTCGACATCGACCGTAGTCGGGGGCCCGCCTTTCAGGAACGATGTGGCATGGCCTATCCTGCTTTCGTTGTCGGTCCCATCTGACCGGAAATAAGCGTTTGTCTTCGTTGGAAAAATAACGACTTCAACTCACCTTCACCTATGACTTGCGCAATTTCTCGGTATGCGAAGAACGGTATCAACACGACGAATATAATTATGCCCACGAGCAGTATTCCCTCTAGTCCTCCTCTGCCCAGCGTAGGAATGCTCTTGGCAAATGTTTTTCCGTGGAACATCCCGACAAGCACCTCCTCCAGCATATCGAAACAGATCAAGATTGCAGTGAATAGCGCGGACCTAATTAAGATCACATAGAAGATCGCCCTACCTCTGAAGCGTTCCCCTACATGCAAGTCCTCTGCGACGATCATAACCTTGCCTAATACCAGAGCGTTAATGAGGGCAAAACCGACTCTGTAATCCAGTCTGTGACCTATGTTGTACTGTCGTAATACGACCGCTTTATGAAGTTCTAGTAGGCCGAGCACGACCCAGAGATAAGCGACCATCGCTAGGACTCTCCACGTCTCAGCGACTACCCTCTCTTTTGCCTTTTGTCTGTTTATAGGTATGATCGGCATTTCGCGACCTACGCACAACGTGCTTGTTAGCGACTCGCCGAACGAGGCACTCACGCTAGTCGCCTTCGTACTCCCTTGGATGCCGCAACATCGCCATCGGCGTGCCGAAAATACAGCGCCGTTACCAGCGGTGTTCTACTGAAGGCGACGTACAACTCGGCATCCAGCTTCACGAGAAACGTGAGTAAGAGCATGAGCCAGCTTCGAGGGCTCCTCGGAGACGTGAACTCTAAAGTGCCTTTGCAAAGCTGGTTTTGTCTATGCATCCGAAGTCTGTTGCCGGCATCAGATATTGAAAATGCATGGACACCGAAAAGACCATTGCCGAAATCGAAATGCTGGAGCATCTCCTATCGCTGAGGGACGAACGACCTCTCCGGATGGCCGATTGGAAAGCGGCGAACCGGAGGCACGATGAGAAGTATGCCGATGATCCGTGGTTCCGGCTGTGGAAGCGGGATGACGGTCGCAGAGATTCTTTGTAACCGCTGGCCAACGTCGAGACCTAAGCTGCTTCTTTCTTCTCATCCCAAGGTTCCCCTTCGTCGCCGATTGCAATGTCCATCGCGTGCTCGATGGAGGTCACAGGTTCTCGTATTGCAGGGTGAGTGCGCCGACTCGCAGCCTTGCTCTGTTGTTCCTGCGGGGAGCAATTGAGTTCTTTCTGATTGCTTACATCAAGTAAGGTCGGATTTGTGAATGCGTGTTCTTCCCGGCATGGCACTAACCTACCTTTCTGCGCTGCTGTTCGCCTCAATTGCGGGGCAGCAGCAAAATCATCGAAGCTGTAGGGATACACACATGCCTTGCAGCCGCAATTTGAGGAATATGAACCGAATCCGCTTTATGTTCGTGATCACATCCTAGGTTAGATTCGCACAGGTGAAGAAACGGCCCTTAAAAGTGTCTAAAAAGATCATAAACACCTTATTGCGATTGCTCACATGTTTGCTGCCGCTGCATCCCGTATGGAAGGTGTTCAGGATGGGTTCTGCCATTGCGCCCTCGATGTCGCTAGGCCGCAGGGATGAGCCACTCAATGACCCACGATTACCATGCCGCGCTGGTATAAGTATCTCTGATCACCGAATCAGAATATTGCGATTGACCCTTCGGCCTGAGTACTAGTAATCTAACTCGCATGTTGGTCGCTAACCTCCTCACCGTATCGGTAGCCGTACTGGCGCTAGTAGCGCTGGTACGAATTACCGTGGTCGGTTCGGAAAATGCGGCTGATAATCGAAGTTAGATTTTCAAGTCAGCATCGATTTTCCGAACGGCTCACGGCAACGATCGTGAGCCGTTTTGCTTTGAAGCATTGAAACACGAAAACACGAAGAGGAGAACATATGCAGGAAACCAGGAATATTTCCGCTGAGGAACTGGCACAGTTGTTTTATAGCTACCGTGACACTCTGGCCTCTGAGTTCGGATTCCAGAGCAGCGAAGGCTGCATTTCTTGGGAGCAAATTCTCCCAGAGCATCGCAATCTGATGGTCGCTTCGGCACGGCTGGTCCTGCACGAGTTGGCGGAACGAGAGTTCGCTGCTGGCAAAATGGGATTCCCCCAATCAGCTTGAGCTGGACAATGAATGATGCAGTGCTGGGCGTTCGACGGTACGAGGCGGGGTGCATGAGCGCAGTGTGTTGGAATCAGCTACGCTGAAGGGCGTCTGGTGGCATCCAAGCACCTTATGCTTAAGAAGATTGCCCTGACCGCAACGACCGTTGCGGGTGTCGTCTGCCTTGTCATCTGTTGGCCACAGGCCATCGTGCGTGTTCTGCGAGTCTTATTCCGCAACGTGACTTGGGATATCCGCACTCAGGAAAGAGTGGTTGCACTGACCTTCGATGACGGCCCTGACCCGATGTTCACGCCGAAAGTGCTGGAAATTCTGCGGAGATACAACATCACAGCCAGCTTCTTTCTGGTAGGAGAAAGGGTAAGGCGTTTCCCAGAACTTCTCGGCCAAATACGCGATGAAGGGCATAGCGTCGGCAACCACTCTGATTCATGGCGTCGAACAATCGAACTGAGCAGCGATGAGTTTGAGCGTGACCTGCTCTGTGCAGAACAGTCAATCGGCGTGTGCAATCCTCCGAAGCTGTTTCGACCTGCCGGAGGCATTCTCAGAGGCGATCAGCTTCAGGTGCTTCGGAGACATCAGTATTCCGTCGTCCTCGGCTCTGCGTATGCCTTTGACCCGTATCGCCCTCCGAAGAAGTACATCGAGTGGGCAATCACCCGAGCTCTGAAGTGCGGTGCCATCATCGTGCTGCACGATTCTGGAGGAAATAGGTCGAACAGTGTCGGAGCGTTGCCAGCGATTATCGAGAATGCTCGAGCGGCGGGATATCGATTCGTGACGCTCTCCGACTCCTTAAAAAGCGAGTCGTAGTCTCAGGTGGTGCTCAACGGCATGATGCCGTCCGGCGAGTTTGGAGACACGGCTATACGCCAATCGATGCACCGTCCTGCACCGTCTAGGAGAAGTCTACTGGAATGCTGTTGACCAGGATGAGATCAATTTCGGTATGTGGCACGCCCATGGACTCGATCATGTCTTTCACGGAGGCGGGCAGTGCAAAACTGTACACAAATGAAACAAAGCGCCGGGCGGGCAGCAGGAGATCGTTCAGTTCGGCGTAGAACTGAAAGACCGCGTGCTGTCTTCGAAGCCATCGTCATCGTTCGTAGGTGACAATCAAAGCGAACGAGAGTACGGTCGTGGGCTCAATCTCCGCAAACCCAGCGGCGAAGGTGGAGCACTAGAGAGCAAATCTGCTCTAGTGTTTTTTGCCACGGACGGTTGCTTTCCGGGCGGCTTTCCGAGAGTCGTTTTTGTGTTCACGATTGTGACGTTGCACGGCTTTCGCAATTTCCTCAGCGGAAAGCGTGCTGTGATGCTCAGAACGGAGCACATCATCTTTTAGATTGGCGGTCTGTTTGTTTTCCATGGCCCCTCCTCAGCGTTATAGGATGCGCGAGATACGGATAAGTGACTGCTCTCAGTGATATGGAGCACAGGGGAACATTGATTTCAAGCGGTGAAAAACCAGATGGGAGTTGTTGTTAAAAAATCGTGCCGCGACAGCCAGATTGGCTTCCGCATTTTCCAGTTCAAATAGCGTTGATGTCTTCGCTCTCCAGCACTCGCTTGTTTGCTCCTTCGCGAGCAACCTCAAGCATCGCCTTTCCCACCTGTTCGGTGGTTGTTACATACTTCGGCAAGCAGCGGACTCCCAGCGACAGCAGCGGTGCCAGCACCAGGTAGAAAGCCTGATACAGATTCGTCTTCGACCGTATTCCGTGTAGCGGTTGAATCGCCGCAGGTCGGAACATATACGCGCCCTTAAAGGGCATCCGCAGCAGCGCGTTTTCAGTAGCGCCCTTCACCCGTGCCCACATCACCCGCCCTTTCTCGGTGCTGTCCGTCCCTGCTCCTGTGACGTACACAAAAGTCATCCCCGGATTCAGCCTGACCAAGGTCTCCGCCGCCGCCATGGTCATCCCGCAGGTGACTCTGCGGTACTCGGCCTCGTTCATTCCCACCGATGAGACGCCAAGGCAGAAGAAGCAAGCATCGTACCCGCTCAGCTCTCTCTCAATTGCCGACAAGTCCAGCAGGTTCGCGTGCACGATCTCGCGTAATTTTCCGTTCTGTTGTCCTGTTGCCTTCCGGCCTACAGTCAGTACCTGCTCCACGCCGGAATCCAGCAGACATTCGCGCAATACGCCTCCACCCACCATTCCCGTCGCGCCAAAGATGATTACCTTCATCTCACGCCCTCCCACGCACAACGCTCAGAGCCGTACCAACGATACTCCATAGTGGTCTCTGGTGGACTTTCAGGTCGAGCACCACTAAAAGTGGGACAATTCAAAGAGTTCCGACGGGTCGCTCTGCTTTTACTTTTTTACTCCCACGAATTTTCGCGTAGGCTTAGGTAGAGTCGTGGGCGAATTACAAAAAAGGTTTTCATAGTGCAAGAGGTTTTCACAATTTCGTCGAGATTGGAATCGTCCATTACTTCTCGCAAGCGCCCTTAGATTGTGGTGACCGTATCCGCTGCTAAAGGGGGGAGCTGAGAAAGGCGCGACATGTATAGCAAGCGGACGACCCTTTGGTTCCTGGGGATCCTGACCCTCGCTGTGCTGGGGTGTGCGTTCGTTATCACGCGGCCGTTTCTTTATCCAATTGCGGCGGCAATTATCGTTGCCGTCGTCTTCTACCCCGCCCATCAAAAGATATTGGGATGGACAAAAGGAAAGCCCGGAAAGGCTTCACTGCTATCCACTCTGGCGCTGCTCTTTCTCTTCGGAGTGCCATTCTTCATCATCATCATGGTGGTCGCGAAGGAGGCTGTCACTGCTGCTCAATACCTGACGCGCCAGAGTGCGGAGCAGGGCGGATTCACTTTGGTTTTGACAACCGTGGCGGAGCGCGGACTGAAGTTCCTAGGGCGCTGGTTCGACACTTCGAAGTATGACATCAGGGGGGCGGTTGCTTCCCACGTGCAGCAGGCCGGCGTCTGGGTCTTGGGCTCTGGAGCTTCGATCCTTAGCAATTTTGCTCGCTTGATTGCGGAATCCCTCATTTCACTCGTGGTGGTCTTCTTCCTTTTCAGGGACGGCCGGGGCTGGATTCAAGAGGCAGAGGAGATCATTCCGCTGTCGCCGGGGCAGGCGAGAAAGTTATTCAGCAATATATCAGACACCATTGTCGCCAACGTGTATGGCATTGTTTCCGTGGGAGTGGCGCAAGGTGTTTTGATGGGCCTCGCGCTTGCGATCGTAGGAATGCGGTCTCCTCTTTTACTCGGCTTCTGTGCTGCGTTTGCGTCCATTGTGCCGGTTGCCGGCACTGCCCTCGTGTGGATTCCCGCCGGTCTCTACTTGATCCTTGCCGGAGCCGTTTGGAAGGGCGTATTCGTTCTTGTGTGGGGAGTCGCGGTGGTCAGCGCGGCCGACAACATTATCAGGCCGTGGGTGGTAGGCGGAAAGGTCGAACTGCATCCGCTGGTACTGGTGTTTTCCATTCTGGGAGGCGTCGATGCCTTTGGATTCCTGGGATTGTTCCTGGGGCCGGTCATCGCTTCGGTACTGTCGGTCTTGTTCGGAATCATTCGCGAGGAACTCGGCCACGGCGACGGAAAACCGGAATCGAGTGTTGCCGACAGTTCAGCCGAAGCCTGATTGGCACACAATATGATTAAGACTTTATAACTCCATAGAGCACTGGTCGGCGCAGCCTGATTGGAAGCATGACATTGATTCTCCTCTGGCTCCGGCAAGGGTTGCTCATGAAAGTGGAACAATCGCGAGCAGATGTTCACAATCGTTCTCTCGATCAGGCCGTGTTGGGAGAAATAGATCGGTGCCGAAACTGCGCGGAATTCAAATCGCATCCAAAATGCATCGGGTCGCTCTGGATAGAATCTGTATCATCATGCAAGCTTGCAGTTTTCAGTATCGGATCGGTGTACGCGTGAGGATGGGTATTTTGTACAACAGTCTCCTGGGCGGTGCCTAAGGCCAATGGCAATTACCAGGCGTGAATTTCTTGCAATCAGCGCGGGCGCACTAGCGGGAGGGGCTCTCGGAAGGGGCCTTTACGAACCTCATGAGACTACGGTCAGCCAAGTCGTCGTAAACCTCAAGCGCCTCCCGGCTGCATTCGATGGCGTCCGCATTGCACAACTCAGTGACATTCACTTCAACTCGTTCATGACCGCCGGTCATCTCGACAGGGTGCTCGAAATGACCAACGCACAAAAGCCCGATCTCGTGATGCTCACGGGAGATTTCGTAACTGCGTCCCACAGGCGAAACAGGCGCGACAGGGACGCAAGGGCTGAGCAAGCATGGCCGTGTGCCAACTTGCTGCGGCGACTCGAGTCGCCGCTGGGCTGCTTTGCCGTGCTCGGGAATCATGATTACGACACAAACGCCGATATCGTTGCAGAAGCTTTGAGTACCGGAGGTCAAATCCAGGTTCTGCGGAACCGGGCGGTCGCATTGGAAAGGGACGGTGCCCGTATGTGGCTGGCAGGGGTTGACGATGTGTTGGCGCACCATGCTGAACCGGAGGGCACACTGCAAGGGATACCCAAGGAAGAGTGCTCTGTTGTCGCAGTTCACGAACCGGACTTTGCAGACGAGATGCGAAAATTTTCAGTGGACTTCCAAATCTCCGGTCACTCTCACGGCGGGCAGATTCGGCTTCCAGTTGTGGGCGCTCTTTACCTGCCCCGTGGGGCAAGGAGGTACCCGCTAGGACATTACCAATTCGGCGACTTCCAGCTGTACACGAACCGCGGCATTGGAGTGATTGGGCTGCCCATGCGCTTCCTGTGCCCGCCCGAGATCACCGTCTTTACGCTCAAAGCAGGATGAAGACGGTGATCATGAAGAAGACAGGATTAGTGCGGAACCGGCCCCCGTACCACCTGAACAAAATCTTCGGTATGTATTTTTCTTGCGTAGGCCGCCTTCACTTCGGCAGCGCTGATTTTCGAGTAAATTTGTGCTGCTCGAACCGGTTCATCGAGCGGCAGACCGATCTCGGCCCGGTGAAGGAATCCATCGGCAACCGCCTCTTCGCTGGATTCGCTCAGAGGAATCTGCCGCAGCAGGAGGGCTTTGGCCTGGTGCAACTCACTGGCGGGAACCTCTTCGGTGCGCATCTGGTCAAGGTCGCGTTGAATCAGTGCTCTTGCTTTTGAGACATTTTGTGAATCGCACCCGTACGTAACGGAGTAGCTGGCCCTGGTCTCTGATGCGTTCAAGCCGACATCAACGTTGTAAACGTAACCTGCAACCTGCCGCAGATCGTGGTAAAGACGCGTTGCATAAAAACCGCCTCCTAACACATGATTGCCCAGTTCCAAGGGATAGTAATCCGGGTCGAAGCGATTGAGTTCTAACTGTTCGGCAAGGACCACGGAATCCTGCACGGCCTCCGGATCGGGAACGTTCGATGCCGAAGACTTATTCGGCGAAACTTTTGGCATTATGGTGTTAGGCTTGGGACCGATCGCCTTCCAATCGCCAAACCATTTCTCGATCACCGCCTTGGCTTCCTCGGGAGTGATATCGCCAATGACGACGATGGTGGTCAAGTCAGGCCTGACCGTGGCGGCGAAGTACTGCTTCACATCGTCTAAGTTGATCTTGGCAATCGTAGCCGGTGTGGCCTCCCGCAGGACAGGGTCGCCGGGGGGCAGCAACGCCGAATCCAGCGCGCGTGTTGCGCGGTATCCGGGGCTTTTCAGGTTGCCGGCGACAAGTTCGGAGCTCTGCTGCTTGACCACCGGGAAGGCCGCTTCCGGGAGCGCCGGATGAAGCTCGTTGTCGGCGAGTAATTGAACGCCGCGCGAGAAGTTATCCTTCAAAATTTTGAGCGAAAAGCTGTAGCCCGCACTCTCGTTCGCGGCAATGTCGTCCAGTGCCTTCTGGAAAGCTAAGCGGTCCAAAGTCTTCGTTCCGTAGGAGAAGAGGCCATCCAGCAGTTCGGAAACACCCTCCTGTCCGGGTGGCGTTTGCAGGTCGGAGTTATGTTTCACCGATCCCATGACTGTTACCGTGGGACTGACCGTGTCATTTTTAACGATCAAGCGAATTCCGTTCGGCAGGGTGGTATCCGATACTTGGATGTAGTTGGGGGGGACTTTGAGCTGAGCCAAAGGACGTGCCGCCCAGACGGGCAATTTGACTGGTTTGGTCGGAGCCGCCGTCAATTGCTCTGCTCCGCCAAAGCCTTTCCCGGCGACGGGTTGTCCGCTAGGCACCGGTTTCAAAATGGCGGTGATTGAGCTCTGGCTCACGAGGTACTGCTTCGCCACCCTGTTTACGTCGTCCAAGGTGACGCGGCGAATGGCCTCGACGTCCTGGTCAGGCGATGTACGGCCCTCGGCGGCAAGAGCGTTGGACCAAACATCGGCAAGCCCCGGAATCGAGTTGCGCTGAAACTCAGCCGAAGCGAGCTCGCTTCTTTTCGCTGCCGCTACCAGTTCTTCCGGAAGACCTTTTGCCGCATAGCTGTCCAATATCTGACGCATCTCATTGATCGCGGAAGTCGGATCTGCGTCGGCGGGAAGCGCCACCATTCCGTAGCCGACGCTAGCCTTGGGGTAGGTTTCCGCCATGCCAAATTCAGCGGCCAGGGCCTTGCCCGCGGGCACCATTCCATAGAGATCAAAGCGCTGGCTGGTCAACACATCGGCCAACACCTGAGCCGCAGCATAATCCGGGGAGTCTGTTCCCGGAAGCCGATACGCGATAAAGCCGAGAACATAGGGGAGATTGCTGCTGAGGGTGAAGGTCTCAGCAGTCACCGGTTTCATCTCCACCGCCGGGCGCGCCGGTAAAGGATGATTCGGGATGTCTGCGTACAACTCCTTGATCCTCGCAAGGGTTGCGGCTGGCTCCATGTCGCCAACGACGATAAGAATCGCATTGCCCGGCGTGTACCAGTTCTTATAGAAGCTCTTCAACATTTCAGCGGTGGTCGCATCAAAGGAACTCTTCGTGCCCAGAGGATCGTGTGCGTAAGGAGTCCCGGCGAACATGTCTGCATTCAAGCGGCTGATGAATTTGTAAGTTGGATTGGAGAGATCGCGCGCCACTTCCTGCTCGATGGCGCCTCGCTCCTGGGACCATTGCTGCTGGGTATTGTCAATGCCGCGCAAGCAGGCTGCCTGCGCCCGTAGTGCCACATCGAGATCGGCCGTCGGAACGGTCGCAAAATACTGCGTGATGTTCTGCTGTGTATCGGCATTGTTCTCGCCACCCAGCAGCGCATAGATGGCAGCGGTCTGATCGGCGGACATGCCTTCACATCCGCGAAAAGCCATGTGCTCCTGCGCATGGGCCATCCCAGGAAAGCCTTGCGGGGTCTCGTCGCCTCCGACCAGGAAATTCATCTCGACCGTGGCCACCGGGGCCAGCGGGCTACGGATGAGAACGACTCGCAGCCCATTTGAGAGCGTGGCACGCGTGACCTCAGCTCGCACCTCGGCGGAGATGAAAGGGGCGAAGAAGTTGAAAAGAAGAAGCAGAAGTAAAAGACGCTTGAGCGCCAAGTCGAATTTCCTCCAGAGTTACGACTCGGCTGGCGACAGTTGCCGCAATGGCAAAACCAGCCGGTGAACATGCAGTCGACGGCACTCCTTAGAGTGTGCGCAAAGGGTTCCAGTTGCAAATTTACTCTCAATTGCGCAGCGCCGATATAGCTACTCACCGTTGAGGCAAGCTGAAAACCGCTGCAAAGACGGTCAGTAAGTAGTCACCCTTTTGCCGGCGCTGTACAATACGATTTCTTAGGATTTCTGAAATGGGAATCCTGGTAAGAGCGGGGTAAAGCAATGCTCAAGACGATCGAATGGCCCAGGACTCCTCCTCCTCGTCGTCGCGGCCGGCGCTTCTTCCTTTTATTGATTCTCGCTATCTTTTTCGCCATCGCCTTCGGTGGCCGGACGGCGCTGTCTTATTACGTGGACATGCTCTGGTTCAGGTCTCTCGGTTATGGGGGCGTGTTCTGGAAGACGCTGAGTTTTCGTTGGGCGGTCTTCGCGGCGTTTGCCGCCGCCACATTTTTCATTCTGTACGGAGCCTTTCTGGCTCTGAAGCGGGCGTCCCTCAAGCAACTGCCGAGCAGCCACACAATCTTTATCGGCGAGCAACCAGTGGCACTTCCGGTTGAGCCTGTGCTGCGCGTGGTTGGTCCCGGCGTTGCGTTGTTCATCGCCGCAGTGACCGGCGCGGGAATGATGGCGGAGTGGTCAACGCTCGCTCTCTACCGCTACGCGCCGCGGGCAATGGGCGGCGTGGTGGACCCGATCTTCGGCAAGCCGCTGAACTTTTATCTTTTCAGCCTTCCGGCCTGGGAGCTTATCTCTGGCTGGCTGCTATCGATGGCCGTGATTGCCTGTGTGCTGGCCGTCTTTTTTATTCTTATAACCGGAGGGACGCGCGCGGTCTCCGGGCGCCAAGACAGCTATATTCCTTTACCGTGGCGCGGTTTCTCCATCGCGTTTGCGTGCGTGTTGCTGCTGCTCGCGTTGCGCCTGTATATCAGCAGATTCGAACAACTATTTGAGGATCACACGATCTTCGGCGGCGTGACCTACGTCGACGCGCACGTTACGCTTTCCGGGATTCTGTTGGTCTGCGCGGCGCTGATTGTCGGTGCGGTGCTTGCAATCGTCAATGCCGTGACTGTGCTGCCTAACGTGCGAAGGCTTGTCGTCGCAGTTCTACCAGCCTTGGTCTGTTATATTGCGCTTCAGCTAGTCGGCTGGTATGTCGGCAGCTTTATTGTGAAACCGAACGAACTGGTTCGCGAGCAGCCCTACATTGCCCACAATATCGAATTGACCCGGCAAGCGTATGGACTGGATCGCTTTGCTCAACGCGAGTTTCCGGCAGAGACAACCGTCGAGGCAGCCGACGCGGCGAACAATCAAGCTACTCTTCAGAACATCCGGCTGTGGGACTGGCATGCGCTACAGGATACGCTTCGTCAAATTCAGGAAATCCGCACGTATTACGACTTTCCCGATATCGACATCGACCGCTATGAACTCGAGGGCACAACGCGAGAGGTTATGCTCGCCGCTCGCGAGCTAAACGTGAACAAGCTTCCGGAGAGCAGCCGCAACTGGATCAACGAGAAGTTAATCTACACCCACGGCTACGGCCTCACGATGAATCCTGTAAATGGCTTCACTCCTGAAGGGCTGCCGAACCTGATTCTGAGCAACATGCCCGTTCAGAGCACGGTGCCTGGGCTGACGGTGACGCACCCACAGATCTACTTTGGTGAACTGACCAACACCGACGTGTACGTAAAGACGAGGCAGAAGGAGTTCGACTACCCTCAAGGGCCGAGCAACAGCCTCACGTCGTATGAGGGGACCGGCGGTATCGTCATTGGAGGTTTCCTGCGCCGCATCGTGATCGCGCTCGAACGCGGGGATGCCGGGAAGCTGCCGTTCAGCGATGATGTGAACCAGGATAGCCGGCTCCTGATGCGGCGAAACGTGCGGGATCGCGTCACGGCACTGGCGCCGTTTTTAACGTACGATCCCGATCCATACATCGTGATCGGCGACGATGGACGCCTGTCGTGGATCATGGACGCGTTCACGGTTTCAGACAGCTATCCCTACTCGACCCACTATCGCCTCGATAACACTCCGATTAATTACATGCGGAACAGTGTGAAGGTGGTCATCGACGCCTACAATGGCACGACAACGTTCTACGTGTTTGATACGCAAGACCCGATCATTGCGGCGTACTGCGGAATCTTTCCGGGGCTGTTCAAGGATGCATCCGCAATGCCGGCCGGGCTGCGCAAACACGTGCGCTACCCCGAGATGTTGCTCAAGTTGCAGGCAGAGGTGTACGGCCTCTATCACATGACCAATGAGGGTGCGTTCTACAACCGTGAAGACCTATGGACGGTTGCCAGCGAGGTCGGCATGAGCGAGGGGGGACAGCAAACGACACAGACGCTGCAGCCGAATTTTGTGCTGATGAAACTGCCCGGAGAAACCGGGGTGGAGTTCGTGGAAATTCTGCCGTTCACTCCGGCGAACCGGAATAACCTGATTGGCTGGATCGCCGGGCGCAGTGACGGCGCACACTACGGTACATCGGTGGTTTACGATTTCCCCAAAACCAAGCTGGTTGACGGGCCGCTGCAGATCGAGGCGCGAATCGATCAGAACGCGCAGCTCTCGGGACAGTTGACGTTGTGGAATCAGCAAGGCTCGCACGTGCGACGCGGAAGCCTGCTGGTGATTCCGGTCGGGCGCGCGTTGTTGTATGCAGAGCCGATTTACCTGCAGGCTGAGCGGAGTCCGATGCCGGAATTACGCCTGGTGGTGCTGGCTCTTCAAGACCGGCTCGCCTATGGGCCAACGTTTGAGTCAGCAATGGCAGGGCTTTTCGGCGGCGCGGTTTCTTCGATGAGCGCCGCGGTTGCTCCGGCGGAGCCGGCGCGAGCCGCTTCGGCGCCTGGCGCCGCGCCCCAGCCCTCAACCGAACGCAACGCGCTCATCCAGGACGCAGCGAAAGATCTTGCGGATTATCAGCGGCTCACCTCGGAAGGAAAGCTCGGCGAGGCCGGACAGAAGCTTGAAGAATTGAAGCGCGCAATCGAAAAGCTGAACACGGGGCAAAGATAATCTCGTTACGCCGCCGCGCTTTGCTTACGCCGAGTGTTACTGCGCAGCCTAATAAAATGTATGAGGGTAAGTAACGAGCGGGAACTTTGGGACGTACTCTGCCCTGTGGAGAAAGAATTGCGGAAAGTTGTTCTTCTTCTGATTGCTATTTCGTCGATCACAATCCCAGCGGCTGCGCAGAACATAACGACATTGGTTCAGCGCATAACCCAGGTAACTACACGTCCAATTTTCAAACATTCTACTGTCGGAGTGGAAGTTTATGATCTGACCGCTCAAAAAGTTCTGGTTGCGATCAATGCGGACAAACTGTTCACCTCCGGCTCCACCACAAAACTGGTAACCGATGGTACGGCGTTAGCGATGCTGGGCGCGAATTACCGCTTTCATACCCGCGTGTATTACACCGGCAACATTACTCCCGATGGCACCTTGGAGGGCGATTTAGTGCTGGTCGCGAGCGGCGACCCAAATCTTTCCGGGCGCGTGATGCTGGACGATACGCTGGATTGTTTCCCGTTCGATCATGCCTACGGGGGGGCGCTGGGGAAGCCCGTGTCCGGAGATCCTTTGCGAGTGTTCAAAGAATTGGCATCCGGAATTCTTATGAAGGGCATCTGGAGGATTCGTGGCAATGTGATCGTGGATGCCTCGCTATTTCCTTCGAACCAACTCGAACCAGGAACGCACACCACCATATCGCCAGTTGTGCTGAACGATAGCGTCATCGACGTCACGGCGACATCTGATTCCTCCGTAGGCGGCCCTGTGTCCATTGAAACGGCTCCTGCGTTGCCGTATCTGAAAATCATAAACAAAGTTATAACTGGGCCGCGTGAGTCTGATCCGGAGTTGCATTTCACCTTGGATATGGCCGAAGCCGACGGCTCACATACGGTAGTGTTGGAGGGAAGCGTGCCCGCCGGCAAGGAGAAGGCGCGTGCAGCTTACAAAGTGAAAGATCCTGTGCTGTTCGCACGTGAGGGTTTTCGCGAGGCCCTGCGGTGGGCAAATATTGTTCTTGAAGATCCAGCAGAGGCAAGCACGCCGGCATCGAGCCCCGAAGACAATCCCAAAAGAACCATGCTGGTCGAACATATTTCTCCCCCATTCAAGGAGGAGGTGAAACTCACGCTAAAGGTGAGCCAGAATCTCCATGCGGCCACAACGCCATATCTGCTCGGCGCAATTCTGGCTCACGCCTCCAATGACGCGTTTCAGAAGGGCATGGAACTTGAGAAGCAATTCCTGACGGATGCAGGACTGGATCCGGAATCCGTTTCTCAACTTGATGGAGAAGGCGGGGTAGGCTCTGCCTTCTCGCCAGATTTCATGGTGCGCTATCTCGCCTATATGTCGCATCAACCGTATGGTCGGCTCTTTTTCGATTCGCTGCCGGTGCTGGGTCGCGATGGCACACTGGCGGAGACGATGAACGATTCGCCGGCTGCAGGTCACGTACACGCAAAGACGGGCTCCTACTCGGTTGGTAACGCGCTAAATAAAAGCGTGATGCTGCTGGGCAAGGGTTTGGTGGGTTATGTGGATGCGGCGAACGGACACAGGCTAATCGTCGCTGCGTATGTAAATTTGGTGCCACTCCGCAGCATGGACGATGTGGCTGATGTTGGTGAGATGCTCTCCGAGATCGCTGCCCTCGTTTATCAATACGCGCCTCCCCGGGCGGTTAATCCGCGAAAAAATCCTAAACGCGCACCACGTAACAACTGAAGACGCGCGTTCATAGAAGAGAGATATCCCTCTTCGGCAACTTGGTCCAGGATTGTTCGATCTCTTCGAGGCTGCGGCCCTTGGTTTCAGGAACAAGATAGTAGCAGAAGATGAATGCGGCAATCGCGAGCAACCCATAGAGCCAAAACGTCCAGGATGGTCCCATCAGTTCAACAAGAGTTAGAAACGTTATAGACACTAGTAGGTTGAAAATCCAGTTCGTGCCGGCTGCAATTCCTTCGGCCTGTCCGCGAATCTTCAATGGAAAGATCTCGGCAATTAATAACCAGAAGATAGGCCCCAAACTGATCGCAAAGAAAGCGACATAGGCCATCAAGGTAATTACCGCCAGCCGCACAGCTACAGCATTCTGCGCACCAGATCGAAAAACGAAACCAAGAACGATAAGGCTAACAGTCATACCAACAATACCCGTCAACAACAGTGGCCGTCGCCCCACCCGGTCAATCAGCCACATAGCGACAATCGTCATCAGCACGTTCACCAGACCAATACCGGCAGTGGCCAGGATCGCTGCCGAGGCAGAGGGAAGGCCCGCCGACTGGATAATCGTTGGGGCGTAATAGATGACAGTATTAATGCCTGTGATTTGCTGAAAGATTGCCAACCCGGCGCCAACAATCAGCGCTGGGCGAACCGCCGGATGCAAAAGGTCTGCCCATGTGCCGCTCTCCTCTGCGTGTTCAAGGCTCCCAAGAATTGCGCGCAACTCCAAATCGACATCGCGCGTGGCGCGTATGCGCATCAGTACGGCGCGCGCATCGTCCGGGTGCGCGCACCTGGCAAGCCAGCGCGGACTTTCCGGCAGATACAACATGGCCACACCGAGTATGAGACCGGGAACCGCGGCAAGCCCAAGCATCCAACGCCATGCTTCGCTCTTGGCGAACGCATAATCGATGAGATAAGCAGCCAGGATGCCGATTGTTATAGCTAACTGGAATAATGAAACCTGCCAGCCGCGCGCAGCGGGAGGAGAGACTTCCGAAATGTAAACGGGCACCGTCGTCGAAGCCATCCCGATACCCAGTCCAACAACCACTCTGCCAATTACCAATACGGTGAATGACGGAGCAGATGCACAGATGATAGCTCCGGCGATAAAGACAATCGAGGTTCCGATCAAGGTGATGCGACGACCGAAACGGTCCGCAAATCTGCCTCCGGTGAGGGCACCGATAGTTGCACCCAAGAGCACCATGCTTACGACCAACTCCTGAGGGAATGTTGTCAGGGCAAAGTCTTTCTTAATGAAGATCACTGCTCCGGAGATCACACCCGTGTCATATCCAAATAAAAGTCCGCCGAGCGCGGCAAAACTTGCGGCAATGTAGACGAAGCTGCTACTGGGCTGCGAAAGACGATCACTGGACACGGGCTTCATTCCTTTATCACGCAAACTACTTGACAATGGTGAACTGCGTATTTGGACCCTCGACCGAGTTGGGAGCTATCCAGACGGTCACCTGTGCCGGCTCTACGAGATGGTGCATTTCGATATTCCAGAAAGCGAGTTCCTCATATCCGATCTTGAACTCCACTCGTTGCGATTGGCCCGGCGAGAGTGAAAGCAATTTGAAACCCTTAAGCTCTTTTAATGGAAGGTTGACGCTGGTGCCTCGTTGTCCCAGATAAAGTTCCACTATTTCCTGTCCCGCTCGTCTCCCAGTGTTAGTTACTGTCGCGGACACTGCAATAGCATTGTTCTCGTCATTCAATGCCTGCACGTGAATGGACGCGCTGCTTACGTCGACGGCTGAGTAGGAATAATGGGTGTAGGAGAGCCCGTAGCCGAAGGGAAACAGAGGCGAGTTCTGCTCATCAATGTAGCGCGACACGTACTTCTCGGCCTCACCTCGGGGAGGATGACTGAGATCGGTGTTGCCTGCGGGACGGCCCGGTTTAGGTGGGTTATAGTACAGAGGTTCTTGCCCAACCGTGCGAGGCACTGACACCGGAAGTTTTCCCGAAAAGTTCACATCACCAAACAACGTCCTCACTAAAGCCGGGCCCGCCTGTATACCGGGATACCACGCCTCCACCATCGCGGAGACGTGTGTTGCTGCCCACGGAAGTGCCAGAGGGCGACCGTTGAATAAGATGAGCACGACAGGTTTTCCGACGGCCACGATGGTTTCGAGAAACTTCTGCTGATTACCAGGGAGTTTAAGGTAAGCACGTGACGCAGCTTCTCCTGTCATGGATGCGGCGCTTTCTCCAAGAGTGATAATAACGAGATCAGATTGTTGAGCTGCAATGACCGCCTGGTGGAATCCGCGATCGCTGGTGCCATCGATGTCAGTACCTTTGGAATAGAGCAGCTTCCCGCCGATCTGCTGCATCCGTAGCATGAATGCAGACCTTAACGTGACAACCGTTGCAGCGTCCCCTTTTCCAGGCCACGATCCAAGCATCTCGCTGGCGCTGTCGGCAAAAGGTCCCAATAATGCGATAGTGCGCAGATTAGAAGCGATCGGCAGCAGCGGCGAGCCATGAAACTCTTCGTTTCTCAACAGCACCAGCGATTGCTCGGCGATTTTTCGCGCGAGTTCAATATGAGTTGCTTCGGGCACCGGTGCCGGTACAGCCTCAGGCACATATGGATGTTCGAAAAGGTTCAGTGACAATTTGACGCGTAGCACGCGGCGCACCGCCTCATCGATCACTGATTCGGGAACACTTCCAGAGCGCACCAACTCTAAGAGAGATCGCCGATACACTCCGCTTTCCATATCCATGTCAACGCCGGCGAGTATCGCCTTCTCAGCAGCGGTGGCTGCATCGTTGGCCACCCCTTGCGGTATCAACTCAGCCACCGCGTTCCAATCACTCACTACAAAACCAGAAAAGCCCCATTCGTTGCGTAAAACATGGGTCAGAGTCATCGGGTTCGCGCTTGCCGGAATACCGTTCAGTGGATTGAATGCGCTCATAACTGTTGCTGCACCACTGTCGATCGCCGACTGAAATGGCGGCAGGTAGATTTGCCGCAACGTGCGCTCCGAGACATCAGCCGCATTGTAGTCACGGCCACCTTCGGCCGCTCCATAGCCGACCAGATGCTTCGCGCAGGCTGCCAAAGAATCGTGATTCGAGAGACTGCTTCCCTGGTAACCGCGTACGTAAGCTGCGGCCATCATCTGTCCTAGATAAGGATCTTCGCCCGCGCCTTCAACAATGCGGCCCCATCGAGCATCGCGAGCGATGTCAACCATCGGAGAAAAAGTCCAGCGGATGCCTTCTGCGGAAGCTTCCTCCGCAGCGATTCTCGATGCCTGCTCGATGAGATGTGGGTCCCATGTGGACGCCATCGCAAGTGGGACCGGAAATATGGTCTTGTATCCATGAATGACATCCAAGCCGAACAATAGCGGGATCTTTAGGCGGGACCGCTCCATTGCGATCCTCTGTAGCGCATTCGTCTCATTAGAGCCTGTGACGTTCAGCAGGGAACCGAGCTGTCCTTTGGCGATCAGCTCTTGAAAACTTAGGCGCTCTGAGGCTGGCCCGGTCGCATTCCCAGCCGAGTATTGCACGAGTTGTCCTACTTTTTCTTCCAGGGTCATTTGCTCGAGCAATGCTTCTACCTGGCGCCCAGTATCAGGTCGCTGAACGCCTGCAGCCGCGAGAAGGGATGAGACGAACAGCAGCACAAGGCAAATAACTCCGAACGTTTGCCGAATCCAAAGACTGCTGCAAGTGTTCTGTCGCATTTCTAGCTCGCGATGGCAAGTTCATCTGGACTTTTGTTCTGAAGAATACGAGCCGACTGTACACCTAAACGAAGGCGCCGACTCGGCCTGACATGCTGAAACACCGGACGCTCGTGCAGTAGCAACTCGGTTGCTCGCACTCTGGCATCCCCGTGAAACCATTCCTGTATGACATTGCCGCAAAGGAAGTTTCCAATCGAGAGCAAAATCATGCCTTGATGGTGAGCCATCCAAGCTTTCACCAATGCAGGGTGCTTAATGTGAGGACTGCTGATCGCGCCAAAGTCAGCCGCTTCATAGAATCCGTAGGCGCGCATCCAGCCACGTGCAGCCATGCGATGCAAGTTATCAAGCGCATCTGCGGGAGCAACCGCAAGGGCCATTGCACTTGCATAGGGCGCTACTACCAACCTTTCAGAACCGTGATCTCGAAGTGCCAGCTCCGGCACACCGATCGCAGCATAGTGATATATGCCTGCGTCGTTTAGCTCGGCATAGCTGGCTTCCGAGATGCCCCAGGGAATTTGCCTTGCAGCACCATACGCCTTCTGCGCTCGGACCGCTCCTTCCATGCTTTGCCGCAACAGAGTGTCGTACTGAGAACGCATCCAGATTGCCGGCATCAGGTATTCAAACATCGTTCCTGCCCACGAAATCAGGGCCGGTGGGCCACCTGGGGTCGGAACGTGAACGCGCCCCAAACGAAACCATGTTTCTTGCGGCACATCACCTTTGGCAATTGCAATGAAGGATGCAATGCGCGCCTCCGACGCGAGCAGGTCATAGCACGCCAGATCGAGCGTTCCGGTATCCAGGTGATAGCCGACCGAGAGAAGCTTGCGGCGTGGCTCCAGTAGAAATCCGAAGTCCATCTCCGCCACCCAGTGCTCGGTCTGAGCGGTAATCGTGCGCAGGTCATACGCTAAGGAAACAGAGCGCTCGTATGAGCCTGGAAGCAGAGACAAAAGGCGTTCGCGTTGGTTTCGGTTGTCATTTGTGGCAGACGTGTGGGCTGCATCATCCACAAGTTGTGCCTGAAGCTGCTGAATGAATCCAGGTAACTGCGCCAGCGACGGAATCTTGTCAGAGCCAGAGTCGACTCCAAGATGAAGACGTAAGGGCTCAAACTCTGGCAGAAGCCACGGCAGGTAATGAGTGAATATCTTCTGTGCTTGTTCTCTGCGCAACTGAAGTTGAGTTTGAAACGATTGCGTGGCTTTGTCCGTACCTCCGGAGGGTAGTGGAGCAACATGCGTAATCGGTTCCGAGACAATCGCAAGTAAACGCTCCAACCACGGCAGTTTCTCTTGCGCGAAAAGTGGTTCAACCTCCTTATCTGAATCTGACCGAGATTGTGATTCTGCAAGCGCGCGGAAATAGTCCACGTAACCCTCCACCATGGAGGGTGACAGAAGCGGCTTGTCCAGCATTGCGGCACATCCGACTTTCAAGGCGATAAGCGACGCTGCAAGATTTCCGCTATCTACGCTGGAAACAAAGTAAGGCAGCTCTGGCGCCAGCGTTTGCGTGTCATACCAGTTGAGAAAATGTCCGCGGTAGCGCCGCATTTGGCTCATGGTTTCCAGAGTTCGGCGAGTGTGCTCCACAAATTCCGGAATAGTAACAAAGCCAAACTCGCACGCAATCTGACGAGCATTCAGCAAAAAACCGAGGTTGGTGGGCGAGACACGCGCGGCGATTCTTGCGGGCTCCTCCTGCACATTATCTGGGACAAGCCAGTGATGCTGGGATGAACTGAATTCGGCGAAATAGCGCCAGGTGTGGAGTGCAGCATTACGCAAGAATCTTTTATCCGAAGCAGCAATGTTCTTGAGTGGCTGACGAGGAGGCCGGTCAAGCCACACAGAGAGTGCCCTGCCACAGGCCCAAAGCACAAGAATAGGCAGGGCAACCCAGAACGCAACCGGTCGGACCAGGAGCAGCACCGCGCCGATAATGCACGCGATCAACGGTGTGAGGGCAAGATAAAAATCAAGTGAAGTACGCTGATGAAATCCTAGCTCTGCCTCGGCGGCGGTCTCCCATTCGAGCAGGCGTTGTCGCGAGACCGCTCGCCGATATGAGCTGCGAAGAGCCGCATCCAAAGAGACTAGCGCATCGTGAATGAGAAAGGTGATAACTAAGAAAACGCCGGCGAGGGCAGTTGCAAATTTCCCGCAAGCATCACGAATCGGAATAACAGTGCGCGCGAGTAGTGCGCGCATTACAGCTACAACGAAGTGCAACAATGGCGGAGCGAACAGAATGAAAAACGCAACCGCTGTCCAATATAGCGGCCGGCCAGGCAATACTGTCCAGCCAAGGACGAAGAGAGCGAGGGTGGCGGGGCCGACCATGCTGCGACGCAGGTTATCCATTATCTTCCAGCGCGAAATGAGCGAGATAGGATTGGGCACATGGCGACCACTCTCATCCGGCACACGCGGAAACAGCCATTCTACAATCTGCCAGTCCCCTCGGACCCAGCGGTGCCTGCGGCGAGTGTAAGTGCTGTAGTGAGAAGGATAGCGGTCCACAATTTCGATATCACTGGCTAGTCCCGCACGTGCGTAAGCGCCTTCAATAAGATCGTGGCTCAGAATGGCGTTGCGTGGAAAACGGTGGTCGAGAACACGATGCATTGCTCGCAGATCGTACAGACCCTTTCCAACGAATGTTCCTTCGCCATAAAGATCCTGATAAACATCAGAAGTCGCGTGTGTGTAGATGTCGAACCCGGCAGTCCCGGAGTAAATGGATGCAAGCCGCGACTGTTTTGCACTCTCGACACTGACCGCAACGCGCGGCTGAAGAATTCCATAGCCCTGTGTAACAACATTGTGCCTATCGATAACAGCGCGGCATAAAGGATGGGCCAGCGTTCCAATCAACCGCTGCGCTGTTCCGCGCGGAAGCTCCGTATCAGCATCAACCGTGAGCACGTACCGCACGTGCGGCAACACTGACACATCCCCTACCTTGTACGGAAAACTATCGTACTGACCGAGAATGAGCCGATTGAAATCGAGCAGCTTGCCGCGTTTACGCTCCCAACCCATCCAGACGCCTTCACGTGGGTTGTACACGCTATGGCGATGGAACATTGAGAACGAACCTGCGCGATTACAGGCATACTTCTCATTGAGTTCCCGTATGAGTTGGCCACAGGCTTCAACTAACGGGTTATCTTCGCGCGGTTGCTCATCCGAGTCTGCCAGATCCGTCAGAAGCGCAAAATGCAGGTTTGCACTCATGTTTCCAAGGTAACGAACCTCAAGATCACTGACGAGTTGCCGGACCTGCTTCTCATCCAGCAGCAGCGTGGGTACAACAACCATAGTCGTACAGTCGTTCGGGACGCCATCCCGAAAATCGAGTTTAGGCAAAATCTGTGGCTGTAATAACCACGAAGTTAAATAGTTCATGATTTGAACGGCGCCCCCGCTGCAAGGCAGCAGCAAGACAACTGCCGCAAAAAAAGCGCCTAACAACGAATTGAAATCGCCCCACCAAAGCGCAGCCAAAATCATGCTCAATGTGAGGAACTCAATGCCTCCCAGATAGAACTCGTTTGGCCATCGAAGAAGAAAGCGCTGAAATCGTTCGCGAAACGGAATCCGCACATTGCCGCGGCGGCGAAGTTCCTGCTCTCCCTCGGCAACTAAGTAATAGCCGACGTGTGCCCGCCGATGCGCCAAAACCGGATCGGTCTCCTGAACTTGCTGAGCTTCGCGGGCAAGTGACAACGCCAACTCGGCAATCTCCATCTCGGAAAGATCGGAGTGTTTCGCCAGTTTTACAACAGCGCTTCGGTACATCTCCCGGCTCTCCTGATCCATGTGCGCATAGGCGTCTGACGGATCGCGGCGCAACACTGCATCAAAAACGATCAGCGGTTCCAGTAGTTCCTGCCACGGCGCCTGGCCGATCTCGCGAAGGCTTCGAACGCACGTCTCAATGCTCTTCAGGTGCCTATTTGCAATGAGTACCGAGCCATCCGTACCCTCGGTCAATGCAAGTCCGGCGATTCGCTCGAGCAGCACGCACTGGAGCGCCGGGACAATTGAGCGCAACTCGTCAAGGCGCAGCACGACAATGCTCTGAATCGCTTCCAGGTAGGCGCTGTAGTCAGAATCATCGAATCCGTAATCGAGGGAGGAAAGCAGATCGTCCGCAATGACCAGGACCCTAGGTACGATCTGGCCGGAGCAGCGCACATATTCGGTCTCAGTCAATGCGGCCGTTGCGCAATCCAGCGAAGCTAAGGCAGAGCGGAGTAACGCGAGATTCTCGCGGAGCCAATTGCGCGCATTCGCACCAAAACAGTCTCTATTTGAGGCAGATTGACTAAATACAAGCTGCAGTGTCTGGTTCAGCCTTTCGAGCCGTTGCACAAAGTGGGGCGACGAACTTATGCGCGGCAGCCACGCTATTGTGCGAGCGCATTTTGTGGCTCTGGCATTAATAAATTCTTTCTGGGCATGAGTAACGTTTTTCTTGGCGGAAGATATTCCAGCCGAGTACCGGTCTAAGATAGCAGTATGTTTAGGCATCGCACTCCCAATTAGCCGCTATCGATAGCTGGCGGCCTGCAGTTCAAACATTTCGGCGTATCGCCCGCCGAGGGCTAAAAGCTGACGATGGTTTCCATCTTCCGCGACGCGGCCATTCTTTAGCAGAACGATCCGATCAGCCATACGCACAGTCGAAAAGCGGTGCGAAATGAATAGCGTCATCTTTCCGTCCGTCAGCTCCGCAAATCGCTCGAACACCTCATACTCACTGCGTGCGTCCAGCGCGGCTGTTGGTTCGTCAAGGATCAGAACCTGTGCGTCTCGCAGGTAAGCACGGGCCAGGGCAAGTCTCTGCCACTCACCACCAGAGATATCCACTCCTTGATGGAATCTTCGCCCGAGCATCTGTTCGTATCCGCCAGGCAGCTTTGCAATTACTTCGTCCGCCAGACTCTTACGAGCAGCAGCAAAAATGCGCTCTGTATCGTGTAGATCTTCAATCCTCCCCACCGCGACATTTTCGCGAGCAGTCATTTCATACCGCATGAAGTCCTGAAAAATAACGCCGATTTCCTTGTAAAGATCTTCAATGTCGTAATCACGCAGATCCACGCCATCGAGTAGTATCTGGCCATCTGTAGGGTCATACAGGCGAGTCAGCAGCTTTACAATCGTCGTTTTACCTTCACCGTTCTCGCCAATGAGAGCGACGCGTTCTCCTGGGTGCAGAGTAAGGTTCAGGCAATCCAACACCGGTCGCGTTGTTCCCGGATAAGAGAACGACACGTTGCGAAACTCGAAGCCACGGACGATTGGCCGTGGAGCCGGCGATGCATGAGGCTTGGAGCGAATTGTTGGCTCCATCTCGAAAAAGGCCAAAAGATCGGTGAGAAATAGCGCCTGATCAGCGATGCTGGAAGCTGTCGAGAAGATCTGCTGAATGTTGTTGCTCGCCTGCAGGATCGCGCCAGAGAGAAAGTAAAGCGTTCCAATGGTCAGTTCGCCTTTGACGGTACGCCAGATGACCCAGGCGTATGCCCCGTAATAACCGAGAGTTCCCAGAACCGTTAGAAGTGCGCCGGTCCGTAGCCTGCGCCCGGAGAGTTCGACATTTTCCCTGTAGATGTCATTGGAAAGTGCCGTGAATCGTGCGGTAAGAAAGCTGCTTAGACCAAACAGCTTCAACTCCTTCGCGGCTTCTTTGCTGCCTCCCAGAATTCGCAAGTAATCGAGGTTCCGCCGAACAGGTGTTTGCCGGAAGTTCTTTGCATATTCCAGAAATGCAAAGTGACTTTCGCCCAAAAATGCAGGCACAATCCCTGCGATCAAAAGCAGCAGGAGCCAAGGCGAAAAGTAAACGATAGAAATCGATAAGGACAGCGTAGTGACGACCTGCTGAAGGAGCCTGCCTACGGACTGGATCATTCCCAGCCGGTCTGTCGCCTGCACGCGAGCACGTTCCAGGCGATCGTAAAAAACCGGATCTTCGTAAGTGGCAAGATCTAAGCCGGCAGCGTGCCGCATGACTTCTATGCTGACGTAGCGCGTGTATTTGTCTGCCAGTAAAGAGTCGAGATAGTCGATAACTCGTGTCAGCATACTCCCAAAGGCAGCCAGCGCGAATTCGGCTCCCACCAGCCACCATAGCACCGGCGAAATCGACTGATGTCGCGCAATCACCGCAACTATATTGTCGATGATGACCTTGCTGATTGCGAGCAGTCCAACTGGCAACAGAGCGACAATTACGCGGAAGACCACACCTAGAATCACAACCGTGCGACCGGCTTGCCAAACAATGTTGAGCACGCGCGGCAACTGGCGCAATGCTGACACGCGCTCATGCCACGGCATCCAGACACTTTGCTTTTTAACGGGCATCGTAAGAATCAGAAACTCTAACGCCTTTCTTTTGTGGTGCGCACGTACGCATTCCGCTGCTTAGCAGCGGCAGAGAACTCTGCGCTTAAACGGGTGGCGTGTGTAGTTAGATGCAGAAACAGCGCGGATGTGAATACATGGTTATGCGAGCTGTGAAGTTTGTTGGAGAAAGTGTCGTGACGTGTATTCTCAACGAAATTCGTAACCCGGCTTGAGTTCGCAGCGGTACGTTCTTGTGTGATCCGTCTCAACTTTCACATTGCACTCGGCCCAACTCAAACATAAGTCTGGTCCAAGTGGAAATACCACCCGAGCTCCGTTCAGCTCGGCGTCGATGCTGACCCCTTCTACTTCGACCGGTAATGTAAAGTTCAGATTGCGGCCCAGAATCGCAGGGTACGAGAGGCGAATGAGATCGCCCGTCGTAGGATGAACCACCTCAGCCTCAACCAGAAATGTTGCCGGGTCAGACCAATCGAGAACCGAAACCTTGAACACTCGATCGTTCTCCGTAAGCTCGTCAGAGTCGACTTTTGTAAATGGGCATGGACCAGCAATACAGGATACGCGTGGGTTTCGAAATCTGTTGCCCTCGCCGGCATCGAGCGACAGGGCGGCAGAAGTCGCTTTCCATCTTCCGTCAGGCGAGCAAAGGTTTTGACCGCCGCAAGGAATGTCGCCGGTGTTTACCACCTCGAAGGTTTTTACAGCGCTTCCGATGTCCACCGTTGTTGAGGTCTTCACCGAATACCTGATTGAAACCTGGGTAATGGGTACTCTAGGCTGCCCGGCCTTAATACTCGAGGCAGATGGAAGCGGCGACATACGTATGATGTGAAGCCCGTTCGTGATGGGCTCGGTCACGGTAAGTGGCTTATAGTCTGCATGTCGGAACATGAGCGTGATCTGTTGGCCTCGGTTGAGACCAGGACGAAGGCTGAGATGAAAGAGTCCTGAGGAGTCAGACTTAGTGTCGTGCAGTGCGAGCCCATTTGCTGCGGAAACGTCTACGTTGCCGATGGGTGCTTGCTTTCTCGGGTCAGCGTCCTGAGTTATGACAGCTCCGGTCAGTGTTACTGGTTGTTGTTTTCGGAGAAGAATAAGCACAGAAACCAGAGTGGCAACAAGGATGGCGGCTCCCCCCCAAATCGCAATTGTGTGCCTGCGGTTCATTGGTTCCCCTCGAAAAACAATTATGATGCGCAGGAATGAGGATCAGGGCTAATTCGGAGTCTAAAGGACCTCCCTGACGACGCTTCCTGGTTTCAGAAGTTCTGAGTCTTTTGCAAAATAATCAATCCGACGATTTTGCCCGGAATCAATTAGCCGAGTGGACAGAAATAGCTCAACGGGCAGTACACTTACGCGGCGCGCGATGCTTAGTGCGATGCTCGGGTTTGGTATGGCCGTGCCATTTGTTCGAGGTGAGATCCTAACTTGTCTTGCAAGCCCGCCGGAACCAACGTTCGTTTCGCAGGACGATCAGCAGTTTTTGGACGAATTGGAGCGCGCCAATTGTCTGTTCTTCATTGAACAGGCTAATCCACAGACTGGATTGGTACGGGACCGATGTGACGTCCGCGGGAATAACAACAGCACTGTGGCAAGCATCGCGGCTACCGGCTTTGGATTGACCGCTCTCTGCGTCGGGCAACAGCGGGGATTTATCTCGCTTTCCGACGCGAGCACGCGAGTTCTTGCCACTCTGCGGTTTCTATGGAGGAAACTTCCGGTTCATCGGGGTTTTTTTTATCACTGGGCCGACATGAACACCGGCGAACGAACGTGGAATTCAGAGGTCTCCTCCATCGACACTGCTATCTTGCTTTGCGGGATTCTGACCTGTCGGCAGCACTTTGCGGAGCCTGAAATCAAGCGATTGGCACACGACATTTTTAACCGCGTGGATTGGACTTGGCTCTCCGAAGATACGTCGCTCTTACCGCATGGGTGGACCCCCGAGATGGGGTTCCTGCCGTATCGTTGGGATTATTATAGCGAGCTGATGGCGATGTATCTGCTAGGCCTGGGATCATATTCCCATCCACTGAAGCCGGAGACGTGGAAGGCATGGAAGCGAATCACATTCGAATATGACGGTCTTCGATACGTCGGATCGTTTGCGCCACTGTTCGTACACCAGTACTCTCAAGCTTGGTTCGACTTTCGCGAGCAGCGCGATCAATATGCCGATTACTTTAAAAACTCGAGCATCGCAACGGACGTGCATCGCCGCTTTTGTCTCGCATTGGCGAAGGAATTTCCGGACTATAGTGACAGTCTGTGGGGAATCACTGCGTCGGATTCAGAAAAGGGTTATGTCGTCTGGGGCGGGCCGCCTGCGATGGGTCCAATCGATGGCACTGTTGTTCCCAGCGCAGCTGGCGGTTCGCTGCCGTTTCTGGTGCAACCTGTGATGCGTGTACTTAGAACGATCAAGGATCGGTATGGCAAAGCGTGGAGCCGTTATGGTTTTGTAAACGCATTTAATCCCGCGAAAGACTGGTACGATAACGCTGTAATCGGTATCGACACCGGAATTACCATGCTGATGGCGGAGAACGCTCGGAGCGCATTTGTTTGGAACACGTTTATGAAGAACCCAGAAGCGAAGAGAGGGATGAAACTCGCTGGGTTCTATCGATATAAGTAGCTGGGTTTAGAAAAGAAAGTTTGTCGACACAAAAATGCTGCGGTTGCCGGCCGTGGAAGGTCCGAAGAAGCCGCCCGCGAGCGACTGCGACTTTCCGAAGAAGGGTGAAGTGATGACGCCATTCGGTGTACCAAGATTTGCATGGTTGAAGATGTTCTGACCGTAGACGGAAAACGTCAAGTTGTATCTGTGCGGTGTTGTGTTCGTGTTGCCAACTCCGCCTTGATTGCCGCTCAACCCGCGGCCACCAAGTCCGCCGCCTCGCGGGCCATGAAACCCGCCACTCTCGCCAGCACCTCCTTTTATAAGCGGCCCGAATCCGACGACCTTGCTGATGCGCAGGTTGAGGCTTACATTGCTCGGTCCCGTACCGAGATTGTATGGAATGATCTTCTCGACGGTGCGGGTTGGGCTTACGAGCGGATTGGGATCGAGACAGCCATAGGGCGTTGAGATAGCATTCGCCTCACTGCAACTAGCTGCGAATGTCGGGCGCGCGTTGAACTGGTTATTGCCTGTCAAATCTTTGCCGGTAATGATGTTGTATGGAGTTCCTGAGTTAACGGAAAGAAACGGTGCAAACGACAGCCTCCACGGCGCAATGATGTTGCCCAGAATAACCAAACGATGATGCAGGTCGAAGCTGGCGCGGCCGTAATCGAATCCAGGGTCGCTTGCCACCGATGGCGTATAGTTTACGCCGCTTGTGTCTGCCTTGGCGTTGTTATATGTATAAAAGCTGAAGATGCTGAAGCGGGAGTAACGCGCCGTGATCGAAGCGATGATTTGGTGCTGCCGGTAAACTCCGCCTGATTGAAATTCTAAGTCATTTTCTGGTGGTGGGAGAACCAAAGCCGGGTAAGTATTGGATTGAATATTTTCTTCTGGAAAGTTACCCGCAGCACTAACGTTATTTGTGAGATACATGTGAACGCCGCGGCTGTACAAGTAGGTTACGTTGCAAGTCATCAATCTTGTGAGCTGCCGATCGATGCCCACCGCACCCTGCATATCGTTTGCGGCATGGAAGTGCGCGTCGACAGAGTAACCCGTCGGAGCAGCGCCGCTGGAGCCGGAGAAGTTTGTCACCGGTTGATTGGGATTAAAGAAGGCGGGATCGACGATGGTAATGCCAAGCTGATTCGGTATTTCTTTCGAGCCAAGCGGCACAAAATTGTTGTGAATGGTCTGGATAATGTACGGGACACCCTGTGTCGATCCGAAGCTGTTGGGCACCGTAAATCGCTGGTAGAACCATCCGTAGCCTGCGCGCAGCACGGTCCTCGGGGACTGTTTGCCGCTTACCTTTCCCAAGGCATAGGCCAAGGTCAGGCGGGGCGCCCAGTCGCTTTTGTCATTTATCCAGTTCTGCGATTCCCAACGCACTCCGTAGCCGAAGGTAAAGCGCGGGCTCACCTTCCAGTCGTCTTGATAAAAGAGCGCGGCATCGAAGAGGGTTGCTCGTGCCACGAATGTGTGAATGATAGTGACAGTGAATTGCTGCGGTGTGGCTGCCAGGTAATTCGCAATCGTATCGAAAACATATGCGCTGTTTGCGCCTGCGTTTGTATAGTTCGCATCGCGATACGCGCGCAGGCGGGTGCCGAAATTCAACGAGTGCTTGCCCGTGAAGCCGGAGAAATAGTCCTGGAGTTCGAAGTCGTCCTGATGGTCTTCCACAGTTCCGGAGTTGCTACCGCCGGTACTAAACGCGCCTTGCACCGTCACCGACGGCAGGCCGGATAACGGCAGTTGCTGGTTGCGAATTCGGCGGTATTGGAATCGGATGTCGTCGACAAGTCTCTTGCTCAGTACAAGGCTATCGCTTATCTGAATCGTGTTTTCCAGGTTGTGTGTGTTGTAGGTCCGCTCGGGAAGAGTCAGCGCGCTCAGGCCGGCATTGGTCTGCACGGCGCGAAAGAATTCGTCGCGAATGGTGAGCGTGTTTGACTCCCCAAGTTTAATGTCAAAGCGCGGGCTGATGTCGACACGCGAACTCGGATTGGGGATTGCCTCATTTAACGTTTCAAGCGTGTTGGCAGGGTTGACGGCGTCCACTATGCTCTGGTTCTGGTTGTTGCGAACAAAGCTGCTGAGGAAGTAGGAACTGCTTTTGGTTAACGGGCCGCCAACACTCGCGTTGAAGTTATAAGAGTAATAGCTTGGTTGTTGAATCCGCGGTTCGCCTGGTGTGAGATTTGAGTTCAGAATCGGATTCTGCGAGTTAAAGGCCGAGACATTGCCGCGCGACTCGATTTGTCCATGCAACTTATCAGTACCTGGTTTCGTGAAGATTTCGATGCGTCCGTAGCCGAGGCGGTCGAACTGAGCGGAAAACGGATTCTGATTGATGCGGATTTCGCGTATCGAGGATTTCGGCGGAATCTGTCCGCCTGTGAAGCCGTCGATATAGATTTCACCGCCGTTCGGACCTGCTGCCGGACCGGCTAGCGCCTGCAACTCACTTTGCAATTCATCAGGGTCGTCGGAAAGCGCGTTCAGATCCTCGCCTTTGAGGATAATGGCGTTGGCGTTGTTTTCCGGACTGATGTCAACCGTCGTGTTTTCCGAGTTCACCTCTACCTGTTGTTGCTCTACTTGAATTTGGAGTTTGACATCGAATTGCTTGTTCTGCCCCGCAGCAAGCGCGACCGCAGTCGATGACGACGGAGCAAAGCCTTCCGCGCTTGCGGTCACTGTGTAAGTTGCGGGTTCTAAGTTGCGTGCCTGATAGAAGCCGTCAGCATCCGAAGTTGCAGTTGTGACGGCGCGCCCGTCGGGCGTAGTGACTTTGACAGTGGCCTTTGGAATCACAGCGCCGGAAGGATCGGTGATCGTGCCATGTATTGCACCGTTCGCTTGCGCGAAGGCCGTTGGCACACATGCGAGGATCGTGACAGCAAGTACGAAAGCAAGATAGCGGAAAATGTTTTATACCTCACAACTTTTCGAGAGAGTGAGCGAGTGGAAGCGTGGTTCGTGAGGCAAAAGACTACTAAGCTTTACTTGCGTTCGAGAGACGCAACACGGCTGAGTTTTGGTTGTATTGCTGGAATCCGTTTGTGGTTGGAGGAACTGCTGCTCCCAAGCGGAAGCGCCGCCGCCCACCTGTTATTCTATTGGGAGATTCACTATTTACCGAAGGGAAGCTACGCAGGGGAGCCGGAATCTGACCTCCGCGGGATCGTCCGCATCCGACCCTGTTTTGAGGAAATCATGGCCGCATTGATAGACGCCATCAGCGTAAAGCGTAAGACGTTCTTCGAATTCGAGAACACCCCCTTCCTCTGCCTTGAGGCGGAGGTGTCAACCCCCACGGCCAGAGGTGCCCAGACCTTGGTCCGCCTGAAGATGCGCAACCTTCTGACCCGAGCGGTCTTCGAGAAGAGCTTCAAAGCCAGCGACAAGTTCAAAGAGCCGGATCTAGAAATGGTTCAGGCGTCCTATCTTTACAGCGACGGAGACGGCTCCCATTTCCTCGATCAGGAGAGCTTTGAGACCGTCGCTCTCTCCGGTGAAATGATCGGCGACGCCCTGGACTTCCTGGTGGAAGGAGCTATGATCGAGTTGCATAAGTACAACGGCAATCCGATCGGATTACAACTGCCACCCCATGTTGAGCTGGTAGTCAGCTACACCGAACCCGGTGCCCGCGGCGACTCGTCAAGCGGCAATGTGACCAAGCCCGCCAAGCTGGAAACCGGCATCGAAATCCGTGTTCCTCTGTTCATCAAAGAAGGTGAAAAAGTCAAGGTCTCCACAGAAACCCGTGAGTTCGCGGGGCGCGCCTGATTGTTTGCTAAATTTGTGTGTGGGGCGGGATGCAACAAACGGCATCTGGTCTCCATCACTTCAGAAGGCTTGTATTGATGTTGCATATGACCACGCTTCCTCTCAACGTGATGTCACTGATCACCTCGATTGCAGGTGCAATCGCGGTCATGATTTGGCGGGTCCGGGAATCGCGCACCGCAGTTTCAGCGAAGAAGATTATTATCCCGCCGCTAGGAATGGCGACGGGATTCTGCATGTTTATTATGCCTGCGTTTCGGGTTCCATGGAGTTGGGCGGCGATCGCATTCCTGGGAGGCTCGGTCGCGCTCGCCTATCCGTTGCTGCGCACTTCTCGCCTTGTGCGCGAAGGCGGGACCGTGATGGCCCAGCGCTCGCACGCATTTTTCGCAGTGGTCATTCTGCTCGCCGGAATTCGCGTCGCCGCGCGTGGCTATCTCGACACAGTGCTCTCTGTGCAGCAGACTGCGGGGCTATTCTTCATTCTGGCGTTCGGGATGATCCTGCGTTGGCGTACGCAGATGTTCTTACAGTATCGCGAGCTCGTTAAGTCACCCAGCTCCAATGTGCTGAGCTCAAAATAGCCGCAGGACATCAATGAGTATTTCTACCGACTAACCGATTCAATGGTGAGTACCGCGTTATCGCGGTCGCCAGCTCGGCTCCTCCAAGACTGAATCCCAGTGCTTTGAGCCACTTGCGTTTCGCAAAAAGTCCAATGGTGACGCCTGCGCTGGCAATCATGAATCTGACTGTTTGATCTTTGCCACCGACATTCCTCTTCATCACAGACCTCCGGATGGGTTCCAGTAGCTATGGATGCCGGACAGTGCATCCGCGCCGCCTGTGTTTGTAATACGTCAGAGTACGTCCATGTCGTTTCCGTCCTGATCTTCACTTTACTGTTGTACGTCTCGCGGCACCCATGAAGGGATGGAGTGCCCCCAATATCGAGATGGCGTCTGTAGAGTTTGAGCAAGAGCGTACCTCAGCCGGGGATGACTATGGAACACACCGTACTCTGTTTGGTACGCTATTGGTACACCAGATTTTACCATCTCTAAACTACTGATTCTAGACTAGTTTAGATGGTGCGGGGAGGGGGACTTGAACCCCCATGCCTTACGGCGCTAGCTCCTAAGGCTAGTGTGTCTGCCATTTCACCATCCCCGCACATACTTTGAACCTGCGATGATCCGGCGCGCTCGCGGTGCGTCCTCGGAATTGTCCAGTGCCTCGTCAATTGTGCCACAGTACGCAGGCCAACTCCAGCCTTGACGATAATCTGCGCGACCAATTGTGAAGACGCGCGGAGTAAGCTCGCGGTGAAAATTTCATCAGGACTCTTGTCTATGAAGCGGGAAGGCGCGAGATAATGTTAAGCGATGTTGTTAGATGGAGAGTGCCTAATGAGCTCGAACCGAGTACCCACGCCAGGGGCGCCACAGAGCAAAGCCGTAGAGCATGTCGCAGACGCGCACCAGCTCCTGAAGACTCTGCGGGAGCAGTTGGACGAGCATCCGGAGCTCGACGAAGCCATCACGAAACTGGAGCTCGCCCTAAGCGCCCTGACTCTGCAGACGGGCGGGCTGCTTTAGGAGTACCGAAGCTGAGCGCCCCTCCAGACGCGTGTGGCTGAAGGGGCAAAAGAGTAGAGGCAGGCGAGCACTCACCTGTGACCACCGCCGCCATGTCCGCCACCGCCGCCGCCATGGCCGCCTCCACTAAAGCCGCCGCCATGGCCGAAGCCACCGCCACCATGGGCGAAACCAGCACTTCCGTGGAAAGCACTACCACCCCGAGCAAATCCACCACGGCCATAATAGCTCCCGCCGTAATACCCGCGACCGTAATACCCCCGACCGTAATAGCCATGGCCATAATAGCCCCGGCCATAATACCCATGGCCATAACCTCCCCAGCCCCAGCCTCCGCCCCACCAGCCGAAATAGGGCCCGCCCCAACCATAGGCGTATGGGGTGTAGCAGCCATACGGAGAATAGTAGGGGTCACACGCCCCGTAAGCATATCCACCGTATGGGCCGGGTCCACCGTAGGGGCCGGGCACGCCGATGCCAATTCCGACTGACACCTGTGCGCTCGCCTTGGGCGGCGTGGCCAAGGCAAATGTCATCACTAACCCGAGCAGACCGAACACCACCTTTTTCGTCATGTTCCAGACCTCGATGCTCTCTAACATTTTCAAACCCTGGTCGGCGAAAAAGTTTCGCACTCCTTCGCCTATAGGCCTATCGCTCCGGGGTGGAAAACGAAATCGCAAGGAAGGAATACAATGGATAGGAAAGGCGTTTTCCCTTTGAGCAAGGGGCCGCGCTCTGGCAGGGGCGCGCCGGCGGTTCGTGCCGCGGGAACTTGCCAGCTCAGCAGATTGTTCTTTCGCTCATTGAGCGCTCGAGCAGGTCTTGGTGGTGCTTTTCGCCTGCTCACGATTGGCGAATTGCTCGGACGGCAGGGACGCTCACAGTCGATTCGGATCGGATCGAACAAACATTTACCGATTGGAGATGAATGGCAGGAAACTCAAGAACTACTTTCACAAAGCGCTCGAAGGAGCGAGCTCGCCAGGAAAAGCGGGTAGAAAAGTCCCAGAAGATGGAACAGCGCAAGCTTGAGAAGCAAGCCGAACCGGTCGAGCGGAGCGGTGAACCGGTCATCCAGTATGACGAGGACGGCCAGCCGATCGCGCTGGATTTTAACGACTTCTAGCCACGATTCCGCCCGCCACGCGAATCCGCAGGTTTTGAAGCCGATCGCGAGAGCACTGGAAACAGAGTATAGGAAGTTCACAAGGCCCCCTTTCTTCGCGGAATGTGGGGTTTTGTTTCGTGCGCAGCAGTGCGAACTCATCGCGCGCCGGTCGCATCCAATGCACAAATCCTAACCTCAGGAGGCCGTCATGTACGTAGTCACCGGAGCCAGCGGAAATACCGGATCTGTGGTCGCGAGTCGCTTGCTTGCCGCGGGAAAAAAGGTGCGGGGAATAGGCCGGAGAGTCGAACGCATGCAGTGGCTCGCCCAAAAGGGCGGCTTGCCGTTTGTCGCGGACGTTACCGACACGAAGGCCCTGGAAGAGGCGTTTTCCGGCGCCGAGGGGGTGTACGTGATGCTTCCTCCTGATATGTCGGTCTCCGATTTCCGTGCGCATCAGGACGCAATGAGCGAGTCGATTGGCGCGGCGCTGGAGCGCACCCGAGTGACCCACGCCGTCACGCTCAGCAGCGTTGGCGCAGATAAGCCAGAGAAGACCGGGCCTGTGGTCGGACTGCATCGAATGGAGGAGCGGCTCAACCGAATCGCCGGCCTCAATGTTCTCCATCTGCGCGCCGGATATTTCATGCAAAACACGCTGGCGCAGATTGAGCCTATTAAGAAGCTGGACATGGCCATGGGCCCCATCTCTCCGGAGTTGAAGCTTCCCATGATTTCGGCGCGAGACATTGGTGCTGCGGCGGCAGACGAGCTGCTGAAGCTCGATTTTCAGTCGCATCAGACCCGCGAACTGCTTGGTCCTCGCGACATCAACTACAACGAATGCACAACCATCATCGGCAGGGCGATTGGCAAGCCAGACCTCAAATACGTGCAGCCGCCGGAAGACCAGATTCGCGCCGCTATGGAAGAGATGGGAATGCCGGCGGATTTCGTGAGCTTGCTTTTGGAGATGTGCAAGGCGCTGAACTCAGGTCATATGAAGGCGCTGGAAGCACGTAATGCGCGCAACACCACGCCGACTACGTTCGAGACATTTGTGCATGAGGAATTCCTGCTGCGTTACAAGAGCAGCAAAGTCGCAGCATAGCCTCAGGTAAGCGGCGGATAAACCTTGCAAATCAGGTGCGGCGCGCCGCAGCTCAGCGCGACTTTCCCAGTCGTGATAATGCAAAAGTTGCCGCGTTATAACCGCACATGCCATGCACTCCACCGCCGGGCGGCGTGGAGGATGAGCAAATATAAACATTGCGGTCTGGCGTTGCATACTGTCTCGATGTGGGACGAAAGACGAGTTGCCGCCAGTCTGCAGCTCCGCCGCCGATGTCTCCTCCGACGAGGTTTGCATCCATCGCCTCCAACTCAGCGGTGTTAAAGGCGTGGCGCGCCAGAACGCAGTCGCGAAACCCTGGCGCAAAGCGTTCGATCTGCGCTTCAAGCCGGGGCAGCATGTCAGACGTCGATCCATTGGGAACATGGCAGTACGCCCAGGCGATGTGCTTGTCGAGCGGGGCGCGGATTGGATCGAACAGGGTCGGCTGTGCGAGAAGGACAAACGGCTGCTCGGCGTGGCGGCCGTGCCGCATCGCCTCTTCCGAGGCGGCGATCTCCTCAAGGCTTCCGCCGAGGTGCACGGTTGCCGCACGCGCGCACTCGGCAGCCTTCCAAGGAATTGGCTGCGAGAGCGCATAGTCCACTTTGAATACTCCCGGCCCGTAGCGATAACGCTCGAGCAAATGGTTGTACGCTGGGGTAAACCGTTCTCCCGCGATCTTTACAAGCTGACGTGGAGTAACATCGCAGAGCGCGATGTTGAACTCTCCCAATGGAGCCAGAGTGTCCACCCGGCTCCCAGTCCGGACCGTGCCCCCGAACTCGCCTAAATGGGCGATCAATGCCCGCGTGATCGATTGTGCTCCGCCTCGCGGAATCGGCCACCCTACAGCGTGAGCTGCTGTGCCGAGCACGATACCAAATGCAGCGCTCAGGGGATCGTCCAAAGCGAGAAACGAATGCGCTGCCAATCCGGCAAACAGAGCTCTTGTCCGTGAGCTGCGGAAGCATCGCTTCGCCAACGATGCGGCTGGAAGCAGAGCATCCATACCGAAGCCCGCCAGCATGAATGGATGCCGCGGCAGATGAATCAGCGGAGACAGGATCTCAGGTGCAAATTCCGCCCAGTGCTCCACCAAGGGAGCGAATAGCTCTTGCCACGCCTTTCCATCCGCACCAAGCGCTGCCACGGCTGCCGGCAACTGGCGCTCCAAAGTGATCGCGGTGCCGTCATCGAAAGGATGAGCAAGCGGCGCGGGAGAGTGAATCCATTCGAGACCATGCTCGCGCAACGGCAGTGACGAGAAAAAGGGAGAACCTGCGGCCATGGGATGAACGGCGGAGCCGAAGTCGTGATGAAAGCCCGGCAGCGTAAGTTCCATCGTCCGGGCAGCTCCGCCCGGTTGCTCCTCGGCTTCAAAGACTTCGACCTGCATGCCCGCCTGAGCCAGCACGATAGCGGCGGCGAGGCCATTGGGGCCCGCTCCAACCACAACCGCCCTGTCGGAATTTGCCTTCATTGCCTTGGGCTCTCAGCTTCCGGCATTTCCATCACGCCGATCTTGCCGTCCGGTTGCATTGCAAGAGTCGGGGGATAGAGTCCCAGAAATTCGCGGCGCCAAACACGGTACAATCAAAGTAGCTGGTCATGAATCATTAAGTTAGTTCAGTGCGTAGAGGGTGCGCGTTGTTGCCACATACTCCTCAGCTACAACTGTAACTTTTTTTGTTTGAGCCAGCACATGATGATGGTAGGGCTGTGGACGAATGAGCAAGCGAATTCGCGGATCAATTTGCAGAAGTATAGGAACACTTCTAGCCCTGCTGTTGCTGGCATCTGCTATTTCCGCGTACGCCCAACGCTCTGAGCCGCCTGAGCCAAATGCCGGCACGACCACGCTGGCCCCTGAAGAGCCGCCGACTACGACGACCGTCCCCGAGCCCGAAACCATGTTGCCGCGCCTGAAGGACACACGTTTCTGGCTCTCCGGGCAGGCGAACGTCATCTTCCAGGCTCAACCTGAATTTCCCGCCGACTACAGCGGGCCGCACAGCCTTGGCCCGGATTATCAGAAGGCCACATCGCGCGTCTTGACGCTCTACACCGGCGTGCGGGCGAACGACTCGACCGAGTTTCTGGTTGACATCGAAGAGGCGGGCGGCGCAGCGCTAAGCGAAGGCTTTGGCCTGGCCGGGAACACGGATCTGGACATCGTGCGCAATCCGTCGTTGAGCCAAGCGCCGTACCTCGGGCGCGCCATGGTTCACAAAGTCTTCGCCTTGAGCAAAGACAAGGTCGAGAACGAGCGCAGTTATCTTTCGCTCTTCGAGGAATTGCCGCGTCGCCGTCTGGAACTCCGCTTTGGCAAGTTCAGCATGCCGGATTTCTTTGACGTGAATGCGGTGGGCTCGGACACGCATTTTCAATTCATCAACTGGACCATAGACAACGATGGAGCCTGGGACTACGCCGCCGATACCCGAGGCTATACCGTGGGCATCGTGGCTGACTTCGAAGACCGCAACTGGGGCTTCCGCTTCGCCGAGGTGTTGATGCCGAAGGTAGCCAATGGAATCGACCTCGTATGGCGGCCGTGGCAGGTTCATGCGGAAAATTGGGAGTATGAACTGCGTCACGGCATCGCGCCCGGAAAGGCCGGGATTATCCGAGTGCTGGCATACACGAATTACGCCAACATGGGCATCTACCGCGATGCCGTTATTCAGTTCCAAGAGCAGCGTGAAGGACACTTGGTTCCTGGAACGGTTCCAGAAACAGTTCCCGAAATCACCAACCACCCGTGGCACATTACGCGCAAGTACGGCTTTGGCGTCAATCTTGAGCAGGACCTCAGCAAGTCCCTTGCAGCGTTTGTCCGCTGTGGCTGGAACAACGGAAAGACAGAATCATTTGCCTACACCGAGGATGACATGACCTGCGCCGGGGGCTTTGGGTTGTATGGCGCGATGTGGCATCGCAGGCAAGACCGCGCTGGCATCGCCTTTGTCTCGAATGGAATCAAGAAGGATCACCAGAACTATCTGGCGGATGGCGGCTTGGGCTTTCTCCTTGGTGATGGAAGGCTGAACTACGGGCGGGAAAACATCCTCGAATCGTATTACACGGTGCACATTTGGCGCGGCATCTATCTTGCCCCTGGTGTGCAGTACATCGTCAATCCCGGCTATAACCGGGACCGCGGGCCAGTCGTCGTGCCAACCTTCCGCGCTCACGTGGAGTTCTAATCGCCGCTCCGCGTTTGTACAATCCGAATCCGTTCCATCGGGTCGGGCATCCAACGAGTATGGCTGTCAAGAAGAGAACCCGCAGCGCAAAAAACGTTCCATTGCCGCTGGCAATGACCAATCTCATGTTCGCGTCCTGGGAGACGGTCGCACACCGAATACTCCTGATCTCTCAGAATAAATGCTCTCAGGCCGAATACCTGCGAATGGTTACCGAGAAGGCACAGGCGGCGACATCGACGAGCCTCGCGTTTATGTCGAGCTACGGACAGGCCTCGATGTCTTCACTGATGGCGCCTTGGCTCAAAAAAGCAAGCGCCAATGCCAAGCGCCTGCGAAAGAGGTAGCTCAAAAGCCTGTGTTCCGCAATTGAGCGCCCGCCTTCAACACCTGCGACTGCTTGCCTTCAGCGCGGAGCCCGCCGGATGAACAGAGCTTCGTGCCTCCCCTATCGCCGTGGTTCGGCGGCTAGAGTACAGAATCAAAATCAGAAGCACGAATCCTATAAGGCCCAGCATACTAATTAGACGAGCAGCTTACGGGAAGGTTATCGAACTCACGCTAGTTATTCGCGCAAGAGTCTTACGACCGCATCGAAGAGGCGGAAGGTACAATCAGGAAAGTTGATCCCGCCGCGAGGCAGGACGGATTTTATGGTGGAAAGGTATTTATGTCGCTGATTCAACCCTTCAGAGCGTACCGGCCCAAGGCCGACCTTGCGGCCCGGGTGGCCTCTGTTCCCTACGACGTCGTCAACACCGCTGAGGCGCGCCAGCTGGCCGAGGGCAATCCGTACTCGTTTTTGCACGTCTGCCGGCCCGAAATCGATCTCCCCGAAGGCATCGACGAGCACGAGGATCGTGTGTACGCCACCGGTGCCGCGAATCTGAAGAAGTTCATCGACGAGGGCATTCTCGCGCGCGAGCCCGAGGATTCACTCTACCTTTACCAGCAGCGCATGGGAGAGCACGTACAGACCGGCCTGGTCGCGCTCTGCTCGGTCCGTGAGTACGAGGAGAATCGAATCAAGAAGCACGAATTTACGCGGCGCGACAAAGAAGACGATCGCACCCGGCACGTCTCCGAGCAGAACGCCAATGCCGAGCCGGTCTTTCTTACCTACCGCGCCCAGGCGGAGATCGATGCCATCGTGGACGGCGTTCGCACCTCCGCGCCTCTCTACGACATCACCACGCCGGATGGGATCGGTCATACTGTCTGGAGAATTGCCGACCCGGCGATGATCGCGAAGTTGGTTGAGCTATTCCGTGGCGTCGCTTCGCTCTACATTGCCGACGGCCATCACCGCACGGCCTCCGCCGTCCGCTACTGCGAAGCCTGCCGCGCCCGGAATCCGCACCCGAATGGCCACGAGCCGTACGAGTCCTTTATGGCCGTGGTCTTCCCGCATAATCAGCTCAAGATCTTCGATTACAACCGCGTCGTCAAGGATCTGAACGGCCTTACGCCGGAACAGTTTCTCGCCAAAATCGGGGAGAAGTTTGAAGTGACCCCCGCTGGGGACCAGAAAACGTCCCGGCAACCATCCCAGCCTGCGAGCTTCGGAATGTACCTGCAAGGGAAGTGGTATGCGCTGAAGGCGCGCGCCGGAAGCTATCCGGCCGAGGACCCGATCAAGCGGCTTGATGTCAGCATCCTGCAGGACAACCTGCTCTCTCCGGTGCTTGGCATTCACGACCCGCGCACGGACAAGCGGATCGATTTCGTCGGCGGAATTCGCGGCATGGACGAACTGGAACGCCGCGTAAAGGAAGGCTACGCAGTCGCCTTCTCGCTCTATCCCCACCTCGCTCGATCAATTGATCGACGTTGCCGATGCGGGCGAGGTAATGCCGCCCAAGTCTACATGGTTCGAACCAAAGTTGCGGTCAGGGCTACTGGTACGCCTTTACGAGTAGCCCACATCTAGGAGTAGCTCGAGTGGCGCTCGTGCGGGCGGCAGAAAGATTCGGCTGCGCGAGGGCCACTCCATAGCTTCGGCAAAGCTTCTATAATGATTGGTTCCAACGCTCGGTTTTTTGAGTCCGCGCGGCTCGCCGCGATATCCACTCTCAGGAGAAGGCTTCATGTTCCGTAAGACTCGTCTCTTCACTCCCGGCCCGACACCTCTGCTACCGGCGGCGCAGTTTGCCATGGCTGCGGCGGACCTCCATCACCGCACCCCCGAGTTCCGTGCGCTCTATCTCAAAGTCTTGGCCCAGTTGAAGGTCTTCATCGGTACCAGCAACGACGTGGTCGTGCTCGCCTCTTCTGGCACCGGAGCGATGGAAGCCGCCGTCAGCAATCTCACCAGTCCCGGTGACAAGGTTTTGGTTCTGAGCGCAGGAAAATTCGGCGAGCGCTGGGTCTCCCTCGCAAAAGCCTTCCGTTGCGAAACCGTTGTGCTCTCGAAGCCCTACGGCCAAACCTTTTCCGTTAAGGAAGTCGAGGCTCTGCTCACGCCTGACGTAAAAGCCGTCTTTGTGCAGGCCACTGAAACCTCCACCGGGGTGCGCCATGATGTGACGGCGCTGGCGCAACTGCTGAAGGGAACGAACGCGCTGCTCGTCGTAGACGCCATCACCGGACTCGGCACCACCGCGTTCAACGTGGATGGAGATGGGATTGATGTCATCATCGGCGGCTCGCAGAAGGCGCTGATGATTCCTCCCGGCCTTGCCTATCTGGCTGCCAGCGAGCGCGCCTGGGCTCGCATGGAGACCAGCACCCAGCCGCGCTACTACTTCGATCTTCGCAAGGAGCGGCAAGCCTGCGCCAAGGGCGAAAGCGCCTACACGCCCGCGGTCGCGCTGATCGCCGCCATGGGTGCGGCGCTGGATTACCTGGAGCAGCAGGGAAGCGGCGACCTCGCCAGGGGACGCGACCTCTGGTTGCCAATGCCGAACTGAGTGCCCTGTGCATGAGGACCGCCGCCGCCGCGCTTGGCATGGAGCTGTTCTCCACCTCGCACGCGGCCGCCGTCACCGCTCTGAAAGCGCCCGAGGGCGTCTGCTCCACCGATCTGGTCAAAGGCTTCAAGAAAGAGTTCGCCGGAGTGCTCTCCGACGGACAGGGCGAGATGAAAGGGCAGATCCTGCGCATCGCCCACATCGGCTATCTCGATTACCTCGACTGCATCGCCATTATCGCCGGGCTCGAACAGGTATTGGCCCAGCTCAAGCCGGAGAGCTTCCAGTTTGGCGACGGCCTTCGCGCCGCGCAGGTCGTGTACGCAAAGGCCCACAAGAACGGAGATTAGCCGTGAAGATCGTCGTCGCGGAGAAAATTGCCGGGGCAGCGATGAAGGTGCTGGAGTCGATTCCTGACAGCACGGTCATCACCCCCGAACAGTTTGCACTGGATCCCGCGGTTGCCGTCTCTGACGCCGATGCGCTGATCGTGCGCTCGGCCGTGCAGGCCGACGCCGCGCTGATCGAAGCCGGCAAAAACCTTCGTGTCATCGGCCGTGCCGGAGTCGGCGTGGACAACATCGATGTCGAGGTTGCCACCCGTCGCGGCATCCTGGTGATGAACGCCCCCGGAGCCAGCGCTGTCTCGGTGGCCGAACTTACCCTCGGACTGATGCTCGCCATGGCCCGCCACATCTCGCGCGCCGACCAGACGACGCGCGCCGGAAAGTGGGACAAGAAGAATCTCCAGGGCACCGAATTGGCCGGCAAGACCCTTGGCATCGTCGGCCTTGGCAGGATTGGCACCGAGACGGCGCTGCGTGCGCACGCCTTCGGCATGAAGCTCATCGGCAGCGATCCGTATCTGTCTCCAGCGCGCGCCAAGGAGCTCGGCATCGAGCTGGTTTCCACCGACGCCCTTTACGCCCAGGCCGACTACATTACACTGCACGTGGCGCTGACCCACCAGACCGCCAAGCATGATCAACGCCGATGCCATCGCCAAGATGAAGCCCGGCGTGCGCCTGGTGAACTGCGCTCGCGGCGAACTGGTGGACGAAGCCGCCGTGGAAGCCGCGCTGCGCTCCGGACATATCGCCTCCGCCGCGCTGGATGTTTACCGCGAGGAGCCGCCCCGCAACACCGCTCTGCTCTCGGCGCCCAACCTGCTGGCCACGCCGCACCTGGGAGCCTCCACCAAAGAGGGGCAAGAGGCGGTCGGCATTCAGATTGCCAAGCAGGTGCGCGACTATCTGCAGCAGGGAATCGCGCAGAATGCCGTAAACCTGCCCTCGCTCTCCGATCGTCGAGTACAAGCAGATCAAGCCGTACATGGCGCTGGCCGGCAAGCTGGGACGCTTTGCCGCGCAGTTGTTCGTCTCCAACCTGGCCGAGATCGACGTGAAATTCGAGGGCGAGATCGGCGAATGGAAGACGCAGCTGATCCGCAGCGCCGCCGTCGCCGCAATTCTCCAGTCGGACACCGAAGAGCCCACCAACATCATCAATGCTCAGGCGGCGGCGGAGGAGCGTGGCGTAGTCGTTCGCGAGACGCGCGCCGAATCCCAATGCGCGCGTCAATTTGATTCACCTCAAACTCGATGGTCCCACCGGCTCGGTCGAATGCAGCGGCACCATCGTTCACGGCTCCTCGCCGCGCCTCATCCAGCTCAACGGCATCGAGATCGAATCGCACCTCGACGGAAAGTTCGTCGTAGTCTCCAACCTGGATGCTCCCGGCGTCGTCGGCTCGATCGGAACTTTGCTCGGCGCTCATGGAATCAACATCGCCCGCCTCTCGCTTGGACGAGAAGCTCGGCCGCGCTTTGGCCATCGTGCAGGTGGACGACTTCGTCTCTCCCGAGGTGCTCGCCGCACTGCGTAAACTCCCCTCGGTGCAGAAAGTGGTCAGCGTCAAGGTATAGCTCCTGCTTTATCGAATTTCTCCACCGGCAATTAGCGAGCCCCAAATTCCATGCTGGTCAGCGGAGCACTTCTTCTTTTAGAATGTTGTTCTGCGATGCCTTTTGACCAAACCTTCTATATCGATTCAGCGCAGAAGTTCGAAGATCTGCTGCGTAAGCTCTCATCGCAGACCATCATCGGCCTCGACACGGAGTTCATCTCCGAGGGCCGCTATGAGCCTGAACTCTGCCTGGTGCAGCTCTCCACCGCGGAAGACATCTTCATCGTCGATCCCATTGTGTTGCCCGACCTCGAGCCCATGTGGGAGCTGCTCGCCGCGCCGGGCCGCGAAATCGTCACCGTCGCCGCCCGCCAGGAGATCAAGTTCTGCGCCAAAGGCGCTGGCGCCGCTCCGGCCTGTGTGCTCGATCTGCAGATTGCCGCCGGTTTGCTCGGCTACGGATACCCGCTCTCGCACACCAATCTCTGCCTGCGCATCCTGAACGCGCGCGTCAATGGCGGTGAAAGTTTCACCGACTGGCGCAAGCGTCCGCTTCGTCCGGTGCAGCTTGAATACGCTGCCGACGATGTGCGCTATCTGCTGCCCATGCGCGAAAAAATCCTCGCCTCCGCACAGAAGATGTCCCGCACCAACTGGGTTCGCGGAGAATGTGACCGCCTGGTCAAGACGGTGATGCGCGAGGACGAGCGCTGGAGAATCTCCGGCAGCGCCCGCCTCAGCCGCCGCCAGCTTGCGGTGCTCAGGGAAGTGTGGCGCTGGCGCGACCGGCAGGCCCGCGGACTCAACGTTCCGGTTGCGCGCGTGCTGGGTGACAGTATGTTGATCGAGGTGGCGCGCCGCTCACCGGCGACGGTAGACGACCTGTTCTCGATTCGCGGTCTCGACAGCAGGTTGCTGCGCAAAGCGGAGCAGGATGTGGTGGAGGCCGTCGCCGTGGCCCGCTCGATTCCCGAGGCCGATCTGCCCAGCAATGAACGCCGCGACGATCCGCCGCAGGTGGCGGTGCTGACCAAGCTGCTCTCGGTTGCGGTGGCCAACCTTGCCGCGGAAACCGAGGTGGACACAGCACTGCTGGCGACTACCAGCGATTTGCAGGAAATTGTGCGCTGGTTTCTCGAAAAAGATCGCACACCCTACCCAGAGGTGCTGGAGGGATGGCGGGGCGAGATTCTGCACGAGGCTCTGATCGGCTTTCTGGAAGGCAAAAAAGTGGTTCGGGTCGGCAATGTGCGCCGTCCCAACCCACTTCTCTTCGAGTCATTTTCAAAAGACTAGCTCAATCGCTTCTGGCAGGGTTAAAACCTGTTCCACCCACGCCACAGCCACAAGGCCCCCATCACCAGCACCAGCACGCCGCTGGATGCGCCAAGAACAGTGACGAACGGGCGCACAAGGTTCATCCGCATCATCAACTGCTGTTGTTCTTTCTCCAGGTGTGCTTCCGCGCTATCCAGAAAAAGTTGATGTCTTCGTGCATGGTGAGCACGGTGCGATAAATCAGCAATACCACCAGCGCCGTCGTCAGCACCGCCCAGATCGTCAAGAGAACGGACATCGGTTCCATACGGCCACCTTCGGCGCCCTAAACGGCGCCTTCACGGGAGTGACTCGCGCTTGGTGAGTCCAGCCGAGCCGAGGTATTATAGGCACAATTTCCCTAGGTCATCGCGCTTTTATTTTTGCCCTGAACCCGCGGCAGAAACCATCCCGCCGAACTTGCTGCATAGGTGCTATTTTGCGACCACTCTATTTCTGCTTGCATCAAACCAGTAGCGAAATGCTCCGCGTCGGCATTGCACAGGTGTGACATCGCATCTCGGAGTTTTGCTATACTGACATTTCATATCGAGGAGAGAAACCGCCCATGTCAACGCCCACAACTCCTGAAGTTAAGAACGCTCCTCTCACGCTCACCCCGGCTGCAATCAGCAAGGTGAAGGAGATCATGGCTCAGCAGACTCCCGTCCCCACCGGTCTCCGCGTGGGCGTTGTGGGTGGCGGCTGCTCCGGCTTTTCCTACAGCATGCAGTTTGAAAACGGCGCTGGAGCCATGGATAAGACCTTCGAATTCGATGGCCTCAAGGTCTATATCGACGCGACCTCGCTGATGTACCTGCAGGGCGCGAGCGTTGACTACATCGAGACACTGGAAGGCGCCGGTTTCAAGTTCGAGAATCCGAACACCAAGAGCACCTGCGGCTGCGGCTCCTCCTTCAGCGTATAGTCCCAGCTCCGCCGGAAAATGTTCAGAACCCCGCCCTGAAGTGGCGGGGTTTGTCTTTAGATCAGATATCTACTGCGTAGGCAGGGAAGGCGTTGGTTCGGCTGGCGGATTGAAAGGCGTGGTCGAGGAAGCCGGATTCGACACACCTGAGCCCGGTGTCCCGGCGCTCCCCGTTCCGCTGCCGGGGGGGGCGGTGCCAACCCCGAGGTTAGTCGTGCCGATAAATGTATTCGGATTATACGGTCCCGTCAGCAGCTGGCCTTTGTCCTGGGTCGGGTCATAGATAAAGAACCACTCGTTGTACTTTTTCTTTCGCCGAACGAGTGAATCCCCTCGGCCTTCTGCGTGCTCACGACACCGATCACAGATCCACCGCCAAGCACTTGTCCGGAGGTAGCGGCATTGTTTCCTGGGGTAGCGGCATTGTTGCTCGTTCCCGTGCTACCTGTAGCCGCTCCGGGGTTGCCGGTCGCGTCGGTCGTCGCTCCCGTGTCGGTTGTCCCGCCGCTCGTCGAGCCGGTCACCCGTGTTGCTGCTGTCCGGGCTCGGAGTCGAGGAACTTCCTGCAGGACTGCCCAGAATGCCGGCATTCGCTTGTGGCTGATTCAGCGAGCCAGCAGTTCCGCTTGCTGTCGCCAGCCCGCCTGCAGGTGACAGCTTAACGTCGGTGAGATGAGCCAGCTTCCATGCTCCTGCGGGAGACATCGGATCCTTGTATCTCTTACGCAGGTACCGGATATTATTCGTCTTCTCCAACTGCTCGATCGAGGTCGGATAGCTGCCATTCTTCTTGTAGAAACGCTTGACTGCCCGCGCATACTGGTCGCCGCGGTGCATCATCTCTACCTCGCGGTCGCGCACGATGCTGCGCCGGTAATTGCGCGCCACTCCGAGCATCGTAATCGTCAGCAGTGCAACCGCAAGCATCAGGAAAAGCAGCATATAGCCGGAATCTTTTCCTCTGCCGCGTGCGCGCCGCACTGTGATCCTCCACATCATTCCTGCTTTTTCTTTGACCTACCCCTGTGTTCGAGCAATGCTCTGGCGGTTATTGTTCAGCAGATCCTCTACTTCCACGGCGTTCGGTGAGATGTGCACGATCTTGTAATGACGATTCACCACATCTCCCTCGCGCGCGATCCAAACGTCGTCGCCCTCGGTGAGGAACGCCTTCGGCCTTTCACCCTTGCTGTTGCTGATCCCAAAATACTTCAGGTTGATCGGCGGAGGAGGCGGAGGGCCGGGGTTCTGTAGTGCCGCTTTCTGCTGCCGCGAGAGCGGCGAAACCGCCGGACGGGGAATCTCCACCGCTTCGGCACCCGCGCGAAAGATGTTCGTCCCCTTGCCCTCGTACTTTACATTTTCGGAGTTCGCCAGCAGGTCCAGCCGCAGCCGCGGGTCCAGCGACTCGCCTATTGAGGCGGCGTTTCCTTTCTTCGGAGAGCTGCCACCGGTGCCGACTCCGCCGCCGGTTCGCCACTCGGTTTCAGCTCCCAGGCAACGGTCAGGATCGCGACGATGCCCAGCACAATCGCAAGCCGCACCTTGGTCTTGCTCTCCGCTCCCGCCTTCATGCCGCACTCCTTAGAAATGTGGACAGGTGAACCGAGACCGCCAACGTGTCGCCCTGCATCCCTCCAAAGCTGACCGCGTCGATCAGCAGCATCATCTTCTGCCTTTCGACCGCATTGATGAAGCGCATGTCCTGCGGATAGCTGCCCTGCACCTCGAATGGTGATGCCAACGCCGTCGTATCCCGGGGGGGCGCCCTTGTCCCCGTGCTCGTCGTACTTCACGTTGGAGACATTCACGCCGGCTTCGGTCGCGATGCGGGAGAGTTGTTCCGACATCGCCGAGTAACGCTGGGCCAGCCGTTCGCCGTTGAATTGCGCTTCCTCTTCGCGCGCGGTCGCAATCTTCTTATCCATACCCTGAACGGGGCCTGCGGCCCTTGTCTTCTCAATCTTTTCAAGTCGTAGCCGCTCATATTCCTGCTCGCGGGCGTCGCGCGAACGGCCCGCCGGAGACAGCAGCAAGGCAATCGCAGCCACGCACAGCAACAGCAGTACTCCTACTGCGACCAGCAGTTGGGTCCGCATATCCCGCAGATTGAAGGTCATTGCACCCCTCCTCTGGCTTCTGCAACTTTGGTCTCTGGCGTTTGCGCCCCGGTACTGGCCATGGGTACATAAAGCGCCGTCACCTGGAACGTCACCGTGTCCGGGTTATTCTGCTCATGCGTAGCGCGCTCTTCCGCGATGCGCGCATTGCGGAACGACGGCGATTTCTCCAACCGCTTCACCAGTTCCACCGCAGCCTCGCGCGAACTTCCCGCAACCTGCATGTGTACTTCCATGGTATTCGTGCTGCGCTGCAAGGTTGGCGAGATCGAAACCACGTGCAGCTTGGGCGGCATGATCTGTTCCAGTTGCATGAAAACGCGCGTCCATGAGAACGACTTGCGGGCGATCAATCCGTTCAGAAACTTTGAGTCCTCCACCACTGACTTATTCTGCGGAAGCCCCAACATTGCCACCGCCTGATCATGCTGTCGGTCCAGGACGGCGATCTCCGATTTCACCGCGGAAATCTTTGCATTCACGTCGCGCGACTTGCCGCCAGGTGGAAACTGCAGTCCACACCAGCGCCATCGTGCACACCGCAAGCAGCAGCACCACCCCGCCCCATCGCAGCAGAAAGCGGCGCACATCCTGGTACGGCTTCGTTGCCAGATTGATGTTCAGTCGCACCGTTACCGTCCTCTTTCCTTAGAGCAGCGCTCCAATTGCTCCCGCAAAATCGTTGCGCAGACTTCCCTCCGACATGCTCGGCCCGATCAGCTCTTTGACCTTTACGCCGGTCTGCTGTTCCAGTCCGCGTGACAACTCGTTCAGCTCACGCACTCCGCTCACCAGCAACTGGGCTACGCTCGCACCGTAGTTGTCCTGGAAATACACCAGAGAGGGATAGATGTCGTCGGCCATGCGCTCAGCCGTCAGCGCTCCCTCCGCTCCTTCAAGAATTCGGAAGAGCAATAGCTGGCCATCTTTTACCACGGCGATCGAAGTCGCATCCTGGCGATATCTTCAGCAGCATGGTGGGTTCTTCCTCATCCACCACCGCGCCCAGTGCCCCCAGGCTGGAAGGCAGCACCACGCCTGGCGAGCAGCCGGCATCGCGAAACGCCGATTCGTACTCCTCCAGCACGCTGTGCAGCACCACGGCGGCGGCCACGTGCAAGCCGTGCTCTGAGTCGGTTGAGCGTCGAAGCTCACCGCAGCCTTTTCGATATCGAATGGCAGCGACTTGCGCAACCGGAAGCGAACCGCGGCATCAGCCTCCATGCGACGCTCAGGCAGCGATTCGAAATCCAGCAGCGTCACCCGCACGGCTGAATCCGGCAGCACCGCAATTACCTCCTGGCCGCGCCCGCCCACGCCGGTTAAGGCCAGTCCGATCGCTTCGCTGAGAGCGTGCGCGTCCTGCACGTTCTGCGCGCCCAGCGAAGGCGTCACAACTCCAGCGGCCAATGCCTGGCTGTGCGTTGCCCCAATCGTGTTGTACTTCTGCTCCGAGCGTACGGCGGCGACGCCCCGTGCGGTGACCTCGCAGGCGATCTGAGGCAGGCGAATTGCACTTCGTTTCTCGGCCATTATCGGGTTGACTCGATGAACGTGACTTTGTTGATTTCCTTCAACGTCGAAATTCCGGCTCTGACCTTACCCAGCGCCGACTCGCGCAGGAAGTGCATTCCTTCCTCACGTGCTGCGCGGCGTATCTCCGAACTGGGGCGCCGTTCCAGGATCAATTCGCGAATGTGATCGGTCAGATCCAGCAACTCGTGGATCGCCGTTCGTCCGTGAAATCCGGTTCCCCCGCACTCGATGCATCCAGGACCTTCATAGAACGGAATGCCCCGCCACTCCTCTGGCTTCAACCCGGCGGCATCCAGTTGCGCGTCACTGTATTGCACCTACTTGTTTGCAGTGCTCGCAGATCAGACGTACCAACCGCTGCGCCAGAATGCAATTCAGCGAAGAGACGAAATTGTACGGCTCCACGCCCATATTCAGAAAGCGCCCAATTACGTCCACCACATTGTTGGCGTGTACCGTGGTGAACACCAGGTGCCCGGTCAGAGCCGAGTTGATGGCAATCTGCGCCGTCTCCTGGTCGCGGATTTCGCCCACCATGATCTTGTCAGGGTCGTGGCGCAAAATCGAGCGCAGTCCGCGGGCAAAGGTCAGTCCCTTCTTCTCGTTCACCGGAATCTGAGTGATGCCGCGCAACTGGTACTCCACCGGGTCTTCGATGGTGATGATCTTGTCTTCGTCGGACTTGATCTCGTTGAGTGCCGCGTATAGCGTCGTCGTCTTGCCCGAACCGGTCGGTCCAGTCACCAACACCATGCCGTACGGCTCCGCAATATATTGCCGGAACTTCTTAAGGTCGTAATCGCTGAAGCCGACCACGTCCAAGGTCAGCTTCTGAAACTTCTCGCTCATCGACTCCTTGTCCAGCACGCGGAGCACAGCGTCCTCGCCGTGAATGCTGGGCATGATCGAGACGCGGAAGTCGATAAAGCGTCCGTTGTAACGTACCCGGAAGCGTCCATCCTGCGGTACGCGCCGCTCTGCGATATCCAACTCGCTCATCACCTTGATACGCGAAATGATGGTCGAGTGATGTTCCTTGGCGATCGGCTTCATCGCCTCCTGCAGTACGCCGTCGATGCGGTACTTGATCACCACGCAATCGTCACGCGTCTCCATGTGAATATCGCTGGCGCGCCGCTGCAGGGCCGTGAAGATGGTAGTATCCACCAGCCGGATAATCGGGCTGATATCGCTTTCCTGCGTCAGCTTCTCAATCGAGATGGTTTCGTCGCCGTTGGCGTCGTCGTCGTGGATCACGTCCAGCGTAAAGGTTTCGCCGGCCTCGTCCAGCACGCGTTGCGACTGTTCGGTCTTCTTCAGGATGTCGGTGATCTCGGTCAGCGTGGCGACCCGCGGAACCACTCTGCGGTTCAGCAGCAAACTGATCTCGTCGATCACCATCAACTGGCTTGGATCGGCTAGCGCAATCGCCAGCCGTCCATCTTCCATCTCTTGAAGCGGAATAAAATTAAACCGGAACATCAACTCGACCGGAACTTTTCGGAAGAGCTCATGCTGAATCTTGTATTCCTTCAGCTCAACATATTCGCAGCGATAGCGGCGCGCCAGTTCCTGCGCCCGCCTCTGCTCTTCGTTCGCGTTTGTGATCGGTTCTACAAAAAGCTGCTGTGCCATAAGCCTCGTTGCATTGTGCGCGATTGCCCGCGCAACCGTTGCGTGCGTGAATCCTTGTCCTTGAGCTCCGCCCTCTTCAGCCTGCCGTAAAGCTGAAGATCGGCAGGTAAAGCGAGATCAGGATAAAGCCGACGACAACGCCCATGAATACCAGAATCGCCGGTTCAATCAGCGACATTGCTGCCGATAGAGCCGACTGAACGTCTTCCTCGTAGAACTCTGCGATGGAGCTCAGCATGGTCGGCAGTGCGCCCGTCGCCTCGCCCACCTCCACCATCTCCACCGCAAGGTCCGGGAACACCTCGGTCTGCTCCAGGCTGTGCGCCAGCGACCTTCCTTCACGTACACTCTTGGATGCGTTGTTGATGCCGCTTACGATCAGACGGCTGGACATGGATTGTCCCGCCGTTTCCAGCGCCGTGACCAGCGGCAGGCCGCCCGAGAGCAGGGTGGACATCATGCGCGAGAAAACCGCAATCTGGTAGCGCAGCCAGATGCTTCCCACCACCGGCATATTCAGTTTGATCCTGTCGAATATCTCTGCGCCCCTTTGCGTTTTGGTCCAGCGACGCAGTAGCAGGTAGGCCGCAATCAGCGCAAGTACGATGAGCGGCAGATACTTCTTGGCCGTCAGCGCCGTGCTGATCGTGAACTCCGTCATCGCCGGCAGCTTCTGATTCAGATCGGAGAACAACTCGGCAAACTTCGGGATCACGAACGTTACCAGCATGATGATCAATGCCACCACGCCCACCACCAGGATCACCGGATAGACCAGGGACGAGATCAGCTTTTTGCGAAAGCTCAAGGCCAGCCGCTGGAAGGAGACATAGCGGGACAGTACCTCATCGAGGTTGCCGCTCTTCTCGCCCGCCATCAATGTCGTCGAATAAATCTTCGGGAACGCGCCCTGCTTTTCAAAGGCATCGGAGATAAGCTCGCCGCCCTTGGTGCGGTCGCGGACATCCTCCAGCAGCATGCGGAAGTACTGGTTCCGCTGCCGCTTCGCCAGCAGTTCCAAAGCCTGCACAATCGGCAGACCCGCGCGCACAAGGGTCAGAAATTGCTGGTTGAATATGACGAATTGTTCCAAGGTGACGCGTCGCCGCGTCGGTAACCGAATCTCACCGCCGGAGAAAAGTCCGCGCGGCTTGACCCAGTAAACCAGGTAACCGGATTGCTGGTAGCGGTCGCGAATTTCTGCAGCGGAGTACCCGGCTTCGGCCTTTTCCAGCACCTTGCCGCGCTCGTCCGCCATGCGAATTACAAATTCGGCCATATGCTCTCACTCACGGCAAGCATGCTCGGCGCGAGCCCGGCTCTCAGTGTAGCACTATGAAACCTTAGGGATTGCTGCCCTGAAAACCAGCTGTTTATCCCAATCTCACAACTTCCCCGAACGCTCAGCAATGAGGGTCGCCTGTGCCGAACAGCTCAAGGCTCTAACTGATCGCTCTGCAAAACCTCTACACCCTCCGGAGGCCGGAAGCTGAACTCCGCGTTGCTGATTAAAACATTCTCCTGCTGGTTCTCCAGCCGGAACTCAGTTCTGCTCCCATCCAGCTCTTCCATCACGATCCGCCGCAGATATCCCTGCCCATCGCTTTCCAGCAATAGTTGTGAGATGCGGTCCTCCATTCCGATCGGAATGCCGCGCAAAACCACATCTCCGGCTATCTCCGGCCGCACGTCCGGCGCCAGCGATAGTCCCCGAAGCTCCTTGTTCAGCTTGGTCCGCCCCAACAGAAACCGCAGCGGCGAGCGCAGGTCATCAAGCTTTTTCAGAGCGGTTCGCCGCGCTTGCTGTTCGCCTGGCACATAGAACCAGGCCGTTGCGCCGTCTGTCACAAAGACCTTCTTCTGCGGCGAAACATAGTTCCAGCGCATCTTTCCCGGCTTCTTGATCCATAACGTTCCGCTCTCGCTGCGTTGTATCCCTTCACCAGAATAATTTTCCGTGAAATCCGCACGCAGAGATTTCATGCCGTTATAGCGGGCATCAATTCTGGCCGCAACTTGCTGTGCATCCGTCCCAGCCGCCTGAGCCCAGACTCCGCAACTGAGGGTCAGTAGCAGAAAGAGTGTCGCATTACATTTTTTCATAATTGTTGTTTCTTTGTGACCCCGAACCCCTTCTCGGTGGGCAGGTCTATCGGTCCTTTTCCCGGCGGCAGTCCGCGCGTAATGAAAGGGAACAGTTCGGGCTGCGCAACTTGCACCTGCCCGCTCACCAGCCGGTAAGGATTATTCTTCGGATCGACCGGTTCGAGACGCAGCATGCCAGCCGAGATCAACTCAGGCCAGCCTGAGGGCGGATATCCCTTCTCTTTCGTGAAGTCGTCAACCCGGTCCTGCAGAATCTTCACCTCGCTGTCCACTCTCAGGCAGAGCAAGCGGAGGAGGGCATTGGTCTTCAGTGTCTTATCGTCGGTGCTGTTCAGGATGTTGGTCCACATGTAGATTGCAGTTTCGGTTTCACCGGCGTGCCCCGCCAGAGCCGCCGCCATCACACCCATCCACGGACGGGCTCCCGGAATCTTCGAGCCACGCGCGAATGCATCGGCTGCCTTCGCGGGATCCTTCAACTCCAGCCAGTAGATATAGCCGAGGTCATAGTAGAGCCGCCATGCCTCAGGATTTTCCTGAATACCTTTCTCCACCAGCCGTGCTGCCGCAGCCGGGTCTCCCGAGCCCTCCGGCGGCTTTTGCGCCAGAAACACCGAGCCGAACTCATAAGCTGGAAGCAGCTTCGGATCCAGCGTCGTGGTCATATCCAGCAGGGGAGCCAGAATCAGGTACTGTTTCGATTTTGCCCTGTGTTTCTCGCCGAAATACTGCACCACGCGAGTCCAATAAATATCAGCCAGCACTCCCGAGTAACCCAGGCTCATCCGCTTCACCACCTTCGGCGAAGGGATGTAAAGAACTTCCTGCAACGGCTCATCGCTGCGCACACGGTCAATGCGGCGCACCAGCATCGTGCTGGAAGCCAGCAGCGCCGCCAACAGCAGCGCGTAACTTGTATGAACTCGTAGATCTCTGGTCATTTCAGGTTGCGCCGCTCGAAGATCCAGACCGATGCCGTCAGTACCGCTGCCGCATACACCACCACGTAAAGAGTATTCAGCAGGACCAGCTTCGGTTCCACCGCCGTATCGTGAGCCACCCGACTGATTACATTGAGCGCTGCAAAGTTCGGCACCAGGTACGCTGCGCCGGTCATCAGCCAACGCGTCGCACCGTGGGCCATCAGGGCAAATCCGCGAAGGTCTTCCGCGAAGGTGCCAATTGCAAAGATCGCGAACGCAAAAATCGACGAAAACACCGGCGTCGAAAACGTGGAGAACAGCAGCGCCAGCGCGGTAATCAGCACAAACTCCAGCAGAATGAAATAGATTGCAGTCAGCAGCTGGAGGTCGTCGCGTCCTAGCCCGTGGGACACATACATCACGGCAGCAAAGAAGCCAACGCTCATCAGCAGCGCGTTCACCGTCAAGGTCATTATCAGACCCAGGAACTTGCCCGTAATGAACTCCCACCGCCGCACCGGACGCGCCGCCAGAACCGTGTAAAGCGTCTTTTTCTCAATCTCCTTCGAGACCAGTCCAATTCCGATAAAGATCGCAATCACAATGCCGAAAAGAGAAATCGCCGTCAGCCCCAGATTGATCAACACGATCCGGTTGATCGCCAGCGAAATCTGGCCGAACAGCACCGAAGCACCCACGATCAGCAGTGCAAACAGGATCAGGTTGTAGAGCACGCGATCGCGTACCGCCTCGCGATAGGTGTTGAAGGCAATTGCCCGCAGCCGTCCGATCATGCGTGCACCTCGTTCGGCTTCGCTTCTCCGATGCGCGACAGGAAGTAGTCCTCCAAGGTCGCCCTCACCGGGGTCACGGAGGTAAGGCGGGCCTGGCTCTTGCGCAGCAACGCCAGAGCTGCTTCCAGCGATCGCTCCGGCAATAGCGCCCGAACCACATCGCCGGTCGCGTGGCAGCGCGCGCCCAACGCAGAGAGCTCCGGAATTGCCTGTGCACCGTTCCACACCACTTCCACCTCTCCACTCACCTCGCGCAGCAGGTCCGCCACCACTCCCACGCCCTTCAACTCGCCCTTGTTCAGCACCGCAACCCGGTCACATAGGGTTTCGGCATCGCTCAGTATGTGGGTGGAGAAAAAGATGGTCTTGCCTTCCTGGTTCAGCTCCTGCACCAGGTCGCGAACCTCGCGCCGCCCGATGGGATCAAGGCCGCTCATCGGCTCATCCAGCAGCACCAGCTTGGGATCATGAACGATTGCCTGCGCGATTCCCACGCGTTGCAGCATGCCCTTGGAAAACTTGCGCAACTGCATCTTGCCTGAATCGCTCATTCCCACCCGAGCCAGCGCCGCTTCGACTTTGCGCTTCCGCTCGCGTGGATCCACTCCGCTCAACCGGGCGTAATAGTCCAGCAGCTCCAGCGCGGTCAGGTGATCATAGAAATACGGCTGCTCCGGAAGGAAGCCGATAAAACGCTTGGCGCTGATATCGTTCAGATCGCGGCCCAGAATCCTGGCCGTGCCCCCGGTGGGAAACACCAGCCCCAACAGCAACTTTAGAGTTGTCGTTTTACCGGCCCCGTTCGGCCCAAGATAACCGAAGACTTCACCCTCTTCAACGCTGAGACTCAACGGCTTGAGGGCATGCCGCTTTCGGTTTCGCCAGAAACCGGTCTGATATACCTTTTCGAGAGAGACTGTTTCTATCGCAGCCATGACTCCAAGCTTATCAAAAAAAGGAAGTCGCCCCATTCTATGACAAGGAATAGAGGCTTGAACATCGAGCGATAAAAAGCAACGGCACCGGGTTTCCCAGGTGCCGTTGCTTACCCATTTCTCAAAAGCACTTCGCTTAAACTGCTCTAGCTACTGAAGGGCCTTTAAGCCAGTGCAAAGCGTGTCGGTGGCATAGTCAGGGGCTAAACCTTGGGGGTCGTTATAGATCACGCCAGACTGGTCGCTACAGAAGCCGCGGGTGCCAGTTGTACCTACCGTTTGAGGTGTCGCCGTGTCCAGGTATCCGGTATTAGGCGACGTACCGCTCACACCACCCGTGCCGACAGCAGTGATGATGTAGCCGCTCTTCGAGCCACCGGCCAAAACATTGTCGATAATACATGCGGTGGTAGAGGACGGGGCGGTGCATTGAGCAGCGGTACCGCCCAGAGCCGCCAGTGTGTACGAAAAGCCCACGTCAGGATAGGTTGCGGCGTAGGTCACCATACCGGTGTTGATGGTACGAATCGAACCGACGGCAGACGATTCGTTGGCGGCCATGCGCGACCGCATCAGGTTCGGGATGGCGATGGCGGCGATGATCAGGATGATCGCCACGACGATGAGAAGCTCAATCAGCGAGAAGCCCTTCTGTTTACGCATTGATCTGGTCTCCATTAGTTCGAAAATCGTATTCAGTTTGCCAGGAGCCGGTTTGGTTCGCCTCTCGAGAGAGGATATCTCTATCGCAGTCCCCAGCTTATCGAAGGAGAAAGTTACCCTATTCCATGACAACGAACGGGGTTCTTGAATGTTCGAGCGACAAGGTACAAAGACACCGGGGTGTCCGGTGTCTTTGCCTATTCATGCTACTGAAGGGCCTTCAGGCCTGTGCAAAGCGTGTCGGTGGCATAGTCAGCGAGTTTGCCTTGGGGGTCGTTATAGATCACGCCAGACTGGTCGCTGCAGAAGCCGCGCGTGCCAGTCGTACCCACCGTTTGAGGTGTCGCCGTGTCCAGGTATGCGGTATTGGGTGAAGTACCGCTCACACCACCCGTGCCGACAGCAGTGATGGTGTAGCCGCTCTTAGTGCCAGCGGCCAAGACATTGTCGATGATGCATGCGGTGGTAGAGGACGGGGCGGTGCATTGAGCAGCGGTGCCGCCCAGAGCCGCCAGGGTGTACGAGAAGCCCACGTCCGGATAGGTCGCTGAGTAGGTCACTTCGCCGGTGTTGATGGTGCGAATCGATCCGACAGCAGACGCTTCGTTGGCGGCCATGCGCGACCGCATCAGGTTCGGGATGGCAATGGCGGCGATGATCAGGATGATCGCCACAACGATGAGAAGCTCAATCAGCGAGAAGCCCTTCTGTTTACGCATTCGATAGTCTCCGTTAATTCATGAATTGCTCTTGGATCGAAAAGCCCAGCACACATTCAGAGCTGCAATTGATGTGCCACTGCTCACTGCACTGTATCGAATTGACCGCCAATGATAGCTAAGCCTGTGGAATGAATCAGTTATGGTCATATATAGCGTTTTGCGCAGTCTTCGGAAACATGGTTTGGATCGGTGTTTGACACTAAATGTTACCGCGACTGACAGTATTTGTCATAAAGGGTTAAGGTTATTGAGGCGGTGTAAGCAGGAGGCAAGCTGCTTCGGTGAGAATCGGTGAGCCATCCTTGTTGAAGTAGATCACCCCTGACTGGTCGCTGCAGAAACCGCGCGTACCGGTCACGCCTTCGGTATTGGGCAAAGCCGTTGCCAGGAAAGAAATATTGGGCGCGGTGGGCGCGGTAGCACCGCCGGCGCCACCTGAGCCAACAGCCGAAAGGGTGTATCCGCTCTTCGCGCCAGTGGCCACAATATCGTCTACTAGGCATGCGGCCGTGACGGTCGGAGTGGGACAGGCAGCGGAACCGCCTAGATTGATCAGCGTGTACGAATAACCCACCTCCGGATACATTGAAGCGTAGGTCAGTTCACCGGTGTTGATGGTGCGCATCGATCCGACAGCAGACGCTTCGTTGGCGGCCATACGCGCACGCAACAGGTTCGGAATGGCAATAGCGGCGATGATCAGGATGATCGCCACAACTATGAGAAGTTCAATCAGCGAAAAACCCTGCTGCTTACGCATCTATTGCCTCCGGCAATGCTCACCGCAAGAGTTGCGGAAAATGCAACTTCTCCCGTACACCTATAAGGACATGGCAATTGGAATGCCAATTTGTGTCGAAAGTTTACCAGTACATGCTAACACCATGAAAACAAGCTAAGTGTATTCTCTGGAGAGAGCTTGCCATAATCTCGTCTGAGCGAAATGTGACGCCATTCGTCTGCTTAGGATGACAATATTTGTCATCCGCGCATAGCGGAGCCTACGATAAGATTCATCGAGGAGTGCAAGATGGAAATGAATTGGGGCAGTGATGCCGTGGCACCCTCGGTGAATGGCGACCAGGATTCAGAGAAATTTCCTTTACCGCTTCAGCCTGGTCAGGCCACGGGAGCCGATAGCAGATCTCGCGGCATTTGGATATTGGGCCTTGCGCTCCTGACTTTTGCGGTACGCGCTCCCGGCATCTGGGCCGAGTTTGTCTTTGATGACACGTTCACCATCGAACAGCGCGGCGGTGTGGACTGGACGCACATCCTCAGGTTCTTTACCACGGATCAATCTGCATTTTTCGGGTCGAATTTTTACCGCCCAATTCTGAATGTCTGGTACGAAGTATCGTATGGGCTCTTCGGAACCCATGCTGCGGCATGGCATGTGGCCAGCATACTGGTTCACGTCGCCTGTACCTTGCTTGTATTCCGCTTGGCGTTTGTCCTGGCTGACAATTTTTCCGTAGCCTGGATCGCTGCTGCATTGTTTGGAGTTCACCCCGCGCATGTAGAGGCCATATCGTGGGCCTCCGCGATGGGTGATCCGCTCATCACCATGTTCATGCTGCTCTCGGTGCTCACGTTTCTGCGCTGGATGCAGCAGGGAAAGCTGACGTGGTGGGCTGCTTCCCTCGCGGCGGGAACAGCCTGTATCTTTACGAAAGAGACCGGCGTAGTGCTGCCGGTCGTGCTGCTCGCAACCGTTTTGGCGCTTCGCTCCCGCGCAAAGCCTGGACTGCCGGTGCTTGCGGCAACCCTGCCATTTTTCGCAAGCGCGATTGTCTTTTTGGGCCTGCGCCGGATCATCTTGCGGGCTTTTTCGCACCCACTGACTGTTGCCAGCAATACGCAGATGATACTCACCTGGCCGTCGGCGCTTCTATTCTATCTGCGCCACATGTTCTGGCCTTCGGTGGTGGTTCCTTTCTACCCGTTGTACATTGTGAGTAACTGGAAATCTGGATTTCTCGGATCGCTGATCGGATTGATTGCAGCGTCCGGCGTGCTCGGATATTTGCTCTGGCGGTCTACCGGCTGGCGTAACTTCTTCGTCTGCTTGACGTGGACTTTGGTTCCCCTTACCCCTGCACTGTACCTGAAAGCCCTGGCTCCCCTGGAGTTGGTGCATGATCGCTTTCTCTATGCTCCTTTGGTGGGCTTTTGCGTTGCCGCTGCGCTGGTTTTGCGGTGGGCCACAGCCGGTATTGAGGCGAGGCTTCAGTGGCACGTCTTTTCGCTGGTGGCAGTCGCTCTTATTATGCTGTTGAGCATTGAAACCATGAGCCAGATGGTGTGGTGGCAGAACAACAGAACGTTGTTTACACGTGCGCTTACTGTCACTCCCAACAGTTCGAAGGCGCTCGTGAATCTTGCCGGGGCTTACATGGCGGAAAGCCGCTACGCTGAGCCGACCCCCCTATTACAGCGCGCTCTGGAGATCGATCCCCGGAACAGCACAGCTTTGTTCTTCATGGGGCGCCTTGCATGGCTGCGGGGAGACAATTCGAACGCAGCGAAGTATCTCGTAGAGGCCATTAGCATTCTGCCTACCTACGACATGTGGCTACACCTCTCCAGCGTGGAGTTGCACATGAACAAAGTAGACGAAGCCGAAGCTGCGGCACGGCAGTCGGTCGCCATGAAACCTAACGGAGCGGGCGCGCACGCTGCGGTAGCCACGGTTCTGCTTGTGAAGGGTGACCGGGTCGGATCTGCCCGCGAGTTTCGGGAGGAACTGAAAAACTTCCCACAGAGTGAGCCTGCGCAAGCAGGACTCGCTTTGGCAACCGGCAACCCGCCGCGCTGAGCAGAGCGGGTTGCGCCGATCAATTTAGATCAACAATCGATCTGTTCGCGCGAGAGCTTCAGACCAGTCAGATTTCCCAGCACGGTTACCGCGATCTGGTCCGCGATGAAGAACTCCTGCGCCACCCTTTGCACATCTTCTGCCTGCACCGCTTCAATCCGCTCGGTGATCTCATTCATACCGTAGAAGCGGTCGTAATACATCTCCTGCCGCGCCAGATTGCTCATTCGCGCCATTGAGGATTCCAGGCTCAGCATCAGGCTGCCCTTCAACTGCGCTTTGGAACGAACGAGTTCCTCACCGGTCACGGGCACTTCCTTCAGTTGCCGGAACTCCTTCAACACCGACTGCACCACCTTCGGTGCGGACTCCCTGGAGGTTCCCGCATATACCGCAAGGCAGCCGGTATCTCGATAAGGATTGAGCTCGCTGAAGATCGAGTACACCAGGCCCTGTTTTTCGCGCACATTCTGGAAGAGCCGCGAACTCATCCCGCCCCCCAGCAGCGTGTTCAATATAAATGACGCATAGCGGTTCTCATGTGAGATCGAGTAGGAGGGAACCCCGATGCAGAGCTGCACCTGCTCCAGCGATTTCTTGTTCCGCATCGAGATCTTCGCGGTTGGCTTCGGCGCCCGATCCTGAAGTTCGCTGCTGGCGGCAGGCATATCTCCAAACTTGCGCATCGCCAATTCCAGGAACTGATCGTGCTGCAGACTTCCGGCCGCTGCGACCACGATGTTTCCAGCCTGGAAGCGTTGCCGGTAATAGTCAAACAGCAACGCTGGCCCAAACTTCTTCACCGTCTCCCGAGTCCCCAGGATCGGCCTACCCAGCGGGTGATCCTTCCAGAAGTTCTGCACAAAAATCTCGTGAACCAGGTAATCCGGATTGTCCTCGTCCATCTTGATCTCTTCCATAATGACACTGCGTTCTTTTTTTACGTCCGTGTCACTAAAGGAAGGGTTCAGCACCAGGTCGGTCACCACGTCCATGGCTTCGGCCAGATGCTCGTCCAGAACTTTGACGTTGAAGCACACGCATTCCTTTGCGGTGAATGCGTCGAGGTTGCCGCCAAATGAATCCACCTGCCGGGCAATCATCTCCGCCGTCCGCGTCGTTGTGCCCTTGAACACCATGTGTTCGGCAAAGTGAGAGATGCCGTTCACCTCCGGCTCTTCGTGGCGTGAGCCGGTCCGGATCCACACCCCCGCCGAAACCGAACGAATATGGGGCATCTCTTCACTTATAATGGTGAGTCCGTTGGGAAGAACCGTCCTGCGCACATTCCGTAGCGCGGAGTTCAAACTCGTCTCTTTATTCATCGGGACTCCCTTTGCAATTCATCTTGGCGCGACTCCGCACGGAACTATTATCGCCACTCCGCTGAACTTCCGGATGATCACAGCTTCTCAACAACAGTCGCTGTACAATCTTAAATGAGATCGACGTTTCCCGGTTTTCTGGAGCAGTCCCTCTTTAGATGCATGGCGACACCTCCACAACTCGAACTTTTAGGCCTTAATCTTCAAGAGTTTACGGGATTGGCCCTGACGCTCGGCGAGCCCTCTTTCCGCGCCCGTCAGCTCTTTGAGGCCCTCTACCGCCAGCGCCTCGCCGCCCTCGACGAAGTCTCGACCCTGCCAAAATCCTTACGCTCACGCCTAGCCTCCCAGGGCTATTCCACTGGAATGCCCGCCATCGACCAGCGCTTTGTCTCTCTCGATGGCACCGTCCGCTACCTCGTCCGTTTTTCCGATGGGCAAAGTGTGGAAACCGTTTGGATGCCCGACGGCGATGGCGTGGAGGAGACCGAGGATCTGCCTCCCGGCTGGGCTGCGGGAAACGCAGCAGGTAATGCCGAGGCCCATCCTCCGGACCGCCGACCCACCGTTCCCCCCGCCAACCGGCGCGCAACCATCTGCCTTTCCTCCCAGTCCGGATGCGCCGTCAATTGCAAGTTCTGCATGACCGCCCTGCTTGGCTTGCAGCGTAATCTGACGGCAGGAGAAATTGTGGGCCAGGTCCTGTTGGTTCTCAATGACCATCGGATCGAAATCGGTCGCGACCGGATTAATTTGGTTTTCATGGGCCAAGGGGAACCATTTCTGAACTACGAAAACTTCATCCGTGCCGTTCAGCTCCTGGTGCAAGGCGCCGGGATTCCCGAATCTCGCATGACGGTCTCGACCTCGGGCATCGTCCCCCGCATCGCCGACTTCGGTCGCGAGCCGATCCGTCCTCACCTCGCCATCTCCCTCAACGCTTCAAATGACGAGGTGCGCGAGCGGGTCATGCCCATCAACCGCAAGTGGGACCTGGCCGCCATCCTCGAGGCTGCGCGCCAGTTCCCGCTGCGGAGCCATGAGCGGCTCACCTTTGAGTACGTGTTGCTCTCCGGCATCAACGACGCAACCGGCAACGCCCGCGAGGTGGTTGAACTGCTTCGCGGAATCCGCGCCAAGGTCAATCTCATCGCCCTCAATCCCGGTCCTGGGATCACCTTCCAAACCCCATCCCAAAGCGCAGTTGAGTCCTTTCAGCAGATCCTCATTGCCGCCGGAATCCCCGCCTACGTCCGGCGTCCCCGCGGACTGGATATTTACGCCGCCTGCGGACAACTCAAGCGCACCACCGCCCTGATTTCTCCTGCGTAAGGTTTGCGAAGATTTGAGAAACTCCAGCCCTGATCTAAGCATCCCACCGATGCAGCAAGCCATGGAGGTACCATATGACCGACCGCCTCTCAGGATTCCGCGTGGCTATTCTTGCCACAGATCTCTTTGAAGAAGCTGAACTCATCGAGCCCCGCAAGGCGCTCAATGAGGAGGGAGCTGAAACAACTGTCATCGCCCCCCACTCCGGTGAAATTCAAGCCGTCCAACACGAAACCAAAACCCGGAAGGTGAAGGTCGACCAGAAACTGGCCGATGCCGATCCAGAGCAGTTTGACGCGCTTCTGATCCCAGGAGGACCTAAGAACGTCGATGCTCTACGCAAGGACCCGTTGGCAATCGAGTTTGCCCGTCACATCGATCAGACTCACCGGCCTGTCGCGGTCATCTGCCACGGCGGCTGGCTGCTGGCCTCTGCCAATCTGGTCAAGGGACGCCACATGACCAGCTTCCCAGCCATCCAGGACGATCTTCGCGAGGCAGGAGCCTTCTGGAAGGACAAGGAGGTAGTGCTCGACGGGAACTGGGTCTCCAGCCGCAAGCCCTCCGATATTCCTCACTTTAACGAAGCTATGGTGAACCTCTTTTTCGAATGCAAATCCCGCTCCCGCATTGCAGCCTGATCGCAGGACTGCTTTTCATTGCGGCCTGAGCGCCGAAATGTTTGCTCGACGAAGCCCGCCGGGATTCGAAGAACGCAGTTCGAAGATGCCGGACGCCGAAGCCGCAGCCGGGGAGCGCGTGCCGATTCCGCGCCTCCCGGCTGCACTCAAACTCACAGCGTCATCCCCGGTCTTCATCTGCTACCATAGCCACTACCCATGCCTGTGACGATCCCCATGTTCACCCTGCGCGACTACGATAAGCGCGACTTCGAGGCGGTGTTCAAACTGGATCGTCTCTGCTTCGATCCTGGCATCGCCTACAGCCGTCCCGAGCTAGCCAGCTACATCGAGCAGCGCCGTGCCTACACCATCGTTGCCGACTGGAACCAGCCTGCCCAGGAGGCGCCATATTCGAGCGAGCTACAAACTCCGCCCGCGACGCCGGCCGCAATTTCTTCCCGGAACCAGCCGCGCCCACCGCGCCTCCCGATCGCCGGCTTTGTCACCTTTCATTACCAGCGCCAGGGATATGGCCACGTCATCACCATCGACGTGCATCCTGACGCTCGCCGCCACCGCCTTGGAACTCTGCTGATCAATGCTGTCTACGAGCGGCTCCGTAAGATGACGGCCTTCATGGTGGTGCTGGAGGTCGCGGTCAACAACCACTCCGCCCTCGCCTTTTATGACAAGCACGGCTTCAAACGCGTCAAAGTTCTGGAGCGCTATTACAACCGCGAAGTGGACGCCATCTTCATGACCAAACGCCTCTAATCTCCCGAGGCAGGTGGCCCACATCCGCCCTCAGTTGGCAAATTTGGGAACGCGACCAAAGCCAGGAGGATTCGCGCGCCGCAGAGGATTTTCGGTGCTATGGTTTCCATAATGCGGAATTCACTACGCGCAATCCTCGTTCTCCTCGTCCTTATCGGCGTAGCCATCGGTGCGCCCGCGCCCGGCGAGGTGGCCGCCGCGGCGGCGGCCAATGACCCAACCGGCGCGCGCTGGGCCGGGCGCACTCTGACCCGAATGTCGCTGGAAGAAAAAATCGGCCAGCTATTCATGGTCTGGGCCAAGGTCGATTTCATAAACTTCAGCGGCCCTGAGTACCTCAAGCTTCGCGACGAGATGAAAAGGTACCATCTCGGCTCCTTCGGTATCACCGTCCCCATCGATAACGGCCTGTTGCTCAAGGCCAGCCCGCTTGATGCCGCTGTCCTCACCAACCAATTGCAGCGGGATAGCGACTTGCCCCTGTTCTTTGCCGCCGACTTTGAGCGCGGCTTGCCCATGCGATTCCGCGGCGGTACCGTCTTCCCCCATGCGATGGCGATCGGCGCCACCGGCAACCCCGAATATGCCTATCAGTTCGGACGCATCTCCGCCGAAGAAGCCCGCGCCATCGGGGTGCACTGGAATTTCTATCCCGATGCCGACGTGAACTCCAATCCCGACAACCCCATCATCAACGCCCGCGCCTTCGGAGAAGACCCCGGCGAAGTAAGCGAGCTGGTCAAAGCCTTCATCCACGGGGTGCATGACGGACATGGCATGGCCACCGCAAAGCATTTTCCCGGCCACGGCGACACCGCCACCGACTCTCATCTCTCACTCGCACGTATCGATGCCACCCGCGAGCGCCTCGATCAAGTCGAACTGCCGCCCTTTCGCGCCGCCATCGCCGCCGGCGTCGATTCGGTAATGGTGGGCCATCTCCTGGTGCCGTCGCTTGAGCCCGATCCCCTCCGCACCGCGACCCTCTCCTACAACATCAGCACCCGCCTGCTTCAGGATGAGTTCGGCTTCCGCGGCATCGTCATCACCGACGCAATGGACATGAACGGCCTCACCCGCATCTTCGGCGGCAACACCCCGCAGAGCGCCGGCCGCGCCGCCGTCGAGGCCATCAAGGCCGGAGCCGATTACGTCCTCATCCCCGGAGACCTGGACGGCGCATACAACGGAGTTCTGGAAGCTGTAAAGAGCGGAGAGATTCCCGAGAGCCGCATCGATGAATCCGTCCTCAAGATCCTGCTCGCCAAGGCCGCGCTCGGACTGCACAGAAACCGCTTCGTCGATCTCAACGCCGTCAATACCATCGTCTCCCGCCCGGAAAACATCTCCCTCGCCCAGCAGATCGCCGATGAGGCCGTGACCGTCGTCCGCGACAATCAAAAGCTGCTGCCGCTCTCCCCCGGCGTCGCCATTAAAGCAAAGTTTGCCTATCACGCCGCCCCGCCCGCCGGAAATCATCTCCTGGTGCTGGTCTTCACCGACGATTCGCGCAGTGAAAACGGACGCGCTCTGGTACACGAAATCCGCGACCGTGTCTCCGACGCGCGCGTCATTTACGTGGACGATCCGCTCGCCTCCGTGCTCGCCCCACAGGTGCTGGAGGCTGTTGCCAGCGCCCGCCGTGTAATCGCAGCCGTGTATGTCATACCATCCGGCGGCCGTGTTGTAGCCGGCGATGCCGGCTCACTGGCCCTCAATCATGCCCCGTCAACATTGCTGGCCAAGGTTCTCAATGCCGCCAATGACAAAACCCTGGTCGTCTCCCTCGGCAATCCTTTTGTCATCGCCCAATATCCCGCCGTCCGGAACTATATCTGCACCTTCTCCAACGCCCCGGTCTCCGAGCAGAGCGCGGTCAAATTCCTCTTCGGAGAAATCCCCGCCCGCGGTCATCTGCCAGTGAGCATCCCCGGCGTCGCGAACCGCGAGCCAATGCCGCAACCCATCAGCACCGAACCCAAAACAATCATCGCCGAACCCAGCGCACAGACTCCCCCGCTCGCCCCCTAGCAATTCCCTAGTTGCCGTAGCCCGATACTGCTCTCGCTTGTCATTCCGAGCGCAGCGAGGAATCCCCGCACCGCCCAAATCTGCAATGCCGCTCCAGAGTCTCTTCTGCCTCGAACTGCCTTTGACGGTGTACACCTCCGGTGGAACCGCCCTAGTCCGGAAAGCCGCCCGACTCAAAGCACCACAACGGTTGGCAGCGCCTTCCGCACACACCCCGGGCGGGGGAAGTTTTGGCGGGAATGTCATGAGAGAGGAACTTCAGTGAGGAACTACTCAACTCTGAGGAAGCGGCCTGTTACAAAAGGCTGCCGTATCTGAGGAAAAGCGCCCGGTGTTCATTCGCTGGTTAGATAGATGATGCTCACCCATCCAGAGATGCCTTTCGCGAAAAATAAATCGGCACAAAGTAAAACCGGGCGCAGTTGAAACTCCTACGCCCGGTTCCATGCGAAAGCGTGCTATGCCGCCGCCTGTTCCAGGTTGTCTGATACTTTCGGCTTCCGGAACTTAATCGGACGCCGAGCTTCCTGCATCTCTTCGGGGTGCTTGGCAAGATACAGAACCCTGCTGATCTCGCCAGTGCTGTTGATAAACTGGGTGTAGGCGCCCGCATCTTCAAAAACCGAATTCACTTTCGCTCTCATCCTTCCCTCCGAGAAATCTGTGTAAACAATCCAACCAGAACGCTGCCAAACTTCCGAAAACTTCCGGCACAACATCTGCGTGGTGAGAAGATGCGAAGCGTCTGAGCAATGGTGCAGAATTATTTTCAATCTCGATTCGGAGTGAAGAATGACACAGTTACAGGGAGGCTCCGGCGTCCTCACCGGAATAGCTTTTCCATCTCCGACTCCAGCCGCACCCAAATTGTCGGCACGCTCTTCACCCGGCACAGGACCATAGTTCCATCCGGCGTCTGGATTGGGCTCAGGCTGATCTTCACCCGAAACTCGCTTCCATCCTTGCGGACAGCGGATAGATCCCGTCCCGCCCCGATGGGGCGCACATGCGGACACTGAACAAAATATTCCTCGCGATGACTGGTGTGTTGGGCACGGAAGCGAGGCGGAACCAGGATCTCTACCTTCTCACCGGCCAACTCTGAATCCTCATAGCCGAAAACACGCCCGCTCGAACGGTTCGCAATCACAATTCGACCATGACAATCGACCACCAGCATCGCATCGGCCTCGGAGTCGAGAAACATGCGGAAGTCGGATTGAATCCAGGTAGGGGCCGAAGATGGCGCTTGTCGATGACTCATGAAACTACATCAAACGAGCAAAACTACTTCAAACGAGCAACCTTGCCGGGCTGCTCGAAGCGCAGCCGTGACAGCGAGAGGGCGTAACGAAACTCCTTCGAAGCTCCCGCAGAAAGCTGGATTTAATAACGTGCGATGCCGACCGGCTCCGCATGGTTTTCCAGCGAATTTCCCCGAAACTCCAGCTCAGCGCTGCCAATAACGGCGTTGAGAAAACTCCTGCTATCGTGGAACTCGACGGAACGTCGAAAAGAGAGGTGGCGTGGGCTTACATTCGTGACTTAGATACTGCTCCGCGTCGTTGCACTTCACTTGGCACTTGTGACACCGAATTGGACCCTTCACCTTGGAATCCTGAGTCGCACTTTTCCATTTGATTGAAGCCATCGTGACGTGCTCCCACTTTCATTTGACTATTTGCAGATTACACTGCACGTTAGTATCCCATTGTCTGAAACTGAAAACGAAGAACTTAGCTCGCCCTGTGGAAAACTTCCCGCTCCCGGGATTACGCAGAAAAGGGAACTATTACACACCGGAAGAGAGTTCATCGATGCCCCAGCCAAGCAGAACTCCGCCCTTCGGCGGCGAGAGTAGATGTAGAATTCTCTTGTCTGTCTCTGACCATCAGACCGGGAGTGAACGATGAAGGGAAATCAAAAGGTATTGGAGCAACTGAACACAGCTCTTGCCTCGGAGCTAACGGCCATTGCTCAATACATGGCGCAATCGGAGATGTGCCAGAATTGGGGCTATGTGCGTCTTGGCGACCTCACAAAAGCCCGCGCCATCGAAGAGATGAAGCATGCCGAAGGGCTCATTGAACGCATTATTTTTCTTGATGGCACCCCCGCCATCAACGTCTCGCTAGCCCCGAAGCTGGGGACGAATCCGCGGACACAACTCGAAATCAATCTTGCCGATGAAATTGACGCAGTCAAGGAGTACAACGCAGCCGTCAAGATCTGCCGCGAGGCAGGCGACGACGGCACCCGCGCTCTGTTCGAGAAAATGATTCAGGACGAAGAGCGGCACGTCGATTTCTTGGAGGCTGAACTCCACTCTGCAAAGGAAATCGGCATTGAGCTCTACCTCTCGCAGCAGTTGCGCGGCTAGTACTCTCCTTATTACGAACTAATTGCAACGACAACGCCCCTCAGTTTGCTTCACTGAGGGGCGTTGTTCAGCAACGGGCTGCGAAAATCTTATCGCCGCCATCCATAGCCACGCGGCCCGGCATTCGAACGTTCTATCCCACTCATAAATCCGCACGCTTGTATTGATCTTAAATAATGTTGAAGGCTCGTGAATTTCGAGGCATCCATTGCTGCTTCAAACAACCTGCGAAGCATGTTGGGAATCTAGAAAACCCACGAGGACAGCAGGACGGAACCCACCAGGCGCTTGCTCTAAATTGAGCCGGCAATTTTTCTACAATTTCACATGAAGGAGGAGCTATGGACCCCATGTACTTGCCCTCTACCAGTAAGAATCCGGATGCCAGTGTCCCCAACAATTTCCAAGACCTCTGCCATTCCACATTGGGTCAGATGCTGGAAATTCAGCAAGTATCCCTCGACACGGTCACCCGCTTCAATTCATGCATACTCGATTGCTTCTGGTTCGTGCCTGAACTCACTAGCATTCAGCAAGCGTTATTTTGTTACGCGGAATTGCAGATGAACTGGCTTGCCATGTTCTCGCCGCAAACCTTCACGAAAGCCTTAACTTATGTCTCAGCACCTTCGGCAGAAGTCTTGGAACGCAGCATGGATATTGCGCTCGGGTTCTGCCTTTCGCCAGGCAGTTGGATCAGCAGCTCTGGCAATCAAGCGTCATCGGCAAAGGAACTCTCAGAGAGCGAAGAGTCGATCGCCATCAGCGTTCAGGCGGCATGAGTGCAATGCATTGGTATAAGGGGTTAGCCCGTTGTTAAGCGATCGGAAGGATTTACGTAGGGGGAGGGGGAAGTACGCGATCTCCCTCCTATTCGGTCTGGTAACAGACAATCTCGCTCCACCGGATATGCCACAATACCGATCCAAATTACCCGGAGTGCGTAACCCGCAGTGCGTCCTGCCGCAGGGAATAAATACGAGGTAGCCATGAATGTCACTATTTCTTCACATGGAAAGGTTTTTGTTGTCGACGATGAAGTTCTCATCGCTGACACCCTCGGCTTGATCCTTCGTCGCGAGGGATTTAGCGTGCACACTTTCTATGACGGATTGGCTGCCTTCGAATTCGCCCAGCATGAAGCTCCTGACATCATCCTCAGCGATGTCGTCATGCCCGGGATGGATGGATTCATCCTGGCCTCTAAAATCCTGCAGCAGTTTCCCCGATGCCAGATCCTGCTGATCTCCGGCAATGCCTACTCCACTGAGCTACTCTCGAATTGGCGGAACAGCGGACAGCCCGAATTAGAGATCCTGGCCAAACCTATCCATCCAGAGATCATCATCAGTAAAGTAAAGGCGATGGCCCTGAAAGTAAGTGTCGTCCCAACCAAACGCTGCGCGTAAGTAGCTCTCTGCCTTCTGCACCGTCTCAAATCATTGCGTACATGATTCAGACCGCCCAGACCGCCGCGTGCAATCGCCTGCACACCATCAGCGAGCGCCTGGCGCGATGGCTCCTAACCTGTCATGACCGTGTGCACTCCGACCGTATGACGCTCACCCACGAATTCCTCGGCAAATGCTGGGTGCTCCCAGAACCACCGTGACCCTGGCTGCAGGGATGCTGCAGCAAGCCGGTCTCATCGACTACGCGCGCGGCCATGTAACGATTAAGGACCGAGCCGAGCTGGAGCGCGTCGCTTGCGAGTGCCATCGCACCGTGCTGGATGAGTATCGTCGTTTAGGATCGCTGTGATCGACTTATCACACGCACACGCCTCTAAAGGCAAACAGATGGTCCAGCCTGAGACGAACTAAGCGTTCGAAATAACTGATTGTTTCAAAGGGTAGATGGAGGAACGGTGTGAACCGTCCTCCTCTTTCGCTTTGCTCGCGTGACCTTTCTCCAGTTTGCTGAAATGTATCATTGCGGGACTTGGATACATCCTTCACAGGGAACTTGCATCTGCAACTGAGTCGGAGCAATTCGGAGGCACGGCTTGAAATACATTTTGGCGGCCATGATCTTCTCTGTTACGTTCTTCTCCATTCCATCCCAGTCGCAGGTACGGGTTTCGTCGTCGCCGATGGGCCCGCAAGGCGATATCGGCTTCTCGGTAGGAACCGTCACCGCACCTTCTTCCGAGAGCGCTTCCGGCAACCACAGTCCGCAAACTCTCGGCGGCGGCGCGTATCTGGGTTTCAGTGGAAACTTTCTGTTCAGGAATAACCTGGGCTTCGGCAGTGAGGTTTCCTGGAGAGCCAGCGAGAATCTCTACCAGGGATTTCAACCGTTTAGGCCTATCTTCTATGATTTCCACGCTACTTACGCACCGAACTTAGGCCGGCACGCGCAGTTGGAACTCATCGGCGGACTGGGCGGATTGAGCACACGCTTCTACACGCCATTCTTTGCATGTAACTTCCTTGTATGTACGAACTACGCCAGCAGCAATCACTTCCTGGGGGACGTCGGAGTTGGCGTGCGGTTCTACCTGTATAACAACGCGGTCTTCCTGCGTCCTGAGTTCCGCGAGTACTTCATTGACAACGCATTTGAGTTCAGCAGTGGACACGCCTCGCGCGAAGGAGTCACTCTCGGCTACGCGTTCGGGCGCTGAGGATTATTCAGTCATCTGGCCTTTGGTGCGCTTGGATGTAACGAAAGCGCGCGCCGTTTCCGTGTTTGCGGCGTATCCTTGAACAGAAATGGAGTTCTGTCGCCACTGCGGAAAGTCGGTCGAAGGCGGGCGCTTCTGTTCTGCCTGTGGGGGACCGCTCGCGCCCGACGCCGTCAATGCGATGGCCACGAAACTAAAACGTTACCGCAATGAGATGCTCCTCATTGTGCTTGCGATTGGCATAGTCTTCGCAGTAACCGCCGCGGGGCTAATCGTCAGCCGGGTGATGCACGCAGAGCGGGCAGCCGATGGTTTGCCACCAAGCGGCGAGAGCTCCGCTCCTGTGACACGACAGCAGCAGACGCTTCCGACACCAACTGCCGGCCAAACGCTGCCCAATCAGCCGCAGCAACAACCGCCGCAGTCAATCGTTTCCGAGGAAAACAACCCGACGAGCCGCCCCTCCTCGGGTAGCGTCAGCACAAAGGATGTGCAGAACGCGTTCGTCGCCCCGACCCAGAAAGAGAAACAGAGGGAGCCATCCCCACAACGACTGTCTGCTTCGTCTAGCGTATCGACCGTGTCCGACCGTTATCCCGGTTCGCAGTCGATCGAGGTTAATGCAAACCTGCCCGACATCGGCGTCCCCGTAACCAGCGAGGTCTATACCACTACTGACTCTCTCTCAACTGTCGTCGCCTACTACACGCAACGCTATTCAGACGCGGAAGTAACGGAAGTAAATGGGCAGAAGATCATTGAAATTGACCGCCCCGGGGCTGCTAAGGTAATTGCCATCGGCACAACTGGTGAGGAGACTCGGATCGCAATCGTCAAGCAGGCCAATTAAAGTTCATCCCGAATTGACGATTGCTCGCTAACTTCCTGCTCGATACTAAAGAAACAGGTGTCGCCTGACGTCTCCTCCGCAAAGCGGAGGCAACTCTGCAACGTTAGATATGTTTGGAGGTTATATGGTGGAGGCGAGGGGAGTTGTTCTATCTAACCACCTTTAGAATCTGTAAGTTACAGAAAACACAAATTCACTATTCGCACAATTCTCACCATTAAACTGGTTTCCGGCACGTATCCGGCACGTGAGAAACAAGGACCATTCCTGGTAGCGCCTCCTATGGCGCAAAAATTGCTCACCGAGGCCCGCTTGAACGACGTATTGGCGGTCGGCGGCATGATTAGCGTTCTACCCGCACCATCCCATCTATGTTCTTACCGCATGCGATTTGCGGCGATTGCTGGACTGGGTTAGGGGGCCGGCGTCCATCGTCGTGATACCCGCAAGCGCGACCGGAGCCCGGTCAGGAAACTGAGCGACAAGGGACAAGCTTCCGCCCATGGCTTCGACGGCACGGCGTAGGGTTGAGATGTGCATATCGGTGCGCTTTTCGATCTCTGAGATCTGCTTCTGCGCGATGCCGAGACTTTTGGCCATGCGCACCTGCGTCAGCTTGCGCGCTTGGCGCAGCTCTTGCAGCGTCATTTCCTCTGCAATCAGAACAGCGGCGCGCGCCTCGACCTTCTTGCGGCGAGCAGGGCTGAGCTTCTTGATGACATCATCCACATTTCTGGCCATGGCTACTTCTTCTCCTTCTTCTTCACTCGATCCAGATGAGCGTCGAATCGAATATCGGCCTTTCGGATCAGTTCTTTGTAGAACCGCTTTTCGCCGCCACCGGATTTATCGCCCGCAACCAACAGAATCGCTTTGCGCTTCGGATCGAAGGCGAAAGCCACGCGCCAGACACCGTCGGCCGCATCGAAGCGTAGCTCCTTCATATTCGGGTGTCTGGAGTCGTTCAGCGTGTCCACGCGGGGACGCCCCAGTTGCGGCCCGAACTGTTGGAGCAGTCTGGCTAACGCCAGAATTTCCGTCTGCACATCATCTGGAAGCGCGAAGAACTCCGGCTCAAACTCGTCTCCAATCAGAACTTGCCACTTCATGTATGACTATACCTCAAAAGGTATATACTATCAAGAGTATTATACACCGATGGGAGCTTCATGGGCAAGCGTCCTAGCAGCTTCCCTGTTTGTGGAATGTAACATAGCAAGACTATGTAAACTATTGTAAATTTATTTGCTTCCGGTTACGCGGGTAACTTACGCAGTATTCATCTCCTGTTTACAATTGCGGCACGTGAATCCTTCATCCGTTGCTGGCAGATTCGCGGAAAGGGGAGATTTTGTAAATGAGCAGGACTGAACTGCCTTGCACGTCTGCGAATCCACCGGACACATCTGAGCATCACCAAGGTAAACCACTCACCGTTCAAGAGCAGCGTGAGGCACTGATTGCGCCACTCACTGCCAGGCTCCAGGCCCTTTGGTCAAAGAAGACGCTCCGTCTCACTTCTGACGAATTTGACCTGCTGCAACTTATGAGCACCCTTGTCCGGCTTTCCGACCTCGATGTTCTCCAGACTCTACCTATTGCAAACAAAATCATGCCACCCACCGAGGCGTGGGATTTATAGCCCCAGCAATATTTAGCGACAGACATGAGCCCATGATTCCCCCTCATGGGCGTCTGCCGTAAAAATGCTGCAAAGTGTGCGTCATAATTATTGTTCTAGTAGTCATATCCGATGTATGATCGCAGTTAGAAATAACCCTCGGCAAGGAAAGCCATTATGCCTAGAACCAAAGATCCCGACGCCCCGACAGCTCATCAAGGCTTGTACCTCTCTGGATGAATTGACACTGACACTCCTTGAGAAGATTAGACACAAGTTCCAGTTGACCAAAGTAAAAGCATCGAAAATGATCGTAGGGCTTGCCCTCGAGAAGAAGATCAAGCTGGTGGACGTCACGAAGTTCTACCAGGAGGTCTGGAGCAATCTTTCCTTCGAGAGCGGACAGCGCTTCTCGCAGTTGCGCCTTGACTGGACTCCCGAGGAGAATGCTTTGCTGCTCATCTACGCAAAACACCTCTTTAGTTCCAATAATCGAAGCGAGGCCGTGCGGGTATTGATCACCTACTACGCGGTCCAGAACAAATTCGCCGTCGTTGGTCAGGTCAAGAAGTCCACAATTATCCCTAGCAAGAATTGACCCAGGACTCCCCCGCGAGTCGAGCAGCTTTCCACGCTCCTCACGGTAAATCCTGAAGTCCGCCCACACATGCCTTGAGGTAGATTCGCGCCCAATGCGCTGCAGTTCACGTTGCGCATTGGGTGCGGCTCCACTGGCACAGCGGGCACCGCCTGTGCTGGTAGCGCGATCCGTCACTCGGAACCACAATATGTCCGCACTCGAGCAACTCCCCTTTGAATCTGCGTATTGACCGAGACTCTCAGGAGGGAAGCCAATGTCAATGTCGCTCTTGCAATCTTCACGGCGGCGGATCATTGTCTTCCTCACGCTGGATACCGCGGAGAAAACTTCGTTGCCGTTTTTGACAAGAAGAAGATCTCAAGTCTGATCGACGCACTTAATGAAGGCAAACAGGAGCCTTTGTACGAGAGCCTTGTGGATTGCACTGAACAATTTGAAATTCAGGCACAAGTCCCAAACGAGTAGGCCTCTGAAGGCTGCTGGGGGGATGCGCAGACGGCCGGACACTGCAAATGGCTCGCCTCAAAAGAGAAGGTGCGTCTGTCCCTACAGAGGGCTGAGGTGCTGACCAGATTAGTAACGAAGAGTGAGGCGGCGATGACCCCGTGGATCGCCTCGGCTTTCAGGTGCGATTAAGAACCGCGGAAGGCGTGCACGGTTCACGCATCGCATTCCCGCGCGAGGTGTGCAGACCGAAAGAGGCTAGAAGCATTCTTTTCGAGATGATGGAACAGGCGCGGCAACGTTGAGTGAAATCCGATCCCGGAGGGAAGATCGGCAAGGCGGAGGAGTAAATCACTTTGTTGATAGGCTCTCCCCGTGAATAGGTAGATTACCTTAAACACCAAATGTGCATGTGTTGACCTTCCAGATTCCTGTTTGAAATGTGGCATAAGGACAGGTTTTTACCCTACCCATCGTCATTACCGTGTTCTATTCTGCTGACAACATTGCATTTATTGTGATCACCGACAGCCTTTTCCTTGTTCAGCGAAAGGAGAACTTAGGCATTTGGTAGGTTGCACATTCTAAGTAGTTTCCGTGAGGTAGTGCGTGGTAACCATCCTCGTATTCGACCGCCAATCGCTATACCAGGCGTCGATCTCAACCCGGCTTAGCCGGCTTCTCCCAGAATCCACACAGGTAGTTGACTGTGCCACTGAAGCCGAGCTTGCAAGCCGTATAACAAACAACCCAGGGGCTACTCTATTTCTCGGTCAAATATCCTTGCGTTCAGAAGCAATGAAGCTCGCGCGGCAGTTCTCATGCCCTGTGGTCTGGATTGCCGAGCGCAAAGATGAATACCTGCCCTTAGTCAATCAACCTGCGATTCGTGGAATTCTGTTTCGCACAGCGAATGCCGCTGATCTGGCGGAATGTATTGCTGCACTACGGGAGCGGCGGCAGTGGATTCAGTCGCTGCATGATGCAGACAACGCCACACCCTCCCGCCAAGACAAGTGGTGCCTTCTAACGCAAAGACAAAGAAATATAACGGCCTTGCTGGTGGAAGGCAAGCAGTGCAAGGAAATTGCGGCTCAACTCGGGACGACCTGCCAAGTTATCAAGAACCGCGTCGTTCTGATCTACGACAAACTCGGTGTGCGAAACCGCTACGATCTGCTCAAGGCTCTTCTGGAGTCTCCTCCGACATGCGATAGTGCTTCCATGAAACCCCGCGCACCCAAGAAGTAGCCACGTAACAGCCGATTGCGAAGGTCGATCATCCCCCACTCGACCTGAGCACATCCCCCCTGTCATCTCCTCCGCGTTCTTGGACACATTCTTTAGTAGACTAAATTACATAGTTATACTATTGTAGCTATGAAATGTTCGAGAACACTGAAGAGACCCTCGCCGCGCTCGAAAAGGTTGGCTATTTCACTACTCACGAAATAGCGAACACGATCTATGCCGCCGGAGACACGAATCAGCCGATTCTTCTGGAAGGCCCAGCCGGCGCTGGAAAAACGGAGATGGCCCTGGCAGTCAAACGCGCAACGGGCATGAAGCTCATGCGCCTGCAGTGCTACGAAGGACTCACCGATAAACAGGCGATCGGCAGCTTCAGTGATGAACTGCGTCAACTATTCGTGCGTTTTCACGACGGGACGTTTGATGAAGCCGCGAAGAGGGTCTCAGACCGTGCCTTCTATCTGGCTGGGCCTCTGCTGAGCGCGCTTGAAGCGCCTGATCGATGCATCCTGCTCATCGATGAGATCGACAAGATCAGCCACGCTTTTGAGGCGCAACTACTTGAGTTTCTTGGTGAATGGCAGCTAACGATCCCTGGCCTCGGCGAGATCAAGGCAATACATCCGCCATTTACTATCGTCACGGCCAACGACGAACGGGAACTTGGCTATCCTCTTTTGCGGCGCTGTGCCCGCATCTACATCGACCACCCGACTCCTGAACAGGAAGCGGCTATTGTCGCGAGCCGGACGCCGCATTGTCCGAAAGCCATCCACTACTTTATCGCGGGTTTTGCAAGGTCGTTGCGTTCTTTCAAGATGCAAAAGCCTCCTTCGATTTCGGAGATGATTGCGCTGGCTCGCGTACTCGACAAAATGAAGCTGCAAGAACTTCGGGATGAGCATAAGGCCGTCATGCTTCCGTTCATTGCCAAGACTGAGAAGGATCGGGCCAGCCTGTTAGTCCCTGGGCGATTCGAGAGCTTCATGGACAATGCACGCATCATTGCAGACGAAATGTGTCGGCACGACATTCAGATGGCGGCGCAGGCGGCTGCACCTATCCGGGCGGATGACGCCACCCAGCCAGCGCCGGTGATGGCGTTGGAGGCGGTTACTCGATGACGCAACTCTGGGCTGGAGTGTTCCTATGGTTGGCGTTCTCCGCTTCTGCGGCTGCAGGCATTGTCTCGGAGACTGGCCACGATGAAGTGGTCTATTACGCCGACGCGTATGCCACTCACTATCAGATTCCAAAAGAGCTGGTCCACGCGATCATCACCCAGGAGTCTGGTTGGAATCCAAGAGCGGTGTCCCCAATGGGCGCCATGGGGCTGATGCAGTTCATGCCGGCGACCGCTGCAGAGTATGGCGTGCAAAATCCCTTTGACATTTCAGAAAACCTCTCCGGCGGGGTTCGATACCTGGCCGATTTGATGCAGCAGTTCGACGGAGACTTCCGTCTGGTATTGGCGGCATATTACCGAGGCAGCCGCCCAATTCTACGTCGCGGTCTCCACTACTCCGGCGCCGATGTGTATGCGTACGTTGCGTCCGTTCGACGTCTCTACCTTGCGGAGCTCGCTCTCCACAAATCCCCAGCTAACCTCGTCCTTGGAGGCGATTAATAATGATGAAGCTATTTATCTTCGCTCTTGTTCTATCTATGACTGCAGTGGCCGCATCAGCTCAGTCGGCATTGCCAACTCTACCCGTCACCACGCCTCCATCTGCCGCTGGCATCACCGTGAACACATCTACGGCGGCAGCCCCAGCGCCAGGTCCAGCCTCGCAAGCAAGACAGCAGATCCAGGCGGGAGCGTCACCTTTATCAATTGACGCTCGCATTGAAAGCCGCCCGGTCGACAGTTCCATCGTCGGCGAGGTCCATTGCAAGCCCCTGTACATCAGCACAATTCATCTCCCTGAGGCGGTCACCTCGATTGCGGTTGGTGCGCCTACGCTGTTCACTGCCGAGCACGTCGAAAATGAACCGAAGTTGGTTTACGTGAGTCCGCTCACCCACGACGTTGCAGAGAGCAATCTGCTAGTCGCCCTGGCCAGTGGTGAAACCATCAGTCTGAAGTTAATCTCCTCGGGCAATTCCGCTTCGCAGTATGACGTCGATTTTGTTCTCGACTACAGGCCTGACAAGGCTTTATTGGCTTTTGCAGGGCCACTTGAGTCCGGCCTTCCCCAGCCTATAGATGGCGGCGACGAAATCGCTCTCGGCGCCGTTCGTGAAAAGCTATCCAGTTCGATCCTCCTTGCGCACCGTGCAACCTGTTTCCGTGATTGACGCTGCGCTCGCGGCTGAGGCAGAGCTCGCAACACCCCCCTGGATCACGGCCGACGATCTGGTAAAGCGGGACAAGGCGAACGCCACCGCGACCAGATCCATCGCCGCATCTCTCGGACCCGCGGTGCAGGTTGGCGACACCATGATGGTGTCCTACTCCGTCTTGAACGTCAGCAGAGATTGGGTTCAGGTTTTGACACCACAAATTCAGCTCGGAAACCCAGTTCAAAAGAAACCCAGCAAGAAGGGAATACTCGCGGCGCCGGTATCGATCCAGGACTTTCGCCAGAATGTCGTGAAACTAGCACCCGGCGAACGCTTGGACGGAGTGGTGCAGTTCTCGCGTCCGGGTTTCAAGCAGAGCAGGGAAACGCTACTTCTGCAGCTCGCCACGGCCGATGCTGTCGACCATCCCGTAATGATTCCACTTCCGTTTGTTGCACCAGGATTCTAGGAGGAGAAACCCAATGGCTCAGACGACACCAGAACAACCGACGATCATTTCTCCGACATCCGAGACGGAAGCTAAACCATACACGCCACCGGCAAAGAAGAATCATGTTCCCGCCGGAGTGGAAAAGTTGATCATTGTTGGCATTACACTGCTAGCGACCGTGATAGGCGTGGTATTCATCTTCTCGCATAAGATGTCGCCGACGAAAGCACACGGTCAGGCTGCCACGCGGATACCTGCTCGACAGCAGACTTCCGCCGCTACTGATGTAATGCCAGCCGACCAAAACAATACACCGAGCGCCGCAACCGGTAACGATACTGATAGCATCACGCCGAACGCAATCCTGGCGACCAAAAACAGTCTGGAAGCGCTGAAGCGCCACGCGAAAGAAGCGGAGGAAGCCACGGCCAAAACGACCGGAACGGGGAAAGGAACTGCTAGCGGCACGCAACAGCCCCAGGGCTCTCCTGGTTCCACGGCGCAAATCTCAAAACAACTCAATGCACCACTGAAAACGATCGGCTCCATTGCCCCCTTCCAGCCACCGCCATACAACGGAGCCGCTACCCCTGGTCAACCCTTCAGTGGGCTTGGGGCCGCAGGGGCGCAATACCCTTCCGGAGCCTCCTATAGCGAGTCAATGCGAGCATGGAACGACGAGGTGACCAAGACGCGCATCGTCTTCTACGCGCAAGAGTGTGCCTGCCGCAGCCGATGCGACCCAATATCTCGGACCCGCGATCACGAACTTTGGTTTGGAGCCTGGCTTCCACGTTGCCGCCCGGCTTGAAGCTTCGGCCACTACATCGGTCGCGGCTCCCGTCACCGCCGTGATCGAATACAACTACGAGCGCAACGGGCAAATCGTCCTGCCGGCGGGGAGCCGTGCGATTGGACGCATCAATAGCGCTGATGCGCACGGCAATATGGCAATCTCGTTTGATTCCGTCGATCTGCCAAATGGCCCCACCGTGCCAATAAGCGCTGTGGCTGTCGATACAAACCTGCGCTCGCTGAAGGGGCAGGTGACCGGCAGCAGCCGCGGCAAGGCCATGCTCGTCGCCACGCTCTCCGGAATCGGCCAAACAACGGCGATGATGCTTGGGAACAACACAAGCACGGCATTGAGCGGCCAGGACTTGATGCGCTCGCAACTCTCACAGAACATGGGCAACACCGCCGACACCCAGATTGCCAAAATGATCTCAAACGAAAGAATTGTGGTTACGCTGGCTGCAGGCACCGAGTTCTATATGGTGTTTACCAAGGCAGCGCTGCCACAGAACACAGCTCAACAGGCGTCTTCGGCTGCCAATTCTGGGCACCAGCTGATTTCTTCGTCATTGTCTGGACGATAGGGACTACCGGAATAGCTTTTCTTTTCCCGTGAGTTTCGTCTCAAGAACCAGCCCGCTGCGAGTTCTCCAAACGCGGCGAGCAATCATCGCTGGACAAACCTACCACTGGATGCAATCGAGTTCTGCCACAAAAGGCTGTTATCTTCGTAGTAACTGACGAGTAGCCGACTATACGCCCAGAGCCCCCGAACCACTGTCGAGGCCTCTCGGATGCACCGGGAATGGGTGGTCCAAAAGAACCTTGCCCGCGGCCGCCCTCTTCGACTGAACGCATTCTGTTGAAAACAGGCGTCCAGAATCCCAGAATCGGCCGCGCGCGCTCTCAAAACGTCTGGGGTTAGGAACACAAGCCTCATCGCGCTCCACAACCCAACTTCAGGGCACCAAATCCCTGAATCGGGTCAAGCCTAGGGGCGGAGCAGCTCCCAGCTAGCGTCGTTCCCCAGCAACCGCCGTGCGATTCGCCGCTGCCACCGCGAGAACCGCCACCGGCGGAGGCCGAGGCATGAGAGCGACCTTAAGATATAACAACGTCGTGAGCCCAGAGAGTGGACTCGCGCCGAGAAAAGCCAGCTAGCCGCGGCTACAGTATGATGCTGAGCGCAAGAAATCGTCCGTAGAAACGACCTCTTACAAAGCGTGACAAAACCTCGTGTCATCCGCGGACCAATTGGCAGTTACCGCCTCCAAATTCATTAGGTTTAAAGCGGAATAGCCGGCATTTGAGCTAAATGGCTAGGCTCCTGTTATTTCCGCTTTTGAGCAATAGTGACCAGCTTTGCCCTCCCAGCTCTGCCAGAATCTCGAAGTGCCAGCCCCCGGGGCAACAGCGTGCTTTTCCATCATGGAGAGTCCCATCATGAAGTTGCGCCAGTCTATTTTTTTGTTATTTGCGATCGCGAATCTCGCGGCATTGCCCGTAATGGCAAGCGCACAGTCATTGGCAGATTCGGTTGACTCTTCAGGATTTGTCGCAAGCACTACGCCGCAAAGCGACTTGGTGTATACGCGTCCGACACAGGAAATCAAGCTCCGCAATTACGTCTTTGACGCGTTTGGCCCGTATCCCATCGCTGGTGCCGCAGTAGTGGCTGGCATAGGGCAAATGGACAATACTCCGGCGGCGTGGGGGCAAGGGGCGGCAGGGTACGGTAGGCGATTCGGTTCCGACCTTGGCATCGCAGCGATCAGCACCACGACACGTTATGCGCTAGCCGAAGCATTCAAGGAAGACACGCTGTACTATCGCTGTGAATGCAATGGTGTATTTCCGAGACTGCGCCATGCCGTGGTGTCAACCGTAACAGCACGCCACGGCGAAGACGGACACCGCGCCTTCTCTTACTCTGCATTCGTAGCGCCCTATGCGGGCACGGTCACGGCGGTGTACGCCTGGTATCCCGCTAATTATGGTGCCCGGTCTGCGCTGCGAATGGGCAATTACAACCTGCTGGGAATGTTGGCGAGAACATCCTGCTGGAGTTCTTCTACAGCGGTCCGCATTCCCTTCTCTCCCGCATGCACCTTAACAATCCGCACGCAGCACCTGATCCGGGAGCAGGCCAGTGAGTGACAGCAAACTACTCGCGGTCGCAGGTGTGGCTCCTCCACTATCCGGCCAGCAAGTTCACCCCCATTGCCGGATGGGAACGCCTCCAAGTGGGTGACCACCGAGTTCTTCGAGTGGTTCGGCGAGCTGGGCATCTTTTTCTGGCAAGTTATGCGGGCCGCGGTAACACCGCCGTTTGAGTTCCGCGAACTATTCCGGCAACTTGACGAGATCGGATCGAAGTCCCTGCCATTGGTGGCACTGGCTGGCGCCGCCATCGGAGTTGTGCTCGCGTTAGAGTCCCTTCAAAGCATGACTCGATTCGGAGCGAAATCGCTGCTTCCGGCGGCGCTGGTGTTCTCCGTTGTTCATGAGATAGGTCCAATCATTACCGCGCTTGGTTGTTAGTGGCCGCGTGGGTGCGGGAATTGGCGCAGAGTTGGCGTCGATGAAAGTGACCGAGCAGATCGACGCCATCGAGGCCATCTGCGGTTAACCCTTACCGTCTGCTCGCAGCAACTCGCATCCTGGCTTGCACTCTTATGCTGCCATTACTGACTCTTGCTTCTGATGCTTGCGGCCTGTTGATGGGCTGGGTTGCGCTTGCCACGGTGGAACCGCTCTCATTCCATCAGTTCATCATTAGCGGCTTTAAGGGCGCCGGGTTCAATGATTTCCTGCCTCCCACGTTTAAGACTGCGGTCTTTGGACTGATCATCGGCCTGGTTGCTTGCTTTCAGGGGATGCGCACCCGAGGAGGCGCTGAGGGCGTGGGCCGTGCAGCTACCAGTTCGGTGGTCCTGTCGTCCCTGTTCGTGATCCTGGCTGATGTGGTGCTCGTGAAATTCATCATCATCTTTTTTCCGTAAACAACTATGACCACACTCGATCAAATCGCGATAAAGCTGCAAGCCAGCGAAGCCGAGCGCGTACCGGTTGTCGCCGTCGAAGATGTGTACAAATCCTTCGGAACCCAAAGAGTCTTGAACGGAGTCAGCCTGACCGTGAGCCGAGGAGAAACCCTCGCGGTGCTGGGGCGCAGCGGCACCGGCAAGAGCGTCTTACTGAGGATGATCATTGGCTTGCAGACGCCTGACTCGGGAGCGGTGCGCATCCACGGGCAAGACATCGCCGGCCTGTCTCTCGACGAACTCGGTACGATCCGGAAGAAGATGGGCTTTCTATTTCAGCATGCCGCCCTCTACGATTCGCTGACCGTCGAGCAGAACGTGGCCTTTCCGTTACAGCACCACAGGAAGGGGATGTCGAGCTCTGAGCTGAGCGACCGCGTCAGGCAGTTGCTTGCGGAGGTCGGCATGGATGGACATCTCGACAAGATGCCGTCTGACATCTCCGGCGGCATGCAGAAACGGGTAGGGCTGGCACGTGCGTTGGCCCTCGATCCGGACATTCTGCTGCTTGACGAGCCCACGGCCGGACTCGATCCAATCAGCTCCGCTGAGATTGATGACTTGGTTCTCAAACTCCAGGCTGACCATCAGATGGCATCCATCGTAGTAACTCACGATCTACACAGCGCAAAAACAATTGCTGACCGTTTGATCCTGCTGAATCAAGGCAATGTTACGGCCGAAGGCACCTTTCAAGAACTTCAGGCAAGCGACGATCCGTTCGTTCGTGAGTTTCTGAAACATTCGTAGGAGAACTTATGTCGAGAGCAGCGCGTTTAGGAGCTTTCATCGTCGTGACCTTAGCCATTCTGGTGGCCGGTGTCTTCATCATCGGGAGCAAGCAGTATCTTTTCAGCTCGACGTACCGGTGAAGGCGCAATTCGGCAATGTTGCAGGATTGGAGCCGGGTGGCGATGTGCGGGTAGCTGGAGTCCACAGTGGAGTTGTGCACAGCATTGAACTGCCGCACAAGCCTGGCGAACAAGTCACGGTCGTTATGGATCTCAGCAAATCGACGCACGAAATCATCAAGCAAGACTCCGTAGCCACGATCGAGACCGAGGGAATGTTGGGCAACCAGTATCTGGCAATCTCGTTTGGCTCCGCCGATTCTCCCGAGGTGCAGGATGGCGATATGCTTGCCAGCCAACAGCCACTCGAAATGGCGGACCTGCTCAGAAAAGCAAACGGCATTCTCGATAGTAGCCAGCAAGCCATCCAGAACACCACCCTGGCGACGGCAAGCCTGAACTCGATATCCGCCAAGATCGATCGGGGTGAGGGTACCGTAGGCGCGCTGGTGAACGACAGGAAGCTCTACAGCGACCTCGAGCAGACGACGGGCACAATGCGCGACACGATGGTTCAGGCGCAGGCAGGAGTTACCGACTTCCAGGAAAACATGGAAGCCCTGAAGCACAACTTCTTTTTGCGCGGTTATTTCAAGAGCCGCGGATACGAAGACTCCGCTGAACTGGCCAAGAATGAAATTGAACAAATGCCGCAAGGTATACCCATCAAGCAATTCACGTATTCATCAAAACAACTTTTCGATAAGCAGGATTCTGCCAAGCTGAAGAACCAGAAGTCTCTGCATGACGGCGGCGAGTTCCTGGCGAATAACCAGTTCGGGTTCGCGGTGGTTGTAGTATCCGCTGGTAAAGAAGGCGATGCTCAGAAGGAAATGGCGTTAACTGAAGCGCGGGCCATGGTTGTTCGCGAGTATTTGGTAGAGAGCTTCGGCTTCGATGACAGCCAACTTAAGACTCTGGGACTCGGCAAGCAGGCGGACACGAATTCAGACGGCGACTGGGGGACGGTGCAGATCTTCATCTATCCGGCCGGGGTTACGGCTCCGCGCGGCAAGCAAGCCCACGCAGACATCTCATCGACACGTCAGGCTCAACCTGGGGTGCCGCTCCAGGAAAGGCAATAAAGATCATGCACTGCTGCATCCAATCCTCCCGAGCTCTTCTTCTTGAGCTTAGAGACGCTTATCAGGGTCTGCCCAGGCCTATTCAGCTTCGGGTCTCATCCTTGTTACGAGAAAACATCCTTCAAGAACAGGCCGCGGTGCGCTATCCGGAACCGTCATGTGATGAAGCGGCAATCACTGCGCTGGGGTGTCTTCCTTCGAGATCGTTCCGATAGATTTATTCGTTCCCCATAGCAAGAAAATGGTGCGAGCCACTGAACTCGGCCCGCACCACTTTGAATTGCCCATTCTGCCGCTCACCTTTCTCGCGTATTACCCTCTTTCTCAGCAGAACGCGGCGCACTCTGTGCACGCGCCTCGGGCTCAGGACGCGGTGCTGCCTGGGAATGAGGAGCAGGTTGCGCGTGAACTGCCGGTTGCGAATGAGGCGTGCTCTGTGCGTGAGCCACTGGCCGCGGTGCAGTTTCGGGACGAGGCGCAGCCTGGGCATGAGCTGCGGGCTGGGGACGCGGTGCGCTCTGTGTGCGAGCTTCAGGGCGCGGTGTAGCCTCAGGACGAGCAGCAGGTTGCGCATGAGATGCAGGTGAGGTCCGGGGTGCACTCTGCGCGTGAGTCTCAGACTTGGCTGTAGCTTCGGGATGGGCGCTCGGCTGCGCATGAACTGAACTCTTCGCATGCGCCGCGCTTTGCTTATTGGACGCAGCGGGCGGATGCGGCTCATTGGTGCGCGTTACTGGCGCACTACGCGCTGTTTCTGGGCGAGCGGCGTGCGTCTCGGTGTGTGGGATTGTTTTGTTCGTCGCTGGCTGAACGGCTGCGTGATTCACCGCAGCCTTGTAAGGCGCTCCTGCTTGCTTCGCTGCTACCACTCCGTGACCGCTAAACTCAGCGGGCTTCGCAGTCGCAGCGATCGCCGGACGTCCGTGGTTCACTGAAGCCAGAAGCGCGTGGTTGCTGCCGGCAGCTTGAACATGCTGTGTTTGTGCTGCCGTTGGCTGGGTGTGCCGCTCGCGCGATGCGGTCTCTTCCGCCTGGGTCGGGCGGGCAGAAACTCCACCACTGCCGCCGTTATAGCTGACGTGATTGAATGTCGTGTTGTTGATTACAGTCTTGTTATAAACGTTGTGGATATTCGTGATGTTTACGTTATTTACCGAGCGATTGTAGTTGAAGGCTCCATGATTCCAATACCCGCCTTGGTAGCCAACGCCGCCATAGCCAAAGCCATAATTCACGCCACCGTAAAAGCCGACATGCTCACCCCAGTAGCCGCCATGCCAGGCGTACGCATTATTGCCCCAGCCCCAATAGCCAGGAGTCCATAGGAAGCCAACTTCGGGAGCCATCACCCAGGTTCCAGGAACCCAGAAGTAGCCTTCGTTTCCATAAGCCCAGTAGCCGGGAGTCCATAGATAACCATCGGCGGGAGCCATCGGCTGCGTGTACACAGGAAGGGCAGGCGGAGCAAGTGTGATCGAAACGCCAAACTGCGCGAACGAGACGGCCGGTATGGCCAGTATGAGAAGTGTTAGCAATAGCAAACGGATGATACGCATTTTGAACCACCTTGCCAGATCATCCTTCGATTGCCCGTTAGTACTTTACAGCTGCGGGCTGCGTGGATTAAAAGGCGACGCGTCATATATGAAGATTCCACAGATGCACCGGTAACGCTGTGCATTACTGCTCACTTTCTGAGTGTTCCTATTACGCCTGTTAGACGGTGTACCGAATGACCCAGTTGGCGCCTGAGAAAAAGCGCGAGCCCAGACACGGGACTCGCGCCAAGAAGAACCGGTTAGCCGCTATAGTGCTGCGTTAACGCAGGCTTCCTGTCGTTACGGTGGCCGAGTTGCCGATGGCTTCGCCGGATACAACAAGTTCCACTCTCCGGTTCTGCTGCCGGCCGGCAGAGTTATCGTTCGAGGCTACCGGCAAAGAGTTGCCGAAGCCTTCGGCGCTGACCGAGTTGCTCGCCACGCCTTGCTGCACAAGGTAATCACGAACCGATCCGGCGCGATGGTCAGACAGTTTCTGGTTCATCTCGTCCCCGCCCACGTTGTCCGTATAGCCGCCAACCGCGATATTGAGACTCAGGATATGCAAGCAGGATTCCGGCGACTTTTGCCAGTTTTTCGCGTGCGCCAGACTTCAATGAGTACTTTCCTGTCTCGAACAACACATCGGACATGCTGACAATGAGCCCGCGAGCGCTGTCGCGTGTCTGGAGAATCGAATTCAACTGTTCGGAGAGTTTCGTGCGCAATGCGGCTTTATCTGAATCCGCCTGCTGTGCCGCCAAGCGGGACGCATCTGCGTCCGCCTGTGCCGCGGAAAGGGCGGATGCGGATGCAGCCTGGCTTGCTGCCATGTCTGCTTTCGCTCGCGCCGTCGCGGCCTGTGCGTTCATTGCATCGGATTCAGCTTGAGCCTTCGCTGCTTGAGCGATTGCCGTATCAGACTGGGCCTGATCCCTCTGCCGGATCGCGTCTTCAGCCTGTCCCTGCGATCTCGCCTGTGCGTCGGCTGAGGCCTGCTGCTCGTCGGCCAGCCGCTGCTCTTCCATCTTCTTGACTGCGATCTGGCGTGCATCTTCGGCCGTCTGCACTTCTTCTCGTGCGACTGCGATCAACTGCTTTCGCTCGATGTGCTTTCTGGTCGCATACTCGTCCACGGTGTTCATCAACTGGACGGCATGTTGGTAACTATCGCTGGCGTAGGTCTCGGCTCCCTCCGATTGCGCGATGCGCAGAGCATTGCGCGCTTCGAAGAACTCCAATGGCAACCTCGCGTTCAGAACCACGGGATCGAAGTTGTAGCCGGTGGGAATATATCCGCCGCGCTCCATCAGTTCATACCTTGCATTCACTGATTCAGTCGTTCCCTTGGTGTCTTCACGGACGACGTTTTCGAGCACGACCACATTGCTCGGCTGCCGGACTGCGTAGTATGGCTCTGCAGTAACGATCAGAGCGAACGCCTGAAGGTCGGTGGTGACGTCAAGCTTGCTGCGGCTATTACCGCCCACCAGTACCTCGCCCAGATTCACCGCCCGCCCCTCGGGAGAAATCGCCCAAAGAACATACGTAAGGTACTCGTTACCGAAGGACTTCGGACTCTGCAGGTTGCCAAACTCCGCCCGGATCTTAAGCGATCCGCGCTCACTTTCAACTTTGGCTTCACCGTTCGCTGAAGGCATCTGATCCGTACCCGCAAAATCTACATGCGTGGGTCCGCTGCGGTGTTTGTAGTTAACAGCCAGCACATCCCGGCTGATTACGTTAATCCGGAAAGTGGGTGTGTGACTCATGTGTTCAACGACCATGGTTTGAGAATTGGTCTGAGCAAACGCGCTCAAACCAACGGCAATTCCGGCTGCTAGCAAGAACTTGGTATTCAATGTGTTCCTTTCGAGCAGATGTCTGCTGTGGTGCGCCGTACCGATATTGGTTAACTGTGTTCAGCCTCTCGACATGACTTCACAGTTCACGATCCAATGCGGATTCGGGAGAAGGAATGAAGGAGTCCAGAAACATTCAGTAGCCACAAAACAACTCCAATGACTACAACTGCATTGAGGATTGACTTGATGGTGTGCTGCATTGGAATGAAGCGATTCACCAGCCACAGGACGACACCTACAACGACCAGGATCTCTACAAGTTGGATCAGCGGCATGACTTCGACCTTTCGCACTTCGAGGGCCAACGCCTCTCATCCGCCGTGAGGTGTTGACCTAACCGGTTAGGGTCGAATCGTGTCCGCCGGATGCTCCTGCGTACACACGGATGAAGGATGCCAAAGTGACTGGACCTTGATGTGAAAGGTTGCTGTCTCTGGACCGGCTGCCGCCACACCCTTGAAACACTCAGGAGACTAAAGGATGACAGCGATGAGTGTTTGTGCCTGAGCAAGATAGCTCACTTGCGGAGATTAAGTTCGAGTACAACGCTGACTTCGGACTAAACTGCCGAGACTTGTGCGTTTCCGGAACTGTTCAGCAGCTGTAACTGCTCTTAGCTCTCATCCGCTCCAGTGAGTGCATCAGTTCCCACGAGTAATCAATCTCGCGCCCGCACTCGAAGCAGACCTGGTAAGTCCGGTTCTTGATGGTGAAAACGCGGCTTAGTTCGCGGTGATGGCACTCGAAGACGAACTGAACAACCCGATGCAACGCATTCATAAATCCTGCGCTCTCTGCCTGCGGTTACACTCTCCATTGACGTCAAGCCACGCGAGCAATGAGCGCACGCTTGTCCGCGCAAGGGCGATCGAACAATCAGCCGCTCCGTAATAGACGTTGATTGTGTCGCCGTCGGCATTCATCGTGTTTCCGCACGGGAAAACAACATCATGGACGTCGCCGTGGCGCTCGTAGTCAGCCTCCGGCCCAAAGATCCATTGTGTCCCCCCGGCAGTAAACACTTGTCCGGCTGCTCAAGATCGAACAGCGCCAGGCCAAGTCGGTACAGGCAGCCCGAAGGCGTCTGCCGCACTCCGTGGTAGAGCATGAGCCATCCCCGGTCGGTTTGAATGGGAGGCGAGGAGAGTCCGATCTTGTTCGCATCCCACCACGCGCCGCGGCGCGCTTCCAGCATCACTTTGTGGCTGCCCCAATGCCGCAGGTCGGGCGAGTAGGAGATCCAGATGTGCGCGCCAAGCGCTGTCATTGGCCGATGAATCAGGGCCCAGCGTCCGTCAATCTTATGCGGCAGAAGCGCCGCATCCTTGTCATCGGGCGACATGATCACGCCAAACCTCTCGAAGGTACGGAAGTCCTTCGTAAGTGCGAGCGAGACGCCGGGGCCACCGCGTGAATACGAGGTGTAAACGACAGCGTACTGCTTCAGCTCCGGCACATAAGTCAATCGAGGATCTTCGATGCCCCAGAGCTCTTCGGGGTACTCTTCCGGATTTGCCATGAGCGTTGGTGTCGGATCGATCTGCCATCCGTCCACTCCGTTTGCAGAGCGGGCCGCACAGAGATGCGAGAGCCCCCTTCGGTCTTCCACGCGGCAGAGCAACAGCGTCGATCCATCCTCGAGCAGGGTTGCGCCTGCATTGAAAACGCTGTTGATTGGGTACGGCCAATCCTTGCTGGTGAGGATCGGATTCGCGGCATGGCGGTGCAGCAATGGCTCGTCATGAATCACTACGCTCATGAAATCTCCAATGGAGTGCGGGAACTGAGAGAGACGCGTGAAGTGGCGATAGCTTCGTGCTTGGCGAATGGCAGTTCTGCGTCTTCCAGCAGACGCATCTCCAGCAGCGCCATCAGGAAGGAAAGTGTGGACTCCGCTCCCTGGTTTTCGTTGGCCCGGTCGGGATGCAACCCATCGCGGCATCCACCAGTGCTTGAGTCGTAGAGCACGATCTGCAGATCGTTGTCGCCAAGAAACCAGTTGAATGCCGACCACGCCTCTTTGAGCCAACGGTCATCGGCGGTTGCGCGAAAGGCCTGTAAGCATGCTGAGACGGTTGCCCCAGCTTCTACGGGTTGCTGATCGAAGCGCGCCTTCTCGCCGCCCTTGCGATGAAACCCCTGCGACCCAATCGGAACGAAGTGCCCCTTTATTTCGCACCGCTGCATTGTCAAAATCCAGTCCAGGGACTCAAGGCCGGCCGCGAGCATCACTTTGTCAGAAGTTCGCACAGCGCAAGCGATCAGAGCCTGCGGCAGCCGGGCGTTCGAGTAAGCGAGAACATCCTCAAACCAGTGCCATCCGGTGGAGTGGTTCGCAGCGTATATGTCGAGCAACCGGTGCGACGAGTTCGTCCATCGTCTGCATTGCCGCTCTGTCTCCTGGAAATCCGTTGAGATATTCCTGCACGCCCAGCGCCGAAAACGCCATCGCGCGCGGACTTCTGAAACTGAGAATCGCAGGAAGAGCTGATTCAAACAGCCGCCCTGCGGTGCCCCGCAGATCAGCAGACTTGGAGCGCCCCAGCACGGTTCCCAGTCCCCACAACGCGCGGCCATGACTATCTTCCGATCCCGTAGCCTCAAGCCACTGGCGTTCGTAGCTCAGGAAATTCCTGAACCGGCCGGTCGCCGGATTGAACGCGTGCCACAGAAATGCCAGGTAGCGCGATGCAAGGTTAGCCGATTCAGAGAGCGCGGTCATTCCGAGCTCTTCCATCAGCATCGCCACGATCAATGCCCGGGCATTGTCGTCGGTCGCGTAGCCCTCGCCATAATTGGGGACTGAAAAAACCGCGTGTTGCAAGAGTCCGGTGTGATCGGTCATCCGGTATAGGTGGTCCAGTTTGAACGATGGCAACCGGTCCAGCGTTCTTTCGGCATTCAAGTCTGAAAACGCAATGCGCGGAACTTCGCATCCGATCGGAGCGAGCGCGCACGAACGTGCTCATGTAAGATTCGGCAGCCTTGTTCCAGACTGTATCCCGCGCATAAAGGTAGGCGCGCTTGCGCATGGCATGGCGGGCCACTTCGTTATCCAGAAGTTCGATCGCCGCAGTCGCGATAGCATCTGAGTCTTCAAACGGAACCAGCACTCCACGTCCGTCGTCCAGTAGTTCGGCGGCGTGCCAGTACGGAGTGGAGATGATCGCCTTGCCCGCCCCTAGCGCATACGCCAGCGTGCCCGATACGGCCTGCGCTTCGTAGCGATACGGAGTGATGTAGATGTCTGCCGAGCCGACGAACTGAGCCATCTCCTCCGGACTGACGAAGCGGTTGTGGAAGATCACATTGCGCTCAACCCCGAGCTTTCTGGCCAGTGCCTGGAGTTGCAAACGGTACTGGTCGCCTTCACGCCGCCGGATATGCGGATGGGTTGCGCCCACGATCATATACACGGCTTCTGGATGTTCGGCAACGATGCGGGGAAGGCTTCGATCACGCGTTCAATCCCTTTGTTCGGCGACAGCAGTCCGAATGTGAGCAGCACGGCCCTTGCCTTCTGTTCCCGGAGGAATCCTTGTAGTAGTTCGGATCTCCGAATGGCAGGTCGGGCACGCCATGCGGAATCACGTCGATCTTTATCTCGGGAACGCCGAACACTTCTTGCAGAAGCCGCGAGGAATGCTCGCTCATGACGATCAGCCGGTCAGAGAGCGCGGCGATCTCGTCCATCACGATTCGTTGATTGGCGTCGGGCTCGCGAAGAACTGTGTGCAGAGTCGTCACGACGGGCATCTTCGAGCCGCCGCAGCAGATCGCAGAATGTGGCTTCCCGCCGGGCCTCCAAAGATGCCGTACTCATGCTGCAGGCAGACCAGGTCAACGTTGCTGAAGTTCAGAAAGTCGGCCGCGTCCTCATAGGAAGACGGATCGCCTTCCGTCAGTTCGAATCGTACGCGCGGCGGATAGCTGTAATGCGACCCGGGATCATTGACCGGGACTGCCATCAACTGTACCGCTTCGTACTCTGCACCGATGGCGTCGCATAGATCTGTCGTGAAGGTTGCGATTCCACACTGGCGCGGAAGATAGTTTCCGATCACTGCAATCCGGCTTGGAAGCGATGCGCTGGACTTTCAACCGCAACGACGCCGCAAGTTTTCCTTCGAGCATCAGCGTGCGCACTTTCAGTCGAGCCAGGTGGCCTTCGCTCAACGATGCATTCTCTTGTGACGGCATTGATATCTCCTCAGCTTCTTTTACACCGACTCAGCGTCGTCCGGTTACCAGGTTGAAGATCAGGACGACCAGCGCCACGACCAGCAGAAGATGGATCAGGCCGCCGGCGATGTGAAGGCTGAAGCCTAGAAGCCACAGAACCAGAAGAATCACGAAAATTGTCCAAAGCATATTGAATCCCCTCTCCGCATCGTGAGCACCCGGGACTCTACGTTCTCCCGGGTACACACGCGCGCTTGAAAACTGCGTAGCGTTTACGACTAGTTCTGCTGCCCTGAGCCTGCGCCTTTGCGCTTCGCGGACTGCGGTCAGGAACGGCTGCGCTGCGGCTGGGACTGCCACTTTGCCCGCCAGTACTGCGCGGGTCGAAACATGGCGTCCGTAGATGGCCTCGCATGGAATCATCGTCGCGGCGAATCGACGCGCCATTCAGCGTGAGTCCGGCAAACGCGCCCTTGGCGCGAGAGTAGGTCAGGATCTCTGTATTCAGCTTCCAATCGGTGTCGGCGGAGGCATGACGGCCTACCGGTCCGGCTGCCGCCGATGCATCGGCTCCAAGTTCGAACTTGCTGGAGAGCAACCGCTGCATGCCCTTGTCATTCTGGATGATCATGACCAGGTCGATGCCTTCGACGCCGATCTGCAATCCCCAGCTACCGCCGGTGATCGCAAAGAATGCCGGGGCGCTCCATCCGTTGGCGGTGCGGCAGGTAGCCACGCCGCGGCCGTTTTCCGCGCCAAAGACAAAGCCGCCTTTGAGCATGTGCGGGACGACTGCGATGCATTTTGCGTGATCGAGTACTTCTTCCGGGATGCCCTTATCCGGCGCGCTCATGATTTCGTGCAGCACTTTGCCGGCATTGTCCAGACGATCGGTGGATGCTTCGCGCTGTGACTCCGCCCAGCCCAGGCTGGTCAGACTCAGCAATGCGACGAACAACATAAGCTTTTTCAAGGTGTTGCCTCTTTTTCTACCCCTGCCCGCATCTCTGCTTCCATTCGCATCGGCAGCGTGGCGAGGTACTTCCAACCTTAGAGATCCCGCTACCATCTGTCTGAGCTATAGTGCTCAACTTGAATGGGAAAAGCCTTTAATCTTACCGTGCGGCGAAGATCCTCGCCGGCCTCCGGAGGGGGATGTGATCGCCGCCAACATGGTGACGGTGTTCGGCCTGTGGAGGGCTGCCACCGCTACCCGGACGATCTTGGCTACGGTTAGGAGTTCCGGCGGATCGTTCACGCGTGGCGTCCCGCGTTGAAACATGCCTAGTTCCGGGGTGGGAGAAGTTCGGTGTTCCGCACCAGATTTATTTAGACACTCCATGTATGAAAGCGCGGCGGGAGTCAAGCGGGCACTCGGGGTTGCCAATCGAGACCTTGCCGTCATTGAGACGATTCACCCCGATGGCCGGTTCAATCCCGCAGAGCACCGCCACTTCGATCATGGCTATGCAGTCACCAGCCACAGCTCGCAGGGGCTCACTGCCGAGCGCGTTCTCGTTCACGCCGACACAAGCGTCCATCCAGACCTGCTGAATTCAAGATTTGGCTATGTCTCCCTATCCCGCGCCAGCCACGAGGCGACGCTCTTCACCGACGACATGACCAAGCTCGGACCACAGCTGGGAGCTCATGTCTCGAAGAACTCCGCCCTTGAAGTCAGCCGGACGCCGTCCATTGCGCAAGGAATTGGAATGATCTGAACAGTCAAGAGAGGAGCGAATTACCGAGCGATCCGCGCACCTTATGCGCTTATTGATCCGCCCGAAACAAATGGGACAACTATGCCTATCACGAGGTCGGCGTCGTTCACGGGCAGGTCTGATCAAAGTTGACAAGGGTAGTAACCTAAGCAGTTCTCTGGAACGTCTAGGCCGCAGCACTTGTGCTCAGAATGACTCCCAGCCTTTGTGGCGCTTTGCGTCGGTTACTTTCAGCGCGCGTGATGTTCAGCAAACTACGCAATTTTGTACGCGCTTTGTGAAGCTGCGATTTGCTGTTGCCGATGGAACATCCCAGCATTTCCGCAATTTCGCCGTGCTCATATCCTTCAACGTCATGCAGTACAAAAATGATGCGATAGCCGGGAGGAAGGCTTTCGATGGCGCTTTCGAGAACCACCCGGTCGATGGAGCCCGCGAGAATAAGGTCATGCTTACCGAAGTCCTTCTGCGCACCGCCTTCTTCGTTGGGCTCCAGAGTTTCTTTGAGAGAAACCTCCGGCAATCCCCGTTTGCGCACATGCATGAGGACAACGTTTACCGTCAGGCGATGCAGCCAAGTGGAAAACGCGGAATCACCACGAAAGGTGCCGACTTTGCGAAAGAGCAGAAGAAAGGCCTCCTGAGTGAGATCCTCCGCCGCTTCAACATTGCCAATCATGCGCAGACAGAGTGAGTAAACCCGCCTCTTGTGGCGGCTGTAAAGAAACTCGAAGCACTGGCCGTCGCCTTGCTTGGCGCCTTCGATGGCTTCGGCTTCCAATGCTACGTCTGGCAGCGTCCTTCTCGGGGTGGTCACTATTGCCTCCTTCTAACCTAGAAACTCGCAAATTCTTGTAAGGTGGTGAGTCTATTCAACACATCTTGATGGTCGGCAAGCTTTGCTCGCGGCATCGCGGTGATCACCTTTTATAAAAGCTGCGGCTCTTCTGATTCTGAGCAATGTTGACCACCTCTGATTATTTTTGAACACATCATGGGCGGGTTAATCCCAGTCGGGAATAGGTACCTCAGCATTCGCACCTGCTCGATACTGCTCAAGGCCATCGAGCGCGTTCTCGAAGAAAGCATTCATCGTCTCTCCGTTGATGCTTCTTGTCGACTGAAATTGCTGTAGTGAGCAGTATTGAACAGTAATGAGAGATCGGAGCGCGTACAAGATACTTGGATGAGATCGCTATTCCGAAGAGGAGTCAGACATGCTTGGAACTATATTGATCGTGATTTTGGTTTTAGCCATTGTGGGTGTGCTACCAAGATGGCCGCACAGCCGGGAGTGGGGCTACTATCCGACCGGAGGCCTGGGGATGATTCTTCTGATCGTGTTGGTTCTCCTCGTGCTTGGCCGAATTTGAACCATGCGCTTTGAGGATCGAGCTTATGACTAGCATTTATGTACGTCTATTGCTTGCGACGATCGTCTTCTTGATCATCTGCATGTCCAGAACGCGACGGCAGGAAGTGGTTCCGGCGTTTCCTGCACAAAGGATGTGTCCCCATTGCGGGAGGATTACGCCCCGGTCCGAAGCCGCTTGCTTGGAGTGCGGAGGGGCGCTGACAACATAAGCGAAGCGCGCTTTGGCGTTTGGCGACGCCAGCTATGACCGAGAGCTTTGCAAGCGGATGGTGAGGATCGAACGAAGGTCACGGCTCACATAATGCTATGGGGCTCGCCTTGACTGCATGGGACGGCATCAGGGACAAAGACGCAGTCGGCTTAATAGGAGCCTTCTGCACTCTCTTTTTAGTGACGATTGTGCGTTTGGATTGCATTGGAGTCTCTCACTCGGACGGTTCATCCGGGGGCATTTGCCGAGTGGACTGAGGATATCCCCAAATGGAATCCGCAACCGTGAATGTTTAAAGTTGGCCCGCCCGATTTGAAACTTGCCGATATTGGCAAGACAGGAATGCATATGCATTTGCCCGGTTTGGAGGGAATGGAACTATGGTCAAGTTTGCTCAGACTTGGGAAAATCGCGAGAGTACACAGGATGGTAGCCCACAAAAAGCCAAGGTCTCCGTGGGCCAAGGAGAAATATGAAAACCAGCACCGAAGACAAGATGAAGGGTAGCTTCCACGAACTTAAAGGAACGATCAAGGAGCAGGTCGGCAAGGTTACGAATGACCGCCAGTTGAGAGTGGAAGGAAAAATTGAAAAGAACACGGGCAAGGTTCAACAGCAGATAGGCCATGCAAAAGATGCTGTCACAAAGCTAAAAGGTAAGCTGGCGGAGATCAAGAAAGCTGGATAGGTTTCGCCTCCCTAAGGTGCGGGATTCGAAAGGAGCAGGTATGCGCACGCACCTTTCGGGGCGCGGCACCTCGTATCTGCAAATGATCAATTCTGACCAGTTATTTCACCGCCAGAAGATGAATACTCACCATTCACGAGGTTCTGACGGCCGAGGAGCCTGGTGAAGAAGAGGCTTCTATGAACCTAAGTCCGTTGGATATAAGAGTGATCGTGATAGCCGCTGTGGTTCTGTCCATCGCAGGGGTGTCTTGGTTGTATATGCGACGACGCAAGACCGCAGCACTGCGGCAGAAGTTCGGCTCCGAATACAACAGGGCCGTGCTGGTGCATGGCTCGGAACGAAAAGCAGAAGCGAAGCTGGCGGATCGCGAGAAGCGGATTGAGCAACTCACTATCCGCGATCTCGATTCGTTCGAACACGAACGCTTCGCAAAACAATGGGAGAACGTGCAGGCTCGTTTCGTCGACTCCCCCAAGGGAGCCGTCATGGAAGCCGATGACCTGGTTGCCGCTCTTATGAAGACTCGCGGCTATCCAGTATCGGATTTCGATCAGCGTGCCGCTGATATCTCCGTCGACCATCCCAAGGTCGTCGAGAACTACCGCTCCGCGCATGAGACAACCCTGCGTGTTGGTAAGTTCGAAGCGACAACCGATGAACTGCGCGCAGCGATGATTCACTACCGCGCTCTCTACGAAGAACTTATGCGGGTTACCCCGCCCGTCGTAGGGAAAGCGGCATAGTAAGCTGCGATTTGAATTGCTGCACCAAGGCAAACCGGGAAACAGGGTGCAGATCATTAGCGCCCTGTATAGCCGAGTGCAGTGGTGTCTGTCGCGCTAGCGGATATCGCGAGATGATCTATTTTGCACAGTATTGCTGGAGCAAACGAGCCAATCTATTCGTGTCTCAAAAGGAGGCATCCCTATGAAACACGTTGAACTTCTCAGCACAGGAGTTCTGCTTCTTCTTCTCGGAACCGTCGCTCCCACATTCGCGCAGGAGCGCCACGAAGAAGAGGCTCAGGCCCCAAAACAGGAGGAGCAGGCTAAACCAGAAAAGCAGGCTAAACCCGAAAAGGAAGCTAAACCCGAAAAGCAGCCGCAAGCGAAGAGTGAAGCAAAGCAGGAGAAAGCTCAGCAGCAGCAAACTGGCCAGCAGAAACCGGAAAAGTCACTGCAGCCGCAAGCCAAGGGGCAGCAGAAGCAGGAAAGTGCGCAGCAGACGCAAGCCATGAGTCGGCAGGAGGGTGGATCTTCACAGCGCCCCCAGCGCACATCGCAGGATGAGGCCAGACAACGTAGCGAGCCAGCACTGCGACTCAGCGGCAGAGGTGTAGGGCGCATACCTGATGCTCGCTTCCGTTCGAATTTTGGGCGCGGGCATGAATTCAGCATTGGCAGTCCAAGGATGGTTGACGGATATTCCCGCTTCCAGTACGGCGATTATTGGTTCGGATTTGTTCAGCCATGGCCGGAAGGTTGGTACTACACGGATCAGGTTTACATCGATTACGTTGATGGCGGATATTACATGTTCAACCCGTATTATCCCGGCGTTCGCATTGCCATTTGCGTGGTGCTTTAAGAACAGAACGGGGCATAAGTGCCGCGGCTAGCGCACCTGGACCCACGGGTGAGCGGCTCTATTGCCCCCTCTGTCAACTCGTTCGCCTCTAAATCTGGCTGACCGGAGTTGTTGCGATTAATGAAGGATGCGCGCTTCACCGTAGTTATACATACGGCTGAGTGCAACGCGGCATTGCCTCTAATGGCAAAAGCGCAATCACTGGCAGATTCGGTTGACTCGTCAGGGTTTGTCGCAAGCACTACGCCCAAAGATGACCTTGTGTATACGCGGCCAACCCAGGAAACCAAGATGCGCAACTACTTCTTTGACACGTTTGGCCCGTATCCCTTCGTCCGTGCCACGGTCGTGGCGGGTATAGGCCAAATGGAAAACACTCCGGCAGAATGGCAGCAAGGAACGGCAGGTTACAGCAGACGATTCGGTTCCGATCTTGGCATCGGGCGATCAGTACGACGGCACGTTATGCGTTAGCGGAAGCACTTAAAGAAGACACTCTGAACTACCGCTGTGAGTGCAAAGGCATATTCCCGCGCATTGGCCACGCCGTGCTATCGAGTTTTACAGCGCGCCATGGCGCAGATGGACACCGCGCCTTCTCTTATTCCGCATTCGTGGCACCCTACGCAGGCACAGTGACAGCGGTTTATGCCTGGTATCCCGGCAATTATGGTGCCCGGTCAGCGATGCGAATGGGCATTACAACTTGCTGGGAAGCGTGGGTGAGAACATCTGGCTGGGCTGGTTGCTTGCTTTCAGGGGATGCGCACCCGGGGAGGCGCCGAGGGCGTGGGCCGTGCAGCTACCAGTTCGGTGGTCCTGTCGTCCAGCATTGAACTGCCGCACAAGCCTGGCGAACAAGTCACGGTGGTTATGGATCTCAGCAAATCGACGCACGAAATCATCAAGCAAGATTCCGCAGCCACGATCGAGACCGAGGGAATGTTGGGCAACCAGTATCTGGCAATCTCGTTTGGCTCTGCCGGTTCAACTTTAGAGATCCCGCTACCATCTGTCTGAGCTATAATGCTCAACTTGAACTATATTGGCGAATGGGAAAAGCCTATAATTTGTTCGCGCGGCGAAGATCCTCGCCGGCCTCCGGAGGGGGATGTTATGGCTACCAAACGCCCTATCGTCTTAGAACGGAAAGAGCGCCCGGCTCAAGATGAGCGTCGTAAGCTCGAGCACGCCCCTATTCCTTCTGCATCGCGATCCCGAAGGGCATCCGATCAAATCCCGTCTTTCGATCCCCGCGTCTTACTGACGAAGCTGTCCGTAGGAAAGACCCGTCAGGAGTATCAGGCAGATGAATCCATCTTCTCGCAGGGAGGTGCGGCCGATGCCGTGTTCTTCGTCCAGACCGGCAAAGTCAAGCTCACGGTCGTGAGCACGCAAGGCAAGGAAGCCGTGGTCGCTATTCTGCCGGAGAGCAGTTTTTTTGGCGAAGGATGCCTCGCCGGTCAACCCCTTCGCATGGCAACCGCCAACGCAGCGGAGCGCAGCACGGTTCTTCGGGTGGAGAAGCAGGCAATGATTTCACTGCTCCACAAGGATCCCGAGTTTGCCGAGCGCTTTCTCGCTTACCTGCTCACCCGTAACATCCGCATGGAAGCCGACCTCGTGGATCATCTCTTCAACTCCAGCGAGAAACGCCTGGCCCGGCTTCTCCTTCTGCTCGCCAACTTCGGCCAGGAATCAAAACCGATTCCACTGATTGCCAAGATGAGTCAGGAAACCCTGGCTGAGATGATCGGCACAACCCGCTCGCGTGTCAGTTTCTTCCTGAATCGCTTCCGCGAACTTGGCTTTATTGACTATGACGGCGGCGGTATGCACGTGCACAGCTCGCTGGTCAGCGTAGTACTTCATGACTAGTTGCGGGGATTGGATTCGTTCGCATTCCTTGACGCTAGAATAATTTCTCCACTTGCGGTCTCTTTTTCGCCTCGTTTGCATCCTGTTCTCAACTTTTCTTCTTCCCGCCTGCTTTAGCCGTGACGTTGACACAATGCTGTGATATAGTTTTAAACCCCAACTGAGCAATATTGAACAGTCACGGACTTCAGGAGCTGGCATGGTTGTATGAGGGAGCTAAGTCTCTCTTCCCCGCACAAGGAGGCGCGGCGTCATGAACAACTCACCTAAGTACCGGGTCCTTGTCGTCGATGATGATTCGAACGTTCGCAAGAGTATGACAATGCTGCTCAGCGCGTCCGGATATGAAGTCAGCACTGCGGAAGACGGATTTGATGCTCTTCTCCAGCTCAGAAGGGCAGCCCCTGACGTAATTATCTCCGATCTCAACATGCCGCAAATGTCAGGATTCGAGTTTCTCTCCGTCGTACGCCGCCGCTTTCCAGAAATCCCGGTCGTTGCTGTAAGCGGAGCCTATGAGTCCGGTGACCACATTCCCGGCGGAGTGATTGCCGATGCGTTCTACCCCAAGGGACAGCACGATCCAGGGAAGTTCTTGAATACTGTTGCCGATTTGCTCAAAACCGCTGCCGCGCGGGCGGTGAACCATCACCGGCAGTCTGCTCCGGTCTGGATTCCACGCAACGGAAAAGATTCAAAGGGCGTGCCCTTCATTGTGCTCACCTGCACGGATTGCCTGCGCTCCTTCCCATTGAGCGTATTGCATGAAAACGTTCAGGAGATACAGGAAACGCCCTGCCTCTTCTGCACGACTCCCGTCCGATACATCATTGATTTCTCACTAGCCGTCAGTTCTCCAAAACACGACATCTAAGCGATCCGGGCGAGTCAACTCCAGATCGCATCATGCACGCGTCTTCCCGGACATTTCTGCCTCGATAGCAAGCTTTTCGGCATGTCCATAGGCCTTCATCGAGTGCTCAAGCGCCCGCTTGCTGAGCTCGTGAGCTGTCAGGGCCGGCAATTTTCAGAAAAGATCGAATTGCGCATTTCAACCGAATATTGTCTTGAAAGTGAGCTAGTTTGACCAGCGTCCGCTGCCAGCAACTTTATACACTGACCGCTGAGAAACTCGTCCCTTACAGGAGTCCTACGATGGCCGAGAAAGATCTTTTAGCCTTTAATTCCTTAGGTTCGTCCAAGAGCGTGAGTACTCTATCGACTACGCAGGTATATCGCAGCGGACAAGCGATCTTTGGCCAGGGCGATAAGGCCGATGCCATCTTCTACATCCAGAATGGCAATGCCAAGTTGACGGTCGTCTCAAAGAGCGGGAAAAAAGCCGTGATTGCTATCCTGCGGCGCGGCGATTTCTTCGGCGAGGGCTGCCTCTCCCGTGAAACACTGCGCACCTCCACCGCCTCGGCCATCCATAAGTCCACAATCATCAAGGTGAAACGGCAGGCCATTGTCCGCATCCTTCAGCAGGAACCAGCATTCGCAAAGCTCTTCATCTCACATCTGCTCTTCCGTATTGGAAGAATTGAAGAGGATCTGGTGGATCAGGTCTGCAGTTCCAGCGAGAAACGATTGGCCAGAATTCTCCTGCTGATATCCGACTACGGTCTGCAATCCATTCCGGAGCTCGCTCTTCCAAAAGTTGACCAGGAAACACTCGCAGAAATGGTCGGTACCACACGATCCAGAGTAAGTTACTTCATGAATCGATTCCGGGAAATGGGATACATCGATTACAACGGAACCCTGAATGTGCACAAGGCGTTGCACACGTTCCTCCTTGACGGATAAAGCGCGTAGCCTTCTCTTCATGTGAGCCCTATTGCTCAGACATTGGAATTGTTACGGTTGAAAACAGGAAAGAGCTATTAATAACGGGAGGAAGCATGGCACCGCTCACCGATTCCCAAACGACGCAAACCGTTCAGCTTGACCGCATGTTGGAATCAGCAGTGGTCTTGAGCTGGGATGAACTAATGCCGAATTCGACCGCAGGATTGATCCATATCGAATATCAATCCGGAGCTGATGGTTCGCTTGAGTTCCTTAAGATCTGGGCATCCACAATCTGGGGTCAGTGGAAGCTCATCTGCGAATTCTGGATGCGCCCGCTATGGTCTCACGCCACTGGCGTACGCTTCGGCGGCGACTACCATTCGATAGACTTTGCTCGCACTTTGGAACTGGTGGTTGGCAATGAAAACGTCCCGATACTTCCGAATTTACGCGGACTGATTCAGGTCTACCCGCCAAAAGACGAAGAGTTGCGGGAAGCTGAATGCATGACGAACGCCGTTCTTAGTCATCACGGTTCCGTTCCCATGCCCACGACCCTCGCGGCATGAGTGGTGATCTGCAAGGAATTCTGTGAGCGAACAAAGCTTTGCCAATCGACGCTCATAGGTTTGGCAATGAGAAGTTGGCTCGTGGAGCGTGATGGGGCTCATTATCCTGAACCCAGACGTTTTACGGAACGCGCTGAAAGGCCCCTTGAGACGCTAGTCGGTCCCGGATGACGGGCCAGTCGTCAGTTACTATGTGGTAATCGGTCAAGCTGCGCAAGAATCGACTTGTATTGTCACCGCCAGCAGATCGTCTGTGTGTTGGCAAATGTGCCCACTGATCCCCGTGACCATAAGTCCGTCGTCGGTTGCAGTCACCTCCAGACGATAGTCCCGCGCCCATGACTCCAAGTCCGTAGGGCCTAGAAATCTAAGGAACATAGCTGAATCCTAAACGATCTGAATGCATTCTGGATGGAAGCCGGTCAGCGCCTCGGCATGATTCCGATTAGGCATCAGAGCTCAGCGGCGTTGGCGAGTTGATTGTGTCCGATTCGTCCGACCATAGGCGCGGCTGAATTGCCGCGACCCCCGCCCGGTCCAAGTTCGCAATTCTCGTCTGCCACTTCTCTACGAGCTTCGCAGCTCTCACTTGTTGTCGTTGTGCCCGCTTGAGCATCCGCTCTGCGTGCTCCCGCTCACGATTTGTGCCCGACGTCTTCATATTCGCCATACCAAAACGATCGCAACCAGCTCACCGGCTGGCCGACGTCAGTTCTTAAGGCTATATGGGAATCGGAGGCTGAACAACGGCGATGATGCTTGGAAACAACACAAGTACGGCTTTGAGCGGCCAGGACATGACGCGCGCACAGCTCTACCGAACATGGGCAACACCGCCGACACCCAGATTGCCAAGATGGTCTCGAACGAGAGAGTTATCGTTACGCTGGCCGCAGGCACCGAGTTCTATATGGTGTTTACCAAGGCAGCGCTCCCACAGAACTCAACTCAACAGTCTCCGTTGGCAGCCAATTCCAACCATCTACAGCCCGTCTCAGCGTCACCGTCTGGACGATAGGTAACTAGCTGGAATTGCTTCCACCGCCTTGTTAGATCGTCCTTAGAACTGGCCCGCTGCGAGTTCTCCGCTCGCGGCGTGCTGGTGTGGATTGGAGCTGTTCGAATTTATAAAGAAGTCGTCACGAGCAGCGCCGTTCGAATTGCTTCCCTTGCCACCAGCCGCGATTCTTGGGGAATTGCGTGGTGGTCGGGCAACGACGCACTTTTGTAAATGCCTGAGGAGTGGAAGCTAACGATCAAGCTCATTGCACTTTGTCCGTCTTTGGAGGCGCTTCCAGAAACTGGCGGTGGCGGTGTCTCTTTACAGTCCGCTCCGCGAGGCTCTTCGGCATATCAAGCCCGATTTTCTGAAGGCGAGCCGCCTCCGGATCGTCAGACATCTCCGGTTCTTTTGCGCCCGATTGCCGGGTGCGCTCTTGAGCAAGAGCTTCGTTGAGGTTCCGAAACGTGGCATCCGCTTTCTCCCGAGGTACTTCTTCGTCTTCGGGCCAATTCTCCCCCTCGGTACTGGCAGCTTTGAAGTAGGCCGGATACACCCGATCACACAGGATATCCACGGTCCCTTCGCCGAACCCCTCCAGTTCGACCGGAACAATGTCGTCTATCTCGGACGCCTCTTGCTTAAGGCAAAAATGCACCATGAAATTCTTAACGGTAAACAGTTCACATACTTCAGCATTCCCGACTTCATCCAGCAGTTCGATAGCCTCATCTCTTGATGACGCGCTGACTGCTGAAAAGTCACCGTTCTGCCATCGGCAGATGAATAGCGGCATATGTCACGCTCCGGCTGCGATTATAGGATGTTCGACGCTGCCTGCCCTGAAATTGTCTGCGCTAGCCACCTATTGCTGCAACGTCTTTTTTTGCCTTGAGCAGCCGCCCCACCGTTGATCCAGAGCGCGTTTTGTAGCCACCACCCATAAATTTATCGTTTTCCCTTGCACAATATTATTCCTAGTGACACTATGACATGTATTACATATTGCACACGGAGGGTGTATGAACTGTTTTCTCTCGCGCATGAAGATCCGCTACGGAAAGTTCATGGCGATTGTCTCTCTCTTCACGCTGTTGTTGTTTCCCGTCGCAGGCACTGCTCAGAATCTCGGTAAGTCGCCAGCGGTCGGTCAGGCCGTGCAAGGACAACAGGCAACTCAGGTTGAGGGCACGGTGCTCAACGCCGTCAACTGGATATGCAACGTAATCTGCCCGGTGATTGCCGCCGGTTGTTTTGTCGCCGCCGCATTCAAGTATCAGGCCAACCGGCCATACATGAGCAGTATCGTGGGTGGCGGTATCTTCCTCGCGGTTTCGGCCGTCACGCGACTCATCGAGTACTTCATCGCACAAGGCCAACAGGTCGGAGGTAGTCTTCACCAGCTTCCCATCTTCACGAATCATCCAGTGGTCGCCGTGCTGCACCACTTCGTGAGGAATGTCTAATGACCACCGCTCTGCCGGATTTTGTGTCGGAGATCTCCGGCATGCTGGTGACTCTTCTTCCGGTCGCCGCCCTCGGGTCCATTGTGCTCGCGGGTTTGCGATTGCGCGGGGAAGGAGGCACCAACTACGACGCGGGTGGGGGCTTCTTCAAGTGGCTGTTCTGGGGAGCGCTCCTGCTGACACTGCCCGCAATCTTTTCTGCGACTATACCCGGGCTATTCTCTGGGGGGCCAGCTCCCGTTCCGCCTTCCGGCGCTGGGACGGGGACGTTCGGTTCCGTTGCGACCAGTCTCACGACGGGAATCACGAGCTTCGTCAACAATATCCTCGTCGGACGCATTGTGCCATTGATGGCGGCTGCCCTCTGTTTCAAGTCCATTCTCGATAGTGCCGAGGGGCACTCGCCGTTGCCGTCGATCATTTCGGCGCTATTTGTGCTTGGTTCGCAGGCATTCTGGACGCTTGCGAAGACCTGGTCCACCTCTTCCAGCAGCACAACCTCCACCGTAGCGTTCGCGTCCGCCGACGTGCTCGACAGCATGTTCAACTACCTGGCCATGACGATCAGCCCGTACGTTGCAGTCCTGTGCTTCGTAGGGGCGGCGATCAACTACCAACGCTCCAAGCCGTGGGGCGTAGTGGCCCTCTCTGGACTCGCGTTTCTGAGCTTCAGCGGATTGTGGTCACTCGTTACGGGTTGGATGGGGGCCACGATCACATGGTAGACAACTCACTTCTTATCAAACTGCGCCAGTTCGTCATCTTCGCGGTTCTCCTTGCCGTCGCGGCGATTGCCGTTGCGGTGCTGGCGCGTTTCCGGATGGGCCTCATAGTGCTTCGGGCTGGGTTTGCGGTCTTCAACGTTCTCTCGTTTTTCTACTGTCTATCGCTGGTTGGTCAAAAGGCGTGGGAAACCAGCGCCCGAATCGCGAACGCGCTTCGCCACCGCGGCCAAGGAGCCAAGCGATGTCGAGTGCAACTGATCCGGCACAGGCAATCCTGGCGATGGTCAACTGGCTTGGCCTGATCGTGATGCCGGTCATGGCGGCACTGTTCCTTGCCATCGGAGTTTACAAGTACTCCAAAGGCGAGAGCATGGAGCGCTGCGTGATCGGCGTCATGGTTGCCATCAGCATCTCCGGCATCACCCGCCTTGCGGAGTACTTCGTCGCAACGAGTGCTGGAAACTCGGTAGTCACCGACACCTACTCCAACGCACTTCTGAACCTGACAAATTGGGTTGCCAACGTGATCCTGCCGGTCTACGCAGCGATAGAGGTGGTGCGCGCCGGAATCTCGTTTGAAGACCTCACTACCATGCGCACCGATCTCAGACCAGTTAAACACTTTGCGACTGCGGTGATGTGCTGCGCGGTTTCGGCAATCATGCGGCTGATCGAGTATTGGGTCGCCAACGGCCAGCAGATTGGGAGCTAATCGAATGTCTTTGCAAGTTTCACCGGTATCGCGCAACCTGCACAATCCGGTCTATCTCATGGGCCTCGAAATCGAGGACATGATGATCATCGGCATCGTCTGCATCGTGGCGCTCATGGGCGGCCAGTTCCTCTTCCCGGACCGCTATCTCGTATTTCTTCCCCTCAACTGGGCGCTGATGCTGCTGGTTTTGATTCTTGGGGTGCCCTCACTGTCCATCTTCAAATACGGCAAACCACGCGGCTATATGAAGGACTTGATTGCGTGGTACACGAAGCCGCGCGCTTATGCAGCATGCGAGCGCGATGAAGAATTTCCTGCTCAATACCTGTCCGACGAGGAGGACTGATGCCAACTACAACCGCAGAACACAACCGTTCTCTTGTTACGCCGGGAATTTACTCGCTGCTACCCATCCGCGATTTTCTTCCAGGAGCACTGACGCCGGCCGATGGGGTCATGGTCCGAACCGATGGCTGCTACGTCGCAGGCTTCCATCTTGGTGGATCACTGACGTACTTCGGCGACGACGCCGCCATGAACGAAATGAAGGCGCGGGTCGAGGCCCTGCTTCGCACCGTTCCCGAAGAGAGCATGCGCGTCCAGTTCCGCTATGAGGTGGTTGAGAACGCGAACGGTCTCATCGATCGCTACGAAGCGCTGCAACGCACGGAGTCCGATGTCGCACGACGCATGGATGCGATTCGAATTGAAGGATGGAGAAAAGAAGAAGAGCACAGCGAATTTCTGACGCGACTGACCGCCGTGTATTTCATCTGGGATCCCGCGCTCCACGAACGCCTGAATCGCACTACAACCGGCGTGCTGGCCGGTCACAAAGACGAGGCAAAGGCACAGGCGGCGCCAGAAACGGGGGAGCTGAGCCGAGCGGCGGCTTTTCAGGTGCTATCAAACGCTTCTTCAAAAAGACTGCGGCGCCGGTTTCGGCCGAGTCACAAGCCCAGATCGGCAAGAAGAAACACCTCTCCATTGTCACTCAGTTTGAGAGTTTCCTCCGCGGCATCGAGTCGTCCTTGAAGACGGCGGGGTTGAATCCATCGCGCATGGCAGCGGATGAGTTCTTTGCGGAGGTGAGCCGTGCGCTGAGTCCGAGTCCGATATCCAGGCGAGGTTTCCGCCCCCCGAACCACCTTGACACCCGTCCGCTCACAGCGCGCGAGCAACTGGGGAGCGTCTCGATCCTGGATGAGACGGAGGACTACCTCAATATCGACGGGTATCTCTACGGTTGCATCACGATGAAGGTGCCGCCCGAGGCCACCTTCCCAGGAATTATCCGGGAGCTGCTTACCTGCGGATTTCCTCTCACGATCTCCGTCCACGTCGTCATCCCGAACCAGCAAAAGGTGATTGAAAAGTACAAGAGCCGCTACAAGAAGATGCAGGCGGCGCAGCTGGATAAGGATGGCAATCACAAGGTGGACGTGGGGGCTGCTGTCCAGGCGCGCGAACTGCTGGAGATCCAGGAGCGACTCATCTCAGGCTCCTGCAAGACGACGCAGGTGTCATTCTCCATCACGTACCGCACCTCCAAACCGGCGACGACTTCGAAAGAATACGAGCAAGCGGAGCGCCAGCTCGCAAGCTTCCGCCAACAGCTATTGCAGGTGATTGCCAGGAGGAACGGTGCGAATGCGCTGGCGGAGACACTCGCAAAACGCCGCATCTTCTTCAGCACATTGCCTGGTCTTGCAACGAGTGATCGTCGTGAAATGGACCTACTCAGCGAGCACGCCGCCGACCTGGTGCCGCTGGAAATGCCGTGGAGCGGTATGCAGCGCGAGCCGCTGACCTTGTGGCACACACCATACCGCCACCTGCTTCCGTATTCCCCCTTCGACGCGAGCCTGGAAAATGCCAATGCGCTGATCTGCGCCAACTCTGGTTCCGGTAAAAGCGTTCTTATCGGCAAGCTGCTCCTTACGTGCGCACGCCGCGACACCAAGGTGTCCATCCTCGAGCGCGGTGATTCCTACAAGACCGCCGTCGAGTTGATGGGCGGACAGATGCTCAAGATGTCGCTCGACTCCAAGTTCACGATCAATCCATTCGATCTTGAACCCGGACAGACGACGCCTTCCAAGGATCACGTCGCGTTCTTGAAGACGCTCTCTCGCTACATGATTGGCGGTGGCGGCAACTACGATGCGGACATTCTGGACGGAATATTGGATCAGTCGATCAAGACCACGTATGACCGCATCGCTTCCAAACGCTCGGGATCGAAAATCCCCAGTATTCAGCGATCTCAAGGCCGACCTCGAAACCTACCAGGAGCGCGGCCAACCGAAGATCGAAGAACTAGCCCACATCGCGGCATTCAAACTTGGTTCGTGGGTTGGACAGGGAATGTATGCCAACCTCTTCGACCGTCAGACCACGGTGCCGATGACAGCTCCCTGGCTGTACTTCAACATCGAGCAACTGAAGGACGATCCTCGCCTTGAGACCGCGATGAGCCTGTTAATCGCCTATGCCACGACGAACCGTGCGGCAGGCGAATCGGGGCGGCGCTCCATCGTCATCCTCGATGAGTGCTGGTCCTTGCTCGATTCGAAGGATTTGTCCGTAACGGTTGAGCAACTCTTCCGTACGGCCCGTAAGCGCAATGCTTGCGTGTGGGGTGTTTCTCAGTCAGTAGAAGACTTCACCGGGACACCGGACAATCCCAAACCCATCGGCGCTGCGATCCTCTCGACCACGGCGACGCGCCTCATTGGCCGACAGAAGGGCAATATCAAGGTTCTGGAACACTTCCTGCACTTCAATCCGATTGTCTGCAATGCGGTCAAAAGCATTGGCATGACCGAGAAGGGCAAGCAGAGCCAGTTCCTGTTGGCCGTAGGCGACAACCCGGAGACGACGCAGATCGTCTTTGTGCGCATCACGCCCTTTGAATACTGGACCATGACCACAATGCCGCGAGAGAAGACCTATCGCGACTACTGGCAGCGTCTGCACCCGGACCTCTCCATGTTCCACCAGCTGCACTCACTGTCCGAGCTGTATCCCAATGGCATTTCCTCGCTCCCCGAACTGCCGGAAGAGGCATCAGGAGAGGTGTATCAGTCCAACCCATCCGTATTCACGAGTTCACAGACGCAGGAGGCGCACGCATGAGTTCATCTCCAACGAAAATCACCATCTTCCGGCGGCTTGTCTTCGCCGCCGCGCCGCTCGTTGTGTTGCTGTTGGTGTGGCCGGCCAAGCACGCCTATGCGGACATCTTTAGTGCGTTCACTGGCTGTTTCACTACAGTGACCAGCCTGGGCGGCTCCACCTCGAACATCGACGGCACCAGTAACCAGCAGGCTCAGTTCTTAACCAATACGATCTATCCACAATCCCTGATCAATCAGTTGCACTTGTCGATCTCTTCGACGAGCTCCACGTACCGGCCATGGATGACTAGCGTAATGGCGCTCCCGACAAACAGCGCCACCATGGCCAGCTCCAGCCAATTGGAGTCGGCCACGCGAGGAGGCACCAGCGTGCCGCCGTCGCAATTGCAGTCATCCTTTCAGAGCACCTACGGCGCGCCCGTCTCGGCCAAAGGAGCCGCACCGTTCACGCAAACCGTGACCGATATGTCCGATTCGCAGGCGCTGGATGTCTTCTCTCTCACTTCGGCCTCCGATTTCACAGCAAACACCCTCATCTCCCAGTCCCACACCGTTGAGGACTCCGGCGCCGCGGTTGCGCCCGGGAACGCCGATCACTCGGCACTTCAGGCGAAGGCATTGGAACTGTACTCGACCGCGATCCGCCACAAGCTCCTGGCGGCCAATCTCCGATTGGAATCGGTTGCGCTGGCGAACACCACGGGAGCGATCAAGCAGCAGATGGTTCATCCGGTACCGGCCAGCACCTACCTGGTCTCGGGTTCCAGCGCCTCAAACACATCCGGCGGTGCCAACAATCAGACTTCCACACAGACCGCGAAATAGAGAGGACTTCATGTCACTACGGAACAGATTGAAGCAGTTCGCAACGCATCCCGTCACTCGCCGCTCCGCTTGGATGGCTGGTGCCGGCCTGTTCATCGCTCTTTTCTCGCCGACTCCAGCGCGCGCCCAGATGGATCTCAGCGTCCTCATTCCCTACATTGAGGAACTGAACAGCATGATGCAGTCCAGCCTCGGCGTGCCGCTCTCGGACATCGATGCACAGACGGCCGCGATGAACTCGTTTACTCAGAACTCCGTCTACCCCCAGAATCAATTGCAGCAGTCTCAACAGATGGCAACGGGGCTGCAGACACAAGCCAACTCCGGCGCATTAATCGTTCAGACCCCACGCAGTAGCTCCCAGAACTCGCACAAACCAGGCATTTGAGACGGCGCTGCTGTCGGGTAATCCCAATGCAACCTCTGCCGTGCCGGCCTACTATACGGCGACCTACGGCGCCTCTTCGACGACCAACATCCCGCCGCAGATCCAGACGATCGTTGACATGAACGACGCATTGGCACAGGACGCCATGAAGCGCTCCATTCAGATGGATGCGGTGTCGGACCGGGAACTGGATCTCGTGCAACAGCTTCTTGGGCAGGCAAGTTCGGCATCTTCCGGAACGGCCCCCATATTGACGGTGCAGGCCGATGCCTGGCTCGTGCAAGCGAACGCCTATAGCCAGTTGGCGGAAGCGGACCTTCTCCGCGTAAAAGCCGGCCAGCTCGCTACAACGAGCGCACTTTACAAGTTGGGTGCGTCCACGCAGTCAACCACGAGCGGCGCATTCACCGGAATACTCGGCTCCAAATCGTCTCAATAACCGGCGGACACTCATGATGCTATTGCAGGCAACACCCACAAACTTCGCCTCGTACCAGAGCACGATCACGAACATCCTCTCGAACGCCAGCATCACGCCGATCGGTACGGCGATCCAGGGCGTGGCGATCTCGCTGGTGGCGGTTACGGCGCTGGTTGGCATCTACGAGGCTTTCTTTGATGGCGGCAATCTTCGCGCCGCCGCCGTCACCATGCTGAAGTACATCATCGTCGCCTACATCATCACCAACTGGACCAGCCTCTTTCAGACCATGATCACGGACATGGCGACCGTAACCAATACCTTGCAAGGCGGCGCGAACGTCAACACAGACGTTTACGATGCCTTCAATCAGTCGCTCCAGACCTACTACGCAAGCACCGGCGATGGAATACTGACTCAGCTTTTCAATGCCGCCAGCGGCCAGATCCTGATGGTTGTGCTGACGGCGATCTGCAGCTTCATTGAGTCCGCCGCCTACATGTTCTTCTGCTTCTGGTACACGTTCTGGGGCGCGATTCTCTGGGGCATCGGGCCGATCATTATTGCGCTGCTGCCCAGCTCGGGACTTGGCAGGTATGCGACTGCTTATCTGAGCAAGGTTGGGGAATGGCTGATGTGGCCGATTCTCTACGCCATTCTCGGCGCGATCATGGTTGCCCTGAACATGAACACCGCCACCGCCATTCTCAATACGAACAGCAGCCTCTCGCAGCAGTCGCAACAGGTTTACATCATTGCAACCTCGATAGCGTTGGCCATCTGTCTCCTTACCATTCCCTTCACGGCGCACACCCTGATCTCCGGTCACTTCGCTCTCGCCGGCGGAGTGATGGTGGGCCTCGTCATGAAAACAACTAGGCTCGCGATGTCCGCCGGCAGGGCCGGCGCAGGCAGCAGCGCGGTTGGAGGCGCTAGTGGAGGAGTGTATGCCGCGTCCAGTGGAGGTGGAGGCAGTGGCGGCATGCAGGCCGGAGCACAGTATCGCAGCGATGCTTCCGGATCGGGCGGCGGCCGAATGCCTCCCCCGTACACTCCACCACCTTCCGTTTAAGTGGGCGCAACGAAACCCAAGTTTTGATCGCGTCACCGAGGATTCCGACGAATGGCTACTTCGTTATGAGCGATGAATCACCCAAGTTCTACGAAGCCGATGGCGCTCTGCGCGCGTTCTCCAATCGCGCCATCATCATCTCTGTCATTGCCTGCATTGTGGCGCTGGTTGCAGTGGCTGGTTGTGTTGTCGCCCGTATGCAGCCCCCAACCGTGATCAAAGTGTCGCCCACCGGCGATGCGCTGGTGGTGAGCCCGAATGGCTCCATCAAGAGCACGCTCACTCCCGGAGCTCTGCAAAACGTCGTAGCTGCCGAGGCTCCCACGTCTTTCGAGAAGGAGGCTTACGTCCGGCTGTTTCTCGAACACTACCTGAACTATGACCAGCACTCTCTGCCAAAGAACTGGTCGGACGCATTGAACATGATGACCGCGAATCTCCGGCATCAGGCCGTATTGCAGATGCAGAAGAACGACGCGGTCGGCAAACTTCAGGACGAGCAGGCACGGTCGGAGTCCAAGCTCAGCAGCGTCGAGGCCAGCCAGGACCCTCTTGTCTACAGCGCATTCGGTGTCCGGACGCTTCACCACATGAACGGCAAGTCCGAAGCCGTGGACGAAATTGTGGAGGCCTACAAAATTCGGCTGGCAGTCACGGAGCGCAGCGCGAAGAATCCGACTGGCTTGTACATCGCCGAGTATTCGGCGACACAAATCCACGGCGAACAAAAGACACCCCACTTTGACGATGGAGCGACAGAACAATGACGACTACCACGCAGGCAGTTTCAGGCACAGCAGTGGCTCAAGAGCCAAAACGGCGCGGAAGGCGCGCCGCGGCGGCATCGGCTGGGACGTTCTCGTTTTACGACGCCGCTGTCTCTCCGGACGGCACGATTGCGTCCATCGGCAAGCCATTCGACTCGGAGATCGATGCGCAGAAATCCTGCGCGAGAAGCGGCAAGCCGTACTTGAAGATCGAAACCCTGCGAGTCGAGTTCGTGGTTATCGATGGCAAGTTGGTAGCCGTAGCAACACCGGCAAAGAAGCAGTAAAGGCGGCGAACAAGTTTACTTGAGTCTCCGCACAGTGCAGCACTTTGTGACCGAGACCATGTAGCGCACCTTGCCCGCGTTTAGGCGAGGAATTGTTTACCGGCCTGGCATTCGCGCCTTGGTCGCCTTTGTACGACGAGCAAGCGTGGATGTTGGGGCGGACTCTAGCCACCTCGTATCCACCAGTTCGCGTACGCAGTCCCACCTTTGGATTGCAGTAGCGTAACGGGAGATTACGATGACTGGCGAATCGACGATGAACGGAATTCTGATGCTGGACATGGACAAAGCGGGCAACATCACGGAGCGCACAAAGTCAGTTGTTCAGGACGAGTGGCTCACTGGTACGGTGCTGGGTGAATGCTATCCCGGCATCAAAGTTGCTCTTTTGACCGTTCCAACCGACGCAGTTGAATGGGGCGAGCGTGCGGCCGTTATGGACCGGATGTGCTCCATTGCACACGATGGAATCACGTACCGGCTGGTGGGTGCGAGCGGATCGGCAAAGAATGGGAAGTTCTACTATGCGGACACCAAGCATGCGCCCGCCCTACGCGCGCGCTTTCTTGCCTGGCCGGAAGCGGCAATCACGTATTTCGGAATTCTGACGAGCAATTGCAGTGTCGTGAAAGCGATGCGCAACGCCAGAATCCGTGTCGTGCCGGACAACGAGTTTGGCACGAATGATTGCCGTGGATGGATTCGCCGCTCCTGGGTCGACGAGATGAAGCTTCGGCCTGGACACGTTTATCAGACGCGCGAAGCGTTTGATCTCACCATCAACGGCAAAGCAATTAGCACGCAGGCCAAGGGCTTGTTGAAGGCGATGGAAAACGATGTTGCCGATTTTATCGGTGCAGACCTCGTTCTACCGGAGTCCTCGATCAAGCCCCTGCCTGCGCTGCCTCCGTTTTCGGCGGACACCGACGAATGCCGTCTGTTCGTCAGTGACGTCATCATCGGGGTGCGGGAGACCTCCCGCACCCTGGAGTTCGGCTCTTCCTACACCGTTCTGCAACATGCATCCCGCGAGGTGATCGAGTGCGAGATCATCCCGAAGGCCTCCGCTGAGATTCAGGGTGCTAGCCGATGCATGGCGGACCAAGAACCATGTGAAAGTCCTCGAATTGATCGGCAAGAAGGTTTCGATCGACGAAGATCAATTCGATGAGGTTGCCGCCCGCGAACTGGCGGGACAGGAAGACGCCTACCAAGCTGTCGAATCCATTCTTCTGGCTGATGGAAGCGGCAAGATGACGCGCCATCCCTACGTCCACAAGACGCTGTCAAAGCTGATCGCAAAGTACGCTTTCAAGCTCTGCACAGGGGGTGGATTGCATCTGCCGGGCTTCATCCTCACCGATGATGGCTACCTGGTCCTGATCGACGGAAAAATCCGCAGCGGCTCGAACTGGCTGCCGATGGACACCGCGATCGTGACCTCTCCATTGGCTTCCCAGCGCGGTCTTTGCTGCCGTTATCCGGTTCGCATGGTTGAGGATTTGCTGCCGATGAAGCACGCAAATCTGCAGGACACTGCGAACCTGTTGATCGAGCGGGGATTCACGCCCGAACAGGCGAGTTGGATTGCTGAAAACCAACTGTGTCTCAACGGAACGTACACGCTCCATCAAGACACCGCCAAGCGGAACGGCGGTGACTTCGATGGCGACATGATCTGTGTGATCGACGGCGACCGGTATCCGATGTTCACCGATTTCCGCTTCACTCTCACAGAGCATCCACCGATCAAAAAGAACAAGGCAGCCCGTCTGAAGTCGGACTGGTACAACATCGAAGCAATTGCCATGGGTGCGATGGGCAACCAGATCGGCGTCATTACCGATTTGGAGGCAGCGGCCCTGGCCAGTGGCTTTGATGAAGACATCTACGTACTGGTCCCAGAGCTCCAGAAGGAGATCGACGGCCTCAAGCACAACACGTGCGCAGACCGGTCAGTGTTGAAAGAGATCAGGGAGAGGGCACCGAAGCCGGTGTGGTTGAGCCTGAAAAACCCAACCTCGCTGAATGACATGCCTCTGCAGCTTGATGTGCTCCCGACTGACCGCATTGGCAGGTACTACAACAGTCTGCGCCCGGAAATCGCGTTCATGATGGGCGACCCGATGCAGGTCAGTCAGTTTGCCGGCCTGATCGTCGGGAATAGTCCCACCCAAGAGATGTTCAACGAATGCGAACTGATTCGGTGCATCTTCAATTCCGGACACGACATTATCCGGACAAAGACGAACGCCGAAGCAGATCGCGTCACCCGCACCATAGCCGCACTCGAAGCCGCCCTGAAATCCAAGGATGAGGAAGCCATTGCCGTTGCCCGCAAGGCACGCACAAAGGCGCTCAAGTCCCAGCAGGTCGCTGAAAAGTGGGCAAAGGAAAAATCCCGGTCCCTTGGACACATTGTCGCCGCCTGGAGTATGTCGAAGCGCACCAACCGTAAGGCCTGGTGCCAGGCGATGCACAGCATTGTGCATAACAGCAAGTCGCCCCTCGCTACTGGATCGTTGGCCATTCACGCGTTTCCCCAGGAATTTGTGGACGCGCTGGCTGAACGTACAGGCGGGGTCCGCTCTGTTGTAGCGATGCCCAAGGTGCTGGGCGAGGTAGTGGTTGAAGATGATGCGCTGTATCTCTACGGAGCGGGCAGAGCGAAGTCCTATCTCTTCCGTTACGACCAGAAATCGCGCGCCATCGTCAAGTAGTCGAACCTTATCGATCTTTCGGGAGGACGTTGCTCAAGTTCCAGCGTCCTCCCGGAAGGGATGGACCTGGATATGACGGCGGCCTCTTTTAACTCGGATGAATTGGGCAAAGGGAGAGTCGCTATGTTTCTCACGTCCTGGTTGTTTGTGATTGGCTCGCTGCTGCTGTTGGCGCGCCTTGCCAGCCACGCAAGGCTGTTCACGCGATCATTTGTGCAAGCCGTTAAGCCTTCCCATCAGACCGGAGGATCTTCGAATCTTCCTGGTGCCCCCTCAGGGAGGTATCAGGTACAGATCGATTTTGGGAAGGCCGCAATGGCCGACGGCGCCATGCAGTTCCACTACCAATGGAAGCTGATCCAGAGCCAGTCCGGTCTCCGGATCACGAAGGAAGACAAGGAGGTGCTTGACAGAAAAATCCAGGCGTACTGCAAACACGTTGTAGAGGACCCAACAGTCGCAGCAGGTGATCACCGCTTGCTGCAGTGGTTTAACTAGCAGTACATCGCATGGCAGGGAGGCGCAGTCTGGCCTTTCTGTCATGCAGTCAAGAAACGGGGACCGCTAAAGACAAATGAAACTGCCGACCAGAATCCTGATTTCCGCTGCCATGTTCCTCATGTTGATCGGTGTCAGTGCTGCGGACACTCATATCGCGACCGAAGTCATCCAGCCGGGCAAGGTGACGCGCGTTGCCACCGCTCTGAATCACATCACGATCATTGAACTGCCGGAGCCCGTTGTCTCCTATTCGATCGGCAGTGATTCGATCCGCGTCGAATATCACGACAACCGCGTCCTCCTTAAGCCGACCAAGCCAAATGTTTCCACCAACCTTTTTGTATGGACCGCGACGAGTCATTCCGTCTACGAAATCCTTCCCTCCGGTGATCCGGCCACCATGTCGTACGTGCTCGATCAGGTCTTTCCTGTGCCTCCGCCAATGCCCGAGCCCTCTCGGGAGGAGGTAGAGAAGCAGACGGACACCATGTACTCAAGCGCGTTGGCGAACCAACGCCTGATTCGTAGCGGCAAGCTGCCGCACGGTCTCCGCTTCTGGTATCGCCATTCTGGAGAAGATCACTGCGACGAGTGTGTGCAGCTGCGCGTGACGCGCATCACCGAGGATTCCAGTAGTTACTATGTCCACGTAGTGGCCGAGAACAAGGCCGCCCACCCTTACCGGCTGCGCGAGGCCGCCGTCACGGCTCTGCGGCCCTCCTTCTCGGAGAACATTCCCGCTCACTACATGAACCAACAGATCTCCGTAGACGCGCTGCGCGAGATGGGGAGCTTTGCTCCTGAGCCGCTTCGTACACACGGATCGACACTGAATGCGCCGCGCGATCTGAAAGCCGGCGAGCGCGCCGAGTGGATCGTTGGCTTCGCGAAACCGGGGCGTACCCCGGCCGTCTACCAGCTCAGTCTTCCGGACGACGAGCAGCACCCTGTCACCGCGACCGTTGTGTTCTAACTTCACGGCAGTTTCATAGTCGGCCTGAGAAAAAGAGGCCGGCTATTTTTGGCCAAAAAACAGAGAGGAAGTGCGATGGAATCCAAAAATACGCCCATTGAAATGCCATTGACAATCATCACGCAAGAGGAAGGTGTGGCTCGTGCCAGGAAGGCATTCAAGAGAGTGCGAGGTTCGTGATTTTAAGACGTTCCTGCTCGACCGCATCACTGACCCTATCAGGAAATATTCGTTCAAGCCTGATGCCAACCCCGACGATCCCGGGCGACGACGCCTGCACCCCATCCTGGTTTCAGGGCTCGTCTGCTTTGGCTTGATGCTTGCCGTATTTCTCTATTTCTCGTATTGGCGGTAGACGCTGGGGTGACTCCGATGGCCCACGAAGCAAGCAACACGTTCACGACAATTCGCGAGAGATTTCACCCTATAGCGATCTTTGGAGGCCGCCAGTACGCGGCGTTTCTACGCATTCGCAAGATGGAAGGACGGCTCTATGTCTCGGAGCATAACCAGTGGTTGTGGAGTCCATTGTGTGGTTCGGAACCGCGCATTCTCACGGATTGGGAACTGGAAGAACTAACCTCACCTCTTGATGTCTGCCGGACTCTGCTGTTCTCGGCGCAAGACGCAATGAATGAACTCCTGCGCCAAATCGACAGTGTTCAGGAGCCTTTGACCCCCACGTGGACGGAGCCCGGTCGCCGCTATGCCGACGAAATCATCAGCGAGTTATTTCAGCTAAAGAGCAAGTCATGACGTTCACAGAGAGCCGTGAACTGGAGAGCGATATATGGATGAACATAAGATGACGCAGCAGGAGGAGATTCGCGAGCGTGAAGCATTATTCGTGCTCTACGTTCTGGCCGGGGGCATTGTGGCCGTGATCCTTTGGGTCGCGCACAGCCGCCTCTATCTCACAAACCAACATCTCACTGAACTGACGGCAATGCCCCTTCTCGCCATCGCTTTTGCAATAGCGGTGCTACGCTACTTTGCAACCCGCCAATTGCGCCGTGAAGAGCAGTGGCCGCGAACTGCTCCAGTAATTGCGCCCAGTGCGGACCGGAAATATCTTGCCGAGGCGGCCGCCAGAGACGCCGTCCTGGTTGGATACCGGACGAATGGCTCGCCGTTCTATTGGACAAACCAGCTTCGCTCGATGCAGGCCATCTGCTTCGGCCAGACCGGTGCGGGAAAGTCAACGCTGTTGGAGTCTATTACCCAACAGGATATCGCCCGTGGCTGTCCGATCATTATCATCGACGGCAAAGGCGAACAGAAGCTTCTCCAAAGCCTCCTGCCGGCCATACGCACCGCTGGAAGAATGCACCAGCTTCGCCTGATTGATCCTCAGAACTCCGAATATTCCGCTCTTTATAACCCTCTCTGGGTTCCCGATGGGGTGAGCCCGGAAGATCAGGTGTCCTTCATCTTCGATTCGTTCAAGATGAACACCAATGAGTTCTTCGATTCTCATCAGCGCGTTTATCTCGAGAATCTCGTCCGCATCCTGTACTACTCCGGCCGCCGCTTCAACATGCACGACATTCTCGTCGTCGCCTACGATGTCTCCGTGCTGAAGCACCAGGTGCAGATTGCGATGGCCAACATGGCTCGCCTTGCCACTTCTCCAGAGGAACGGCGTGCATTAGCCATGAGTGTCCACAACCTTGCCGCAACCTTCGAGGACAAGGAGCGTGTCCCAAAGATTCAGGGTCTGATCAACCACCTCATGACCTTCATGACGAAGGAAATGGCGCGCATCACCGGAGCTTACGAGAACGTCGTCACCATGGATGAGGTGATCGACAAGCGGCTGATCCTATACCTGTCTCTCAACACAAATATCAACACAACTGCCATCACATCTCTCGGACGGATACTGCTTCAGAACCTGCAACTGATGATCGGGCGGCGCTACTCCAAGTCCGGTTATGAGACCGTACATCCGTTTGTCAGCGTCATCATGGATGAGTTCGCGCCCTTCGCTTACCAGGAGTTTGCGCAGATTATCAACCAGGCGCGCGGAACCAATGTCGCCTTCCTGTTCGCTCTGCAGAATCAATCGCAGTTGCTCCAGGTGGGCGAGTCTTTCCGGAGCGATCTGTCGTCCTCGCCGAATACGACCTTCATGCTGCGCATCAAGGACGACGATACGGCCAAGATGTTTCTCGACGCGTCTTCCCGCGTAAAGGAGATGAGGAGGTCGGTGCAATTTGCCACCAAAGGCCTCTTTGCTCCCAGATACGAGGAACAAAATGCAGGTACTCAGACCGAGGTTTACGACACAGCGGCCAAAGATGAACACCTGAAACGTATGCCAACCGGACAGATGGAGGCGCTCGTCACCGACCACCAGCGTGGCGCAATTCTCGAACACATACACATCCGCCAGGGCTTCCAGGGTTTTCTTAAAGAAGACCCGGCAGCGGCATTCTATCCGCCTCTCGCCGTTTGCCGGAAGCAGTCACAGGGGCTTCATTTGACGTTCTCCGAGATGCCAGCGCAGCTCACCGACACCCGCACCAAGCGCACCACCCGGCGCAATTCATCCCTCGGAGGACTCCGATGAAATACGTGTTGTTGCTCGTTGCGCTTTTCTTCGCAGCACATTCCGCGCTGGGCCAGACCAACACAGACCCGGCAGCGGCCGATACCAATACGCAGCAGCAGGTTGAGTATCAACCTGTTTACCAGCAGCCGCATGACGCTCCTCCGATTCCTCCGCCGCCTCCCACACCGCCGCAAGCAGTTAATCAAGAGCGGACAGTGAGACCTTCTTCCTCGGAGCGGTGGCAATACGATCCTGCTGCCAGAAGGGGAGACGGGGATCAAAAGCCCTCGAATCAGTCCGTTATCGAGCGCGCGTTAAAGGGGATCAATCCGTGCAACGTGAACTATGGTGCGCTGCTCGCCGAATGGCGAATTGCGGTGGTGCAGGAGACGATTGAGAACGTGTATTTCTGGGCGCTGATCGTCATTTGCAGCGGCTTTGTCCTCTCAATGTCCTACAATGTGTGGCTTCTTCAAAAGGTGGAAAATCAGGAGCAGGCTACTGGTGCGATCATCGCACAGCTCTCGAATGCCCATGTTTTTGCCCGACGGAAGGTACTTGAAACTACCGAGGCGTATAAGAAACTGGTCGCACGGATCGATGCCGAAGATGCCGCCGGGGAGGAGCAAGCGGCTCAGACCGTAGCAAACTCCACGGTTGGATCTATGGTGTCGCGTTCGGCGGACGCCGCAGGAGCTGGCCATTCAGTTGCACCATCGCCGACGAGCAGTGGCGAACGTCCGAATATTATTTACGGGCCGTTTACACCCAAGCCGAAGGACTGTCCCAATGTGCCTGACCAAAACGACAACGAGAATGACGCCGACCCGTTGCCGTTAAAAGCCGCTCGTTTTGCCCTGACACAACATGAGCAACCGGCAGCAAAGGTGTCCATTCCCGAGGAAGAGACGCAAGCTGGAGTGACACTCGAGGCCCTTCCCGTGACCGACAAAGATACTGAGCCAATCGATGCTGAGGACGTGGACGCGATCAAACTCGCCCTCCAGAAGGCGACGCAAACGCTCAGTGTCCAGGCGGCGCAACTTGCAACGAAGGATGCGCAGCTAAGAGCCAAGGACGACAAGATCACCAGTCAGCGGCAGCTTGTAAACGATCTGAACAACAAACTGAAAGCCAACGGCGCGACCGGGAGCGGTGCCAATTGACCGCCGCGCGTGCATTGCCGCCCGGCAAGCTAATCGTGAAATGGGCTGGTTGTGGTTCGCTTTGGTGGCGCAGACCAGGCTCGACTCTCGCGGATACAGCGCTGATGAATACGACCGGCTTTATCCATGGATCGCGCGAAGTGCGGTGCTGGTGTGCCCCGGAGACCAGCGGATTTGTTCGTATCAATTGCAACCGATCCCGGCCAATTACCCGGTACGAAGATGAGGTTGGCGGGGTTTATCTCTCGGATGGAGTTGTGCGAGCAGGTGCAGAGAACCGGCTTCTTCTTCACCCGCGAGTCAGCGGTCTCCTTCCGGTCGACTGCTATCTTGTCGCACTGTATAGCGCAATTCACGGCACGATCGACCTGCCATCTCAGCCGTTTTCTGGACATGTCCAGTTCGTTTCAGCGAGTGCGCGCGGCCGCGCTCAGCAGATCTTGATTCTCATGTGGCCTGGCAGCAAGGTCACCACTACCCTCGGAAGATTGGAGTTGTCATGGATACTGGAACGCCAGATACTGCCCAACCGATAATGCCTTTACCGCCGGGACGCAAAAGGCAATCCCCCCGCGCACGCCGGGTCATATTTGAACCGGATGGGGATGGCCGCCTTCTCTCCCTGATCCGGAACGCCACGTTTATCTCGCACGGCCAGTTGGTCACCCTTGCCACACGCTTTCGAATCAAGGCCCATCCAGACGCGGTCCGGAAGCGCATTATTCGCTATATCGAAAACGATCTCGTGCGGGTGATTCCATCCGTTCCTCCTCACAGGGGCGCCGTTTATCAGATCACGCGGATTGGATTGAGGGTGCTGGAGTCATTCGGTATCGGGCTCGGTTCGATCTCGTCCGAGACTGTAACTCTTCCGTCCGAGTTGCAGGCGATCCACTTCCTGGACCTCAATGAAGTGCGCCTGGCTTTCTCGGCCGACAAACTTCTTGGCCATGGCGAGTGGCTCTCTGATCCGGAGATCAAGGCAAGCAATACCACTCCCCACGTAACGCCTTACGCGAAGGACTATGACGCAATCCTGATGCTCAAGGATCAGGATTGCCAGGCGTTTCTGATTGGGATTGAGTACGAGCGGACGTACAAAGATGTTCGGCGATACGAGGAAATTGCCCGAACGATTGATACCGAAACGCAGCTCTGCTGTGTGCTTTATATTGCCGCATCGACTGATCTGGTTGAGCGTCTCGGCGAGTCCATTCGATGCCCGAAATTCCCTCTTTGCGTCACCGCTGCCGGTGTTCTGAAGCAGCAGACTCTGGATGCAAACGTTGGGTATCTGGCCGGAAACAGCTTCCGGGTTTGCACACTTCGGCAGTATCTGGCGGCGCTTAAACATCCCCTCTGAACGGCTTGTTTCGTTATCTGCGCGCGGCATCAGGCGAGGCCCAACACGAGCTTCGCCTTTCTTTTTGCGCAACCGCAATCGGGTGCCACGCGCGGATCGCTGGCACGCAATTTAAGCGGAATGCGCAGACCTTCGAGACGACAACGAGCATGTCTGAGCATTAAGCGGGCTTTTGTGAAAGTAGTCGGAATTGTCCGGTATTTGATCGTTCTTGTTCTTATGCTGATCGTGACTTCTAAACGGATTGATCGAAATCCCTAGGAGTTTTCGGGATTTTGCGCAAGTAAACGGGATTCATCAGGAGTTTCCACCTCCGCATCTCCTGTGCTGCCAATGTTTTGCCTCCAACTACCATCTGTTTTGACCTTGTTTTCGAGTCTTTTCTGCCTTCCCCGTGTTTTTCGTGCTCGTTGGGCTCGGCGGCGTCGGTGCCGCTTGTCTTCTCATCCGGTGTGTCCCTGTTCCGCGGTTTTCCTGTGCTTGTTGTGCGCCTCGCGTCGTTTGCTCTGGCGCTGGGGTGGGCCTTCCTGTTGCGGTTTCCGTGGCGGTCTTCTGTGCGTTGGTGGTCTCTGGGCCTGCGTCGGGCGTCCCTCCGGTCGTTGGTCTTGTGCTGCCGGGTGCCCTCCTCGTGGCTTGTTTGGCTCGTGTCCAGGCGCGCGTCGGTGCGCTTCGCCCGTGATCTTGGGGGTGGGTTTGTGCCGCGCGTTGGCGTCTTCTGTCTGGTCGCTTCGGTGTGCGTTTGCTGTCGCTTCGTGTTCGGTCCGTAGCGGTTTGCGTTTCGCGGCGCGTTGCGTATCGTCGGTAGGCTCTGTTCGCTCTGTGGTGTCGTTGCCGTTGATGGCGGTGGAATTGCGGTGCGGTCTGAGCGTCTCTTGTCCCGGCCCCTGTTGCCTTCCCTCTGTGCGGGTTGGAGCGGTGTTGCGGTAGCTTTTGTGTCTTGGACTGGCGCCTGTTGCTGGGGTTCTTTGGGGCGGCCCGAGCGGGCTCTCCCTATTCGTTTTGCTGACGGCGAATGGCGTGGTGGACGGGCCGGCGCCCCTCTTGCTTGTTGCTCTGGCGTTTGGACCTATCTATTTTGCCGTCACTTGTGCTCGTTGTCGCCTGCCGTGGCGGTAGCCAAAAGGCCACCATGAGCGGCGACGTGGACGTCACAATAGACGCCTGCTCGACCAACTTGAAGTCACTCGCAAACCTTTCCCGGTCCAGGAACTCGTCTTTAGGTCTCTTCAAAGTCGCCATCGGCCGCCCGTTTTCTCACTCTCTACACCAGTACCTCTCTGTCGCACCCAGGAAGGAGTTGAATTACGAATACCACAGCAGAAAACCTAACCACCCAGAACATACACATTCGGGGTGATGCCGCTCGCTACTACCTTGACCGGCTCACGCTGGAAGCACACCTGACTTCTCTGCTCGGTGCTGCACATCTCGAACAAGCACGGGGAGTGCGCGCAGGTGCGCCAATTTATACGGTTCTAAACCGGCAGGCCGCGGAGCAAGTACGCGACCATTGCATACGCTGGCAGCTCGATCCACAGCGGTTCGAGGCTGAGTTACCGTCACTCGTGGAACTTCGCCGACTCACGGTGCGAGCAGTGCCAGCGGACACAACTCACGGTGGAGGTTGGCTGCTCACGATCGGATTGGCCGTCCTCGCAATCTCAGTTGCTCTGACTAACGACTCAGCGTAAACGCGCGAAGGGAAGTGGAAATGCCGACTCGGTCGCGCATTTCGTGATGCTCCGCTCGACCTCGTTTCCGGCTATTGCCTTCACAGCTTCACCAATTCAGCGCCGAACCTCACTCTCCTCGCACACCAATACGAACATTCAGGCCCACGCACGTTGGCGGCCGGCCCAAGAACTGGACAGCCGCCAGCGCACAACCTTCGGAGGCTTTCATTGATCACCCAATTTAAAGGGCAGTACGAATTCCTCGATCCCGCGTACTACTGCCTGGCAGAATACGACGGCGTAATTTACAACTCGGCGGAGGCGGCATTTCTGGCCTCGCAGTACGATGATCCCTATTTCCGGTCAATGTTTCGTAATCCAGCCCTTCCTATTTGGCGGGCTCGCGAACTTTCCAAGAGACTCCAGAAGCGCCGCGATTGGACACCAGAGCTGTCGCTTGACCTCGCCCGGCAGATCACTCTTGACAAATTCTGCCGCTCCCCGAATCTCCGTTCACTGCTCCTGGCTACCCGCCACGAACTGATAGTGGCGGAGAACAACTGGCACGAACAATTCTGGGGACGTTGCATCTGCAACGTTCGACCGGGCAAATACGGACAGAAAGATGCCTGCCTTGTGCCGGGCAGCAACCACCTTGGAGAGATCTTAATATCGGTACGAGACCGGCTCACCGTGGAAGCGCAGGCCGCCTAAGAGACTGCCCCACTGAGCGCCACAAGCACAGCCCTTCCCGCACATTTCATGTTGTGCCGGATGCAACGCGCGCTACAATCTGCCGAGCGTGTCCGAAGCTGAAGGATAGCGATGAAATCAGGTGGACCAATCAGTGCGAACGCCTTGCGGGGTCAACCTGGTCTTTCACGCGCGGCGTGTGACAGACTCGTAGCAGAGCAGCCCATGACCGTGTTGAAAGCGTTAGGCATTCGGGGTGTTGGACGCAAGACGACGAAGAGACTCCTTGCCCTCGGACTTCTTACAGACCCTGATGGTGTCCAGACTCAGGTGCGAACGGCAGAGGAACTCAGGGGTGAATGATGGCAAAGCGAAGAGCGGCGCGACACGATCCTCTGGAGACGGTCATCCCAACCGCCCACCCGGCCGATCAGCAGCATCGATCACAAAACCGGGTGGAGCATGCTTGGCTGCGGCAGCCGTGAGGGCGATGGAAACCTGCGCGGTGTCGGAAGTATCTTGCCGAAAAGGTAGGAGGCAAGACGGCGGTTGCGGAGAAAACTGAACGCATTTCTCAACGGGCCGTCCGGCCTCCAGCCTGGGCTTCCTCTATACCGACTTCGGGCCATATCTCAGTTGAGATGGCGTTTCTCGGGACCAATACGAGAGCCCCGGGACGTCAACTGAACGGCTGGATTCTCAGATTCAGATTTCAGGCCGCGTCGAACGGTACCCAACCTTCCACATCGAATTGTGGCCGAATCACCCGCAGATTCGCACCGCCGTCCAATGTCTGGGTGAAAGACCTATTTCTTTCCGTAGGCGGTCAGGCAAACCAGGAACGACGGTCACAGTCTTTCGACGGAGCCTTTTGCGACGCCCATCTCTAGAATCTAATCTATTGAGAAGCTGAGCGATGGTCGCCAAGTAAGGATTCGAGATGGGCGTTGGGGAGTGGCCATGTCGTTGGAATCTGCGAGGCCACCAGCATGAGCGAAGCTCCAGCTTTGGTTTGGTTCCAGCATGATCTACGGGTCGCGGACAACCCCGCCTTAAACGCTGCCGTTGAACGGGGCGCCTCGGTAATTCCAGTATTTATCTGGGCGCCGAAAGAAGAAGGCCGTTGGCGGCCGGGTGCAGCCTCGCAATGGTGGCTGCACCGTTCGCTTGCCGCTCTCGGCGCCGATCTGGAAAAGCGCGGATCGCGCCTGATCATTCGCCGGGGGCCGGCAGGCGTGGCCTTGAATGATCTCCTGGCGGAATCTGGCGCTTCGGTAGTGTTCTGGAATCGCCGTTACGAGCCAGTAGCGATTGCGCGGGATCGAAGGCTGAAGTCGCAACTTGGAGGGCGCGGGATCGATGCCGTGAACTTCGACGGCAACCTGCTGTTTGAGCCCGGAACGATTCGCAATGGCCGGGGAGAGCCGTATCGCGTGTTCACGGCGTTCTGGAGAGCCTGCCTTATTCAGTCTGTGGCATTGCCTAGCCAGAACGCGCCAGAGAAGCTGCGCGCGCCCTGTAATTGGCCACAATCGCTGGCGCTTGCAGAGCTCGAATTGGAGCCTAAAGGCGAATGGGCGTGCGTGCTTGGCGAAAGCTGGCAGCCCGGCGAACGCGGAGCGAAAAAGCGGTTGAAGCGCTTTGTGAAAGCAGCCTTGCAGGATTATTCGACAGGGCGCGACAGGCCGGGCGTTGTCGGCACCTCGCGTCTCTCGCCGCACCTGCACTTCGGGGAGATCAGTCCCGCCGAGGTTTGGCGCACGATCCAGAATGTGGCGAATGATGGAGTGGTCGGTGATCAAACTGCGTGCGATGCCTACCTGCGGCAACTTGGCTGGCGCGAGTTTGCGTACCATCTGCTCTATCATTTTCCGGAGTCCGCTAAGCAGTGTCTTCGACCGGAGTTTGCGAACTTCCCTTGGATGACCGATGCGAAAGCCTTGCGGGCATGGCAGCGAGGCAAGACAGGTTACCCGCTGGTCGATGCCGGAATGCGCGAGTTGCGTCAGACGGGGTGGATGCACAATCGAGTGCGGATGGTGGTGGCCTCATTTCTCGTGAAGCACCTGCTGATCGGCTGGCAGCAAGGCGCTGCCTGGTTCTGGGAGACGCTGGTGGATGCCGACTTGGCCAACAACAGCCTGGGATGGCAATGGGTGGCAGGTTGCGGCGCCGATGCGGCTCCCTATTTTAGAATCTTCAGTCCGGTTATTCAGGGAGAGAAGTTCGATGCTGCTGGCGAGTACGTCCGTCGCTGGGTGCCCGAGTTGGCGAGTCTGCCGGACCGATGGATCCACAAGCCATGGAAGGCACCGGCGTCGAAGCTGGCAGAGGCGGGCTTGAGGCTGGGACGAGATTATCCTCTTCCGATCATCGCTCACGACGAAGCACGAGAACGCGCCTTGGCAGCGCTGAAAAGCACAAGAGGAAGATGAAATGACGATGCTGCGGGAAGCTTCGATGTCGACGATTCATCGTGAACAGTTGGTTTCGACTTCGCTGCCGGCTGTATTCTCGTTTTTCAGCGACGCTGGCAATCTGGATAGGATTACACCGCCGTGGCTTCGCTTCAGTATCCTAGGACAAAGTGAACTCGTACTCAGCACTGGCGCGCTGATTCATTACAGACTCGCATGGTACGGCATTCCGATGAAGTGGACGAGCCGCATTGAAGAATGGTTCCCGCCCACGCGGTTTGTCGATGTTCAATTGAAGGGCCCTTACCAGCACTGGCATCACATCCACACCTTCGAGCCGCGTGATGGCGGCACTCTGATAGGCGACACCGTGCACTACGAGGTGCCGATGGGAGCCGTGGGAGATTTTTTTGCCGGATGGGTGGTGCGGCGCGACGTTGAGCGAATCTTCGACTACCGCGCCAAGCAAATTTCCGCCATATTCAAAGAGCACTCAGCGTTCCAACCCCGGAGCGGTTATGGAAATACTCAAGCACTCTGACGACTCGGCTCTGATCCTACTGACCGGCGGCACCGGATACGTTGGAGGCAGGCTCCTATCAGCCTTGGAGGCTGGCGGGCGGCTAGTTCGCTGTCTTGCCCGGCGCCCAGAGGTTCTGCAAGCTCGAGCGCGTCCGGGAACCGAGGTCGTGGCCGGCGACTGTCTGGACCGCGACACACTGCGACTGGCCATGGCCGATGTCCAAACGGCATATTACCTAGTCCATTCCATGGGCTCGGCTGGGGAATTCGAGGAACAAGACCGCATTGCTGCCCGGAACTTCGCCGAAGCAGCCAAGGAGGCCGGGGTTCGGCGGATTATCTACCTGGGTGGGTTGGGTGAAGCAGATTCGTCACTGTCTCCACACCTGCGTAGTCGCCACGAGGTAGGCGAGCTCCTCCGGCATTCGGGTATAGAGGTCATCGAATTTCGAGCTTCCATCGTAATCGGATCGGGCAGCCTTTCCTTTGAGATGATTCGCGCATTGGTGCAGCGTCTGCCGGTGATGATCTGTCCCCGCTGGGTATCCGTCAAAGCACAACCCATTGCCATCGAGGATCTGGTGCAATATCTGGTGCAGGCTCTGGATTTGCCGTCGGAGGGAAATCGGGTATTTGAAATTGGCGGTGCTGACCAGGTTTCCTATGGAGACATCATGCACGAGTATGCGAGGCAGTGCGGACTGCGACGCATTATGATTTCAGTTCCTATCCTGACCCCGCGCCTCTCCAGTTTGTGGCTGGGGCTGGTGACCCCCATTTATGCGCGCGTGGGCCGCAAGCTGATCGACAGCCTGCGCAATCCGACGCTGGTGCGGAACACATCGGCGCTCGGAGTCTTTGATATCAAGCCCATGGGTTTGAGAAAAGCCATCGAAAGAGCCTTGCTGAATGAAGACCGTGAATTTGCTGAGACACGCTGGTCCGATGCTCTTTCATCGGCTGGAAGAACGTCGGCATGGGGTGGTGTGCATTTCGGAACCAGGCTTGTAGACTCCCGCACGCTGCGCGTCTCGGCTTCACCGGCAGCAGCCTTCGCGCCCATTCGACGCATTGGGGGCTCGAACGGCTGGTATTTTGCCACTGTTCTGTGGCGGTTACGCGGTTTTCTGGATATCCTGGCCGGCGGCGTTGGAATGCGCCGGGGGCGTCGCAACCCCGAGACTCTAACGGTTGGCGATGCGCTGGATTTCTGGCGGGTGGAAGTCTTCGAGCCCGATCACCGTCTAAGTCTGGTTGCCGAAATGAAGATGCCCGGACGCGCTTGGCTCCAATTTGAAGTTGAGCCGACCGACGCTGGGCCAGACTTTCACAAATCCAATATTCGGCAGACGGCCATCTTCGACCCTGCGGGTTTGGGCGGTCTTGTCTACTGGTATGCGCTGTATCCCGCTCATCGCTGGATTTTTGCCGGCATGCTTCGTGCAATTGCGACGCAGGCGGAAGAGATTGAAACTGGAACGACTCCGCGAGTATGACCTTGTAGCACAAAGTTATCGTTCGTCCTAACATCGATACGAACCTGATACCTGGCGATTAGTGCCGCGGGCAGTTCGTAGCCGTTGAGAAGGATTCCAGGAAAGCCCAATTGCAGCAGAGTCATGGGCTCCTCGGAATGGCGTGCATTGCGTCGCGTCCTGCTCCCAAATCTTCTGTAGAAAGGATTTCACGGAATGCCCAACATCATTCAGTTCCTCCTCCCAGCAGCCCTGGTCCTTGCCTGCCTTATCGTTTGCCTAACTTTAGTCGCTTTCCGTGGATTCCTGATTACGGGAGCAGTCCTCGGCGCAATCGGCGCGGACAGCTGGGCGTTCCACAGGTATGGCTTTTACGGAATGCCCACCATCATCTATTTGCTCATCCCCGCAGCGGTAATTCTTACCTGCGTGCTCATCTACTTTGCATTCACTAATTTCCGCAGCTTCCTGCTCCTCGGATCGATTCTCGCCGCGATCGCAGCCGCAGGCTGGCTTCTCAACACGCTTGCGCCGGCTGTCGGTATTATCTTGGTCATTTGGTTCATCTTGCGCGGCTTCCGCAGCAGCACCAGTAGTGGTTCATTGTTCAAGGCTTTTGTTGTTCATTCCGGCGTCCCTGACATATCCGTTGGAGAGGCCTATATGGCTTCGGAAGCAGACCTAATTTAAACCAGTTCCGAATCCGTTCACCAGTTCCCCCTGCATCGGTTGCAGGGGGATTCGTTTTGCACTCAGCCCCGTGCTCCGGGGCTTTTGCTTGCGTCCTTCACGACGCGGAGGCTCTACTGTGTCCACTTCGACCGTTCCCTCACCGACATTTGGCTATCTCTACGCGTCCACGTCCCTCATTGGCATCACCTGCGTTTCGTCCCGATGGGAGGCGCTGAAGGCATTCTTGGCCTCTTCCGACGGCGCACTCGTCTGCCGCCTCCGGGAACTTCCCACCGGCCTGCTATTTATTACCTGCATCCCCGGACAAGCTCATTCGGGAGCGATCTACTTCTACAGTTCGGTTCGACGGGCGTTTTTCATGCTTGATTGGGCTGGACGAGATGATGATTTTGAGGCCGAGGAGTTTGATGTCCTGGTCGAGGCCTTCTCGCTCGACCTCGCGCTCGCTCCGGGCGCCTGTCCCGCCACGCGCCACCACTCTCGCCGCCATAGACGAGATAGACAGCATCACGCGCGTATTGCGAGTGGGCTGCGGCCCACCCTACCAGCCACACGCCAAGCACAGCAAAAAATATAGTAATAATAGTAAAACTATGATATATATATAATCCAGGCCGAAAGGAGGACAATCGATGTCCACGCGCACGACGCTCACATCTGGATGGGAACCGACAGCCGCCACCCCGCGGCTCCTTCCGGTCGCCCCCGGATTGGCAAGGACATACATGAAGCTCTTCGTGAACCGGCTGTCCTACTGCGAACAGTCTCCTTACGGGGACCATCGATACCATCGGCCCAAGCACCCGGAACTCAAAACTCTCGCCGGGCGGAGAGCTGCAATGGAGATGCCCGGCCAGAAGTGGGGCAGTTTGCCCCACACTGATCGGACAAACGAGATATACCTTGAACTCGTGAAGGAACGCAGACTCCCCAGCCCGTACCGCAGTCTCACGGAGAAGACAATCGAGCAGCACCTCGCAGGGCAGGTAACCGTGAATCTGTATGCGATCAATCCAGAAACCCAGTGCTGCAAATGGGTGGCAATTGACGCGGACTACGAAACGGAGCAAGCGAAAAGAGACTTGGCAAAGCTGCGAAAAGAACTGCTGCTGGAAAACGTCTTCGCTGTTCAGGAATATTCCCGGCGAGGCGGGCACCTGTGGATCTTCTGCGAAGATCCGCTGCCAGCCAGACAGTGCCGCCTTTTCGTCTACAACCTCGCACTTCGGCTAGGCGTACCCATCAAGGGATCAGGGTTCTCTGAAGAGGGAATAGAGATTTTCCCGAAGCAGGACTCGCTTGCACCAGGAGCGCTCGGCAATGGTATTCGTGCGCCGCTTGGCATCCATCGGAAGAACGACAACCGCTACTGGTTTGTAGATATTGGACAGCTGACACTCCAGGCTCAAATCGATGCGCTCTGTGCGCTGCCAAAACTGACAGCCGAGCAACTGAATGATCTGACGCACCACCTGGCGCCTCCGCCACAATGGGAGACGGCCGACGATCCGCCGCCTGCATCAAGCGCGCGTAGCTTTACCGGAAACGGGAGCAGAGCGAAGAAGCCTTTCGATATTTACGAACACGTATCCTTGGCGAACAAGCGCCCAATTGGTGGCAAGGACTATTTTGTGCAGTGCCCGTCCTGTTGCCTGGCTGGTAACGACACAAGCAAAGACAACCTCGGCGTTGGCAAACCGCACGGTCCCCGACACGGCTACTACCACTGCCATGCGGGCTGCTCAACGGACGACATTCGAAACGCCTTCGGGCACCCGCGTTCTCCGCACTTCAAAAAGCATTAGGAGGTGTCGCAAATGGCGACTGGTTCCTCTCATTCAGGCTCACAACCGGTAAAGCTCCCGCTCGTTCGCGGCTTTGCCTTGCAAATCAACCACTCTGAATGGGAGGAACTGCGCACCGCGGGCATCGTAGCGCGCGTGCGCATGAAAGTAGACTTCTCCTCGACCCATCGGCGCTTCGTGTTGTGCGCTGAGGAGTCAGGCGGAGCAGCTGCCAGCATCGGGCACTATTGTGGTTTCTTGCCCCTGGCCGGGGATCCAACGTTCTTTGCCAGACCGGTCACGTTGGCAATGCCAAATACGGTTCACGCCAACGTATCAGCCGCGTCCCTTGTCTCAATCGAGATGCTTCGATACGAGACGACGTACACCCTCAACATCTTTCTGCATTGGCTTACCACCTCCCGAGGCCCCGACGTGCTCCCGGCGCACCGTCAGAAGTTGCTCTTCTCCGCCAACCGGGGCGTTCTACCGCAGCGATTGTGGCAGGAGGGGAAGACGGCTCAGGTTGGAGCCCACATCCCAGCGTTTCACCGGCGCACCGGCGATCCATTGCTCTTACCGCCCGCCTTGCACGAAGCGGTCGGTGCCATCACCGACGCTGTCTGTTGTGTCGGCTGCCGCAAGACCCACTTCCTTGCGCTCAAACCGGTAAAGCTTTCCGAAGAATTGAGCGTCCCAAGAATTCATCAGCCAAATCAACGTGCTACAGTTCCACGGAATGTTCCCGCCGAGATGTTGCCGACAGCGCAAGCGGGGAAGAACAAGAAGAAGCGTGAACGCCGGAGGGCGAAGCAACGGCTCGCACGGCAGGGGGCGACCGATGCCGCTCTCCCGAAACCCCCGGAGGCCGTGGCAGACAAATCAGAAGTACCTGCACTGCAGGAGGTAACACCTTGAAGCTCTTTCGCTATCTTTTCCTCGCGCTTCTGGTGACCGGAGTTGCTTGGGGTTTTCGTCATCAAGATCAGCTCCCGGCAGCCGTGAGGCCCATCGCCATGTTGGGGCATCTCGGCGCCGCGCGGCAGTCGCCGGCGGCGGGATCGGCGCCCACGCCTACCCTGTCCACAGGTCATCACGCTCTCTACTACACCCCTGAGGTAAATCCGGAACGGGTGGATGTGCCACTACTCACCAAAGCGCGGGGACACATAGACGCGGCCTTCTATAGTTTTACCGATAAGCCTACCGCCGAGGCTCTGCTCGCCGCCGCCAACCGTGGCGTAAAGGTTCGGATCTATCGTGACCAGGAGCAGTTTCAGGACGAGAAGAAACGAAACCCGTATATGACCACGATGTTTGCCGGGAATCGCAACATACAGATCCGGGTCAAGGGATCGCGCGCGCTCATGCACCTGAAGGCATGGTCAACCGAGGGCTTATTGCGGGATGGCAGCAGCAATCTCTCAGCCGCCGCTAAGCACCAAGACAACAGTGTTGTCCTGTCCTCCGATGCCGATGAAATTCAGGCGTTCGAAAAGAAGTTCACGGAGATGTGGAACCGGTCCAACAACATCGTCATCCAGTAGTCGCCCGCCTTCGTCATTAGATTTCCCCTGGCCGCGCCTTCAAAAGCGCGGCTATTTCTTTGCCCGAATACGGCGACCCACCAACTCCACCATCAAACCAGCCGCCCTATGGACGGCAGCAAGGACACTTCTCATCATGGCAAAGAGCGTGAACCGCGTGACATTAATGGGCCACCTTGGCAGGGACCCGCAGCTGAAACACACCGGCGCCGGCACCGCCGTGGCCAATTTCACCCTGGCGACCAACGACCGCTACAAAGACAAGGACGGCAACTGGCAGGAGCGCACCGAGTGGCACAACATCACCTGCTGGGCGCGCCTGGCTGAGATCGCCAGCGAGTACCTGAAGAAAGGCCGCGCCGTCTACGTCGAGGGCAGCCTGCGCACCCAAAGCTGGGACGACAAGCAGAGCGGCCAGAAGCGCTATCAGACCTATGTCAGCGCCACCGATCTGGTTCTGCTCGGCGGCGAGCGCAGTGAAGGCAGCAGCGGCTCCTCGTGTGAGACTGGCATCGATCAGAGCTTCTCAGGCGACGAGCCCGATTTTGTTAGTGCTGGAGCCGGCGAAGACCCATTTCCGTTCTGAGCGCGTTGGTTGAATTGCCTCACCGCGTTTACCGCCCCCAGCACGCCTGTTGTGTTGGGGGCTTTTCTATAACTCGAATCCTGAAAAGAGAAGAACTGCATGTCTTCTGAAAACACTCCCACTCAAAAGCGCACCACTGACGAAATCAAAACTCTTCTGGAGCTCCCATTCCGTGCCGCCGAGATCACTTGGCGCGTTCTCGGGGATGGCGAGAAAACAGAAGGCGAAGCCCGCATCATTCCTTATGCCTACCGTGCCGCATACATGAGGCGTCTCGACATCTTGTTCGGCCCAGGAGGATGGACCCAATCCTTCTCGATGACGACGGTGAGCAACATTCAGCGCTCGAAGAAGATCAATAAGGCGTACGCGATGATCACAACCGGCAAGATCCTCGTCACAAGCACCATCACCCTCGAGGGTTTCGGGACCAGGTCGAGTACTGGTGAGGGATGGGCTGACGACGAGAATGGCACCACGCGCGCACAAGCCCAGGCTTTCCGCCGCGCCTGCGCCGAGTTCGGTCTTGGCCGATATCTTCGGGAACTGGAAGGCTGGAGTTGCAAGGTTCCGGTGAATGCGAAAGGTTATTTCAAACGCCCGCACTTCTCGGTGCTGCCAGATTCTGCGATCCACCCTTCCGAACTCGCAGAGGCACAGGAAGCACGTTCACGAACTGCTAAATCATCGCGAAAGCCTGCCGCCCCGTCGACGGCTGCTCCGACTCGCAGCGGCAATCAACCTGCACGCGCCGCAGCATTGTCGGCGCAGGCTGCACCCGCGGCGGCGACAACAACGCATGTTTCTGGTTTTGCGCCGCCCGCACAGGCCGCTCAACAAGCGGCGGGTGCCGACGTCATCGAAACCCAGCTCGCGGTGTTGCGAACCCCGGAAGTGAAGCAACGCCTCGCCAGCTACCTCGACCAGCTTTCCAAGCCCCTGATCACGTCGGTGGTCACTGGCGTTTCGGAACTGCACGCGAATGGGCGCATGAAGGGAAGCCTAATTAATGATGTGTTTTTCAACCTGGACAGGGCCGTGGACCTGATGGACGGAATCAACAACATGGAGCCCATGCTGCCCAACGACAACACCTTGCCCAGCATCCTGCACTCGCACTCGGCACGGACTCTGTCCGATCTTCAATCTTTCGGAGATCTGAAGGCTGTGAGTCGCACAGTCACCACCATCTACCAGGCTGAGCAGGAACGGCAGCACGGTACGGCTGCGGCCTGATTTGTTCGCAGGAGCGCCGCGCGACGACGCTCCTGTTCACTTCACCACCTCTGCATTACACGAACCTACTCGACTCTTGAGGTACACCTCAATGTGCATACTGCTGCAGTTTCCTTCTCCCGACGATCCGCGTCCGGAGCCACCCTCTCCTTCCATGTGCATGCCGAGGCCAGCGGAACCGGCTTTGACCAATGCGGTATCCGCCCTCGTTCCCCCCGCACCGTCGAAGCATGAAATCGCGGATCTCTCCCAGTCCTTAGCGTTGCGCATTATCGCGTAGCTCAACCAGCGTGTTGCACATTCGCAAGGACTGCGGAGCTCATTACAAATTGTTGATTTCTTTCTCAAGCAGTGCCAGCGCTTTCAGAATTGCCGAAAAGTCTGGTGGTTCTCGATAGAACATGTCCCGCATTTCCTTGTAGTCACGAAGAAGTGCGGGTATATGGCTTTGCGGAGGATTCAGACGGAACGATCCAGGTTGAGCGAGGTCATAGCGCGCCCACGAAGAATAGTAGAAGAGTTCCTTGAACTGGACGACATCCTTGAGCATTCCGAGGTCAGTGAATGCTTGGTTCTTCACCTGGCTTCGCGCCATTTTGTAGACGTCGTAGTAATGTCGCGAGTGACGTGCTGGAATGATGCCCGGACGATGCGCTTCCTGATGGAGGATCGTGGCTTTCTCCCAGAACGTCCTCTCCGCACGAATGGCCACGACTGCGCAGGTCGTTTCTTCGAACGCGTTGGGAAACACTTCAGCGGCATAGGGCTGAATTGTCTGTTGCCCAGATGGCACCCAGGATGACAGTGGCCCAATTTCAAGCCGAACCTCTGGACGGATGTACGTAGCCGCAAAGCTGGCTGGATAACCGATGTTCAGCGTATGCTGGTCGGACGCATCAACGGAAACGGTTACACCAAGAGCGGTGGCAAACAGCAGGTTGAGCTGCGGGAGAAGTGTTTCTCGGATGTACTCCGCGGCTCGTGAGTTCATCTCCTGGTTGTAGCGACTTCGTTGCGTCTTGGACGAAAGCTCCCGGTAAGGGTCGTCACCGTTGGGTGGGCCATAGCCAAGAAGTCGCCAGTCGAGAACCAGATCAATGTCTTCAGAGAAGCGGTCGATTAGTCCGTAAACTTTCGAGAGAGACGTGCCGCCTTTGAACACCATTTGGTCTTTGAGTTGAGGATCTGCAAAGAGCCGCTTCAGAATCCAGCAAACCCAGAAATCCTTCTCGACAATGACTGGGGTCATTCCCAGTTTGCTCGCCAACTCACTGAACAGATCTCGCCGGTTGGGGGCTCCTCCCATTGCGATCTTATCCATGCGGCTCCTCCTGCACGATCTGCTGAATCACAGCGTATGCCCACGTCGTAGCCGTCTTCGTATCAACGAGGATTTTCGGCCGGAGAGAGACTGGCAGCCATGCTCGGATTTTTGAAATGATTTCGGGCGTAATTCTGTCCTGCCCGAGAGACCTGAGAGCCTGAACAATCAATCCGCTCTCTCTCAGTTTGAAACCGGCCTCCTTCAGAGCAGTGTGTTCAAAAACAAGGCTGGTACTACCGATCTTGTAGCCCCTGGTTGGGCCATCGGACAAATAGACTGCACGCGCTGGAACCTGAGTTGATAGTCCAAGCAGATTCAGTGCTGTTGCCCCACTCGGTTGAATCCGCCAGCGAAACTTGCGCGCCAGTGCGCGCGCAACCTGGTCGATGTCCGGGCTTAATTCTTGCTCCAGAAGCTCGCTGAAGCGCGGATAGTCGTAGACCCCACGAATAACGCGCCGCACCTGCCCTTTCTGAGCGAGCCGGTGCAGGGCAGAATCGATTGTTGCCCGCTCGCCAATGTCCAGGAAATCGCGAGGGGAGAATGCCCACCCACTTCCCGTTCCACGAATACGTTTTAGAATCCTAATTTCAGATGTTTGCGCCATGTATTCCTTGCTGTATCTGCAAGAAAAAATACCATCTTTTCCTTGCAAACTCAACATTGTTGGCAAGTTTGTTGACCGAGCCAATCTCTCCTCAGACTCTTGGAGCGCACGCGCAAAAAAACCGCAGTACTTCATCCCAATTTTTCCACGAGGACACGCATTGATTGAAAGGTATCGCCATGCTCCCACTTTTTGTTTCCGCCTCTGTCCTCTGCAGCCCGCTGGTGGACCCTGAACATGTCTTCCGGCGGCGCACAGGGCTACTCCTGAATCCTCACTACGCGACGCCTCCAGCGTTGACCGCGGTTGCCACCGCGACGATGTTTCGCGTGGTTTCCTACGCTGACATTGACGGAAGACCTCATGTGCACGCCGAACCTCTCAGGCCAGCCGCGCGCAACAGTTCATGGCAGTCCGGAGGCAATCGGTTACACTCCGACGATCCAGCGTTTGCCGACTTCACCGGCGGCACCGATCCAATTCCTTTGTACGACGTGCAGGCCGCGTAGCGCGCACACATCCCCCTCCTCCTACCTACCAAAAACAGACAAATCGGAGCAAATCTATGCGCCTTGCCGGCCGGCTCAAGCTCGGCTACTACCCGCTTCCGCCCTCCGAGGGCGACAAAATCCGCAACCTTCTTCTGTTCGGCGCTGAGCCTGCGAGCGTGATTGATCCTTGCGTCGGCACCGGCGCCGCGTTGCAGCAGATCACCAAGGGCGGCAACTGCCGTCTGTACGGCATCGAGCTGGATGCCGCGCGTGCTGCGACAGCCGCCGCCATGGGAATCACCACCATCCAAGGCAGCACGTTCGATACTCACAGCAAGGTTGAGCGTTTCTCCCTGCTCTATCTCAATCCGCCGTACGACTCCGAAATAGGCACTCTCTCGAACCGTCGCATGGAAGAGCTTTTCCTCGATCACACCTTCCGCTGGCTGCGCATCGGCGGCGTGCTCGTGCTCGTCATTCCGTTTGAACGTTTCGGAACGTGTGTCGATGTATTGTCGGCGCACTTCACAGACGTCAGGCCGTATCTGCTCGCTGATGCTGAATCGCAGCGCTTTGGGCAGATTGTGGTCTTTGCCACCCGGAAACGTGTGACCGGCTCGACCGTTCGCAGCTCCAAGCAGGCGCTTATCAACTACTTCAAAGGCTACATCGATATGCCGACGCTGGTAGGCGATGAGAGCCCGTATTCAGTACCGTCCACGCCGGGCACGACTCTAACCTATTCCGGCCTGCCGCTGGACGCCATCGAGGATATGCTGCCGCGCTCCTATGCCTATCAACAGGCCGTGCAGCAGTTTTTCCTTCCGTCTCCAACCGTGAGCAAGGGGCGGCCCTTGACACCTCTCCATGCCGGACATGTGGGCCTTCTGTGTACTGCTGGGCTCTTAAACGGCGTCTTCGGAGAGGGCTCAGATCGCCATCTAGCGCGTTGGCGTTCCGCAAAGAGCGTCACCACCACCGAGGAGATCGAGACGAACGAGGAGACTGGAGAAAACGTCTTCGTAAAACGGCACACGGAGCGGTTTAGTAACGATGTGACCCTGTTGTATGAGGACGGCCGTACCCAAGTCCTCGGAGAAAAGCCACCTTTAACTGACGCCGCCGCGGACAAGGAAGCTGCATAGCCAGCACCTCCCGGGCGTCGCCGCCGCCGCTTGGGAGACAACCATTGGAAAACGCACACCTTCGCCTTGGGCAGCTTGAGTTCCGCCAGTCCACAGACAAAATCAGCACCACGCTCCACGTACACTGCGATTGCTATATGGGCGAGGAGGAGCAAGGTCTTCTCCTTTCCGTTTTTGGTGGCGACACCGAAATTGCGGCCATCTCCGCCGCGGTCGCGGCAAATTCGGCCTTCGCGCTGAAATACACCAACAATGATGACGAGATCAGTCTCTGTGTGCGCATGGGAGAGAACGCTGCGAACATGCGCGGCACGATCCTGATTCCCGGAATGAGTCATCCCGTCCGACACCTGGTCGTTGTCTCTCAGACCCTTCGTCAGAACGGCATCGATGGGAGCACATACCTCTTGAACTACTCCCCGCAAGTGGCCTGGGCATTGATGGCCTCGGTGATGGGATTGCCAGCACGACCGGAGTGGGGTTACTGGGTCATCGACCAGTTGGATTTGCAGCACCGCATCGCTCCACTGACCGGCTTCGGCTGCAATCCGTATAGCATCCGGGTGACCCGCGACGAGCTGCTCAATACTCTCAGTCGAGGCGTCCGGAGTACGGACCTTTCTTTCCCTGATACGAATGGCCCCGTCCCATGGCCGGATTTCACCGTTCGTGACTACTTCCAAGCTGCTTCCTTAGCGGTCTGACTCTTCTTGCAGCTCTCCACTGCAAGAGCTCCAACCATCGCGCGCCAGGTCTCCGGTGCGCGCGTGGCAATAACCGACGTTGAAAATCCACATTCCGATATTCAACTCATTCAGACGATAACCCCATAAACCGACGAACGAAATACTGAACGACAGGTGGGACGGCAATCTGTTCCACCACTCTCACCACAGAGCGAGATCTGCCATGGAAATGAAAACTTTATACGATTATTTGAGGGTCAATGGGCGTTCACTCGGCCGCAGAATCGTCGAAATGTACCCACCACTGCATGCACCTGGCGACCTTTCCGCACCGGAGCTGTTGCGCTTGATGCGTAAACCTCTGCCTGCACAGGAACTGGCCATCATGGGGTGCGTGAAGTACCTCGCAGATCACGATGCGGTCAAGATTGTGGGCGAATGTGGGACAGGGAAGACTTACATGGCCGGAGCCGGCGTGGCATACGTGGCCGCTCACTCCAAGCCATTCTCCACGATCGTGATGTGCCCGCCGCACCTCACTGAAAAATGGGCGCGCGAAATCCTGATCGCGGTACCTCACGCGAGAACCTACATCATTGAGGATCTGCGCAACGGCGGCGACCCAAAGAAACCTCACGGCGTGGTGGAGATTCAGTACACCAATGGCGTCATGCGTCGCCGCGGCCTCGCGACCTCTCTTCCGGAACTGCGGGCCATGGGCCGCAGTTCCTGGCTCCAGCAGCATCCCTATCCGACCTACTTCATCGTGGGAAAAGAGAAGGGCAAGCTCGGCTACTACTGGAAACACGTTTACGGCAAAGCTGGGCGAAGCAGCAGGGAGCACGCGGGCAGTGTCGTCAACATCGACACGTTCCAACCTGTGGCGAAGGCGAACAACGGCGTGCTCACCGAAGACGACTTTGACGAGCGCCGGAAATACTCGGAAACGGTAGAACTCAGCAAAGGCGGGACAAAACTGTATTCGCCTCTCTGGTCCGCCGATCGCGCACGTATTCAGCGCATGGCTCCCATGGATTATATGGGCCGGTACATGCTGGACTGGTTCGACTTCTCCATCGCCGACGAGGTGCACCAGCTCGCCGGCGATACCGCTCAGGGCAACGGCTTGGCCGTATTGGCCCGCATCGCCAAGAAGGTCATCACGCTCACTGGCACCATGATGGGCGGTTACGCCGACGACCTTTACAACGTACTGTACCGCATCGATGCTCCGCAGATGGTCCGCGAGGGCTTCGAATGGGGTGGTGCAGGACGTGAGATCTTTCAGCGTAAGTATGGGGTGATCGAGACCGTGGAAAGAATCACGGAGAGCGAAAACGCCTGCTCCCGCAATCCCAAGAAGTCGATTCAGATTCTTCGCCGCCCTGGGTGCTCGCCGATGTTGTTTGGCAATCACCTGATGGACTCCACAGCCTTTGTTTCCCTGGAAGACATCGCAGAGGCGCTCCCACCTTATACCGAGACCGTTATCGAGGTGCATGCTAACCACACATTGAGGGACGCTTACGATGATCTCGCCGAGCAGATCAAGAAGACCATCAACCAGTACCCGAAGGACAAGGGCCTGCGGTCCATAATGTTGAATACGCTGCTCTGCTACCCCGACCACCCCTTCGGCTTCGAGACGATCTACCGGAAGATGTGGGATCGAAAAGCACGCGAGTACACGATCATCAAGGTTGCGGACCCCGCGACTCTCGATCACGAAGTCATCTATCCGAAAGAACGTGAACTGATCGATGACATTCGCGCCGAGCTGGCTCAGGGACGCAAATGTCAGGTCTTTGCCACCTACACCGGAAAGCACGATGTGGTGGGTCGCCTTGACACGGTACTGCGCGGCGCCGGATTCCGGGTTGCAGTGCTTCGTCCTTCGGTTGCAACAGACAAGCGCGAGGCGTGGTACGAGCGCCAGTTGTCGCTGGGCGTGGATGTGGTCATTTGTCATCCACGGCTGGTGGAAACTGGTCTCGACCTGCTGTCCTTCCCCACCATCTACTTCTACGAAACGGGATATTCCACGTACACATTGCGTCAGGCCAGCCGCCGTTCCTGGCGAATCGGCCAGCGGCGCGATGTGCGCGTGAAATTCTTCTCCTATGCAAACACGATGCAGTCCAACTGCATTCGCCTCATGGGCCGGAAGGTTCTCGTCTCAATGATGATGGAGGGCAAGTTCAGCGGCGAAGGTCTTGCCGGTATTGAAGAAGATACCGACATGATGTCTGCCATGGCTCGCGAGTTGGTCGAACAGGGAGGTGTTGGAGAAACTGCCGACGACGTTTGGCGGCAGGTCAACCAGCAGCGCCAGGCACAATTCGGCTCTGCGGAACCCGCTCCTGTATTACCTGCTGATCCTACGGAAACGCCCGCCGAAGAAGAACCACTGCTGGTTGCAGCTATGGCCGTATCAGAAGCTCCTTCAGTGGTGGCCGCTTCTTCTGCAGCCAACGCGCAGCCGTCCTTTATCGGCTTTGCCATGTCCGCCATTTCAAAACGGAGGAAGAGGTCGTCTGAGCCCATTGACAGCGGCCAACTCCCGCTCTTCGCGGCATAGCAGAGCACGCGTGTTCCTTGTTTGAGGTTCTTCCTGTCGGATGAACCTCATGGCAACGGGTGTGTCTTGTGGTTTCTCCCGCCCCAAGACACCCCGTTGTTTTCGCATCTCACCACGGGCTGTACCCAACCGAGGTATCTCTCATGCATACGTTTTTCACCGCTTCCGACTTCCTGCCCACCAAGTGGAGTACCGCTGACGATAAGGCGGTTTTCGGCAACACCTTGCTGCACTTCATCCTGACCGGCTTCCTGGCCGGACGGTTCACCGAGAAGCTCTACACGCGGCTGTCCATGTGCTTCGGGTTTATAGCCTGCTTCGATCGTCATGGCTTTGCCGAAACGTGGTTTGACAGCCCCGAGAGCATTGCCTCCTTTGTGAACCACCTGATGCAATGGCCGTGCCACGGTGATCCCGCCTACACCTTTTCCGACGTGGAAAGGGCAGTCCAGCGCGAAGCCGCCAGACTCAACCTTGTAGCGAAGGTCAAAGAGGCAGCTGCGAGTTCCATTCAACAGCGCGAACTCGCCTTGCTGGACGCACTCGAAAACAAGTACCGCCGAGACACCGTCATTCCGATGCCCAATCCAGCGTCACCAGCGGAAGACAACGAGCCTGCTGAGCAACTTCCGCTAATCGCGTAAGCACTGCCCGATTGCCACACAGCCCCTTCCACTTTCACACCCAGGAGCATTTCGTATGGAATTCGTCGTCAAGAAGTCGGATATCCTTCGTGAACTCGCTGCCGTTCAGTCCGCGACTGAGCGCAAGACCACCATTCCCATCCTCACCAATGTCCTGCTCAAGGCTGACAATGGGTCGCTGCACATTGCTGCTACCGACTTGGATTGCAGTCTGCGAACCACCTGCCCGGCTGCCATTGCCAAAGACGGCACCATCACCCTGCCTGCGAGGAAGCTCCATGACTACATCAGGCTGCTCACCGAGGGCGACGTGTTCTTCTCGTTGGCCGAGAACAACTGGGTGAACATCAAAGCCGGTCGCAGCAAGACGAAGATGATCGGCATGGCAGCGTCAAACTTCCCGGCCCTGCCCGCGTTTCCCAAGGCCGGGCTCGATGTGCCGATTCCCATGTTCAGCGCGCTCATCCAGAAGACGATCTTCGCGGTTTCAGACCAGGAGAGCCGCTACACCTTGGGCGGTACGCAGTTCGAAATCTGTCCCGAGGGGATGGCGATGGTTGCCACGGATGGGCACCGGCTTGGCTATTTGAAGATCGACAAGCCGCTTCCGGGGATCAGCGGCGCCACAAAGCTGCTGATTCCGAAGAAGGCTCTCGCAACGCTCATGGCCCTGCTTACGCCGTACGAGGACGGCATGGTCACGTTCGCGCATGACGAAAACAGCCTGTTCTTCAGGGTTGCGAACAAAACGCTGACCGCGCGCAAGATGACCGGGCAGTTCCCCAACTATGCGGCCGTGCTTCCGAAGGATCAGACCATTTCGGTAGTGATCGACAGTAATGCGCTTCGCAACTCTCTGCAGCGCGTTGCCCAGTTTGCCGACGAGCGCGTGATGAGCGTTAAGCTGCACTTCGAAGCAAACTCGCTGGTTCTGTCTGCTCATAACACAGAGAACGGCGAGACGGAGGAGACGCTCGATGTGGAGTATGTGGCGGAACCAATCACGACCGCATTCAACGCCAACTTCATCCGCGACATTCTTCGGTCAGTTCCGGAGAGCGACCGCGTACGGCTCATTCTGAAGGACAAGCACTCAGCGGCGGAATTCCAGCCAGTCACCGGCATGGATCTGACGATGAACCGTCAAATCGTGATGCCGTGCAGATGATGAAGCGTAACCATGCGCATGGGCGGGATGAACACTACGCCCATGCGGGAGGATTTTGAAATGAGCATGGAAGAAGTTTTTGGAGAGGTATTGTCCTCCTACACCCGCGCCCAGGCAATCGAGGATGGCGTACTCGTTAGCTTGAATGATCCATCCTTCACCTTTCGGCCTGGACTCAACATCTGTGCCGAGGCCGGGATCAAATTTCCGGTCGCCATGACCATCGCAGCGTTTGCCAAGACGGTTTCGGAGCTGGATACGCCACTGCCACCGTGTCAGGACATCTCCGGCAGGCTGTGGGACGTGCTCACCATGCTCCGGTTAGCGGCCAAGCGGGGAGGCGAGGAGATTCGCTTTCTCGTGACCGTAGTCAATTGGGTGCGCGTGGGCGGCGAGCGGATCAACCGGACGAGGCGGGAGACGGTGATTCTGAAAGCGCTCTGCGGGCCGGGCGACAATGGCGAGCCGGTGATAACGATCATGCTTCCCGACGAAGATTAGGAAATTGGCCATTAAAGACGGAGAAAGTCGCAAGAATTAGATCGAATCCCTTCACAACACGACCGAGGTGAAATCTTGAATGACGCAACCGAATTGAAGTTGGCCGGCGGGCTCAATCATCGCGAGTGCGCTACCGTGCTGGCCGCTCTACGCAATTGGCAGTTGACCTTAACGAATCTTGGACTGGGCGATCGCACCAGCAAGGATGTGGCGAGCGCCCTGGCGAAAGACCTACCGAGCTTTGACCATTTTGAGGACGGCACGAAGCCTCTCACAGTGGAACAGATCGACGCTCTCTGCGAACGCATCAATCTGGGACCGAGGGCGAGCATCGTCAGCGTCAATCTCGACCCAGGCAGGCCCTTACCCACCACTACTGATTCCGCGATCCTCGACCAGATTGACGATCTTCTGGCGAATGAGTTTGGCGAAGACGAGCGCCCGGAGATCCTGCCGGACGCCTGCTATGAGCTGCTTCGCCACATTGCCGATGACCTGTTGGACACGCGCAAGCATCCGGAGGTGATTCCAGAGGCCTGCGAGTGCAATAGCAAGCATCAGCAGCACGGCACCGTCTGCAGCCGCTGCTGGCAGGACAAGGTGAAGCCCTACATTCAGCGCGGCGGTGTCGCCTGTCCATTTTGTGAGAGCAACAATATCGAAGGGCGGCAGTTCGACGTGCAAGCAGGCACAGCTTGGCAGCCAATGAGTTGCACGAATTGCAATAGAGAATGGAACGATGTGTACAGGCTGGATGCCATTAGTGAAATCCGGCAACCTGAGTTGCCAGGGGCAAATGACAATGCGGCTAGCACTATCTCTGTTCTAGAGGCGTGAGAGCAATTGCGATAGCGTAGTGCCGAAACCCTGAGCCAGCACAACCAGATTCAGGATCGTAATATTGCGTTTGCCGCGCTCCAGGTCTGCAATGAAGCTACGATCCATACCGATTTTCTCGGCCATGATCTCCTGCGTCCAGCCGCGCTTCTTCCGGAGCTTCCGAATACGCTCCCCAAGACCCACGAGGACGTCTAGCGTTGTTGGGTTTTGGCTTGGCCATTCAAGCGAATCATCGCCTGTTGTTTAATAACTACAAATCGGACTTATCTAACAATTGCGATACACTCTCTGTTGACGAGGTGCCGCAGAGACCTCCGAGTACTGAAACTGGTCGATGAAATACCTGTTCTGACCCCAAAATATGCTGGGTTCACGACGATCCGCTTGGCTGGCAGAGGCGGGCTCTCGGTTCCTCTCCGGTGAGGTGCCAAGGATTCGGTCAAACAGGGAAACAGCGGGCCTTTGCGGCACCAGAAGCTCACGGAATACAAGGAGAATTGCTGATGTCATCAAGTGCGGGGATCGGCGGCGCCTTCGGGTTGCTGCTGCCTGAATTCCCACAAGTTGCAGCCATCTATGGCAACCTGAAGCTCGTCGTAGACAAGGCCCTCGAACTAGAAAGTGCACACAATCCCGGCGAGCTAGAGAGTGCCCCCGAGGTACTCGAGATTCGTGATCGCCTAATCAGGGCATTCGCAGAGGGCGGAATCATCGTCCCGGCGTCGGCCGCATTGTTGTGGACGGGGTCCGAGGCTGATCGCCTGGCGCGATGCGCGACTGCTGCCGATGAGTGGATCCTTGGATATGGAGTATTCACAAACCCCTGGGATTATCCGCTCATGGACGAATCCTTTAGAAAGAACGCCAGCTTTCATTCTTGGGCGTGGATAGCATAACCACGCGGGTGACAATCGCGCGGGCGGGTTGCTAGGGCATTGGCGACCCGCCGTCATTTGGCCACCACTACACTTGGAAGCTCGTTCATCAGAAATCAGAAGTCATCCAGACCAGGAATGGATGTGAACGAGATTCGCGTTGGGGCAGAGTCGAGCACTGAGTGGATTCCGCCGAAGTAAACGGCGTTCTGCCCGTACCGCTGGTTCAATTTATCGACAACCGTGCTGATCCTGTGTCGCTTTTCGTCGTCCTCAAACAGTGAGAGCGTGTGCAGTTCATCCGGCACCAGATTGAAAAGCCAGATTCCGACCTGCAATGGCTCTTGTGCCGGGCAAGAATCCCACAATTTCGTCAGGTACCCCTGGAGAATCACGGTGTCCCGGCACTCATGAATTCGCATGTGAGCCTTCCATGCGGGAACCTCCGCGCCTTCACCGTCGAATCTCGCTGGCCGCTTCTTCAGAAACTCCACGACCGCCCCAATGCCGCCGGCCCACATCTTCAACTTTCGCAGGTTGGCGGCTGAGACGTGCAACAGCTTGAGAGCTACGAAAAACGCCTGTTCACGCGTCCGGTATTTCGGCGGAAGAACATGCTGCTTGCCGAGGCTCTTCCGCTTGAACTCGGGAGAGTGGAAGTCGGCTCCGCGCAGCCAGTGCCAGAGTCGCTCTCCCAGGACGCTGTTCCATATCCGCCGCATCTGTTCTGGCGAAAGCTGGCACAACTGCTCGACCGTTGTGATCCCGCTGCCGTGAATTCGCTTCTCCATAGCGCGACCGACGCCCACCAGGTCCGACAGTTTCAGGCAGTAGAGGGCCTGTGGCAGATCGCGTAGCAGAAAAGCTGTCAGCCCATCTGGTTTACAGAGGTCGGAGGCAATCTTCGACAGGTAACGGTTGGGAGCCAGCCCGACTGAACAGCGCAGGGTTGCTCCCACGGTGCGGAGCGACTGCTTGATGTCGAGAGCGAGAGTTGTGGCGTTGGGAAGGGCACGCTCCCGCCCCATCAACTTGCAGGCCATCTCATCCACCGACATCACACTGGTGACTGGAATACAGGAGTTAACGGCCTCGACAATGCGGTGGTGGTACTCGACGTAGAGTTTCGGCCGGGCTTCGACGAGTTCAATGTGTGGGCACAGCAGCTTTGCCTCTGCTACGTTGACGCCCGTCTTCACGCCATATGCCTTGGCTTCGTAGGAAGCCGCAATGCAGCAGGTATTCTCCGTGATGAGAGGGACGATGCCTATGGGACGCCCCCTCAGTTCCGGGCGCTCCTGTTGCTCGACCGAGGCGAAGTAGGAGTTCAGGTCAAGGAAGAGCCACTCCACAGTCGGAGCCGAACCTTCCGCGGATGCTGGCAGGAGCCTCACGGGAATTGATTGTAATTGAAAAGGCGAAGAAACGGCGAAAGTGATAGAATCCTTCCATGTGTGGACGCTTCCGCCTCAGCCGTGCCGCCAAACTCGCCGAACGCTTCGCCATCGACCCCGACGTCGACTGGGTACCTCGCTACAACATCGCGCCAGCTCAAGACATCCCGGTCATCCGCCAGCATCCTGAAGAACCCAGACGTTTTGGGTCGAATATGCGCTGGGGACTGATTCCGTTCTGGGCGAAGGACGAGAGCATTGGCTACAAGATGATCAATGCTCGTGCTGAGACGGTGGCCTCAAAACCTGCGTTTTGCAAAGCGTTGAAGAAACGGCGCTGCTTGATTCCAGGGGACGGCTTCTACGAGTGGGCGAAATTGAAGAGCTCTATCAATCGTTTCTTCCGGATTCCGGGCGGATCGTCGCCTTCATCCGGGAGTGAACTGACCGATTGACTAGAAACGCCCCGGCGTATTCGCTTGTTCTAAGATGCAACGCATCTGATCGCTACTCGACAACCTAAAGTAGAGGCTTCACAACTATGTGACCTGAGCGGATTAACTCCCTGACCGGAACCGACCTCGGGCCTTGATGATCCATGGCGACGTCGTCAATGGTAAGGTCAAGAATTGCGTTGATACTGGAAACATAGGAGTCGTCAGTACCATCAAAGCCCGTGCTGTTTATGGCAAAAACCGTGCCTGCGCGGGAAAATACCGGCCCGCCGCTTGCTCCGTGGTGGATTGCAATACTTGTTCGATAGCACGGCCCCGGCAGAAGCACCCGGTCGCGTCCGCTCGGCAAATACTCAATGATTTCACCGTCGTAGTAGGCCGGCATAACATTGAACATCTGGGTATCTTCAAGCCGAATGTTCACGTATTTTGGATAGGCAAATGTCACGACGTGGGAATGCGGATCAGCAGGAACTGTGGAAAGTGTCAGTACTTGGTTTGTAAGAGGGGCCCCGTCCGAACCACGGTTCATCGGCGCCGCGACGCCCACAGTCACGTCCGCGACTGGGTGGAATGCGCATCGCAGGACCGGACGGAACAGGTAGGTCTGCTTCTCATAGAGGTGAACAATCGCAATCGGATAGGTCTGTTGGCCCGTTTGGCGATCGAACGGTGCCTGAAGTACGTGGCGAGCGGTTACGAATAAGCCAGTGGTCGTAATGTAAAACCCAGTGCCTAGTAGATCAACCCGGCCCTCGGGATCGAATCGAACAATTGGAAAAACGGCTCGAGAAGCATCGCCAGGAACACCGTCACCCGTACGGACTCCGAATTTACCCGGTGCAGCCTCACCGCGCAGGGGCGGGGCAGACAGGTTAGAATCTTGATCGCTCATAAGGGGATATTAAACCAGTCGTGTCAGTCCGAACCGTTCTGGTCAATGCCTGCGGCACTTTGCAGCGACAGAATCAGGCCAATCTTCGGCTTGCCCGTGATGCGGGTGCCAACGAATGTTTGTGCTCGGAGCTTCGAGGTCTCTAAAAGGCGACCATCATCCTGGGTCAAGTCGCTGGGCCACCGGCTTCCACAATGCTTCGGATAAGCGCAGTAGCGCAATCAGGGTTCTTGAGACAGGCCGGGTCGGCAATGTGAACCCTGTTAAATTGAGAAGATTTCTCGACGCAGAAAAATCCCTTGTCGCTTGTCAACAAATGCAACGTTGGGTCGGCTAAGTAGATCAACAGCTCGGCGTCGTACACATCGTTGGCATGTTTGTTGACGTTATAGTCAGGGTTTTGCGCGCCTACCTGCATCCTGTGCTTCTCAAAGATGTAATGGGCTTCGAGGCTCTTCACGACGAAGTCAACATTGACACTGGCTTCGTCAGCTCCCGCTCGGTGGGCAATAGAGCGCGCGAAGATAGCTCGGTGATCTGCCTCCGGTAGCTGACCGGCTGCCCGCCAACCGTTAAGGACAGCAGAAAAATTCATAGCTTCCTTGTCTTTCTCTCCATCGAGCAAAGCGCGCATTTCTTGGCCGTCCTCCCCCAGATCGTCCGCGCTTGCGGCATTCAAGATGTTAATTACAGCACTATTAAGGGCCGGTGTGATGGTGTCTTCACCTGGCGGGAGGTTGAAAAGAGAAATGCGAAAAAAATCGTCCGAGAACGGGAGCATTCCAGTGGCCCTCGGATTGTGAACGCGTTGTAGAGCGTGGACGGCTTCGTAGGCCTCCTGTGCACCATTAGTCCCAAGCTGTGAGATCAGCTCCATCAGCGCTAAAGGCGCAAGTACCAGTTGCGCCTGCAAATCCTCCGGCAGACTGGCATTAGCAAAGGCAGTCCCGAAATAACGAAGTGCATTGGTGTCGGTGTAGATTTTGACCATTGGGTACCTTCTCTTGCGGGCTCCATTATAGGAGGCTGGCTTCATTTCAGGATGTTGATATTGTCCTCGGCAACGAAGAATGCGTGCAGTTTTCTGAATAGATGCCAAAAATGATTGCGCGGGCAATAAGCTCCCGAGTGGCTAACCTTCAGTTACTACGTAGATAACGTCCTGAGAGTGGCAGAACTCGATTGCATCCAGTGGCAGGTTAACCCTGCACCGGAATGACGCCCACGGGAGCATAACATGCACTGGCTGGCAGGATTCCGATGATGCCAGCACTGCACGTAACCCAATCCGAACACGCGGCACACCCAATGTCTCCACAGATAGCGCCGCAAGACGAATCCTCTCCGAACAGAACCGATCAACTCTGATTTGTGCCGGGGAAACCCAAAGCGAGCATTCGATTCTCTTGCTTTTCCACAAATATATGACATAGTAATGCTATGATACATATATACACTGGAAAGGCTTCGCTATGGCTCGGTACAAGATCGCCAATTTTGAGGTAGATTCCAGCGACCCAGCATTTCCTGTGGCGCTCGCCCAGGCATACAACGCTCCCAATATCGAGGAGGTGCGACCCCGCTGCCTCTGCCGGCGGTCCGAACCGGGCCACGAGCGGGATGAAGGCATCCCGATGTACATCTCCCGTCTTGGCGACACCTACCTGTGCAAGCGTATGCCTAACAGCGCTCAGGAGCACACAGCCGAGTGTGATTCCTACGATCTGCCGCCAGAAATGACCGGCTACGGCGCGGTTCTGGGATCGGCGATTCAGGAAGGTCGGACGGCATTACGACGCTGAAGCTGGAATTCAGCCTGACCGATGGCGGCGGGCGCGCTCCCACCGCTGCTGGGGATTCGGAGAAGACCGAGGTGGCTTCCGACGGCCGTAAGCTCTCGCTGCGCGCCACCTTGCACTATCTCTGGCACCAGGCTGAGTTGAATCAATGGGCTCCGGGGTTTGCCGGAAAGCGCAACTGGTGGATGATCTGGAACCGCATCCACGCCGCGGTGAGGGACAAGACCACGAAGGGTCTCCCATTGGCGGAGATCCTCTTCGTGCCCGAACCGTTCCGGGTCGAAGCAAAAGACGACATCGCCGCGCGCCGGCTGGCGGCGCTCTCCAAGATCTGCGTCCGGGGAATCGGGCAAGAAGCGGCTCATGCTTCTGATCGCGGAATACAAGGAACTCCAGCACACCCAGTACGGCCACAACTTCATCGCCAAACACATGCCCGATTTTCCGCTGCTCATGGACGATTCCATTCTCAAGCGCTTCTCGAAGGCCTTCAGTGGCGAGCTTGAGATGTTGCGGGCACATCCGAGCTTCCACCTGATGACCATCGGCACGTTCAGCTTCAGCGAGTTGGGCATTGCTTCGCTCAAGAGGATGGACGTCATGATGGTCGACGAAAATTGGCTCCCGTTCGAGGACATGTACGAGAAGCAAATCATCGACGCGCTCACGGCAGGGCGCCGGCGCTTCGACAAAATGCTTCGCTTCAACACTCCATCTACGTATCCCCAGCCTGCGGTCGTTTTGCGGGATGCCGCGCCGAAGACAACCGCCCTCTATATCGTTCACTCCGACGCTGACGAAGCCTATTACAAGCGCCTCGATGAGCAAGCCGAAAAGAGCAAGTATCTGACGTGGCGCTGGGATCTGACGCAGGACGCTATCCCGCCTCTACCGATTTCCATGGAAGAGGCCAAAACAATCGACCGGGAGAGTACGGCGCAACAGGCCGCCGTCGCAGCAGGTTCGCGGTGGACGAGTGAACGCTAATCGCATCTCGGCCGATGCTCAGGAGGAGGGCGTCCGTCCTTCTCTTAGCAGACTGTGCCAGTTTCGCTGTAGAGCAACTGAATCGTCCGATGGCGATTCAGCCATTCCTTTGTGGGCTGTTTGTTCAACGGCTCAATCCATCAAACCGTCGTGCGTATGCAATTTAGCCCGTCATCTCGTGCATTCCTCATATCTCGAAGCGGGTGAGAGATGTTGCGCATGTCCAGCCCAGTCATTGCGACTGATCATATTGAGGAAACAGCACCATGACTTTCATTCACAGCGTTACCGCCCTGAAAAGACTTCGGGGTCTTTTCTTTTGCGCAATCATTGGCCTAATGGCCGTTCTCGTTGGTTGCGGGTCTTCGTCTTCCGGGACACAGTCCTCCTCCAAGTCTTCGAATAACTATTCGACCGGACTCGAACCGTACGGCGTTGCGGTTGGCGACTTCAACGGCGACGGCAAACTCGATATCGCCGTTACGAACATGGCCAGCAACAACGTTACCATCCTGCTCGGCAAGGGGGATGGAACCTTCACCGCAGCAGCTTCGCCCGCTGCCGGAAAGTCCCCGTATGGAATTGTGGTCGGAGACTTTAACGGCGACGGCAAGCTCGATCTCGCCGTGGCCAACGAAGGCAGCAATTCGCTAACGATTCTGCTCGGCAAGGGCGATGGAACCTTCACGGCTGCAGCCTCACCCGCTACCGGCGCCAGTCCGTTTGGCGTTGCTGCTGGTGACTTCAATGGCGATGGCAAAGTTGATCTCGCCGTGACCAACCAGGGCAGCAAGACTGTGACTATCCTTTTGGGAAATGGTGACGGCACATTTACACCCGCTGCGGCTTCCCCAGCTACTGGTTCCATGCCGATGGATATCGTGGCAGGAGACTGGAACGGCGATGGCAAGCTCGATCTCGCCGTGGCCAACTACTCAAGTAGCAGTGTGACAATTCTGCTCGGAAACGGCGACGGGACATTCACAGCCGCGGCATCGCCCTCTGTCTCCTGGCCGGAAGGTATCGCAGTCGGTGATTTTGACGGTGACGGCAAACTCGATCTCGCCGTAACCAGCAACAATACATTGAGCATCCTGCTCAGCAATGGCAATGGAACCTTCACGGCTGCGCCTTCGCCCGCTACACCCAACACTGCATCTCTGGCAGTTGGGGACTTCAACGGTGACGGCAAAATGGATATTGCCGCGATCGACTTCGGCAACGATACCGTGACCATTCTGTTAGGCAATGGCAATGGAACATTCACTGCCGCGCCGTCGCTTGCCTCCGGAATCAATCCGACCGCTATGGCGGCCGGCGATTTTAACGGAAACGGCAAAACCGATCTCGTCGTGGACAACAACAGCAGTACCGGCTCGGTGACGGTTTTGATGAGCGATTAGGTTCCTGAACATCGCGTAGAAAAGGTGGCCATCCCCCTAGGGTGGCCATTTTCAGTTGAATATAGCGACTTTCTTGTCTCCGATGGGGGCAATCGGGGCAGTGCTTTCCTGCGTTTTCCGTCTTCCTTGCCATATCTGCAGATGTTTGACTCGCATCAATTTTCGCCTCTCAGCATTTTTCCTAGACATGTAAGCAATATTAGTAATAGGATTGCTATGTATTTTGTGAGTTGATGATTCTGGTTCCAGCAAGTGAGCAGTCCATCTATACGGAAAAGGACAGGCTACAGAACATGACGAGACGCTTCCTGCTTTCGAGTCTTTTGGCGATACAGAACACCATCGTTCGGGGTCCTTCGCGCAATTGGTCGCGGAAAGCAAGTGCGCTGAAGTCATGGCTCACGTCTGCATTGATCGTAGGTGCTCTGTCAGTATGCGCTACGCCGTACTTGGCAGGGCAGACATGGAATGGATTTAGCGCTGCAGCGTCACCCACTGTTTCCTGGCCGGAAGGCGTCGCGGTCGGAGATTTTGATAACAGCGGTCACATGGGCTTCGCCACTTGCGACACGTATGGATATGTGTACGTTTTCCTCGGCAATGGCAATGGAACCTTCACGGCCGCAGCTCCGACGGCGGCGCCGAACTGTTCGACCTTGGTGGCCGGCGACTTCAACGGGGACGGCAAACTTGATCTCGCCGTCCCAAACTTTGGCAATGACACGGTACTAATCTTGCTGGGGAACGGCAACGGAACCTTCACGCCCGGTGTTTCGTTGGCGTTGGGTACGAACAATGATCCCAACAGCATCGCAGTCGGTGACTTTAACGGCGACGGCAAACTCGACATTGCAGTGGGTGTTACCGTCGGCTCCCCTTCTGATTTAGTGAAGATCTTTTTGGGCAATGGAAATGGAACCTTCACCGCAGGAACAACCATCACGTTGGGCGCCTACGAGCCGTACGGAATCGCGGTTGGTGACTTCAATGGTGACGGCAAACTCGATCTTGCCGTAGCCGATCTAGGCAGCGCTAAGGTAACCATCCTGCTCGGTAATGGCAATGGAACTTTTGCAGCAGGGGTCCAATACGCGACTGGCGGTTCACCGTGGGGGATTACCACTGGTGACTTCAACAACGACGGCAAACTCGACCTCGCGATTGCCAATGAAGGCAGCAACAACGTAACCATCCTGCTCGGCAATGGCAATGGAACCTTCACGGCGGCAGCTTCGCCGGCCACGGGCAAAACCCCGTACGGAATTGCAGCTGCTGACTTCAACGGTGACGGCAAACTCGATCTCGCTGTGGTCAATGGCGCCACCACCGCCAGAACCGTCACAATCCTGCTGGGCAATGGCAATGGGACATTCACGGCGGCGCCGGGAACGCCCGCGACAGGTGCAACCCCGATGGCAATCGGGGTCGGAGACTGGAACGGTGACGGTTTTCCCGATCTCGTCGTACCCAACTACAGCAGTAGCAACATGACCGTTCTGCTGAATCTCGGGCCGTTCCCAACTACAACGACGCTAGCAGCATCCCCTAATCCCGTGGTCTACGGCAATCTGTTGTCGCTCACGGCTACCATCGCCAACAATGGAATTGGAGACCCGTCGCCTACAGGGACGGTGAACTTCTATAGCGACGGCACATCTGTTGGCACGGGCTCAGTCTCATCGAACGTTGCGAGTGCCGTGACCACTATCCTGACTGCGGGTACGCATACCCTGACGGCGCAATACTCTGGCAGCAGCAGCTACAACAGCAGCACAAGTAGTGCCATCACGGAAACCGTCTTAAAAGCCACGCCAGGGGTAACGGTCTCCTGCTCACCCAATCCCACTACCTTCGGCAGCAACGCGACGACATGTACCGGACAGACGAGTGCAGGTGCTACCGGCTTGATGAGCCTCACCTACAACGGTACCGCGTGGGGTTCCGGCAACGTCAATGGCTCCGGGGCTTTCAGCATAAGCGGCCTCAGCGGGTTGCTCGCAGGATCGTACACCATCACCGCTACCTATGCCGGGGACAGCAATAACAACGGCGGATCGGGCAGCACTACCTACACCGTCAACAAGGCAACGCCAACGGTGACGTGGGCGACTCCTGCCGCGATCTCGTATGGCACGGCTCTCAGCGCGACGCAGCTGAACGCGACCGCCAGCACACCTGGAACCTTCGTCTATACCCCGGCGGCGGGCACGGTGCTTACGGCCGGCGCGCATACGCTTTCTGTGACCTTCACTCCGAGCGACACGACCGACTACACCACCGCCAGTGCCACCGTGAACCTAACCGTGAACCAGGCGGTTCTGACGGTCACGGCAAACAACACGTCGAAAGTGTACGGAACGGCAAACCCTGCGTTCACCCCGAGCTATTCAGGTTTTGTAAACGGTGACACCAGTGCGGTACTGACCGGTTCTCCGAGTTTGACGACGACTGCCGCCGCGGCCTCGCCGGTAGGCAGCTACACCATCACCGCTGCGGCCGGTTCACTGATCGCGGCCAATTATTCATTCGTATTCGCAAACGGCACGCTCACCATCACCAAGGCGACGTCCAGTCTCTCAATCAGTTCAACCATTAACCCGTCAACCTACGGCCAAAGCGTCACCTTTACATTGACCGTAGCTGGCAGCGGAAGCGGTGTGACCCCTACAGGCACAGTCACGCTCACCGAAGGAGGTACAACACTGCTCGGCACAACCATCGCTGAGCGCGAGCGGCACAGCAACATACATAACGTCCACCCTGCCCGTTGGGGTGGACACTCTGCAACTGAACTACAGCGGCGACACCAATTATTTCTAGGCCCAGGCCTAGCATTTTGGGTCACCGCTACGCAGTGAGCTGGGTGGTGGCCCCTACCAGGAAGGTTTTGATGAAGAACTCGAGATTGGTAGGCGCGATCGCAAGCTTGATCGTGCTTTTGATGGCGACAATGGCATTCGGCCAGTCGTCAACCACCTTCAACCAGACGGTCAACAAGGCCACGCTTATCAATGGCACGAATTTCGTTCTGACCTCATCGGCAAATCCGAGCGTCTACGGGTCCAGCGTCACATTCACCAGCACGTTGACCGCGAGCGGTGGCGGCGCGGTACCAACCGGCACTATCCAGTTCCTCAATAACGGCGTTGCGATGGGCACGCCGGTTGCGCTCACCGCAGGCGTAGCAACCTACACGATTTCATCGCTCGCGGTAGGAACCTACCCCATCACCGCGCAATATTCGGGCGACACCAACTACAACTCCGCGACCTCCTCGACGCTGTCCCAGGTTGTGACGAAGGCGGTCTTGACGGTTACGGCAAACAACGCGACCAAGGTGTACGCGGCCGCTCTGCCGACGTTTAGCCCAACCTATAGTGGATTCGTCAAACGGCGACACCAGCTCAGTGTTGACTGGATCACCGAGCTTGACTACGACCGCCACCGCGGCTTCGCCGGTTGGAACCTATACCATCACCGCCGCTGTCGGCACCCTGGCCACGCCGAATTACTCGTTCGCTTTCGTCAACGGCACCCTGACGATCACGCCGGCTGCGTTGAATATCACGGCCAACAACGCATCGCGTGCTTATGACGTTGCGAACCCGACCTTCACGGCAACCTACACTGGCTTCGTGAATGGCGACACCTCGGCATCGCTGACCACGCAGCCGACCTTGACGACGACTGCAGTTCTGCTCTCGCCGACGGGGACGTATCCGATCACAGCTGCGGGTGCGGTCGATGCCAACTACACGATCACCTACACCGCGGGAACCCTCACGATTGGCAAGACGGCGGCCACGGTCTCTGTGGTGTCTTCCGTCAATCCTTCCGACTTATGGTGCGAACGTGACATTCACCGCAACGCTGCCGCCAACGGCGACAGGTTCGGTAACGTTCCTCGATAACGGCGTCTCCATCGGTACGGGTGCAATCTACCGCCGGTACGGCCGACTCTGTCGAGTTCGACGCTTGCCGTTGGCACTCACCCGATCACGGTCAGCTACGCTGGCGACAGTAACTTCACGGCAGCAACCTCCGCAACTCTCTCCCAGGTTGTCAACAAGGGCGGCGTGACCTTTGCGGTCGTCTCCTCGGCTAACCCCTCCATCTATGGTTCGCCCGTAACGTTGACGATCACCACGACTGGTTCGGAGTCCGGTGTGACCCCGACCGGCACGCTCACCGTAAGCGATTCGCTCGGCTGGACAGCCCAGACGATCCCGCTGGTGTCCGGTGTTGCTACGTTGACCACAAGCACTCTGCCAGCAGGCACCAACACGCTGACGATTGTGTACAACGGCGACGTCCACTACCAGATCATCAAGGGAACCGGCGCAATCACCAGCTCGAAGACTGCTAGCAAGTAACCTCCAGCCCGCGGCCGGTTCATACCCGGCCGCGGTTCTCTGATTGTTTCGGAGACGCGATGAACTTTAGACTTCCGGCCTTCGCACTACTGACGTTTCTGCTTGCTCTCTCGCACGCCTACGGGCAGGCGAGCGGCGCGTCGTACCAACAATCCATCAGTCAAGCCCCGACAGCACTAACCATCAACACTTCATCATCCGTCGTCGGGCTGGAAAGTCCGCCCACGTTGTCAGCGGTCATTTCCTTCCCTAGCAGTGGCCAGACGGCCGGCAACGTGACCTTTACTGTGGAGAATGGAAGCACAGTGGTCGCCACCGGCACCGCGCCAGTCAATCTGACGGGTGTGGCGACGTGGACTCCATCCCTCCCAACTGGCACCTTTACGATCTTTGCCGCCTACAGTGGGGATTCAAATCTTCTGGGCAGCACGTCGCCGGCCATCTCCCAGACCGTGCTCGGCCCTGAGGATTTCAGCTTCTCGGTCTCACCATTCTCCGTTGCCCAGGGTCAGTCGGCAGCTACGCCGATATCGGTCACGGCGATCAATGGCTTCCACGGCACGATCGCATTCAGCTGTGCCTCACCGTCCTCCGAGGTGGATTGTGGTCTATCGCCGAACGCTCTCATGGTGCCCGCTCCCGTCGCCCAGACAACCACTTCCGCTTCCGCTGGAAACGTTACGTTGAGTGTGACGACCTTCGCTACCACCGTGCAAAAGGCAGGGCTGTTTGGCGCGTTCCTACTGAGCATTCTGTCGATTCAAGCGCCGCAAACGACTTGTATTGCTGGCTGCTGGTAGCGCTGGTCCTGCTTCTCATCGGCTGCGGCACCGGAACTCGTTATGTCCAGCAGGATGGAACGCCAAAGGGAACATATTCGATCACCGTTACGGGCACGTCGGGAAAGTTGAGCCATACCCAAACAGTTCTAGTGACGGTGCGGTAGGAGCCGCATGAAAACAGCACAGACAGTCGCGGTATTTCCCGAATCGCCAGCTTCGATACAGGCTGGACTCTTCGCTGACTTTGAGATTACGGAGCGAAAGCGCCCTGGCGCCTTTATCGCCAGCTTCGGCATTCAAGCAACTGTGGTGGCGTTGCTGCTGATCATCAGCCTGACCACCACGGCGCCGGTTCTCATTCAGAAGAAGTACAACGCGATTTCACTGGTTGCGCCCACTCTTTCAGCTCCTCCAGCTTGCCCGGACATCTGTCTCGCCGGCATCCGTCGCCTCCCCCTCGTTGGATATCGCGGCACCGACGAGTATTCCAGCTCCGCGCACCCCGCGCGTTGAGGTGACGGCGGATGTCCCCACGCCGCCGGTTCCTAAGCCGGTGCTCCAGCCCAGTTTGCTGGCCACAGTGCCTGCGATCCCAGCCGCGAAGCCCGTCCACACTGGCTCCTTTGGCGATCCCGGCGGCGTACCGGTGCAACAGCAGACCAGCGCGACAAGTCGCGCTCCGGCAGCTGGCGTCGGTAGGGAGTTTCGGAACGCCGGCTACAGGTTCTGGCCGCACGAACGGAAGGGGCGTGGCTACAGGAGCATTCGGCACGCAGAGCGTCGCTTCTGGCCAGACGAACAAAGCAGTGAAGAGCGTTGACTTCAGTGAACCTGCACTGGCGAAGGCCCAGACGGTTGCAGCAAAGGTCTCGCCGATCGCTCCAGTTGCGATTCAGAGCAAACCCGCACCGGTGTACACCGAAGAGGCCCGGCGGCTCCGCGTGGAGGGCGATGTTGTGGTGCAGGTTGTCTTTTCCGCCACCGGAGAGATTCGGATTGTCGGAGTAGTGAAAGGTCTTGGACATGGGCTGGACGAGGCGGCAGTTGCCGCCACGCGCCAGATCCGCTTTACTCCCGCGCGGCGTGATGGCCAGTTTGTGGACTATCCCGCCACCATTCACGTCGTCTTTGCATTGTCGTAAAGGAGATCGGATTCATGAAATGCCGTCTTATTTTGCTTCCTCTGGTGCTGTCGCTGGGCGCATTCGCGGCTGCCGCAGACACTCCCCATCCGGCAAGCGATGCGCTTGACCGAACCATCGACCAGATCACCGCCCGCGAGGCCGAAAACTTAAAGGCCTTCGCGAAATACTCCCCCATTGTCGAGACGTATGTGCAGGGATTCAGGAAGGACAAGGAACTGGGACGGGTGCCAGTTGAGGACCAATACTTTCTAGGCCGCGCTTCGTTCAAGAGCCGTCTTCAGGACGATTCGTTCATTGCCCAGGAGCGCCCCGCGGCCACCCATCAGCTTCTTCGCGAGATCAAAGAGGCCACTTTTGAGCGCCGCAAGGGTTGGGTGCCGCTCGGCTTCACGCAGATGGCCGTGATCGATATGCAGCACTTCGATCGCGCGCACTACAAATTTGTCTATCACCAGAGAGAGTTCCTAGGCACCGTGAGATGTCTGGTCTTTGACGTGACTCCTACCGTCAAAAGGCACGGCCAGTTCATGGGGCGCATCTGGGTCGAGGACCAGGACCTCAACATCGTCCGATTCAACGGCACCTACATTCGACCAGTCGAGGGTTCGGAGTTTATTCACTTCGACTCCTGGCGCGTCAACGTCAGCAATGGTTCCTGGCTCCCCGCCTATGTTTACAGCGAAGAATCCGACGTGATGCCCGACAAATCGCCAGTTGCGGTGCGCGGCCAGACCCGTCTCTGGGGTTATGCCACGAGCCTGACGGACACCGGGCAGGAGTTCAGCAACGCTTTCACAGCAATTCAGGTGGACGCCAAGGATGCCGTATCCGATCAGGTTGACTCGAGCACGCCGCTGGCAAGCCAGAAGGCCTGGGAGCGTCAGGCCGAAAACAACTACATCTTCCGATTGGAGCAGGCCGGGCTCGTCGCACCTGTATCCCCGCTGAGCGAGATCCTCGAAACGGTCGTAAACAACCTGATCGTCACCAACAACCTTGTGATCGAACCCGAGGTGCGGTGCCGTGTGCTGCTGACCGCACCGATGGAGAGCTTCGCAATCGGCCACACCATCGTGGTCAGCCGCGGTTTGATCGATGCGCTTCCCGACGAGGCCGCTCTGGCCGCCGTACTGGCTCATGAGTTGAGCCATATCGTGCTCGCCCACGATAGCGACAACTCCCAATTTGCATTCAGCGACCGCCTGATCTTTCCCGATACCGACGCACTGGACAGGTTGCGCATGGTGCGGAGCAGCGACGAACTCAAAGAGGCCGATGAAGAGAGCCTGGTCCTGCTTCAAAACTCGCCGTACAACGACAAGCTGCAAAACATGGGCCTGTTCCTGAAGCAGATGGAAGCCAGCCGCAAGGTGCTTCCGAATCTGCTCCGGAGCCGGCTGAGCGACTCATTGGTCGGGGAGCAACCCCGCCTCATGTTTGCCGCCGCAGCAGCGCCAGATCTGACTCCCAAAGACATCCACCAGATTGCCGCCTTCCGCTCGGCTCGCGCGTGATCATGGACCCCTGGACCGGACGTGTGGAGATGAACAAGGCGCGATCTGCGCCTGTCGTGGCCGTCCGGGAAAAGCTGCCGTTCACGCTGACTCCGTTCTACCCCTATCTCACGCGGGCGGCCGTCGAAAAAACAGCCGCACCGCAAGATCCAGCTAGTCCGAAAGATGCCGATCAGGCTCTCTCTCACTCCGCCTCACTGGACGGTGCAAAGTGAGGAATCGCTCCATCTGCATTCTTCTCGCAGCCTTGCTTTCTGCCGGTTGCGCTTGCTTTGCGCAGCAGGCGATCGACACCGTTGCTCCGCTGCGCGCCAATCGCTTCGACGATCAGGTGTACGTCGGCTTCGATCACACTCGCACAGATTACGCACTGGCGACGTCCGGATGGCAATGAGCTGGCGACGACAAACGGCGTGGATGTCGAATACGACATGCGCCGCAAAGAACACCTCGCCTACATCGCAACAGTTCGTTACGGCAGGGGCACACCCTTCGATCAAAGCCTGATCACCGGCGCCGCTGGCGCCAGCTATCTGTTCCACTTCACTCGCTACGAGCCGTATGTGCACGCCATGGGCGGCTATACCCGGCTGGCCTCTCAGCACGCCGCCGGAGGCATGTACCTGTCCAACGTCAACAGCGGATTCATGATGCTGTTTGGCGCAGGCCTCGATGTGAAGGTGAGTGAACGATGGGGCAGTGCGCGCGATCTCCCTGGAGGATCTCTATCTCCCCTTCGGCTCGGCGCGCTCCACCTATTGGAGCGTCGGGTCGGGAGTGCTCTACCACTTCGGACGGGCCAGATAACGATGCCAGAAGATTTGGTTTCCTATAACCCTCTCCGTGTGGAGAGTGACGCCCGCAGAGCGACAGGTGTTTTTTCAAGTGGCAGTTTTCAGATGAACCAACGATATGAACAACACGCAAAGCCGGATCACAAAAAGGAGAATGCGATGTCAACCACTACAGGAGTTCAACCGCGCACTTTTTCGTGGCTAACTGATGGATTTCGGGAGTTATTGTCGTTTCAGAAAACGCCCCCCAAAGATCGGGATAAAGCTGTCTCTGTCTCGGATGCCACACAACCGATACTGGAAACTGGCCCAACCGCTGCGCTCCTGCGAATGAAAGAGAAGAGGAATACTGGTGCGCCCATTTCGCAGAAAGAGTGGGCTCGGCTCGCTCAATTTGTCCAGATGGGAGCCGAGTTTTCGCCGAATCGTCACATCTCGCGTGAATCTGTCGTTGGGATTCTGCAGGCATTCCGGGCAGCGTACAAACTGAGGAAACCCGGCGGGGACGAAGGCAAGGCGGCTTATTACCTCAGAAAGCTCAATGCGATGGGCCAGAACGAAGTCACCATTGAGGCCGCCGTGGAGACGCATCTCGCTCACGCCGAGTGGCCGATTGGTAACGACGCCAGACCTCTCGTGGTATTTCTGCGTGACGACCACGTTACGGACGAAGCAGCGCTCACGGCAGCGCTCCTTCCATATTGGGATACTTTGTGGCGTGTCGCCGCACGGGGGCACTTCCTTGTTCACAATAAGCCCATCCGCGACGAACAGAAACTGCACGCTTACGACGCCCATGTGCAGTCCGCCGCTACATTCAACCGCGAATCGTTTGCCTTCAGCGTGCTCCGTTGTGGAGACCACGACCTGACCGCCTTGCTTACCTTTCCAGGGTCTACGGCCGCGATGTACCCGCTCGCGGGTTATCCCGACATCTGTGAATTCCGAGTCATGTTGGCTGCAATTGGCGAAGCGCCTGTGGGAACACATTGGAAAGGCGATAGATTCACGGCCTACACCGTCGGCCGTGAACTCGACGCACCCGCCAGTGGTCTCCACGTTCAAGGGAGGGGCGGCGTCACGTTCTGTTTCACGTTCGATCAATGGAACATTTTGAGAGCGCTATTCGCGGAGGCCTGGAAGAATCCATTCTTGCAATCCTCATGGGCCGTCTTGACCGAAGAGTATGGCGAACTGTAAATCGATTTCGATTCGCCCAGGAGAGTAATGCAATGCACTTGCGCCATCATATTTCTGTTCTACTCGTGACCTGTGCTCTTGGAAGCGTGGCCTTGGCCAGACAGCCAGTTTCCGCCGTCTGCACGACAGACCCGCTTGTGTCCTATGCCGGAGCGACTGTTTCCTTTCATGTGACCCCGGCTGGATTTCTTCCGCACCGTAATCTTACCTACACCTACCGCAGCACCGATGGTGAAGTCACCGGCGATGCTTCCTCAACCGGGACCGTCAATACAACAGGGCTGCAGCCTGGCAGCTACAACGTTTCCTCCCTCGTCTCCGACGATCACAAAACGAAGCGCACGTTGGTGGCGACGTGCCAGGCATCGTTCACTATCAAGGAGCCGCCGAAGTACCCACCCCAGATGCGCGTTCGCGCCGAGCCACAAGCGGTAACCTCTGGCGATCCCGTCACGGTGACAGCAGAGGGCTACGGCCGGGACAACCGGCCGCTGAACTTCAGCTGCCGTGCAAACCGAGGCGCACTCTCCGGCAGTGGTACTCGTTATGTTCTGAACACTGCGGGACTCGTCAGCGGAATCGTCAATATTGACTGCACGGTGCAGGACGATCGCGCACTTTCCGGCTTCGCCACCACAGCAGTAACCGTCACTCTGCCTCCCCCGCCGCCTGCGGCACGCAAGTACGGCGCCGACCTGGATTTTTCTGCCGACAAGAAGCGCCCGAGCCGAATTGATAACGTGGCCAAAGCAATGCTCGATCGTTATGCCGACGCCTTGGCTGCGGATCCCGATGCCAAGGCAGTCGTCGTGGGCTATGACAACGCAGCTGAGCGCATTTCCAAAAAGCACCGGAAGGCGTTGCCACCCCAAGTTGCCGCCCTGCGAGCCGTAAACACCAGGGCATACCTTGTAGAGGATAAGGGAATCGATGCGGGGCGCATTGAGGTGCGGACTGGGATAGAAGACGTACAGAAGGTAATTCTCTGGATTGTGCCTACTGGAACGACGTTAAATATGACCAACACAGTGAGACTTGATGAGTCACAGGCACAGCCTGTTCCCCGCCATGAAGTTCATCGACCGCAGCCTGGATTCTGATCGTCAGCGCCGTCTGAATTAGAAGTGATTGGGAGGTGCTTGAGAAACACCTCCCGAATATTCAAGCTAAGCCTTAGCGGTTTCCTTCGCTGCGGCTATGAGCAGGGTACGTTCGCACGCGAAAGACGCGGATAAGTCCTGGGGTAGCGATCTCTCCATCGACGATGACGAGGACTTCTCGTAAAGCATTGACCGCTATTCCAACGAAAAGTCGCGGCCGGAATGAGACTAGCTCAGCCTGGGAGCGGTGCCAGCTAGATGGGATAAATTACTCTTCGGAAATCCAGCTTTTAGGAATCAAGAACTCGTCATGGCCTTTTCTCCAGTTACCCACGAGACTTACATGATTAAGGCCCCGCCAAGTAATGGAACCAGCATGTTCGGTGACGATGATCTGGAACCGGTCGGAGACGTTGTCGAGGAACTCAGACAATGCGCCGAAAATGCGGTGCACGCCTTCGATGTCGGGTGAGGTGCTAGATTCGCCCTCCGTTGTGGGTGTCTGGTCCATAGAAGGCCACGCCTCCGGGAAATACACTTGACTCGGCTGGTCGATGATAAGGAAGTCGGGCACTGGGCTTCCGGGCAGGCTGAGAAAGTGCTCATGCAGGGCGAGTATTCCGGCAATGTGGTATCCAACCCAGTTCTGTCCGCTGCCGACCTCCCACAGAAAATCGGTTCTTCCAGACAATCGCGCGAACTGAAGAGTCAGTTCGCGCACGTTGAGTTGGACATTCTCGGACGCATGCTCCAAATGCAACAAACGGGCGTACTCGCCAATTCTTGTGGAGACTCGATCAAGAGCCGCTTTGAGCTTGTCGCGTTGGGCGCTCGGGTCGAGATCGCGCCTTAGTTGAACAATGCGTTCTGATAGCGCCCTGACGCGGCTCCGCAGTTCATCTACGTTGCGGCTGGTTGATACATTTTCCAATGCTTGCTCAACGCGACCTACAAACAGGTAGATTTGACGTATCCGTTGTCGCTGTCCAGCCAAGGCCGCTGATTGGCTCTCGATAGACTTGCGTTTATACCTAGCTTTTGAAAAGGCTGACTCCTTTTCACGTAGTTCGACTCGCAACACTGCAAGTTCCTGGTCAAGTTTCGCCGGTGCCTGGTGCACTGTTGCTGTCAACGTTTTCATTTCCTGCGCAAGCGTATGCAGATCGGCGAGCCGGGAATTGCTCTCAGTGTGCACGGCTGCACACACAGGGCAGACGTGCGTATCTTGCACTTTCTCCTCGAACCAACCAACACCCTGAAGGCGATCCTCTTGGCTGAAAAGGTCACTGCCATACTGATTGAGCGCTGTTGATAGCTGCTCAAGCTTGTCAAGCCGGCGGCGGATTACTCCCGTTTCTTGGGCGAGTTGGTCCTCCTCATTGACTACCTGATTGAGTTCAACTGCTGCAGCTTCGTTAGTGCCCTGCTGAACATCAGGAATGTCCATCGCCTTCACGAGCGCTGGAACATTTCGGAGTTCTAGGATGTATTTGTCCATCGACCATCCGGCTCCGGGCGGAGTTGAGTCGGGAAGCAGTCCCAGCCCACGGGCCTGCAGATAATAGCTCTGAATCTCAGCTTCCCAAGCTCGTGCGGCGTTCAGACGAGCGTCGAGTTCGCGTCGCAAGCTATCATGCTCGCGTTCGAGGTCCTTAAGCTCTCGCTGCGTAGCCAGAGTTGTCGCATTGATGGCACCGAGCACGAGTGGAAAAATAATCCGCAACTTCTCTCGGTTTCCAGTGGTGTCAGCTTTGAAGAAGTAGGTATATGGGTTAGCGACAATATGTTGCGGTTGAAAGTTGAATGATGCCATGTCGCGGAAGCTCGGGCGACCACCAAATCCGACATCTTCTCCTCCAGCGAAATCTAACGCAGGAAGGTCACAAATTTGGTTGAAGCGGTTCTTCAGATCCTCTACCCGCGCATTCTTAGCAACAATGACAGGTGGAACGCTCAGTGCCAGACCTTCGTCCCAATAGAGGTCAGTAGTCGCCTGTTGATCGCCGGGATTGCGCCGCGCGATGACCATCTCCGTATTGGCGAGCCGTAAATGCAGCCCAAACCATTCGGTAACGTCTCTGATCAAGCCGACCGGAATTGAGCATTTGTCGCTGCCGAGGCAATAATCGATAATTGAGCTGATCGTGGATTTGCCACTGGCGCTCTCTCCGCTGATGATATTGATTTTTCCCGGCTCAAACGGAATGATGCGGGGAGCATTGTTCGTGTCTTTCGGCCAAAGGATGACTTTGAGGATTGCAAGTTTCATCAGAAGCGAATATTTAGGTGCACAGCAAGCTGCACCGCGCTCATTTCTGCAAAGCCCTGTCCGACTCGCTTTGCGGCGTTCAAAACTACCTTCACTTCTTCAGTTACATGGGTAACCGGCGGTGTTTTCTTGCCCGGGACAATCTGGCGGAGTCGATCGCTGTCCAAGAGGAGTAGATTGGTGTGAAATGCGATGGACAACGCTTGGAACGTGCGGTCTGCCATCGCCTGCATCCTCGCCTGCAGGCCAACGCAAATCTCACGGTTATCCGCAAGCGCTTTGTATAGCGCTCCCGGCTGAGTCTTAGACGCAAGCGTGACCGCAGTGCGCTGGTGAAAAGCGAGCGGTAGCACAAGAAAAGTTAACGGAAGTGACACTCCTTCGGCGCGTCTTTTCGCGTTGTACGCTTCGTGTACTGCATACCAAATTGCCTCAGCTGCGAGGCCAGTATTTTGAATGACGCGCTGTTCAAACAATATGTCGATCATTGCTCTCCAAATAGCTTGCGCATCAAAGCTTCAAATTCCGGATGCCAGCCGACGGTCAGCAAATCGGCTAGTCGGTGGTATGTGCCTGATGTAAGGTAGACCTGTTCTGTATTGCTTCCCGCTAGTGTCTCCTTATAGCCCTCGGTCGTTTCCGTGAAGATTTCGAATCCAACATCCCTTTCGGCTACCCCGCTCTTAATTCGCGAGATTCGCGAGCGAATCTTAGTCCATCGCGATACGAGCATTCCCTCGAACGCCTTCCAGTCATCGTCAGTGATATTACCTTCCTTACAGAGGCGCGACTTCTCGATGTTGCAGCGTATATATTCGCGAATTGCCGTGTCGACCACTGTGTCGTCGTCAGTGATCAGATGTAATTGGCTGACGAAGGGGCGACTCTTCTCACGACCGACCTTCTCGTCAGTCACGGGAATAAGAAACTCCGCCCGCTCACGCGTAATTTGTCGCTTTCGGCTATCCAAAATAGCATGAAGCTGATTGACGAAATAATTTCGCTCAACCCAAGCAGGCTGTTTGTGCTGCCATGCAAGCATAGCGGTTTGATGCAACCAGCCCAGAAGCTCGTTGACGATTGAGTCTGAATGCGGCAAACACCAGTTCGGCAGTTGCAAATGTGCGATTGTGCTCTTACGTAGGCCAACCGTAGCAGTTCCATCCGAGCCATCTGCCAGTTGGACTCGCGAGATCACCGCGCGCAGCGTTGTGCGTGCCTGGGAGCATAGAACCTGCTTAACAAGTTTTGCAATATGCTCTGGGGGCGCGGTCCCGACCTTCTTCAACTCCTTGATGCAGGTGTCAATCTCCTCATCGGATCTCGCACGGGCAATATGTCGGGCGATGCATTCGGGCACAACCTTGTTCGTGACCAGCAGGAACGTTGTGGATTCTATTGGTCTTTGTTTTGACTCAATAGCCTCAATCCACATCGCCAAGGTATTCCACAGGCCCTTTGATCGGTCGCTGAACGGCTGTGTAGCAGCTTCGCTGATTGAATGCTTATCCTGTTCGAGAACTAGCGAGGCATCGGAACTTAGCACAGCAACGTCATCGGCAGTTTCAATGCCGATAGAGGCGCCAGCTTCTTTCTGCGCAAGCCAGTTGAGTGCCCTTTCAAATTGGTACGCGAAGCCTGCAACAGTACCTGCGGCCGAATGGCGATTGGCATCCATGAAAGTAGGATGGAATTATAGCTCTCCTTTTACAATTCGGTCACGAGGAATTGCCTCAGGTGCACAACCAGTAACATCAGTACAGCATTGCCGAGAGATGTACCGGCCATCTTTAGTTCGCAGCATTAAAGGGAAATCCAATGGGTAAAGACAAAAACAGAAAAATGTTCCATCCAGGGCCTCACGGTGGGTGCGAGGCACTGCTCTATGAATTTCGAGAACCGCCGCTCCAATCATCAGATGACGAAGATGATCTTCCACCGGCCAGCGGGCAGCCGCATCCACGGACTGTCCTCATCGCGGCCGAGACGGTTGACGAAGCTCTAGTCTATCTACGTTTCCACGCAAAGGCGTTTGACGTTCACACCGTCAGATGTCTCGGTGTCATTCTCATGGTTTCCGGATCACCTGCCGACTGATAGTGATTGCCCCGACAGCTATGTATATCGACTCAGACTTGCAACCCCATTGATGCGGAAAGAAGCAAGGTTGGGAAACGATCTGGTTCATGACGCTCCGTCCTCCAGGCTTGGTAGAACCGCTGCCAGATCTCCCTCGATGTCGATGTTATAGTGAGCTGCTAGGAGCGCAACCTGCTGCCCGACCGTGGCCCGGAATGCACCCAAGGCTGTGAAGAATCCAGGGCTCCCATCCCGGTGATTCCACAGATCATCAAAGAAACGAAAGTCTTCGTTCTGATCGTCGTGAAATCGGCGGCCAGCCTCCCGAATGATCCGAATAGGGAGTACGGCAAGAGCCTTTGGCGGCAGTACTTGGAGCGTCTTGGTGCACTCCTCGCGGATTTGATGAATCGAGTGTTCAACTTCGCTGATGACTTCCAAGTTAAACGGATTGTAAAGAACGCGCCGATCCTCCAGAAAGAGTAGGAAGCGGCGTACGGTGTCTGCATCGGAAGGACCGGAGTCGGTCCATTGAATACCTCCAAACGGTGTGCTGATGCCCGTGACCCGCCGCGCGGTCTCAGCCGTAACCTTTCCAACCCTCCTAAATCTGCCCATCAAGTTGTCACCCTCAGAATCATTTGACATAGTTCCTTCCTTTAACTGACTCGATCGCTTATCGACCCACCGGGAGCGTCACATGGTCTCACTTTTATAGGTCTGATTCGAACCAAACTTACCTCCAGCTCGCTGCTCTACTGCAGCTGAGGGGCCCACTTATTGTCCGAAGGAGCATACCCACATGTTCGTTGAATTGCTACCGCTGTTACGAAATCGCACCGTCTCTCTGAGCGTTGCCGTGCCCGCCAACGGCGACACCATCGTTCTAACCATCATGCCGAAAGTCACCGACGAGAAAGCCGAAGAGTTTGGCTCCATCAAGGAAGCGGCGGTCAAAGCCCTCTCTGGCGCGCTGACGCTCAAGGCACAGTCGCGGAAGAACTGGACGCAGGACTGCACCAGGCACTTTTGCAATATGTCGGTAGCCAGCTCACGATCGAGGGTTCGATCAATGAGATGGTGAAGACGGTGAAGGCCGCCGAAGAAGAAGCCAAGGAAGCTGCCAAAGCCGCAGTCGCAGCCGCAAAGAAGAAGTCCGGCCAGGCCACAACTGGCAGCAAGCCATCGACGCCACGACAGCGCCGGCAGAGGAAAAGAAGCCCGAGCCCCCTGCGCCGCCGAGTCTCTTTGACGCTGCTCCTGCAGAGGAGAACGAGACGGAGACAGAACTCGATGAATCGACCGCCGGGGCCGTCGCCGCACCTGCGGCGCCATCGCTTGAGGTGAGTGCAGCCTCGTAATTTGGCGTCCACGTCTCCTTCCTGGCCAAACAGCCACTAAACATTCCACTTCCCTGCGACCCTCTTCAGAGAGGGAGCAGCTCAGGAGAGATCTATTTCTATGCCCATCGAAGTCGCTCAAATGGAAAGACAGTTCGCCTTTGGAGGCCGGATTATTCCCGATCCCAACCCGGAGCTCACGCCGGAAGCCGTCCGCGAGTTCTTGACCTTCCAGTATCCGGAGATGTCGACCGCCACCATCGTTGGACCGGAGACAACCGGCCGCTATCTCCGCTACACCATTCAGCGATCAATCGGAAGCAAAGGCTAAGCCAATGCGCCCCCGGTTAGCGCCCAGAAATGACCGTCTACGCAGCCGTCAACCGCTCTGTGATGCGTTACACGCAAAGCAGAGCAGCCTCAACGAGAGCGCGGAGAGTCATGCTTACGCGAGGTCCTGCAAATGCGCAACAAGTCAGCGGCTGTCCAAGGGGGTGACACAGCCGTCGTTCAAAATCAGCGGCAGAGCTCCCGGATGCTGCCGCCACCGCCAGAGTTTCTCCTGCCACTCGCGTAGGGCTGCTCGCTCCGGGCGGCCCTGCCTCGCTTCCTCCGTTGGACGAGGTTCGCAGCCGATACAGCTTCTACACCGGGAAGAAGCTCCTCTTTAAGCTCTGCCAGAACCTGGTGGAGGAAGGGCTGGCCACGACCCGAAGTTGGGAGAAGAGCAAAGCCGATCCACTTGCGTTCGTTGACGAATCCCTGCGGCGCTGGTGCTTTCTGCACGGCCTCTCGCGGATTGAGGAAGAGTTCTGCGACTTTTCCGTTGCGATCCGGGGCGCGGACGACCAAAAGCTACACATCTTCGGTGCAGCACTGGCACCTTGGCCAGCTGGTTTGCCGGGCTCCGCTGACGGCGCTCGAAGGGCAGGCGACGGGCCTGGGCGCAGCGTTTTACCAGCTCCTTGCCTATACGCTGGTTCGCTCACTTGGATCATGGGATCTCGACGATGCGGCGGCCAGCGTGGAACAGATGAGGGAGTGGGCCAGTGAATCTCGTGAAGAGGAGGGCGGGGCAGGGGATGAGTTCGAAATCCCTGATCTCGATGGCTGCACTCCAGCATTCATCGCAGAAGCGCGCAAGAAGCACGTTTCGATCCGGCACAGCCTGCGCATTCTCCGTGCGCACGCCGGCGGCCGGTTTGGAGTGTGGATCAGGTCGCTTCTCCGCATGTATGCGCTGAGCTCGCATTCCCATCGATAAACGCCTCAAGCAAGATCCGGAGGAAGAGGGATACGACTATCTGCGACCTGTTCCGGCTGCGGTTCTGTCGTTTGACGAACAGGACGCCGTTGTCGCGACGGTGAACGAAGAGCTTGAGAACTGGAGCCAGTGCTCTTCGCCGCCTGTGTTGGACCTGAAATTTGATTCCTTTCCAGCCCCAGGAGATGCGCGAGGCGTGGAGGATTCTCAGGATCAACTTTGAGATCGCGTTGGAGACTGGCCAGCCTCGCGGAGAAATGGAGGCTGTGGACCGAAGCCAAGGAGAAGAAGAATGAACACCGACATCGAAATCGGGGGCAACTCAGCGGTCGAGCTGCGTAAGGCGGTGATGATCTACACGGGAACCCATGCGTACGTCACCGTGCATGATGTGCTGCGCGACGAGCAGGGAAGGCCCCACTATGGCCCGCCGGAAGCTCTGAGCGCAGACTTCGTGAAAAGCCTCTGTGAACTCTTGAACCAGAAAGCGGTCCGTGAGATCGAGGTTCTGCCGAGCAATGTTCTCTGTCTCACGGACGATTTGGTCGCCTGGTGGTGTCCGGCTGCAGTACGCCCCATGTTTTTCGAATCGGCCACGGACAAGGAGGCGAATGCGCTGTCTGGCGGGATGTTTCCGCACCCAGCCCTGGTGTTCGTCGCCACAGAGAGACAGCTTTCGGTCCGAGCATTGCCCAGGAATGAAAGGCCCACCAGCGGCACTCAGTTGTTGAGTGCACCGTACTGGAACACCTACGAGGATGGCTCAGTCTGCACGGGCAGCATGCGTGTGCCAACCTCGGAGGTGTCCTCTTCGGTTACGGCGGAGTGGGAACGAGGATTCTTTGAAAGCGCCTTCACCCACCCCTCCGGTGCCGTGCGGCTGACCTCATATAAAGGTGGCATCATCCCGATGTGGACGAGCGTTCTCGGCAGAGATGCTTTTCCGGATCAGCACCTGGTCACCGCACACGAGACCCTCCTGCAGTTCATACGCCGCTGCCAGAAATAGCGAAAGGAGCAGAACACCATGCAATCAGTTCATCACCTTCATCCTCGCCTGATGGGCAGCACCCGCCCGCTGCGCGTCCTGCTCGTTGGCGCCGGCGGGAGCGGGAGCGCGGTCCTGCTCCAACTCCCCTTCCTGGAGCAAGCCCTGCGCGCCTGGGGCCAACCAGGTCTCGCCGTCACTGTCATGGACCCAGATACGGTGTCCGAGGTGAACGTCGTGCGTCAGCCTTTCTCCCATGTCGATATCGGAGTCGAACAAGGCCATGTGCCTGGTCGGCCGCATCAACATGTTCTGGGGCTTCGGCTGGAAAGCCATTACCGCACGCTACTTTGGGGACAGGCCGGCCGTGGCGCCGGAGTGCGATCTACTGATCAGTTGCGTCGATACCAGGAAGGCCCGCCATCTCATTTCTGCAGTCGTTCAAGAAGTTCCGTGCGCCGGCATATCATCTCGACCTCGGCAACAACGCCTCCAGCGGGCAGTATGTCCTTGGCCAGCCCAGGGATGTGACGGTCTCCGCACGCGCACAGGAGACACGCCTTCCTACTGTTTTCGAGCTCTATCCAGAGATAGCCGACATCACGATCGGGGAAAGTCCGCTTCCGAGTTGTTCGGCCGTGGAGGCGCTGGACCGGCAGGAGCCGTTCATCAATCAGACCCTGGCCGTCAGCTCGCTCGCCATGCTTGCTCGATTGCTGCGGTACGGGCAAATCTCATATCACGGCGGCTTTTATAACGCCGAGACCGGGCGCATGGCGGCACTGCCAGTTGATCCAGATCCAGTTTGCCAAGATGCGGAGGGCTGCGAAGAAGCAGCCCTCCAGAAACGCTGCGCGAGCCAAATGCGCGGCCGCGTTGTCTGGTCTCTCCCGAAGATGCTAAAAGGTGGCCACACCGGCACTCATGGCGCCGCGCTCTGTCATGGCAGTGACTCATTGATTAGGGGATTGATGAAACTAGAAGCGGGCAAGTCGGAATTCGAGCCCCAAAAAATATAGAGGCCGTCTCCTGTGCTGCTACGGCCTCTCCACTTCTATTCGATTTCGTTTACAGCCGTCGGGTATGGGTTCGTCGGGTATCGCTCTCGTCGGGTACATATTCCGTCTAAGTTCGACCGTCCAACAGCTAAGCATTATTGCAAACACAGGCTTGTTATGCAAGTTTTGCTCAACCGAAGTGGCCGTCGTGCCATCTAGTGTCCCAGCAACGCAGTCACTCGCAGCGCAGCGGAGACCCTTGACGGGTTCTTCCAGCCCATGCGAGACCGTTGCCTGAAGCGGGGGCAACTCGGAACGAAGAAGAAATTCGGTCTGCCGCATGGTTTCAGGGAAGGGCGTTGCGGGGGATGAACAGGCTGCGGCCGATCGGGAGCGAAAAACCTCAGCTTGACCGACCACTGACGCGCCCCGGATTTCTGGCCCAGGGATAGCTAGAGATTTAGGGTCATCGCTAGCCGGGTGGCTCCCGCTCGGCTACCAGCGTCAGTTCATAGTCTCACTGGCAACGAAGGAGCCGTTGTCAAATCCGGGGCAAAGCAATCTCTTGCTCAGTGTTGCCCGATATTCTTGTCAGCCGGATGACCAATGCATCATCGCTCAAGAAGTTCGGCTCAACCGTCTTCTCAAAATAGAGGGAGAAGACACCGGCCGGATTCTTGAGAGAGATCGATTCGCCACTCTTGCAGATCTCAAAAGGATTTGATACAAGGCCAACCTGAGCAAACTTGTCCTTTCCAAATGTGGTCAGGGCAGATATTTGTGCTTCAACCCTTCGAATCTTGCCTTCGTATTTCTGCTTTCTCTCCTCAGTTAGCTTTGGTTCTAGCAACGCCTCCTCGCCCTTGAGCGTTGCTTGGATGGTTGTCAATCTACTTGCCAGGTTCGCCTTACAGGCCTTGAAGAGGGGTAAGAGTTTTTCTATGAAATCGAGATTAACTGCACAACGAGTGTTCCCTTTTACCGAAACAAGAGCGGCATCCGTGTCGATTGGGCCCAGTACCAACTTTGACTTGGCTTTATCGTCACACGCGTAGATCTCAAGCTTCACTGGCTGGAAGATTGGCGGGGCAGTGGGCTTACCTATCCGTCCGAACTCGGCAATAAAATCGTGCTGAATCTGGAGAGCATAGAGAAGGCGAAGTCTGTATTCTCTCCGGAAGCCATTGGTCGTTGCCCAAGTGCGGATATCTCCGTATGTCCTTGAGATAATACGCTTTGGGTCCCATGTAATTCGGAATGTCTCGCCATTCCTAACGAACAGCTCAGTGTGCGGTTTTCCTTTAGCGTAGTCCGAGATTGGGCTCTGGATCGACTCCAGCACCCCTGGGATCAGCAGGATCGACTTGCTGGGGGAAAATGAGCGACCATCTGAGCCCGGAGAAAACGCCAAATCACACTCGGGATTCATCACCATATAGAGATGCTTGTCACTGACGAAAATGTCCCCTAAAGCGAGAAGCGGGTAATCTTCATCGGCACTCCCCTGGGGATGCGTTTCAATGTCGCCGCCGACCGAGCGAAAGAGAGCACTCTTATACATTTCCGCCAACTCAGCAGAGGGGCGAATTTGTCGCGGAGGAAGTTCCAAACTCCGAAGTGCGTCGACACTTTTCTGTTTCGCGATTACATCTTCACTCTCAAAGACTCGACGATGAAACTCTGAGCTGAAGAGCCAAAGGAGATAATCCCCGAATGGCTGGCCGTCCTCCTTGAGGCTCAACCTCTGGACATAGACATAATCTTCCAGGCTCAAACTACGCATGCTCGCGCTGAACAGCTCATGGCTGGACTTTATTGAGCGATCAACTGAAGCGATGAGTGCCTCGATCACGTGGGCCACTGGAAGGCTCATTGTCACGGCGATCAACTTCCGCTCCAATGAGTCTCTCTGCTTCAAGAGAGACTTGGGAATGTGCTGGAACATTCCTCCAAGGAGTTTGGAGTCTTCTCTAAATCGTCTGATTTGGTCCTCTTGCAACTGTTCTGATGACATCAGAATGATGACTGGCTTCTCTTCAGTATCGGTGTACTGTGCATAGATGCCCTTGGCCTTTGCAACAGCATTCGCCAGCGACTCCGCGGCCCGCGAAATCGGTCCGAGCCTGTAGTCGAGCAGGTAGATCTTACAGTCTGTTTTATCCGGAGCTTTATCAGAACCGTATGTTTCCACTTCAAGTTCGAGGCTTCGAAGATTTTGTCGAATTTCGTCGGCATCCTTCAACGTGGTATAGAACGTCGGCTCGAAGAGCAACGGCAGGTGATCCGACAAACACTGAACACTAGTGCGTCCCTCAAAAAGCCTTTGCAAGGCCACGTCCGTTAAGTCTTCCACTTTTTCGAGAGTCACACCCAACTGCTTGACCGCGCCTGCCAATTCTTCATTCTGTTCGACCTCGGCAAAGAAATTTTCCAGGGCCTGAACTCCAAGTTGTTCACGCGAAATCGGGTCGAAGGCGTCATCAATCATGACGACGCGCTGGATGCCCCGCTGAGTGAGAAAAGCTGCTGCACTCAGGACAGTCTGCTCTACGGTGGGGATGAGTTCGGTCATTGGCGTATTTGGGTGACGTCCAGCACAAAGGTGTTAAGCGTTTTGTTTGGACCTTTCTTTGGGGATAGCGACAAGGAACAACCGTGGTACTTTGCCAATTCCTGTGCGATATAAAGCCCGAGCCCCTTACCTTCACCCGGAGGCTTCGAAGTCACGAATGGGCGGAAGACTTCTTCAGCTCTTGCCGCTTCGATCCCAGGACCGTTGTCGGTCACCTCAACGGCATTCCTGTCGGTGTCGATAACGACAGCAATCTCCGGGCGAAAGTCAGGATTAATTACACGTTCTGCCTTCAGCCAATAAACCGAGTTTGCCAGTAAGTTTTCCAGGATCTGGACGATCATGCCCTTTACGGCCTTGACCCTCATCGTCGGCTGCCGGCCTTTGCCGGTTGCCTCCACGGAGTATTTAATTTCATGCCGATCAAATTGCGCCTCATGCCCTTCGACAATCTCTCTGACCCAGGCAACGAGATCGAATGACTCCTTGACCTGTCTTCCGGAGATGCTCAGAGGGTCTAGTATGCGAAGCCGTTTTTGAAGCGTCTTGAGTTGAGCATGCAGAGAATCCAATGAAGACTCAAAGTCCGAACTAGACCCAGCAGACCGAGAGTCTGACAACGACCTCAGCGCGTGTTCTGTTGCTCGATTTAGTTCATGGCCTACAACTTCGACCATCAATCCAATACCAGCCAGCTGAACCATCTGATCCTTGCCTTTTTCGTACGAGGCAACAAGCGTCCTTGCGTCATCGAGTAGGTCGCTTAGATCTTCTAGAGCTTCGTCCATGTCGAAAACCAGCTGCGGACTATCTTTGACTTCTGGATGCTGGCTCTTGAGAGTCCGCCATGTCTTCTTCAAATTGAGCTTCGTTGAAGCGACCTTGCGCTCAATGACCTCGAAGCTAATGGGCTCGGCTGCTGATTGCTCCTCCTCAACCTGATCCAGAAACTTCTTGAACTCATTCAGAATCGCGACACGAAGTAGACCAATAAGGGCTGTCTTTTCGTCCGTATCACGAATCCCTTCACGGTTCGTTTGGTCGAGGAGCGCCGGGTTCTTCAATGCGCTGATAGCGATCTTTCCGATCAGTTGATTGCGATTCATCTTGTACCCGCCCGAGGCGAGTGCTTTGCGGTCTAATCCCAACCAATCATCGTCGGGGCCGCCGTATGGATTTACGCGGAATCCATCTCGGTAGACCATTCCCCCACCTGCCCAACTGCGCACCAATTTCTTGATATAGGTCGCATCCAGACCCGCAGCATCCTCGATGTATTTCCGATTGAACCAGTACAAATCAGCTGTGAACGGCCCCACCTTTTGCAGCTGCCTAAGAGACGACATTTTTGTTCCCTTGAGGAGATGTGCTCCTTCGAGGGAAAAAGTCTTGACTCGGTTATACCTGCGATAGTTCACTTTGCCAAAAAGGCGCGGCCCGTCTTCTCCGTTAGGATCAAACGTCGCATTCAGTTCCGCATGAGCAGCTTCCAAAAGAGCTTGATCAAACCTGACTCTTGGAATCGCGACGTCATTGAAGCGAACGTTTATCTTATAAGGCCCATCCTCGACGAACGGATCGATGAATCGGCTAAACTGTTCTGCCATAAGTTCGTCCACACGCCCGCGGGTCCATGTAGAAGTCAGACGGGATATGATTATCGTAGTACCGGACTTCTCAACGTCGGTCTTTCTCTCGCCTTTCTTTGGCTCGACATCGATGTCTTCGAGCATCTGATCAGATTCATGCGAAAAGATATGCCAATCTATGTTGAGATTGTTCCAGAATCGTTCGTGCGCCTTCGTTGTCTCGACTGAGACCTCACGTCCCAGTCGCATGACGGATAGTCGACCTATGCCTTTTTCACCCAAGATTACACGCGACGAACCTGAGGCAAGCACCTCCTTACGTTCCTTGTATCGGGATCTGGTCCCGATGGTTAAGAAGATTTGGTCAAGGTCTGTTAACGACATCCCTGAGCCTTCATCGCTGATCGTTATCCGATTGCATGTTTTTAGACGGAGACCAAAGTCCTCGAGATCTTGGCACTCTCCCAATTCTCGCAATGAGACTCGAGACGCCTTCTCTTCTATGAAGAAGTGGTCACTTATGGTTGCTTTGATTGTTCGCAGAAGGCCGTCAAACGCTGCCCGTTTTGCACGTTCGCTTGAGTAGTTGGCGATAAGGGTTTCGTCGATCTGATCGAGATACGCATTGCAGATGTCATGCGGTAGCAAGCTATCGATTCGAATCCGAACCGCTTTGGTCCCCGCATCGAAAGCGTTCTTTATCAACTCATAGAATGCGATTGCGTCGGAGCTTATGAGCTCCGCTCCCAGTTGCAAAATCGTCCGTGCTTGAATTCGAAACGCCATGTTAAATTGGCCGCCTCATTGCGCTAGAGCTGGCAGATCAAACATCCCTGGGGCTCTTCCTCGAGTTCAGCGCTGCCGAGGATCTGAACTAGCTTTTGGTTAGGCAAATTCTTTCGCGCCCTAGCTCTAGAGAGTTTCCAATTATCGCGAATCTGTGCCATTCGCTCGGGTCAAATCCGAAAGGCCATATCGTTTATCTACGCGCTACATTTCAAGGCGACGTTCAAGGCAACAGGTAAATGCGGCCGAGCTATCAGCCGCTATGACGTCCGACTTCTGAGCTCCGCTCCCAATTCGAGCATGGTTCGTATCCAACATGCAACGCTTCATGCCCGCCAAAGCGGGTACACAGAAATGATAATCTACTGAATGTACCTGGATGCTCACGATCCTGATAGTGTTCAGTAGTGTACTGGGACCATCGGAACGTAGTGCGCTGGAATTCAACTGCGCGGAGGCGGGCTGTATCTGGTCGTTCGCCTGCCAAAAACGCGATTCGAGGCACGAACTCTCACCTCTGATGCTCACCGACTGAGCCCCCCATTTCCTTCCGCAGCGGCGAGTTTCCACCGTGCTTCCCAGCGGCCCTCGCCCTTGGCCGGTGCCAAGTTCGTCATCATACCCTGATGCGAGAAAGAGCTTGGAATTGTCTGTAATCGCGTGTAAAGTCATGTATTTACAGTGGGAGTCAATATGTCCAAGCCACCTACCCGGCGTCACACAAAGGTGCCAGTGCGCAGAGGCACCCCCTTGACCGTCTACTTCAGCGATGCGCAGACCATTCAGTTGAACAACCTTTCTCGTGAGCGGCGTGTGCCCAAAGCAGAGCTATTGAGGATCGCGGTCGATCTCCTTGTGGATCAGATTAATGGTGGACAGCTTCGACTACCGCTAGGTATTGACATTCAGAATACATTGCCGAAGGCTGGCAGGAGCTAGTAAATGGATTTCCGATTTTCGGGACATGAAACATTTCCGTGCCGATACGCCTGGCTTCCCAAGGCCTACCGCGCCATTCAAAAGAACGCGAATGCTTTTTCCGATGAAGAGGAAGCTATGGTGGAACTTGGAGTCGGTAAGAACATGGCGCGCGCAATTCGTTTCTGGGTTCAAGCTACTGGAATTGCCGAGCCTAGGGAAGAAGGCGGATATCAGATCACGAAGTTTGGGCAGAACCTATTGGATGAAGAGACGGGCTTGGACCCATATATAGAGGACCGCAGCACGCTCTGGCTGATCCACTGGGAACTTTCAACGCATGTAAGTGAGCCGCTCTTCGCTTGGAACTATCTGATAAACCGATGGCCACATCCAGAGATGACACGCTCGGAGGTTCTTCGCGAATTCGAACTGCAGGCAAACCGTCTTGAGCGAAGACTCTCGCCGGTCACTCTGGCACAGCACTTTGACGTGTTTCTCCACTCCTATGTTCCAACCCGGAGTGCTAAAGGCGAAATTCTGGAGGACAATCTTGACTGCCCGCTGGTCGAGCTGGAGTTTATTAAACGCGTTGGTGAGCGTGCCGCTGAAGGCAAAGGGCGCAGAGAGACTATCTACTCATTCCGCAGACAGCCTAAAGCGGACATAGGTCCTTCGCTGTTCGCATACTGTTTAAACGATTTCTGGCAGAAGCGCAGGAACGGAGAGCTTACCCTGTCATTTAGAGACGTATCAGTGGGTGAAGGCAGCCCTGGGCAAGTCTTCAAACTGCCCGAATCGGACGTCCGCCAGAGATTGGAAGCGATCAATCAGAACGACGGCCCATTCATATATCAGGAGAGTGCCGCCTTGCAAAGAGTCACGCACAACGACAAGAGAAAAATAGACTCACACCAACTGCTGGCAGGGGTCTACTCGTCAGAGGCGATAAATGCATAACGTTCCTATTTCCGTCCTATTTAGAGTTCAAGATCGGTTTCTGCGGTCGGCCCACCTAGAGCGCGACTTCAATGATCCTCAGGCATTGTCTGGCTACGTGCTGACTCAGCAGGTACGAGCGCACGCCGAACGTTTGGCGGCTGGTCTCCGGACTAACTCAGGCCAACGCGCCTGGAGAATTACTGGTGATTACGGTTCAGGTAAATCGTCGTTTGCTCTGCTGCTCGCCCACATGCTTTCGGGAAGGAAGGAGCACCTTCCGTCCGCGGTCCGTGATGCGATAGATTTCAAGAAGCTCGGCATCGGCACGCCTCGACTCCTTCCGATTCTTGTTACCGGCTCCGCTGAGCCGCTCTCGGTTGCACTCTTGCGATCATTGCGAAGAGATCTTGTGGATGTAGCAGGGTTTAATCGGAATGCAAAGATCGTTCAAGCAATCGACATAGCACTTTCGATCTCTACCAAGGCATCCGTGGCCGATGCTAAAGTGATCGAACTTGTCACCGATGCATGTTCTCAGCTAGTCGAAACCAAACGCGGCACGGGCCTTTTAATTCTCCTCGACGAGCTTGGCAAGTTCTTGGAATACGGAGCATTCCATCCTGAACAGCAGGACGTGTTTCTCCTTCAGCGGCTTGCTGAGACAGCTTGCCGCAGTTCGCATCATCCTGTGCTGGTTGTGGGACTGCTGCATCAAGGTTTCAATGCCTATGCGGAACATCTGTCGTTATCCGCGCAGAAGGAATGGGAGAAAGTTGCAGCACGCTTTGACGAACTGCTTTTCAATCAGCCACTGGAGCATACGGCTCTCCTGATTGCCGACGCACTGAATATCCAGACAGGCTCACTTCCGAAGAGCTTATTATCAGGTGCTCGTCGCGACATGGCACAGCTGCTGGAATCAGGCTGGTATGGAGCATCGTATACTCGAGACAGCCTGCTTGAAGTATCCCATCGATTGTATCCTCTGCATGCATCAACGGTGCCTGCTCTGCTTCGACTTTTTACGCGTTTCGGCCAAAATGAGCGCTCGCTATTCAGTTTTCTACTGTCAAACGAGCCGTATGGTCTCCAAGAATTTGCTTCTAAAGCGATAGGTGCGGATCATTTCTATCGCCTTCACGATCTGTATGACTATGCCCGGTATTCCCTCGGGAACAAGATCGGTCGCGAGAGTTTCCGGACGCACTGGAACCACATCGACTCGATGATTGAGAGCTTCCCGCCCGAAGATAGGGTAGGTCTTCAGGTCCTCAAGACTATTGGATTGCTAAATCTACTGGATACACCCGCACTGCTGGCATCCGAACAAGCGGTGATGCTATCCGTGGGAGGTAATAGTCAGGAAGTTCAGACTGCGATCCGTCAGCTTACAACCAAGCGAATTTTGTATTATCGGGGTGTCGCCGGCGGTTTTTGCTTGTGGCCGCACACAAGCGTCAATCTGGAAAAGGCTTATCAAGATGCCACGAGAGAGATGGGACAGATTTCCCAGCGGGTTTCTACTCTGGTCACAAAGCATTTGGATAGCCGTCCCTTAGTCGCCCGACGACATTACATTGAGACTGGCAGCTTGCGTCACTTCGAGATCCAGTACTGTAGCACCGACGAGCTTTCGAATCATTGCAGCGTTGATTTTAGTCGCGCAGACGGAAAAATCGTCGTGATGCTATGTGAATCGGAACGCGAGCGAGCCATTGCGATTCAGAAGGCAGAATCTGAACTAAAAGGAAAAGAATCGATAATATGCGTAATTCCGAGGCCGCTTCGAGTTCTTGGTGGGTTACTCCTAGAGGTCCAGCGTTGGGAATGGGTGCAGGCTAATGTTCCGGAGCTAGCGAATGACAATTTTGCTGCCGAGGAAGTGTCTCGGCAATTGAGTACAGCGGCAGATGCGTTGCAGACGCGACTCAAGTCGCTTCTCAGCTTGCAACATTTCCACAGTGAGAACGGGCCTACCTTTTTCAGAGATGGCACCGAGGTTCGAATCTCAAGTGGAAGGAAACTCTTGTCCTACCTGTCTGAAACCTGTGATGAGCTATACAGACAATCCCCAAAGATCACCAATGAACTTATAAACAGACGCTCGCTAAGTTCTGCCGCAGCGGCCGCGCGCGGCAAGCTCATCCAGGCTATCTTTACGGCGGCAGCAAAGCCGTATCTCGGTATGGAACCTGAGAGAAAACCACCCGAAATGTCCATGTACCTTTCTGTGCTCAAGGCGGCACGACTCCACAGAGAAACAAAAGGTACCTGGACACTGTCGATCCCCTGGAAGAATGCTGATCCCTGTCGTGTACTCCCGGCGCTGAGCGAAATTCAACGATTGCTCGATCTATCGGAAACTAAGCGGTTGCGGGTCTCTACGATTTTGGTGAGCCTACGTGAACCGCCTTTTGGGATCAGAGACGGCTTAGGACCTCTCCTTCTATCGATTTTTGCCGCTATCAATGAGCAGCATGTTGCGTTCTACGACGATGGCAGATTCATGCGTCAGGTGCTCGGTCTTGATTTGATGAGGCTCTTCAAGCTTCCAGAGCAATTCGAAGTTCAATACTGCAGGATGTCGGGCGTCCGCACTTCCTTGTTCGAACGCCTTATGTCTGTGCTGGAATTGTCTGCAACCAAGCACGAAAAGCCAAACGTTCTGGACATCGTTCGACCCCTCTGTGTATTTGCTGCCCAACTTCCTCCATACTCCCAGAAAACAAAAACTCTTTCCGCTGTTGCTATCGCGGTTCGTACAGCTCTCTTGAACGCCAGCGAGCCTGCCGTTCTTCTATTTCGAGAATTGCCTAAAGCATGCGGCTTCGGAGACTTCACAAAAGACGACAGATCTCGCAAAGAGATTGATCTGTTTGTTGAAGCGCTTAGATTGTCGATAGACGAGCTGCGTGCCGCATACCCGGCTCTTCGCGACCAGATTAGACGCAATCTGCTCGACTGCTTTGAGATATGCGAAACCGATCTAAAGTTTCGCGAGGTACTCGCGGACCGCGCCCGCATCGTGCTCTTCTCGGTGACGGAACCTCGGCTGAAAGCGTTCTGTAATCGACTCGCCGATACTGAGTTAGGACTTCCAGAATGGCTTGATTCTATAGGGAGCATGGTGTGCTCAGTGCCGCCTAACCGCTGGACCGATTCAGAGGTTCAGAAGTACTCGCAGGAGCTTGCCTTGACCGTTTCGCAATTTCGCAGGGTTGAGAAGGTCGCATTTGGGGCTAAAGGGACCGCGAGTTATACCACATCGCTAAGGCTCGCGATCACCAAGCCAAGTGGTACCGAAACCGATCGAATTGTGCACATTCGAAAAGAAGATGAACGTCTGATCGCAGATTTGGAGCGACAAATTCTAATGACGATACGCGCCTCACCCCACGTCGGGTTAGCCGCTGCGACGCGAGCCCTCTGGAGCTTTCTTGATGAAGGGCAGCCAGAATGACCCGTACAAGGCACATTCTGAGTCTTTCCGGAGGGAAAGATAGCGCGGCGCTCGCCGTATATATGCGCGACAAAGTTTCGGATATGGAATACATCTTTCATGACACCGAGATGGAGCTCCCTGAGACCTACGAATACCTAGCAAGATTGGAGGCCTATCTCGGCAAGCCGATTCACAAGACCCGTCCTGATGTCAGTTTTGAAGGGTGGCTTGATGTGTTCCAAGGCATGATTCCATCGAACCATCGGCGCTGGTGTACAAAGCTCTTGAAGCTGAAACCGTTTGAAAGCTATGTAGGCAACGACGACGTTGTAAATTACGTGGGCCTGCGGGCGGATGAAGAGCGAGAGGGATACATCAGCAGGAAGTCAAATATCCGTACAGTCTATCCTTTCCGAGAAGATGGAAAGGTTAGAGCAGATATCGTAAATATTCTTGAGGATTCCGGCTTAGGGATGCCTACCTACACGACTTGGGGGAGGACTCGGTCCGGATGTTTTTTTTGTTTCTATCAACAGAAGATTGAGTGGGTGCGTTTGATGGAGACGCATCCCGATCTTTTCGCGCGAGCAAAGGAATACGAATTTGCTCAGCTCCGCGCGAAATATTCGCGCCAGGGTAATCTGAATCCATTTTATTGGAGCGGAGATGAACCACTTTCGGAGTTAGAGAAGCCGGAACGAGTTGAAGAAATAAAGGCTAAGTTTCAGAGGTCGAAAGAGAAAGCACGACTTAAGTCTGACAAACTTGTCCAAATTCTCGGCGGCGCCGATCCGGATGACGATGAAGAGCGCGAAGGATGCTTGATATGCCAAATCTAATCAACGGCAGAGTCCAATGAACTGGATTTCATTCTTACGTCAATACGGTCCCATCCCCCGTAACAACAATATGTATGACGAGACAATTCAGGGGGCCGCGAAGCGCGCAAATGTAAGCCCAATCAACTTTGAGCACCCCTTTGAACGGCGGGTGCTCGAGTTGTTTTCTCGTGATGGATATCCAATTTCCACGATTCTTACGGGCACAGCTGGTGACGGTAAAACTCATTTATGTCGGCGGGTTTGGGAAACGCTAACTGGCGAGACTAGTGGTTTCGATGCACCTTATGTGAGAAAATCGTTCGTCTTTTCAGGCGGGAAAAGCGCTACTGTTCACATCATCAAGGACCTCAGTGAGTGGGCACCCCAAACTGGGCAGTCTTGGGAACCGACAAAGCAGGCTCTTTTAGAACAGTTTTGTAATTCGCTCTTTGAACAGAGCACGGACCAGATCTTTCTCATTGCAGCAAATGATGGACAGCTAATTGAATCTTGGAGGCGACTTGCAGATTCAGCGTCGGTCTCAAGATGTAGGTCAGTTTTCGAGAGAATGCTTGTCGATCAGAAGTCTCGACTTCCAGGGGTGAACCTAGAATTTCTGAACCTCAGTACCGGGAGTACCGCAGAGCTCTTTGACCGTGCACTCGATGCCCTACTGTCCCACAGCGGATGGAATCAGTGCACACCGGGCGGCGAGCAGGATTTCTTTGGACCGAATTGTCCAATAAGACATAACTACGAGCTGCTACAGGTTCCGTTGGTACGCAAACGACTCCGTTCTCTTTTGCAACTGTGCGATCATAACGATCTGCATGTTCCGATTCGTCAAATTCTTCTACTTCTGGCGAATGCTCTCTTAGGCCACCCGGATGTGAAGGATTGCTTGATGAGATCCTCCGATATTCCATCTGTGATTGAGTCAGGCACCATCTCCAAAGCGAGCCTTTATGGCAATGTGTTTGGAGCAAATCTGGGAGAGAATCGCCGTCTTGGACTCGAAGTATTCGAGTACATGGACCGCTTCCGATTAGGGCACGAGACTAACAATCATATTGACGACATTCTGATCTTTGGCGAAGCCGACGAAAAGTTCAGGAAATATTTTGATTTGTTGATGGGGAGTGATCCACTATACGGTGCCGATAAAACCTTCCGGTCTGAGCAGATCCAGTATGTGGAAGGATCGGACGAGAATGATGGAAGGTATAAGCCGTTCTTAGAGCAGTTGGTCAGCAAACGGCGCGGTCTGTTTTTCACCGTCCCTGAGGATCTTGAGGAAGAACTTGGATTGTGGGACCTGACTGTGTTTCGGTTCGCGGGGGAGTATCTAAATCGCGTAATCCCTGTACTAGAAGGTGGACGCTCGGTAGATCAACCAATACTCGCTCGGCTGATTAGAGGTCTGAATCGGATTTTCTCGGGTATGTTGGTCAGTAGTGATCGCGAGCTCCTGATCGCGACCAGCATCTCGTGCTCTGGTGCAAAGGTGAGCCGATTGCTTGACGAACGACTTTCCGTTCGCCCTCGTTGGCCCGAACGCATTGAAATATTCGGCGAAGGCGGAGTTCCTGTGTTGAAGGTTTCATTGACCAACGAGATCAGCAGGAGCTTGGCTCTGCACTTGGTTCGCTACGAGTTTTTGAGCCGCGTTGCCGAGGGAGCTCTACCGGGTAGCTTCTCGCGAGAATGTTATGAGGACATCCTCGCGTTTAAGAGCCAGCTTGTGTCGGCCGTGGCCGAAAGACGGGCTCAATATGGGGAGAACCGAATCGGGCATGGCCTGGCGGTACGTCTTCTAAGCCTCGACGACTCCGGCAACCCATTGGAAGAAACGATCGAGGTGGCAAATGTTTGATCCTGCGCTGGTCGTAAAGCCTCCGCATCACAACGTACACCGGATCTCACCATGGATCGATGAACAGATTTGGGGACACCGTTTGTGGGATTCTCAGTCGGCATGGCTGTTGTTTATGGAGTTCTTGACAGTTGCGGAAGCATGCAAGCGGGAAGGCCGGCTTCTGCAAGAAGATGAGGAGTTCAAGCCTCTCGATTTCCGCCCCGCGAAGCGCATGCACCTGAGAAACATACTCTTCAACAGCGACGACCTTATTCAAATAGACGAAAGACTCCCCGATAGCAGCTCTGCCTGGAAGCACTGGCTTGAAAGCATGGAGGAACGCGCGATTGGGGTGGGTGCAGCACGGGATTTCACATATCTGAGGAATCGCTTTCACTCATTTCACGACTTCACAAGAATTGTGGCGCTGCTTCGCACAGAAACAATCGAATCCGGCAGCAATCGGCGCTGGACATCCAGATTCGTTTTTCCGTTTGGTCCGAACGCGATCTATGAGGATCAGATCAGTCACTCGTCGGGAAATGTCGGGCGGGACTACGTCAACTTTGGCAGAACTGGGGAACTGTTGTATCTCATGCTTGCGCGTTGCGCATGCAAGGCATCGCTTGTTCTCCCATTGAGCCGCTCGTTGGAACCTGATGGGCCATGGAATGCTCTTGTTGGGCTACTTGAACCATCCGAAGAGAGTCAGAGGGAGTCTAGAGGTCACAGCTATCTTCCGTACAAGAGTCATCCAACCTTCGATCGATTAGGGGAAGACTGGATCGAGATTCTGCAGCTGGGTGTCCCGCAGTATGACAAATTGCCTCACCTAGTAACGACGGGCGCTCTTCACATCATGCTCTATCAACTGTGGGTTTCGATCCAGAGCTTAAATCTGGTCGTCGGACCGAACATTATATGTGAGATAGTTGCTCCTCGGAAAACGCTTGTTCGCGAAATTGCGGCAGAGAGCTACCTGAACAACACACTCCTCCCTACACAAGCTGTCAGCCATTATATCGACATGATTTCCATGTCAAGGGAGTGGCAGGATGCTCTGCTTCAGCCCGACGCATTTGTCCAGTGTCGGAGAATATTGCAAGAAACCGTAAGATGGGGCGAGTCAGCGGATGACTACGATGGAGATCATGAGGCAAGCTCCTTGCTCGCTGAGTTGAGGTCTACCGCTCTCGCTGGTCACAAGCAACATGTGGCGAATGTCCATCGCTCGTACGGTCGTGATATCGGGCTAATTTCAAAGCGCGGAACAAATAAGCTCCGCTATGCCCCAAATGACAACCTACTCAAGACACTTCTCGTGGCTAACGTCAGAGACCGGATGGAATTGTCCGAATTTCTTCAAAGACTCTACAACCGCTATGGTTTTGTGATTGGAGATAGGCAGGCCGAGCAGGTGTTGCCACCTGAACAATTTGACAAGAAGGCCTTCCAGGCGAACGCGAGGAGATTGGAAGGGCGTCTTGGCAGCTTAGGCATGCTTCGACGGCTGTCAGATGGCTGCGCATACGTCGAGAATCCCTATCGGCAGGGAACACATGAATAATGCAGAATTGATCGGGGCTGTTGCTTCTCTTTATTTACGCGAAAAATCTGGGCAGACTGGCGACGAATCGAGTGGAACCGCTCGTTTCAACTTGGACTGTTTAACTACGCCCCAGATGGCAGCGGTGGCACGGGCGATTATTGGTGATCCTGCTTTGGACTCGCTCGTGGAGATTAAGCTACCAAGATACTTCCTCAGAGATCAGGATCTACCTGATGGCATTCTTACAGACGAGCGAGCAACGCATTTTCGCCACTCGGAGTGCCTAAAACCAGTCGTCCTCTTAGCGAACACAGGCGATGACGAAGAGCAATCCTTAAAGGACGTCGTTCCAATTGGTGCTCCGCAGCTGCAGGACCGCCCTGATTTGTGGGTATCGATCGCCTCGGATGGCCTGCTGATTACGGAAGAGCACCGCAAGTGGTGGCAACGAGCACTGGCGGGACTTCAGGACCTCAGAATTCTATCTCTCGATCGCTTGGCGGAGTATGTGCTTCGGACTCGCAGGTCGATTGAAAACGACGGTATGCCGATTATTGTGGCGCTCGGGGTTGCTCTCCCCGCGCTCCGTATACCAAGAGATTCTGCATATTTCAACGGCCTCAACGAGAAGACGCGCAACCATATATCCCGTTGGCGAGGCCTTTACGAGAATGCGCAGAGAAAGCGTGCGTGCTATCTGCTAAAGCAAACGCCCTCTCAGCAACAGATTCTTGAGGAAGACCTTCAGCGAACCTTTGAGGTTGTGAAGGGGAATATTCCGGATGGTATCCATGCCCGCATCGAGGAGTTTATTGCTGCCCCTGCAGGTTGGAACGCATGTGCTGCGGAGCTCTGTGAAGTTGAATGGGAGAATGTTGCGCCGTTGTTTGACGGATTCAAGAGAGAGCCCTTTAATCTGGGGCAAGAGACTATCAATTTCTTCGATGACCGTGAATCTGATCTTCTCCAAGAGTTTGAGCGTGATTACCTTCGTCGCTTGATAAGGCGGCGTACGACGAGTTCGGATGACGAAGAGGACAGAGCTTTTCATGAAAACCACCGCCAAGAGCTGAAGTCAGACCGAAAGCTCAAACAAGCCTGGGATCGATTCGTTTTTGGCAAACCTCTTGAATGTAACGACTTTCTGGTCGGGCTTGCGTTGTGTTTGGAGCGACTGTTTGGACAGCAGAATACATCGGTGCGCAAAGAGCTCACAATTCGCTGTGATCGTGCGACGAAGCGTGAACTACGTGATCTGAATGTAAATGCGGGATTCTACTTTGCGCGACGCTATCGAGGGCTACGTAAGCTCTTTGGTCCGAAGGTAAAATGGGACGTTGGACGACTATTCGATTTTGAAGACCTCGTCGAGGAATGGAAGTCTGCGAAAAAGGACGTAAACAGATCGATGTCGCGCCAGGCGCTTCAGCTGAAGTTCCTGATTGAACTAGAGACTGAGAGTGTACCCAAGAGGATTGACGTAAATTCTGCGCAGATGATCTGGAAATTTGAGTCAGATAGCGTCGCTTCAGGTTTCGATCAGGACTGGTCGAGGCTGGCAGAACATCCGCTTGTGTTCTGTGTGGCTCACCGTAAACCGCTTTCTGGAAAGGGGCAATTCCAAACTGTTGATCTGTCCAACGTCAACACGTTTGTTCCTGCATTTGGCCGCGAGCGAGGCAGCTTTGTCAGTGCGTACAAGCGCGCTTTGGATTTGGGGAACGCATGGCTGACGAACTTGAAGATCGCACTGACGGACAGACTAATTTCTCCTCAGACGTGCGGAGACCTCCAAATCCTATTTGGAAAGTTTAAGGAGAAATACTCAGATGCACTGCGGGAGTTCATGGCAGAAGGGCTATCCAGTGGGTTGATAGCCGAGCAGGTCGAAATCTTCGGCGATCTTCTTGACAGGATTTGTGTCGATGCTCCCGGCGATCGATGTCGGGAACTCCTCGTTAAGCCATTACTTCAGATTGGTGTGGTAGCGGTAAGAGGCGGTAAACCGACAGCTATTATAGCCCCGTGGCAGCCACTTAGATTATCCGCAATTGGAAGGAAAGCTCGTCTCGTCGGGGACCTGATAAGGCGTCTTTTGGAACTAGAGTACGTTGATTTCGGTGATGGACGGCTTTTCTTTCGAGATCTGGTCGCCACGTTGACCCATCCGTTCTACCCCGAAGTGACTGTCGGATGGACTGAGAGTCAACCCGAGCTACTGTGTTCCACGGACTGTGTAGCGGACTACACTCTGCAAGAGTCCGCAGTTGCAGCCGACGACGGGCTGGACGATACGAATGACAATCCTACCGAAGGGGCAAACTGTGTGCATGATCTCGTGGGACGATATTTGGCTCTTCAGCCGCACGAACACTCGAATCTCTCGGTTGTCCTTTACAACTGCGATTCATCGCGATTGCCTCAGGCTGTTGTCGAAAAGATTGCCACCGCGGACGATGACGAGGATGTGCGTTGCCAGATAATCCTGCGACATCGGGACGCGAAAAGGCTGCGCTGGCTTTATGAGCGGATCGTTGGAGAGCCGGACGAGGATCCCGACGCATATAGCGCGAGTGAAGCAACTCGGGACTTTATGGCTCGATTGCGAATCGGCATTATGGCGGACCAGGCGCCCGTGCCTGGAAGCGATGATACTCGCCCGAACGATATTGTTTTCTCGCAGGATGTTATAGCTAGACATGCAAAGCTCGAATGGTATAGGGAAACTGCCGCGCCTGTTGCTCCGGAAATACTGCTTCCGGCCCATTGGTCACGCCGCCGACCTGCCGCGGCAGATGATCTGAAGTCTGTTGCGTACCTCTGTTGTCCGGCACAGACTAGCTGGGGCTGGCAATATTTGACGGCTGTTTCCACGCTGTTTCGCGGAAATTGGGATAGATCTGAGGAGTTTAGGCTCTTGCCCGCGCGGCAACTTGACTTTCGCGATTTGAATACAGCGAAGATATTCGAAGAGACACATAGCCTCGGCAACTGGGTGGTGAACTTTGATGAGCTTCTGGATCGTCGTCAATTGATGAATCAGAATGTGCGTGTTATCCGGTACAAGCAATCTGCGACGATGGGGCGCAACATTGTTATTTCGTCGAAGGCTCCCCTAGGGCTGTTGCGGTCCATGGTTCAAAACCGCATTAAGGCGCTGAACATCGAACTATCTGATAGTGACACTAATGCGCTTGTGGACAAGCTTTTGGATGAAGCAAAGGAGATTTCTGGCGACATAGTCCTTCGCGCGGCAAAGACCGGCAGGAATGCTAACGAGTTGATCGGCATCGTTCTGAGTCGGTACTTGATCAACAATGAAATCGGAAGCGAGCGCCTATGTGGTTGGTATTTCCTCGATGATTACTCCCAATGGCTTGGGCAAAAAGAGGAGCAGATCGCCGACATATTGGCGATAGCGCCACAGGAAGACGAAGGTGGACAGCTTAGACTGACGGTTATCGTAAGTGAGGCGAAATATATTGACGCTTCAGGGCTAGGGCAAAAGAGAAGAGAGTCGCAGAAACAGCTCAGGGATACCGTCAACAGGATTAACGAGGCGATATTCGGAAATCCGGAGAGGCTTGACAGGGCGTTGTGGTTATCGCGCCTTTCTGACTTGATTCTGGATGGCATACAGGTTCCCTCCAGTAGTCCGCTCAAACTTACCGAATGGCGCAGAGCGATTCGAGAGGGGCGGTGCGAAATATCCGTTCGCGCGTACTCGCACGTCTTTGTCTGTAGTCCGAGCGACTCGTCCGAAGAATCGGAGAACGTGGCCATCTCGGGTGTCGAAAACGGCTTCCAGGAGATTTTCGGCAGACGCGATCTCCGCCGACTTATGCTGGCCTACTTCAGGGCAAGTGATCCGACTCCCCTGCGTAATGAGATCTCCGGAAATCCGGAATGGCTTGGTTTGCAATATCGTACTCCATCGCAGATTTCCGTGGCGCCGGTTCCGCCGGAGGCTAGTCGTGCAGAGACTCAGGAGTATGTCAATGCGAAAGTGCCTGAGTACGCTAGTGACGGACCGAGAGTCGGCCAGGCAGAGGCAGAGACGGAGAGTTCGGTAATGTGGGCATATGAAGGCATTGACACCTTGCTTCGAAGTAACGCAGCGCCATCGGCAGCGGCTGAAGTAGATGATCGCTGGCTGAAGGAGATAGAGAGCCGAACAAGGAGCGCATTACAGCAGTTTCAGCTTCAATCGCGCATTGTAAGCAGCGTCTTGACGCCAAACTCAGCGCTACTCAAGTTTTCCGGAAGTGCCAACTTAACCATTGATCAGGTAGCCAAGCGACGATCAGAATTTCTGACTAGTCATGGACTGAACATTGTCTCGATAACCCCAGAACCGGGCGTTGTCTCCATCGCAATCGAAAGACCTAAACGTCAGATTGTGCGCTTGCAGGATGTGTGGGCCAGGTGGGCAAGGAGCGGTCGTTCAAACCGCGAGGATCTCGTAGTAGGGGTGAGAGAAGACAACGGCGAACTCCTGTATTTCTCACCAGCACGACTTCATGCACCGCACACTCTCATCGCAGGGTCCACCGGCAGTGGCAAGTCGGTGTTGATGCAAAATATCCTTTTAGGCATCGCCGCCACGAACCGTCCCGAGGATGCGCAAATTGTATTGATTGACCCGAAACAGGGTGTTGACTATCTCCAACTCGAATCTCTTCCTCACCTGCAAGGCGGCATTATCGACGATCAAGAAAGCGCTCTAGCACGCCTGAATGCTTTGGTTGGGGAGATGGATTCTCGATATTCAAAGCTTAAGGCCATGCGAGCGAATTCTCTGTTCAGTTACAATGCTCGGGTTTCCAGGCCGGAGAGACTGCCTGTGATTTGGGTTATTCATGACGAGTTTGCCGAATGGATGATGATTGAGGAGTACAAGCAGCAGGTGACTGCTCTTGTGAGTCGACTAGGTGTCAAAGCTAGGGCTGCAGGTATTCATCTGGTGTTTGCTGCTCAGCGGCCAGACGCGAATGTCATGCCGATGCAGCTCAGAGCCAACTTAGGAAATAGGCTGATCCTGCGCGTCGATTCCGAGGGTACCTCGGAGATAGCTCTCGGAGAAAAGGGAGCCGAACGATTGTTAGGAAAGGGCCACCTATTGGCTCGTTTAGAAGGCGAGCCACTATGCTACGCGCAGGTACCGTTTGTCAGTCCGGAATTTATGGATCAAGTAGTCGCTATAACGGTGAACGATGCTGTCCAAGCTACACCTTAGGTTTTATTGCGAACCCGCGGAGGCGGGATAACGATACGGGTAAGCTTCCATTCAGAGCGTAGCATCACGCGGAGGCGGATTTTGCCAGTAATGCCTTGCGAAGCTCTGCAGGATCGAGCCAACTCTCCTTCTTGTGGGCCATGCGATGGCAATTTGCGCACAATAAAACAAGGTCATTGATGCGCGTTTCTTCACCTGGTTGGAGTTGTGAGAGCGGCTTAGTGTGATGACATTCGATGTATTCTTCTCCCCAAGCTTCGGCAAAATCGAACCGGCAGACTTCACATTCCAGTTTGCCGTATTTCCTTTTTGCCCTTGCCTTTGCCATCCGTAAGCGTGGCCTGATGGCCGTGTAGACGCCGCCGATCACGAACGGCATTCTTCTCTTGTGGCGCGGCTCGAAGCCGTGTCCTCAAAGAGGAGAGTATGGACGCTGTTGCTGATCCTGTTTCTCAACCCCGAACAAAGCGTCAGTACCGTACTGCCGCCGAGAGACGGCGGATCGTTGAAGAGACATTGGTGCCGGGAGTTTCGGTTGCGACGGTAGCGCGTGTGCATGGTGTGAACGCCAACCAGGTGTTCGGCTGGCGCAAGCTATATCAGTCGGGCCTTCTTGGGCCATTGGCCAACAGCGCTGCAAGCTCTCTGCGATTGTTGCCTGTAACAGTTTCTTCCGAGCTTGAGCCCGCGGCACCACCGATTCCACTCACAACCAACGAGAAAGAAGTCGATGATGTTCAGCCGGGAGCCATTGAGCTGACGTTTTCGAAGGCGCGGATTCGGATCACCGGCCAGGTGGATACCGCAGTGCTGCGCGTCATCTTGGAGTCATTGCGCGCATGATTTCATTTCCGACGAACACGCGCATCGTAAGCATCCGGTGAGAACCGTCTGGACAGGGATGGCAAGCTATGAGAGTGCGCGTAAGTGTCCACTTACGTTTTAAGTGGACACTTAGCGGAATGAGGTCTGGTTAGAGACTGGTGATTGACGACGGCGAGTCGAAGCTGATGTTCCAAGGCAGCAACTCTTCAACGCGGCTGATCGGGTGATCAGCAATGCACGTGAGCACCTGGCGCAGATATGCTTCCGGATCGAGTCCATTCAGCTTGGCCGAACCGATCAGACTATAGAAGGTTGCGGCACGATCCCCGCCGCGATCTGATCCAGCGAACAAGTAATTCTTCCGGCCGATAGCTACGGCGCGCAACGCGCGTTCGGCGCTGTTGTTGTCGATCTCAATGCGGCCATCGTCGCAGAAACGCATCAAGGCGTCCCAGCGCGCGAGGGCATAGCGGATCGCTGCCGAAGTATCGGACTTCTTCGAAAGCTTTGCCAGCGATGCTTCCAGCCATTCATGCATGGAGGCAAGCAGTGGACGCGAGCGGACGTTGCGCACTTCGCGGCGTTCATCGGGAGACCGGCCTCGAATCTCTTCCTCGATCCCATACAAAGGTGCGATGCGTTCGACCGCTTCGGTTGCAATCGGTGACTTGTGTGCTTCCTTCAAGTCGTAGAACTTGCGACGGACATGAGCCCAACATGCCGCTTCCTGCACACGTCCGCTCTCATAAATCTGGTTGAACCCGGCGTAGCCATCGGCTTGCAGAATTCCGGTGAACTTCGAGAGATGCTGTTGTGGATGCTCGCCCTTGCGGTCCGGCGAGTAAGCGAACCACACGGCCGGGGCCGCCGGACTACCGGCAGGACGATCATCGCGAACGTAGGTCCAGAGCCGCCCAGTCTTGGTCTTGCCGTTGCCCGGAGCCAGCACTGGAACCGGCGTGTCGTCGGCATGAAGCTTATTGCAATCCATCACGTATCGGCGAAGCACCTCGACCAGCGGTTGCAACAACCGGTTCGATGCACCCACCCAGCCGGCCAGCGTTGAGTCGTCTAGATCGACGCCTTCACGCGCATACATCCCCGATTGTCGATACAACGGAAGATGGTCACAGTACTTCGCGGTGAGGATGTGGGCGAGTAGTCCTGGGCCAGCGAGGCCACGCTCAATCGGACGGCTCGGTGCTGCCGCCTGCACAATCGCATCGCAGCCTGTGCAACAGAGCTTCGGACGCACGTGGCGGATCACCTTGAAGCTTGCCTGAACATACTCAAGTATCTCCGAGATATCTTCGCCGAGCATCTTCAGGGTGCCGCCGCACTCGGGACAGGCTTGTTCCGCAGGCTCGTGGATCTTAGTCTCGCGTGGAAGATGAGCGGGAAGCGCACGTCGCGTTGGCTTGGCTGCCGGTGGAATCGTGTTCGATGTCGAGGTCTGTTTCTCTGCCGTATCCACACTCTCAGCGCGGTTGGCTTCGAGGTCTTCGAGTTGCAACTCCAGTTGTTCGATCTGCCGTTCGATCTTCTCCGACTTGCGCCCGAACTGCATGCGGCGCAGTTTGGCGATCAGCAGCATCAGGTGCTCGATCTCATGATCACGAGAGAGCAACTGCTCGTGTGTTGCCAGCAGCAACTCCCTCAACGTGTCCGCATCCAGCGTGTTCAGATCCGGCAGCGTTGTGCGCGTGGCAACCATGAAAACAGTGTGCCATGAACTCTGCTCGAATGCGTCCACAGCCGCATAAATAGCTGTGTATATCGCATCCGTGTGTTAGATCGCCATCAGTGATTCTGCCGTTCGAACCGGACGGCGCCAGTCAATGCCTTCGCACAACATCGACAGCTGCGCACGCGTCAGTGAAACCGTTCCGCTTTCGGCCTTCGGCCAGATGAATCGTCCACGCTCTAGCCGCTTGGCGAACAAACAGAGCCCGTCTCCGTCCCACCACAAGAGCTTGATCAGATCGCCTCGGCGTCCACGGAAAGCAAAGACGTGTCCCGAGAGCGGATCTTGTTCAAGCGCGGTCTGCACCAACGCGCTCAGCCCGGTGAAGCCGCGTCGCATGTCGGTCACACCTGCCGCAATCCAAATGCGCGTGTTTGCTGGAAGCGCAATCATCGGAGTAGACACTCCATCACGACGCGTAGCGTGGAAGCGTCCGCGCAACCTTCGACTCGAATCTGCGCTTTGGAAAACTGGATATGAATCGAACCTGAAGGCGCGGTGCACTGAACTGGCGTGGATGCCATCGGGGTATCAATCGCAATCCCAAACCGCTGATCCGCGTCGCTGACAGTTACCGGCAGCAACCGAGGCGTAGTCGGAGTAACAGCCTTCAGCCGCTTGTCAATGAGCTTACCTGTGAGATGTAGCTTGCGCCATGCAAACACCTGGTTCGCGTTCACCCCATGTGCACGAGCCACCAACGCAACCGATGCTCCCGGCACCGACGCCTCTTCAACGATCCGCAGTCTTTCTTCACTGCTTCGATGCTGGCGCTTCTTGCGCGTCGTCGCAGCAATCGCCGCCGAACTCAAACCATCCATCCCGGCCTCCTGAGAACGCGATCACTCTCGCGGCTACAAACCGAGGATGCCTAACTCATCACACATAAGTCCAGACGGCCCTTACCGGGCGCTTACCGCGCATCTGGATTGCGGCAGGCATCACTGACATGCGCAAGGGGTTTACTGGTCTGAGTGCGATTGTGCAGGTGACACTCGAGCAAGATCCGCTGTGTGGCCACGTATTTGTTTTTCGTGGCCGCCGCGGTGATCTCGTCAAGGTCCTTTGGTTCGACGGCGACGGGCTTTGCTTATTCGCGAAGCGTCTCGACCGTGGCCGTTTTATTTGGCCGAAAGCGGAGAGCGGTACCGTTTCGCTGACTCGGGCGCAGTTATCGATGCTCTGCGAAGGCATTGATTGGAGGCGCGTAGAACGCACTGCGGAGCGCGTGATGGCGATCTAAAAAGTGAACGCGATATGCACAGATTTTTGTGCACCCTGTGGACGCATTACTTCAGAGTTCATGGCATACTCCGGACATGGTTGTACACTCCACGCTGCCGGATCTGGACACGCTCGATGTTGATGCATTGCGAGCGATCGTTCTTCGACAGCATGAGCAGTTGCTCTCGCGCGATTGCGAGCTCGAGCATTTGAAGTTGCTCATCGCCAAGCTCCAGCGCATGCAGTTCGGGCGCAAGTCGGAGAAGATCGCGCAGCAGATCGAGCAGTTGGAGTTGAAGCTCGAAGAGTTGCAGACCGAACGCGCAGTTGAAGAAGTTCCGCAACCAGAAGAACCTGCCACGATTCCGAGCGAGACGCCTTCGGCAACCAAGCCGCGCCGCACACTGCCTGATCATCTTCCACGCGAGACCAAGACTCACACGCCCACTGCTCCATGCTGCCCTGAGTGTGGTGGCACGCTGACGAAGCTCGGCGAAGATGTTTCCGAGGTGCTCGAGTACATCCCCGCAAACTTCAAGGTGATTCGCCATGTGCGGCCCAAGCTGAGCTGCACGGCGTGTGACGTGATCGTGCAGACACCGGCACCGTCGCGACCGATTGATCGAGGCATCGCGGGACCGGGATTGTTGGCCCATGTCATGACTGCGAAGTTCGCGGACCATTTGCCGTTGTATCGCCAGTCGGACATCTACGCCCGCGAAGGCGTGGAGTTGGATCGCTCGATGCTCGCCAAGTGGGTCGGACAGACGAGTCGTTTGTTGGAACCACTGATCGAAGCACTTCGGCGCTACGTCATCTCCGCCAACAAGCTTCATGGCGACGATACACCGGTTCCAGTGCTCGCACCAGGCAACGGCAAGACCAAGACCGGAAGACTTTGGACCTACGTTCGTGATGATCGCCCGGCCGGCGATAGCGCCGCGCCCGCTGTGTGGTTTGTTTATTCCCCTGATCGTAAGGGCGAGCATCCCCAGCAGCATCTGCGCGGGTTTCGTGGCATCCTGCAAGCAGACGCCTACGCTGGATTCAACAGACTGTACGAGGATGGATCCATTCAGCAGGCACCGTGTCTCGCTCATATCCGGCGAAAGTTCTACGATCTCAAGGAAGCCCATCAGTCAGCGATTTCCATTGAAGCCCTCGAGCGCATCGCTCCGCTTTATAAAATCGAAGAAGAGATTCGAGGCCGCTCTCCAGGTGAGCGCCAGCAGGTTCGCAACCTGCGTTCACGGCCCATCGTGAACGCGATCCGCGAGTGGCTCGAAGCCTCGCTCGCAAAGCTCTCGCCGAAGTCGGACACTTCGACGGCGATCCGCTATGCACTCAGCAACTGGGATGCTCTGGCGCGCTACTGCGATGATGGTCGAAGAGAGATCGATAATTCCGCAGCTGAACGAGCGCTGCGCGGTGTCGCGGTTGGACGTCGTAACTATTTGTTTGCCGGATCAGATCGGGGAGGCCAACGTGCCGCTACCTTCTACGCTCTCCTCGGCACAGCAAAACTGAACGGATTGAACCCGGAAGCTTATCTCCGTGACGTGCTCGAGCAGATTCCCGATCACCCGGTCAACCGCATTGAAGAGCTGTTGCCCTGGAACATCGGATCTCACTCCGACCGATAGACCTCAAACATCTTTCGACCAGTCGTGTCCACTTGCAAAGAATGTGGACACGACCTCGCACAGACTCACTCAGTTCATCAACACGGTAATGGGGCCACGCTTACTCATCAACCCGCCGTACGCAAAACTTAAAGAGCGAAGCTGGTATGTGGCTATAGAAACTCATCTATGAATACAACATTGGTGGAAATATGAATTAAGAATTTTTTTAGGGGCGACGCGGTTCAGACCACACGCTTACAGTAATGAAGTTTGGATAGTGCCGAAGTGATGCGTTGGGTAAGCGTGGCCCCATTACCGTGTTGATGAACTGAGTGAGTCTGTGCGAGGTCGTGTCCACATTCTTTGCAAGTGGACACGACTGGTCGAAAGATGTTTGAGGTCTATCGGTCGGAGTGAGATCCGATGTTCCAGGGCAACAGCTCTTCAATGCGGTTGACCGGGTGATCGGGAATCTGCTCGAGCACGTCACGGAGATAAGCTTCCGGGTTCAATCCGTTCAGTTTTGCTGTGCCGAGGAGAGCGTAGAAGGTAGCGGCACGTTGGCCTCCCCGATCTGATCCGGCAAACAAATAGTTACGACGTCCAACCGCGACACCGCGCAGCGCTCGTTCAGCTGCGGAATTATCGATCTCTCTTCGACCATCATCGCAGTAGCGCGCCAGAGCATCCCAGTTGCTGAGTGCATAGCGGATCGCCGTCGAAGTGTCCGACTTCGGCGAGAGCTTTGCGAGCGAGGCTTCGAGCCACTCGCGGATCGCGTTCACGATGGGCCGTGAACGCAGGTTGCGAACCTGCTGGCGCTCACCTGGAGAGCGGCCTCGAATCTCTTCTTCGATTTTATAAAGCGGAGCGATGCGCTCGAGGGCTTCAATGGAAATCGCTGACTGATGGGCTTCCTTGAGATCGTAGAACTTTCGCCGGATATGAGCGAGACACGGTGCCTGCTGAATGGATCCATCCTCGTACAGTCTGTTGAATCCAGCGTAGGCGTCTGCTTGCAGGATGCCACGAAACCCGCGCAGATGCTGCTGGGGATGCTCGCCCTTACGATCAGGGGAATAAACAAACCACACAGCGGGCGCGGCGCTATCGCCGGCCGGGCGATCATCACGAACGTAGGTCCAAAGTCTTCCGGTCTTGGTCTTGCCGTTGCCTGGTGCGAGCACTGGAACCGGTGTATCGTCGCCATGAAGCTTGTTGGCGGAGATGACGTAGCGCCGAAGTGCTTCGATCAGTGGTTCCAACAAACGACTCGTCTGTCCGACCCACTTGGCGAGCATCGAGCGATCCAACTCCACGCCTTCGCGGGCGTAGATGTCCGACTGGCGATACAACGGCAAATGGTCCGCGAACTTCGCAGTCATGACATGGGCCAACAATCCCGGTCCCGCGATGCCTCGATCAATCGGTCGCGACGGTGCCGGTGTCTGCACGATCACGTCACACGCCGTGCAGCTCAGCTTGGGCCGCACATGGCGAATCACCTTGAAGTTTGCGGGGATGTACTCGAGCACCTCGGAAACATCTTCGCCGAGCTTCGTCAGCGTGCCACCACACTCAGGGCAGCATGGAGCAGTGGGCGTGTGAGTCTTGGTCTCGCGTGGAAGATGATCAGGCAGTGTGCGGCGCGGCTTGGTTGCCGAAGGCGTCTCGCTCGGAATCGTGGCAGGTTCTTCTGGTTGCGGAACTTCTTCAACTGCGCGTTCGGTCTGCAACTCTTCGAGCTTCAACTCCAACTGCTCGATCTGCTGCGCGATCTTCTCCGACTTGCGCCCGAACTGCATGCGCTGGAGCTTGGCGATGAGCAACTTCAAATGCTCGAGCTCGCAATCGCGCGAGAGCAACTGCTCATGCTGTCGAAGAACGATCGCTCGCAATGCATCAACATCGAGCGTGTCCAGATCCGGCAGCGTGGAGTGTACAACCATGTCCGGAGTATGCCATGAACTCTGAAGTAATGCGTCCACAGGGTGCACAAAAATCTGTGCATATCGCGTTCACTTTTTAGATCGCCATCACGCGCTCCGCAGTGCGTTCTACGCGCCTCCAATCAATGCCTTCGCAGAGCATCGATAACTGCGCCCGAGTCAGCGAAACGGTACCGCTCTCCGCTTTCGGCCAAATAAAACGGCCACGGTCGAGACGCTTCGCGAATAAGCAAAGCCCGTCGCCGTCGAACCAAAGGACCTTGACGAGATCACCGCGGCGGCCACGAAAAACAAATACGTGGCCACACAGCGGATCTTGCTCGAGTGTCACCTGCACAATCGCACTCAGACCAGTAAACCCCTTGCGCATGTCAGTGATGCCTGCCGCAATCCAGATGCGCGTGTTCGTCGGAAATGAAATCATGCGCGCAATGACTCCAAGATGACGCGCAGCACTGCGGTATCCACCTGGCCGGTGATCCGAATCCGCGCCTTCGAAAACGTCAGCTCAATGGCTCCCGGCTGAACATCATCGACTTCTTTCTCGTTGGTTGTGAGTGGAATCGGTGGTGCCGCGGGCTCAAGCTCGGAAGAAACTGTTACAGGCAACAATCGCAGAGAGCTTGCAGCGCTGTTGGCCAATGGCCCAAGAAGGCCCGACTGATATAGCTTGCGCCAGCCGAACACCTGGTTGGCGTTCACACCATGCACACGCGCTACCGTCGCAACCGAAACTCCCGGCACCAATGTCTCTTCAACGATCCGCCGTCTCTCGGCGGCAGTACGGTACTGACGCTTTGTTCGGGGTTGAGAAACAGGATCAGCAACAGCGTCCATACTCTCCTCTTTGAGGACACGGCTTCGAGCCGCGCCACAAGAGAAGAATGCCGTTCGTGATCGGCGGCGTCTACACGGCCATCAGGCCACGCTTACTGCCATCCGAATCGCTTCTGAGTTTCTTTCGCGGGTCCTGTGCATCCGATACAGGACAGTACCCTCCGGGAACGAATCTTCGTCACCGACTGTCCCTTCGGAGAGCAATTCGCTCGCATCGTGAACGCCAGATCTTATTGTCGCTGCTATCAATGATAATGCGGCACGATCCCCGTTGAATCGATTCCAAATCTCCTCCTGCAGTTTGCCGCCCCTTGTAAGCCCCGCGCCGCTGTACGTTGGGTCGAATCGAAGAAAGTTCAATAGCGTCATGGACACACCGTTTGGATTTCTGAATTTCTCTGTCTGCACACGTCCCAATCGCACGCCTAAGTCATTAAGTAATTTACTCAGCTCCACCACTTCAGAATGTGAGGCATTCAAAGAGAGAGGTGGAAACCGAAGGTAGAGGTCGAGGGCCAGTATAAGTTCATCGCGTGACCAAGCTGGATTGCGCTGTGATGGCAGGGTGCCAGCGATTGCAAGAGAATCCGAGGACACTATCTCTTTGTCATTATCCGGAAGCCATTGGTGCCATTGTTTCGGACTGTCCCCCCAGCTTATACACAATTTATCGCGGAATTCATCGAACCGTGTATCTCTGATCAGGGTGTAGAGGTAATTGGCGGAGCTTAGCGTTGTGAGAAGCTCTGGCGGACCAGCGGGCACAATGAATCCAGGATGAGATCTGCCGATTCGGCCGAGATTATTGTAGATTCCCACGAATGTTGCGGTCTTGTTTGCCGTGCCAATGAACGAAATCAGTCGGTCGCACCCATCGAAAACTGGTTCGGATTGGAATTGCTGATAGGACTCAAGGGTGGTCAGACCGTGTCGGTAGAGGGCTGGAACATCCGTTTCGTTCGAGGCATGTCGCAGAACCTTTGCGCAGTGAACTTCTCCTGATGCCAGTTCTATATCCCAGGAGTTCAATAATCGATTCAATGATGTTGTGGTCATACTTTCTTCTGCTCGTTCAAGAATATCTAAAGGTATGCAATGTTTCCCGTTGGCCATCAATTAGAGCTGTGCGCAACTGGTGTTCAAGCCGGGAACCGCCGCGAGTAGTGGTTGGATTGTAGCACCACAGAACTTTCGGAGGCTCCTCAGTCGAAGACAAGGTTTAGCTCTGCTACATGCTCCAATCGTCGTAACACTCGCGTCACGACGGCTTCAGTAGCCGTTCTCCTTTTAAAGGACAATACTCATGAAACCTTCTCACCTCGTTGAGGCGCTGATCACCGCTGTTCCTCAAAATGTTGCACTCCATATCTGGGGCGCCTGTGGCGTCGGAAAATCCCAACTCGTTAAACAGGTCGCGCAGCATTTGAATCGCGAATTCATTGACGTGCGCGCCGTCCAGCTCGATCCCGTCGACTTCCGTGGTCTGCCACGCATCAAGGATGACCGCACGGAATGGATCACGCCGAATTTCCTCCCCACAAGCGGCGAGGGCATTCTCTTCCTCGATGAACTGACTTCCGCGCCCCCGATGACGCAGGCCGCCTGCTATCAGCTCGTTCTGGATCGTGCGCTCGGCGACTATCGGCTCCCCGATGGCTGGTCGGTGCTTGCCGCAGGCAATCCCGCTTCCGAGCGTGGCGTCAGCTACTCCATGCCCCGCCCGCTGCTCAACCGCTTCCTGCATCTCACGCTGGAACCTGACCTTGGCGAGTGGTGCGTCTGGGCTGGCAAGGCCGGAATCAGGCCGGAAATCATCGCATTTCTTCGCTTCCGGACGGAGTTGTTGCACGACTCGGCCGTGCGATCGGGCGTCAATGCCTGGCCGACGCCGCGCTCCTGGGAGATGGTATCCAGGGCGATGGACGGAATCGACGCCCGGAAGGCCAGCATCACCGCGGACGTCTACGAGATGCTGCTCATGCACCTCATTCAAGGTGCCGTGGGCGACGGCGTCGCCGCGGAGTTCATCGGCTTTCTCAACCTGTTTCACTCGCTTGCCTTCCATTGACGAGATTCTCCTGAACCCCACCGGCGCTCCTCTTGCCCAGCGATCCCTCGGCACAGATTGCAATTGCCACGGCACTCGGCCGCCGCATCACCGATAGCTCGATTGCGAAGGCGAAGCTCTACCTTGAGCGTCTTCCCGATGAGCTGCAGGTCCTGTCCATGCGCGATGCTCTGCTTCGTGACCGGGCCATCGCGACCACCCCCGAATTCACCCAATTTGCTGTCACTCACAGCGATTTACTCGCGTAGCCCTGGCCAATCCGGGGCTACGCCTGGAGGCTTGAAACGAAATGATTTCCGACAAAGCAATGTTGATCTGTCTCCATATCACGATGTGGACCGCACGCAAGCACGACAAGCGCGTGTCCGAGGAAGTAGCACAGTCCCACGAAGCAAACACGAATGCCGGCCGCTACAACAAGCACCTGCTCGATCAGGCCGAAAAGCTGGAGGAACTGCGCACCCTTGCAGGCCAGATCCGCCAGTACTTCTACAAGGTGACCCTGCCCTGGTCGGACGAGGGCTACCGCTTGCTCCCGTCCCACCTCTACTTCGAGTTCACCAACCAGATGAGCGAGTTCAAGACGGCGTACGAACAGCTGGTGCGAGAGTTTCTCGACGCCTATCCAACCTATCGCGAACAGGCCCGCAGCAGCCTTGGCCTTCTGTACCGCGATAGCGATTACCCGGACTGGTCGAAGCTTACTGAGAAGTTTGATCTGACGACTGACATTCTCCCCATACCCTGTGGCGAGGATTTCCGCGTCACGCTTGGCGAGGATGAGAAAGCTCGCGTCGCCCGCGAGATCGATCAGCAGGTGAAGCAGTCCCTCACGCGCGCCACATCCGAGTTGTGGTCGCGCCTCATGCAGTCGGTCGCCCACCTCGCTGCGCAATTGGAGCGGCCGAAAGCTCGTTTGCATACGTCTACTCTGCGCAACGTGACGGAAATTGCCGATCTCGTTCCGCGATTGAACGTAACGAACGACGAAGAACTGACGGCGCTCGCGCAGGAGACAAACTCGCGGCTCGCCAGCTTTACCCGCCAGGACCTCGCAGAGCACCCAGCGGCGCGCGCTCGGGCGGCAGGAATTGCGAACGATCTCGCAGCCAAGATCAAGCACGCGATGAAAGATCGCGGCTATGACGCCTGCGGATGATTCTGCCGCCATCGGCCATGTTTCCGGAACAGAGGAAGACCCGGTCGAGGCGGTTCAAATGCCTGATCAGAAACCATCCGATCCCGCAGCCCCCAAACCCGCGCCAGCACCCGACGTGGATCAAATTCTGGCGAAGATGAATGACTACATGGAGCTAATGGCATCATGACAAACCTCTCTGACACTACAACCATAACTTGGCCAGAACGGCCAAGTTATGGTTGTAATCGGTAGCGGCCATTTTATGGTTGCAAATTGCGGTCGGGAATCTTTTTGGTGTAAATCGTATGTCCTCCAGGAGGCTTTTGAAGTTAGTGGCTCTTGGTGGCTGTTTCAAACACAGTTTCGACCACAACGTCCCTAATTTTGGTTTTATTCACTCGATAAGTTTCTGACTGTTCACCGTTTGGTGAAGCCACTAAAAGTAGACCACCTGGGTTTGCACCAGATGCTCGATTGGCGGAGCCGCGCAGGTATTGCCGCGAGTTCCGAGTCGGCGTCAGGAACCTCGCCGTTCGCTTCCCAGAAGCCGGTTTCGGGACCGCGAAGATCATCTGCGGCCGGTGAGGCCTCCACGCAAAATGCATAGTCACCGTCCCTCGACGGACAGATGCCCATCATTTCGGGATAGGCTTCATGCGCCAATGGCGGAAGTGATACGGGCAAATTCGGATTCGACTGATCGGAATGTTCGATGCGAGCCAAATCACGGCTACAACGCAGCACATCTTCGGCCTATGATTCGCGATGTGCCCCATAGTTCATCTGTATACTTCTTAACTCTTGCAGGAGTTCGCTTATTTCGTAGGGCTTGGGCAGAATCGTGACGCCGGGATGAGCCGCCACAAGACGGTGGACAACTGCATCATCCCGTCCCGTACTGAGAATGACAGGCACATTGGGCTGCAGAGCGCGGAGGAGTGGCAGGGTTTCAGCGCCCCCTAGTCCGGGCATGTTCAGGTCCAGGATAATCACATCAGGCTGCAAGCCCTTCTCCATCTTTGCCAGCGCCTCCTCGCCGCTGAACACGGAGTAGGAACTGTGGCCCGAGAGTTGCAAAATCTCCCGCATCGCATCCTGCACCTGTACATCGTCGTCAACCACAAGCACGGTGAGCGACCGTGTGGAGCTTTCGGATGTCGGCTCCATTTCTGGCTTGGGGAGCGGCGCCACAACTTCGCAGACCGGAAAGCGCATCACGATGCGCGTACCCTGGCCTGGTTTGCTCTGGATTTCCAACAATCCCCGGTGATATGTGACGATGCTCAAGGTTGTGGACAGGCCCAGCCCCGTGCCCTTGCCGACCTCCTTCGTGGAGAAGAAAGGATCCACTGCTTTTTCCAGGACTTCTTGAGACATACCGCTTCCCGTGTCTTCGACGAAAACCTCGATCCAGTTCTTGTCCACATTCCGGGTCCGGAGCGTAAGGGTGCCCTGGTTCGGCATGGCATCGAAGGCGTTGACGCAGAGATTCATGAATGCGCTGCTCAAGGCGCTGGCATCGCCACGGATGGGTTGCAGGCCCGGTTCCAGGTCGATATCGATGCAAACTCTGGATAGGGTGACATGCTCCAGGAGACGTGTCATTTCGATGAAGATGGAATTTAGATCGAGGACTTCTTCATGTTCAGGCCTTTTGCGGGCGAAGCTCAGCAGGCCTTTGACCGTCGCCTTGCCCCGAGTGGCTGCCTGGTTGATGATGTCAAATGCACGATACGCAGGAGTATCCGGGGGCTGTATGCCAAGATTGATCGAAGACAGGTTGAGAATCGCGCCCAGCACGTTGTTCATCTCGTGGGCGACACCGCCCGCGAGGATGCCGAGGCTTTCCATCTTCTGAGACTGCCGGAACTCTTCTTCCATCTGCTTCTGCCGGGTTATATCCTGCATAGAGAGGACCACCATGGGACTACCCCCCACCGTGATCTTCGAAGTTGAGACGAGGAGCTTCAATGCCTGTTCTTTGCCTTGCGTGCGAACGCATTGGCTCACTTCCACTTCGTGATAACTCTGCCCGGTCCGAAATGACTCGGAGATCATGTGCTCGACCGGGCATTCTCGTACCGTACAACTGCGGCACAATATGCTTGCGGCAGAGTTCCCGGGGGAGGCAATCGAACGAAAACATCCGAACACGTGCCCATATTGCTGGTTCAACACACTGCCGCCCCGATCCCAGTTGAATCGACGAGCCCGGGCATTGGCCCGGTTGATCCTTCCTTCCTGGTCGAGGATGAACATGCTGACCGGAGCATCCTCAAAGATCGTTTGCAACTCCTCTTCCTTCTCGCGGAGCACCTCTTCCACTCGCCTGCGCTCGGTGACGTCAACGATCACGATCCGGCAGACGGGCTCGCCATCCGAACCCGGTTCGATGGTCATCGCCATATGCGCCCAGAATATTGTTCCGTCCTGCCTAACCATGCGCAACTCGCAGGATTGTTGATTGCTGGTCTCTACGAGCCGTTTGCGGTTCCGGTAGTAGATGTCCTGATCTTGCCGGAAGATGAACTGAGACAAAGGCAGATTCACCATCGCCCCGCGGGCTATGCCTATCAGATCGCTTGAGGTTAGGTTCGCCTCCTGAATCAGCCCCTGGCCGTCGACGGTGCAATAGCCCACGGGAGCCAGATCATAGAGGTCGAAGTAGCGTGCGCGGCTGACATCCAGCTCCATCTGCGCCCGCCGGAGTTCCTCGTTCTGCATCTCCAGTTCAATCTGGTGAACGCGCAACTCCTCGAGAATCCGGTGTCCCTCCTCGGGCGACAGTGACGCGAAACTCTCCTCCGAAGAGGGCATTTTCTTTCCAAGGGATTTTTCGGCCCGTCGCCGCAGATCAGCGGCATCCCCTGCGCGATCATCTTGGTCAGTCACGGCTATCCTCCGGCTCGCGGTCCTTGGCTGATTCTCTGGCCCTTTCCGTTGCGGCGACTGCGTACATTTGCCCGGCTTCATTCACCAGGGCCGTGGAGACGACCGAGACCTCTACGGTGGTCCCGGCCTTGGTGATCCGCTGGGTGACATACGGCTCCAGAGTCTCGGCCCGGCTCAGCGCATGTACTCTGCCTATGGATTCCTCGCGCAGCTTCTCCGGAATGCGATCCCGCGCATTCATCTTCAACGCCTCGGTTTCACTCCAGCCGTACGCCCTCACGGCACCAGGATTCCACGCCGTAATGCGACCATCCAGGTCTTCTACGATGATGGCATCTTGGGCATCGCGCACCGCCAAGGCGAGAGAGCGCATCTCATTGGCCTTCCACAGCGCGTCCCGGGTCTGCTTCATCTCAGTGATTTCCACAAAGGTGATCACCGCGCCTTCGATCACATTGTTCAGCGTTCTGTAGGGCTGAATGCGCATCGTGTACCATCGGCCTTCACTGGATTGCACCTCCATCTCTTTTGAAGTCAGTGTGTCCAGTACACCTCTCACATCCTTGGCCAGGCTGTCGTAATCGATCAGGTTGGAGGCGATGTGGCTCACTGGCCGCCCAACGTCCGCAGCGATCAGGTTGATGATAGTGCAGACGCCAGGCGTGAAACGTAAGATGCATAACTGATGATCCACAAAGATGGTGGCGATGCCGGTACCGGCCAGCAGATTGTTCATGTCATTGTTGAGCCGCGTCAGGTCCGTCACCTTGACTTGCAGCTCGGCATTGACCGTGGCCAGCTCCTCGTTGACCGATTGCAACTCCTCTTTCGAGGTCTCCAATTCTTCGTTGGTGGATTGCAGTTCCTCGTTTACCGACTGCATTTCCTCGTTGGAGGACTTGAGCTCCTCGTTTGAAGTCTCCAGTTCCTCTGTGGCTGACTGAAGATACTCATCCTTGGTGCGCAACTCCTGGTTGAGCGTTGCAATGCGCGCGTCGATGTCCACCAAAGGCTCCGCGCTCCCAAGTTGCCTACCATCGTGAGCCGATTCGGGGAGCGGCGCCTCAGCCAGCAGGATGAGGTATACGGGAGTCTCTCCTTTTAGCACGGAGCTTGCCGCCACCGGCTGAACACTCAGATTCACCATCGTGTAGTGGCTATTCGTCTTGACGCGCACGCCAACGCTGCGCACGATCTCGCCGGAGGTAGCCGCCTTACGCAGTGCGGCGGACAACTCGCTTCGCAATCCGTCGCGCGCCATCTTCAGAATGTTGTTGATCCCGGACTCTCCGGGGGTTGGCTCCAGGAACATCCCGGTGCGCCCGTACAGGTAAAGAATGCCGCCCTGGGCGTTGACGAGCGCGCCGACTGGGGCAATCTGCTGGAGAATCGCCCGCTCGGTCAGCTCGCGCAGAGGCGCTTTTTCGGCGGATGTCTTCTTTCCTGCGGACGGAGGGGCCGTGGCTTCCCGTGAAGTTGCAGGAACGCGGCCTATCGCAGCGCGAGACCGAGCCTGAAGGTCATCCTTGCGCTCATACACCTTCGACTTGCGATCCAGCACGGCGAACAAGTCGGTGAACTCGCCCACGGTTTCGGCGGTGCCCAGAAAAAGCAACCCGCCTGGCTTCAGCGCGTAATGGAAGAGGGGAATGATCTTCTTCTGTAACTCGCCGCCCATGTAGATGAGGAGATTGCGACAACTGATGAGATCGAGCTTGGAAAAGGGTGGGTCCCGGATGACATCCTGCTCGGAAAAGACCACCATGTCGCGGATTTGCTTGTGAATGCGGTAGGCGCTGTCATCTTGCTCTACGGTGAAGAAACGTGCGAGCCTTTCCGCCGAGACGTCACTGGCAATGCTGGCCGGATAGAGGCCGGCTCGGGCGCAGACTATCGACTCGCTGTCAATATCAGTGGCGAATATCTGCACCAGGTAGTTCTGCTTCATCCGCTCGATCTTTTCCTGCAGCAGGATCGCGATGGAATAGGCTTCTTCGCCTGTGGAGCAGCCCGGCGACCAGACCCGGATGACGGAACCGGAAGGCTTGCCGGCACAGATGACGGGGATGACATTCTCCTCAAGCGCCTTGAACGCCTCTGGATCGCGGAAGAAGCTGGTCACCCCGATCAGCAGATCACGGAAGAGAAGCACCGTTTCAGCGGGCAAATGTTGCAGGTACTTCAGGTACAGCTCAACCGTATTAATCTGCAGCACGGCCATGCGGCGCTCGATGCGCCGGTGGATGGTGCTGGACTTGTACAGGGAAAAGTCGTGGCCGGTCTGGGTGCGAAGAAGCACAAATATCTTATTTAGCGCGCTCTCCGCCTTGGGTGCGGGAACGGTAGTGGGCAGGAGTGGCCTCGCAGAGCGACGATGCACATAGGAGATAAGCTGGGAGGCCATCGCCGACGGAGGCAGTTCGTAATCCACCAGTCCGGTGGAGAGAGCACTGCGCGGCATGCCGTCGTACTCGGTGGAGTCGCACGACTGGGCCATGACCATGCCGCCCTCGCCCTTGATCGCCCGCACGCCCAGGGTACCGTCGCTGCCGGTGCCGGAGAGAATAATGCCGATAGCCTGTTCGCGCTGATCCAGCGCCAGAGAACGAAAGAAAAAGTCGATCGGAAGACGCTGGCCGCGGGGCGAGGAAGGCTCCAGCAATTGCAGCGAGCCGTTCAGGAAAGCCATGTCGTGGTTCGGGGGGATGATGTAGCAGCAGTTGGGCTGCACCACCATTCCATCCTCGACCTCGAAGACTTTCATGCGGGTGTAGCGGCGGATGAGGTCGGTGAGGATGCTTTTGTGGTCCGGAGCTAGATGCTGGACCATCACAAAAGCCATGCCAGGATCAACATCGGCTGGCATTCCGGAAAGAAAGGCCTCAAAGGCGCGCAGTCCCCCAGCTGACGCGCCGATACCCACGACGGGGAAATCCCCGGTGGGCCGCAACTCGGTTAACCCAGTGGATTCCACCGGAGGGGACAAGAGAGGAGCTGACTCGACGGCACCGGAGTTTTTTGCCAGGATTTTCTTCTCTTGTTTCCGCGGTTCAATGTTCTGCTTCTTCCCGCTCATAACGAACTCCCGATGGCAATTATGTTCGTGAATACGGTCGACGAAAGCCACTATCGAGTTACCGCTACAAACTCATCTTCATGCGCTGGATTCTCTTAGCCCCGACATCTTACATCCTTATTATCGCATTCGGCAGATGTGCTGCCCGGGCTTACCGCCCATTCATTAAGGGGGCATTCTTGATCGTCTTGCGCGGACGGAGTCCTCCGATGCGAGCCCGAAGTCGGGATCTAGGAAGCTAGAAGCCGTGATGGCGCTTGCGTCGGGGTTCGGGCGGATGACGGGCTACCCAAAAATTATCTGTGTTCGAACCGCGCATTGTTGAAGTGCACAATCACAGAAGCTGACGGAGGGAGAGCGCATCGGCTCATGGGACGGTCGGGCATCGGGGAGACACTCAGATGTAGACGAATTTGTAGCGGTCAAAGCACCCGGAAACCGCAAACTCCAATAGCTTTCAACGAGCGGCCTGCAACAGGCTCAAAACAAAACAGTTGGATTCAACGAATTTCAACAGATTTCAATAACCGTTTGAATCTGGTTCGGGACCAGGGGCGGAGGTTCAAATCCTCTCTCCCCGACCATTCTTTTCAACAGCTACTAACGAATTAAACTGCTGGCAGCGCCAATGTTTCCGAAACAGCGGAGGCTCCGGCCGGGGTGGTCCAAACGCCCGATAGAAACCATCCGATCCGACATCCCAACTAGCGCCGACAGGCGAAGTTGATCAAATCCCCGCGAAAATAACAGACTACTACGGAGCTAATGGCATCATGACAAACCTTTCCCCGGCCGTGCGGCTCAAGCAAGGCAGGACAAAACTGCTGCTCGATTTCCCTTTCTTCGGGGTCCTGATCCTGCGGCTCAAAGACGTTGAGACGCCATCGATCGACACCATGGCGACCGATGGCGTCTCCCTGTTCTACAACCCCGAATTCGTTGCGAAGCTGACGCCGCCTGAACTGCTTGGCTGCCTGGCGCACGAAGTCATGCATCCGGCGCTGCAACATCACACCCGGCGGGAGACTCGCTCGCCGAAACGCTGGAATATCGCGTGTGACTTCGCCATCAACCCACTCATTCGGGATGCGAACCTCGCTCTCCCTGCTGGGGCACTCTATGATCCGGCGTTTCGAGACCTGAGCGCGGAGCGGATATACAACTTGATTGCCGAGGACAGAGACGGCGAATCTGCCGGCGGCCAAGGCGACGGCACCACGAATTCCGGGAGCGGAGATACTTCGGCCCAGGGAGACGAGAAAGGAACTGCCGCGCCCAAGGTTCCTGTGACGGACGGTGGATTTGGCCAGGTCATCGATGCGCCCAACCCCGACAAGGAAGGCGCTCCGGCGACCAGCGACCAGATCGAGAAGCAGCGGATGAGCTGGACAGGAGCTGTTGAGCAGGCCGAAGTTGTCGCTCGCATGGCTGGCAAAGCTCCAGGCGGCGTACGCCGTGCCATGGAAGCGGCGGACCGGGCGACCGTGGACTGGAGGGCTGCGCTCCGGAATTCATTTGCAGCGGCAATTCCCGAGGACTACTCCTGGTCGTCTCCCAACCGGCGCCACATCGACTCAGGCCTCTACCTGCCAAGCATTCGCAAGGATGGTGTGGGCGAGATTGTTGTCGGCGTAGACTGCTCCGGCTCAATTAATCGCCGCCAACTTGGACTATTCCAGGATGAACTGAATTCCATCATCTCGGAGCGGCGGCCGCAACGGGTGCATGTCCTCTATTTCGACACCCAGGTCCACAACGCTGCCGTCTTCGAACAAGGCGAACCTATTTCGCTCGAACCAGTGGGCGGCGGCGGGACCAGCTTTTGCCCCTGCTTTGAATACATCGAGGAGCAGTCGATCCAGCCGCAAGCGCTCGTGGTCTTCACCGACCTTGAGGGTTCCTTCCCAGAGGCTGCACCTAGCCATCCAGTCCTGTGGGCAGCCACCAAGGATCACTCGGTGCCATTCGGTGAGGTGATTTCCATGGCTGCGGCGTAGCTCTACTACGAGCGCTACCGGCACCGCCACCAAGTCATGCGCGGTGTCGTGCGCCGGATGCAAGTATGGCAGACTCGATCGGAAGGATACTGCGACTCTACCCGTGACCAGTCGCTAACATTAAATCGTAACCGCCCCAGAGCAGATTAACTGAATAACCCGCGTCGACGCGGGGCAGGGGGATTGTTTGCTTGAACGGCATGTCCAGGTGAAAGCGCTGGAGACCGCGGCAGAGGCCGGAGTCTCTTCCTCTCTCTTGGAAATCGCAACGAACAGGAGGCAGCACTCTCAATCGTGGAGTACGACGCTCACAAGTGAACTGTGGACATGCATGCCACCGCCGTTGTACTCAATGAAGCCAAGCTCCCGGAACCGATTCAAGAAGAAACTAACACGGGAGCGGGTTGTACCAATCATCTCAGCCAAGGTTTCCTGACTCATCTTCGCAATGAGTGGCATAGGTTTGGATTCCTGCCCAAAGTTGGCCATCAAGAGCAGAAGCCGAGCGAGACGTTTCTCGCTGGAGTTGAAAAGGTGATCCACTAAGTCGGCTTCCATGCGAATGTTCCGGGAAAGTAGATAGGCGAGAAAACGTTCTGCAAATCCCGGGTCTCGATGGAGCATATCGGTCATCACTATCTTCTCCACCCGTAAGATCGTGCTCCGCTGAGCGGTGCTGGCAGAGGAGATACGAAGCGGTTGGCCCGCTAGACAACCTTCGCCAAAAAAGCTGGCTTCCGGCAGCATGGCAATCACTGCTTCTTTGCCGCTCTTGGATACTACCGTGAGCTGCACCTTGCCACTCTGGACGTAGAACACAGCATCAGCCGGCGTACCTTGCATGAAAACGGTTTCATTCGGCTGGTATTCATGGCTAGTTTTTCCGCTTGAGAGTTTTGTCAAATAAAAAAGCGGTTCGAATTCGGCATTCCGTTTAGGTGGCGCGCCAATTTCTGGAAGCCTGGACGTCATTACGTGAACTTTTGCCGGGCTGGGAACCTGAGACAGGTTGCCGCCAGTCTTCCGCCATTTCTGATTCGCGATAACAGCGTGATTACCTAGCATAGTAATGGCCTCTCATTCTTAAGTTGCATGTGCTTATCCTCGTCAATTAGACCTATGGAAGATCGCTCGCTTGGGCAGAGAAACGATGGTGTCTGTTGAATGTCTTGCCGCGACCAAGTGCTTTTACCTCTACTGTTCTACTTCGACAAATCGAATGGCATAAAGCAAGAGAAGGCGGTACCGCTTTTGCCTCGACGGGCGGTGCTCCATACTCGTATGTCGCCGTTCAGGCGCTCGACCAGTTGGGCACAGACCCACATGCCGAGCCCTGTGCCCGTCCCGCTCTTGGTGGTGAAGAACGGTTCGCACATCCTGCGTAGGGTTTCGAGATTCATTCCTATGCCAGAATCAGCAATCGTAGTGCGTATGCCGGGGCGTGTATGGTCGCGCCAATCGATAGATGGACTCACGCGGATGACGAGTTTGCCTCCCGATCTCATCGCGTCGATTGCGTTTGCAATAATGTTTGCGAATATCTGACGAAGATCTCCGGCCAGGCACAAAATAGGCGGGGCCTCTCTAAACTGGCAGGTGACTGAAATGTTCTTGGCGACGAGTTTCCGGTGGTAGAGCACCAGAAGTGAATCCACGATCTCGGAGATCTGGACGAGAGAAGGAGAGGTGGATTGCCGGTGAAATTTAAGGGTCTGCTGGGTGATATGAGAGACGCGGTTCACTTCCTGAAGCGCTTGGGCTGAATATTCTCTTGCAGCCGCTGCATCGTCGCCGGTCGAGGCGAGATAAAGCAGGTTTGTGATCGCCTCCAGCGGATTATTGATCTCATGTGCAACGGAAGCTGCCAGACGGGCTGCGATCGCCAGCTTTTCCGCTTGAATCAGCGCAGCTTCCGTCTTTCTGATTTGGGTGATATCGGTTAGTGACAGAAGAATCAGCGGTGTCGCAGCGGGTTCCTGCACCATGTAGCGTCCACTGAGCACAAAGAACTTTGGGCCAAGCTCAGGAAGATCGCACTCGACTTCATGATTCAAGAAGTTCTTGCGCGCCGGAAGAACTTCTTCAAGAAGAACTCGTAATCCGGGCCCGCTCCACGGTCCGTCTCCCAAGTTATAGACAAACTGGTTTACCGTCGCGGTTGGCTCTAACTTAAAGGTGCAGTAGAAGGAATGATTAGCCATCAACACGCGCAACTCGGCGCTCAACACCAGAACAGGCTGAGGCATGGTTTCAATAATGGATTTGGTAAGTTCTCCCGCGCGGATTAATTCTTCGTTGCGCTTCTTTATGGCATCAATGTCCAACAAGACCAGAACCGCGCCATCAATGTGGTTTTCGAGCGTCTTGTAGGGTCTTATCTGAAGCCGGTACCAATGGCCATGTTTATCCTGTACCTCTTGTTCGATGTTCACTACATCTTGGACAACCTTCGAAAGTAGAAGTTTTAGGTCAAGATTCAGATCCGGTTTGATGTCGCTGATGAGCCTCCCGATATCTGAGGGGAGCACTCGGAAGACCTGTTCCGCCATGGGAGTTACGCGGCGAACGCACAACCCGCTATCTACCATCACAATTGGAATCACCGTGCTTTCAAGCAGGTTTTTTAGATCGTTTCCAAGCAGGTGCAGAGTGGAATTGTTGCTGTTCAACTCATCGTTCACGGTGGTGAGCTCTTCGTTCGCCGACTCCAGTTCTTCTTTCGATGTCTCCAGTTCCTCATTCGTGCTTTGCAGCTCTTCGTTTGCGGAGAGCAGCTCTTCGTTGGCGGACTGGTAGTCTTCACTGAGCGCTTGCTGAGCGGCCAAATGTTCTTTAAGCAAAGTGCGTGCGGCACGCAACTCCTGTTTTTGCTCAAGGAGTTTTTTCTGAACCAGATCGCCTGCTGTCGGGGAAACTCGTTGACCCTTCTTGCCGTTTACCCCGATCAGCGGTGTGGCATCCTCGAAGACGATAAGATAGCAGCGTTCCTTCGCCGGATCTGAGTCACCCAGCGGAATCACGGACAAATTGACCATGCGCTTCTTGCCGGAATGTTCAAATTCAACATTCTTTTTCTTGGCTGGAACGGCTTTCTTCTTCGCCAAAACGATGATGGTGCGCAGAGGGATGGCCAGTTCTTCACGAACCATATTCAATAAATTGAGGTTGGCGCGTCCTGACGACTGTTCGAGGTAAGGGCTGGTTTGCCCGCGAAAGTGGAGAATCTCAAGAGCTTCGTTGACGATTACGCCCGCCGGAGCGTAATCCTTCAACATCAGCTGATCCGCCAATCGCTGCGCCTGCGTTTCATCCTGACTGGCACGGCCAGCACTTAACATCTTCATGGCCGCGGGCAATACATTCGCCTGAATGAGAACTTGACTCCTCTTAAACGGGCGCTGCTGTATCGGGTTTATATCCTTCTTGGAGTAAATCTTTCCCTTCTTCGTTACCGCCACAGGCGTAAACATCTGTGAATATGAACTAGCGCTTTCGGCGTTGCCCAACAGTAAGAAACCGGAGGGTTTCAGCGCGTAATGCAAGGTCGAAAGGATTCGCTCCTGCAGTTCCGGTTGAATGTAGATCAGAAAATTTCGACAGGAGACGAGGTCGATGTTCGAGAACGGCGGATCCCTCGTAACATCCTGCCTCGCAAAGACACATAGATCGCGGATCGCCTTATTGATCCGGTATCCGCCTGGAACCGCTGTAAAGAACCGGGCGATGCGATCCTCCGAAACGTTCTTGAATGCGCTTTCGGGATAGATACCGGCACGGGCCTTTGCAATCCCTTTTTCATTGATGTCGGTTCCAAAGATCTGAATGCGCGTGCTGCTTTGTGCGCGGCTGGCGTTTGCTCCCAGGAACTCTTGCAAGGTGATGGCGATTGAATACGCCTCTTCGCCGCTGGAGCAGGCAACCACCCATATGCGAACGCCTTCCTTTCCCCTCGTTCCGACAATCGCGGGGTACACCACGTTTTCTAGGTCTTCAAAGACTTCCGGGTTGCGAAAGAACTCTGTTACTGGAATCAGAACATGATTGGAGAGCTTCGCCACTTCTTCTGAGTGCTCTTCGAGATAAGTGCGGTACGCGGCAATCGAGGCTATCCCGAGAGCAGCCATGCGTTGTTGAGTGCGGCGCCGAATCGTGCTGGGCTTGTATTCGTGGAAGTCGGGGCCTTGCGAGTTACTCACCAGGTCTAATATCGAGGCGAAAACGCCGTCATCGTTCTTTAACCCTTTATGCTGAGCTACTGGCTCGTGCCGCGCAGTGGGGTGCCGACTTATCCACGCCAGTTTGTCCGCAATTTTGATTGGGGATAGGACGAAATCAATGCAGCCGGAGTTAATTGCGCTTCGCGGCATACCATTGAATTTCGCCGTCTCTGGATCTTGGGCAAAAGTCACACCGCCCGCCGCGTGAATCGCTTCAATCCCTACGGTGCCGTCTGATGCCGTACCTGAAAGAATGACTCCAATGGCCCCGCTCTGGTGTACGGCCGCTAGAGAGCGCATGAAAATATCGATAGGCAGATGCAGTTCACGGCCTCCGCCTCTCGGCACAAGCGCAAAGTGGCCATCGGTAAGGGACATGTCCACATTGCTCGGCATCACATAAACGTGATTCGGCTCGACCTTCATCGCATCCCTGGCTTCGAGTACAGGGATCCTGGTTGCCTTAGAGAGAAGCTCTGGCATCATGCTATGGCGTTTAGGATCGAGGTGCTGAATCAGCACAAACGCCATTGCAATGTCGCTGGGAAGAGCAGCGAGAATTGCCGTAAGCGCTTCCAAGCCACCTGCCGATGCGCCCACCGCAACCACTGGAAATTCCGGCGTGATAGTTTGCAACACCGGCTCTTGCTTCTGGGTCGCGGGCATGAACACCTCTCTCCGAAAACGTCGTGCTACTGAATATGTAAGTCTCAGGCTACTTAGCAATCAATGCGATTGTGTTTCCTATTTGGAAAAGGCTGCGCGGCTGGATTCAGAAATTCGCAACCACAGCTTGGTAGAGCACGAGCAAGCCAAAGAAGTCTCTTACTAATCTCCGCCCATCAGCGAGGAAACCTGCGCCAACAAATCAGTCGGATGCATCGGTTTTGTCAGAACGGAAAAAGTGTATCCGTTGTCACTGGCCTTGCTAAGCAGATCTGCCGTGGACGCCTGGCCGGAAAACAGCAGCACCCTCACCTCCGGAGCTGACTTCCTTAAGGTAATCGCCAAATCCACTCCGTTCATCCCGGGCATCTGTACGTCCGTAATCACAATGTCCGGAGTTACGGTCACCGCAAATTCCAGCGCGCTTGCGGCGTCGTAAAACGCGAAGGCTGAAAATCCAAAACGTCGAAGTATCACCGCGAGTGTATCCGCAATCAGGGGTTCATCGTCGACTACGAAAGCAATGGGCAATAGTGGACTCGCGTCGGGAATGATGCCTTTTATGGTCAATTCCTCGACCGGAATGATTTCGAATTTGGTGGGCTTTGTCACGCGCAATACCTCTATCTGCCACTGTAGCAGTGTCTCTTCAATACGGGCTAACTCTTTTGTAGTCTTTTAGATAGTCCAATGCGCGGGGAAAGCGAGAGAATCTCTCCCGGAAACCAGAGCTTTATGCGGAGAAGGGAGTTGTGTTAGGTTAGGACATCGTTAGCATAGCGCGTTGTCTCGATTGGCTGGTGATACTATGGCGAAGCTCAACTTACCGAAACCTGAAATCACGGCGTTCCAATCGATTTCGCAGGCTGATCTTCCGCAAGGAAGAAATGGCAAGCACAAGGCAATCATCTTGCAGATATTGGACAATTTGGAGCAGCTAGGGCCAAACCGGGCGTTGAAGCTCCCTTTGTCGGAACTTCCTGACACAAAGGAAAACATCCGATCAGCCCTGAACCGCGCAACGCGCAAGAAAGGCTTGAATGTCGTGACCTCAAGCGATGAAAACTATCTCTATGCTTGGACGCCTGAGGAGAAGTAGCTCGTCAGCGCAGGAGCAATAAATGGCACCTCCTCTGTTTTAGGACCGTGTCTTTGACTTGGCATTACGCGGGTCAGGAATGAACGAAATTCCTCGTCGGCTCCCCGCAGCAGGAAACCATATTGAAAGCCTCGCCCTTTGAGATCGAAGCCTCCCACCGCTCCGGCACTTTGGGCAACTCAACGGCATCGTGGACTGACTGCCAGCCCCAGCCCTCCATTTGTTGCTGGGTGGTGCCGGTGTGTTGATACCAGCACTGGTTGTACCGGAATAAGCATTTGCTATCCAGCATAACTGCGGGATGGCGTTGGCCAAGATCCTGAGCTGTTCTTCGCTTTCGTGCAGCGCTTCTTCGACCTGCTTGCGCTCGGTGATGTCGCGCACGGTCTTGGCAGCGCCGACCACGACCCCGGATTCAGCGCGAATTGGCGAGACCGTCACGGACACATTGATGTGCCGTCCGCTCTTGTCCACGCGCACTGTGTTGTAGTGATCGATGTGCTCCCCACGGCGCAAGTTCTCCACGACGGTTGTCTCTTCGCCTAGGCGGTCGGGTGGAATGATGAGCGTAATTGGCTGGCCGAGGGCTTCTTTGGCGGGATAGCCAAAGAGCAGCTCAGCGCTCCTTATTCCAGCTCGAAATAATGCCGTCAAGGTTCTTACCGATGATGGCATCGCCGGCGGACTCGACGATGGCGGAGAGATGTCCGCATTTCTCCTCTGCCCGCTTGCGTTCGGTGACATCTCTGGCGGCGCCGAACCATTCCAGGATTTCGCCGTCGGCATCCTGTATCGGGATCGCACACGAGTGCGTCCAGCCCAGGCTGCCGTCCACATGCAGAACCCAGTGTTCCAATTCGAAGATGCTCTTGGTTCGGTTGGCTTTGCTGATGGCCGCCAGTACGCGCGGCTGATCATCGGGGTGAATGTATTTCTGAAGCCAGACGCCGCTTGGCACGTCCGTGTCGGCGCCGACCAGATGGTGCATCTCGCTCCAATCCGGATTCATGCAATACACCACATCCGAAGTGGCCGTCACCGGGTCGCGGAATTGTTCCTCGGGACTGGATACGATCATGGCAGGCACTCCGGGCACCGGCCCAGTCATATACGGTGTTGCGCACCAAATTCACCCAGCCAAGTATTGCATCCCTCTCGTGTTATCCGCTTTAAAAAATAATATGACATATAGTAAGACTATGTATATTATGATTGTGTACCAACCGAGAGGATCTATGTTCAAGATGGCATTTCGGGTTGTATATCGCATCAAGGGTCGATGTTCCCGGCATCCCGCCTACAACCCTGTGAAAGACGAGCAAGGGGGCATCAAGGGTGGATGTGAAGAGTGTCACGCGCTCTTCCAAGCTTATCGGGCATATCTCGCATTTCGTGAAGCGATTGAAAAGTTCGAGACCACGGTTCAGCTTTTCATCACCAATAAACAGGCGCGCGGAAGGAGCGGGGAAGTCCGTCGCGCATTTGCATCGGAGCTGTCGTTGCCCTCCGCGCAGCGGCGAGCACGAGGAAATGGCGACGCGATCGCTGCGGAGGTGCTCTCTTAATCAGGCAAGTGAAAAGATGACGGGGAGATGCCTGCGAGGGGAATTGTGATCGCCCTTTTGTTTTCGCTTGGTTTTCTGGACGCGCCTTGGAGCTGTCCTTTGGCATTGCGGGGGTGCCCGGTGATAGCGAAGGCACCCCGGAAATTAAACCAGCTTCTTGCAGTAAACAGCTGGAAGAGATGGACAGCCGTGTGTGCCGTGGTTCTGGCAATGGCGGTAACGCTGGCTTCCCAGACTACGCAGCGTGCCAACCGGATCACGCAGGAGCTGAACTCGGGGCCAGTGGTGACACTCTCGGGAACTGTGCATCCGCTGACACGACAGGCGAGTGACCTGGGCGAGGCGAACCCTGGCATGCGGCTGGAGTCGATGACGCTGAGCATTGCTCCGAGCGTGGCCGAGAAGGCAGAACTGGATGCTCTCCTGGAGGCGCAGCAGAATCAGAAGTCGGCTCAGTATCACCAGTGGCTGACCCAGGAGGAGTTCGGTGCGCGCTTTGGACTGACGGAGGCAGACCTCAGCCAGGTGAAAAGTTGGCTGGAGAGGCAGGGCTTCACGGTGAGGAACGTGGCGCCATCGCGCAATCTGATCACGTTCTCCGGAACGGTGGCGCAGGCGGAGTCAGCCTTCCGCACGCAGATCCATCAATACAGAATTGGCGCCGACACGCGGATCAGCAACGCAACGGAGATTGCGCTTCCACGGGGGCTGGCCAACGTGGTGGCTGGGGTTGGCGGGTTGAGCGGCCTCCGCCCGAAGCCGCGGGCGGTCGTGAAGCATCTGAATCCCCAATTCACCTCACAGTTTTCGGGAAATCATTTCCTGTCGCCGGGAGACTGGGCGACCATCTACAACGTCACATCGATCTACAACGCGGGCTACACCGGTACCGGAATGCATGTGGGCATAGCCGGGCAGACCTACTTTCCGCAGGGGGACATCGATGATTTTCGCGCTGCCGCCGGGCTAAGCGCGACGAAGCTGAACATGGTCTGCATCAGTACGACAGACTGCACCGACCTGGCGGGAGAGAGCGTTGGCGATATTGGCGAGGCGGACCTGGACGTGGAATTTTCGGGCGGCATCGCCCCAAACGCAACGGTGGACTTCGTCTATGCCGCCGCCGATGATCCGGAACAGGACGTGTTCAGTGCCGCAGTCTACCTGGTAACGACCTACAAGGTAGATGGCGCGGTGGTACCCGTCATCAGCATCAGCTATGCGAGTTGCGAGACGCAATTCTCGGCGAACATGAGAGCTAGTTTCGACGAATTTCTGGAGGAAGCTGCGGCGCAGGGGCAGTCGGTGCTGAACTCCTCGGGCGATGCGGGTGCAGCCGGCTGCGACCAGGGAGACACTATTGCCGTGCAAGGAGCGGTTGCGGATTACCCGGCCTCCAGCCCATACGTGACCGGCGTTGGTGGGACGACGTTCAGCGCCGACGGAAGCGCCGGCAGCCCCGAGCCGGGCGCGAATCAGTACTGGAGCTACAGCAGTACAGCCTACATCATCAGCTCGGCGCTGCAGTACATTCCAGAGACGAGTTGGAACGACACGTCCTACGATCAGTCGCAAGATCCAACTAATACGCTGACCTCCGGTGGCGGTGGAGTGAGTCTGTACTATGCCATGCCGAGCTGGCAGTGGGCTCCGGGCAACTTCAGCGGGGCGCCGATGCGCTTCGTGCCCGACGTTGCCTTCTCCGCTTCGGCCGATCACGACGCCTACCTGTTCTGCACGCAAGAGTTCACCTCCGCCACCGACCCGTCGCAGACGGATGGTCCTAGCTGCGTCGACGGATTCCGCGACTCCAACTCGGACCTGATGACGGCGGGTGGCACTTCGGCTTCGTCGCCCTCTTTTGCTGGAATGCTGACCCTGCTGGTGGAGAAATACGGCAAGCAGGGAAACTTCAATCAGACGCTCTATAGCCTGGCGGCGGACCCGACGAGTTATGCGGCTATCTTCCACGACATCACGACGGGCAGTAACGCGCAGCCCTGTACCGCAGGATCGAAGGGTTGCTCGGGCGGGCTAGTGGGGTATGAGGCCACGGCCGGCTACGATCTGGTGACGGGATTGGGCTCGATTAACGGCGGTGCACTGTATGCGGCGCTGGCTCCGCCGACGTACACACTGGGCGCATCCTCGAGTTCGATCACGATCCCGGCGGGGAGCGACGCGCAGCTGAACCTCAGCCTCACAGCAACCAACTACCCGGGAACGGTTTCGTTTGTGACCAGCATCAGCTCGATCGATGGCACGCCTTCGGCTGTCTCGGCGAGCGCGTCTTCGGTCAGCTTCGCATCTAGCACGACCGGAACCTCCACTCTGACCATCACGGCCACGAAAAATGTGGCCAACCGATCACCGCGCCTTCCGTGGAAGAGTGGCGGGCCGGTAATGTTCTGTGCAGTGCTGCTGGGTGCTCCGTTCGCGCGGCGCAGAAGTCAGTTGCTGGCCGCGCTACTGACGGCGCTGGCGATCTCGGCGGCGAGCTTGCTAGTGGCCTGCGGCGGGAACGGCGGCAGTTCCACGCCATCGCCACAGACGTACACCGTCACCGTGACTCCGACAGGATCGGGCACAGTGATAAACCCGGCGGCGATTAGCGTAACTGTAATCGTTCAGTAGAAGTTGCATTGAACGACGTGCCATTGCAGGCCGTAAAGCACCAGCGGCGGACACGATTAAAAAGAGGTGATGTTCCGGAGCCCGGAGCATCGCTTTTGCATGGAGCAGCCCTTTGGCGTTACGAGGTTATCTGGAGGTAGCTATACGATAAGTGATGAATTGCCCATATGGGAAGGTCGGCACTACTCGGTAGCGGAGCTGGCGGAGATGTGGGGATTGTGTACGAACACGCTTACGAAGCTGTTTAGGGATGAGCCGGGAGTGGTGAAGCTAAGCAGGCCGCACCAAAAAGGAAAGCGCACCAAGACCACTCTGAGGATTCCAGCCCCAGTAGTTGCCCGTGTGTACAACCGGTGTGTGAAGAAATAAGGCTTCTACTTGGCAGCAGCCCACACGGTCTTTACAGCCTCATCCAACGCCTTTTGTCGTGATGCTACCCATGGTGCGTAGTGCTTATAGACAATTGCCGGTGTGTTGCCAAGTATTGCTGCCACGTGCTCCACAGTGACTCCATTCTCGAGTAATTCCACGGCCATGGTATGCCGGAACATATGGGGATGCCCTTTCACGTTGGCAAGAGTGAACAGCTTTGTAATACTTCGCTGCCAATCAGCCGTACATGATTTCAATTCACCGTTGCCACTCCAGAAAAAGTATTCATCGCTGCCCACCCCCTTCAACTCTTCAATCACGAATGGTGGAAGGGGAACATGAACAGTAGAGCCAGTTTTCTGTGTTCGCAACATTAGCCGATCATCCACAACCGAAGTCTTCCTAAGCTTAGTTGCATCGGAAATTCTCAACGCGGCATATCGAAGAATGTAGATGAAGGCTCGAAGCCGTTTCTGATTGTTGTACCCGAATGAATTGCGGGTCGGGTATTGGTTTACCGCTTCGACGATGGCTTTGAATTCATCAGCGGTGAAGGGAATCACCGGAGCACTTTTGACCAAGGGCTTCTTGATTAGCTTGGCCGTATTCTTGGAACACCATTCCAATTCTTCACAAAACTTATTGAACGTTCGTAGCCGTTCAATCTTCTTCCCAACCGTTAAAGCTGAATCAGGAAGTTGGGCAACGTACTTTTTCAAAATCTCCAGCTTGAAAAGAGCACGCACGGTAGATATGTCCCTGGCCTCACACCATGCCCCTAAGGGATTCAGGGCTTCTTTGTATTTGCCCTGTGTGGCTTTCCCCAGGTTCCGTGCCTTGCAATCGTCCAGGAAGGTTTTTACGGCCTCGGAAGGGGAACAATCCTTAGGTGCTTCAACCCCCGCATCCAACTTCAACAGCTTGTCTGATGCGACTTCCCAATTAGCCGTATCTAGGGATTTTCGTACCCGCTGCCCATCCTTGGTTCCCTCAGCCCACAACGGGCAAGCACACTTCCTGAATCCGCGACCCTTGGCTTGGTGTGGGCAGTTCTGCATGTGACGACGAAAAAGTTTAAGCATTTCAGCCCTTTCTTACCTGGGCTGACAGCTTAAACCTTGGGCACGTATCCGTCACGTCTAATTTTTATGGTTTTAACTTGTTTATTCTAAAGCAGTTTATATGGTGGAGGCGAGGGGAGTTGAACCCCTGTCCGAAAGCGCTGAAAGCAAGGAGACTACATGCTTATTCGATTCCTGCCGTGGTCATTAGCCACAACGTTCACCAACTATGCTAAGAATCGGCAAGAAACCTAGTTGGCTAGCCTGTTGATCTCGCTCCAACCCCCAGACGTAGAGTTATGAGCCAGCCTACTGTGCGACGTCCTGACCGCAGCCCGTAGGCGAAGCCGCGGAGAACGGCAACTTAATTAATTAAGCTGCGTAAGCCAGTTCAGTGTTGGCAACTGTTTGTTTTTCACACGATTAAGGGTGCGTGAACCCCTGCATGCCTCCTGGCCGCAACCGTTTCCGTCGAAGCCGTGACGCCCCCATAAAAATCTGTACCCAGCCGAGACCCCAGTTTTTGAGTCCCGGTCGGGCTCCGCTTGCCGCGCCAGTTTTGATCAGCGGCTTCGCGGAAATCTTCTGCGTCGTGGCAGCTCAGGGCCGATTCAATCGGTCGAGCCGCCAGCTTGGTTCGCAGCAAGTTCACCGCGAACCTGAAAGGTCTAAAACCATTCTCAAAGAGCTGTTTCCACTCTACACCGTTAGTGTGGTGGAAGCTACCGTAGAAGTTACATGTTCTAATAGATGCAACTCAGCCTCTGCTGGATTCAACCAGCGCGTTTTCAGCTTCGCGCGCCATTTCCCCCCAGAAATTCCAGCTCCGGAGCCTGCTCAATGACGCCGCATTCCGCCGCCAGTTGAAAGTACAGCGCCAGTCCTTTTCGGCACTCCGCGTCCAGCGTGTAGTGGATGTTCTCGCGCAAATAGCTTGCGATCTCAGCTTCGTTGAGTCCCATTCGCGGCGACCACTTCTTTGCCGTCGCCTCCACGTTTTTCGCCAGCAGCCCGTTATCGCGCGATCGCCTGAAGATCGCCGCCAGGTCCACTCCCGCGCGCATCTCGGCGAGTGCGGCCTTGCGTACCGTCCAGACCGCAAATACAAAGGGCAGTCCGGTCTTAGCCCGCCAGATCTCCGCCAGATCGTACGCATAAAGACCGTCGGTCTTCACCATCATCGCCGGGTCGCCAATCAGCAGTCCCGCGTCGCAGCTCTCCAGCATCGCACACAGCGCCGGAGCCATCGGCGTCAACTCGCGCGCGCCGCCAAAGAACTTCGTCAGCAGTACCTGCAGCAGTCCCACCGAGGTCCGGGACGACGTATCGACGGCCACCGTGCGAATCTCCTCAATCGGTTTCCTGCTCACCAGCTGGATCGACCGCACCTTGTCCAGCGAGGCGATTGCCACGTCCGGCAGCACCACCAGTCCCGGGATCTGCGCCGTCGTGATCACCGGGATGATGCCGATATCTGCCGTGCCCTCGCGCAGCGCCTCTGCGCACAGCGAAGGCAACGTGTACTCGACCTCGAAATTCTCGCGAATCTCCTGCGAGGGCGCGTGTTCAAAGTCCCACATCAGCGGGACCGTATTCAAAAATGAAATCGCCGAAATCTTCAGTGCGCGCATATTTTTTTCGTATTCACCAACTCACCTTGCCTTCGTCTTCTGCCCTTAACTTTGAAACCTTGAAACCTTGAAACTTTGAAACCTTAAAACTCCCCACGCCTACAATTACAGATCGTACTCTCTCCGCGCAAGCCGCTGCTCGCTCGCGCGTCATTTTTCGTGACTCACGCCCGCGCGCTCCGTTACACTCGCCTTCATCGACCTTTTATGCCTGAAGCTACTCTCCCACCCGTCTCCGCGCGCGATCGCGAAATGCTCGCACTCTCGCTTACTCCGCAGCTTGGCCCCACCCGTGTCCGCCGCCTCTTCGAGCGGATTCCTCGCCTCGAAGATATCTTTCGCGCCTCGCTCACCGAGCTTGAGTCCACCGGCCTGCCTGCTGTAAGCGCCCAGTCCATCGCCCTCGGAAACTCGCTGCGCCTCGCCGACGAAGAGCTGAAAAAGCTCGCCAAGTCCCCAGGCGTTTCGCTCGTCACCATGGGCTCCGAGTGTTACCCCGAGCACCTTGCCGAGATCTACGATCCCCCGCTCGTCCTCTATGTCCGCGGCGACGCCCGCATTCTCCTCGATGTGGGAATCGCCATTATCGGCACGCGTCATCCCACCCCGTACGGACTCGGCATGGCCGAGCGTCTCTCGCAGGATCTCGCCAACTGCGGCCTCGTCATCATCAGCGGCATGGCCCGCGGCATCGATTCCATCGCGCACAAGGGAGTGATCCAGGCGCGTGGGCGCACCGTCGCCGTCTTCGGCACCGGCGTTGACATCATCTACCCGCGCGAAAATCGCAAGCTCTCCGAGCAGATCCTCGAACTCGGCGGCGCGCTGGTCAGCGAATTTTCTCTTGGCACCGGCCCCAATCCGCACAATTTCCCCCTGCGCAATCGAATCATCAGCGGCCTCTCGCGAGGAGTCCTCGTGGTCGAGGCCGGCGAGTTCAGCGGCACCCGCATCACCTCCCGCTGCGCACTCGAGCAGTGCCGCGAGGTCTTCGCCGTCCCCGGCAATGTCACCAACAAACAGGCCTGGACCCCCAACACTCTCATCAAGCAGGGAGCCAAACTCGTCGCCACCTGGGAGGATGTCTTCGAGGAACTCCCCACCGAAACTCGCCTCAAGCTGCAGCAGCGCCAATCCGATCTTCCCGCGCCCCAATCCGCATCTTTGTTCGATCCGCCGCCCATCGCCCCGCTCGCCGCCGAACAGCAGAAGGTCTTCTCCGCCATCAAGGCCGACGAATCCATCCACATCGATGAACTGATCGAGAAATTCGAATCCTCACTCTCCAGCTCAGAGATCTTCAGCGCCCTCTTCGAGCTGGAGATGAGCAACAAAATTCGCCAGCTCCCCGGCAAAAACTATATTCGTGTCTTCTAGGTACGGGTTTAGATAGGTTTGTTTTGCGCTGTCATCTTTTGTTTTGTGGTGTCATGCTGAATGTGTCTTGTGGTGTCATGCTGAACGAAGTGAAGCATCCCCGACCCGCTCAAATCTCCAGAGCGGCACCAGAGGCCCCTCAACCAGATCGCTTCCGCCTTCCGCCCGAACGAGCCAGTGCGGCCGGGTGGCTGTAGATGCTCAAGAGGTTGTACCCGATTCGGTTCGGCTGATGGGCGGGTTGTAATTGAGGCTACCATGTGGCCTGGCGAAGTTGTAGTAGGCGGTCCAGGGCTGCAGGTGCCGGTCGCGTTCGTCGGAGTTTTCCCAGTGTGTTGCGTAGGCCCATTCGCGCAGCAGAGTTTGGATAAAGCGTTCTGCCTTGCCGTTGGTTCGGGGAGTGTAGGGGCGGGTTCTGCGGTGCTGGATTCCGAGCTGCTGGCAGGTGTGGCGAAAGATGTGGGAGCGGTAGCTGCTGCCGTTGTCGGTGAGCAGGGCACGGACCTGGATGCCGTGGCGCTGATAAAAGGCGAGAGCGTCATGCAGAAAGCCGCGGGTGGTTTCGGCCTTCTGATCGGGGAGCAGCTGGGTAAAGGCCAGCCGGGAATGGTCGTCGATGGCGACGTGCAGGGCCTCGGATCCGGGGTGCTGATGCAGGCCACGGCGGCGGCCGTCGCCGCGCATTAAGACCTGCTGATAACGGGTGAGGCCTTTGATATCGAGATGCAGTAGATCGCCTGGGAAGGGGTGTTCGTAACGCTGCACGGGCGGGGCGGGATGCAGATCGCGCCAGCGGCTGAGATGAACGCGGCGCAGGATGCGGCTGATAGAGGCGGGACTGAGGCCGGTGGCGCGTGCGATCTGATAGCCGGGGGTGTGCTGGCGGCGCAGCTCGATGACGCGGTGGACGAGCTCGGCGGGTGCCGCGCGCGGGCTGCCAAAGGGGCGCGAGGAGCGGTCGCTGAGCCCCTCGGGGCCCAGCGCGCGGAAGCGGCTGACCCACTTGGCGGCGGTCTTGGGAGTCACCAGAAAGCGCCGTGCGGCGGCGCTGAGAGTCTGGCCGGAGAGTACAAACTGGGCCAGTTGCTCTCGACTGCGAAGAGTAAGTCGGGCATTCTTGTGGATGTCCATTCGATCTTTCTTGGAAAACTGGATTGCTCGTCACAATCAGCTTCTCCGGTTCTGATCGAATGGACAACCTCTTGAAAGATCACAGGTGCCCCACCTAATCCGCGCCGCCTTTGCGCGGAAGGTGGGAGCAACATGCCCGATCTGCAATCTTGCACAAGCACATCGGACAACGAGCACCCCTTCTGTTCCGCTCTTTCACACAAATGTAACCACTGCCACAGTCCCTTACTGGCTCAGTAACATAGCTGTCATTCCATCCTGCACGCAGGGCAATTCCTCAAGCTCCAGATTTTGCCATGCGGCCCCCTTCGTGCTAGGTTACGTTCCAGTTCGCATACATTCAGAAGAGGTTCCATTGCCTAAAGGTTTGGTTATCGTCGAGTCGCCCGCCAAGGCCAAAACGATTCAGAAATATCTTGGCGCCGGTTATGACGTCGAGGCATCGCTCGGTCATATTAAAGATCTGCCCAAAAAGGGCCTTGGTGTCGATGTTGACAATGATTTCTCCACCGAGTACGAGGTTATCCCCGGCAAAGAGAAGGTGGTTGCACACCTCAAAAAGCTGGCCCGCAGCGCCGATGCCATCTACCTCGCGCCTGACCCTGACCGCGAAGGCGAAGCCATCGCCGCGCATCTAGCCGAAGAACTCGGCAGCTCCACCGACGGTGGCCGCAGCAAGAAAAAAGAGGCAAAACCTGTCTATCGGGTCACCTTCAATGAAATCACCAAGAAGGCCGTCCAGGAGGCATTCGCGAATCCCCGCGATATCGATTGGAACCTCGTCGATGCCCAGCAGACCCGCCGCATCCTCGACCGTCTGGTCGGTTTCCAGGTCTCGCCCCTGCTCTGGGACAAAGTCCGCCGTGGTCTCTCCGCCGGACGCGTCCAGACCGTAGCACTCCGCCTCATCGTCGAGCGTGAGCGCGAGATCCAGAAGTTCGAGAAGAAGGAATACTGGACCCTCGACGCGCATCTCCACGCCACCAAATCTCCCGCCTTCGATGCCCGTTTCATTGGAATCAACGGCGAGAAGCAGGAGATCAACAACGAGGAGGAGTCCAAGCGCATTGTCGAGGCTCTGGAGTCCGCCTCCTGGGCCGTCAACAACGTCAAGCGTTCCGAGCGCCGCCGCAACCCGCAGCCGCCCTTCACCACCTCCAAATTCCAGCAGGACGCCTCACGCAAGCTCGGCATGACCGTCAAGCGCGCCATGATGCTCGCCCAGCGCCTCTATGAAGGCGTCGAGCTCGGCTCGGAAGGCACAATCGGTCTCATCACCTACATGCGTACCGATTCGGTCCGCGTCTCCAATGACGCGCTCACCGAAGTGCGCACCCTTATCGACCGCGACTTCGGCAAGCCCTTCATGCCCGAGCAGCCCAACGTCTACAAGACCAAGGCGCAGAACGCGCAGGAAGCCCACGAAGCCATCCGTCCCAGCTCCGTCCTTCGCACTCCCGACGACGTCCGTTCCTTCCTGCAGGATGATGAGTTCAAGGTCTACAAACTCATCTGGCAGCGCTTCGTAGCCAGCCAGATGTCAGCCGCCGTCTTCGACCAGACCACCGTGGACATTGATGCCGCTCCCAAAGCGGCTGCCAACGGAGCCACTCGCTACAACTTCCGCGTCACCGGATCGGTTCTCAAGTTCGAAGGCTTTCTCAAGGTCTACGAAGAAGCCAAAGACGCCAAGGATGAAGAAGACGAGTCGCTCAAGCACAAGCTTCCGCCGCTGGAAGAGGGCCAGGCGCTGCGCCTTGAGGAACTCAAGCCCGAGCAGCATTTCACCGAACCGCCTCCGCGCTTCAATGAAGCCTCTCTGGTCAAGGAGCTCGAAGAGCGCGGCATTGGCCGCCCCTCCACCTACGCCGCCATCATCACCACCATCGTCGATCGCGGTTACGTGCAGAAGACCCCCGGCCGTGGCGGAAAGTTCTATCCCACCGAGATCGGCTTCGTCGTCACCGAACTACTCGTCGCAAATCTCAAGGACATCTTCGACTTCGAGTTCACCGCCCGCATGGAGGTCGACCTCGACGAAATCGAAGACGGCAAGATGAAGTGGACCACCGCGCTCCATGACTTCTACGGCAAGTTCGAGGAGGATCTCGAATATGCCGGCGAGCACATGGAAAACATCAAGCGCATGGAAAAGCCAACCGACCAGAAGTGTGAGCGTTGCGGCGCGCCCCTGGTCCTCAAGTGGGGCAAGCATGGCTCTTTCTTCGCCTGTTCTACCTTTGACAAGAAGGACCCCAACTCCTGCTCCTTCACCAAGGAAAATCCAATCAACCTCACCGATCTCGGTGACGCCGAAATCTCCTCCAACAATGAAGAGGAGTTCTGCGAAAACTGCGGCAAGCCCATGGTCTTGAAGCGCGGACGCTTCGGAACCTTCATGGCCTGCACCGGCTACCCCGAGTGCAAAACCACCCGCCGCCTCGACTCGGTGCAGAAGAAGCCCGACACTCCGCTCGAAGAAAAATGCCCCGAATGCGGACGCAATCTTGTGCTGCGCAACGGGCGCTTCGGCGAGTTCGTCTCCTGCTCCGGCTACCCCGAGTGCAAATACATCAAGCAGAATCTCATCGGCGTAAAGTGCCCGCAGTGCAAGACCGGCGAGATCGTCGAAAAGAAAGCCCGCCGCGGCAACTTCTTCTACGGCTGCAACCAATATCCCAAGTGCGACTTCACCGCTCCCACCAAGCCGGTGGCCGAAGCCTGCCCCGAATGCGGCAGCTCCTATCTGTTGGAGAAAGTGACCAAGGAAGGAACCTTCCTTATCTGCCCCAATAGCAAAGCTCCCGCCAAATCCAAAACCACGGCCAAATCTGCCAAGTCCGCCAAGGCCGCAAAGACCAAGGCGAAAGCCGCAGCTCAATCCGCCTCAGTCGAGCCCGGCTCCTGCGACTTCTCCAAAAAAATCGCCGACCCCCAACCCGAGGACAAAGCCACCGTCGCCTAGTCAAAAATTCTGAGATGATCGAAAAAACTGAAATGATCGATCCTGCGGGTGCTCCACGTTCGCCTTCTAGCTAACGTGGAGTCTTTGACTTTGCTCCAGCTCTTGCCCTTGCTCTTGCCCTTGCCCTTGCCCTTGCTTTTGTTCTTGTCTGAGGTGTCACCCTGAACGGAGTGAAGGGCCCCCGTCCCGCTCAAATCTCCCGCGCCACTCCAAGCTTTTCAATCAGCAATCGATTTTTCCCCACCCACGCTGTTCTTAATCAAAACCGACCCTGTACAATCCCTTCCCATGCCCCTCCAGCAATCCGAGGCGATCATCCTCCGCACCTACCCCCTTCGCGAGGCCGATCTTCTCGTCACGCTCTTCACCCGCTTCGAAGGCAAGCTCAAGGCCGTTGCCAAATCCGCCAAGCGTTCGCAAAAGCGCTTCGGCGGAGCCCTCGAACCCCTCACCTGCGTCCGCGCCTATTGGCAGGAGCGCCCAGGCAGCGAACTCGCCCGCCTCGATTCCTGCGACGTCCTTCTCTCTCCGCTCTCTGCCGTCATCGACTACCCGCGCTGCGTCGCCCTCGCCCACGTCGCCGAGATGCTCGACCAACTTCTCCCCGACCGCGAAGCGAACGATGGAATCTTCCGTCTCTCCTGGGCCGTCCTCCAGGCCCTCGAATCCGGCTCCATCTGGCTTCCCATCACCTACTTCGACCTCTGGATGCTCCGCCTGATGGGTTTTCTACCCTCGCTTGACCAGTGCATCGAGTGTGGCGAGCCGCTCGCCGGACAGTCCGCCTGGTTCCACGCCCTGCGCGATGGCCTTGTCTGCCAGCGTGACCGCCGCATCGCCAGCTCGGAGATGTCCGCGGAGTCCCGCGAATTCGCCGCGCGCATGTTCCGCAACCCCGTCGATCACTTCATCGACGAGCCCTGCCCTGCATCCCGCCTCGCCGATCTGCGCAAGTTCCTCATGCAGATCCTAGCCCGCCACCTCGATCGCAAACTCCAAACCTCCGCCCAGCTCGAACGCCTCGACTGATACCTGCCTTCCCGCCCGTCCATCCTTGCGAGTTTCACAAATCGAAGTTATAGTCGTCTGGTTTTGATTCGCGTGGCCTACCTAAAGCGATGGAGCGTAGAAATGAAGCTGGATACCGCCATAAAAGCAGCCTTGGAGCACGAAGCCGGGGTTCACAAAGCCTATCTTGACGCGGCGAATAAGTGCGCCGACGAAACAGGGAAGCGCATCTTCAAAGCCCTGGCCGACGAAGAAATGGGTCACATCAAATACTTGCAGGAGCGCCTGAACGAGTGGGAAACTACAGGCAAGATCCACCTCAAAAAGCTGGGAACCTCGGTTCCCACCCGGGAAGCAATCGCTAAGAGTTTGCAGGACGTCCGCAAGACCGTAAGACAGAAGCACACCAAACTGATTCCCGAACTCGAATTGCTGAAAAAGGCGCTGGAAGCCGAACGCAAGGTCAGCCTTTTCTACAAAGACATGGTCAGCAAGCTCGATGGCGAAGGGCAGCAGCTCTTCCAGCGTTTCGTGGAAATTGAAGAAGGTCACGAAGCCATCGTCGAAGCCGAAATCGATGCCGTAAGCAGCGTCGGCATCTTCCTCGGTCAAATAGAATTCAGCCTCGAGGTCGGCTAACCCGCGTCTCTCAATTGAGGTGCCCCACCTTTGCGCCGGTCGTTTCGGCGCTAAGGTGGGAAGCAGTACCGCTCACCGATCAGCGATGTATTTGCTCTTGCTCCTGCTCTTGTTTCTTGCTCCTGCCCTTGTTTTTGAAGTGTCACCCTGAACGAAGTGAAGGGCCCCCGCGCCGCTCAAATCTTTCGTACCGCCCCAAGCATCTCAATCCGTATCGATTTTTTCCGCCCTGTGGTCTTCCTCTTTCCCCCTTATTGACCTAGCGTTTACAATTACTCTCCAGATCGGATTTCATTCATGACTGTGAAACCTCTTACATTTCAGGAACTCATTCTCAAGTTGCAGGATTTCTGGGCCGGCCAGGGCTGCGTTTTGCAGCAACCACTCGATGTCGAGGTCGGCGCCGGCACCATGTCTCCGGACACTTTTCTCCGCGTCCTCGGCCCCAAGCCCTATCGTGTCGCCTACGTGCAGCCCTCGCGCCGTCCCGCCGACGGCCGTTATGGTGAGAACCCCAACCGTCTCTACAAGCACACCCAGTACCAGGTCATCCTCAAACCTCCGCCGGAGAACGTGCAGGAGCTCTACCTTGAGTCACTCAAGGCCATCGGAATCGATCTCGCCCGTCACGACATCAAGTTTGAAGAGGACAACTGGGAAGCTCCCACCCTCGCCGCCTGGGGAGTCGGCTGGCAGGTCATGCTGGATGGATTGGAGATCACTCAATTCACCTACTTCCAGCAGTGCGGCGGCATTGACCTCGATCCCATGTGCGCCGAGCTCACCTATGGCCTTGAGCGCATCGCAGCATTCCTCCAGGATGTCGATTCCATCTACGACATCGTCTGGGTTCATGGCCCGCACGGCGACGTCACCTACGGCGATATCCGACTTCCGGACGAGGAGCAGTTTTCGGTCTACAACTTCGAAAAGGCGGACGTGGACAAGCTCTGGCAGCACCTCAACCTCTACGAAGCCGAGTGTCAGGCCCTCGTCAGTGAATATGCCTCCGCCACCGCGGAGCCAAGAAAAAGCGGTAAGAACGCTGCCAGCCCCGCGCCTGTGGTAAAGTTCACCCCCGAGGAGCGCCGCCGCTTTCCGCTCCTCCCGGCCTACGATCTCTGCCTCAAGTGCTCGCATCTGTTCAACCTGCTGGACGCTCGCGGCGCCATCAGTGTTACCGAGCGCGTCGGCGTCATCGCGCGCGTACGGAACCTCGCCGTGGCCGTCGCTCGCGCCTGGGTCGATCAGCAGTCCGGGCGGGAAGTGAGTGCGACCGCCGCGCAGGTCTAGCGCATGCTGAAGTAAGAAGTAAAATGCTGACCAAATCATGCTGCACGCAATATTGTGGTCAGGCTCCTACATACAGCACGCAATTGGGCTCAAAATAGTTAGGCTTACATTACAAGGAAAGCTTTCGACCTCATGTCAGATTTTCTGTTAGAGATCGGTACCGAAGAAATTCCCGCGCGCATGATCGCCTCCGCCACCGAAGAGCTGCAGCGCCGCATCGGCGAACTCGTCACCCGCGAGCGTCTCACTTCTTCTGCAAACGGTGAGGCTGTGGCATCCGAGGCTCCCGCCTCTGAAGCATATGCCTCTCCCCGCCGCATCGCCGTGCTCGTCCGCGGCCTTGCCCCGTCGCAGCCCGACGTCTCCGAGCAACTTCTCGGCCCCGCGGCCGCCCATGCATATAAGAACGGCGAACCCACCCAGGCCGCTATAGCCTTCGCCAAAAAAGCCGGAGTCGCGCTCGCCGAACTCACCACGGCCACCACCTCCAAGGGCGAGTACCTTGCGGCCAACGTGCTCCGCAAAGGCAAGCCCGCGCTCGAGCTTCTCACCGAACTCGTTCCCAAGGAAATCGCAGCGCTCTACTGGGCCAAGAATATGTACTGGCGTCCCGGCAAGCCCGAGCGCTTCGTGCGCCCCGTGCGCTGGCTGGTCGCGTTGCTGGATGGCGAAGTCGTTCCCCTTGAGTTCGGCGGCATCACCGCCGGCCGCGCCTCGCGCGGACATCGCATCCTCGCCCCCGCACCGGTTTCACTCGCCTCGCCCGCTGAGTATGCCGAAAAGCTCCGCGCCGCCAGCGTTCTACCCAGCTACTCCGAGCGTGAGCACAAAATCCGCAAGGCCCTCGATGCCGCGGTACGTAAACCGGGTGACCCACATCAGAAACCGGGTGGCCCACCACATCCGCCCTCTGTTGGCGAATGTGGGGAGCAGAAGGGCCTGCGCTGGCGTGAAGACACCGCGCTGCTCGATACGGTCGTCAATCTCACCGAAGCCCCTTCGGTGATCCTCGGCAACTTCGACGCCGAATTTCTTGCCCTCCCCGAAGAGGTGCTCGTCACCGTCATGCGCGACCACCAGAAGTACTTCGCGGTGGAAGATGCCAGCGGCAAACTCGCGCCACACTTCCTCGCCGTGCTCAACACGGTCACCGACGCAGAAGGCGAAGCCATCGTGCGCCATGGCAATGAGCGCGTCCTGCGCGCCCGCTTCAACGACGCGCGTTTCTTCTGGAACACCGATCAAAAGCTCACCCTCAAAGATCGCGTGCCCATGCTCAAGTCGGTCACCTTTCAGAAGGAGCTCGGCAGCTACTATGACAAGGCGACCCGCACCCAGCACCTGGGCAGCCTTCTCAGCGCCGCCGTCTCTGAATTTCGTCCCGAGCACCGTCCCGGCGTAGTTTTCAAGGCCGCGCTCATGGCCAAGTGCGATCTCACCACCGAGCTGGTAAAGGAATTCACCGAGCTCCAGGGCGTCATCGGCGGCCTCTACCTCGTCCATCAAGCCGAGCGCATGGAACTCCCCGAGTCCGCGGCCAAGGCCATCGGCCAAGCCATCTACGATCAGTACAAGCCCGCCTCGATGGACGATGAAGTGCCTCGCTCGCTCGAAGGCGCCGTCCTTGGCGTCGCCGATAAGGCCGATACCATCGCCGGAATGTTCGCGCTCGGCCTGATTCCTTCCGGCTCCAAGGACCCCTTCGCCCTGCGCCGCGCCGCCAACGGAATCGTCCGCATTCTGGTCGAGCACAACCTTCCTCTCAGCCTCAGCCAGCTCATGGCCGACGCCTTGCGTCAGTACAAGGGTAGCGAAGCCGAGTCCCGTTTCACCGCCGTCGCCCAATACGAGCAAAACGTCGCCGCGTTCTTCCGTGAGCGCCTCGAGTTCTATCTGCGCGACGCCCGCGGCTTCGCCTACGATGTCACCAACGCCGTGCTCGCCTCCGGCTCTGACCATGTCGTCGACGCGCTCGCCCGCGCCCAGGCCGTAGCCAATGTGCGCGGCAGCGAAGATTTCGATGCCATCTCCGCCTCGGTCAAGCGCATCAAGAACATCCTCCGCCAAGCCACCGAAGCAGGGAAGTGGCCAACAGCGCCAGCGCCTGCGGCCGGAGCGGCGTCGGTTGCCGCGAACCCGTCAACGGCGGATAACGAAGCCGAACGCATTCTCGCCGCGCGCACCGCCGAGCTTGCTTCCAGCACCGCACAGCTCTGTCATCAAAAACAGTACGATGAAGCGCTCGCCGCGCTGGCCACCATTCGCCGGCCGCTCGACGATTTCTTCGACAAGGTAATGGTCATGGTGGACGACGAAGCAATCCGAAGCTCCCGTCTCTCGCTGCTCCAGACGGTAGCTTCCACCTTCCAGTCCATCGCAGATTTCAGCGAGGTAGTCACCGGAGGAAAGGCTTCCTGAGAGCCTTTCCTCTTTTTATATCGGAATAATAAACAGCCCATTTCGGCTGCAGTAAAAATGAGTACGATATCTCTTCAACACTAGAGAGTGAGGCTATGGCTACTCCCACAGTCAGTGCAGTCAAGTATGTCTACTCCTTCGGCGGCGGCAAAGCCGAGGGCAACGGTAAGATGAAGGACACCCTTGGTGGCAAGGGTGCCGGTCTTGCTGAGATGACCAATGCAGGTCTCCCGGTTCCTCCGGGATTCACCATTCAGACCGAAGCCTGCCGCGAGTACATGCGCGGCAAGGTCAGCGGTGACGTCGACAAGGAAATGAACGAAGCCCTCGCAGCAGCTCGAAGAGCTACAGGGCCAGAAGCTCGGCGCCGGCGACAACCCTCTGCTCGTCTCCGTCCGCTCCGGCGCAAAGTTCTCCATGCCCGGCATGATGGATACGATCTTGAACCTCGGCCTCAACGATGAGAGCGTCAAGGCCCTCGCCGCGCGCACCCAGAACCCGCGCTTCGCCTACGACTCCTATCGCCGCCTCATTCAGATGTTCGGCAACGTCGTCCTCGACATCGAAAAGGCGCACTTCGAAGAGGTCTTCGACGGCAAGAAGAAGCAGAAGAAAGCCAAGCTCGACACCGACCTCAACGCCGCCGCTCTTCAGGAAGTCATCGCCGAGTACAAAAAGGTCGTCAAGAAATACGCCAAAATCGACTTCCCGCAGAACCCGCACGATCAGCTTGTCATGGCTCGTGACGCCGTCTTCCGCTCCTGGCAGAATGATCGCGCTAAGCACTATCGCCGCATGAACAATATCGACGACATGCTCGGCACCGCCGTCAACGTGCAGGCCATGGTCTTCGGCAACATGGGCGAAACCTCCGGCACCGGCGTCGGCTTCACACGCAATCCCGCCAACGGCTCCAAGGAGTTCTACGGCGAGTTCCTGCTCAACGCCCAGGGCGAGGATGTCGTCTCCGGCGTGCGCACCCCCAAGCACATCACCGAGCTGGAAAAGATCATGCCCCGACGTCTACCACCAGCTTCGCGAGATCACCACCCGCATGGAAGAGCACTACCATGACATGCAGGACTTCGAGTTCACCATTCAGGATGGCAAGCTCTACATGCTGCAGACCCGCAACGGCAAGCGCACCGGACTCGCCGCTGTAAAGGTCGCCATTGACATGGTCGAGGAAGGTCTCATCACCAAGGAAGAGGCGATCTTCCGCGTCGAGCCCAACCAGCTCTACGACTTCCTCGTCCCCCGTCTCGACGAGAAGGGGAGCAAGGTCGAGGTTCTTACCAAGGGTTTGCCCGCATCCCCCGGCGCCGCCGTCGGCCAGATCGTCTTCACCGCCAACGATGCCGTCGCCGCCTACCAGAAGGGCAAAATCAAGTCCATCATCCTCGTCCGTGGCGAGACCACGCCGGAAGACATTCACGGCATGGAAGTCGCATCCGGCATTCTCACCTCGCGCGGCGGCATGACCTCGCACGCAGCCGTCGTCACCCGCGGCATGGGCAAGTGCTGCGTCGCCGGAGCCGGTGAAATCGTCGTCGACGAAAAGAAGAAAGAATTGCGCGTCAAGGGCCAGACCTTCAAGGAAGGCGACTGGATCTCGCTCGACGGCACCACCGGACGCGTCATCAAGGGCAAGCTCAACACCCTCGACGCCTCGCCCGATGACAAGGACCTCGTCAAGTTCATGGCCTGGGCCGACCCCCATCGCCGTCTCCGCGTCCGCGCCAATGCCGACATTCCCCGCGACGCCAAGACCGCAATCACCTTCGGCGCCGAAGGCATCGGCCTCTGCCGCACCGAGCACATGTTCTTCGCCGAGGACCGCCTCCCCTTCATGCGCGCCATGATCATGGCCAGCACTGAGAAGGATCGCCGCCTCGCGCTCAAGAAGTTGCTCCCCATGCAGCGTGCCGACTTCGCCGGCCTCTTCAAGGCCATGAAGGGCTTCCCGGTCACCATCCGCACCCTCGATCCGCCGCTGCACGAGTTCCTGCCCAAGCGTGAAGATCTGCTCGTCGAGATCAAGGGGCTCGAATGCACCAAGCCCCGCTCGCCCAAACTCAAGGAACTTCGCACCATCCTCGCCCGCGTCGAAGAACTGCATGAGCAGAACCCCATGCTCGGCCACCGTGGCTGCCGTCTCGGCATCACCTATCCGGAGATCACCGAGATGCAGGCGCGCGCCATCATCGAGGCCGCCATCCAGCTTAAGAAGCAGAACATTGAAGTCGTCCCCGAGATCATGATTCCTCTCACCACCACCTTGAAGGAGATGAAGAATCAGGCTGACATCGTCCACCGCGTCGCCGAAGAGGTCTTCGCCGAAAAGGGCGAGCGTGTCGAATATCTCGTCGGAACCATGATCGAACTTCCTCGCGCCGCGCTGGTCGCAGATCAGATCGCCGAGGAGGCCGAGTTCTTCAGCTTCGGCACCAACGATCTCACCCAGACCACCTTCGGCTTCTCCCGCGATGACATCAACAAGTTCCTCCCCGAGTACATGAAGCAGGGAATCTTCAAGCAAGACCCCTTCGCTTCGCTCGATCAGGACGGCGTTGGTCAGCTCGTCGAGATGGCAACCGAAAAAGGCCGTAAGACCCGCCAGAACCTCAAGGTCGGAATCTGCGGCGAACACGGCGGCGATCCCGAGTCTGTCAAGTTCTGCCACCGTGTCGGCCTCAACTACGTCTCGTGCTCACCCTTCCGTGTCCTGACCGCGCGCCTCGCCGCTGCTCAGGCTGCACTGGAAGAAAAGGGCGGCTCCGGCGGAGCCACCAAGTAACTCGTCACGCACCAATCACGAAGGGGGATGCCATCGCATCCCCCTTTAGTTGTTCATGCGATGGATACGTCCTGCCCGATGAAATGCGCCAGACGATTCCGGTATTCGTCTAAACGCAGTTCTGGCTCCCGTACACAGGAGCCAGATATCTAGAGCAATTCCCTAGTTGCCGTAACCCGATACTGCTCTCGCCTTTAGGTTGTTATTCCGAGCGCAGCAAGGAATCCCCGCACCGCCTAAATCTGCAATGCCGCTCCAGAGTCACTTCTGCCTCGAACTGTCTTTGACGGTGTACACCTTCTGTGGAACCGCCCTACCTACAGGATGATCGATTTCTAGCGGTCATCGTGCCCATGATCATGATGCTCATAATCGTGCCCATGATCGTGATGCTCATGGTGGCCCCGGTCATATCTCAGTCTTGCTTCTCTGTATCTGTCGTCATAGTGTCTATGCCCATGTTCCAAGCGATACCGGGTGCCATGGTCATAGTAGTAACCTGCATGGAACCCGGAGATCCAATAGTGCGCGGCAAGGTAGGGCTCGTCATACGCCACGTAGGGAGCTGGCTGGACGACAACCGGCGCCGGCTGGACTACAACTGCGGCCGGCCTTCCGATCGTCACGCCAATGTTTACCTGTGCCACTGCTTTATGCGGAGCCATCAGCGTAACAACCAGAACCAAACCAAATACTGCAAGTACGGCTTTCTTCAACATCCCTTGAGACCTCCAATGACTCTCTTCATTGTAAAACCCAAGCTGATGGAAAGGTTGCGTCTCGAACGTCTAGGGCCTTTTGGACGATGAGCACGTGTGAACTGTCCCCGTTATTTTGGCCTTTGCTCTTAACCTTGAAACCTTGAAACTTTGAAACTTTGAAACCCTGAAACCTTGAAACCTCGCTCTGCTACCATATCCCTATCGCCCTATTCGGAAACGTCCAGTGTCCTCGAACCCAATCCGCTCGCTCACCGCAAGCTTCTATCATCCCGAACTCGACGTCCTCCGCTTCTTCGCGTTTTTCCTCGTCTTCCTTCACCACGGACTTCCGCACGACCCGGCCTTCTACACCAACATGGGCGTCACTCCCGTGCTCGCATCGGCCCTGGCCGCCCTCGGAGCCACCGGAGCCTTCGGCGTCAATCTCTTCTTCCTGCTCAGCTCCTATCTCATCACCGAGCTTCTCATCCGCGAGCGTGCCCGCTTTGGCCGCGTCGATCTCAAGTCCTTCTACATCCGCCGCGTCTTGCGCATCTGGCCGCTTTATTTCGCCTTTCTCGCCTTCGCCTGGGTGATGCAGTGGTACGTTCCCGGCCAGCACATCGGATGGCGCGCCGGACTCGCCTTTACCCTGCTCAGTGGCAACTGGTGGCTGGTCTTCGTCGGCTTTCCATCTTCTGTAATCTTCCCTCTCTGGAGCGTCTCCATCGAAGAGCAGTTCTACATCTTCTGGCCCGCCACCATGCGCAAACTTTCCGAACGCGGCCTGCTCATAGCCGCCGCCGTTATGCTCGCCGTGGCCAATCTCACCCGCTGGTATCTCGCCTCTCGCCACACCTGGGAATCCAAAATCTGGGCCAACACCTTCGTTCAGCTCGATGCCATCGCCCTCGGCATCATCCTCGCTGTGCTCCTCGCCGGACGCGCTCCGCGGCTTACCCTGCTCCATCGCCTGGCGCTCTTCACCGGAGGCTTCACTTGCCTCGCCCTCGCCGCAAATTATTTCCAGATCAAAGGTGATCCTCTCACCATGTCCCGCGTCCTCCTCGGCTACCCCATCATGGCCCTCGGAGCCGTCGCGCTCTTCCTCGCCACCCTCCGCGACCAAGCCGCAGCTCCAGATGTCCCACATTTGCCGCAGTCAGCAAATGTGGGCTTTCGCAACTTTGCCGGTGGCCCACATCCGCCCGCCGTTGGCGAATGTGGGGTGGCGGGTAGGATCGCAGTCGCCCCACAGTTGGCCGATAGGACGGGTGGCCCACATCCGCCTGCCGTTGGTGAATGTGGGGTAGCAGAAATTGGCGAATGTGGGATCGCGGGTGGCTCGCAGTTAGCAGATGCAGGTCTTGGCAACCGTACTTGGCGAATCCTGGTGAGCCCCCTCGTATACCTCGGACGCATCTCCTACGGCCTTTACGTCTTCCACGTCCTTGGGCTCATGATCAGCGACTACACCATCCACCATCAAGACTCCAGCCTCGGCCGTTATTTCCTGCGCGACGCCGTAGCCTTTGCCTTTACCGTGGCACTGTCGGCCGTGAGCTATCGTTGGCTCGAGACGCCGTTCCTCACTCTCAAACAGCGCTTCACCCACGTCCTCTCGCGCCCCGGCGGATAGGGAAGCGCGCGAACAGAACGTCACGCACAACAGATTTCTCCAACCGCTTACAATCCAATTTTTCTAAAAACTACGCGGCTCTCTGAATATCGGGTTCAATCCTGCTGATGACCCTCCGCATCTTTGCGGCAAGCGCCACTCTGGAGAGCCCGTTCATCAGCACTGCTATGCCAACCAGGGTTCCGATCGCCCAAATCGAGCTGACCGGCCATCCCGCCAGAATGAGTATCCCCATCAGCAAACTGGCGCCAGCATCAAACAGGAACCATCCCCAGCCTTTAACCGGTCGCAGCTGGAAGGCCGTCAATGTTTCAAGGGCCGCAGCAGCCAGAAGCAACGTTCCAAGTACCAGCGTCAGCGCCGCTACCCCTGCAATGGGAAAGAACGCAATCACAACGCCGGTGATCACGTACAACGCACTCAGCAGAATCTTCAACAGGAATCTCCCGACCGATCCTGAGTGCAGCGCAAAGAAAAACTGTGCGATGCCAACGAAGATCAATATCCCACCGAACAGTAAGGTTGTGATCGTCGCCGTGAACAAAGGGAAGGCAATAAGGAACACTCCCAGCAGGGCGGTCAGGATGCCAGTGAAAATGCCCCAGTTCGAATGTCTCTTGATCTCGTCGAATTCGGTTATGGCGTGCGTGGACATGGAATCCTCCTCGGTCAACGTTGTTACTGAGGTTTGATCAACCTCGCTGCATCGGTTCACGTTTAACAGCTCTCGGCACGCCGTGCCGAGAGCTGTCGAATGGAATCTGTTTGGGGGCCTAATCTACTTGAGCCTGTATCTGGGAATCGGGTTGGCTAAACTTTTCCATGAGCGTGGATTTTTGACCGGCACGAGCTTTGGCGGACTCCGCTTTGGTAAGATCCGAAACTCAGTTCCGCCACATTCGAATCCGTACGCAGCCATGCGCCCAGGGCATTCACCACCCAGTTACTAAGCGTCTAGAACTATTGGCCTGGGAGCCAATCCTTGTCGGAAATCTCAAAAACGATTGATCACACACCCACTCCCACTTCCTCAACGATTGCCATAAGAGTCAATCGTCAGAGCGGGCTTGCACAAAACAACGGAGCCGGCCTCATGACCGGCTCCGTGTCATCTCACAGAAGCTCTACTGCACCTGCTGTAACCGCGCAATCAATTTTTGAGCCAGGTTCTCTTCGCTCTCTGACCACAGCACGCGCCCCGTCGTATTGCAGTTGCGCTCCACCCGGTGCGTGAACTCGATCAAGGCCGCCACGTTCGCCTTCACCCGTAGTGCGTCGTCCGTACTCAAATCCAGGCCCTCATGCAAAAACGGAAAGTCCAGCCCGAAGTCGATCAGAATGTGCCCGCTCTCGGCGAACGCCCCTTCATCAAACTCCAGTCCCTGTGCGGTGAAAACGACCTTCTCCGGCCGGAGCACCCACTCCTTGCTTTCAGCGTCGAGCATCCACAAATCCCAGTACGCCTCCAGGCTCAAGGCCAGGTCTGGCTTCGCAAACTCACGCAATGCCTCGGCCGCCTCCTCGCTCGTCACTCCCGGCGAGAAGCTCTCCTCGAATAGAGTAGGCTCGGCCCAGTCCACCGGTTGCACCGACGCATACTGCACGCCTCCGCGACTCTCTGAAAAAGGGAAGTGTCGCAACACCTCCACCAGCCGGGGCAGCATCAGTTCCGCATCAAAGCCCGGAAACCAGAGGCTGAGGTTTAATGTGTCGGCCATAAGTAGCCCTCCTCGGAAACGTCCGCAAACCCGCGCCAGCAGCGGCGTCCCGCTTGTCTGCGTCCACGCCAGTGTTGTTCGCGGCTCACGTACTCCATACCATCCACGCCTCTCATGCTAACGCACCTCAGAGGTTGTCGCGAGTCTTCGCGCCCTGCTTCTAAGAGTCTGCAAACTATCGTGCATTTCCACAGAGCAAGCCTGCTCCGCTTTGACACGCTGCCTCACGGTTGCTAGTATGAATCAGGTCGTACAACCCTGCCTAGCTGCGTCCCCGTCGTCTAGCCCGGCCTAGGACACCGCCCTTTCACGGCGATAACGCGGGTTCAAATCCCGCCGGGGACGCCAACAAAACAAAGCGCTTACAGGTTTTCTCTCATTTTCTTCAGGGTCCAAAAAGGTCCAAGTCGTTTTCGGGGCCAGTTTCACTCCGACGACGCCTTGTTCAACACCATGCGGACCAGCTTGGTTTGCGCCGCTCTTTTCTGCGGGCTCACCGCCTGCATATAAACATCGGTCGTGACTTTCATGCTGGCGTGTCGCAGCAGCTCCTGCACAACTTTGGTGTTCTCCCCGTTGGCGTTGAGCAGCGTCCCGAAGGTGTGCCGGAAGGTGTGGAACGAAACGCGCTTCGTGATGCCGGCGCGCTTCACCGCTGGCCGTCCGTAGTCCCGCCACAACGTGGAAGGCCAGTACGGCTGCTTGCCCTTCTTGTGCGGCGAGGCAAAGACCCGGTCGGCTTCCTTGGGATATGGCGAAATGCTTCGCCAAGCCCAGAGACCTTCCGCAAGCTGCGCATCCAGTGGAACGTCCTTCTGCGAAGCTTCGGTCTTCGGCACGCCCTCGACCATGAAGACCACCGAACGGCGGACGTGCAGGACCAGATTCTCGAAATCCACGTCCTCCCACCGCAGGCCGATCAACTCGCCTCGGCGCAGTCCGGTGAACGCGTCCAACTCGATCATGGCGCGGAGCGGATTGGACAATTCTTTGAGAATCGCCATAATCTCCTCCCCGGTCAGAACGTCTGGAACGTGTTCCCGCTTTGCGCTTTGGCGGACACTGGAGATGGGGTTCTTGTCTGCCCATTCCCAGCGGATCGCGAGTGAGTAAATGGCGCTCATCAGATTCCTGATTTTGGCTTTGCTTCCTCGCGCCAGCGGAACTTGAGTCTTCGGAAAGCAGAGAGTACGCAGCCACTTCTCCACCTCCACCGCTTTGATCTCCGTCAAACGGTGGGAGCGCCAGCGAGGGAGAATCCACTTCTTCAGATAACCCTCGTAGGTGAGTTGTGTCGCATAGGACTTCCGGCTCTCGTCGGTGCAGCCTGGCTCGGGTTTGGTCTTGTTGTAGACGTCCGGCATCTCGTGCTGCCGGTAGTGATTGACCAGCACCTCGAAACCGACCTGTTTCATCATCTGCCGAGGTGCTTGGTGGTTTATATCTAGGCGAAGTCCATCGGCCGCCGATTGCGCAGCCGATTCGCTGGGGTACTCCTCCAGGGTTCCGATCACGATCTTCTTCCGACACACGGTGCCGTCGGCTTGAACTTCTCTCCATCGGAACTCCCAAACTTGCGCCCCCCGTTTCCGGGTCGCCAATTGCAAACTTCCTCTTTGGTAGCTTGTCCGCCTCATAGATCTCCTTTGGGAAATGGTTGAGGCGGCATGAATGGCTGATTGCAGATTAGCCCAGGCCTTTTCGCCTGTCGAGTGCCACCCCAAGCAGAGTCCGAGGCTGCTCAGCTTGCCATCTTCTCTCGCAGGAAGTCGTCAAGCGCGGAGACCCGGAAGCGCCACAGCTTGCCGATCTGGATACCGGCGATTCGCTTCTGGCGCGCCATGCGTTGCAGGGTTTTGGGGTGGATTTTGAGCAAAGATGCCGCTTCATCGCTGTCAAGCAAGCGCTCGAATTCAAGGACTTTTGGCGTAGGGTGGAACGGTTTCTCACTGGTGGTCGACATGCGAACTCCTCGGGCTGGTCAAGGCGTTGTTGCAGATTCTGAAAATCTGCCAGAGTTCGCAGAGCTTAGCGCGGAGTCGTTCAGCAGTCTAAGACTTTGTTGGATCGAATTTATAGACCGGGGCTATAAAGCTTGTTATGAGATCACTCGCGACTGACGGACTAAGTACGCCGGGGAGATTGTCTGATGAATGACGACCGGCTTCCAGGTGGTCAGAGCGAGCCAACTGGCGGCGACTTCAGTACGGCAAGCTTTTGCTTTTCGAATTCCGCCAGGGGACACCAATCAACAATCTCCTCGGCAATCGGACCCGACACGTGGATGTGTTCGAATGAGATTGGCTCCAGCAGTCCCGGAGCACCTTTTACGCAATCGAATTTCTGGAGTGCCCGGCGAATTTTGTACCAGTGCGAATTATCAGAGATGCTGGTAAGAGAGGAGCTTGTTATGGCGCGAGGAAAGAAGCATACGCCGGAGCAGATCGTGAGTTTGTTGCGGCAGATTGAAGTAGGCGTTGCCAACGGAAAGACGACCCCGGCGGCATGCCGCGAGGGCGGGATCACCGAGCAGACGTACTATCGGTGGCGCAAGGAGTATGGCGGCTTGCAGGTCGATCAGGCGCGGCGGCTGAAAGAGCTGGAGCAGGAAAACGGCAAGCTGAAGCGTCTGGTTGCGGAGCTGAGCCTCGACAAGCTGGTGCTGAAGGACATCGCCTCGGGAAACTTCTAAGCCCGGAGCAGCGGCGCTGTGCGGTGTCTCATGCGTGCACTGAGCATGGGATCAGTGAGCGGCGGGCGTGCCAACTGGTGAACCAGCCACGTGGCACGCAGCGCTACCAACCGATACAGCGTGACGACGAAGATTCGCTGACCCGGGCCATCATCGAGCTAGCCAGCCAGTACGGACGCTACGGCTATCGCCGAATCACGGCGCTGCTGCAGCGTGCCGGCTGGCATGTGGGCCGCGACCGGGTCGAGCGCATCTGGCGCCGCGAACGGCTGAAGGTTCCACAGAAGCAGAAGCCACGCGGACGGCTGTGGCTCAACGACGGATCGTGCGTGCGGCTTCGGCCGCTGCACGCCAACCATGTCTGGAGTTATGACTTCGTGAGTACGAAAACGTATGACGGCAGGGCGGCGCGGATGCTGAACCTGATCGACGAATCGACACGGGAGTGCCTGCTGAATCGTCCCGAGCGGCGCTGGAGCAGCGCGAAGGTGATCGAGGTACTGGCGGACGTGATGGTGATGAAGGGTGTCCCCGAACACATTCGTTCGGATAACGGCCCGGAGTTCGTGGCCCGAGACCTGCGGAACTGGTTGGCCGATACCGGCGCAAAGACGTTGTACATCGAACCCGGCTCTCCGTGGGAGAACGGCTACTGCGAAAGCTTCAACTCGAAGCTGCGGGATGAGTTTCTGAATGGTGAGATCTTCTACTCAATGAAAGAGCTGCGCGTACTGGCGGAACGCTGGAGAATCCACTACAACACGGTGCGGCCGCACTCTTCGCAGGGCTACCGGCCGCCGGCACCACAGGCGTGCCAGGGCACAAACAACCAGGGGCATGGAGAAGTGGAAAGCACAAACCGCTTTCCACTTCTCCACACCCCCGACTGCGACGGCGACGGAGTTACAGTTCAAGCCGCTGCGCTACACTAACAATCGAACTGGTGCAAAAGATCGGGCAGGCCAGCTGCTTCTGACCTCCGTAGACATGCCGGTTGTCAGTCAAATCGTCAAAGCGAGCAAGCAGGAGCCGATGTTTGCGTTGATTCTACGTTTGGATATGACAATCGTTCGGGAGCTGATCAATCTACAGGACTTCGATGTGGCCGGAGATTCTCCGGACACACTGGGAATGTCTGTGAGTGCAGCTTCAGCTGAGATTCTTGACGCATGTTCTCGACTGCTGAGCCTCCTGGACTCTCCTGCCGATATTCCGGTCCTGAGTGGCCTGATTGAGCGCGAGATCATCTACCGTGTCCTGCGTAGCCGTCAGGGGCAGCATCTGCGCGCGATCGCCACGGCCGGAGATCAGACGAACAGAGTGGCAAGAGCAGCTTCTTGGCTGAAGGAAAATTATGCGAAGCCGCTGCGCGTAGAGGAGCTGGCGAATGTAGCGAGAATGGGCCTGTCCACGTTTCACAACCATTTCCGCGCATTAACGGCCATGAGCCCGATCCAGTATCAGAAGCAGATAAGGCTCAATGTTGCGCGTCAACGACTGCTTAACGATGGTATCGATGCCGCGACCGCAGCATTTGAGGTCGGATACGAGAGCGCAAGTCAGTTCAACCGAGAATACAGTCGAATGTTCGGTCAACCACCGATGCGTGATATTAAAGCGCGACGTAACGGAGTTGTCGATTCGGCGTAGGTGGTTTAACGATTGGTCCTTGGAAGTCAGCCAGCGTCTAGGACTCAAGCTCCAAGCAGCGACCGTCGGATCTCCTGTCCGATCCGCGTTTGTTAGTACCAATCCGCGGATGAACGGATAATCTCCGGTTGTCCTACACGCGGGAAGAATAGCGCTAGTCAGTGAGTAGCTGATGGCTTACTGCAACGACCACCCGTCATTCCTGAAATACCGTTGCTCGATACATGGTTCATCCGCCGGTGCTGCTCGGAGCGGCGTCAGGAGCTGAGTTGTAGCCTGTGTTGACAGGAAAGAAGATTGAAAAGGCAGTTCCACTCCTGCCTTTCGCCGTGCTGCTGCGCACGCGAATCGTACCCTCGTATTTGCTTACGATGCCGCTAATAACGTAGAGCCCGAGGCCGGTTCCTTTCTCGCCCTTGGTGGTGAAGAACGGCTCGAATATCCTTTTCTGATAATCGCGAGGAATACCTACGCCGCTATCAGCGATTACCACGTGTATGCCTCGTCGCTCCAGTCGTCGCCAATCATGAGAAGCAAACACATGCAATGCTAGCCGGCCTCCTGCAGGCGTAGCTGCCAGCGCATTCACCATTAAATTGGTGAACACCTGACGAAGTTCCGTGGGAGCGGCGTAAATTAACCCCTCAACGTCATAGCGCTTCCTCACAGTAATGTTCTGTTCGCGGAACTTGCCGCCAAGCAGTTCCAACGTTTCATCAAGTAGTTGTGAGAGCGCCACTTTTTGGATCTGCGATGAATTACTAAACAGCCCCAGTGTCTGCCTGGTAATACTCGTGATGCGCCTAACTGTTTCTTGTCCCCGCTTTACCAGGTCCTGTGAGGTTGAATCCAAGCCGGGGTGCTGCTCCATGAGATACATAACACTGGCCAGGATGTCCAAGGGATTGTTGATCTCGTGGGCGATGGTCGCGGCAATCCGTCCCGCCGAAGCCAGCTTCTCGGCAGCGCGTAGAGTTTCCTCTTCGGCCCGCTTGCGTTCAGTAATGTCCTCGATTGCCAGCAGGGTCAGCGGATCATGTTCCTCTGACGTGATGATCTGATTCGCATTGAGCAACATCGTTTTGCGTCCGATGTTGGGGAAGTCGTGTTCCACAACAAAGTCGCGCACTTCCTGAGACTTGGGAAACACTTCCCCCATAAGCGTGCGCAACTGAGAGATGTTCCATTGTCCGTCTCCCAAATCGTAAAGGCATCTTTCGATCGTCTCCTCGGGCGAGACTTGGAAGACGGTGTAGAAGGATTGGTTGGCAGCGGTTACGCGCAGCGCTGCGTCGAGCACCAGCAGGGGCTCACGCACCGTATCGACGACGGATTTCATAAAGGCGCTGGATCGCTTGAACACTTGTTCACTGCGCTTAAGGACATCGATGTCTTGCAGAGCCAGAACCACGCCATCGATTCTGTTATCGATTGTCCGATAGGGCCGCACCTGCAGCGAGTACCATTTGCCCTGCTCGTCCCGCACATCTTTTCCTACCGGCTGAAGGCTTTCGATCACTCCTAAGAGCAACTTCTCAAGGTTGGGCACATTGATATTGAGTTTGATATCTGTGATCAGTCGCCCGACGTCGGCGGGAATCACTCTGAGCGCCTTTTCGGCCATCGGGGTGGCCTGCCCGATCTTTTGCACCAGTTCGATTGTTAGTGTAGCGCAGCGGCTTGAACTGTAACTCCGTCGCCGTCGCAGTCGGGGGTGTGGAGAAGTGGAAAGCGGTTTGTGCTTTCCACTTCTCCATGCCCCTGGTTGTTTGTGCCCTGGCACGCCTGTGGTGCCGGCGGCCGGTAGCCCTGCGAAGAGTGCGGCCGCACCGTGTTGTAGTGGATTCTCCAGCGTTCCGCCAGTACGCGCAGCTCTTTCATTGAGTAGAAGATCTCACCATTCAGAAACTCATCCCGCAGCTTCGAGTTGAAGCTTTCGCAGTAGCCGTTCTCCCACGGAGAGCCGGGTTCGATGTACAACGTCTTTGCGCCGGTATCGGCCAACCAGTTCCGCAGGTCTCGGGCCACGAACTCCGGGCCGTTATCCGAACGAATGTGTTCGGGGACACCCTTCATCACCATCACGTCCGCCAGTACCTCGATCACCTTCGCGCTGCTCCAGCGCCGCTCGGGACGATTCAGCAGGCACTCCCGTGTCGATTCGTCGATCAGGTTCAGCATCCGCGCCGCCCTGCCGTCATACGTTTTCGTACTCACGAAGTCATAACTCCAGACATGGTTGGCGTGCAGCGGCCGAAGCCGCACGCACGATCCGTCGTTGAGCCACAGCCGTCCGCGTGGCTTCTGCTTCTGTGGAACCTTCAGCCGTTCGCGGCGCCAGATGCGCTCGACCCGGTCGCGGCCCACATGCCAGCCGGCACGCTGCAGCAGCGCCGTGATTCGGCGATAGCCGTAGCGTCCGTACTGGCTGGCTAGCTCGATGATGGCCCGGGTCAGCGAATCTTCGTCGTCACGCTGTATCGGTTGGTAGCGCTGCGTGCCACGTGGCTGGTTCACCAGTTGGCACGCCCGCCGCTCACTGATCCCATGCTCAGTGCACGCATGAGACACCGCACAGCGCCGCTGCTCCGGGCTTAGAAGTTTCCCGAGGCGATGTCCTTCAGCACCAGCTTGTCGAGGCTCAGCTCCGCAACCAGACGCTTCAGCTTGCCGTTTTCCTGCTCCAGCTCTTTCAGCCGCCGCGCCTGATCGACCTGCAAGCCGCCATACTCCTTGCGCCACCGATAGTACGTCTGCTCGGTGATCCCGCCCTCGCGGCATGCCGCCGGGGGCGTCTTTCCGTTGGCAACGCCTACTTCAATCTGCCGCAACAAACTCACGATCTGCTCCGGCGTATGCTTCTTTCCTCGCGCCATAACAAGCTCCTCTCTTACCAGCATCTCTGATAATTCGCACTGGTACAAAATTCGCCGGGCACTCCAGGGGTAAGTCTGCGAATACGGAGAGTGCAGTCCACCATGATGATCGGAATATTGACGGTGGCCAACAGGTTGGTGAGATCGTTGCTTAACTGATCCAGTTCCGTGTTCCTGGCTCGCAGCTCGTCGTTGACCGTGTTTAGCTCCTCATTGGTCGATTGCAGCTCTTCCTTGGAGGTTTCCAGCTCTTCGTTGGTGCTCTGCAACTCCTCGTTAGCCGACGATATCTCCTCGTTCGCGGATTGCAACTCTTCGTTGCTTGCGTCCTGTTTTTCGATCACCGACTGGAGAATTTCCTTGGTGTTCGCGAGTTCCTCTTCTAGTAACCGAACACGCGGTGCCTCCTGCTCTGAGGTTGTGCCGGTATCGCTGGCCCCGGCTTGCTCGACGGTCTGTGCTAGAACCAGGGAGAGATTTGCAGGGACTGATTCATCAAACAAGACCACAAAGCATGGTTCATTGGCGAAAGCCAATTTCAGAGGAGTAACCTCGATTCGGATGTTCCGGGTTCGGTCGCCAGACTTGATTTGGATTCCATCTTTTCTATATGGCGACTTCTGCTGCTTGACTACGGCTGACGCGTTGCGCAGCTCAAGCCCAAGACCTTCCCGAGCCATCTTCAGCAGATTCAGGCTGGGCTTTCCGTCCGGCACCTTGAGATACGGAGAGGTGTCTCCACGCGATTGCAGTAGTTCAAAATCGTTGGAGACTAGTACGGCCGCCGGTGCGTAGTTTGCGAGCAGTACCCGATCCAACTCTTTCTGCAGTTCGGGAGCGTCGCCACGCCCGGGGGCGCTGGCCGCTCGTCCTGAGGCAACGGCAGGAAAACCATTCGCCACAAAATCAAATCGGTTATGCCCGACGGCCAACTTCTTCGAATAGATCTTGTGCCTTCTATCGACGACTTCGAAGAGATTCGAAAACCTGCCAATGCCTTCCGAGGTTCCCAACATCATTATGCCATTTGGATTGAGCGCGTAATGGAAGACCGGCATGACCTGTTTTTGCAGGGCCGAGTCCATATAGATCAGCACGTTGCGGCAACTGATCAGGTCCATGTGGGAAAATGGCGGGTCAGCGAAGATGTTGTGACGTGCGAACACACACATCTCCCGAATCGCCTTGCTGATTCGATATCCGCCTTCCACCTTGGAGAAAAACCGCCGCAGGCGCTCCGGTGAAACTGCCGCCACAGTACTCTCGGGATAAAAACCCGCACGGGCCAGATCAATGGCAGGCTCGGAAAGATCGGTCCCAAAAAGCTGGATGCGGGTGTTGACCGTATTTTCGCCAAGGAATTCCAGCAATGCGATGGCCAGCGAATATGCCTCTTCGCCTGAAGAACATCCTGACGCCCAGAGCCGGATGGCCTGATCGGCAGGCCGGTCCTTTATGATTCTGGGGAACACTTCACTTGCCAGAAACTCAAAAACCTCAGGATTCCGGAAGAACTCAGTGACGTTGATCAGAAGATCTTGGTAAAGCGCTGCGACCTCAGCGGGATTCTTCTTGAGATAGCTGTGGAAGTCGGTCAACTTGTCCATCTGGTGAACAAGCATGCGCCGCCGAATCCGGCGCAAGATCGTCGTGCGCTTGTAGTGGCTGAAATCGACTCCGGTTGCAGTTCGCAACGCCGCAAAGAGCGTCCCGAGTTCCTGTACGTCCGCGACTCCCATGGCTTCTTCTGTGGACGTGTCTTCCGTCTCTAGTTCTTTGGATTCGCGGACGTAGGGATCACGGGCGATTCTCGCCAGCTCCTGAGCGATCCCCTCCGGAGGTAGCACAAAATCTACATTGCCGGACGCGACGGCGCTGTGCGGCATGCTTCCGTAGACGGCCGACTGCTTATCCTGGGCAAAGGTGATTCCGCCTTCCGCTTTGATTGCTCGCAATCCCAAGGTGCCATCAGTGCCGGCACCCGACAAGACTACGCCGATTGCCGTATTACGCCGGCTCCGGGAAAGCGACTGCAAGAAAAAGTCGATGGGAGTGTGGTGATCGCGAACACGTGGCGTGACTAATAAGACTCCGTCGAGAGTGGCCAGGTTGGCGTTAGGAGGAATGACGTACACATGGTCGGGTTCTATAGCCACGCCATCCCTGGCTTCGCTGACGGGCATCTTCGTGACCCTCGACATCAAGTCAGTTAGCTGACTCGGGTGCGTTGGATCAAGGTGTTGAACGAGCACGAATGCCATCCCGGTTTTGACTGGCAAATTCGCGAGAAGCTCGGACAGCGCTTCCAATCCTCCGGCGGAAGCACCGACACCGACGATGGGGAACGCACTTGAGTAGGGAGGCTCTAGCGGCCTCACCATTCGTGCTAGCAACAGCAGGGACATCAATGTCTTTGGTCGTCATGAACGAGACCCGCACAGAGTTGCTGCAAGGGACAGCAGCTCAGAATTTGACTTGTGAATGACGCCCAAGTATCGCATACTGAGCAACCTAGATGCCAAAAGTATCACCAGCAACTGTGGCTAGTTAGAAAAATTGCTCCCGCGATACCATAATCGGAATTTTGCCCATGTCTAAGCCAGTGCTCCTCTGCATCGATGACGAACCCGGTGGACTTGAAGTTCGCAAGATGGTTCTAGAGAGCGCTGGCTATTCGGTGCTAACCGCCGGGAGCGGCAAAGCTGGCCTGGAGATCTTCACGTCTCAAGGCGTTGATCTCGTTATATTGGATTACGCCATGCCGGAAATGAGTGGCTACGAAGTGGCCGTCGAACTGAAACGCACCAGCCCTGGAACTCCGATTCTGATGCTTTCCGCATACTTTCCCGTTCCTCAAGAGGTCCTCCGGGTGGTGGATGCATACGCAACCAAAGGGGAATCCCCACTGCAGTTGTTTGAGCAGGTCGGTGTACTGCTGAAGAAGGCTTTGAAGTATAGAAAAGAACAGTCTGGATAGAGCAGCTTGGGCGAGATCGGTCGATTGAAAACGCCCTTGAAGCTGAATGCGGACATTGAACCGATCTGACAAGAAATTGCCGCGACTTGCCAAATTGTCGCGTGAATCGGAAGCAATCCAAATGGCTGGCGAGAAGGATAGGTCCCGGAAAGTCGGCTAGTGTCAGTGAATCTCAAAAACGAGTCTGGATCGATGATCGCCGTCGCAATCGGTGTCACATCGATTGCGATGGAGATGTCTTCCGTTCCGCGGTTTGGCTCGAAGTGGGCGCTGCTGTTTTTTCATGCGGCTTGACCGGAACACCCCGATTTTCGAGAGGTATCGCGCGGTTGATCTTGCAAGAAAAAAATGCTATTTTTTCTTGCAAGATCGGTCGAGACAATATGCCGCAATCATCTGAAAATAGGATTTTAAAGCGAATTCGAGGAACTGGGAGTGGATGGGCATTTTCGCCTCGCGACTTCTTAGATCTTGGCGAGCGGCCAACCATTGATTCCGCTCTCCATCGCCTTGCACAGAAGGCACAGGTGCGGCGCGTCATACGCGGTATCTATGACTACCCGCGCTTCAGCGAACTTCTGGGGCAGCAATTGAGTCCGGACATTGATCAAGTTGCTCGCGCCCTGGCGCGCAAATTCAGATGGCGAATTCAACCGAGTGGTGCGACAGCATTGAATCTGTTGGGGCTATCAACTCAAGTTCCTGCCCGTGCCGTTTATCTATCCGATGGTCCGGACAGAAGCTATAAAGTTGGCAACACTAGCCTTGCTTTCGAACATACCGCGCTGAAGGAGGCAGGGTTCAAGCTGAGGGAAAGCGGATTGATTGTTCAAGCTCTCCGATCCCTCGGACAGGACCGCATCACACCCGAAATCATTTTGAAAATTCGGGCATGGCTGCCTGCGTCTCTCCGCCCCAAAATTCTCGTTGATAGCAGAACGGCTACGGGGTGGGTATACGACGCGATTCAACAGATCGCACAGGATGAGCAGCATGGATAAGATCGCCACGGGAGCAGCCTCTGACAGGCGAGACCTGTTCAGTGAATCGGCGAGCAAACTGGGGATGAGTCCGGTTATCGTCGAGAAAGACTTCTGGGTTTGCTGGATTCTGAAGCATCTGTTCGCGGACTCTCGCCTCAAGGATCAAATGGTCTTCAAAGGCGGAACGACTCTCTCGAAAGTCTATGGACTAATCGACCGCTTCTCGGAAGACATTGATCTGATTCTTGACTGGCGTCTTCTCGGATACGGCCCGCCGGAAGGGGATGATCCCTATAAAGATCTTCCTTCCAAAACACAGCGGCATCGTTACAACGAGGAAATGAATGCGCGCGCCAAAGCGTACATCCGCGAAGAACTCCTACCGCAACTGAATCTGCTGCTCGCCTCGGCTTTCGGTATCGTCGCTTCGATTGACCCGGACGACCCGCACACGGTGAATGTCAGGTATCCAGCCAGTTTCGCTGCCGAATATGTTCGTCCAGAGATTCGGCTTGAGATCGGACCATTGGCTTCCTGGGTACCATCTGGACAACAGACAATTCAGCCCTACGCCGCCGACGCGTTCCCCAGAGCGTTTTCAGAAGCGGCGTGTGCAGTCGTGGCGATTCGTGCAGAGAGGACGTTTTGGGAGAAAGCTACGATTCTCCATCAAGAAGCGCACCGCCCGGGCGCGATGCCGCCCCGTTACTCGCGCCACTATTACGACGTCTACAAAATGGCGTGTAGCAAAACAAAGGATGCGGCCTTTTCTGATCTTGATTTGCTGCGGGATGTCGTCGAGTTCAAAGAGCTTTTCTACTACTCTTCTTGGGCGCGCTATGATCTCGCTAGGCCTGGATCGTTCCGATTGAGTCCCCCGCCAAACCAGATACCAGCGCTTCTACGCGACTATAGGGAGATGCGAGATATGTTCTATCGAGAACCGCCGGACTTTTCGGTAATTCTGGAGGCACTCGTGCAGTTTGAGAGGGAGATCAACAGTTTGAAATAGCATGCTGGCGGCAATCAATCCTGCCGCAAGCGTCATTTGTAGCATGCAAGATGCCGTCTCCCCCCGAAGGCGTGTGGGATCGATTACCCACATAGTAACTGAGGGGGAGGCTGTCATCCGCCCGGAACCGAGTGCCTTCCTGCACAAATAGCGACATCGATATCGCCGCACAATTTCCCGAGTCCAATTAGAGTCCAGTTATTGTTTCCCAGGGCGCTTTTAGGCACTTTGTGAGCCATTCACACCGCCTGTTTTCAATTAGTTACGAGCCGCTCTGGGCCTTTCACGGCGATAACGCGGGTTCGAATCCCGCCGGGGACGCCAGATCCATTCATATTTAGAATGCCCGGAACCACAATTTTGCGGCGCTTGGCCTCGCGCTTTACTTCCTCCATCACCGGCAATGCTCCTGTACCCGTGCCGATGACAAGCCGTTTGCAGTTCCAGGGTATCTCTTCTTCAACCGAGACCGGCGTGTGTCCAAACGCCTCGCGAAATTTTTTGGATTCCTTCTTTTTGCGTTTTCGAATTTTTCCGCCGTCGATCAAGATATCGTGCTCGTAGGTCGTGCCGTCAATGCGGATCGACCCGAACGAAAACGACTCAAATCGCATTGATATACCTCCCGTGCATTGTCCGTGTACTACCCGCACGTCGAAATCAGATACTCCTCAAATGCCAGTCCCACCACGCGAATACTGTCGGAGTGTATTTCCAGGAGGTTGATGCGTGGTACGAACTCTCCCGGCATAGCAAAGTGGCTCGCGACCAGCTCCACGGGGATCGCGCCTTTCACCGTCGCGATTTTCGACGCATGCCCTTCCGCCATTGGTTGCCGCGGAATGCGATCTTCCCATCCGCGCTGAAGCTTCAGACCATGGAAGAGCAGGAAATCCAGCACGCGGCAAGCCACCTCAAATCCTGCCTGCTCAAGGGGGCGCTCCGTCGGGAGCAGGCCCAGCCATTCCGTCGCCAGCCGATAGGTAAATCCCCACAACGGTATTCCTTTTAGATCGATTGCCGGGAAGAGCGAATCATGGGATCGACCCGGCACGGGGCGGAGGCAGTGCCGGGCGGGGTCGCACCAGACGCTTTGCGGAAGCCACACCGCTTCGACGGCCTCGCGATGGTCCAAAATCGTTGGCAGTTCGCTTTCTATGCCGAAGACGAATGGAGCCACCAGAACGTACTTTCCCGTCTTCCGTCGCGCGAGCACTGGCTGCAATGTCGCTTCGCTCTGCTCTGGGCAGAGGCGAATTCCACACTCTTCTTCGAGTTCGCGAAGGGCCGTATGCAGCAGGTCGGGATCACCGGAATCGCGTCGGCCTCCAGGGAAAGACCACTGTCCCGACCATGAATCCTTTTTTCGCTCCGAGCGCCGGATGAGCAGAATGGACTCTCGCGGGGCGCGCGCCCGTACGATAGCTACCGCTGCTTCGGGTTCTGCCACAGCCATATCCTTCACGATCCTTGACACTCATTCAAGTTTGCTGAGGCGCTCCTGCAATTGCTTTGGAAGGGAAAGAAACCATTGCTTCTCTTCACCGGGTTTCGGGAGCAGATGCCCAAACTCAACCATGTTCGTGGGCAGCAATTCATTAATGTAAACCCAAATGTCGCCCGGCGATGAGGCCGTAATTTCGCAGAGCTCCTGCACTAAGCGAAGCTGTAATCTCGTTCTTTGCGTCTCCGTTCGCCCAGCCCTGATGTCTGCTCGGATCCAAATATGGCCGCTTGGGGCGGGCTCACCGCCGATGTAATTTTGAGAGGGGCCGACTTCCTGGAATATGACCTGTACCAGGTAACGTGGCGCCAGTGCCTCTTCACTGTGAACGGTGGTGATGGCTTGAGCAATCTTCGATTTGTGCTCAGCGGTCAATCTGCCAGCCGCCGTGGAACAAATGTATGTAGGCATCTCTGCTCCTGTGTAGGTGGGTCTTGCGCTACGCTCGAGACGTGCACGGCATTGTAGCTCACATCGAAATTGTGAAAGGCTTTCGAGAAGCCTACTTCGCTTTACTTACGGCAACTGCGCCGGGATTGGTGACCGCTCCCTGCGACGCCGAGGCGACCAAGGCGGTGTACTTGGCGTAGACGCCACTGCGATAGATCGCCGGCTTTGGAACGCACTGGGCAAGCCGCTGCTTAAGGGTTGCGGGATCGACATCGACTTGGATTTTGCGGGTTGCGGCGTCGATGTGAATGATGTCGCCGTCGTGGATCGCGGCGATTGGACCGCCCAGGGCCGCTTCGGGTGAGACGTGGCCGATCATGAGTCCACGGGTTGCACCGCTAAAACGTCCGTCGGTGATGAGAGCCACGCTGCCACCGAGACCTTCGCCGACGATGGCCGCGGTGACGCCGAGCATCTCCCTCATACCGGGCCCTCCTTTCGGGCCTTCATTGCGGATCACAACAACGTCGCCGCTATGGATGGTCTTCGAAGTCACGGCGTTCATGGCCTGCTCTTCACTTTCAAAGACGCGCGCCGGACCGCTGTGGCTCAGGCGCTCGTGGCCACTGATTTTAGCCACGCAGCCCTCGGGCGCAATGTTGCCGCGCAGTATGACGAGGCCGCCGGATCTCTTCAGCGGTTTGTCTGAGGGCACGATCACCTCTTGACCGGGAGTTTCCTGCGCGGCAGCGGCTTCTTCCGCAATGGTTTTACCGGAGACAGTGATGTCCTCTCCGTGGAGCAGGCCGAGGCCGAGCAGACGGCTGGCAAGCAGCCGAACTCCGCCAGCTTCATGCATGTCGGCGGCAACAAAGCGACCGGAGGGTTTGAGGTCGGCGAGAATCGGAGTGCGCTCACTGACCTTTTGAAAATCGTCGATCTCGAGCGCTACGCCAGCCTCACGCGCGATGGCCAGCAGGTGCAACACCGCGTTGGTGGAACCACTGGTGGCGGCAACGGATGCGATTGCGTTTTCAAAAGCATCGGGCGTAAGAATATCGAGCGGACGTACTCCGCCGCGGAGCAGGCTCATCACCACTTCACCGCACTGCAGGGCCACCTTGTCTTTCTCCGGAGCGAGCGCAGGAACACTGTTGAAGCCCATCGGCGAAAGGCCAATCATCTCCATGACGGTGGACATGGTGTTGGCCGTGTACTGTCCTCCACAGGCTCCTGCACCGGGGCAGGCGACGTTCTCCAGTGCTTTTAACTCCATCATCGCTGATCTTGCCGGCGGCGTTTGCGCCCACGGCCTCGAAGACATCCTGAATGGTGACGTCCTTGCCTTTGTACTTGCCCGCGGCGATGGTTCCACCATAGAGCACGAGGCCGGGAATATTGAGGCGGGCCAAAGCCATGGCAGCGCCGGGGATTGTCTTGTCGCAGCCCACGATGCAGACCACGGCGTCAAAGAGTTGGCCGCGACAGACCAGTTCGATGGAGTCGGCGATGATCTCGCGGCTTACCAAGGAGGCGCGCATGCCTTCGGTGCCCATGGTTTCTCCGTCGCTGATTGCGATGGTGTTGAACTCCATGGGCGTGCCGCCGGCGAGGCGGATGCCTTGTTTCACCTTTGCGCCGAGCTCGCGCAGATGGGAGTTGCAGGGCATGGTTTCAATCCAGGTGTTGGCGACGCCGATAATCGGTTTTGCCAGGTCGGCGTCACTGTAGCCGACGGCCTTGAACATGGCGCGGGCCGGAGCCCGGTCGCGCCCATCCGTGATATTGCGACTTCGATGCTTCAGATCCATGGAGGGTCCGTTCCAAAGAGGATGCACGACGAGCGGCGAGCGTACAACGCCACACACACGGGTGTGAGATGCGATCCGCGGAAAGAAGATGCGGAAGTGTTATGGAATCATGAAAAGGCATACAACTCCTTCGCGGCTCCGCGCATTGCAAGGAATCGTAAGGGTGGAGAAGTGTATGCCGATGAATTACGAGTACGTTGCAATTCCAGATTCGGAGATTCCGCGCGCGTCACTGCCGGTGTTTCAGCATATGCTGGACACCTATGCCAGCGAGACAAACAAGGTGATCTCGGTGTGGCGCTGCTTCGATTTGCCTGACATGGTGTTTCGCCCCAATCCGAAATCCCAGGCGGTACTCGACATCATGAAACACCAACTGCTCTCAGAACGTCGTTTCTTCAGCGAATTCATGGCAGTGCCCGAACCGCCGCCATCGGAAATCTTACCAACCGGCGAGAGCCCAGAGGATTACTGGATGCGAATGCAGAAGCTGGCATATCCGCGGATGGCCTTCCTGGCAATGCAGAGCGAGGCGTGGTGGCTGGAGGAGGTTCCGTTTTTCGATGTTATTCGCCAGCGGATCTGGGTGTTCTGGCGACGGTTGCTCCATACCTGCCATCACACGACTCAGCTCACGGTGTATCTACGACTGCTGAACAAGGCAGTGCCTTCGACCTATGGACCAACAGCCGATGTTACGTGGAAGGGCGCGGATCCAACGCAGACGGTCGAAGCCGCGGGCCGCAAAACAGGCTGAACTACATTCGGAGAAGTTGGAGTATGAACGTCGGCGAAGCTTGCTGATCGCTCCTTTTCTGTAAACCTTCCAGAGGACGCAGGCCCACCGTCGATCACAATCCCGCGATGGTGAGATAATGAGAGCCTCTTTCATTCGAGGAGGCTCGGAGCTGTGGGATCTGTGTTGTTCGATCGACCCGTATTGAGCGAGGCGCGAGAGCTGATTGCCTCCCAGGGTTTGCGCTTTGAGCCAGAGTTCGACGATCTGGTTGGCCTCTTCGAAGATGGCCAGCTCATCGCGTGTGGCGCCCGCGCCGGATACGTCCTGAAGATGCTGGCCATCGCACCCTCCCATCAAGGTACAGACGCTCTGGGCGGATTGGTTACGAAGCTCATGCTGTCGGCGATCTCAGCAGGACACGACACTGTCTTCGTCTTCACCTCTCCCCAGAATGTCGCCAGCTTTGAGGCGTTAAATTTTCATCTGCTGGTCACGCACGGTCAAGCCGCACTGCTGGAGCACGGGCCCGGCTTGCAGAAATACCTGGCCAGCCATGCTTCGCAAATCACTGGAGGGCAGAACGGAGCCGTCGTCATCAACGGCAATCCCTTCACGCTCGGCCATCTGCACCTGGTGGAACGCGCGGCCCAGCGTGTCGATCGTCTTTACCTGTTCGTGGTGCGCGAGGATCGATCGGTCTTTCCATTTGCCGTTCGATTCCGTCTGGCGCAGCAAGCCACGTCCCATCTGCGGAATGTGACCGTTCTGGACACCTCACGCTACGCTGTGAGCGCGGGCACCTTTCCAGCATACTTTCTAAAGCGGTACGATGAAGTTGCGGCGGCCCAGATGCAGATCGATCTACGTCTGTTTGCCCAGCGCATCGCCCCCGGCTTTCACATTGGCTGCCGGTTCGCGGGCCAGGAGCCGCTCTGCCCGGCCACGGCAGCGTACAACAAGATGATGGCCGAGGTGCTCGAGTCGTATGCCATTCAGTTCGTGGAACTGCCGCGCATCTTGGAGGGCGGCTTGCCTATCAGCGCGACTCGAGTGCGCAAGGCCTTCGCGACGAACGATGTTGAATCACTCAGGGCGCTGGTTCCACCGGCCACCCTTGAATTTCTGCTCTCTCCGCCGGCGCGTTCCATCGCCGAGCGGCTCCGGAGCGAGATGGAGGAGCCTAGCTCATGCAAGTAAAGCGCAAGGCCAGTGCGGGCACGATGCAATCCAGCGATCTGATGGTCGTGGTTGAGCCGAGCGAGACCCTTCAGGTCGATATCGAATCCACCGTGAAGAAACAATACGAACACCTGATCCGTGCTCGAATCACTGCGACTCTCGAAGAGCTTGATGTCCGTGCGGGTCACATCCAGGTTTCCGACCGTGGTGCGCTCGATTATGCCATCGCGGCCAGAGTCGAGACCGCGCTCCGCCGAGCCTCAGCCGAATAAACCGAAGTCGTTTCAGGGGAATTGAATATGGAAAAACTCTGGTTCCGGGAATGCACCGCGGGACGGCGATTCATCATCAAGATCGAACCGGGTGCAAAGATCATCTCCTCCTTGCTGGAATTCGCGCGCATGGAAGAGCTTCAGTTCGCCTCCCTGGTTTCGGCGGTCGGCTCGGTTCGCGATGTGGAGTTCACAGGTATTCAGGCGGGTGCGAACCTGCCGATGACAGAAGCCCGCTTCAAGACCATCCGGCTGGAGGGGCCTCTTGGATTGATGGCCTTGGAAGGAAACTTCGTTCAAAGCGCGGAGAGACAGCTCTCCGGGCAGTTCTATCTGCTCGCCTCAAAGTCCAGCGGCGATGTGGTGGGTGGACGCTTGGTGGAAGCCGAGGTCTTCACTACCTGCGAGATCGTGCTGGCCGAGTACCTGGTGCAGGGAATTGAGGTTCATCACTCGGCCACCAGCGGCGTAGATACCATTTACATCGAGGAGCAGTGGTGAGCCTTCCAGGAACGCAAGTAAAACTGCGGCGATCGCTGCTCTATGTGCCGGGCAACATGCCGGGCATGCTGCAAAATATTCCGGTCTTTGAAGCCGATGGCGTCATGATCGATCTGGAAGATGCGGTGCCTCTGGCAGAAAAGGACGCCGCCCGGCTGTTGACCCGCAACTTCCTGCGCTTCTATCAGGACCGGAACAAAGAGATGTTTGTGCGGATCAATGCGCTCGACACGCCTTACGCCGCCGATGATCTCCGGGAGATACTGCCCGCGCTGCCCGATGGCATTCGCCTGCCCAAGGCCGATAACCCCGAATTGGTGGAAAGGCTCGACACCCTGCTTACCGAACAAGAGGAGAAGCTGGGACTTGAGATCGGTTTTTTCAAGATCATCCCTTCCATCGAAAGCGCCCAGGGCGTGCTCAATTGCGTGCAGACGGCGCAGGCCTCCAAGCGCCTCGCTGCCCTTGCCTTCGGCGCCGAAGACTACACCGCGTCGATGGAGATCGACCGCACCAGGTCGGGCGAGGAGTTGTTCGCGCCCCGTACCCGTGTGGTCTGGGCTGCCAAGGCCGCGGGGATACAGGCCATCGACTCGATCTTTTCGGATGTGAACGACATGGAGGCTCTGCGGGCCGAGACCGTTCTCGTGAAACGGCTGGGCTTCACCGGCAAGTCACTGGTCAACCCCAGACAGATCGAAGTCATTCACGATGTCTTCCGTCCCACGGCCGACGAGATCCGGTACGCACTGGAAGTCATGGAAGCCATCAAACGGGCCCGTCAGATGGGAACCGGCGTCATCTCGATGAAGGGCAAGATGGTAGATGCGCCCGTGGTGGCGCGCGCGGCCAGAACGCTGCGGGAGGGCGTGGCCTTCGGTATGCTCGAATACGACCTTTCGAATGAGGTGATCCATGGCGAAAAATAGTCTCGGACGCGAGATCCCTGCACTGTGGCGGGGGCGCTCGCTCGACCCGTACTTGGACCCCTGGAGCCGCAAACCGGAGGTGCTTCGGGCGACTCGCCCCTTGGTGCGGCGCAACCTCGAAGAAAGCAAGCTGCTGCCTTCGCTCCGCGCTGCCATCGAGATGTGCGAGCTGAAGGATGGCATGAACATTTCGACGCATCATGCCCTGCGCAACGGAGATGTGCTGTTGAATATGCTGGTAAAGGAAATCGATGCTGTGGGTTTGCGCGACATTGGCATCGCCTCCAGTTCAGTTCATGCCGTTCATGCCGAGATCATTCCCTATATCCGCAAAGGCGTGATCACCCGGATCGAAACCGGAGTCAACGGCCTTATTGGCGAGCTGGTCAGCAAGGGCGAACTCGATTGCCCCATCGTCGTGCGGAGCCACGGCGGGCGAGCCCGGTCCCTGGTCACCGGAGAGGTCGAGGTCGATGCCGCCTTCATCGCAGCCCCTTGCTGCGATATCACCGGCAACTTGAACGGGGTTTATGGGCCTTCTGCCTGCGGCTCGCTCGGCTACGCTCACACCGATGCCCATTATGCGAAGAAGGTCGTCGCCGTCACCGATAACCTTGTGCGATTCCCGGCCTCTCCCATCAGCATCTCCCAGAGCGAGGTGGATTATGTGGTCAAGCTCGACTCCCTCGGAGACCCGAGCAAGATCGTCTCAACCACCACACGGCTGGCTCGCGATCCGGCGGCGCTGCTCATCGCAAAATACGCTGCAGAGGTGATCGAGGCTTCGGGGCTGCTTAAGGATGGTTTCTCATTCCAGACTGGAGCCGGAGGCACTTCGCTGGCGGTGGCCGACCTGCTCCACCGGAAGATGGCCGCGGGCAAGATCAAAGGAAGCTTCGGCTGCGGCGGAATCACCGGGTATTTCGTAGACATGCTGGAGCAAGGTTATTTCGAGACGCTTCTGGATGTGCAGTGCTTCGACCTGAAGGCTGTGGAATCGCTCCGCCGTAACCCGGGGCACCGGGAGATGAGCGCAAGTCTCTATGCCAATCCTTACAATCGCGGCGAGGTCGTGAACATGCTCGACTGCGTGATCCTTGGCGCCACGGAGGTGGACGTAAACTTTAACGTCAACGTCAACACCGAATCGAGCGGCTACCTGCTGCACAACACCGGCGGCCATTGTGACGCTGCGGCTGGCGCGAAGCTGGCTATCGTGGTGGCGCCCTCCATGCGAGGAAGGCTACCGATTGTGCGCGACGCCGTGACCACCATTACGACGCCCGGTGAAACCGTCGATGTCATCGTGACCGAGCGGGGCATCTGCGTCTCCGATAAACATGTTGACCTGAAGAAAGAGCTGTTGCGACGCAGATTGCCTCTCAAGGATATCCACCAGTTCCATCAGGAGATCACCCGGATTACCGGAGAGCCCAGGGCCGTCGAGTTCGACGACGAGGTGGTGGCTCTCATCGAATACCGTGATGGCTCCATCATCGATGTGATCCATCGCGTCCGCGGATGAATGGGAACTCGGATTACCGTGCAGCTCTTCCCGCAGCTCTTTTAGCCGCCAGGGATGAGCGTCAACGAGAGCTCGATCGCATTCTGGGGCAGGCAAAGGCGGAGCATGCGGCCTCGTTGCTCATGATTAGCGCCAATGTTCCGGGCTCCGAGAAGTTTCGCCCCGGCCTCTCCCGCCTGCTCCGTGGCGCGGTGGATTCTCTGCATGACACCATCGGTTTGAAAGTGCTGTTTGCTGGACGGGATCTCCTCGGTCCCTTCCACATCGGATCTTCCAAGCGGCTACCGGTCGATGCCAAACGTGCTGCCGTGCTCCTGGAGGCGGAAAATCCTTCCGCACGGCTTCTGGATGTGGATGTCTACCGTCCAGATGGATTCCAGGTGGACCGGGCTGGGCTTCAGCTTCCGGCTCGATGCTGCCTGTTGTGCGACGAGCCAGCGCGCGAGTGCATCCTGCTGCAACGCCATTCCAACACGGAACTCCTGGATCGGGTGGATATGCTGCTTCAGCCTTTTATCGGCCTTCCGCGTCATATTTCCCCGGAACTCCTTGCGGCCAACCTGCGCATGGGAGTTCTGCGCGAACTGGATCTTACCCCGAAGCCTGGGCTGGTGGATCGCCAGGACAGCGGCTCGCACGCGGATCTTTCCTACCCGGCAATGCGCGCCTCCGCCGAACTACTGCCGCTCTACTTTGACGAGATACTCAGCTGTCATCAAAGGCAACGCCCATTGCAGGATTTCGTACAGGCCGGGGTCGATGCAGAAAAGCGCATGATTCGGGAGATTCAGTCCAATGCGCACAAGGGATTCATCTTCCTATCCGGTCTCGTGCTCATGGCGGTCTGCGCCTGCGACGGGCAGACCGAGCTTCTCCGCCGCAAGATCTCGGAGATCGCAGTCGCTTTCTTCGCCGATTTCGGATCGCCGGTCTCTCACGGAGCCAGTATTCGGAGCTGCTATGGGTTGGGCGGAATTCTGGCTGAAGCGGAAGACGGCTTGCCTTCGGTCTTCGAACATGGATGGCCGAAGTACCGGGAAGCCTTGGAGGCGGGCTGGGATGCAGAGTACGCCAGCTTTTATCTGATGGCGTTGCTTATGCAGAGGGTAGAGGATACGACCGCCATTCGCCGCTGCGGGCTCGAAGGTCTCGCCCGCCTGCGACGGGACGGCGCGAGGCTACAGGGACTTCTGGAGCGGCAGCAGGCGCCGGAGCCTATGTTGGCCGCTCTCAATCAGGAGTACCGCAAGTCAGGTCTGACCATGGGCGGAGTGGCGGATTGCATGGCCCTGACCTTTGCCTTGCAGGAAAGCGCCGATTAAGATCCGGCGTGCGCTGGGGCAACGGCCCCGGACAAGAACGACTAAGGTTTTTCAATCCCTCTAGTTACTTTCGTAAATTGATCAGCAGGCCAGCTCTCGATATCTTTCATTTCGAGTGGCAAAGCAAATGAAAATTCTTGTTGCGGATGACTCGCGCTTCTACCGGAATATGCTGCAGAACCTGCTTGAGCCTTGGGGCTACGAAGTATTGCTTGCAGCCGATGGGCATGAAGCTCTATGCATCCTCGATAGCGAGGATCCGCCGCGGCTGGCTATTCTGGATTGCCTTATGCCAGGGCTGAGCGGACTTGAGGTTTGTGAACGGATTCGCGCCCGGAAGCAGGGCTATGTGTACACGATTTTGCTGAGTGTGGACGACCGGCAAACAGACGTTCTCCGGGGATTTGAATTCGGTGCGGACGATTATCTTTGCAAGCCATTCAAGCAACTTGAACTCAGAACACGGCTTAAGGTTGGCGAACTGATCATTCGGAGTCACGAGGAAGTTGCTGAGGCTCATGAAGCTCTGAAATTCGAAGCTTCGCACGACTTTCTGCTGCGAATTTGGAATCGCAGATCGATCATCGAATTGCTTGGGAAGGAGCTAAGCCGGGCAAAGCGGGCGCAGACGCCGATCAGCATACTGCTTGCGGATATGGACTTGTTCAAGCGTGTAAATGAGAGCTACGGCCATCTTGTAGGAGATGAGGTGCTCCGCAGTGCGGCGGAGAGGATGGCCATTGCCGTTCGCAAGGATGACTATGTCGGCAGGTACGAGGGCGAAGAATTCCTTGTAGTACTGCCGAGTTGCACCTCCGAGGCTGCGCGGGAGGTGGCCGAACGTGCGCGACAGTCGATTGCCATCGAACCTCTTCCGAATGACGTCGATATGACGGTCAGCATTGGCGTATCACAATGGCGCTCGGGCCAGGAGATACGCAACCTGCTCCATTGCGCCGATGTCGCCCTGTGTCGAGCAAAACAGACAGGACGGAACCGTGTAGAGGTGGAGAACGCCTGCGAAGCGGATAACGTTTGATGTTCGAGCGTGCATGCGTTTGACTTCTCCGAAGCTCGTGAGCAACGCAAGCCAGCATAACGAAACAACATTTTTCAATGTGTATACCCCGCGGGTGCCGATCAGCATTCCCGCGGGATAACCCTGAACTACTGCATGGTTGTGGGGGTGCAGGTTGCACCCGGCGCCGGCGGAGCAGGGAGATTGGTGGGTGGCATGGCCCAAGGTATGTTGACGAAGTCAAAGAAATCCAACAGGTCAGGTTGTGCGGCATCATGATTGGTGAGATGCGCGGATGGACCGATGAAACGGCTTTCGACGAACTTGATAACGGCGGTGTGGTCCATGGGCACGTGCGAGACGTAGTGCCTCCGCGTGAAAGGCGAGATCACCATGTTGGGCAGGCGGAATCCCAACTGTGCGGCGAAGCCCTGTACGGCAGGTGCATCCGTGGGAGTTGTACCAGGATCGGAAGGTTTTAGGTCACAGTGAAGAGTTGGCGTGGGACTGCCACCAGTGGTGAGCGGGGGACCATTCTCCAGGCACGGATTGAAGGAATCCGGGTTGACGGCAATGGTGCTGATGTCCGGGACGTTGCCGAGCGGAAGATTGCCCAGGCTGGCGGTGTTGGTTTTATCGTTTGAATGTCCCGGAACCGGCGGGACGTGATCATAAGGGCCGCCGCCTTCGTCGTAACTCAGGAAGAATACCGAATTTGCCCACGAAGGACTGGCCATGAACTTGTTGAGAATGTTTGCGACCTGCGCCTGACCGCTGAGGATCGACTGCCCGGAGCCAGGATGCTCATCGTTAACGCCGTAACCAGCTTCAATATATGAGAAGCTGGGCAGCGTTCCTTGGGTCAGATCCGTGAAGAACTGACTCAGTGGCGCGATGTGAGTCGGGTCAATACAAAAGTCATTGGCCGTATCACCTGCGACCATGGGCGCGACGCAGGCGGCGTGCCCGGGATTTGAAGAGAGATACTTGCCGGCGTAGCTGAAATCCGAAAAGGTGGTTACGGGGGCACTCGAGATGTTCAAACTGCCACAATCCCCATCGGTTTCGTCGCAGCCCCCCCCGGTTAATGTGTAGTAGATCTTCCAGCTAACGGCGGGATTGGCGCTGTCGAGTTCCTGAAAGATGGTCGTTATGTTGAGAGTCGTGGTGAACTTGTCATCGACGAAGGGATCGTGCACCAATCCTTGCGTGGTTCCGCCGGTCATGGTTGCAATCCGGTTTGGCGTGCTCTTGCTCGATACAGGTGAGAACCAGCGGTCGGAGAGCGCAAACTGCGATGCCATGAAGTAGTAATAGTTCAACTCAGGTGCGCCTGAGACACTGGTGTCCTGGTAATAGGCCATAGCGCGCTGCCCAGTGAAATCGGTGAAAGTTCCTTCACCGGCGACTGAGCCAGCGGTGGCGTCCTTGGCGAAGTTCTCGGCGGTATGCACGAATCCATCTATCAACATGCTTCGTGCGGTGCTAAAGTCAAAACGGTTTACGTCGCCGTAGCTTTCAAGCCACTCTGAGCTCATGTCATCAAGGCAGCTGCTGATGGTGTGGAAGAGCGTGAACGACGCGCCTTCATCGTCGGTGTTGCTGGTGGACAGTTTGTCGTCAATCCCATCCACGTTGTAAGTGTTGCCGTCGTCGCCCACATTCAATTTGTTGGCCTTGCGATAGGGATTCAGCATTCCGAAATATGTATCGAAAGTGCGATTTTCCTGCATCATGAAGATGACGTGCTGCACCGAATTCACGGTGGCAGCACCAGTTCCGGGCGCTGAAGTACCGGAACCGCAAGAAGTGATTGTCGAGAGGGCAGCAAATGCAAAACAGATGAAGGGGAACGACAACAAGGGAGGTACTTTACGCATTTCAGTGGAACTCCTGCAATTCACTTCCGAAGCTTGATCCTTCCATTTGCGACCAAGACCTTGGTCAGACCCGCCCGAAATAGGATGCGAGTGAAGTTGCCCCGTGATGCTCTGTGGAAGTTGCAGATTGTGGAGATCAGAATTCGTAATTCAGGTACGGGACGTTGCAAGAACGGGAGAGACGCGCTATTGTTTTGTACAAAGAACAGCATCGCGCATCCGAAAACCAGCCAAAATAGACTAAGGGTTCTGTATTTTCTTGTGCGCGGGTACTCTGTCCCGTGTCGCAAGGGAAACCGTGTCGCTCGCCTGTGTTGTATTGTTTTGGCCATGTGCGTCCGACGATAGTTATAATTTCCGAATTGCTGGAACGGGAGCGCTGACCGATTCCGGCCAGGGTAGCGAGATTGCAGATGTTCACTAAGAATGCAGGAACAGCACACCCGTTGTACCGCTATGGTGTTCTGTTGCCGGCTTACGCGCTCCTGGCAGTGTCCGCTGCCGTAATGGCTGGCTGGATGCTCGACGCGGACGGTTTTGCGCGGCAAGTCTCTGTTTTCGGTGAGACCAGCCCGAGTGCGGCTGTTGGATTCCTCTTTCTTGCAGGTGCTTTACTTTTTCTGGACAGTTCTAGTTCGCAGCGGCGTGCGTTGTCTCGCGTTTTTGCCCTTTGCGCTGCGCTGCTGGGTGCGACGACAGGCTTTGAATATTTGGCCGGATTGCCTCCGGAGATCGATTACATTCTGCTTAAGTTGAGCGTGTGGCATTTGCAGCCCGTCCGCATGGCTCCAGTCACCGCACTGAACCTGGTCCTGATTGGCACGGCAATCCTTCTGCTCGATTGGTGCTGGAAACATTTTTCAATCTCCGAACTCTTTACCTGGATCGCGGCGGTTCTGTCGTTCCTGACATTGACGATTCACACCTACGATCCTGGCGCGACGCAACGAGCGCGAATATTTTTTAATGTGTCTCCCTACACATCCTTAACGTTTTTATTTTTGTGTGCGGCGATTCTGTTTGCCCGGCCCGATCGTGGTGTGGCTGGAATTGTGCTGAGGCGCGATCTGGGTGGTGAGGTAGCCAGGCGCTTGCTGCCTGCGGTGATCTTCCTTCCGTTCACGGTTAGCCTGCTGATCGTCAGGATGTACCAGGCCGGGGCCTATGGCTCCGTCTTGATGGTGCTGTTATTCGTGCTGGCGCCGGTGGTGGTTTTTGTGCCTCTGGTTCTCATGGGCGCCAGTTTGCTTTCCCGGATGGAAGTTGAGCGCCGGCGCAGTGAGGAGCAACTTCGCATCAGCACTCAGCGGTTTTCTAGTGTCGTTGAATCGGCAATGGATGCGATCATCACGCTGGACCAGAACCAGCACGTTATTGTTTTTAATCAAGCCGCGGAAAAGATGTTTGGCTGCTTTGCCTGGGACGTGTTGGGCAAACCGCTTGACCGCTTCCTGCCCGGCGAGTTTCGTTTGGCCCACCACGAGTACGTCCGCAAGTTCGGTGAGGCTGGCGTTACGACCCGCTCGATGACATCGCCCGGAGTGCTCATCGCTTTACGCGCCAACGGGGAGCAGTTTCCTATTGAGGCGACGGTTTCTCAGGTGCAAGTGGCAGGGCAAAAGCTCTACACGGTGATCATGCGGGACATCACCGAACGCAAGCGCGCCGAAGAGACGCTGCGCCAGAGCGAAGCCCGCTTCCGCTCCATTTATGAGCAGGCTGCCGTCGGCATTCAGCAGGTTGCACTCGACGGACAACTGCTAATGCTGAATGCGGTGATGTGCCGGATGCTGGGCTATGAAGAGAGCGAACTGCTCGGCAAGAAAATAGCAGACATTGTCCATCCCGACGACTACTTGCGCGAGGCGGAGTTGATCGAAGGTCTCCGGCGCGAGCATCGGCGTTCTTACGAGATAGAAAAGCGCTACCGTCACCGTGACGGTTCCCTGGTCTGGGTTCACGTGACCTCCTCGATCGTGAACGGCCCGGCTGGAGAGCCGCTCTATTGGATTGATGTGGTTGAGAACCTGAGCGAGCGAAAGCGCGCCGAAGAGCAGTTAAAGCAGGCGCAGCGGATGGAGGCTATCGGCCGGCTCGCCGGTGGCGTTGCGCATGACTTCAACACGCTGCTGAACGTAATGCTGGGTTACTCGGAACTACTGCTGGCCGAGTTGCCCCCCGGCGACGCTCGCCGCGAAAGGGTTCTGCAGATCAAGAACTCCGGCGACGCCGGAGCCATGCTCACCAAACAATTGCTCGCCTTCAGCCGCAAGCAGGCGCTCGCCCAGGAGATCGTGGACCTGCGGGATGTTGCCGCCAAGATGACGCCGTTTCTTGGCCGCTTACTACGCGACGATATCGAACTGACGATGAGGTGTTGCGAAGATCCCTGTCCGGTCAAGGTGGACCCAGGACAGATCCAACAACTCGTGCTGAACCTGGCCACAAATGCCGGAGACGCAATGCCGGACGGTGGCCATCTCGATATCGAAGTGAAGGCCATCGAACTGGACAGAACCTATGTGCAGCAGCATCCCACGCTGAAAGTTGGGATGTACGCGATGCTGGCGATCAGCGATTCTGGTACGGGCATGAACCCCGAGACCCAGGCCCATATCTTCGAGCCGTTCTTCACCACCAAGGATTCGGGGAAGGGCACGGGACTCGGCCTTGCAACCGTCTACGGCATCGCCAAAAGCAACGGTGGAGACATCTGGGTCTACAGCGAGCCGGGCGTGGGAACAATCTTCAAAGTGTATCTTCCACTCAGTGCCGAGCCAGTGCAAAGGGCAGAGCCCGCAACGACCAAGGCCAGCGGCAAACAGGGATGTGGAGAGACGGTTCTTCTGGTGGAGGACTCCGCGGCGTTGCGGGAGTTGACTAGAGTCATCCTTGTGCGCGCCGGCTACTGCGTTCTGGAAGCTGAAGATGGAGTTGCGGCGCTCGAGCTTTCAAAGACCCATGAGGGCACCATCGATCTGGTTCTGACGGACGTGGTGATGCCACGCATGCGTGGGCCGGATATGATCGGACAGATGGTGAAGCAGCGCCCAGGCATCGCAGTCGTATTTTTGTCCGGTTACAGCGAAGAGGTAATCTCGCAATCGGATGGAATCAGCGGATTCACCCTGGTGGAAAAGCCATACTCGGCCGATGCGCTGCTGAATTCGATCCGGCGAACGCTGGATGATAGCTCGTCTCGAAACCCTCTCAAGGTTCGATAGCGGATTCGGCCGTTCATGTCATTCAGCAAGCACTCCTAGATCCGGCACCCGGCTCCCTGTTGCTCTTGATATGAGCTTGGTGCCCACCTCAAATCTCGGGAAGCAGTGCGCTGCGGAAAATCCGGAGCACATATAACCAGAGCCCATAGCACCTATAAGAATTTTTGATTTCCATACCGGCTCACAAACAACTATCTATGGTTGATCGTTCGTGGAGAACACCGTGATCAAATTACAAGGCAAATCCCTCTCAATCAGATGGGGCGCACGCTGTTGCTGCCTCCTTTTTGTGCTGTTCTGTGGTTTGGCGCTCTGCGCTCAAACTGTCTCAACTCAGCAACTTGCGGACCTGCAGAAGCAGGTCACCGAAGCCCGCGGCAATGCCGATAACGCCTGGATGCTGGTTAGCTCGGCGCTGGTGCTGATGATGACAGGACCAGGCCTGGCCCTGTTTTACGGCGGCCTGGTGCGCAAGAAAAACGTCTTGTCCACCATGATGCAGAGCTTTGCCATGATGGCCATCGTGACCGTAATTTGGGGCATTGTCGGCTTCAGTCTCGCTTTCGGCCCCGGCAACAGCTTCATCGGAAATCTTCAACACCTCTTTTTGCATGGTGTCGGCGCTGCACCGGACGCGGACTACGCCGGAACCATTCCGCTGCAGACGTTCATGGTTTACCAGTTGATGTTTGCGATTATCACCCCGGCGCTGATCTCCGGCGCCTTCGCCGAACGCATGAAGTTCAGCGGTATGCTGGTGTTTCTTTCGCTCTGGTCGCTGGTCATTTATTCGCCCATGGCTCACATGGTCTGGGGCAAGGGCGGACTGCTGAACGCCTCGCTTGGCGGGCGCTTCCCGTGTCTGGATTTTGCCGGCGGCACGGTCGTACACGTGACCTCGGGCGTTTCGGCCTTGGTCTGCGCTCTATATCTGGGCAAGCGCAAGGACTATCCCCATGAGGTATTCCGGCCTCATAGTGTAGTTCTGTCCTTTGTCGGCGCATGCATGTTGTGGGTAGGTTGGTTCGGATTCAATGCCGGGAGCGCTCTTTCGGCGGGTAGCCTGGCGACCAGCGCGTTCGTGGCAACGCACTTTGCGGCGGCGGCGGCGGCGCTCGGCTGGTTGGCGGCGGAATGGATCATCGCCGGTCATCCCAGTGCGCTGGGTGGTATCTCTGGCGCGGTCGCAGGATTGGTGGCAATCACTCCGGCGGCGGGCTTTGTCAGTCCCATGTCGGCAATCCTGATCGGCCTGATTGCGGGGCTGTTCTGCTACATGATGGTGGCCAAGGTCAAGGCTTGGTTTGGATATGACGATTCGCTCGACGCCTTCGGCGTGCATGGCGCGGGTGGCACCCTGGGAGCAATTTTGACCGGCGTGTTTGCCAGCCGTTTCGTGAATCCGATGTTCAAGGACGCGCAGGGAAATCTGATGGGCTCTGGACTCATCGACGGCAATGCCCACCAGTTGCTGAATCAGGCGATGGGAGTTTTGATCGCATGGGTTCTGGCGGCAGTGGGTACACTGGCTCTGCTGAAACTGGTGGACCTCACGGTTGGTTTGCGCGTCAGAGAAGACCAGGAGATCGAAGGTCTCGACCTGACACAGCACGGCGAAGAAGGGTATGCTCTTGAGTCGTAGCTAAGTTGCGCGAATCATGGGCGTGCATGCCCCGGAAGAGACGATAAAATATGACGAAACTCGAAGCGGTCATTCAACCATCCAAGCTCGATTCGGTAAAAGAAGCACTGCTGGAAATTGGCATTGAAGGATTGACGGTGCTTGAAGTGCGCGGCCACGGCCGGCAGAAGGGGCACACGGAGTTCTACCGCGGCCGCGAATACAGCGTTGACCTTCTGCCTAAGATCAAACTGGAAGTGGTGCTGAACGACGACAAGGTGGATGAGGTCGTGAAAGCGATCCTTACTTCGGCACAGACCGGCAAAATCGGTGACGGCAAAATATTCCTATCGCGGATCGATGAAGCAATTCGTATTCGCAACGAAGAGCGCGGCGCTGACGCGCTCTAGCAGCACAGAGGTTGATCGATGACGTCGGGAATCGCGCAGAGTCTGAAAGCCGAGTACCTCGCAGGCTCGGAGCGATTGAGGCTGGAGTTTGAGAAAACGCGTTCGGGCCGCTCCGTTCATCAGGGGCGGACCGCGCTCGTGGATTCGCTTGCCCACCAGCTCTGGCGGCATCACATCAGCCCCGACTTGTCTTTGCCCGCAGGGCTCGCCGTGGTCGCCATTGGCGGCTACGGGCGAGGCGTGCTCTCGCCTTACTCTGACATCGATCTGCTCTTCCTCTCGGACGCGGAAGGACCTGCCGCATCGCACAAGGACGCAATTCGCGCCTTCTGCCAGGACCTTTGGGACCTGCGGCTCAAAGTCAGTCCTACCACGCGTACTCTGGACAATTGCGACCGCCTGCATCGCGATAATCCGGAGTTCAACATTTCGCTGCTCGATTGCCGTCTGCTCGCCGGGGATTATGCCCTGTTCCGCCGCCTGCACGATCAGGTGATCCCACGCACTGTTTTGCGCGACTGGCAGGAGTTGGTGGTGCTGCTGGCCGAGGTCAATGAGGAGCGGCATCATCAGGCAGGCGACACCATCTTCCATCTTGAGCCCAACATCAAGGATGCGCCCGGCGGATTGCGCGACTATAACGTCTCCTCCTGGCTGGCGCTGCTGAACGGCTTTTCCAGGGCGCGGGGCTGGACCGACCCAACCGACTATTTTCCTGCGTCGCTGCGCGATCGCGCCCAGGAGGCGAAGGACTTTCTCGTCTCCGTCCGTTGCTTCCTGCATTACCGGGCCGGTCGTGATGATAACCAGTTGAACTGGGAGGCACAGCAGGCTGCTGCGGAAGCTCATATCGGTTATGACGGCGGCGCGGCGGACGCGGCCGAATGGATGCGCTACTACTATCGGCAGGCGCGCGTCATCAACCGTCTGTTTGCAAACCTGATCGATGAGGTGGTGCCGGCGCGCTCCTCGCTCTTCAAGCAGTTTCAAAATTGGCGCGCGCGTCTTTCCACCGATGAATTCTCCTGTGTCAACGGGCGCGTATTGCTGCAGCAGCCTTCGGCATTGATCTCGAAGGAGAACTTCTTCAACTGCTTTGAATTTGTCGCCCAGCATGGGCTCAAGCTTGCTGCCAGCACCGATCAGCGCATCGAGCAGGCGCTGCCGTCGATTGCCGCAATGGAAATTTCCGGGGCGCAACGCTGGGAGGCGCTGCGCAAGGTTCTTGTCCGTCCGCACGCGGCCAAGGCGCTGCGCATCATGCAGGAACTGGGCGCGCTGGGGTTGCTGCTTCCTGAATTTCGTGCCGTGGAATCGCTGGTCATCCGCGACTACTATCATCGCTACACTGTCGATGAGCATACCTTCCGCGCGGTCGATTCCATTCACAAACTGCGTCCGGAAAAAAAGAATGGCAGCCGCAGCCTCGCCAACCTGGTGGAAGAGATTGAGCGCATCGATCTGCTGATTCTGGCTTTGTTGCTGCATGACGTGGGAAAGGCAAGGCTCGACGACGATCACGTCAACGCCAGTCTGGAAGTTGCGATGAAGGTCTGCCGGAGGTTCGAGTTGCCTCCTGAGGATCAGGAGATGGTCTGCTTCCTCGTGGCCTATCACCTCGATCTTTCGGCTGCTATGCGTCGTGATATCTTCGACCCCGAGACCATCCATGCTTTGGCCAAGCGGGTCGGGAGCCAGGAGCGGCTCAAGATGCTGGCCCTGCTGACTTACGCCGATATCGGCGCGGTCAATCCGACTTCGCTCTCTCCTTGGAAGGCCGAGAACCTGTGGAGAGTCTATTTCGCCACCGCGAATTATCTCAATCGCAGCGTGGACGATGATCGCTTTCATCTGGCGGGACACGACGAGCAGGTTGCGCGCATTCGCCTGCTGGCTCCGCAGCTAGGCCGCCGGTTGCGCGACTTTCTGGAAGGACTGCCGCAGCGTTACCTGGTCATGCATACCGCCGAAGAGATCATTCAGCACGTAGAGATGGCTTCGCACCTTCACTCCAGTCCGGTGCAGACGGAACTCAAGAGGCTGCGCGGCGATTTCGCACTCACGGTGATTACAAACGACCGTCCCGCCCTCTTTGCCACCTTGGCCGGAGTGCTGGCTGGATGGGGCATGAACATCCTGAAGGCCGACGCGTTTTCCAATGATTCCGGCGTCGTCGTGGACACGTTCGTTTTCACCGATCGCTTCCACACACTTGAGATGAACGTGCAGGAGTGGGAGCGTTTCCGCAATAGCTTCAGCGATGTTCTCGACGGTTCGGTTCCGCTGGAGAAGCTCGCGCGAAAAAGAGCCGGTGGAACTGCCAAGGCTCCCAAGGTGAAGGTTGAAACGGTCATCAACTTCGATCAGGGTTCGTCGAGCCACAGTACGGTCGTGGAGGTCGTAACCCAGGATCGTTCCGGCCTGCTGCATCGCATTGCCGCAGTCTTTGCTGAGTGCAGCTGCAACATCGAAGTTGCCCTGATCGACACCGAAGGCGAGACGGCAATCGACACCTTCTATCTCAGAGTTGCCGGAAGAAAGCTTGTCGACGAGGAGTGCTCCCAATTGAAGGCTGCGCTGGAGGTCGAACTGAAGTTCTAAATCTCAGCTTCACGCCACTCGTCCTGCTCTTCCGCAGCGTTGATATTGAAGCGATGATATACAATCAGAGAGCTACCCGGCGGTGGACAGTCTCTTGCGCGTCTGTACTGAGATTCCCGCCGTGGGTTCCGGTGCAAGCGAAAGCTTCCTGGGTGGTTTCCGGGCAGAAGCCCGCCAGTTTTCTGCGCGGTGTCCCATGCCCTGCCAGAGCAATTCCGCCGCGCTCCGCGCCGGCCCAAATAGGAGTTTTAAGCAATGGCTAAGATCGCAAAAACAGGTGACCGCAAGAAGGTCATGGATACTTCCAAGAGCACCAACTGTCCGAAGTGCGCCAAGCCCACCCGGATCGTCAAGCGTGTGAAGGATCGTGAACGCAATATCCCGGGCGGTGTCTTCATCTCCTGCTCGGCTTGCGAGTTCTACGAAAAGCTATAACTGATTGCAGGCTGCAAGATGCCGAAAACGCGCCTCCCATCGAGGCGCGTTTTTCTTGCGCGATCCTTCATTCGCCATCAACCGGCTTTTCGCTTCTGGAAATCTACCTCGTCTCTGCTTTGCTCATGAATTGCTCCAGGTGCGACGGGAACAATGGAGCGGCTCTGTCCGGTGATCAGGCGCGCGCCCCGCTGGAAAGTGACGTACTCCCAGACCCACTCCGCGAGAACCTGAAGGCGGTTGCGGAAACCAATGAGAAACAGCAGGTGGACCAAGAGCCAGGCGAGCCAGGCGATCAAGCCGGATAATCGGAAGCCTCTGATATCCGCGACAGCCGAGGAGCGGCCAATCGTCGCAAGACTACCCTTGTCGATGTAGCGGAATGGTTTGCGCATCTCACCTCGGAGGTCGCCCAGGATGGAAGCTGCGGCAAACTTTCCCATCTGGATTGCTGCAGCGGCGACTCCGGGAACTGGCTTGCCGTTTTCCCCACGAATGGACGCCAAGTCGCCAAGGACGAAAACCTCAGGGTGTCCAGCGATGGTCAGATCCGGTTGAACCACGACGCGGCCTGCACGGTCGGTGGGCGTTCCGAGAAACTTCCCGAGCGGAGAGGCCGAAACTCCCGCGCCCCAAAGCACGACCGACGCAGGAAAAGCACGCTCGCCCAGATAGACATGCGATTGGTCGATCCCGGTCACCATCGCACCGGTCATGACCTGCACCCCCAGCTTCTTCAACTGTCGCTCGGCAGAGGCGGACAGATCCGGGTGAAATGTGGGAAGGATTCTGGGGCCAGCTTCGATGAGAAGGATTTGGGTGCTCCGTGGATTAATCGAACGAAAGTCCGAAGCCAGAACGTTCTGGGCTATACCGGCAAGCGCGCCTGCCAGTTCAACTCCGGTGGGTCCGCCCCCAACCACAACAAAGATGATCGGCTCGAATTCTTTCTTCAAGCGAGCACGACGTTCGGCAATTTCAAACGCCAGTAACATGCGGCGACGGATCTCGGTGGCATCTTCGACGCTCTTCAATCCTGGAGCGTAGATGGCCCACTCCGGATGCCCGAAGTAGGCATGGGTGGCGCCACCGGCGACGATCAGATAGTCATAGGAGAGCTCATCATATTGGAGTAGTTGAACCTTGTGATGCTCAAGGTCGAAGCCCGTCGCCTCGGCCAACAGCACGGATACATTTTCGTTGTCTTTGAAGATGTGCCGGATTGGATAAGCAATTTCACCCGGAGAAAGCGCAGCGGTTGCAACTTGATAGAGAAGAGGCTGAAACGTATGGTGATTGCGCCGGTCCACTATAGTAACGCGGACGTTTTTTTCTTTGGCGAGCGCGCGTCCGGCATAGAGTCCGGCAAAGCCCGCGCCAATGATGACGACGGAAGGAGCGTCTTTTTCATTATTCATATCATTCGTCCGACTGGTGTTGGTGGGATTTGTTAGATAGATGAGCTCTTTCACGCGAAGGTGTCCGGGAAAAATCAGAAACGTTCATTGAACCTTCATGGCTGAATGAGAGATGGTTGTGCTAGTCTGAAGCACAAAGAAATAGGGAATTTCTAACTAACCGACAGTGTCACGGCGACAGTGTCCTATCGTGTGCAGGCGTGTTCTCAACTGTGTCCCGCGCGCAACCTGATTGGGTTACCCTAAGGAATATCTCAATTGTTTTTCGGCTGTCGGGTGACCTTGTCCGGCTCACGAAGCAGGAATCGCCGAAGCTGCCGTGTGGAGTGATCAGTGGGAAGTATTGCATCGTCGCGAGAGGTTCGAGACTGTTCATCCGCGCGTGAGGGCGAGTGGGCCTGGCTTTCGCGCGTAGAACAGTTTGCAAAGCGTGGCTTTGATATTGTTTTCTCGCTGCTCGCCTTGATCTTTATCTCTCCCGTATTGCTGATGATTGCAATCTTAGTGAAGCTGGATTCCGAAGGACCAGTTCTGTATATTTCTGAGCGGATCGGCAGAAATGGAGAGCGCTTTCGTTTCTTGAAATTCAGGACCATGGTGAAAGACGCGGACTCATTACGCGGTGCGTTGCTGCATCTGAATGAGCGGCAGGGTAACCTGTTCAAGATGTCGAATGATCCGCGGGTGACGCGTTTGGGGCGCATTTTGCGGCGCTACAGCCTGGATGAGCTGCCGCAGTTTTTCAGTGTTCTTACTGGACATATGAGCGTGGTTGGACCGCGTCCTTGCCTGACCAGCGAGTATGCGCGCTACACGAAAAAACAGCGCCGCCGCGTACAGGCCGTGCCCGGCATCACCGGCCTGTGGCAGGTGGAGGGGCGCACAGATCCTTCGGCGGATGCGTATTTCAAGCTGGATATTTACTACGTTGAGAATTGGAGTTTGTGGCTCGATGCGAAGATTTTGCTGAAGACCGTGTTTGTTGTATTTGCGGGAACGGGAGAGTAGAGCAGTCGAGAGCGTGGGAGATTCGTAAAGGGCCGAGAGGCCCTTTTTTATTGAGCAGACGAGAGCGATCGATTGGAGAAAAATACAATCCTTTGGCGCGTAGGGTTTACCTTTCAGTAAATCTTTTGCCGGATGGCCGATCCATTGACGGGTTAGACAACAAAAAACTCTGAGCGATGCTCACTCGGGAAATGATTCGGCCCGACGCGCTAGCGCGCGACGGGCAAGGCGATTCGCTGGGCCGCCGACTGCAATGCTTCCTGCAATCCTGCAACGTGTTCGGCAGTGCTCAGGTAGCTGATGATCATCATGCGCAGCACGCTCTTGCCGCGCACATGAGTACGGCTGATCCAGTAACGGCCGTCGCTGTTGAACTCATCGATAAAATTCTGATGCGCAGCTTCCGCCTCGTCTTCGTCCACGCCGCGGAGACGGAAGTTGAGGATGGGCAGAGTCTGCGGAGCGGCCAGCGTAAAGTACTCGGAGTGCTCGAACCACTGGCGCATGTCGGAGGCCAGCTGCATCTGGCGCTCGATCATCTCTTCATACGCCTGGCGTCCATGGACGCGCAGAGTGAGCCAGAGCTTGAGCGAGTTCATGCGGCGCGACCACTGCGCGCTGATCTTGAAGTTGTCGATCATGGTTGGCCGCGCCACGCGAGGCATGTACGGCGAAGCGACGGAGAAAGTTTTCTCCAGCATCGCTGCGTGGCGGGTCAGAATGACTCCGGCGGCGAAGGGCATGGAGAGCCACTTGTGCGGATCGATGGTGATGGAGTCGGCGCGCTCAATGCCGCTGAGCAATCCGCGATACTTGTCGCTGAACGCGGCGGCGGCGCCGTAGGCGCCATCGACATGCAGCCAGAGTCCGTAGCGCTCGGCGATGGAGGCCAGAGCGTTGAGATCATCGATGGCTCCGGAGCTGGTGGTGCCGGCGGTGGCCACGATGCAGAAGGGAAGAAAGCCGCAGGCGTAGTCGGCTTCAATCTGCAGGATGAGGCGCGCGGTGTCGAGACGGAGACTGTCGTTGACCGGAACGCGACGTAGCGCCTTGCGTCCCAGGCCGAGCAGTCCTGCGGACTTCTCCAGCGAATGGTGCGACTCCGCCGAGGCGTAGAGCACAGGGCGGGCGCCGATGGTGGCGATGCCATCTTCGATGGCGTTGGGAAAGTGATGCGAGATGGCCAGCGCCAGGGCGGTGAAGTTGGCCTCATTGCCGCCGCTGGTGAAGGTGCCGTCGCAGAGAATTGCATCTGGCAGGGCGGGTGCGTCGCCGACCGTCTTGTGCCAGCCGAAGCGCGAGGCGATCCAGCCGATGGTTTCTGCCTCAAGGGTGCTGGCAAACTGCGAACGCGCAAGAGACGCGAGCTGCGGATTGAGCGCCGAAACCAGGGCTTCGGCCAGCACGGCCATGTAGGTCGGAGTCGGATTCATCAGTCCGAAGTAGTTGGCGGAGGGGATGTGAAATCCCCGGTCGATCATCTCCTGGCAGAGGTCGTCGAGAACCTGGGTAGCGTCTGAGCCGAGCTCCGGCAACGGATGCGGGTTGTGGGCAACCGTGCGCTGGTCGTCGGGAGGCTGTATGGCTCGATTGTTCGAGGGAGGAGAAATACTGATCGATGCGGTCGATGAGGCGGTAGCCGAGCTCCCGGCGTTCTTTGCTGCTGAAGTCAAATCCCATTGGGTACTCGCTTCTGTTACGGTATAAGAGGGCGGTATGCAAGGCTCGACCCCGCGTGGCGGTGGCCGTCCTTCCGCCTGATAGTGTAGATCATGCCGGGCGAAATTAGGTGCAAAAAATGGAGCGGAATTCCATTCTGGGGCGCAATGCTGAGTTACATCAAGAGCCGTTTATAAGAGCCAGCCCTTCAGGAACAAGCTTCCCACATTCGCGAACTGAGGGCGGATGTGGGGCACGGCTAGGGCGGTTCCACAGAAGGTGTACACCGTCAAAGGCAGTTCAAGGCAGAAGAGACTCTGGGGCGGCATTGCAGATTTGGGCGGTGCGGGGATTCCTCGCTGCGCTCGGAATGACAACCTAAAGGCGAGAGCAGTATCGGGCTACGGCAACTAGGGAATTGCTTTAGTTGATCCTATGGAATAGCAGCGACCTCGTTGATTCAGGGTCGCTCCCGCAGCGATACCATCTAAGGGAATTAGGTGGAGGTAGGGAGATGGCGATACTGGGGCTGAAATCACTTACAGGTCTGCTTGTAGCCGCGATTTTTGCTTTGCCAGCGTTTGGAAGCACCCCGAATGGAAGCGTTGCAAATGGAGGCGTTCCAAACCCAAATACGGCGGCGCCAGGGTTGATCAACTACATCGAAGGACAGGTTTCGATTGGCACGCAAGTGCTCAACTCCAGTTCGGTTGGGACTGTACAGTTGAAGGCAGGCGAGACGTTAACTACAGAAGAGGGCAAGGCTGAGGTGTTGCTCACTCCGGGCGTGTTTTTGCGTGTCGGCGATAACAGTTCCGTGAAGATGATCTTTCCGGATTTCGTGAACACCGTGGTTGAGTTGGACAAGGGGCACGCCATGGTGGAAGCCGCCGATATTCACAAGGAAAACAACATTCGCGTCATTGCGGGCGGAGTCACGATCCGGCTGCTGAAGCCCGGATTGTACGATTTCGATTTGAGGCAGGACCAGGTACGCGTGTTTGATGGCAAGGCCAGAGTAGAAGACGACGGCAAAACTGTCACGGTAAAGGGTGGACGAGAGTTAGAGCTCGCTCAAGAAAGCAAACTCAAGCCGACCAAGTTCAAAAAGGAGCAGTACGAGGGCAGCTTATATCAATGGAGCAGCCTGCGATCCGCCTACGTGGCGGAAGCCAACGTGAATTTAGGAGACATGTACGCCTCCGACATGTGGGGCGGCTGGGGCGGACCGAACTGGTATTGGGATCCGTGGTTTTCTTCCTACACGTATATACCGGCAGATGGGGTCTTCTACAGCCCATTTGGCTGGGGCTTCTACTGCCCGTGGCTGGCCTACAATGCCCCGTTCTACCCGTTCTTTGGGGTTGGCGGGGTTTATGGTCACGGCTATGGCAGGCCGTTCCCTCATCACTTCAACACCTTCACTCGTGAGTGGGCAGGTCGTTCGCCTTACCTCGCCAGCGGCAACTACTCGCACGGCATCTATCATGGGCCGGGCTCGATGGGCGGCGGCTTCCATTCTGGACCCCAGACGGCCGCAGCTCGGGGCGGGGGTGAGTTCGGCGGTGGCTTCCACGGTGGCGGGGGCGGCGCAGAGGGCGGAGGTTTCCACGGCGGCGGAGGATTCCATCGCTGAGTTTGAATGAAGATCGTGGATGTCTCTTTTCAACACCCAGGCTCCATCGCAACATGAAGCCGCTTCGTCCCCACATTCGCCAACTACGGGCGGATGTGGGCCACCCGTCCGCTTCGCCTCCACATTCGCCCTACTGGCATATGTGGGCCACCCGTCCCCCACATTCGCCAACTACAGGCGGATGTGGGCCACCCGTTCACCTATACTCGTCCTGAAAGCCCACATCTGCTGACTGCGGCAGATGTGGGGCACCGTCCACCGTCGTTCTACTTCTGTTCTGTTATGGCGGCCTCAACTTTGTCTTCTTCCTTCTTCTCGGGGCGGAGCAGGGGAAGAGGATGACGTCGCGGATGGAGGTGGAGCCGGTGAGGATCATGGTGAGGCGGTCGATGCCGATGCCTTCGCCCGCGGTGGGAGGCATGCCGTAGGAGAGGGCGCGGATGTAGTCCTCGTCCATCTGGTGAGCCTCGTCGTCGCCGCGCGCGCGCTCGGAGAGTTGCTGCTCGAATCGGCGGCGCTGCTCTTCGGGATCGTTGAGCTCGCTGAAGGCGTTGCCCAACTCCATGCCCGCGACATAGAGCTCGAAGCGCTCGACGAAATCGGGCTCGTCGCGCTTGTTTTTCGAGAGCGGCGAGATGGCGAGAGGGAAGTCGTAGATGAAGGTCGGCTGCCAGAGATGCTCTTCGGCAACCGCCTCGAAGATGGCGGCAATGGCGCATGCCCGCGGGCTCCTTGGGATCGTAGGGGAGATTGACCTTGGCCTTCTGCAGGCGGCGCACGAGTTGCTCGATCTGCTCGCGCGCTTTTGAAATCTTCCATCGTGGGAGGCTCGCCTGCAGCCTGCGGGCCAGTACTTGATGATCGCCTCGCGCATGGAGAGGCGCTGGAAGCTGCTCCAGTCGATCTCGCGCTCGCCGAACTGGTTGACCAGTGCTCCGTTTACATCGAGCGCAACCTGCTTGAGAAGCTCCTCGGTGAGGTTCATCAGGTCGTTGTAGTCGGCATAGGCCTGGTAGAACTCGAGCATGGTGAACTCTGGGTTGTGGCGGGTGGAGACACCCTCGTTGCGGAAGTTGCGGTTGATCTCATAGACGCGATCCAGGCCGCCGACGACGAGGCGCTTGAGGTAGAGCTCCGGGGCGATGCGCAGGAAGAGATCGATATCGAGCGTGTTGTGGTGGGTGACGAAGGGACGCGCGGCGGCGCCTCCGGCGATGGGCTGCATCATCGGAGTCTCGACCTCGATGAAGTCGCGGGCGTCGAGAAAGCGGCGGATCGATTGCACAATGCGGGCGCGCTTGGTGAAGACCTGGCGCACCTCGGGATCGATCAGATCGACGTAGCGCATGCGGTAGCGCAGCTCAACGTCGGTGAGGCCGTGGAACTTCTCGGGCATCGGCAGAAGATCTTTGGAGAGGAAGGTGAGCTCTTCGACGTGAATGCTGAGCTCGCCGGTGCGGGTGCGGAAGAGATAGCCCTTGACGCCGACGTGGTCGCCGATGTCGAGGAGCTTGTAGAGCTCCCATAGCTTGTCGCCGACGGCATCCTTCTTAATGTAGATTTGGAGCTTCTCGCCGGATTGCTGGAGGTGGGAGAAGCTGGCTTTGCCCATGAGGCGGATGCGCAATCAGGCGTCCGGCGACGGTGACATTGACGCGCTGCGGCCTCAAGCTGCTCGCCGGTGCTGGCGGCGTGCTCGGCCAGAATCTGGGTACCTGGATGGCTGGCGTTGAAGTGGTGAGGATAGGCAGGCTGACCGAGGGCTTCGATCTGCTGCAGCTTCTGCTTGCGTAGGTCGTAAATGTTTTGCTCTAGGGACACTGGAAAATTGTATAACAGCAGGGGAGCTGCGAGTTGCGAGTAGCAGGATGCGGCTTGCAGCGGCGAGCTAAGAAAGCGTGGATATGAGAGACGAGAAACCGGAAAAGCGGGAAGAGAGTCCGTGGGTGATGGTGGCACGGTACTCGGAGATCGGGTTCATGATCCCGGCGTCGGTGATTGTGGGTTACCTGCTGGGATTGGCCGGCGGATTACCTTCTGCACACGCACTGGATTTACCTGGTTGGGATCGTGTTGGGAGCGGTGGCCGGATTTGTGTCCATGATTCGACGGGCGCTGCGGGCGAGCGCAGACGAAGACCAGGACGAAAAGGACGGTGAGAAGTGAGCGACGCCGAGAGGCCAGAAGATTCGCGCGAGGACGTTCGCCAGGATTATCACGATGCTGGGGGCGAAGATGCGTCGCAGGAGTTGTGCGAAGGCGCGCGCGAGGGTTCGTCCGGAGAGGCAGAGACGGCGGCGGAGAACTGGCCGGAGTCCGGGGAGCTGGAGTGGAGTGAGGCTTCGGAGCAGGAGATGGAGGAGTATACGGGCACGTTGCGGCGCCTGGAATGGATGATTCTGGGGGCCGGAGCGGTGTGCGCGGCAGCCGTGTTGCTGTCCGCTGGGCTGGATGCTGGCCGCGGGAGTGCTATTGGGGACGGTGCTGGGATGGATCAATTTCCGATGGTTGGCGGCGACGGTGAACGCGATCAGCGAGCGAATTGTGGAGGGCAAGAGCCGGGAGGGCGGTGCGGCCGTGATGGCGCGTGGAGTTGGGCGTCTCTGCTTGATGGCGGTCGTTGCTTATGTTATCTTTACTTGTTCCTTACGCGGCCTGGTTGGGTTCCTGGCAGGGCTAACGATGCCTGTCGTCGCAGTGATGTGCGAGGCCGTGTATGAGTTCGTCGCCAGCAACCGGCGATCATCCTGAATGGGACTAAACCAGACATTCAAATGCATCAACTGCCCTTTACCGCGTTACTGAACCATTTGTTTGCCGGACCCGTGACAGCGCTGCTGAACGCGCTGGGGCTCCATCCCACCCATCCCAACGCACCGATTCCCGACCATATCGCGATGCAGATCCTGGTATTCATGATCCTGATCGCGTTTTTCCTGGCGGTGCGTGCGAGCCTTTCGGTGGAAAAGCCGAACGCGCTTCAGCACATCGTGGAAGGCGTCTACAACTTCATCGACGCGCAGAGCTCCGAGATTATCGGGCATGACAACAAGCCCTATCTGTCGTATCTGATCACGCTGGGGATGTTCATTCTGCTCTGCAACCTGCTGGGGCTGATTCCGTTCTTCGAGACTCCAACCGGCGTTCCTGTGGTGCCGCTGGGCTGCGCCGTAGTGACCTGGTTCTTTTACCAGTTGCATGGTCTGCGCGCGAACGGCCCAGGATATATCAAGCACTTCATGGGGCCGGTATGGTGGCTTGCGCCGCTGATGTTCGTGATTGAGGTGTGCAGCCATCTGGCGCGCATGTTGTCACTCACCATCCGTCTGTTCGCCAACATGTTTGCCGGCGATATGGTGACCCTGGTGTTCTTCTCGCTGGTGCCGATTGGTTTGCCGGTGGTCTTCCTGGGCCTGCACTTCGGCGTTGCATTGATCCAGACGTATATCTTCGTGCTGTTGGCGATGGTGTACCTGGGCGAAGCCACGGCGCACGAGCACTAAAAAGAATTTGATAAACGCAGCTGGTTTGCGGGCTGCGGGAAAAGTTTTTGTTGTACGCCGCAAGCGTGAGGGCCTCCCATTGCGCGGAGCGTCAACCACCCACTGGCGGCGAAATCTGAAGGAGCAATGACAATGAGCAAGAAGCTTTTCGTAATTTTCTCAGCGATGGCCATTTTGATGCTGGCCACGCCGGTATTTGCACAGGAGCCCGCCGCCGCTGCTGCCGCTGCAGGCACGAACTGGGTCGCTATCGCATCCGGCTTTTCGATGGCGATTGCCGCCGGACTGGCCGCCCTCGGCCAGGGCCGCGTTGCTGCCGCTGCCTGCGAAGCGCTGGCCCGCAATCCTTCCGCCCGCGCCGGTATTCAGCTGTCGATGATTCTCGGCCTGGCTTTCGTCGAGTCCCTCGTGCTGTTCACGCTGGTCGTGGTCTTCGCCAAGGTTGTGAAGTAGGTTTTAGATTGGATAGAAGGCCCCGCTGCGGCGGGGCCTTCGTTATTGGAACAGCAGGAAATGCAGATTGGCGATTGCCCTCGGCATGCAGAGATCTATTCCGGGCTGAGTTCTTTTGGGGCGGGTTGAATTGCCTATCAGGCTGCGCAGGAGATTTGGGCGGAGCGGGGATTCCTCGCTGCGCTCGGAATGACAACCTAAAGGCGAGAGCAGTATCGGGCTACGGCAACGAGGGAATTGCTCTAGGCTCGGAATGACACCATAGTAATGTGAAGGAGAGCACCGTGGAACAGCGACGGTAGGGGCGGGAATAGACGGTAGGGGCGAGAATAAAAGAGCAGGGGCTGCGGCAGCGTAGCTTTCTTTGATGCCAAGCAAAAGGCCCGGAGCCAATCCGGGCCTTTGTTGTGAACGATAGTTCTAGTGCTGGGCGAGGATGGTCGGCGCGCCTTGGGTGTAATGGAGGACCGCGTTGGGTAGTACGCCGAGCCACAGGGTTGCAATGAGGCAGATGGCGATCGCCATGCCGACTCCGAAGTGTAGAGAGGGCGCGGGCTCTTCCGTGCGCGGCTCAAACATATACATGCGGACAATCAGTCGCAGGTAGTAGTAGGAGCCTACGCCGCTGTTGGCCACGCCAATGATGGTGAGCCAGATGAGGTGGGTGCGGAGCGCTGCGCTGAAGACGTAGAACTTGGCGAAAAAGCCCCCAGTGATGGGTATCCCGATTAGCGACAGAAGGAAGAAGGTGAGCGCGGCTGCCAGCAGGGGCGAGCGCTTTCCGAGTCCCGAGTAGTCGTCGATCAGGGAAAAGCGCTCTCCGCTGCCGGCCATCTGGGTGATGATGGCGAATGCGCCGACGTTCATGGCGGCGTAGGCGGCGGAGTAGAACATTGCGGCTGAGATGCCGAGTTCGCGATTGCTGGCCGAGGCAAAGGCGACCATCAGATACCCGGCGTGCGCGATGGAGGAGTAGGCCAACATGCGTTTGACGTTGCTCTGGAGTATGGCGCCGAGATTGCCAATGCACATGGAAAGAACGGCGGCGACCCAGATAATCCAGAACCAGTGTGGCGAAGCCGTGTCGATTACGAGCCGGATAAGAACCGCAAAGGAAGCGGCCTTGGGAGCAGTGGACATGAAGGCCACCACGGGGGACGGGGCGCCTTCGTAAACGTCCGGGGTCCAAACGTGGAAGGGAGCAGCGGCTACCTTGAAGCCGAGGCCGGTAAAGATGAGGGCGACGGCGATGTAGGCGAGCGGTTCGATATGGCTGCTGCTGAGGGCCGCAGCAATGTCAAAGACGTTGGTGGAGCCGGTGGCTCCATAGAGCAGGGCCACACCGTAGAGGAAAAAGGCAGTGGCGAAGGAGCCGAGGAGGAAATACTTCATCGAGCTCTCGGCGCTCTCGGCAGAGCGGCGGCGGAAGCCGGCAAGGACGTAGCTGGAGATGGAGGAGATTTCCAGCGCGATAAAGATGAGCACCAGCTCGACGGCGGAAGACATCAGGCACATGCCGACCGCCCCCAGCAGGATCAGGGCGTAGTATTCGCCATGATCGATCTTCTGGTAGGGAAGGTAGTCTAGCGACATGAGGATCGTTGCCAGAGCAACCAGCAGAACGATCAGGTGGAAAAAGATGCTGAAGTGGTCAACCCGCAGCATCTGATTGAAGCCGTATCCGGCAAACTGAGGCTGCGCCTGATAGATGGTTGCGGCGATGGCGGCGATGGCGCCGGAGGCGGCAAACAGGCCCAGACCTTTACGGCTGCGGTGCGGGGGCAAGAGCGGCTCGATGAACATGACGAGCATGCCCCAGACCGTGAGGACGATTTCAGGAAGAATACGGATATAGTCGGCGGCTGTTGGCATGGCTATTTGAGCACCGTGTTGACCTTGACTTGGAGTGTGGGGGCAGAGGACGCAACATTGGCTCCGTCCAGTATTCCCGCGACCGAAGCGTCGATGGAGTTCATCCAGAGGCCAGGGAGGACTCCCATCACGAGAGCCACGATTGCGAGGGGCCAGAGGATGCTTCGTTCACGCAAATCGGCATCGGGCAGCTTTGCGTTGACCGGGTTGGTAATGGTTCCGTAGAAGGTGCGCTGGTAAAGCCAGAGCATGTAGAAGGCGCTCCAGATGACGCCGCTGGCGGCGAGGATGCCGTAGATCGCCCTGGCCTGGAAGGCGCCGCTTAGAACCAGGAACTCGCCGACGAATCCGTTCATCAGCGGCAGTCCGATGGAAGAGAGCGTGATGATCAGAAAGAGAGTGGCGTAGACGGGCATGGGCGTGGCGAGCCCGCCGTATTCCTTGATTTCGTAGGTGTGGCGGCGGTCATACACCATGCCCAACAAAAGGAAGAGTGCGCCGGTCGAGATGCCGTGGTTGATCATCTGAAGGACGGCGCCATCCATACCTGCGCGGGTGAAGCTGTAGACGCCTAGCACCACGAATCCGAGGTGGCTGACCGACGAGTAGGCGACCAGCTTCTTCATGTTTGGCTGGACGAGGGCGACCAAGGCACCGTAGATGATTCCGATGATGGCGAGGGTGATGATCCAGGGCGCGTTCCGGTGCGCCTCGGCGGGAAAAAGGCCGACGTTAAAGCGCAACAGGCCGTAGGTTCCCATCTTGAGCAGGACTCCGGCGAGCAGCACCGAACCGGCGGTGGGTGCTTCGACGTGTGCATCCGGCAGCCAGGTGTGGAGAGGGAAGAGCGGCACCTTGACGGCGAAAGCGAAGAAGAATCCCAGGAACAGCCAGAGCGCGGTGTGGCCGGGCAGGGCGATGGCTCCGGTGGCGAGCAGATGCTGGAGTTCAGTGAAGTCGAAGGTTCCCGACTGAGAGTAGAGCCAGATGATGGCCGCGAGCATGAAGACGGAGGCGACCATGGTGTACAGGAAAAACTTGACCGCGGCATAGACACGGCGCTGGTGGCCGTAGATGCCGATGATGAGAGCCATCGGGATCAGCGTGGCTTCCCAGAAGAAGTAGAAGAGAAACAGATCGAGCGCGATGAAGACGCCGATCATCGCCGTTTCCAGCAGGAGCAGAAGGATGAAGAACTCCTTCACGCGATCGTGGATCGACTTCCAGGAAGCCATGACGCAAAAGGGAACCAGGAAGGTGGTCAGTACGACGAGCCAGAGCGAGATTCCGTCGATGCCGATGTGGTAGTGGATGTTGGGGCTGGTGATCCAGCGCAGGTTCTGCTCATAGGCAAAGCTGCCCGAGCCGGCGGGCGCGACCTCACGGTAGTGCGCCGGCAGATGCGTGGAAACCAAAAAGGTGATGACCGAAATCGCCATGGCGAACCAGCGAATATCGCGGTCGCGGCGCGGCAGGAAGACCATCAAAAGCGCTCCGGCCGCGGGCAGGAATGTTATCAGCGTGAGAATCCAGGGATTGAGCGTAGATAAGTTCATCGGGTTCCCATCCAGACCATGTAGGCGACCACTGCCGCGGCACCGGCGGCAATCCATCCGGCGTAGCTGCGCACCAGGCCAGATTGCTGTTGGCGCACAACCTGCGAGACGTCGCAGGCGGCAACAGCGGCTTCATTGACCGTGCCGTCGATTACCTTCTGGTCGACGGTCTGCCAGAGCACTCTCCGGGAGAACGCGACCAGAGGGCTGATGATTACGGCGGAATAAAGTTCATCGATCCGATACTTATCGCGGACCAAAGTGTAGAGGCCATTGGAGGCTTCGGCGATCTTGGCGGGCAGTTCCGGGCGCTTCACATACAGGAACCAGGCGAGCCCGAGGCCGGAGAAGGCGATGACAACCGAGACTCCCATCAGCAGCTCTTCGGTGCCTTTGCTCTCGCTGGCGGTGCCTTCGCCTTCGCTGACCGGGGTAGCGTTGGCCTCGCCATTCCGGGCGGCGCTCTGTTCAACGGAAACGTTTTGAATTACTGGGCTGAGGAAGTGTTCGAAGCGGTTGCCGATACCGACCCAGCCGCCGACGATCGAGAGCACGGCTAGCAAGACCAGAGGGCCGAGCATGAGCCATGGCGACTCATGCGGTGTGCCGTGATGATCATTGTGACTCGCGTCAACATCATGGCCGCCGTTCCCGCTGTGCGCGGCGTGAGCTTTCGGTTTCGCACCACGATACTCACCGGTAAAGGTGAGGAAGACGAGGCGGAACATGTAGAAACTGGTCATGAAGGCGGTGATGACGCCGAAGACCCAGAAGATTTTGCTGCCATGCGGACTGCTGAAAGCCTGCCAGAGAATCTCGTCTTTGGAGAAGAAGCCGGCGAAGGGCGGAATTCCCGAGATGGCGAGAGTCGCAATCAGCATGGTCCAGAAGGTCACGGGCATGTATTTGCGAAGGCCGCCCATCTTGCGCATGTCCTGCTCGCCGCCGACGCCGTGAATGACCGAGCCGGCGCCGAGGAAGAGCAATGCCTTAAAGAAGGCGTGGGTCATGAGATGGAAGACTCCGGCGGAGTAGGCCGCGACTCCGGCAGCCATGAACATGTAGCCGAGCTGGGAAACCGTGGAGTAGGCAAGCACGCGTTTGATGTCAGTCTGCGTGATGCCGATGGTGGCGGCGAAGAAGCTGGTGAGGGTGCCGATGATGGCCACGGCGAGCAGCGCAATGGGAGCACGGCTGAAGATGGCGTTGGAGCGGCAGACCATGTAAACGCCCGCAGTGACCATGGTGGCGGCGTGGATGAGGGCGGAGACCGGCGTGGGGCCTTCCATGGCGTCCGGCAGCCAGACGTAGAGAGGAATTTGCGCGCTCTTGCCGGTGGCACCGACGAGCATCAGCAGGCCGATAGCGGTCAGCACTCCGGCGCTGGTTTCAGCCGGGAAGTGCGAGGCAATATCGAAGACCGTGGCGTAGCGCAAGGTTCCGAAGTGCTGGATGAGGAGGAAGAGGGCAATCAGGAATCCGAAGTCGCCGACGCGGTTGGTAATGAAAGCTTTCTTGCCGGCGTTGGCGGCCGAGTCCTTAAGGAAGAAGAAGCCGATGAGCAGATACGAGGCGAGGCCCACGCCCTCCCAACCGACGAACATAAGCAGGTAGTTGTTGGCGAGCACGAGCGTGAGCATGAAGAACATGAATATGTTGAGGTAGGCGAAGAAGCGGTAATATCCGCCCTCATGCTCCATGTACGCGACGGAGTAAACGTGAATCAGGAATCCTACCCCGGTGACGACCAGCATCATGACCAGGGAGAGATGGTCGAGATAGAGGCCGAAGTCGACGGAGAAGTTGCCGGCGCGAATCCAGGTGCCGTAGAGGGTCTCAACGGCATCGGCGCCGGAGTTCACGAGCGCATAGGCCTGGGAGCAGGCGACCAGAAACGACGCTCCGGTGAAGAAGAGCGCGATGGAGGCGACGACGGGCTTGGCAAAGCGCTTGCCGAAGAGTCCGTTGATCAGCGCACCCGCCAGGGGCAGGATCGGGATCAGCCAGAGATACTGGGAGAATTGATTCATAGTTTCAGTAAGTTCACCCGGTCGACGTTAAGCGTCTCGCGTGTGCGATAGACAGAGATGATGATAGCCAGTCCGACTGCGGCTTCGGCGGCGGCAACGACCATGACGAAAAAGACGAAGATGTGTCCGTCGAGGGTTCCAAGACGGGTAGCGAAGGTGACGAAGGACAGGTTCACGCCATTCAGCATCAGCTCAATGGACATAAAGAGCGTGATGATGTTGCGCTTGGTGAGGAAGCCGGTGACGCCACAGGCGAAGAGAAACGCACTTAGCAGCAGATACCAGGAGATGGGGATCATGATGAATGGCTCCTGCGGGCCAGCACCACCGCGCCCATAATTGCGATGAGCACGAGGACGCTGGTGACTTCAAAGGCGAGAAGGTACTTGGTGAAAAGCAGCATGCCGACTTTGTCGGCCGGGCCATAGAGCGCGCCGATGCGGACGAGCTCCCCTTGCGGATGGTGCTGGAGCAACACCCAGATGCCGATGGCGCCGCCGATGAAGAGGCCCGGGATGCCTAAGATCTTGGCGACATGGCTGCCTTCGGACTGCTCTTCGGCGCCGGCATTGAGCAACATGATGACGAAGATGAAGAGCACCATGATCGCTCCGGCGTAGATGATCACCTGCACGACGGCGACGAACTCAGCGCCGAGCAGCAGGTAGATGAGAGACAGCGAGCCCATGACGACGATGAGCGAAAGCGCGCTGTTGATCGTCTTCCGCTGAAGCAGGAGACTGATCGAGCCAGCTACACAGAACGTCGCGAAAAGTATAAACAGAAAGTAATGCATCAGTTTTCCATTCCGGCCATCATGCGTGGATTGCCACGAAGAAAGCGGTAACAATCACGTTGGCCAGCGCCAGCGGGAAGAGGAACTTCCAGCCGAAGGCCATCAACTGGTCATAACGGAAGCGCGGCAGCGTGCCGCGAATCCAGATATAGACGAACAGGAAAAAGAATATCTTGCACGCAAACCAGACGATCGGCAGGAAGGCCTGCACTGCCGCAGGCAGGAAGGGCAACGACGGTCCACTCCATCCTCCCAGGAACATGATCGAGGCGATGCAGGCGACGGTTACCATGTTGGCGTATTCGGCCATGAAGAACATGGCGAATTTCATCGCGCTGTATTCGGTATGGTAGCCGGCGACCAGTTCGGTTTCCGCCTCCGGCATGTCGAAGGGGATGCGGTTGGTCTCGGCAAAAGCCGCCATCATGTAAACGAAGAACGCGATGAACTGGCCGCGGAAGATGAAACCACTGCGGAATGAACCGTGCCATGTGCCGAGCTGCGCGTGCACAATGCCGCGAAGGCTGAGGGTGCTCGACATGAGCAGCACGCCAACCAGCGAGAGGCCGAGCGAAACTTCATAGCTGACCATCTGTGCCGAGGCGCGCAGCGAGCCCAGCAGTGAGTATTTGCTGTTCGACGACCAGCCCGCCAGAGCAATCCCATAGACGCCAAGCGAGGTGATGCCGAGGATGACCAGAATCCCGACATTGATATCGCCAGCCTGCCCGGAGGCGTCCATCACGCCTGTGATCTGCATCGGGGTGCTGATGCCGAAGAGGTGAATGATGGGGCCAATGGGGACCATGGCAATCGAAGTGAGAGCCATGATGAGCGACAAGCACGGCGCGAGAAGATAAATGTGCTTCTCGACGTAGGGCGGCGTCAGATCCTCTTTGAACAGAAACTTGGCTCCGTCGGCGAGAGGCTGCAGTAGTCCGAAGGGACCGACTCGGGAGGGTCCCCAGCGATTCTGCATACGGCCCACCAGTTTGCGCTCCAGCCACACGGTGTAGGCGACGACGGTGAGCAGAACGCCAATGGTGACGGCGATCTTGATTACCGCGACGATCAAAAAAGTCAAAGCGTTCATCGGAAGATTATTCCCCAGCCGTGGCGCACATAAGCTGTTATGCGCGACGGCAGATACTTACAAATTCCAGCCCGAAGGCCGGACCAAACATAATCAATCTGCCACGATTGGCTCGTTCGCCTTGCGATGATTCTCGACGACCGAGTTCAATGTTGCGGAGTAGCGGCCAAGCGTGCCGGAGGTGAATAAAGAATCTCCGGCGGGCGAGACCAACTCAGGGCGGCTTGGAACTTCAGCGGGCTCTATCTGCACTAACTGCGTTCGCTGCGGGTTTCCGACCGCGAGCTCAAGCTGAGAGATGGCATAGCCTGGAACCAATTCGGAAATTTCGTCGAGCGTAATCGGTGGGGTCCAGGGGCGAAGTGCGCGAGGCCAGTCCGTGGGCTTCGGTAAACACGGCGTTGCGATCGGCTTCGCCGGATTGAGCGCCTCGGCTCTGGCCCGCGTCGGCGAAGGTATAGCCACGGAAGGGCACGAGGTATTCAAGGTCGGCGCCCATCTTTTCGGCAAGACGGATGATGATCTCAAAGTCGGCTTTGACGCCATGAACGTCGGAGGCTTTCTTGAGGCGCTGCAGATCGCCGCAGGTATTGGTCATGGTGCCCGCCTTTTCATAGGCAAAGGCAGCGGGCAGGAAGACGTCGGCGTGCTGCGCGGTTTCGGTGAGGAACATATCCTGCACAACAAGGAACGGACGCGAGAACGCCTGGCTGTTGCGATAGCGGGCAGCGGGATTTGAGCCGACGACCCAGAGCGCTTGCAGATTTCCGGCAGCGGCCTGGTCGAGCATCTGGGGAAGCGTGAGGCCGGGATCGGTTGGGATTTCGGTCTTCCACGCTCTTGTCACCTGCGAGCTACTGGCGACGGAATGATATCCGGGAAGCAGGTCGGGATAGAGTCCCATGTCAGCCGCGCCGCGCGAGTTGGCGTAATCGGCGAGGCAGATGAACTTTGCAGCTTTGGGCGCGCCGTAGGCGACCAGCGCGTCGATGGCTTCGCCACGAAGCTCAGGGCCGAAGACGATCAAGAGATTGCTTTCGGCGGCGAGCGCGTCGCGCAGCTTTCCAAGGGCTTCGGCGGCGACTCCCAGCTTGGAAACCGCGGCGTTGTTGCCGGCGAGGAACGAGACAAAGTCGGGCTCGGCTCCGGGGGTGATCTTCGCAACCTGCGCGGCCTGTCGCGTGAGTTTGATCTGGTTGGCGTTGACCACGTAGAGGCGAGAGTTACGCAGGCGCACGGCATTGCGAATTTGCCAGGCGAGCAGAGGATGCTGCTCGGTGGGATCGCTGCCGATCAGCAGAATCGCCGGAGCGCTCGCAACCTCGCTCATCGAAGCCGTTTGAGCCCTGTAGGCGGCGATGGCGCGCGCGAAGGAGGGGAAATCGGCGGTGCGATGGTGGTCGATATTATTGGTGCCGAGCACGGTGCGGGCGAACTTCTGGAGCAGGTAATTCTCTTCATTGGTGGTGCGGTTGGAGCCGATCACGCCAATGGAGTGCGAGCCGCTGGACAGAAGAAGCTGCTGGAATTTCGCTGCCACTGCTTCGATGGCTTCGGTCCAGGTGGCAGCGACGAATTTTCCGTTGCGCTTGATCAGGGGCGTGGTGACGCGCTCGGGGTTTTCGGCAAAGTCGTAGGCATAGCGTCCCTTGATGCAGAGGAAATCGTCGTTGATTCCGCTGCGGTCGCGGTTGTCGCAGCGCACGATCTCGGAGCCGGTATCAGAGCGGCGCACGCCGACGGTGGTCAGGCAGCCGTCGCCGCAATGGTTGCAGACGGTGCCGACGTGGGTCATCTCCCAGGGGCGCGTCTTGTAACGGTAAGAGCCGCTGGTGAGTGCGCCGACCGGACAGATATCGATGCACATTCCGCACTCTTCGCAGTCGAGCGAGTCGCCCTGGTTGGGGGCGATCACCGAACCCTGGCCGCGATTGCGAATGCCGAGGGCCCAGACGTCCATGGCTTCTCCGCAGACGCGCACGCAGCGGTAACAAAGGATGCAGCGCGGACGGTCATAAAAGACGATCGGCGACCACTGCTGCTCGTCGCGATGGCTCTTGATGTCGATGAATTTCGACTCAGCGGCGCCGTACTTGAAGGTCATGTCCTGCAATTCGCACTCGCCGCCCGGCGTCGCAGACCGGGCAATCGAGCGGATGGTTGGCAAGCAGTATTCGAGCGTGGCCTTGCGCGCCTGCACCACTTTCTCGGTCTCGGTCTGCACCACCATGCCTTCGGCGACGGGCGTGGTGCAGGCCGTCTGCATCTTGGGCATCTTTTCGATCTCGACCACGCACATGCGGCATGCGCCCTGGAGCGAGAGTCCGGGGTAGTAGCAGAAGGCGGGAATCTCGATGCCATACTGCTTGCAGGCATCAATGAGCAGGGTGCCCTTGGGAGCCGTGATGGTTCTTCCGTTCACGGTAAGCGTTACGTTTTGCGTCGCGTTTTGCGTTACGTCAGCCATGAATTCTCTTCGCGTGAGCTTAGTGGCTCAGAACCGGTAATGCGTGTAAGGCGCTCGTGCTGCCCGTAGGGGCAGGGACGGCCGTTCAGGTGTGCTTCAAATTCCTCGCGGAACTTCTTTACGAAGCCGATGATGGGCATGGCCGCTGCGTCGCCGAGCGGGCAGAAGGTGCGGCCCAACATGTTTTCGGCGAGGTAGCCGAGGTTGTCGATATCCTTTTCGACTCCGCCGCCGGCATGGAAGCGCTTGAGGGTCTTGGTCAGCCAGTCCGTGCCCTCGCGGCAGGGAATGCACCAGCCGCAGCTTTCGTGGCGGTAAAACTGGCTGGTACGCAGGGCAAACTTGACGATGCAGGTCTGGTCGTCGATGACTACGATGCCGCCGGAGCCGAGGAACGTTCCTGCCTTCATCATGGCGTCGAAGTCGAGACTGATGTCGATCTCATCTGCCTTGAGGCAGGGCACGGAAGAGCCGCCGGGCACGACACATTTCAGGCTACGTCCGTTGGCGATGCCGCCGCCCACCTCGTAGATGGCTTTTTTCAGATTGTAGCCGAGCGGAAGTTCATAGACGCCGGGGCGCTCGATGTGTCCGCTGAGCTGGAAGAGGCGGGTACCGCCGTTGCGCTCGACGCCGATTTCGGCATACTGCTTGCCGCCCATGAGAATGATGGGAGGGACGCTGGCGAGGGTCTCGGCGTTGTTGATGACCGTTGGCCCGCCCCAGAGTCCAACCACCGCCGGAAAAGGCGGACGGATGCGGGGAACGCCGCGCTTGCCTTCGAGCGATTCCATGAGCGCGGACTCTTCGCCGACCTCGTAGGCGCCGGCGCCGCCGTGCCAGTAAACATCCAGATCGTAGCCGGAGCCAAAGATGTTCTTGCCGCAGATTCCGCGGGCGTAGGCGTCGGCGATGGCCTTCTGCATGATCTCCAGCAGATAACGGTACTCGCCGCGAATATAGATGTAGGCAGCGTGCGAGCCGACGGCGACGGCGGCGATCATTGCGCCTTCGATGATGGAATGAGGGTCATGCTCAAAGATGAGCCGGTCCTTGCAGGTTCCGGGCTCGCTCTCATCGCCGTTGCACAGAACGTACTTGGGCTTGGCGCTCTCCTTGGGGACGAAGGACCACTTCATACCCGTGGGGAAGCCTGCGCCGCCACGCCCGCGCAGGTTGCTGGCTTTCATTTCGTTAATGATGCCGTCGGCACCCATTTCGAGCGCCTTCTGCAGGGCTTTGTAGCCGTCGAGTTCGAGGTAGCGGTCAAGGTTGGCCGCGCCTTGGCCGAAGCGCTTGGTGACGACTTTCACCTCATCGGGATGGGAGACCAGGTATGCCATAGCTACTGTTGGGCCGCCTTTTGCCTGTACTCGTCAAGAATCTGGTCGATTTTTTCCGGCGTGAGGTTCTCATGGAAGGTGTAGTTGACTTGCATGGCAGGCGCCCAGGAACAGGCGCCGATGCATTCGACTTCTTCCACCGAGAAAACACCGTCGGGAGTGGTTCCCTTGTTGACGGCAACGCCGAGCTTTCCGCGCACGTGCTCCAACATCTCTTCTCCGCCACGCAACAGGCAGCCGATGTTGGTACACACCTGCACGTTGTACTTGCCGCCGGGCGTGGTGCGCAGCATGGAATAGTAGCTGATGACGCATCGGATATCGAGCTCGGTGATTTCAAGCCGTCGCGCGAGTTCCTCGATGGATTCATCAGTGACATAGCCATATTCGTCCTGAATATAGAGCAGGAAGGGAACGAGGAGTGAGCGCTTCACCGGATAGTGCGTGAGCATGTCCGCGTATCGCGCTTCGAGTTGTTCGCTGAATTTCATGTGCCTCTTGAAACCCTATATTTACTGATATGAGTGCTTGTCAGTCATGGGAAGTTCTACCGAACTCCCAAGAATACTACGGTTCAAAGACCTCGTGGATCATCCACTCGGCCAGGCCGGATGGAAGGGAACACTCGCTGGGAACGCCGTCCGGTACAAAGCCGTCCGGAGTATTGTGCAAGGTACCCTCGAAGGCCCGTTCGGTGCTGTTGTTCCACACGCGAACGAATATGGCTCCGGGCAGAGACGTTGCAATGGCCGCGGCAGTCTTGTATCCATTCGTGATCTCAACGTCTTCGCCTTTCGGCAGAACCTTGAGCGAAAACTTGAAGCCCTTGGGAGCCTCTTTGTTGAACTCCTCCGCCCTCTGCTGCAGCAGGTCAATGAGATCGAGGGCGAAGTCGCTCTGGCCCTCGCTGCGATGACCTACGGTCCTGGCAAACTGCGTTCCCCAGTGCTCCAATGCATCTCCGTTCAACAACGATCTTTTCTTAGCGATCCACGTCGCCGAGTACGATATCGATACTGCCGATGGCCGCAACGACGTCGGCGAGCAGGTTGTGTTCGCACATCACTCCGATGGCGTTCAGGTTGGCAAACGACGGACTGCGCATGTGAACCCGATAGGGTTTTGCGGTGCCGTCAGAGACCACGTAGTAGCCCATCTCGCCGCGCGGTGATTCCACGCCCTGATAGACCTCGCCCTCCGGAACCGTAAAGCCTTCGGTGACAATCTTGAAGTGATAGATGAGCGATTCCATCTGCGTCTTCATCTTCTCGCGATCCGGAAGAACGACCTTCGGCGCGTTGGCCTTGATCGGGCCATCGGGCAGATTCGCGATGGCCTGCTTGACCATGCTGATGAGACTGGCGAAGCTCTTCGATGCGTATCTCGTAACGGGCAAAGACGTCGCCTGCGGTGGCGACCGGAACCTTGAACTCGAGCTGATCGTACCCGCCGTAGGGCATGTCGCGGCGCAGATCCCAGTCGATGCCGCTGCCACGGGCCGTGGGGCCGGTGAGCATCAGATCGATGGCGTCCTCCTTGGTGATCAGCGCGACGCCCTTGGTGCGGCCCAGCCAGATCGGATTGTTGGTGAGCAAGTCGGAGTATTGCTCGATCCGGTCGGGAAAATAGTTCGCGAAATTCTTGATGTAATCGAGGAATCCGAGCGGCAGATCCATGGCGAGGCCGCCTACCCGGAAGTAGGAGGTCATCATGCGCTGGCCGGCAACCATCTCGAACATCTTGAGAATCTCTTCCCGCTCGCGGAAGCAATAGAGGAAGACGGTCATGGCGCCGATATCCAGGGCGTGCGTGCCGAGCCAGACCAGGTGCGAGTTGATGCGAGTCAACTCGTTGAGCATGAGGCGGATCCACATCGCGCGCGGCGGTATCTCCAACCCCAGGAGCTTCTCGACGGCCAACACGTAGGTCAGATTGTTGGTCATGGGGCAGAGATAGTCGATGCGGTCGGTCATGCGGAACGACCTGCTGGTAGAACTTGGCCTCGCAGGTCTTCTCGATCCCGGTGTGCAGAAAGCCGACGTCAGGACGAATACGGACGATGGTTTCGCCGTCGATTTCCAGCAAGAGGCGAAGCACACCGTGGGTCGATGGGTGCTGCGGCCCCATGTTGAGGACCATGGTGCGATCGCCATCGATGGTTTCGACGACCGGTTCGGCGCGGAATTGATCAATGCTGGGCATTAGCGGTATCCCTCGACCGGGTAATCTTTGCGCAGGGGATGACCTTCCCAATCGTCCGGCAACATAATGCGGCGAAGGTCGGGATGTCCCTGGAAGCGGATGCCGAACAGATCGAAGACCTCGCGCTCAAAGGGCGATGCTCCCACCCACAATGAAGTGACCGATTCGATGTACGGGTCGGCTCCGTTGACCTTGACCTTGACGCGAAGGCGCTCGCGCCGCTCATAGGAGAGAAGCGAGTAGACGACCTCAAAGCGGGGCTCGGAGGGAAACCAGTCGACTGCGGTGAGGTCGGCCAGCACCGTAAAGCGGGTGCTGCCGGCGCTGCGCAGGAGGTTCAGGGCGGCGATGAGGTGAATCGAATCGATCCAGAGCGTGAGTTCGTCGCGATCAAACTTAGCGGCTTGAAGTGCTTGAGGCAGCGAGGCTTGCAGGCAGGCGACCGCCGGACGGTCCTTCAGCATTTCCAAATCGGTGATAGCAGGTTGTAGGGCCATGATCTTCAGAGCGCCTCGTCGCGGGAGGGTTTGTTCCAGTCAAGCACGCCCTTCTTCCACACGTAGAAGAAACCGACCAGGATGATCAGGACGTAGGTCATCATCTCCCAGAATCCGAACATCTTCAGCCGCTTCAGCAGGATCGCCCAAGGATAGAGGAAAACCGCTTCGACATCGAAAAGGATAAAGAGCATGGCGACCAGGTAAAACGACACGCTGAATCGCTGGCGAACATCGCCGACGGGCTCCATACCGCACTCGTAGGGCGACATTTTGCTCTTATTGGCCTTGTGCTGGCCGATGAAATAGGACAGGGTCACGATGGCGGCTGCCAGAAGGCAGACCAGCGTGAAGTGGATCAAGCAGAGGAATATACCTGGCAAAATAATTGTCGGTCATCGCTGTTATCGCGCTGAAGCACTGATTTAGGAACGGGCAAGTATAGATATTCGCTTTTCCATGTGTCAAGCGGGGAATGCATTTGAAAGGAATAAGGTACCTGAGAACGTAACGATAAACCAAAGTAACGTTGTGGAAATGGCAACCGGTACGTGACAATTCAAGTTGGTAATGGGCCCATGTAAGAACACCGGACATGTTCTTCGGTAATGTCGGGTGTCTGTGAGGCAGAGAGAAACCCGTCAAAGATGATCTTCGGTTTTAATACAGACATTCGGGTGCAGGGTACGGTTTACCACGTGCAGACCGAGGTGCGCGAGCGCGAGCAGTGCCTGGAGTCCCAGGTATTCGTCAGTGGCCGCTGCATCGGCAAGCGCTCGAACGCGCTCCCCCCGGAGTCGGACGAGGCAGCAATCCAGGAACTGGCGCGGGCGCAGCATCGCTGGGTTCTGGAGGCTGTCCGCGATGGTTTTGTGGATGAGGTGCTGAATCAGGAGGCAGGGGAGGGGCTGGTGGTGCAGTTTCTCGGCTCGGAGAGGATCTCGGACGGGGAGTGGTGCTTCGCTTTCGAGTTCTCTCCGGTGGATTCGTTGCGGCGATCGGCGCAGGTGGGCGCGTGCTGGAAGACGGAGTGCGGCTCCGGAGTGCTGGAAAACACAGTCACCAACGAGGCTGGAATTGCCGAGATGCCCATTGCGCTGGCCGAAGGCACGACGGAACTGGAAGTGAGAGCGCGTGTGGAAAACCGGGAAACGGACACGGCGCTTCCTCGTAAAATCCGCAAAATTGTAAAACCCGCCGCGGGTACAATCAGGGAATGAAGTTTGGAAGCATACTGGCGTTCACGCTTGCCGGCGCAATGCTGTATGTGCCTGCGCTGGCCGCGCAACAGCAGCAGGTTCCCGGGCCAACCGACGGCCCGCTGACGGAAAATCCGCAATACAACCAGCAATGCGAAAACCCCGCAGTCGCCCGCCAACAGCGCTCCTCCGCGCAGTGACGAGGAGAGCAGCAGCAACCAGACCCGCATTGATCTGTCGCCACCAGCCGAAGACGCGCTGGCGCACCCGGATGGCGGGCACGCGGCCGATGAGCGTGAACGCACGAGTGGAATCCAATGCGCGCGATGAAGGACGTGGAGGTCGGGAACTATTACTTCAACATTGGGAACTACAAGGCTGCGCTCAGCCGCTACCGGGAGGCGCTGCAGTACAAACCACGCGACGCGGTGGCCACGTTTAAGCTTGCGCAGACCCTGGAAAAGAGCAAGGAATTTGAGGAAGCGCGGATACGCTATCAGGAATATCTGGCGATTCTGAAGGATGGGCCGAAGTGCGGGCGAGGCGAAGAAGGCGCTGGAGCGATTGAAGAAGCAGCCGGATTAGACAATGGAAGGCGCTACGTGGTGGTTTGTTCGAAGGTGAGAGATGCAGAATCGATTACTGGTTGAATTGCCTCTGAAGCCGTGCGGAATATTTGAGCGGCGCGGGGATTCCTCACTTCGTTCGGAATGACAACCTAAATACAACAGCGAAAACCACGGCAGAGGCAAGAACCGCGGTAGAGGCAAGGAACACGGCGGAGGAGCTGTCAGGTGGATTCGGCGAGTAAATTGAGAGTGGTGATCGTGAAATGGATGTTTGGTTGAATCGTTTGCAGGAAGAGATCGAAGCGACGACCGGCGGTTTGTGTGATGCCGACTGGAATCGCGCGCCTGAAGGACGATGGAGCAGCGCCCAGATCCTCGAACATATGGGCCGCAGCTACGGTGGCACGGCAAAGATGCTGGAATTGAGCATGGGCGTGGGCGGTCCGCCACAGGTACGCGCGGCCAAGGTTTCGGAGCTCTTGAAGAAGTTACTGGTTGTGAATCTGGGAGTGTTTCCCTCACGGCGCCAAGTCTCCGGCCATGGTGATGCCGCAGGGCGATCCCGGACCGCTTGCGCTGGAGAGGGCATTGGTAAACCTGAAACGCATGGACGCCGCGATTGCAGCGGCGGTCGAGCGGTGGGGGAGCGAGGCGCCGATCGCGATGCATCCGATCCTGGGGCCGCTGAACCCTCGGCAGTGGAGAAAATTCCACTACGTTCATGGGCATCATCATCTGCTGCAGATTCAGAAAAGAGTGGGAGAGAAGGCGGAGCGATAAGGCAAAGGTCAATCGGTGGCGTGCGGAACTCCAGCGTGGCGCGCCGCTTCCTGGGCATCCTCCAACTGTGCGGTCAGGTTGCTGATCAACTGGCGGCGGGCTTCAATCTGCTCGCTGAAAAAACGTTGCTGCTCCTGATAGGTGGAGACATTTGGCGAGACGCCGAGGGTTCGCTGGAAGCTGTTGATGCTCTCGACCTGATCCAGCTGAAGCTTTGCCATCTCCTGCTGCGCGGTGTTGATCTGTGTGCGTATGGCCGCGATGCGGTCCAGATATACCTTGTTGATCTCCTCGGTTTGCTTGTCGAGTGCAAGCGCTCGCTCTTCGCGCTGCTTAGCTGGATCTTTCTTTGCCTTGTCGCTATTGGCTTCCCCGGAGCTTACGTCTCCAGCGGTCTCCTCGCCTTCCTTCCCGGGTTCGTTCTGCGCTGCGCCCTCGGTTGTGTCCTTGGCTGCTTCATGCGCCGCGCGTGAGGCAGGACTTACAATGTCGTCGTTGGTGAATGACCCTGGGATGGGAAGATTCGCTGTACTGCCGTTCCTCCCGGAACTGGCGCGCAACATCTCCGAGCGACCGGTCTCCGGACGATTGGGCATAGGAAGAAATTGAGAGCGCGAGGATCAGGAAAGCAGGAACGCGTAGATCACTGAGCTTCATGCGGAACTCACCTCCTCCACTTTCCTCTCCCATTTCGTCCTCTCACGGTGCATTGCATTCGATATGCAACACATTGTAGCTCCCGTACGGATGATTCGGACAGATGCAAGCGCGGTACCGATAGCACGAAAGTCCCGGGTTCGCTAACCGGGAAGCCGTAGCAGGCCCAGGTAAGCGTGCATCATCTGCGGGCCGTAAAACCAAGTGACGATGGCGACGATACAAAGGAAGACGCCAAAGGGAATTTCCAGGCCGCGCATTGCGATCTGTGCCGCCTGCCAGGCGCGGGATGGCGCCCGCTGGGGCAGATGGACACGGTAACGGGCAAAGCGCTTCCAGAAGACAGTCACAAGGATGAGAAGTCCATATGCGCCGCCTAGCAGGGAGGCCGCGCACAGCACGAAGAGCGTCATCGCAGGGCCCAGGAATGCGCCAGCCATCGCCATCAGCTTCACATCTCCGAAGCCCGATTCCCTCAACATTGCGCAGCTTCAGATAGATCCAGCCGATGCCATAGAGAATGCCGGAGCCGATGACGGCTCCCAAGAGTGCGTTGCCGAAGGAGCAGATGCCGAGTTGAAGATCCAACTGACGGAGGGTTGGGCTGCTATAGAAATGCAAGGGAACGATATCGTAGACCGGGCCGGGGACGAGCGAGAAAAAGCTGAAAACGAGAGCCATTCCGATTCCGGGCAGGGTCATAGCATCGGGGAGAAGGTGAGTCTCGGCGTCGGTGAAGGTCAGCCCTGACCAGAAGGAAGCTCAGGACACAGCCCTTGGCGGCCTCGGGCGAGGCCCCGCCACGCAGAAAAGAGAGCAGGAAGAGCAGGGCGCAGATGAGCTCGACTGCGGCGTACCGTGCGGTGATGGGGGTGCGGCAGTGGCGGCAGCGTCCGCCGAGGATCAGCCAGCTTAGTACGGGAATGTTGTCGTATCCGGCGATTGCGACGTGGCACTCCGGACAGGCCGAGCGCGGCGAGACCACCGACAAGCCGCGCGGCAGCCGGTAGATGCAGACGTTCAGAAAGCTGCCGAAGATCAGGCCGATACAGAAGAATCCGGCTCCCAGAAACCAGTCAGGGTACACGCGCGTATCTCACTCAAGAAGGTATCAGAACCGATTATAGGGGGAACGGGCGAAATTCGGGAGTTACGAAATCGGGACGCGCAAGGTCGGTTCCACAGAAGGTGTATACCGTCAAAGGCAGTTCGAGGCCGAAGAGACTCTGGAGCGGCATTGCAGATTTGGGCGGTGCGGGGATTCCTCGCTGGCGCTCGGAATGACAAAAGGTGTCCGAGAATGGGGATCTGGCCGAACTGACCTTCGTTCTTCCTAAGCAACTGCGCAACCCGCAGGCCCTGGCGTTCATCTGCGGCGAGGGAGAGGGAAGCTATGTGGAACCCAACGTCTTTGCCGCAGTGAAGGGAAAGAGCGGGGATACTGTGGTCAGTGTCCCAGGACGCCTGGATGTGGATCTGGCGGGACGCATCGTGGGGATGGTGATTCAGTGGCAGCCCACCACGGCGGCCAGCGCCTAGCCTGACCAGGAACGTGGTGAGGGCAGCAACGTTCGGATACACTCAATGGAACGCCAATGACTGAGATCGATGAGAGCCGTCCGTACATTCAGTTTGACCACGTCAGGAAAGCTTTCGGCGAGAAAGTAGTGCTGCGCGATGTGAGCTTCGAGGTGAGAGCCGGAGAAACCGTCGGCATCCTGGGACGAAGCGGGGTTGGCAAATCGGTTTCGTTGCACCTGATCATGGGGTTTCTGAAGGCTGATAGCGGCGGTGTCTTGGTGGCGCGCGAGGACATCGCGGATTATACGGAAGACGAAATGGAGCGCATTCGCAAGAAGGTCACCATGGTCTTTCAGAACGGCGCTTTGTTCGACTCGTTGAGCGTGGGCGAAAATGTTGCGTTCCCGCTGCGCGAACGGGGAGATCTGAGCGAGGCGCAGATCTACCAGATTGTGGACGGATTGCTGGACATGGTGAACGTGCGCGAGTATCGCGAGCAGTTGCCCTCGGGTCTTTCGACGGGGATGAAGCGCTCGGTGGCGATTGCGCGCGCACTGGCGGCGCAGCCTGAGGCGATTCTTTATGACGAGCCGACTACGATGGTGGACCCGCTCACGGCGAATCTTCTTGGGAACCTGATCAAAAAGTTGAAGTATCAGTTGAAGCTGACCAGCATCGTGGTGACGCACGACATGGCGCTGGCGAAAAAGATCGCCGATCGAATCGTCTTCCTGCACGAGGCGGAAGTGGTGTTCTTCGGAACGCCGGCGGAGATGGAGCAGTCCAAGGTGGAGATTGTGCAGGAATTTCTGGCCTTGGACACGCTGGATTTGTCGTACTGGCGCGGCGACCGGAATCCTTGTCTCAGGCCGTCATCGGAGTAAGCCGCTGGCTCAAGAAATGGAAGCTTAAGTCAGGCAGTCGCCCCGCGCACCCCACATTCGCCAGACTGCGGGCCCACATCTGCTGACTGCGGATGTGAGGCACCGCCCAAGCCCCAGAGTTGGAACAGCGCCAACTCTGGGCCACCCGCCCCAATTGGGTCTTCGGAGATGAACCTACCGATGGTTGGATCGTAGTATCTGGCGCGATAGTATAAATGGGCTGTCGTAGGTGTATCCGGCTCGAATCATAGTTGAAGCTCATCGCGAGAACTGCCCCACTAAAGGCATCAACGGGCTTGAAGGGGCCACCCGCGAACCGTATGCGATGCCTTCATCAGCGCCCTTCCCCATCGCTGCTTACGCTTCGGAGAGACTGGATGACGCGATTGATTTCAGGCTGTGACACTCCCCTCGCATTTCTATAGTCCTTCTGGTTGAATATGAACTCGACGCCTCCTTCGTCTGCATACAGGTCAACGACAATTCCGACCGGACGAGATTCGGGCCTGCCCTGTTGAAATCCCTTGTAGCCTTGATTCTCAATATTAAAAACACCTGAATCAGCGGCCCACGGCAGAAGCGAATGGGACTTGATGTGGACAAAGACGACATCCCGGTAATGGACGGACGGGTATACCGCCCAGAGATTCATCTTTTCAGGCGTACGCGCATATAATCTCTTAAGAAACTCGTAGTCCGAGCGGGTCGCTTCGTGCCCGAGTTTTGCCTCGAACACTTGCGGCGACATATTGAACCAGGAGTTAGCGATACTGTTTACGAACTCTCTTTTAGGAAGTCCAGTCACTGAAACTTGCAGTCCCGAATGAAAGTTGAGGGCAACTCGATTGGAACTTACCTCCTGCGCCGTGTCCATGTCGTTCCACGGAAGCTCAAATTCATAACCAAAATAGCGAAACTTGCTGCATGTAGCCTGGGAAATCGAATTATCCTTCAACTCCGTAGGAACCACTCTAGCTACGCTAGGGGCTTTCCATATCGTCCAAATTGAGAGACCAACGGGAAACGCCCAGAACACAAGTATTAGGACGAAGGTAACAAACATGCCTGAGCCAATCAGAATCCTCCTAAGTACTTTCACAACTCTCCTCCTCTATCCGATAACGATCACAGCTCCAAGTTTCGAATGCAATTCTTTAGACCGCATTCGCTAATGCAAAGCTTGGGTGGTAAAACACTTGAAGCAGTCTGACAAGCCCGTCCCAGAAGCTGCCAGCTTGCACTGTCGAGCCCCTTCTGAGGCGGACGGAGCACCCACCGCATCGGGGTTGTTGGTTTGGTTTTGCAGATCAGCAGGCGTATAAACGGGTTGTCCATTGCCAGCTTTTCCGCTGGCGGCACTATTCGACCTCGACGTCTGCAGGGCCCAAGTGCACTGAGCAAAGCAGGTAATAGCGTCTGCCGATTTCTTAGCTTTGTCCCAGGTCCCCTTTGCGGTGTCCCAAATCTGACCCCAATCGATGTTGTTAAGATTAAATGGCGCAAGGCCGAGTGGATCTGTATCGTCAATTGGCCGATTCATAACGTAGACATAGAAGTCCGTGCCACCGCCCGTAAATCCGGCTGGGTCTTCAGAGATGAACCTACCCATCTGGGGATCGTAGTATCTGGCGCGATAGTAATAGAGCCCGCGCTCGCTATCGTTTTCGCGACCGGGGTAGCGGAATGGGTTAATGGGTTGAAGATACTTGCGGTCGCAGTCGTATTGCCAAAGCTGTCGTAGACGTACGTTGCAACAGTCTTGGCATTGGGGTCTGTAAGCGAGGTGACAGAGCCGAGCCCGTCGGCATGGTAATAAACGGTGTTGCCGCCGCGCTGCATGGCCAGCGGCTCGTCAGTGCCTGCGCCCTGCGTGTAGCTAGCCACCACCCCACCCGAGGCGCTCACTTCCGCCACGATGTTCGAGCCATCGTAGAGATAGTTCGTCACCCTGCTGGCTGACGTCTTCTGGATGCGCCGCCCGAAGGGGTCGTAGCGGAAGCTGATCACTCCACCGTTGTTGGGCAGGGTGACGGACGAGAGCCGGTTCTCGAAATCCCAGAGGCGAATTGTGCACGATGCGTTCATCTTCAGTCAGTCAGTACTTTGTACTTCCCAGCAAAAGCCCCAGAGTTGGAACAGCGCCAACTCTGGGCCACCCGCCGCACAATTTGTTCCGTGAATCCTGAAGCGACTAGAAGCCCTTCGCTACTAGCGTTTCCGCGCTGAGACCGGGCTGCTGGCGGTCACGGATCATCCACTTTTCAAGGTATTTGGCGACGATATCGGTTTCGATGTTTACGGGATCGCCGGGCTTGAGCGAGCCCAGATTCGTACACTCGACGGTGTGCGGAATGATGGCAATCGTGCAGCGCAGGCCTTCGAGTTTTGCCACCGTCAGGCTGATGCCTTCGATTGCAATCGAGCCCTTGAAGACCAGATACCTTTCGAGCTCCGGATCAACCTGAATGTGCAGCCAGTATCCATCGGAGTCGGCGATGCGCTCGAAGGATTCGAGGCGTCCGACGCCATCGACGTGACCTTGCACGATGTGTCCGCCAAGGCGTCCGTGTGCGGCCAGGGGAAGTTCGAGATTGACCTGGGCTCCGGGATGAATTCGCGATAAGGAAGTGCGTACCCAGGTTTCGGGCGCAAGGTCGGCGGCAAAGGAGGTGGGGGTGATATCGAGTGCGGTGAGGCATACGCCACTGACGGCGCAACTGTCTCCGGTTCGCAACTCCTTGGTTACGTTTTTGGCTTCGATCACGATGCGGCGGTTCTCTCCGTTCTGATCGATGCGGGCGATGTGTCCAACTTCTTCGACGATTCCAGTAAACATGATGAGATGTCCTGTCAGCCTTGTGGCCGGAGCGGTTGATATGGGTCGCGCAAATAGGCTTCTACCGCGAAGTCCTCTCCGAAGCGCTCGATACGAATGTTGGAGGAGCGGATATCTTCACCCATAGGCAAAGCGCTCTGTCCTTCCAGCCAAGGTATGGCGCCGACCGGGCCGAAGATTCGCGGCGTGTAGAAAAGCATGAGTTTATCGACAAGGCGGGAGCGCAGGCAAGCCCAGTTGACGGCGGCTCCGCCCTCGACCAGCACGCTGGTGATCTGCGAGGCTCCCAGTGACGCGAAAACACGATAGAGATCGGGACGGCCCTCGTGCGGAAGCGGCTCGGCGCCGGGAAGCGGAGCTTCAATCTCCACCTGTTCGACGCGTACGCCCTGCTCCTCCAGGGCTCGGCGCTTGTTCTCCTCGGCAAAGGAGCAGAAGACGACAACATCCTCCCGCGCGGTTTTGACCACGCGCGAGGTCAAGGGCAGCCGCAGACGCGAGTCGAGGATGGCGCGCAGCAGAGGACGGCGGCGCGGCAGGCCGCTGCGGTCGGTGAGCAAAGGGTCGTCGGCTAGGACAGTGCCGACGCCGACCAGAATTGCGTCGCAGCCGTGACGCATCTCATGCACGCTGCGGCGTGCAGCCTCTCCGGTGATGTAACTCGCACTCGGGGTGGGGGAGGACGAGTCTGCCGGTTGCGAGCGGGGCGAGGCCGGGCCGGCGATCTTTCCATCGAGCGACATTGCGGCTTTGAGGGTCACAAACGGCAGGCCAGTGCGGATGTACTGGGCGAAGCTCTCGTTAAGCCGCCGTGCCTCGTCCTGGAAGGTTCCGACGTCAACTTCGATTCCGGCGGCGCGCAGTTTCTCGAAACCTTTTCCGGCGACTCGCGGATTCGGGTCTTCCATGCAGCAGACGACGCGGGCGATTCCGGCGGCGATTACCGCGTCGGCGCACGGGCCGGTGCGTCCGGTGTGGGAGCAGGGCTCCAGGTTGAGATAGAGCGTGTTGCCGCGTGCCAATCCTCCTGCCTCTTCGATGGCCAGCACCTCGGCATGCTTCAGATTGGCGTAGATGTGGTAGCCACGGCCGACGATGCGCCCGCGCTCGTCCACGATGACCGCGCCAACCATGGGATTGGGCGAGGCAAGACCCTGGCCGCGTGCCGCCAGATCCAGAGCCTGTTTGAGAAAAAGTTCGTCTGTCTTGATCGCCATGGCTCAGGCAAACAGCGAATCGACAAAGTCGACCGCGCTGAAGGGGATCAGGTCCGCTTGTTTTTCACCGACGCCGACGTAGCGCACGGGAAGATTCATCTCGCGCGAAATCGCAATGACCACGCCCCCTTTGGCGGTGCCGTCGAGTTTGGTGAGCACGATTCCGGTCACGCCCGCTGCCTCGGTGAAGACCTTGGCCTGCTGGAGGCCGTTCTGGCCGGTGGTGGCGTCCATGATGAGCAGCGTTTCGTGCGGAGCGCCGGGGATGAGGCGATTGGCGGTGCGGTACATCTTTTCGAGCTCGGCCATCAGATGCTGCTTGTTGTGCAGGCGTCCGGCGGTGTCCACGATAACATAGTCTGTCTTGCGCGCCTTGGCTGCTTGCACGGCATCGAAGAGCACGGCTGAGGGATCGCCTCCGGGCTTGGTCTTGATGACCTCGGTGCCGGTGCGTTCGCCCCAGATCTCAAGTTGATCGATGGCGGCGGCGCGGAAGGTGTCGGCGGCGGCGAGCAGAACGGTTTTGCCCTGGGCACGCAGAGAGTAGGCAAGCTTGCCGATGGTGGTGGTCTTGCCGACGCCATTGACGCCGACCACGAGAATGATCTCCGGAGGCTCTGCGACAACCTGCGGGTTGGTTGCGGTGGCCCGATTGAGGATGGCGAGCAGTTCGTCCTTGAGTACGCGCTTGAGCGCCTCGGTGTCGCCAATCTGCTTGCGATTCACCTTTTCACGCATCGCGGCCAGCACTTCGCGGGTGGTGGTGGTGCCGAGGTCGGCGGCGATGAGAGTGGCTTCCAGATCGTCGAGCGTGCGGGCGTCAATTTCCTTCCCGAGGCTGATGACATCGTCGATGCGCTCGGTGAGATTTTCACGGGTGCGCGTCACCGCCTGCTTCATGCGATCGAAGAGCGATGCCTTCTTTTCTTCGGGCTGGTTGAGGCTTCCAAATAGCGTCTGAATCATTGCGCCTTCAATTATAACCAGCCGGGCTGGAGCTAGTGCCGGAAGAGTGCGCTTTCCTGGGTGAGCGGGCGATGCATGAGGTCGCGAATGGCGTCGCCTGGACACTTGCCGTGCTGCAGAATCAAGTGCATCTGTTCAATGATAGGCATCTCCACATCCACGGAATGCGCGAGGCCAACGGCGGCGCTGGTGGTCAGCACACCTTCAGCGACCATTCCGTGCATGCCGGAGATGATTTCGTCGAGTTTGTGCCCCCGCCCGAGTTCGACGCCCACGCTGCGATTACGCGAGAGCCCGCCGGTACAGGTCAGCACGAGGTCTCCCAGGCCGGAGAGTCCTGCCATGGTGTCGGTGCGTCCTCCGCAGGCGACGGCGAGGCGAGTCATCTCGGCGAGGCCGCGGGTGATCAGTCCGGCGACCGTGTTGTGACCGTAGCCGATGCCGTCGATCACGCCGGCTGCGATTGCGATGACGTTCTTGACGGCGCCTCCCAGCTCCACTCCGATCACATCATCGTTGCGGTAGAGGCGAAAGTTGGCGTCGCTGAAGAGCTCCTGAACCTGTGCAGAGAGCTTGGAATCGGACGAGGCGACGCTGGCGCCGGTTGGATAGCCCTTGGCGACCTCCCGCGCAAATGTAGGCCCGCTGAGCGCGCATAGGCGCGGCTGAAAGCTGCCCTCGCCGTGGGTCAGCACATCGGTGATGACCTCCGTCATGCGCAGCAAGGAATCGTTCTCGATGCCCTTGGTGGCCGAGACCAGCAGCATCTCCGGATCAAGTAGCGGCTTCATCTGGTTCCACACGCGGCGCGCGTGATGAGATGGAATGACACTAAGCACGATCTGCGCGCCGGAGATTGCCTCGGCCAGACTCTGGGTGGCTGCAATGCTCTCCGGCAGAGGGCAGCCGCTAAGGAAGGCTTCGTTGACGTGAGTGGCGCGAATGGACTCGACCACTTCTTCTTCGTAAGCCCACAGCTTGAGCTGGTGCGAGCCTCTTCGCGCCAGCGCGATGGCCAGCGCGGTACCCCAGGCTCCGGCGCCAATGACTGCGATTCTTGCCATGAAAACTATGCCTTTCCAGCGCCGAAACGACTTTCGGTGCCCGCCAACAGGCGTGCGATGTTCTGGTGATGACGGACGATGATCAGCAACGCTGCGGCGGCACACATGGCCAGCGCGGCGGCGGGAAACGAATCCCGCTCAAACCACCACAGCACGGCCGGAAAGGCCGCAGCGGCCAGAATCGAGCCCAGTGAAACGTAACGGGTGAGGGCCACAATGGCAAAGAAGAACGCCAGGGCTATCAGCACAACCTTCGGCGCCAGAGCAAGGAAGACGCCGAGCCCGGTGGCCACGCCCTTGCCTCCCTTGAAGCCGAGCCATACCGGAAAGATGTGCCCGATCATGGCCATCAGCGCCGCGAACGTAGCGAGCGTATGCAGCTGCGCCGGGCTGGAGGCCGGAATCACCGGAAGCGTCAGGACCAGAAATACCGGCAGCCAGCCTTTTAACGCATCCAGCACGAGTGTGGCGATGGCAAGCGCCTTGCCTCCGCCGCGGGCAACGTTGGTTGCGCCGATGTTTCCGCTTCCGATCGACCGCACATCGACTCCCCGGAAGACTCGCATCAGGATGTATCCGAAGGGAATCGAGCCGAGAAGATAGGAGCCGGCAGCAACGGCGATCAGAGTGGGATAACTCATATTTATGTTTATAGCAGCACGCCCATTAGTCGAGTGTGAAGGCCTCGAGCTTGTGGTAGCTGGGTCCGCTGGGCGAAAGCCTGCTTTCGTATAAAAAGAATTCGCGTGCCGTCATTGTACCGAACTCCGGCGCCGGACTCGATGCCACAATGTGGGTAAGCTGTGCAAATGCTCCGGGCGGCGGCTCGCGCCGCTTGCGGCGAGGCTTTGCCGAGCCGTTACGGGCTAACGTGAGATGGGGATGGTAGTCTCGCTCCTGGGCAAAGCCCAGCGCTTCGAGGGACTGGTCGACGGCGCGCGCGAGCGCGGGCAGTGCGGAGGCATTCGTCGAAGAATGTACCCCAGCCCAGAAGACTCGCGGCGCGCGTGCGTCAGGGAAGAAGCCGACGCCGCCAACGTTGATCTGGAGGCTTGCCGGGCGAAGCTGCCGCAGGCACGCGCGCACGGCCTCTACGTTATGTACCTCGCCGAGAAACTTTAGCGTGACGTGATAATTGTTGCTGCGCACAAAGCGGACTCCGGGCAGGCGGGGCTGCAGGGTGCGCACGTAATCGTCCAGGCGCTGCTGGATGGCTTCGTCGATGTCCAGTGCAACAAACAGGCGCATAGGTTACCGGAGCTTGCGGCGCAACAGATCGAGCGCCATTTGCGTGGCAAACCAGCGAACGCGGTCACGGTCGCCGGGGTATCTGCGCTCCACCACTTCGGTGTGCTTGCCGTCGGCGAGCGCAATGTAAACAAGTCCAACGGGCTTCTCATCTGTTCCACCGCTGGGGCCCGCAATGCCCGTGATTCCGATGCCGAGGGTGGTCTTGCAACGCTGGCGGATTCCGTCGGCCAGCGCGGCGGCGACGGAGCGGCTGACTGCGCCGTCGCTTGCCAGCAGCAGCGGAGGCACGCCGCAGAATTCGCGCTTCAGCTGGTCGGAATAGACCAAGGCTCCGCCGACAAAATATCGTGAGGAGCCGCTGACGCGGGTGATGCGCTCGGCCAGCAGACCTCCGGTGCAGCTCTCGGCCACAGACAGGGTAGCGCCGCGCATCTGGAGGAAATATCCGACAATTTGTTCCAGGGACTCACCGCCGGAGGAGAAGATCTCGTCGGCAAATTCATCCTCCAGCAGAGAGGCCAACTTTTCGACACGCTCTTCAGCCTCATGCTGACTGCTGCCCCGCGCCTTGAGATGAAATTGCACCTCGCCCGCGTGCGCCAGGATGGTGGTCTCGACCTCGGGAAATTCCTTGTAGATGACAGCGGCGCGCTGGTCGGCGCTGGATTCCGGCACCATCGCGATCTTCAGCTCACAGGTTGCAAGATGTTCCTCGGGCAGCACGCGTTTGAGGCGCTCGAAGCAGTGGTCGTTGAACATGCCTTCGAGCTCGAATGGCGGGCCGGGCAAGAGAATGATGACGCGCCGCTGGCCTTCGAACATTGTGTCCAGCCACTGCCCCGGGGCGCTGCCGCGCGAGTTCTTCAGTAGCTCTGCGCCGGCAATGAAGTCGGCCTGCTTCACGTTGTTTTCCGCCATGCGGATGCGCATGGCGGCGGCCCGTGTGTAGAGAGCGGCCACCATTTCATGATCCCGGCGCAGCTCGAGGCCCAACGCCTCGGCAACGCACTCGCGCGTCAGGTCGTCCTCGGTGGGGCCGAGGCCTCCGGAAAAGATAACGATGTGAGCGCGGGTGAGCGCGATGCGGCTCGCCTCGAGGAGATGCCCGGCACGGTCGCCGACGATGGTCTTGAAGATTACGTCCACTCCAAGCTCATTGAGACGCCGGGTCAGGAACAGGGAATTGGTGTCCTGGCGAAAGGGCGTCAAAAGCTCGGAGCCGACAGCTACGATCTCAGCATTCACGGCTACCAGTGTAAACCGAAGTGGCAGAGCGTCTGGAATCCCGGCGGTGCATCGCAGTCGTACGAAGTGGCAGAGCGCGCTGAGCGTTGGCGTAACGGTATTCATGAAAACGTGACGACGGTCACAATGGCTGCCGTTATGCATCACTGAAAAGCCGCAGCACAGGGGATATGGTCAATTGTGGACTAAGTAGGTCCAGATTGGCGTATACTCTATGCAACTGACCCGTGCCGCCGACTATGCAGTTCGCGTGATGATCCACTTGGCCACGTTGCCAGAGGGAACAATCGTTTCTAAAACCCTGCTGGCGCAGCAGACAGAAGCGCCGGAGAGCTTTCTTTCCAAGATCCTCCAGATGCTTGCTCGCGCCGGGCTGATTCGCGCACAGCGGGGCGTGGTTGGCGGCTTTTCGCTGCTGCCGCGCGGAGCCCAGGCTTCTTTGCTTGACGTGGTGGAAAGCATCGATGGGCCCATTGCGCTGAACGTCTGTCTCATCTCGGAGGCATCTTGTCGTCGTTATAGCGGCTGCGCCGTACACGAGGTTTGGCGGCAGGCACAGTCGGCCATGTTATCAGTGTTGCGTGAAGCAAAGATCATGGAGATGCTTCCCGCATCGTCAACTCATCCTTCCCTGCTGAACGTCGCCGAGGTTAGCGGCGGGAGACAGGAAGCAGGGCAAGCGGCATCACCGTACGGGCTGCCGCGAAGGTCAGCTAAAGCACAGGCGCATGCGGCTCCCGCCGGTGCGCGGAACGTCAAACAGAAGAAAAAAATATAAAGAACTGAGTGGGGCTTATGGACTCCGCCGTACTAATACATCGACTGCACTTCGCATTCACTGTCACCTTCCATTACCTTTTTCCACAGTTGACGATGGGTCTGGCTCCGCTGATTGTGGCGCTGAAGACCATGGGACTCTGGAAGAAGGACGAGCGGTATGACAAAGCCGCGCGCTTCTGGGCGAAGATTTTCGGGATCAGCTTCGTCTTTGGCGTCGTCACCGGCATCCCGATGGAATTTCAGTTCGGAACCAACTGGTCGCATTTTTCCAAGTTTGCCGGCGGCGTCATTGGACAGACGTTGGCGATGGAAGGAACGTTTGCTTTCTTCCTTGAGTCGGCCTTCCTTGGCCTGTTCCTCTTCGGGGAAAAGCGCATGAGCAAGGTTGCCCACTGGTGGACCGGTTTTGCCGTCTTCTTCGGCTCCTGGCTCTCGGGGTACTTCATCGTCGCCACCGACGCATGGATGCAGCATCCGGTGGCTTACCGCATGACTGCCGACGGGTCGGTCACTCTGAGCAGCTTCTGGGGGTTGGTGTTGAATCCCTGGGCGCTGTGGCAGTATGCGCACAACATGGCGGGCTCGGCAGTGACCGGCGCGTTTGTGATGGCTTCGGTCGGCGCCTATTACCTGCTCAGTGAGAAATTCATCGAGCAGGGCAAGATCTTCGTCAAGGTCGGCGTGGTGGGCGGGATGTTGTCGTCGTTGCTGGTGATTGGGCCAACGGGGGATGGTCAGGGTCGCAATCTTGCTCAATATCAGCCCGCGGCGCTGGCTGCGATGGAAGCTCATTTCGACACCAGAACGGCCGGTCTGGTGATCCTTGGCCAGCCCAACGTTGAAAGCAAGAGCATTGATAATCCGCTGGTTGTGCCTGGAGCGCTGAGCTTCCTGGTGAACCGCGACTGGAAGGAGCCGGTGCGTGGACTCAGTTCGTTCCCCGAGTCCGAGTGGCCGACGAATATTGACCTGCTCTATTACGCCTATCACATCATGGTTGGACTGGGCACGATCTTCATGCTGGTGATGCTGATCTCCGGCATCCAGATATGGCGCAAAAAGCTGTGCGAATCCAAGTGGCTGCTGTGGGTCATTATGCTGAGCTTCCCGTTGCCATTCATCGCCAATACGGCGGGATGGATGACGGCTGAGCTTGGCCGACAGCCGTACTTGATTTACGGAATTCTGCGTACGATTGATGGGTTTTCGAAGTCAGTTTCGGCGGCGAACGTGTGGTTCACTCTGCTTGGATTTTTGGGGATGTATAGCTTGCTCGCGATCCTGTTTATTTTTCTGGTGCAGCGCGAGCTTGCTCATGGGCCCGACCATGTTGAGAGCTCCGGACCCGCTGTCGTAAAGGGCAACAAAGTCAGTATCGCGGGGAGGAACTAATATGGGATTGCTTTGGTTTGCGATTATCTCCGTCATGCTGACCGTGTATGTCGTGCTGGACGGCTTTGACCTTGGCGCCGGTGCGCTGCACCTTTTCCTCGGACGTACGGATAGAGAGCGGAGGAAGATTATCCGCTCGATTGGTCCGGTATGGGATGGCAACGAAGTCTGGCTGCTCGCGACCGGCGGCGTACTCTATTTCGTCTTTCCGCAGCTTTATGCATCCAGCTTTAGCGGCTTCTATCTTCCGTTGATGATGGTGCTGTGGCTGCTGATGCTGCGCGCGATCGGTCTGGAATTTCGCACGCACATCAACGATGGCATCTGGGCGAGCTTCTTCGACGGTATCTTTTCGATCGGCAGCCTGCTGCTGGCGGTCTTTTATGGCGCGGCACTGGGGAACGTGGTGCGAAGTGTACCGCTTGGAGCAGATCACTACTTCTTCCTTCCGCTGTGGACCGACTGGAGAGTCGGTGCGCATCCGGGCGTGCTGGACTGGTACACAGTGCTCTCGGGAGTGGTCGCGCTGGTTGCGCTCTGCATGCATGGCGCCAACTACATTGCGTTGAAGACCGACGGAGAACTGAACGAGCGTGCGCGCAGAACATCGCTGATTCTTACTCCGGTTCTGTTGGTACTTACTCTCATTAGCCTTGTCGCTACGCTCTCGATTCGACCTGAGCTCCGCGCCAACTTCAACGCGCTTCCGATTGGATATGCGATTCCGCTGCTCGTATTCGGAAGCCTGGTTGGAGTCTTCGTCTTTCAGAAGGGCAGACAGGAGCTCCTCGCCTTCCTGTCCGGAGCGTTGTACCTGGCGTTCATGCTGGTGGGGGCGGTGTATGCGCTCTATCCGGTGATTCTGCCTGCAGTCGATCCGCAGTACAACCTGACCATTGCAAATTCGATTACCGACAGCTATGCGCTGAAGGTTGGCCTGCGCTGGTGGACGTTGGGAATCGTGATTGCGCTCGGCTATTTTGTCTTCCTGTATCGTATGTTCCGGGGCAAGGTAAGCGTTGAAAGTAGCGGGTATGGGGACTGAGGAGTAGGGGAATCAAACCTGAGTCGAAGCGTTTATGAACCGCCCAAGGCCGCCATCGTGCGGCCTTGGGCTTTTTGCACCCTGTGTTACGGCTTCTGGGTGGGACGCAGAGTCACCTCGCTGACGAACGACTGAGGTTGCTGTGTCACCAACATGGCGACGAGGCGGGCAACGTCGGCTGGCGTCGGCATCCGGCTCAGGTCGTGTCCTTCGTGAGAGGAGGAAAAACCGGTGTTCACCGAACCGGGACAAATTATGCTGACCCGAACTTTGTGGGCGCGTAACTCCTCGGCTACCGAGTAGCTGAGCCCGTTCAATCCCCATTTGCTGGCCGCGTAGATTGCGCCTCCGGGCAGCGGGTTTTTGCCCGCGAGGGAGGAGATGTTGATGATATGGCCGCTCTGGCGCTTCACCATGGCCGGCGCGAATGCCCGGATGGCATAGAATACGCCGCGCAGGTTGGTGTTGATGACGCGCTCCCAATCGGCGGTGCTGCACTCCAGCAGTTGCCGCCCCATCAGGCTGACTCCGGCGCAATTGACCAGGATCTGCGGCGCGCCGCTGCGGCGTTCGATCTCGGCGGCGGCGCGCTCTACGTCGGCTTCGCTTTCAACATTGCAGACGAGGGCGAGGCAATCACCTTGCCTGGAGGTTATCTGCTGGGCAGTGGCGTCCAGAGCGGCGCGGTCCCGTCCGAGGATCACTGTCCTCGTCCCCATCTCTGCGAGGCGGAGCGCAATGCCAGCGCCGATGCCGCGACTGCCTCCCGTGATTACCGCAGTCTGCCCTGAAATTGAGATGTTTTGATTCATCGATTTTTTCCTTTCGCCAGTCTCAAACAGCACGACGCCATGGGTTCGTGACACGATGGTGAAGGCACATCCCAAAAAGTCGATTCCTGCATCTCACCTCGTTGGGCGCTGCAGATCGTACGCCATTAGGATGCTTGCCTTCACAGCCAGCGCGTCCCTATAATCTCGGTTTCAGAGTGGAGCGCCGATTTGGCTGATCCAACTACTGATTTTGAGGCATTTGCCGTGGATTTTTCACGGTTGGCCAATGGGGGAGTGGCAGATTCCGCAAGATTTGCAAGGAGCAAGAGAATGAAGAAGTTCTTAATCGTGTTGTTGCTTGTTGCCGCCGGAATGGCAGCGCAGGAGGCGCCTGCGGGGCAGAAGCAACCTGCGCCGGGTGCCAGTGCCACGGGCCAGCAGAAGAAGGTCATCCAGGACCCAAACGAGTACAACGCTTATGTTGCCGCCGTCAATGCGACCGACTCGGCGCAAAAGGCTCAATTGATGGAGAGCTATCTCCAGACCTACCCCAACAGCGTAATGAAGGAAGACGGTCTGGAACTTCTCCTGAAGACATACCAGCAGCTCAATAACCCGGCACAGATCAAGGCTACCGCTCAGCGCTTGCTGAAGGTGGACCCGAATAACTTAACCGCGCTGGCTTTGCTCAGCTATCTGGACCGAGCCCAGGCTCAGGCAGGCGGCACCGACGCCGCCACCTTACTGCAGGAGGCTGGACAACTCGGAAGCCGCGGACTCCAGATTCTCCAGAGCGCGTCCAAGCCCGAGGGCTACACCGACGAGCAGTGGAACACGATGAAGAACTCGTTCCGCGTGATCTTTCTGGGCTCGGTGGGCCACGCAGCTCTGCAGGCCAAGGATTATCCCGTTGCGCAGCAGAACTTGAAGGAAGTGGTCGCCGCCCAGCCCACGGATGTGAACAGCATCTATCTGTTGGCGCTGTCTTATCTGTCGCCCAAGCCGATCGTGGTGGATGGGCTGTTCTGGATTGCCAAGGCTGCGGCAGAATCCAATAATCCGCAACTGCTTGCCTACGGCAAGAACCAGTACGTCCGTTATCACGGATCGGCAGACGGTTTTGATGAGTTGCTGGCCTCGGCCAAGACCGCACCGACCATTCCTGCCGGGTTCACGGTTGCGCCAGCGCCCTCGCCTGCCGACCAGGCCGCCGACATTCTGAAGAAGAGCACGCCGGACAAACTCTCCTTCGCCGAGTGGCAGTTTATTCTTACCAGTGGGAACAAAGAAGCCAGCGATCAGGTTTGGGGCGCGATCAAGGGCAAGCCCGTGCAATTGGTCGCCGTCGTGGTAGACGCCACCCGAGATTCGCTGAAGCTCGCGGGCAGCGCCGATGATATCGACGCCAAAAAGCCGGATATCACCCTGAACCTCAAGGCGCCGCTGACTGCAGCTCGCGTACCCAAGGCCGGGGCGCAACTCGTCATTCAGGGCGTTCCCAGCGAGTACACAGCCGAGGGCGATGCGTTTAACGTTACCTTCAGCGACGGAGAGGTCTTGAAGGGTTTGCCCGACGCGACAGGGAAAAAGCCATCGGGCGCACACAAAGCCCAGTAGTACGAGCACAGTTTCGTCTTCAGCCAGGCACAGCTCCCGCATCGGCGGGAGCTGTGTTGTATCTGAACGAGCAGGACACTTTCGGCAGGACACTTTCGGAAGCTGCGAGTCCTGAACGAAAGTCCTTAAATTCTCCTCCATTGATCGCTGACCGATTTCTGATCACCCTGTCCATCGAAGCGGCATCCCACTGAGTATCGATACAACCAGCAACAGAGGCATAAAGATCGCAAACGCGCCAGGCAATCTGCCGCGGAATGGTTTTTGTCGGCACAAGGCCTAAAAGCTTGCGAACCGATTGGAGGGCAATGCCGAAGCATTGCATAAACAAAATGAGGAGTTACGCTCCGCTCGCGCTTGGGTTCATCCTTGCCGTCACTCTGACCGCGAGCGCCGCCGCAAAGGATTACCCGATCCAGCTCAAAGTATTGAGCGCTGAGAGACATGAGGCCATCGGGCCATCGCAGCAGGCTTTGGAAGGCTGCGCGTTGCGTTCACTGGATGCATATTGTTTCGGTACGTCCGAGTACACCGTGAATACCATGCTCGTCCAGGAGAACGACGGGGAACCTTTTCGCATTACATGTATGGCTTATGAGTGGTCCAATTGCACCAGCCTGCCTGTCGGCGAAACGTTTTCAGCGCGGCAGGAGAAGGACGGCTTTGTTGTCCTGTACACGGACAAGAGCGGCTCGAAGCGGAAAGAGCTATATCAGATAGACAGAAGCACCGATGAAGCTAGCAAATGAGCGCTCATCTTCGCTGAACGCCGCAGAATCGCCTTTCCGTTCTGCAGGAAAAGAAACAGGCCGCGCGGGCGGCCTGTTGAAAAGCAACGGACAACTATCGCGCGACCTTCTTCTCCATCACGACGGGCTTCTCGCTCCTGGGTGGACGGCGGATACCGGCGCGCACCGCCCGCACGTCGAGATCGAGCTCGGCGATGGTGCGGCTAAGGGTATTGCGATGCATGCCTAATTGCCTTGCCGCTTTACATTGATTGCCATTGTTCTGTTCGAGAACGGTTAATATAAATCGCTTTCTGAATTCGCGCACCGCTTCAGAATATAGAATGCCGCTTTTGTACATCTGTGTTACAAGAGCCTCAAGCTGGTCCCTCACCGAGAGCCTCTCTTTCTAGTGGATCAATATAAAAAATCGTCTGTTTCAAGCACGCACATCCCGCTCCGGTGCTGCCTGTTTGCTCGCGCGTGACTCGCGCAGAGCGTCCTGAAAAACCTTATCGCGGCCATGGTACGTTCGGCCGGATTTATCACGAATCCGTTCCATTGCCCTCAGACCTTCGCGAAACTTCTGCTTTAAATCACCCGGGGCGGCATAGACTGCGCCCCGTCCGGCAACCAAAAAGTACTGCGCCAAGTGAGACTTCGCCAGCGCATCCGAGGATGGCAAAAAACTCGCCATGGCCATTACCAGCACCATTACGATCAGCGCGCCACGGAGAAAACCGAAGACTCCGCCGAGCAGCCGGTCGAACCATCGCATCCCTACGCTTGTAGTTGCCCAGCGCGCAATGCGGCCCGCAACCCCAGCCAAGATCACCACCGCCACAAAGATCAGCAGAAATCCCGCGCCGCCCGCAACCACATCGCTCTTGACGTAAGGCAAGATATACTTTGCCGCTGCTGGATACTCCCATGCTGCTAAATAGATATCCAACCACCGCGCCCGCCAGCGAAAACAACTCGAATACAAAGCCCTGGGCCGCAGCGTGAATCACGGAGAGCACGAGAATTCCCGCGATCAGCCAATCCAGGCCGTTCACCGGCTAGTCCCGAGGCAGTTCTTGCCCGGTCAGGCGACGATAGGCTTCCACGTATTTTGCGCTGGTATTTCGCTGCACCTCTTCAGGCAGCCCCGGCGCAGGCGGTTTCTTTTCCCAGCGAATCTCTTCCAGGTAGTCGCGCACGTACTGCTTGTCATAGCTCAACTGCGCCTCGCCTGGAGCATAAGTGTCTGCCGGCCAGAAGCGCGAGGAGTCGGGAGTTAACACCTCATCGGCCAGGATCACTCCCCTTGCCGTATGACCGAATTCAAACTTGGTATCGGCAATGATGATGCCCTTGGTCAGCGCATAGTCGGCTGCCTTTTTGTAAACGCTCAGGCTCAACTTGCGCAGGCTCTCGCTATCGGCGTTGCCGACGTGCTTTGTCATCTCTTCAAACGAAATATTCTCGTCGTGCCCGCTTGCCGCCTTGGTCGCCGGGGTAAATATGGGCTCCGGCAGTTTGTCGCTCTCGCGCATTCCCTTGGGAAGCTTGATGCCGCACACCGCGCCGGTCTGCTGGTATTCCTTCCAGGCGGAACCGGAGAGATAGCCGCGCACGACACACTCCACCGGATACATATCGGCTCTCACCACGATCATCGAGCGGCCGCGCAACTCCGGCTCATGACGCTTCAATGCTTCCGGGTACTGCCGCACGTCGGCGGTAACCAGGTGGTTGGGCACAATGTCTTTCAGGAAATCAAACCAGAACAGCGAAAGTTGCGTCAGCACTCGTCCCTTGTCCGGAATGCCGGAGGCAAGGACATAGTCAAACGCGGAGATCCGGTCCGTGGCAACGAACAACAGCCGTTCGCTATCTACACGGTACACGTCGCGCACCTTTCCGCTGGCATGGAGCTCCAAGTCAGGGAAGTCGGTCCGAAGAAGGGTGGGGTCGTTTGGTTTCGTAGTCACTGGATAGTTTGAACAATTCGAAAATCAGATTCTAAACAGTAGCTCGAATTTGTCAACGCCAAGCGTGAGATTGCTTCTACGCAAGGCTTTAGAAAATCCCAAAAAACAATTGACAAAGAAGAGAAAAGTTGCGCGCCCTTGTAAACAGCAGGGTTGAAGAGGGTTGACCTGTGGCGCGACGAAGGTACGTAAACGCAAAAAGGAATTGTAGCCTCCCAATCACATTCCGGGACGGGAAGGCAACAGAGAAGCGCGACGCCGGTAATCGGACGGACATGCAGACGGGGTACTGGCGCGCCGAGCCGCAGCGCGCCAGCCTGGGTCCTAAGCCGATACCGCCTGCGCTTCCTGTCCGTCGCCAAAGCGCACGCTGACAATCCGCGACACACCCGGTTCCTGCATGGTGACGCCATACATCACCGGCGCCATGCTCATCGTTTTCTTGTGGTGGGTGATGAGGATGAACTGCGTTTCGATGCTCATCTCACGCATCAATTCGCCGAAGCGGGTGACATTTGCTTCGTCCAGCGGCGCGTCCACTTCGTCCAGAATGCAGAACGGTGCGGGCGCGAACTGGAAGATGCCAACCAGTAGTGAGAGCGCAGTCATTGCCTTTTCACCGCCGGAGAGCAGGAGCACGTTTTGCATTTTCTTGCCCGGAGGCGAGGCCACGATGTCGATGCCGCTTTCGGCGGTGTTCTCCTCGTCGGTCAGCTTCATCCATGCTTCGCCGCCGCCAAACAGCTTTTTGAAGGTGCGCGTGAAGTTGGCATTGATGATCGCAAAAGCATCGTTGAACTTGCCGCGCGAGATCTCCTCGATTTCCTTGATCGTGCTCTGGGTATTTTCAATTGCGTCAAGCAGATCCTTGCGCTGAGTTTCGAGGAAGTCGTGGCGCTGCGAGGTCTCCGTGTACTCTTCGAGGGCCATCATGTTGACCGGCCCCATGCCTTCCAGCCGTGCGCGCATCTCACGATAGCTGGCTTCGGTCGCCGCGAGTTCATCGCCCGTTTGCAGGGATAGAGCCGGGTCCGCCAGCAACTCTTCGCGGCTCTGGCCCAGCTCCTGAACACAGGTTTCGACCAGATGCCCGCTGTCGCTGGCGGCCTTTGCGGCCTCTGCGCTCAGTACACCGCGGCGGTCACGGACCCCGTCCAGAACCTCGCGAGCGGCTTTCAGTTCGACCTCGATTGCGCTCAGCCGGGCGCGCACCTGTTCGCTTTCGGCCGCCAGCTCCTGCTCGCGTGCTTGCGCCAGCTCGCGCTCGCCCTGCCACTCCACCAGCTTGGCCGCCAGCGCTTCGTTCTCCTGCTCGCGCTGCGTCTTCTCGGCGGCTGCGCCCTCCAGCTGGGCATGCAGCGAATTCACCCGCTGATTCACCTCCGCGACCATCGACTGGATTCGTGCCAACGATGCGGCGGCAGCGCGACGGCGCTCCTCAAGGCCGGCAACGCGGGCCATCACTTCGCTGGCTGCGTGTGCCGCGGCATCTCGCGCCAGGCGCAGCTCGGCGACGTGCTCCTGTGCGGCAGACATCTGCGCCTCCAGTTGCAGCCGCTTTTCTTCCTGTTGCTCCAGCTCCTGCTGACGCTCGGCGATAAACGACTCTCGACTCTGCCGCTCACCGGAAACGCGCAGCAGCTCACGCTCATATCCAGTGATGCGCTCGCGCACGCGGGTCATCTCGCTCTCAAGCTGGCGAAGGCTATGGCCGCTGGTCATCACCTTCTGCTCGCAGTCGCGGCGTTCGGATTCCAACTGCTCCAGCAACGAGGTCAGGGAGTGGATCTCACCACCAAGCTGTGCGACAAATTCTTCCTGGGCGGCTAGCCCGCGTGCCAGCTCTTCGAACTGGCGCTGCACCTCGCGCAGGTCGCGCTTCATCTGCAACGGACCCTCGGCCAACTTCTTGCCGCCGGTCACGGTCACGTTGTGGAAGCACTCGCCCGATAACGAAAGGTAGAAAGCATCGGGGTTTTCCAGGGCCAGCGCGCGCCCGGTCGCGGCATCCGGCACAATGTAGCCGTTGCCGAGTTTCGGCAGAATGACTTCCAGCGAAGACCCGAAGTCTTCCGGTACGCGAATGCAGTCCTTCAACGGGACGACGCGGTCTTCGCACAGGTGCGTGCGCATAGTCTCATTGAATACGAAGCTGAACTTCGCCTGGGAGTCTTCGGGATGCACGAGGAACGTTGCGCGTCCCTCGACGTCGCTGCGCAGCAGGTTGAGTCCTTCATTGGCCGCGTCCCACGACTTCACGACGAGGAAGTTCAACTCATCGCGTAGAAACTCGTCCACCACTCCCTCGTACTTATCTTCTACCTCGATGAAGTCTGCCAGGACGCCGACCGGGGCGCTGCTTCCGGTCAGTTGTCCGGAGCGCAGCAGCTTGCGGACCGACTCGGTCGAGAATCCGTGCTCCTTGATCACCGCTTCGAGCGAGGCCCGCTTGCCTTGGAGTTTTGCGGCCTCCGAGCGCATCATGTCCAACTGCTTTTTGGCTTCGACTTCCGCCGCGCGCTTCTCCGCGATCTGCGCCCGCGCCTCCGCGAGGCGGCCCGCGATGGAGCGCGACAGCTCGGTTGCCGATTCAAACTCAAGGCTGATCTGTCCGCGCTGTCCGCCAAAGGATTCCACCTGCTGATTTGCCGAGTTCAGCTCCTGCTGCATGCGTTCGGTCTCGCGTTGCAGGGCGGCGATGCGCTCCTCCGCCTGGGTGATGCGGTTGCGCACGCCGGAGGCCAGGTTGACCGCATCCAGCATCTGGCGGCGCTGTTGCTCCTGGTTGCGCTCCACCTCCATCAGCCGTTGCGAAGCCTGCTGGGACTCGGACTGGCGCTGCTGGCGCTCCTGCTGGGCGCTTGCCACGTCGGCTGCGGCAGACTCCACCACCTGCTGATTGGCGGACAGTTCATCCTCGAGGCGTTGCAACTGGCTGCCGGCGCTGCTGGCTTCGGCTTCGGCGGCAGCGGCGCGCGCGATGAGTTCGGCGCAGCGCTCTTCGTTATTGCGGCGGCGTGCGGTGGCGCGCTCCATCTCCAGATGAACCTGGCTCAGCCGCTCGCGCGTTTGCTTGATCGCCGTGTCGATGGCGTAACCTTGCTGAGTGCGCTCGGCGTGCTCGGCGTCCATCGCCTGCACTGCCTCGGTGCGGAGGTGCAGAACCTCCGTAAGCTGCATCAACTCGGCCTCCACCTGCTGTGCCTGGAGTTCCAACTCGGTCAGGCGGCTGGCAAGGACGGTGCGCAACTGCCCGCGCATCTCGTCGCGCAGTTTGGCGTAGCGCTCGGCCTTGGCGGCCTGGCGCTTCAGCGAATTCATCTGCCGGGTTACTTCGTCGAATATGTCGTTGATGCGTGCAAGGTTCTGCTTTGCGTCAGCCAGGCGCGCTTCGGCAAGCCGCTTGCGCGTCTTGAACTTTGTAATTCCGGCGGCCTCTTCGATGATGTTTCGGCGGTCGGTTGGCTTCGAACTGAGAATCTGCCCAATGCGTCCCTGCTCGATCAGCGCGTAGGACTCGGGGCCCAGGCCGGTTCCCATGAAGATGTCCTGAATGTCGCGCAGTCGGCAGAGCTTGCCGTTCAGCAGGTATTCGCTTTCGCCACTGCGGAAGAGGCGGCGGGTAACCGCAATCTCGCCCTTTTTGAAGGTCGTCTTAAATTTGCGGCGGCGGATTTTGAGAACGACCTGCTGGCCGCCCGCGCTGGCGTGGCTGCCTTGGTCTCCGGAGGCAGTTGCATCCGGAGACACAGAGGTAGCCCCGTTGCCTGCGGAAGGCGACGGAGTGTTCTCCTGAGCAACTGCGGGAGCAGTGCCAGGAGTGGCGGCGGAAAGATCGTTGCCTGCGGCTGTGGCGGCGGCTACTTCAATTTCGTCGGTTTGACCGGGACGCATCTCCTCGGTGTACTCTTCGACTTCGCGCTCGCGTTGTGAGCGCATCAAGGACTCGTCCCAGTCGTGCTCAGACATCTCGTCCTGAATCTCGATTACGGGCGCGTCGATTCTTCCTTCGTACACCTGCGGATCGATCAGGTGCAGCGTGACCTCGGCCATGCCGGTGGGACGGCGCTCGCGCGTGCCCGCGAAGATCACGTCCGTCATGTGGGCGCCACGCAGACTCTTTGCGCTCTGCTCTCCCAGCACCCAGCTTATGGCGTCGGAGATGTTCGACTTGCCGCAGCCGTTCGGGCCGACAATGGCCGCGATACCGTCACCGGGAAACTTCAACTCGGTGCGGTCGCAAAAGGATTTAAAGCCCAGAATCTGAAGCTTCTTTAATTTCAGCAAGCGTGTACTCCTTGCGCCCATATACCGTACAGGCTCGGTTCTCGCGCTCGCCTCCGGTTGGCAATCGGACCCGTAATGCGGTCTCGGAAAAACCGGGGGTCTGCTGTGTGAAATAGGGCTGGCTCCTAAAGATGATAAGACGCGAATCAGTCTCGTGGAGTCTGTCGAGCTCCGGCTGGGAGCTGCCCTTGTACGCTTCAATCAAAGCCCAGTCGATCGAGAATCCGTCTCGGGGCACCGTTCGAAGCGCTGCGCGAGTGGTGGCTGGTAGCCCGGAGTGAATCCCGAGCCCTCCCGAACCCTTTCGGCGGGGAGGTCCGCCTCGCAAGTTGTTGCCACTTTATCGAGCATCCGAAGCAGGAGTCAAGAGAGAAAACCCCATTTGTTGGGGGCCACTGTGAAAAGCCACCACATATTGCACCAGCAATGTAGCAACGAGCAAAGCTTTCCTACAAAATGCACATACAACCGTGCAAAGGACGGGCGCACAAATCTGTGCGTCTTGCACTGCAAACGTGGCAAAGGGGAGACGTCGGAGGAATAGCGACTGAGCTCTTTCAGCGTAGGAGAGATGGTGGCAAAACGCAAGAAGCTGGATTTTGGAAAGGAGTAGCAGGGAAGCGGTGCTCCAAGCAGACCCGAGAGTACACCGGGACTGGATGTATCCAGGAGGCTCGCACGCGCCGTTCCGCGCGCCAACGCTAAAAACGTAGCGGAGAGAACCTATCCAAAGGCAGCGGTGTTTTACCCTCCAGCACCAATGCGCTCATCACCTCGGACGTGACCGGAGCGAGAAGAATTCCGTCGCGGTAGTGTCCGGTCGCGGCAAAGTAGCCAGCGATCGCCGTGGCTCCAAGCAGGGGAAGGTTGTCGGGAGTGCCAGGGCGAAGGCCGGTCCAGGCCTCGGCGATCTTTGCCTGCGCAAACTGCGGAATCAAGCGCGCGGCCGCATCCTGCAACCGCTTCACGCGATAAGCATTGAGCGATTTGTCGAAGCCCGCGGGCTCGACCGTGCTGCCCACAACGTAGCGCCCGTTACTCCGCGGAATGATGTAGCACCATCGCGAGCGCAGCACATGACGTAATACGCGCTTGGCTTCGCGCTCGGCGAGACTCATTGCCAGTTCCTCGGGAAACGCGAGCGCCACCATATGTCCCTTCACCGGCAAGGCCGGCAGCTTTGCTCCCGCGATCTGAGCGGCCCAGGCTCCGGCGCAATTCACCACGCGCGGCGCGCCATAGGTCGAACGGTCGGTGAGCACTCCGCTGGCGCGGCCATGTTCGGCCACAACCTTCTGCACAGCTTCGCCGGTGATGATCCGCACGCCGCGTTTCTGCACAGCCGAGACCAGTGCGGAAACTAAATCGCGCGGGTCCACGGCACGCTCGCGCATGGTGTAAGCAGGGTCGGGCGGAAGCGCCAGTTTCGGTTCCAGCGCCAGTGCCTGCGCGCCCGCAATGGCGCAAATCCCTTCGGCCTCCGCGATCGGATGCTCCTCGAAGGCGATTACACCGGCATCGCGCAAATCGATGGTCTGTTGTGACTCCGCTTCAAGTTCGCTTACGAACGTTGGATATTGATTTGCGCTTCGATGGGCTAGCTCCCGCAGTTCAACCGGGAGCACCGGGTCGAGGTCGGCGATCATTCCTCCGGCAGCGTGAGCGGCCTCTTGACCAAGTTCGCGCCGCTCGATCAAAAGCACACGCGCAGACTTGCGGCTCAACTTCCATGCGAGCGAGAGGCCAATGATCCCGCCGCCAATCACGATTACGTCGTTCTGTTCTTGCACCGCTCCATTGTAAACAGTACGAGGCCTTCCGGCGAGAAGCGCAGGAGGACTACAAGATCCTAGAGATTGAGGGAGCGAAGAAACACAGGGTTCTACTGTGCCGCTCTGCGAGCCGAGGCCTTCTCTATTGCCGTGCGAAGCCGGGGAGTTGGCTGCTTCACGTCCGCAACGCTGGGCGGAGCTGATTCTGGTGCTATCAATTTGCTGATCACCACAAGCCTTTGTGGCGCGGAACCTATGTAATAGGCGGGATCACAGGTGATGAGTGTGAGCCGGCTATCGTTGGTGGGGCCGGTCACTGAAATGTCGTTGGGCTTGACGATTCTGAATCCCTCGACTGAGTAGGTAAACGTTCGACCATTGCGCTCGACCAATATGTGGTCGCCTGGAACCAGCTTCCTGATGCTGTGGAAGAATGTGTCGCGGTGTGCGCTCACGACGGCATTGCCTGATTCTCCGGGCTGGGCCGTGCCGGTCAAGTGTCCCGGCCCGATCAGTAACGAGTACATATCCGTGCCTTCCACGATCACCGCGGAAAGGCCGATGCTCGGAATGCTGATTCGAGTGAGGCCGCCGTATTCAGCGCGGGAAGCAGAGCCATGGCCGGGTTTCTGTTGCCAACGCCATATCGTCTGCAAGTGGCGCTGCTGATAGATCATCACACCATATTGAAAGCCCGCGTAGCCAAGAACGCCGATGCCGGAAAACACAAGCAAAGGAGCAAAGTAACGTTCAATCACTTTCAAACATTTGGCGCGTGCCGGTATAAAAGGTGACAAGGCTCTATTCTCCGAGGTCGCAGCTTTCGCGCCAAATTAACACAATAATAGATGCGGCATAATATCGCAGAAACACACACCGGAATTGGAATATTGCTGAGCTTCACCGCATGCGCATGGCTTGCGCGGCGCCGCCAATCAGCAGCCCGAAGCCGATCAGCGACAGCAAAGGCAATGGGCTGCCGGCCATTGGCAGGCAGGGATCTCCATCGTTACGCAACTCGGGGGGAATCGGCTCGGATGGAGCAGCGCCGGCGAGAGTTCGGCCAGCTGGACTGGGGTGATGTATCGCGCTGCCTGGGCCGTCATTCTGTGCAGGCTGCTGAGATTGCACCTTGAACTGCACGGTTGCGGTACCACCCTCAATGGGAACGTTGTTTGCATCCACCAGCGTCACCCGGATGGTGTGATTCCCGGGCTGTATATCGGAAAAGGTGTAATCGGTTTCAGTGGTATTGATCGGATCTTTTGCATCGAGTTGTACCAGGAAATTCGGCTCTCCGCTCAGGGCGGGAACCGCCAACTCAAAGCGAAGATGCACATAATCCAACGTAAGCGTCTGTCCGGTCGTGGGGGTGAGTATCCTCACGGGCGACGGTAGCGGTTGCGGCTTCACGACCACCGTTGTAGTTTCCGGATTATCGGCCGGGGCCGTAACCGTGGTCTGGTTCTGGGGTTTCATCCCCAGGGCCGTTGCGAATAGTGCAAACAATAATAAAAGTCGAATCTGCTTCATTCACTTTCCCCAGCTATGTAAGCAGCGGCCCAATTGCTGCACCGAGTTTCCCAAAAGAGGTCTGCCGCTGCCACGCTGCCAAAGCTGCTTCCCGAGTGCCGAAGATGCCGTCTCGCCCTGAGATGGCCTGTGTCTGATACTGAACAGATGGAGCACACCACAGCTCTTCTAACGTGTGCTGATGCACGATATGAACCAAACTGTGCAGTTCAGGCCAGGATTTCTTAATTTATTACTTCTTAATACTCAATCGGCTTGATGGAAGTAAGGTCCACGTTTGACATGCCGCAGGCACGCTGGAACAATCTGAGAAGCTAAACTCTTCTTCTTCAGGAGCCCATCATGCCCGAGACTATCGAGATTCAGTCTGTCGAGAGACGAAGCGGCGCCGCCGCGATCACAGCGGCCATCGTTATCGTCTTATTGTTTGCAGTCGCGCTTTATCTCATCGTCGATCTTCGCGGTCGCGTGAGTTCTCTTGAGGCCGGTGCGGCGCGGCAGAGCGCAGAATCAAAGGTGATCGAAGATAAACTTCACCTGACCAACAAGAACGTTGAAGCCGGAATGCAGGCCCTCGATTCCAAGGTCGGCTCGACGGAAGAAACGCTGAGCAAGCGGACGGCTGAACTGAAAGCACAGCAGGAGCGCGCAGCCGCTAAACTCGCGGCTCAGCAGCAGGAAACAAACAAAGAAGTGGCTAACGTGAACTCGACGGTCAACGGAGTGAGGACCGAACTAGGCGGCGCGCAGAGCGATATCGCCAGCACCCGCAGCGACCTTGCCGCGACCAAGGCGAAACTTGAGACCGCCATCGGCGACCTGAATGTACACAGCGGCCTGATTGCGAAAAGTCACGATGAATTGGAGTTCCTGAAACACAAGGGCGACCGCAACTACTTTGAATTCACGCTGAGAAAGAAGCAGCGCAGCCCAATTTCCACCGTCAGCCTGGAGCTGAAAAAGACGGACCCCAAGAAATCACGCTTCACTCTCAATGTCTACGCGGATGATCACACGATTGAAAAGAAAGATCGCAACCTTGGCGAACCGTTGCAGTTCTATACCGGCCGCGATAGACAGCTCTACGAGGTGGTGGTGTTCAACGTAACTAAGCAGGAAATCTCCGGTTATCTTGCAACCCCGAAATAACAGCGGATTTACTGGACCGGAGAGCTATGTTTACAAGCTGGTGGACAGCCTGGCAGATCGTTGCGCGCACCGGAGCGGTGTATCTGCTGGTGCTGGTCGGAGTGCGTTTGACCGGCAAGCGCGAGGTGGGACAGATGACTCCGTTCGATCTCACGCTGTTGTTGCTGCTGAGCAATTCAGTGCAGAACGCAATGACGGGACCGGATACGTCGCTGATGGGCGGAGCCGTGGCGGCCACCGTTCTGCTTGGTCTGAATTTCCTGGTTGGATGGCTGAGTGGCGTAAATCGCGGCTTCCGGAGAATGGTGCAGGGTTCGCCCTCGCTGCTGATCCACGACGGCCAGCTCGTGATGGACCACCTGAAACGCGAACACCTGACGGTGGACGAGGTAATGCGTGCGCTGCGTGAGCATGGGATAGGGTGTATCGCTGAAGTTGCAGTCGGAGTCCTCGAAGTGGACGGGTCACTTAGTTTTCTCAAGACAGATGAAGTGCCGGAGGGCCTCCGCACACGACATCGCAGCCGGTTTTTGAAGAGAAACTGAGACTCTGCTATCGAGAAAGTACATGGTTCAGGTAAAAAGGAATCATTAGGATGCTGAGTAAAAGGCGCGGCTTCAAGGGCCGCGCCTTTTCCGTTTTCAGAGCTGAGGATTAGGTCAGAAACTCTACTTCAGGAAGCGACATCTCGGATCAACAGCCGCACCAGCGTTTGATTCAGAAGCTGGTGAGCAATCTCGCCAAATGTAATCGGTCCAGTAATTGACCCTGTGTGTTTGCCTTGAAGGTCGCCGTACAGGTAGTTGAGAATGCAATTGCAGGAGAACGCAGATGAACTCCCATTCGAATGCCCACCATTCGAAGGTATCGCGGCGTTGAAGGCAGCGACATAATCGGGAACTGGCGCGGCAAACTTGTATTCAACTCCGCTGAAAACCGGAGCATAAAAGTTTACCGTCCCGCCCGCCTCATCCACGCTTTGTACACTCACATTTACGATGCTGCCGTTGTAGTCGGCGGTAAGTGGAAGGCGAGTATCCGTTTGAGTACTTGCGATGTGCCTGGCCAGATTCGTCGGCTTTCCGTTCACAAGGCAATCACCTGCACTGAATCCTGAGGAGGCGAAGCTTATTGTGTCTCCCGTTCCCGGTTTGAAGATGTTCACAATATCCAGGTCGGCTCGCATTGCCGGTTGAAGTTCAACATGCATCACGACCACGCAATTCGAGCAACTGTGGCCGCTCCGGCCGTTGAAGACTTTCGGTCGCTGGGTTCCGAGATCGGAAAGAAGTACGCCTGAAACCCATCCTATGACCGGTTTCAGGTACATCCCTTCATAGCCTGGAGCATCTTGCGCATAAGCTTTGTGCGCCAGGCTTCCGGATGGCACGATGGCAAAGGAGAAGCCATTCTCCGGTGCATCCTTGCAGATGGAGGGCAAGGTCTCCACCGTGTACTCAACGATTTGAACACCCAAGGCGCCGTCGGGAACTTCGTTGACAAAGACGGAGTCCTCCGAACAAGTGCCACCCTGCGCGGCCATGAAATAGGGGATCGTCCCTCCAATCCAATTGCCATTGGAGAGCTGCGACAGAGCCGACTCGCTTCCAGCCAGAAGCAGCGGCTTGCCGGTCGCGATCTGTTTCTGAACATCATTAATCGAACAAAGCATAGGGGTGATCCTTATCCGGTGATTTGTTTAAGCTCGGCATCGTACATGCCTTCAGATCTAACGAAGAACTCGTGAATGTGATCCGCAATTTGCTCAAGATTCACGGGAGAGGGATTGTTTCTATAATTCATCCGAGAATTGGTCAAGAACATGTTCATCCCTAAGAGCGTGCTGCGCAGCTCTATTTCCCCGGTGACCACCTTCTTCCACCTGACGTCGGTTTTTGCAGGTACCATCTGTATCTCCTACGGTTCTGGGGTTGTACTGCACATCGGCGTTTTCATCGCTCATCTTTAACGCGTGCGGTTTAAAATCTTTCTTACCGGGCAGAGGCCAGCGGCAGGTAGATGCTGAAGGTGGTGCCTTGTCCGGGACTGGATTCGCATTCGATTCGACCATTGCTCTGCGAGATGATGCCGTGACTGGTGGAGAGACCGAGGCCGGCGGTGAGCGTGGTTCTCTTGGTAGAGAAGAATGGCTCGAAGATGCGCGCCAGGACCTTTTCATCCATCCCCACGCCGGTGTCAGAGACAGTGAGAAGCGCGCAGGGGGCGGACAAACTCCTTTTCACCGCGTCTGGCTCGGCTGGCCAACTGGCGGTGGAGATTCGCAATTGACCTCCCTTGGGCATTGCGGCACGTGCGTTGTCGGCCAGGTGCAAAAGAACGATGGCGAGTTGGTCGGGGTCGATCAGGATCGGCTTGACGGCGTCATCGAGATTCAACTCGACGGCGACCTCGGGGCCTACGGCGCGTGTGACCATGGAGAGCGCGTTACGAACGCAGTCGTTTAGGTTGACGGTGCGCGGCTGGAGAAGCTGGCGCCGGCTGAAGGCGAGCAGTTGACGTGTGATTTCGGCTGCGCGCGCGCTCTGCTTCATGATGTCCTTGAGTTTCGATTGAATCTCTGGGGCCGGTTGCCTTTGCAGCGCAAGTTCACAGGAGAGGCTGATCGACTGGGTGATGTTGTTGAAGTCATGGGCAACACCACCGGCGAGGCGACCTACCACCTCCAGGCTATGGGACTGACGGAGTTTTTCCTCAAGCTCGCGCTCACGTGTGATATCCCGGAGATAGCTCTGAACGTATTGCTGCCCGGTTTCGGCGTTGGTACATAGATATCCGGAGATGGAGACGCGGAGGATGCCGCCATTTTTTTTGCGCAAGCGGGTCTCAAAGTCGCGAACACTGCCAGAGGCCTGCAACTGAGCCAGCAGCCTCTGACGGTCCGCAGTATCTACATAGATTATGGGACTGGAATTAGAGCAAAAATCATCCAGACTGTATTCCAGAAGTTGCAGCAGCGCAGGATTGGCTTGTTCATAGCATGCGGTGGTGAGGTTGAAACGATAGATTCCAAAGGGGCACTCCTCTACCAGCGAGCGATGGATCTCCTCGGAGCCGACGAGCCTCAAATCGGTTCTGCTCCACGCCGAGGCATCCACGGCAGACATTAGACAGAGGTTGTGTCGGCCCCAGACGAAGGGCACCACACAGACGTTTACTGGAATCTGCTTTCCGCTCCTGGAGAGGTGCGTGCAAAGTGAACAAGACCCCGGGATGGGTACGTCAGGCGCTCCGTACGGGGAGAGGTCACGGACAGTCATGGATCGGAACTCTTTCAACGTGTAGCAGTATTTTGCACGTGACGCTTCATTGGCCGCCACGATGCGCAGCGAGCCGCCGTCGTACAGAAACATTGGGACAGGATTGCTCCGAAAGAGAATGTTGCAAAGCCCGGAAAACCTTGAGTTTGCCATAGGTCACCTGCCTTACTGCACAAAGGTGACGGAAGATTTACGACCAAGGTGAAGTCCTTTCGTAACAGGACAGATCGAGCTAATTTTAAAATGGGATCGTTGCAGGAGGTCAGCTTCGGACGAGCGCGCGGCGAACTTGATCAAATAGAGCCGGAAGATTCTTCACCGCCGCTTCGGAATGCCCAAAGCGTGCCCGCTCATAGGCTGTGTTGAAGCTGAGAACGGCCTCACGCAGCGACGGGTCACCGATCGAGGCGGCGAACTCGGACGCGGTCTGCGCCGTTGCCCGGCGATATCCCTCACGGGCGAGACGGCGGGTCATGCGGAGGTAGAAAATCGCGGCGGCCGAACTCGGGGAAGCTATACGCCAGCGGTGGTTCAGGTGAAGCACGACGAGCGGTATTGCGACCAGCGCGACTAAGGCCAACAGGATCAGAATGGGTTCGAGCAGAAGCTTGGGATCGTGGGTGGCGACTCGATGTGCATGCCTTGCCATTTGCAACATGCGCCTATACTGGCGGGCCGTCCAGAGCCGGATGTCAGCGAAGCCGTTTCGGGTGTGGCGCACGCTGGCGATGGCGAGAACCTGCTGGTGTGCGACGTCGTAGTTGACGATCCACTCACGCCAGAACTCGCGCGCCGCATCCAGGTAGAGCTGGTAGCGGCTCCACAAGGTTGGCGCCGGACCGTTACCGGCAGGCGTAGGGTCAAAGGCGAGCCATCCGGCCCCTGGAATGTAGGCTTCTACCCAGGCGTGCGCGTCACGAGCGCGGACGATGTAAGTGGCATTAATTTGGTTGAACTCTCCGCCGTGGAAGCCGGTGATGATGCGCGATGGAATATTTACGGTGCGCAGCAGCACAGCCATCGAAGAGGCAAAGTACTCGCAGTGTCCGCGGCGGCGGTGAAAGAGGAAGTCGGCAAGCGGGTCCACCGGCGGTTGCGAGGGAAGCTGAAGTGTGTAGCCATATTGGGTCGAGAGATAGCGCTCAATGGCAAGGGCGCGCCGATAGGGGGAGCGCTCGGCGTCGGTGAGCTTGCGCGCGAGCTCCGGGATGCGCGGGTCGAGGCTCTGAGGGAGCTGCAGATAGCGGTCCGGAATGGAAGATGGCGTGTCGCCGGGGAGCTTGTTCAGGCTTGTGGGCAGCGGCGAAGAAACATCTGAGACGCCCTCATAGGAGGTCACGGTGCGTTCGTTGTCGAGGTTATGAAAGGTCTGATCCTCGTCGATGCTGATCATGTGAAAGGGGCCAAACAAAGCCTGAGCAGTGGGAATCGTAAAGATGACGCTGGTATTGAGGGGCTCCATCAGAATCCGGTAGCGGATCAGGTCGAGCTGTCGTCCCCGCGCAAGGCGAAGGTGTTCACGTCGCTCGATGACACGGTCTGAGAGTTGGCCCCGGTCGAGCACACTGGATTCGTGGTGAGGATTGCTCCAGCGATTTCCGTCGAAGACGGTGAGCACCGCGCCACGCAGACGAATCTGGCGATTGCCCGTGGTGTCGCCGTTGATGTGAATGTGCGCGATCACTTCGGAGGATTGCTGAATGCGTCCGATTTCGCCCAGGTTGACCGAATCGGAAAAGCCTGTAGAGATTGCGTCAGTTTGGGCGGCGCGGAAGAGATATCCTCCGCCGATGCGCGGCATTGCGAAGAAGAGGATCACCGAAGTAGCCAGTATTCCGGCAACCATCACGGCAGCCGTGCGGGCCAGCGAGCCCGAGAGCCTCTGCATCGGCGATATGGCCCGGTGGCGGGTAAGTCTGCCCGGAATAAAAAGCGCCGCCGTATTGGGGGCCGCCATTGAAGAGCGGCGCAACTCCATAGCCATGAAGCAGAAAACTGCGAGAACCATGAACAGAGCAAAGGCCGCGAGAAAAGCTGAATCCACAGTGAGGATGGCCGCCGACAGCACCATCAGAAACGAAAGTACCGCCAGGTACGCATAGTCACGCTCGCGCTCCACCGCGAAGAGCTTGACGCACATTACAAACAGAGAGAGATGGACCGCGGGAGTCACCCAATCGCGGGCTGAGAATAGAAAGAAATCAACAAAAAAGAGCAGAAAATAAATTATGGCGAGCCAGGAGGTGACGCGCCGCGGAATGACAAACGGCTGGTCCCGCAGCAGTAGAACGCCTCGCAAGATGAGCGCGGCGAGAACGAAGATCACGCTGCCCAAATCCATCTTGCCGGTCGAGGCTAGTGTGGCAAATCCGGTGACAACCAGCAGGAAGAGCGAGATCTGGAACAGATGCTCGATCTCCTGCGGCACAGGGCGGGATGTGGGGACAGAGGACATCCAGGGTTCCGGGGTCGGAGTAAGTTCCGGAGATCAGTATAGTGGAGCACACCGGAGGCGGCAGAGTTTTCCTCAATCGCAGGGGTGAAGGATAAAAACGGACGTGGTAGTATCGAATCTGGTCGGACATCGGTCTTACGCGATGAAACCCCGCCAATCCCGCCAGGTCCGGAAGGAAGCAACGGTAACGGGCCGTCTCATGCGCAGTGAGTTTCCGGTGTCCGGCTTTATTGTTCTTGGCCCGCGTTGTTTTTGATTGTTCTTGGATCGCTGCTGCTGTTTGTAAGCCCTCCTGCAAATTCCCGAACTGAAATTAGTTCCATTGTGAAACCCCCACCCCCGCGGGAGAGCTGTTTGCGCTTCTAGCCTCGCCGGTTTTAGGAGAAGCTTGCCGCAGGGGTAAACGCAATGCAGAAGGAAAGCTCCGAGCTGCGGCCGGGTATGGCCGAGGAGTTGGCGACTGAAAGCACGGTCTGCGTGGCATCCCAGGGCGATAGACCGACAGCCCAGCGCGACGCGGAGGCGTTCGAAGGTTGTGCCAAGCCGCGCAACTCCGCGCTGAGCGGATTGGCGGTTGCGGTTGCTATCTCGATCGCGGTCTGGACGGCGATCGCCGCGCTGGTCTGGCTGGTGCTGCGCTAAGAGCTACTCACAATATTCCTCCCTGCGAAAATCCACTCGCGCAAACGAATCAGCGCCCGGCATTTTGGCCTCGCTAACACCGCTGAATACAAGCTGTACGCAAGCACCGCCCGCCCGTCGACCGGCCGAGAGGAGGAAATTCGGCCGAGAGCCGCTTCGAGGGCCTCGGCGAGAGCGGTTTACATTCCTTGCGCGGTGGGCGACAATTGGCAGATCACGACCAGCGGAGAGTAGGAAGTTGAACACTAAGATTCGGGCCAAAATTACGGCTCTGGGCTCATTTGTACCTCCACGCGTTCTCTCCAATGACGATCTGGAAAAGATGGTCGCTACCTCGAACGAGTGGATTTTGGAGCGTACTGGAATTCGTGAGCGGCATATTGTCGACCCTGGTGTGGGTGCAAGCGATCTGGCGGTGGGGGCTGTGCGCGATTTAGTCGCCAGGCACAACATTGACTTGAGCAACGTTGAGGCGATCATCGTCGGCACGGTTACCCCGGACATGATGTATCCCTCCACGGCATGCCTGGTGCAGAAGAAACTCGATATTCGCCAGGCGTGGGGATTCGATATCTCCGCTGGATGCTCGGGCTTCGTTTATTCCCTGACCACCGGGGCGAAGCTTATCGAAAGCGGCGCGCACAAAAAAGTACTGGTGATCGGCGCCGACGTGAATTCGTCGATGATCGATTACACCGACCGTACAACCTGCATTCTCTTCGGCGACGGCGCAGGCGCGGTGCTTCTGGAGCCGTCGGAAGATGGCGAAGACCTGGGCTTTATCGACTTTGTCCACCAGATTGAGGGCTACGGCGGGGATTACCTCTGCATGCCCGGCGGCGGAAGCCTGCACCCCTCTTCGCATGAGACCGTGGACAAGAAGATGCATTATGTTCATCAGGATGGACAGCAAGTCTTCAAGTATGCGGTGAAAAAAATGGCGGAGATGACCGAGCGTGTGCTGGCCAAAAACGGCCTGACCGGCGCCGATATTGACTGCTTTATCTCTCACCAGGCCAATAAGCGGATCATCACCGCGACTGCCGACCGCCTGAAGATGCCACGGGAGAAGGTAATCATCAACGTGGAAGACTTCGGCAATACCACGGCCGGAACGATTCCACTCGCGATGACAACGGCAGTCGAGACCGGACGGCTGAAAAAGGGAGACACTTTGCTGATCGCCTCGGTTGGCGCTGGATTTACCAGCGGAGCATCCGTGATGAAGTGGGCCTTCTAAACACGAGCCATTCGATATCAATCTCTGAGGTGCTCGCCGGAATGGCGGGCACTTTTTTTGTTTGATTTTCTCTTCTGCTCTCCAAGAAACATTTCGTGCCTGCGCGGGTTTTTAGAATGAAATCCACGGCCGTGGCTGGCTGGCCACGCTGCATACCTTGTGAGGCGAATATGAGGCTCTCGCGAATTTTTGTCCCGGCATTGCTTGCCTGCGGTTTGCTGAGCGCCGCACTGGCTCAGGATCAAACCCAACCTCTGCCACCGCCGGTTCCTCCGTCGGCAACCGATCCATCGCAAGCTCCGCCGCAGTCCGCAGCGCCATCTCAAACTGCGCCGCAGCCCCGGGCTGCCTCGCGCAGTCTGCCACAGGAGTGGGTTCCCGAGGGGATTACGCTGTTGGGCCAGAATGCAAGCTCGCGCACGGAGTTCACCCTGGACCACTCTATGCTGGTGCTGGCCTCAAAGCTGGATAAGGACAACGAAGATCTGCGCAGGGTGATTCTGGGTGTGAACGGAGTTTCCGTGCACAGCTTCCGCTTTCCGGGCGTGATCTCCTTCGATCCAGCGGCCATGGACTCGATCATCCAGGAGTATCGCGAAGCTGGCTGGCAGCACCTGGTCAGTAAGCACAAGGGCGATATGGGACTGACGACCGACCTGTGGGTTCGCCTCGATCAGGCGGCAATTCGGGATATAGCGGTGCTGTATGTGGGTGCGCGGCAGTTGAACTTTGTCTCGCTGTCAGGGTCGATCAGCCCGCTCGACCTGCTGCATCTGAGTGGACACTTTGGGATTCCGAAGATGGACGGGGGAGTGGCGGTACCGCTGCCGGAGGTAGGTCAGAGGTGATCGGCTTCGTTACACTGAAGCTACTTCGGAACGTTGGTGGGGAACAGAATGTAGGAGCCTCCGTGGGTGCGTTCTGAGGTGATGTGCGGCTTGATTACTACCAACAACTCGTCGGCCGTCACCTGCTTCGTGTGGACGGAAAATGCCTCGCCGAGTCCGGGAACTTCTGAGATCATTGGGATTCCGTTAATGCTGGCCATCTCGCTCCTGTCAACCAGTCCAGCCACCACCACTGCGTCCCCGTCCTCTGTGCTGATCGTCCCCTTCATCTCGCGATTGGTGATGTCCGGAAGCCCGTTGGGTTCGGTGACGCCCAGGGCTCGCAAGGTCAGATCGTAGTCCAGACTGATCAGCTTACCGTGCACCTGGGGCGTCGCCTTAAGAACCAACCCCAGATCTTCGTAATAAAACTGAGGCGTAGGAGTGGATGTTGCGGTAGCCGTTGTGGAAATTCCCAGCGATGACAGCAGGCTCGTTGCGGGGCTGCTTGCAGAAAATGTTGTACTGACTACTGGATAGCGCTCGCCCACCTTCATGGTCGCGGCTTGTCCGTGTTCCGATCGCAAAAGTACGTCATCCAAAGTACGTGCCAGCGAATTATTGTCCAAAAAATGTGCCGAGACGGCTGGAACTGTCACCCCAGTCAGCGTCAGTCCTCCTCCGAAGGTAGCGAATGGCTGCGTCAACACGCTGGAAGCCGTTGAGGAGGATGATGCCAGCAATGCGGCGAGAATGGTGGTTGCGTTCACCGTCTGTCCACTGGCCATCAGCGCCGCCACGATCTGCTGAAAGCTGCCGCTCGTTACCAGCTTGTTGATCTCCGATTGCACGTTAAAGAACGTGAATTCCGTAGGCGCCGAAATTCCAAGGTCTCGCGTAAACGTGGTTGAGATCTGGAAGACCTTTACTTCCAGCATCACCGTGGGCTGGTCGTCCCGCAGATACTCCAGAAAAGTTGTAATCGCGTCTATGGTTTGCTGCGGCGCGCGAATCACGATGGTGCCCTGTGAGGCGTCCGACGTGATATATCGCAGGTCAAAGAGGATGCGCAGAGAGTTCGTTAGTTCGGTCAGTTCCTGGGGCGTGTTTCCACCCAAAGAATAATAGGTGCGAAGGGTCATCGGCATCAGGTCGCGCCGGTTCTCCTCCGTATCATTTGCCAGTAGCACCCGGTGTTCACCGAGCGGAATCATCAGCACCTTGCAGACCCGCTGCAGAATCTGCGATCCCGTCTCCCAAGTTACGTCGTCCAACTTGATGCGCACATTTCGCGCCGTTAGTCCCTGGTCCGGAACGGCAGTAATGCCGAACAACTTTGCGAATTCTTCGAGCGCCTGTAGAGAGCTTCCCTTGAACTCAAAGCTATGCACTTCAGGCTTAGGCTCCAGGCGCGTTTCTCCCAGCTCGGGGCGGAACTGCGCGGCGCCAATCTCATCGGGAGCCGGCAATGCGTCATGGAGACGTTGTTGCGCGTATTCGTTCGCCGGGTCGATTTCGACAGCCAGCCGAAATGCTGCCACCGCGGCGTTCACATCATTGGCCAGCATCGCTTGGTTGCCCTTGCGCAACTCTTCGCCGGCCAGCCTTTCCTGGATCGCCCTTTCTGCCGACGCGTAGATTCTCTCGCGCGGCGAGATCGCGCGCGCCTCTTTCAGCTTCGCGAGCGCAAGGTCAAACTGCTTTTTGCGAGCCAGCTTTTCACCGTGGTGGAAGATTTTGTTTGCTTTGTTCTGGTCTGTTTCGGGGATTCCGCAGGAAGGGAAGCCCTGCTCGTAATCCGAGCAGGATTGCACGCTCGTACTCTTCGCAGCCGTCTGCTGGGAAAACAGAGAGCCTGGAATCAGCAGCAAAGCCAGCAGGATGGCAGCAACCATGACCCGAATTCTACCGGATTCCGTTCATTCCGCGGAACTCCACAAGGCTTCGCAATCCGGGATGCACATCTCCGGCTCGCCCTTGGCGAGCTCCACCCGGGAAAAGATGCCGGTAGCCACTGCAATCACCGGAAAGCCGCATGCCTTGGCCGCCGCCACGTCGGCTGGAGTGTCGCCCACAAAGCACACTCGCGCCTCGCCGCCCAGCCGCCGCCGAGCCTCTTCGGCGCCCCACCGGAATATCTCCGTACGCGTCTCATTGCGGTCGCTGAACGAGCCGAACGAAAAGTATTCGCCGATACCGGCTGCCTTCAGCTTGGCCCAGCCAATTCGCTCCACGTTTCCACTGGTCACTCCCAGCAGCTTTCCCAGGGACTTCAGCTCTACGAGAAGCTTCGGCACCGCTCCGCAAAGCTCCGGACGCAGTTCTTCGGCCCGCGCCTCAACCTCAGCGCACATCCGCGCCATCGCTGCGGAGAGCGCGGCGCGCCCCTCCGACTCGCAGATTCCCGACTGCTCCAGCGCGTCCAGCAGAATAATAGGATCCGTGCTGCCGTGAACCGCAACTCCATCCAGCCCCACCGCGCGCCCGTAGAGCTCCCGCATTGCATTCAGGAAAGCCTCGTAGTGAACCGCGTCGCGCGAGTTCAGCAGCGTGCCGTCAATGTCGAACAGATAGGCATCAAATTCCCGCCAGTTGAATGCTCTCGTCAAAGCCGCGTTCCCCTTGAGCCCGTCGGGACGATATGACCTGGGCCCATCTTTGCTCTTACTTTCGACTGCTTCTCTGTCCGCATTCTCCGATTTCGGCGCGTCCATCCTGATACAGCATTATGCGTTGAATGCTGCTCGCCCGTCCGGTCTGCTCGTCGCACTCCACCAGCGCCGCGCAGAAGCGCACGTCATTGGTGGCAGCCTCGAAGCGCGCCGGAAGGCTGGTCAAAAAGCGTTGCAGGATCTGTTCCTTCTGTACCCCGATCACGCTGTCATAAGGCCCTGTCATCCCAACGTCGGTCTGGTACGCGGTGCCTTGCGGCAGCACCCGCGCGTCCGCCGTCGGAACATGCGTATGCGTCCCAACCACGGCCGTCACCCTCCCGTCCAGATACCAGCCCAGCGCAATTTTCTCTGAAGTCGCCTCGGCGTGCATGTCGACAAAGATCACCTTCGCGGTAATCGATTCCAACAGGCGGTCGGCGACACGGAAAGGGTCATCGATGTTCGCCATGAACACCCGCCCCTGCAGATTCATCACCGCATACGCAACGCCGGCGCGGGTCGAACCCTCATACATCCCCACTCCCGGCGTTCCCGCCGGATAGTTCGCTGGACGCAGCACCCGCCGCGCCGGACTGTAAGGCTCATCGACCGCGGCGTTGAAGTACTCCACCAACTCGCGCTTGTCCCATACATGATTTCCGGTGGTAATCACGTCGATGCCGAGGTCGAAAAACTCCTCGGCAATCTGCGGCGTCAGCCCAAATCCGCCCGCCGCGTTCTCTCCGTTGGCAATGCAGAGATCGACCGCGTGCTCTTTGACCAGCGCCGGCAGATGCTCGCGCACGATCGTCCGCCCGGGCCGTCCAAATATGTCCCCAATAAACAGTATCCGCAATCTCTAAGCCTTCTCCGACCGCTGCCCCAGCGCCTCGATCACATCCACCGCCGCTGCAAATTTGCCCAGTGGCGCGCTCACCTGTACGCCCTGCACCATGCCGCGCGCCTCCAGCAGCATCTCGCGCGCAATCAGCACGCCCTCGGCGCGAGCTTGTTCGCTCGTGCCTGCCGCCGCCATCCGGGCCAGGATCGCATCCGGAACCGAGACCCTGAGTTCGTTGCGCATGAACTCCGCATTGCGCACGCTGGTCAGCGGCCAGATACCGGCCATCACCGGAATCCGGCAGTGCTCCACCCGACGCAAGAACTCCTCCAGCAGGCGCATGTCGAAGACCGGCTGAGTGACCGCAAAGTGTGCTCCCGCCTGGCACTTGTACTCAAAGCGGCGCACCTCTTCGTCGATGTCTGTGATTCCCGGATTCGCGCCCACTCCGATCACAAACGATGTCGCCGAGCCAATCGGGTTGGCGCCGACGTCCACTCCGAGGTTCAGGTTGTGAACAATGTTCACCAGTCCAATCGCGTCCACGTCGAAGACCGCGGTTGCGTCCGGATAATTCCCCAGCTTCGGCGGGTCGCCCGTGATGCAAATGAGATTGTGCAATCCCAGTGCGCTGGCTCCCAGCAGATCGCTCTGAATGCTCAGCACGTTCCGGTCGCGGCAGGTGTAGTGCAGAACGGTCTCGATGCCGCACTCGCTCGCGATCAAAGTACACAGAGCCTGGTTGCTCATTCGCGCTGAAGCACGAGGACTATCGGGAATATTTACCGCGTCAATGCCAACGCTGCGGAGATACTTCGCAGCTGCAAGTTCTCTCGCCGGATCGTTCCCCTTCGGCGGCACAATCTCCACCATGGTCACGAATTCGCCCTGGGCCAGCTTTTGTCCCAGCCTGGAGCGCTCGGCCAGCGGCTTCACCTCCGGCGGTACGGTCGGGTTAGCCACCGCTACGTGAAACGATGATGCACGCGCCACATCCGCACGCAGCGCCAACTTCATCGCCTTAATGTGCTCGGGAGTGGTTCCACAGCAGCCGCCCACCAGCGACACCCCGGCCGCCACGAACCTCCGCGCATATTCCGCCATGTACTCCGGCGAACAAAGATAAATGTTACGTCCTTCCACGTTGCGCGGCATACCCGCGTTCGGTTGCGCCGCCAGGGGCAGGGAAGTCACCCGGCGCAGCCGCTCCATGGTGTCCAGCATCGCCGCCGGTCCAATCGAACAATTGCACCCCATCACGTCCACGCCGAAATCCGTCAGCCGTCTGCCGAAAACCTCCGGCTCGGTGCCGTCCAGTGCGTTGCCTTCGTCGTCAATCGTCACCTGCGCCACAATTGAAAGCTCCGGCGCCGCCTCGCGCGAGGCCAGCACTGCCTGGTGCAACTCATCGATAGACCCGAACGTCTCCAGCAGAATCAGGTCCACGCCCTCAGCTGCCAGCACCTCGATCTGCTCGCGGAAGGCGGCGCGCGCCTCTTCGCGTGCGACCTTGCCCAGCGGCTCGATGCGAATCCCCAGCGGCCCTACGCTGCCTGCCACCAGCACGTCTTTCCCTGCCGCTGCCCGCGCCAGTTGTACTCCCGCGCGGTTGATCTCGCGCACCCGAGTCTCAAAGCCGTGCCGCAGCAGACGGTAGTGGTTTGCGCCGAAGGTGTTTGTCTCCAGGACATCGGCTCCCGCCTTGACATAATCCGCGTGGATCGCTCCGACCATATCCGGTTGCGATACGTTCAGCTCGTCATAACATCGATTGATGAATACACCCTTGGCATACAGGAGCGTACCCATAGCGCCGTCGCAAAGCACCGGTCCACGGCCCAGGCATTCGAGAAAAGATGACATTCGTTTCTTCCCTTCACCTTTATTATCGCAGAGCTGTAGTCGAATTATCGCAGAGCTTCATTTCAGAGCATTTCCCGAACGTTACCATAGGCGTGTGCTCGGTAAACGAGCTCTCGCAATGTTATAATCGGCCATTCCAGCAACTTCACAATCCATAATCGTCCGGAGTGCGTTGATTGAAGCAAGCGAGACTGATCCTGGCCCTTTTGGGCGCAATGCTAATGGCTGGCTGCGGCAGCTCTGATACCACCAGTCAAAGCACTTTCAACAACGGCTCTGGCGACCAGCCTTTTAAACCTGTCACTCGTCTTCTTCATCGCAGCGTGGTCAGCAATTACTTTTCGGGCGATCTTCAGGTGATGGACGCCGCCCAGGACCGGCTCACCGCCTTCAGCTTTAAGAGCGGCTCCCAGCCGACCTATTTACAGCCTTCGCCTGACGGTACCTTGACCTTCGTCAATAATGTCGGCTCCAACTCCATCTCTTCGCTGAACAACAACCTCGAGGCGGTCAAGGGAACGATCAATCTCGGTGGACTGACCCGGAGCTTTGTCACCTCGACCGATAACAAATTCGGTTTTGCCGCCGTTCCCAACTACTCCAACGGCCTCCCGCCGAACCTGCCCGGCGCGATCAACCGCTTCAACGCGACGGATGGCAGTTTGAATACCGCCATTCCGTTCCCCTATGTGACTTACCTCGCCATAGACCCCGCGCAGAAGCACCTGCTCGCCTTCACTCAAGGCGATACCGCCGCGACCAATGGTGATGACAACGCATACTGGGTGGATCTGAGCGCCAACGATTCAGCCACCGGATTTCCGCCGATCGCCTCCCTATCGCTAACCTACTCCGCCAACATCGCAACTCCCCTGCCGTTGTCGAAGCCCGTCGCCGCCTTCTTCTCCAGCGATGGATCAAAGGCTTTCATCCTGAACTGCGGCACGGAATGCGGAGGCGCAGGCGCTCCCAACGTCACTGAAATAGACGTCACCGGAACAGGCGCAATCAGCTACTGCATACCGAGCACCAGCACCCCGTGCACCCCGGCCACCTCGACCACTTATCCGCCTAACTTTTTGCCTGTGATCCGCCAAGGCACGGCCACGGTCGCAAATCAGTGGACGGTCTCCGGTGCCCACATCGGCCTTATCGACCTCACTGCCAACAAGCTCTACGTTGCCGGCTCCACCGGCAATCTGACTGACGCTGGCGGAAACAGTGTGCCGAACGGCTTCTTCACCACTATCGACCTGACCGCCGGAACCGCCTCTACGTCCATCCAAATTACCAACGGCACGACAGGATTGATTCGCAGCATCAACGGAAACTTCTGGGTGGCTTCCGGTTACAGCGGCAACGGTGGCGCAGTCACGGGCTGCGGCGTGCAGAGCTGCATCACTATCGTTAATCCCGCCACCGGCACCGCCGCCTTCCTGCCCAACGCCAGGGGCGCCGCTACCGGAATCTCGCTCCAGGCCAATAGCGGCGAGGTCTACACCATCGAAGGCGGGCAGCTCTTCATCTACGATCAGAGTGGAAACTCGATCACCTCCCAGTACAGCACCGACATCAAAGGGCAGGGCTGGGACGTGCTCTACATCGATTAACGAATTAACAAGGGTAAATTGCTACTGGCCACGCTAACCCGCCGTTCTGCGGGTTTAGCGTGGCCAGATGCGTTGGTGACGCCCATCACTGTCTGTACTGCACTTTTGCTGTAGCGTACCGATCACGAACCAATCGGGCGGATTGTTCCCGACGCTCCGGCAGGAGGTTTCTAATATGAACAACCGCGGCCAGCTGCAGTATGCCCATCTGTTAAATGCCATTCCTGTACCCATGTTCATCGTGGACGAGGATGTCCGTATTCTCGACTCAAACGCTGCCGCAGAAAAGGTATTCGGCTTGTCCAAAGACGCGATCCGCTCGCGGCGGGGCGGAGAAGCTCTCGGCTGCCTGCGTGCGCAGGCGGCAGGCTGCGGAAAATCCGCTGCCTGCAAGAGCTGCGTCATTCGCAACTCAGTCTCCAAGTGTCTCGATGCGCTTTCAACGACTCAGCGGCGGATGAAATTCGAGGTTCAAACCGATGCAGGCAAGGCGGAGTTGGAGCTGTTGATTTCGACCTGCCCGCTTCCCGAAGCGGGTACGAATGCGGTGTTGCTCATCGTCGAAGACATCACGGAGATTTCGACGCTGAAGGCCATCATCCCAATCTGCTCGCAATGCAAACGGATTCGCAATGAAGCGGAATACTGGGAGCAGGTGGACAATTATTTTCACAAGCATACCGGGGTGGATTTCTCACACGGACTTTGTCCCACATGTTTAGAGCAGGTCTATGGCAAGTATCTGCATCCTAAGCCTGCGGCTGAGCAAGCCTGAGGAACTCTTTCAGATCTCCGCTTACTCGCCCACCAGCCTCAAATGGTGTGCTGCCGTCCGATCCACCGTCTCCGGCTTAAACGGCAGGCCGAAGGTCGTTCCCCGGTACCAGGCCTCAAACTGATCGTTGAAGTACGGGCTGAACAGATTTCCCGACTGGCCATTGACGATGTTCAGGGTGGACTGATCCAAGTCCGCAAAGTCTGCCGTGAAGCGCTCGGAGGGCGCATACTTTCCCACCTGCTTCACGGTGATCCCGTTTCCCGATTGCGGCAGTTTTTCTGTCGAAGCGAATTTCTTCAGCCACGGCACATTGGCGAAAATCGGGCCAAAGATCGGATGCGCAATCTGCACGGTTGCATAGTCCCCATACTTCCAGTTCGCCAACTCTCGCGGCGCCTGCGGATCGTTGACCGCAGCATCCACGGCTGCCGCCAGCAGTGCGTCCCAGCTCTGATACTGCCCCGGCAGCCAGCGCGCGGGCCGGAAGGCAATCGTGTTCTCTAGCCAAACCGTTTTCATGAACCAGTGGTACGACTGCGCATCGCCCCCAAGCTTGCTTTCCAGCAGAGTCTGCGTTAGCCACTGGCGCGCCCGTTGCTCAATCGCCGCCCCCGCCGAGTCCATACTGAGCTTGCCGTCGAAGCGCCGAAGAATATCCGCCGCGTTCCTGGCCCGTGCGCTCGGCCCCATGGTTTGGTCCACCGCATACGCCATCCGTTGCGCCACAAACTTGTCGAGATCGCTCTGTACGTCTGTTTGCAACGCCAGCATGTCGGCGGCGGTGAATTTCTTGTCCTGCCGCAGCACACGGTAAATCCGCTCGGTGCGGTAGGGCGACTCCCACTCCTTCGTGATCGAATACTTGTACCCGTCGGAGGCGACGCGCCCATTCGCCGTGGCGATGATTCCGGATGGCGGATTGTACACGTTCGGCATTTCCTCGAAGGGAACGTATCCCGTCCACTCATGCGCGTCATCCGCGCCGCTCACCGGCAGCGAACCGTCGCCCGAGGCGCGAAGCGGAACTAGCCCCGCCGCCTGGTATCCGATATTTCCTTCCACGTCCGCGTACACCACGTTCTGTCCTGGCCCGTTGAAGCGGCCAAACGCCGCCCGAAACTGCTCCCAATTTTGCGCGCTGTTGACAGCGAAGAACGGCAGGCTCAGTCCGCGGTCGTAGAGCGCCCATTTCAGCGCCAACTGCCGATTCTCGCCCTTCATCTCGCGTGAGATGACCGGGCCGTGCCGGGTCACGAGCACATCCATCTCCACGTCGCGCCCTCGCTTCACGTGGATCACCTCATGCCGCACCTCCGGCTTCCGCCAACCTTCCGGAGTCTGATACTCGCCCTGCTGGTTGAAGTTCTCTACGAACACGTCTTCCACATCCGGTCCCAGGTTGGTAAAGCCCCAGGCGATCCGCCGGTTGTGCCCCACAATTACCCACGGAGCTCCCGGTAGCGTCACCCCTGCAACGTCAAAGTCGCCGCAGCTCAGATGAGCCTCGTACCATGCGTTCGGAATGCGGTGCGCCAGATGCATATCGTTTGCCAGCAAAGGCCGTCCGCTCTGGGTGTGCGCTCCGCTGATCACCCAGTTATTCGATCCCGGCCGTGTGTGGTCCATCATTTCGAAGCTTGCCCGCGCCACCGAAGTCGCGGCCATCGAAGCTGCGCCTATGCTTGCAGGCGCCGATCGCTCCAGCTCCGCCCGATGCCGCCGTCTCCGTGCCGAATGTTTTTCTGCAAGTGGCAATTTGGCAGCTTCCTGTGCTGTATCTGGCGCTCCCGCTGCCGGCTCAATCTCATCCAGATCGTGGCCCGGCACAATATCGCGCTGCGAGCTCTCCACATACAGGTCGCCGGTCAGCTCGGGCCCCAGCCGCGCCAGAATCTTCTCCCGATTCAAATCGTCCAGATAGGTTCCGTGGTTCAGCATCTCCGCCATTGAGGCGCCAACCAGCAGCGAATCCTCCGCCGTCCAGGCCCGCGGAAAATACCGCAGCACCCGCATCTCCAGCGGCAGCCCATGCCGATGCTCCGCGATGTACGCATTCACCCCGCGAGCGTACGCGTCAAGTTGTTCCCGCTCCTCGGGTGTCGCCTGAGCCAGCGAATGCTGGGCCACCTCACGCAACCCCAGCACGCGCTGCTCCCGGTCCGTGCTCACATAATCCTTGCCCAGTGCTGCCGCCAGCTCGCCGGCCGCATAGCGCCGCATCATGTCCATCTGCCACAGCCGGTCCTGCGCCGTCACATACCCTTGCGCAAAGAACAGATCGTCCAGCGTCTGCGCCGTAATGCTCGGCACACCATGCTCATCCCGCACCACCGTGACCGAAGCCGAAAGCCCTTTCACCACTACCGTTCCGTCCAAGGCCGGCATCGCCGCCTGTGCGGCCGCGCGGAACCACATGCACGCTCCTCCGGCCATTGCCGCCGCGAGCAGAAGAACCACCAACACCGCGCGCCAAATCAGCCTTCGCTGCGAGACGCGCACATTTTTTTCGGAGACACCCGCTGGGTACGACATGATGGCTTCGATTGTACCCGCTCGCTGCGCCTAGTGGCGTAGTGCAATGTACTGAAGTTTTGCTGAGCGTTAGTATTCTTACGATGAAATCTGCGGTCACATCCGCCTGATTAGGCCTGTCCTGTCACATGACGGCTCCGCTGTTCCTCGTAAGCCGTTAGCGTGTGCTCAAGTTGAATGCCGAGGATGTCATTAAGCCGCTTCAGGTCAAACATGAAATAGCTCAGATTGAGCGATAGCATGTGCTCATGGATCACATCGAAGATGGCACGCTCCAGAAGCCGCACGCTGGCCGCCAGTTGCGGAGCCGTGTACCCCGGCGTGTACCGTTTTGCCTCCCGCGTACTTTGAATCACTTTTTCCGCGGCGTGCTCTGGCTCGGCTGATTCCAACATGGCCGCCAGCTCCTCAATCGTGTATGGGATGAACTCAATCCGCTGCGCATCGGCAATTGGTAAAGCTCCCCACAGCGGGTCGGCCTTCAACTCTCGCAGCGTGCGCTGTGTAATCTCGGACACGTTCTCGCGAAGAATCTGGGATATGCGTTTGTTGGCCGCAGTGTGGCCCGACTTTGGATTCTTCAGCTTTTGCTCAATCAGATTAATCAGATTTGGGATTGGGGCAGGCTTGATCAGGTAGTCATCCACCTGGCTGCGGATCGCTTCCAGTGCCGAGTCAAAGCCTGGATACCCGGTCAGGATCAGCGTGATGCACCTCGGATGTGTCCGGCGCATGGCGCTGACCACGGTGAATCCGTCGCCAGGGTGCCCGATGTTCAGGTCTGAAATCAGTACATCGAACGGAGTCGACGATATCTGCGCCAGAGCTTCGTTGACCGATCCCACGGCCGTAACCTCATATCCGTGCTGCCGCAGAATCAACGGCATCGTGATAATGAGATTGGCCTCGTCATCAACAAACAAAACGCGGGCAGCGCGCATAAACGACCCCCTGGCTCATCAATTTTCCACGGAGGCCATTCCGTAGAATGCAGAGCACACGCGTTCAAGTAAGATGCAGTTCCGGCAGCAAGAGTCGAAAATCTAAGGTGTTCAGGAACCTGCTTGCGTGGTTCAAGAATTTGCAAGCTGCGAAAAATCCTTTTTCTCTCTATCCATTGCCGCGCTGCACCCTTGCTTTCCTTGCCCGCCTCATTGCCATAATTTATGCTTGAGCTCTCAAACCAAATCCGCAAGAGGTGTGTAAGTGAATCACGGCAATCATGGTCATCCATCCGACGAAGGCTCCGGCATCGAGCGCGAGCTGCACGATCCTATCTCGGACAAACTCGTTGCTCTCGAGCCCCTCGACCTTTCCAAGATTCACACCGTCGACGATCTGGTTCGCGCCATGGGCCGCACCGCCTTCACAGGACGTCAGATCGGGCATGCCGCCGACGTCCTTGAGGCCATGGCTCGCGACAACGATGCCTTTGTCATCATGACCCTCAGCGGCGCGATGACCGTCGCGAAGCAGGGACTCGTTGTCTCCGACCTGATCGACGCCGGAATTGTGAAGGCCATTGTCTCCACCGGAGCCCTCATGGCTCACGGCCTCGTCGAGGCCGCCGGCAAATCCCACTTCGTCTGGGATGAAAAGATGAACGACGTCGAGCTCTACGAAGCCGGCTACAACCGCGTCTATGACACCCTGGAGCCGGAGACTAATCTCAACTTCGTCGAAGCAATTGTCGCCCAGATCCTGGAAGCCTGGGATGCCGCCGAAGTCCTCTGCTCATACAAGTTCACCCATGCCATCGGCAAATACCTCTCCGAGCACGCCGAAGGACGCGGCATCCTGCGCTCCGCCTACGAAAAGGGCGCCTCGGTTTACATCCCGGCCTTCACTGACTCCGAGATGGGACTCGACGTAGCCCTGCACAACCGCAAGCGCGCCAAGCAGGGACGCGAACCCATCCGCTTCGATCCATTTCTCGATCTCGACCATTTCGCAGAAAAGAATCTTCTTCAAACACGGCTCGGAATCTTCACCATCGGCGGAGGAGTACCGCGCAACTGGACCCAGCAGTTCGGTCCCTACATCGAACTGCGGCACCGTCGCGGAGGCGAGGATCTTCCCCTTAAGCGCTACCACTATGGACTGCGCATCTGCCCTGAGCCCGTGCATTGGGGCGGACTCAGCGGCTCGCCATACAGCGAAGCAATCTCCTGGGGCAAGTTCGTCCCGCCCGCCGAAGGGGGCAAATTCGCCGAGGTATTCGACGACGCCACCGTAGCTCTTCCCTTGGTCGCCGGAGCTGTCCTCGAGCGCCTCAAGAAAAAGTAGCCGCAACAGTCGGGTAGATATCTGATGCCCCGCATCTGCTTTCGTCGGCGGATGTGGGGTTGTTCGACTCTTGCTTCTACGCTCGCCTTTTCATTTCGCACTGCGGAACCTTCGCCCGCGCGCTAACCATCAGGATGTGGTGCAGCACACGTTCCCCTGTGACTTCGCTCACCGCTTCGATCCAGCACTGAAGTTATGATTCGCGCGCTAACGGGACATGTTCATTCGGCGCGGCTGTATTGTGGCCAGGTAGCCACACAGCCGCAGGAGACGTCATGGATAAGGCGCTAATGAATCAATCGCGGTCGGCGCACCGGGGTGGGACTCAATCCAGACTGCTCACCCGCGTGCTCATGTCACTGCCTGAGTACTTTGCCATCTCAGAGGCCGGTAACCCTTTCTCGCGCCGCGACACTCCCGTCGATCTATCTCTCGCATTCCGGCAGTGGGACAACCTTTGTGCAGCCTTCAATCAGGTTGGACTCGCAGTCTCGCTGGTTGATCCCTGCCCGAAGCTGGAAACCATGTGCTTCACCGCCAGTCAGGCCTTTGTAGGAATGGATCGCGAAGATCGCTCCTTTGCCGTGCCATCGCGCATGCTGCATCGCAACCGCTCTGATGAAGTTGCACAGTTCTCCAGGTGGTATTCCCAGCATGGCTATCGGATTATCGATCTCGAACTCGAAGGTGAGGAGTTTCTAGAAGGCGCTGGCGACCTGCTCTGGAACACCGATTTGGAATCAATATGGGCCGGATTCGGCCACCGCACTACGGCTGCCGCAGTCGATCAGTTTGCCCCGCTGATGGAGTCGATGGGATTTGAGGTACGCAAGCTTGAGTTGGTCGATCCGCACTTCTTCCATCTCAATCTTTGTCTTGCTCCGCTCGCGCCTGAGGCCCTGCTGATCTATCCCGGTGCTTTCGCTCCGGAGACGCTGGCGCGAATGCGCTTCTGGGCCGAAACGTTCGAGGTCACCCGCGAAGAGGCGCTGCAATTCATCTGCAACGGCGTCGCCGTGAATGGCTACTACATCACCCCGCGGCTTACAGCGCGGCTGGAGCAAATTCTTAGCAGAGAAGGCATTGAGCCGATCGTCGTGGAACTCTCCGAGTTTGAGAAGGCCGGAGGCTCTGTCGCGTCGCTCAAGATGCTGCTGCCATAAAGGTGTCTTACTGCAATAATTATCCTGACACGGGCGGCTCTTTGAGACCGCCCGATTTTTCATGAGATTTCCCGGCCCTTACTCCATCGGCATTGCCATCTCCGCGTTCGTCGTCAGGCGGAGCTCTTCACTGAACTCCCATAGCTTCTCCCGCAGCCGGTTCACCGTTGCCTCGCCCGGAGCCGCCGCCATCCGCCTGGTCAGGGACGGCCAGCGCCGCTTTACCGAAAGAATTCTCTGTGCCGCCGTCTCCACCTTTGTCCGGAATCGGCTGCTCCGCTCCGCCTCTTTCAGAATTGCCTCGTAGGCGCGATGCACCAGTTCTTCGTTGTGGCATACCAGATACATATCTGCGCCCGCCTGAACCGTGCCCACCGCGGCCTCTTCAATGCTTGCAACCTTCAGCACTCCGCCCATCTCAAGGTCGTCGGAAACCACCAGCCCTTTGTAGCCAATTTTTTTGCGGAGCACATCTGTAATCCATTTCTTCGAGATCGAGGCGGGCACCGCCTCTCCCGTCACCTCCGGAAATGCGCAGTGTGCCACCATAACGAACGGCAACTGCCTGCACAACTCGCGGTAGGGAAGCAGGTCTTCGTCCCAGAGCGCCTTCCAGCTCTTATGCACCACCGGCAGCGACTTGTGCGAATCGAGCTTTCCCTCGCCCAGTCCCGGGAAATGCTTGCCACACCCGGCAACCTCGACGTCCTTTAGTCCGCGCAGAAACTCCTTCGCATATCGCACCGTGGCCTTTGCATTCGGTGAGACAGTACGCGATCCCAGCACCCCCAGCGACGGCGGGAGGCGCAGGTCCAGCACCGGGGCGAAATCCACGTTGAAGCCCAGTGCGCGAACCTCGCTGCCGATCAGCTGTCCATGTTCGCGGTAATACGATTTGTGTCCAGCCTGCACAACCTCCTGGACGCTCGGCGCTGGACCGATCACATCTTTCAGCCGGTCCACCGTGCCGCCTTCCATATCGACGCAGCGAAACAGGGGTACATCCGACTCTTTTTGTGCCGCCCTCAGCAGAGCGTGTGTCTGTCGCGGCGATTCAATGTTGCGGGCAAACAGAATGATGCCGCCCGGCTTCAGCGTCTTGAGAGTCGTGCGCAAGCCGCTCGAAAGCTCTCCACCATCAAATCCGAAGGTAAGCAGTTGACCAGCCAGCGTGCGGAGCTCCAGCGATGTGCGTGCCATATGAAAAGGATTGTAGCCTGAATTGCAGTAGCCGAATTGTGTGTCGATATCCTGGCACAATTTTCGAACCACGCCGCTTTCGTTTGTTTCTGGAAGAGTTCACGCGTTATGCTGGGGTGTGTAGAGCACTTTGCGGCGAAGCAGCGAATTAATTGCATCTTAAGCGAATGAGGTTGCCATGGCGGTACTTGCACTTTCCGATCTGTTGGGCCTCACCGTCTATGACTCCGAGGCCGGAAAGCTGGGACGCGTGCGCGAAGTCGCGCTCGTTCCGCAGGAGGACCCCGTTCGCATTGCCGCTCTCATCGTCCGCACTCCAAATGGAGATCGAATCGTAGGCACCGACCTGCTGCGCCGGGTCAACGGTGGCGTGTACACCTCGGCGCGCTCCGCCGATTTACCGCAGTATTCCAGCGGGGAAGGCATGCTGCTGCTGGAACGCGATCTACTCGACCAGCAGATCATCGACGTACACGGGCGCAAGGTCGTCCGCGTCAATGACATTGAGTTGGCGCTTGATTCCGAGTCCGCCAGCTCCGCGCTTGGCCTGCGGATCGCCTTCGTCGATGCCGGTGCCAGAGGGGCGATTCGCCGTTTGCTCAAGGGCGTGCTCCCACGCCAGGCGCTCTCTACATGGCTGGAGCGAATTCCCGCACGAAACATTCCCTGGGAGTTTGTCAATCTCATTGAGACCGACCCGGCTCGCCGCGTCCGTCTCAAGATATCATCCGAGCGTGTCTCCCGTCTCCATCCCGCCGACATCGCCGACATCATCGAAGAACTAGCGCCTGCCGAACGCGATGCGGTTTTCCAGACTCTGGATGAGGATGTCGCCGCCCAGGCTCTGGAGGAGATCGATCCCAAACTTCAGGTCCACATTCTCAACGCGATGGAGTCAGAACGCGCCGCCGATATCGTCGAGGAGATGAATCCCGACGCCGCCGCCGACCTGCTTGGCGATCTCACAGAAGAGCGCTCCGACGCCATTCTTCAGGAGATGGAGCCCGAGGAGCGCCAGGAGGTCGAAGAGCTTCTCGAGTTTGAAGAAGACACCGCCGCCGGACGCATGACCACGGATTACATGGCGCTCGCCCCAACGGCCCGCGTTCATGATGCGGTCGAGATGCTCAAGCATTTCGATGGAAGTCTCGAGAGCATGAGCACCATCTTCCTCATCGGCGAAAATGAGAAGCTTGTCGGCGCCGTTCCTCTCGCCAAGCTGATCGTCTCCAACCCAGAGACGCGCCTCTCAGAGTTGGGCGACGGTCCGCTCATCTCATGTTCGCCCGAGGCCGATGAGCGCGAGGTCGCCGAAATTTTCGACAAATACAATCTGCTCACGCTTCCGGTCGTGGATGAGAACGGCGCGCTCACCGGCGTCATCACCGCCGATGACGTAATCGCCATTCTTCGTGCGCAGCTTTAGGGTTCTTCATTCGCGCGCTTCACCGCATCCTATTCATAAGAATTGATCATGAGAAAATAATCGGGTATTTCCACCGCCTCGCCTTGAGCTCCGCCCGCCGTGCAATTTATGCTGGGGTCTCCGATGTAGATTCCACGCCAAACCGGTCGGGTGCATATTGAAGCTGAAGATGTGGAGAGTCCGTCTGATGATGTTCCTGGCCGTTGTTGGCCCGGGCTTCATTACGGCCAATGTCGATAACGACGCCGGTGGCATCTGGACCTACTCTCAGGCCGGGGCGCAGTTCGGCTACGGACTTCTCTGGGTCATGATTCCAATGACCCTGGCCCTCATTGTCGTGCAGGAGATGACCGCCCGCATGGGCGCCGTCACCGGTAAGGGCCTAAGCGATCTCATCCGCGAAGAGTTTGGCTTCCGCATCACGTTCCTCCTGATGGCTGGCCTTGTTGTCACCAACTTCGGCAATGTTGTCGCTGAGTTTGCCGGCATTGCGGGCAGCCTCGCTCTCTTTGGAATCCCTATCTGGGCCGGTGTGCCCTTCTGTGCCGCACTCGTCTGGGTGATGGTCGTCAAGGGCAGCTACAAGTCGGTGGAGAAGGTCTTCCTCGTAGCGTCATTCATCTACCTTGCCTACATCGTAGCCGGCATCCTCGCCCATCCCGACTGGAAGGCCGCAGGAATTGCGACCCTCGTTCCGCCCGACCTGCATCTGTTCCGCAGCCGCAACTACGTCTACATGGTCATCGGAGTCATCGGCACCACCATCGCTCCATGGATGCAGTTCTACCTGCAATCCTCGGTGGTGGAGAAGGGAATCACCGAACAGCAGTACGGCGACTCGCGTCTGGACGTCGTCTTAGGCTGTATGTTCACCGACGTAGTTGCCTGGTTCATCATCGTCGCCTGTGCCGCCACGCTCTATGTCGCCGGACACCACGACCTCAAGGACGGCGCGGAAGCAGCACAGTCTCTGCGCCCCCTGGCCGGCCAATTCGCCTACATCCTCTTCGCCGTTGGACTCTTTAACGCCTCGCTCTTCGCGGCTTCTATCCTTCCCATCTCCACGGCCTATGCCGTCTGCGAGGGGCTCGGCTTTGAGTCCGGCCTGGATAAGAAATTCAGCGAAGCGCCGTTCTTCTATTGGCTCTACACCGGCCTCATCGTCGCCGGAGCGGGGGTCATTCTCTGGCCCAACCTGCCGCTGGTGAAGATTACCATCCTCTCGCAGGTGGTCAATGGCGCGGTGCTCCCGTTTGTGCTGATCGCGATGCTACTGCTCATCAACAAACGCGAACTCATGGGACGGCACATCAATTCTCATTTCTTCAACATCGTCGCATGGCTCACCACGATCGTCATGATTGTGCTGACCATAGTGATGCTCTTCGGCACCAGCGCCAGTTAGCTTGGAAAACGACGGCCCTTTGCTTTGCAGCCAGGGTTCACCTTGCTGATAATGGTTTGAGGGGTGGGGAGTAGCTGGGTGGTACATCGTTTCTTAGACAAGTTCGAAACGGTGATGTTCTTGCCACTGGTGTTCGGCATCCGGTGACTGAATGATCAATGTGGAGAGCGGCCAGATCATTTTTAGCCGATCTCTCCGGCTCTGATTCTCCTCACCACATCGCGGTCGGCCTCCAGAAAGCTCTCCGCATCCAACTTGTCGCGCTCTTCCCAGCGCACCTGGCGAAAGATACGGTTCTCGATTTTGCCTTCATATTCCCTTACCAAAAAGAAGTGCAACTCCACGCCTAGACCTTCGGCGTATTGATGCTGCACGGTGGCAATCTCCTTATCGACCTCGGCAGAGATGCCCAACTCCTCGCGCAGCTCGCGAGCCAGAGCGGCAGGTAAGTCCTCGCCTGGCTCGACTTTTCCTCCGGGGAACTCCCACTGCAGGGCGAAGGCCTGCCGCTCCGTGCGCTGGCAGATCAGCACCTGAGTGCCGCGAACCATCACCGCCGCCACTACCTGCTTCAGCCGGATCGCTTCAGTCAATGTCTTTTTCTGCATGGTTAACCATTGGTTTCAATCTCGGTGAGGCCGCGAATTCCGTCGGGCCGGTCGAATAGCTTTGGATGCAGTGCCCAGCGAATTGCCTTCAGTCCGGCGATCAGAGTATGCGCCGGAGTGTTGAACAGCTCATCGGCGACGCAATACAGCCGCCGATCACGCACCGCTGCCGTCGCGTCCCATCCCTCGCGCGCCGCCAGCTTCTCCAGAGGCACGCGATCCCCTGCGCCGCACCACGCTGCAAAAATGACCTCAGGGTTTTCTTTCGCGACTGCCTCAGCGGTGGTCTGCTCGCCCGGTGCTCCGATACTAGCTCCGCCTGCGGCTTCCACGAGTTCGGCCACCCACGCCTGCGAGGCGATCAACGGCTTGCCCCACGCCTCAGAGAAGACGCGCTGTGCCTGTCCCGCCGTCATGTCTCGCGTGAGCATGCGCGTCTCGGCGATCTCGTTCTGTAATCCGCTCACCAGTTTTTCGCCGGTCGCTGGTTGCTCCACCAGCGCCGCCAAGGTTCGAATATCGCCATACACGTCTGCCAGCGATTTCGGAGCCAGCGCCAGCACCCGCAAGCCGGTGCGCAGAATCGCCGCAAGCGATTCCATACGGTAGGGAACCGACGCGATCACCAGATCGGGGCGCGCCGCCTGAATTTGCTCGCAATTGGCGGACCAGGAATCCTCGATGATCGCCCGCTCACCCTGTGCCGCTTCCGGACAAATATCTTTGCAGTAGCGGGTGCATGCCACCACCTGCTCCAGCGCGCCGAGCGCCGACAATGTCACCGTGATGCTTGGTTGCAAGGAAACAATGCGCATAGTGAAAGACCGCGCCCAAGCGGTCCTTTGTATCTACAATCCGTTTTGATCAAATGCGTCTAATCAATTTCCGGCCAATACACGTTCCATCCGAGCGCCGTTGCTTTTTGCCAAAGCTCCGGATTCGGGTTGATCGCGTATGCACTCCTGGCTTTTTCCATCATCGCAAAGTCGTGAATCGAGTTTCCGAAGACCGCGTCCACCGGACGACGAATCACCTCTTCGATCGCCACCTGCTTCAGTTCGTCGGTGGGGACGCGCAGAATCCGGTCCGTCACCAGACCGTCTTCCACCGCCAGCGTAGCCGCCAGCACGCGCTCGGGAGGAATGCCAAACTGCGCCGCGCCCGCCTCAACCACCCAATCGTTGGTGCTTGAAACTGCCCAGATTTCGCAGCCCTGCGCTGCCAGTTGACGCGTCAACTCTTGCATCTCCCGGAAGATTCTGTGCGCCACGACGTCGCGGAAGAACTCGCGTGCGCCCGCGCGGAGGCGCTCGAGCGGCACGCCCTTGTTGATCTGGATCATCTCCCCGCAGATTGCCAGCTCATCCACGCGCCCGGCCAGGTAGTCGTCATAGCGCTGCCGGATCGCGGGAACGATCTCCGGCGCGATGAATCCTTTTTCGATCTCCCAGCGGAAGAAGTCCGCGCCGGCATCGCCTGACCACAATGTGCCGTCGCAATCAAAGACCGCAATCTCCGGACGCGTCGCAACAACCCGTTCAACAAACTCAATCGAGGCAAGGCCTAGGGAGGGATGGCTCAAAGCAATGGCTCCTATCAAGAAAATAAAATCAAAAGTGTGCAGCGTTTTTGTTGTAGTGGTCGTGCTTAATCCCAGGGTGCCTTCCAACCGGTGCCGGGTGCAACCGTGGTCGCCGCGGGCTCGCCGGCCTTCACGGTGCGCACGTGTTCCAAGTTCGCAGACAAAATTTCATCGGCGGCGTTCCACTTCTGCCCGCGCAGAAACAACTCGATCATCCTGCGTCCCATCAGGACGGGATGCCCTTGCTGCATCTCCGCCTCCGGCACCACCGCCCAGATCTCGTCGCCCGCGGCGCAGTAGGCGGCGACCATGCGGTGTACGGTCTCGGAGGTCAGCCCTGATCCGTCCAGTGTGGTGACCAGCGCAGCGTCCCGTCCGCGATTTAATACCTCTTGCAGCATCACCCGCAGCGCGTCGGCGCCGGTTGCTGTATCGCTGAGTTGCACCATGTAGGCCGCCTTGGCCCACACCACGGGAGTCAGCGCCTCGGCGTCTGCTCCCACGGCGACGAGTACCATCTCCGTGTCGGCGTTCAGAGCCTCAATTCGTTCGTTCAAGGCTACGGCCTTCGTGTTTGGCGGTGCTGTATCTCCGGCCCACAGTTGCGAGCCGGTCGCCAGAATCACTCCGCAAACGCCGGGACTGTGCATACGCCTAAGTTAGCAGGAGCCGCGCCTCGCCGCTAGTATGCCACCAAGACGGCCGGAACGGCACGGTTTGCCGCGCACCCAATGAGCGTCTGCGGACGGAGCGGCTCCATTTGCGGCATAGACGCCAGAGGCATTACAATGATTGCCTTAAGCGAGGGAATCATGGAAAAGAATGTGAGTGGAACCGAGCGCTTCCAAGCTCTGGCCGGCGATCCGCAGAGTCCGTCCCGCATCGCACAGGTCACCTATGGCGGCAGCCATGAGCAGGAAGGCCTTATCCTTACCACACTCGACTCGGCCGTAAACTGGGTTCGCAAGAATTCAATCTGGCCCATGACGTTCGGCTTGGCGTGCTGCGCAATCGAGATGATGGCAATGGGGGCATCGCGCTTTGATATTGCCCGCTTCGGCGCCGAGGTCTTTCGCCCATCGCCCCGCCAATCGGATCTCATGATCATTGCGGGTCGTGTTTCGCAGAAGATGGCTCCGATCATTCGCAATCTCTATATGCAGATGCCTGAACCCAAGTGGGTCATCTCCATGGGCGCTTGCGCCACCTCGGGCGGAGTCTTCAACAATTACGCGATTGTGCAGGGCGTCAACCAGTGGATTCCCGTGGACGTCTACGTTCCCGGATGCCCACCCCGCCCCGAGCAACTTATCTACGCCATCACCGTGCTGCAGGAGAAGATCAAGAACGAACGCGGCTCCTTCAAACGCGCTCTCAACCTCGGCGAATAACGGTAACGTACAGAAAAGGAATAAGATACGCCACTCCGGCGCGCGGCTCTCTCGCGATCCGGAGTGGCGTATTACTTTTTCGTGAATGTAGGCGATCTTGGCTTGACAAGCAGGAAGACGGGGCGCATAATTCCGTTATGCTGCAGTGCAGCAAAGTTTGCAACATGAGAGTTTATTTCGCGCGGCCCCAATAAGGAGGGGAATATGGAAACCAAATCGAAGGCAGAAGAAAGCAACTGCATTTATAACAATGCGGCGATCTTGATCAACAAGGGAATCGAAAAGGCTGTCGAAGTGAGCAAGAACTCGCTCGACCTGGCCGTTGAGCAGAACGCCGAAATTCTGGGCTCGTACAAGAAGGCCCTGAAGGGTTCTTCGCTGCCCGGTCTGTTCGTGCTCGATCTGGCGACCTCGGCCTTTGAGAGCTGCGTCTCTCTGCAGAAGAGCCTGTTGGATCTGGCAGTCGAGCAGAACAACGCCGTGGTTGCCGCAATCCCGCAGCATGGCTTCGATGCCAACAGCGTGAAGTCCAGCATGAACAACCTGGTCCAGCAGTCGGTGGATCGCACGGTCGTGGCCCAGAACCTGGTTCTGAACTTTGCCGCGAAGCAGACCAAGGCAGTCAGCGACGCCGTGAAGCAGCAGCCTGGCGTTGCCGGTTCGCCCGTTGAGACGGTCACGGATTCGGTTCAGCGCGGCGTAGACACCGTTCTCGCAGCTCAGAAAGAGATCCTGAGCAACGCCACCAAGACCGTGAAAGCCACGGCAGCCAAGGCATAAGTAGCCCAAACAGGCTATTGAAAGACCTTTGCTGAACGGAGCGCCGGAATCGAACGCCTAACCTGGCAATCGACTCCGGCGCTCCGTTAATTTTTTAACGATTTGCTTTTGCCGCTGATTCTGTTCAGGAATTCTTCCAGTCGGGATCGGGCGGCAGCTCGTCTTCACGAGCGGGCCGTCGATCTTCATGGCTGCGGACCGGCTGCTCGGGATGATCTCCTGCCTCCTCCACTCCTTCGACTGCCTCTGCCTCAAAAGCTTGATCTTCTTCGGCAAGTTCCTCCACGCTCTCATCGTCCGCCTCGGGAATTGCACTCAACCCTTGCGTATCTCCGGATTGGCCTCCGCTCTCTGAACCCAACTGCCCTGAAAGAGCGTCAGGTTTGTTGAACTCTGTGTTGTGGTGACGATGCGCATTTGCTCTGCGGCTCATGGTGTGCCTGCCTCTACTTGTTTCGTTTCGCAGATTGTTTGGATGCGCGTTCGACGCGTCCCGCGAAATAGCTGAGAGACGGCCTGAGAAGGGAACTGGCTTTTATAAGAGGAGCGAGTGGAGATGCTGGGAAGAGAGGAGATGAATTGGCTGCCCCCCAGGGATTCGAACCCCGATACCCTGCTCCAGAGGCAGGCCATTTCAGCAGGTTGGGCGGTAGCCTTGTTTTCAATAACTTAGCTAGGCAATCTCTCACGTGAAAATATAGAGACAGGATATGAAAAAGTCAAGCTAAGTTGATAACCTGCAATGGGCATTGGCCCGTTACCAAGTCCGCCTTAGAAATCCATTTTGTCTTGCAGATGTACAGCGGGCATGAGGGATTGCGGGCGCGGCGCGGGTACTTTGTTAGCCCTTTTGTTTAGGAACGGCTGCGATTAGGGCCATACATCGCACAGTGTTTGACAATGACATCAGAGAGCCTAGCCCCGGCCAACGATGCGCCGCAGCTTCCTTGATGGCCGCAAGTTCACTGGGCGTCATGCGAACATCAACCCGCTTGGAACGCTTGTCTGTCTTCATACTGTGATTCTCCTAACCACACGCTCATAGACAGCGCGGGGAATACGGATGCTTCTATAGCGCCGTTTGTGCAGCTTCTCTGGGCGCTCCACAATGAGAACGCCCCGCTCCGTTTCAAACATTCGGATAACCGTCCGCTCTGAGAAGCCGGTAAGCGTGGCAACTTCGCACACAGTGTATACGGGCTTGTCTAGTTGTATGTTCATGCTGATAGAGTCCCGCCGTTTCGCCCTTCAGGTCAAATGAACGCACAAAATAGTTGAACCCACGTTACGGCACTGTAAGCCACTTAGTAATAGCGACTTATAGCTAATCGGCAATGCGTGTGTACTGCGATTAGCACAAAAGCTAGGATTGAGCGAGGATAATGCTCATTTATTCCTTGACTCTGGATTATGTGTGAGGCAATATACCTAACAGATTGCGGGGCAACTTGACTCACAGGAGGAGAGATGGTGAAGTCAGAAAGTAATCCGGGATGGGCGGCGGGGATTGGACAACGTAGCCGAGTCCAGCAGCTAGGATGGGCGCTCACGGGCGCACCGGGCAGAAAGAAAGACCTCAGGCTTAACTCTATTTCCGCAATTGCGGAGGGGCGGAAGCTACGGGACCGTGTATCCGTTCTGATGCGAAACGCTGAGGCCGACCCCGCTGATGCAAGGGTCTATTGTGTATTCACAGATTTGCAAGCGTTTGCACAGCCGGACCTCTCGGACCCATACCTTTCCGCACTGGACATTCCTCATACGCCATTGTTGGCCCGTCTGAAAGCAGCGAACGGCGCGGATGACATGGCTCTAATAACCGAGTTCGCGGATAAGCAGCCAATCGGTTTCCTGATTTTTGTGTGGGACCGGAATGATTGTAGAAGCTCCGTAATCTGGTCGATACGTTCGCTAATCGTGGAAGACTACCGCGCAACCACTTACAACGCGGCGGCTATGCGGGCAGAAAAACAGCGGATTGAGGCCAAGCTAAGCAAGACATCGGGAGTTTTTCCTGATGATGAGGACTAAGCGGACTTAACGGAACAGAGGCCCCGGAGGGCGGCAACCCTCCGGAGCTGGGCTTAGCTGAATTGGACACGCGCTTACGTATCGCACTTGGGCTTTGCCATGCCCATTTTACAGGAAAGGGCGTTTATGGATGCACATGAACAAACGGTATTTGAGGGTGAACTTGCCGCCGCGGTGATGGGTAAGGGCGAAGATTTCCGGCTCTTCTGGCTGGATGGTCCGCTGGATGATTCTGCTACGAAAGACGCGCTAGACCGTGGCTTCCAATACGCCGGTGTCCTAGCTGTCATAAACGGCCAGTGTCACGCCAAATGCGCGGTGCAAACGATGGTGGTCGCGGCTTTGGACTTCGCGGCCCACGTTGCTGAGAGATTGCGGCCCAAGCGTGATGAAGTGGAATTCCTGGAGCAGCTTTACCGGCGGACGGACGGGAGAACTAGGCGATGGATGACCTACTAAAAGAGATCGCATCTCGATTTTCATCCGGTAGATGGGATGACCTTGACGTGCAGTTCTTGCTCAAGATGGCGCACACAGCGGCAAGCGAAGCCAGTGTTACAGCGGCGCAAATCGCGTCCTCGTATGAGGAATCACGGGCACGAAGAGAGCAATTAAGAAGTGCGTACCTGAAGGAACGGAGAGAGAAGCAATCATGAGCTATTGCAAATTTGATGAGCTACGGTGCCCTGTGACGCCGGTGGAGGTTCAGGGAAACACTTTTGTTATGCCTCCGCGCTTGTTTGCTGAGAAGCATCCACGCCGTGCGAAGCGCACAGCACGAATTATCAATTTCCCCCCGGAAGCCGGGACAGTGAATGTGTCCCATTGTCACGGCGTGGGCGGCGGTGAATGCCAATCCATCCCGCCCACTTATCGAATTTAAGTGGCTGCCCGGTTAAAAAGGGCCGGGTCTTCTACGCTAGCTGCCTCAGTACGGGGACGGTAGGCGCGGGCAAGCAGCAACCCGAATCGCTGTGTGCTGGACATGCACGGCGGGCGGTACCTCAAAGGAAAAGGAACAATAGCAATGGCAAACCTTTTTGACCTCAAAAAGCAGCACAAATTCGCTTTGGACAAAGCGGAAAACACACTTAAGGCCGCCGAAGACGCGGGCCGCGATATGACGGCAACTGAGATGCAGGAATACGAAACCGCTATGGCCGCAATTCAGACGCTCGGGCCAAAGATTAAAGTCATCGAATCGAAAAACACTATTCGGGGCCTGATGGAGGGCGGCGTTCTCTTTGTTGACGGCGGACGCCGCAATCTGAAGGCACCTGAGAAACATCTCACCGAAGATTACGCGGGTGATTTCTTCGAATACATCAGCACACGCGGCGCAAAGGTTGGCGCGGCCCTGTATGAAGGCGCGGGTTCTGCTGGCGGATACGTTGTTCCACTCACCGTAGACCAGCAGATTGTTCCTTTGGCTCCTACGGACATGGGTGTCCGTGAGATCGCAAATGTTGTTCCTACTGCGATGGACGTTAAACTTCCGCGTGCCACTACGATCAGCGCAGCGGCGGCCAAAGCGGAAGGAATTGGAGACGGTGCAAACCTCTTTCTGGAATCTGACCCTATCTTGGACCAGTTCATACTATCCGCGTTCATGGCCGGACTGACTCACACTATCTCGTGGGAGTTGGCGCAAGACGTTCCAGCATTCCAATCTTTCGCTGTGGGAGACATGCTGCTCGCACAGTCTCTCTTTGAGGAAAACTGGTACGTCAACGGAACCGGCGCGGGGCAGCCTCAGGGCTTGCTTGGCAATACGGGCAACGGAACGGGCGTTCCCGTTGTCGCAGGTGCGGACAACTACACATCCGAACTTCTGGACGCAACCTTTGACGTGATGGGCACCTTAAAAACGGCCTATCACCCGAATGCGTCTTGGCTCATGTCCCGTGCTACTTCTATCGTGCTCCGCAAGGCACAGAAACAGGCCAATCTCTTTGAGCCGGTTTTCACTCGCGTAGGCAATAAGGACTATCTCCACGGCTACCCGGTTACGTACTCTACGGCTATGCCCGCGATTGCTCCCGGAGTTACTCCGGCGCTCTTCGGGGACTTCAAGCAGGGCTACGTCATTGGTGACCGTGGCGGCTCGGGTATCAATGTCAAGGTTCTGGACCAGCCACGCGCAACGGAAGGGCTTGTAGTTCTGCTTGCCTACCGCCGCACTGATGGGCGTGTCCGGCGCTCGGAGGCCATCCAGGCTATCACGCTCCACAGCTAACAATTGTGCGGGAGGAAGAAAAAGCCCCGTGCTAGTCGGGCCGCTCACGGTCCTCCCAAGGTGTTTCGCGGCACCTTCATCTCACCGTGAGCGGATAACTAGCCTCTTACAGCTAAAGCCCAGCCCTGATGTTGAGAGCATTAGAGCTGGGCGTTTTCAGATTCGAGGATTATATGGCACAGCCGGTTTGGGTACTCTCCGTAGACTTACAGACAAAGACCGCTACCTTTCAGTCCGGCATGGCGGACGCCGCCCGTTCTGCCCGTGGGAGTTTTGGCGAGATAAAAGACGGGGCTAGCGCAATGGGCCGGGAGACTTCTTTCTCCATGATGGAGGCCCGACACAGCGTAATGATATTGGGCGAAGAATTCGGCATGAAGATGCCACGGGCGCTAGCCGGATTCCTTGCGAGTCTTGGGCCGCTTGGCCCCGCTATGGAGGCCGCCTTCCCATTTATGGCTATCGCGCTCGGGGCTACGCTGCTCCTAGAGCACGTAGCCAAGATGAAAGAAGCGGGCGAGAAGCTCACAGAGGATCAGATTAAGTTTGGTACGGCTACTAACAACGTCTTCAACGCGCTTGACCAGAAGTTACTTGAGGCCGGTATCAGGGCCGATGACCTCAACGGTAACCATTTAGGGGCACTCCATAAGCAGCTCAAGTTAATCGACATGCAAAGTATGAATGAGTTGGTTCATTCATTAGAAGGTGTCGCAAAGGCGGCGGACCTAGCGTTTGCTGACCTGAAGTCGCACTGGTATACGTGGGGCGTGGGAGCCGCCGGTGCAAAGCATTCTCTGGAGCAATTCAAGGCTGAATATGATTCTCTGCTCTCCCAGAACAAAGAGAAAGAGGCCAATGACCTCTTAAGCGAAAAAGTAAAGCGAGAGGAAGAGATTCTCCGGCTTCAAAAGCAGCGAGTAGACAATGTGGTTGTGCCCGAACAGAACAAGGGTAACTACGACAAGACAACAGAGGCGGCGGTTGCCCTGAAAAAGTTGGGCGTTGGTTACACGAAGGATGAAATTTCAGCGCAAGAAACGCTAGTTAAGGCTTTGCGGGACCAAGTGGCTGTGCATACGCGAATCGAAGAGCTTAAGAAGATACAGCACAGCAACGCAACGCAAACCGCAAACAAAGCGGAGGACGCGGACGCGGACAAACTAGCGCGAGCACAGTATGACGCGGAGCGCCGGGGCATAGAGGAAGCTCAAAAGCTGTGGGAGCAGAATTACCGCACGGCCCTTGAGAAGCTACAGCAGAGCGAGCGGGAAAAGATTGAGATTACGGAGCACGGAAGCGCCGCCCGTCTTGCGGCAATCAATAGCGCCATTGAAGAGGAAAACCGTTACGGCCTTCAGGAGACAGGCTTCTACCGTTCGCTGCTCACGTCCAAGGTAGAGACGGCCCGGCAGATGATGGATGAGCAGAACAAGCTAGCAGCGGAAGCCGGGAAAGAGCAAGCGGAATACACCCTAAAAATGGGTGGGCTAATCCTAGCCGCTGAGAAGCAGCAATTACAACTCCGGGTTAGCGAACATCGCATGACGGCGGCTCAGATACTTGCGGAAGAACTGAAGATTTCAGGTGAAGAGTATCAGCTCAAAATGGCCGCATATACGCAAGAAATCGCGGCCCTCGACAAACACGACAAAGACTATGAGAACAAACTCAAAGCCATTCAGAACAAGGAAAAGGAATTAACCCGGCAACACGAAAACGAAATTACACAGCTCCAGCAGGCGGCCAACATGAAGAGACTAGCCATTGTCTCGGACGCTTACAACCGCATGGGCGAGGCCGCCGCTAGGACCGCAGCCCAAAGCATCGTGCAAGGGCAGAATCTCGGGCAAGCATTCGAGCGTATGGGCGGCCAGATGTTGCAAACGGCCCTCACAAATCTGATGCAGTTAGAAACAGTGCAAGGTAGGAAGAGATTCGGAGACGCAAGAACGGCGGCGGCGGATGCCTTTGAGAGTGCCGGTAATCCCATACTTGGCGCGATATTGGCGGCGGGAGCATTTTCTGCCGTCATGGCGTTTGCGGGCGGTACGGACTCCGTACCTGGAGTGGGCCGTGGTGACGTAGTACCCGCCATGCTTACGCCGGGTGAAGGCGTAGTCCCCGGCGGCGTCATGGATAACCTTAACCGGATGGCGCGTAACGGCGGCTTCGATGGCGGCGGAGATCACTACACCGTACATGTGCGGCCCACTTATAACATTCAGACAATCGATGGGGACGGAATGCAAGCCGCATTGAACAAGCACACAGACGTTCTCCAGCGGCATTTTGAAAACACACTGCGAAAGATGAATCGGTAACTTATTGATTTTTCGTAGATGCTGTTTGTCCTTAACGCCTTGCGGCCAAAAGCGCTAATGGTAGAGGAGTTTTTCACGATGATTGATGCAATTGATGAGCTAGTGGCGCATTCCAAGAATCACCGGGAGCTGCGGGCCTTTCATGAATTTCATAAGACACACCCGGAGGTCCTGGATTTTCTCGTGCGAGAGATTCAGCTACGCATTGAGCCTGGTTTTGCGGCGTTCTCGTATCACTCCCTTTGGGAATATGCGCGATGGAAAATCGAACTTGAGAACGGGCCAAGCAATACGTTTCTTATGAATGACCACGCCGCGCCGTTCTATGCGAGGGCAATCACGATCTTGCATCCCGAGTTCAACGGGCGTGCAGAGTTTCGCAGGTCAACGGCGGACTTGGTTTTCGGCACTGATGTTCAGAGCCGGTCCCGGAGAGGCGGCCCAAGAGCTATGCGCGGCGTTTGCAATGGGCGGACGGCACCGCAATTGAAAACGGATGGCGGCCCAAGCATCCCCACACACTTGCCCATGTTATAGCGCGTAAGCCTGACATACACGCGGAAGGGCGCTAGGAGCCGATATGCCCGTTTACGCAGGACGAAAGACTCACGCCCAGGCGTGTGGAGTGCTGTGCGGTTGGATGTGAAGCGGAGGCACTGGACCGCACGCTCAAAGAACTAGAACGCGGACACTCTGGAACATCCGGCAGATTTTCCAGGAAGCGCCGAACTCGCTACCGCATCTTTGCGCAAAGGGAGATGCCGGTCTAATGAAAAAAGTTGAGTACCTGGAGATTGAAGGCCCCGCAACCGGCAAGAAAATTGAGTACCGCGTGGATATTGACGCACGCGAATTCAAAGGACGCGCAGGTATGCCTTGGCTCATCATGGCCGCAAACGTCAATCTATCCATCACTCAGCTATTGGAGGTGATGGCTCATTACGGCGTTTATAGGACGCGCTCATGGGTAGATCGGCGGCGGTGGATGTTCTTCGATGCCGCCTACGTGCGTCAATCCGGGGCAACGGCGGATGCGGACGGGCAGCAATCCCGTGCGTACCAAATACATGGACCAGCATCGGGACGTTTCGGCTAGAGAGCTAGTCCGCATCCTTAGTAAAGCTGGCATCAAGCGTAGGAAAGCTTCTTGGATTCTGAAACACCGGGTACATGAATGACTGGACTCTAATGTCTCATATAAAGAGAAACAAGAGAAACGTGTCACCCATACTCACCCATCCCCACCACACCCGCCGTCAGAGGCGTGTGTTTGTGGATTGGTTTTGGCCGGGAGATAGAGACTATACCGCCGTCATTCAGTGCGACGGTCATTCTTTGGGTAAGCGTGGATTTCTGGCCGCCTGGACAGAGTGTGACGGCTATGTTTGTTGCTGAGTGACCGGTCGTGTCCACGATCCTGAAAGTGGACACGACTGGTTGTGTGGATGGGACGGTTCAAGACCGGGCGTTGATCTCATCGGTATAGATATCTTCGTCGAGAGCTTTGGCGATGGCCTGATCAAGCCGGGTCAGCAACTGCGCGAGGGTTTCGCCATTGCGGCGGCGGAGCATAGCCAGGCAGTTGTGACCGTCATTGGCCACGGCGACACAGCCGACCGGATGCATTTCGCCAATAGTGATTTCTCCCTCGGAGATCAGATCCGCAATGTGCGGCAGGGGCAGAATGACCGAGTCCTGCTCGTCGCTTGCAGAGCCTGCTACGCGGCGGGTTGGTTTGCTGGGGACAGGTTTGCGGCGACGTTCCATGGCAGCAGTTCCTCGATGCGATTGATTGGATGTTCGGCGATGCGGCTGAGCACATGGCGCAGGTACGCTTCGGGGTCGAGCCCGTTCATCTTTGCCGACCCGATTAAACTATAAAGGACGGCTGCCCGGCGCCCTCCGTTGTTGGAGCCGGCGAAGAGATAGTTTCTGCGGCCCACGGCGACCGGGCGCAGCGCTCGTTCGGCGATCAGGTTGTCCAGTTCAATGCGGCCATCGTCGAGATAACGTATCAGAGCATCCCAGCGACCCAGCGCATAGTGGATCGCCGCCGCGGTCTCCGACTTGCGGGGGAGTTTGGACAACGATGTATCGAGCCACTCGCGCATCGATTCCAGCAGCGGCCTGGCTTTGGCGTTGCGTACTGCCCGGCGCTCATCGGGGGATCGTCCCCGGATCTCCTCTTCTATCTTGTACAAAGGTGCGATGCGTTCGACCGCTTCGGTGGCAATCGCTGACTCGGTCGCCTCCATCACGTCGAAGAACTTCCGGCGGATGTGCGCCATGCATGGAGCTTCCTGAATCGCGCCGTCTTCGTAGAGCTTGTTGAACCCAGCGTTATGTGGTGCACCACATAACGCCGGTTATGTTGCGAACGCGGTTATGTTGCGTATCCGAAGTTCGTGCAAGTAGGACTACGTGTTGGAGCTCGGATACAACACATAAGTTTCTCCTTGGCTTCAGAGCGCCTTTAAGAATGCCATCAGCGTTCGGTCACTGCGCCATGGTCGGCTTGGCTGTTCCCGCGGTGATGTCGCAGTGAGCGAGCGCCTTTGCTTTCATCTCCAGATCCACTTCCGCATAGATGTTGGTGGTATCGAGGGAGACGTGGCCGAGCCAAGCGCGGATCGTGTTGATGTCGACGCCAGCCCGAAGAAGGTGAACCGCAGTTGTGTGCCGGATGATGTGGGGACTGATCCGTTTCGATCGGAGCGTTGGACTGCTGGTGGATAATGCGCGTATCCCAATGTTCTTTACAAGACGGTGAATCCCGAAGCGAGTAGGGGTGTTCCCCGAGCGTTTCGAAAGGCGTAATCAGATTCGATGCAGCCGCCGATCAAATCCTTTAGGACCTCAGCAGTCCGCGGCCAGAGTGGGCACAGTCGAACCTTATTCCCTTTACCCTCAATCCGAACCGATGGAGATCTTCCGAGAGCAAGGTCAGCTACACGCACATGAGCCGCTTCGTCCGCGCGCGCTCCGGTGTTGTAGAGGAACAGGAGAAGCGCATAGTTTCTGTTCCCAAGAACAGTCCGACGGTTGACGATCTGCAACATTGCATCCATCTCTGCCTTTTCCAGGTATCCGATGGTTGGCTCAGGAGCCTTCTTGAATGGAATCGCACGAACTTCGGCACTCCAGGCAAAATGCTCCGGGCTTCGAAGGCCGATGAATCTTGCCAGAGAGTGAATCGCGGCAAGTCGTTGGTTACGGGTTGCTATGCTGCACGACCGAACGGATTCGAGGTGTGCGAGAAACAGGCGCACAATCTCCGGTGAAACATCCTCGATGAGGAGGCGATCTAGCGGTCTCTTGTAATGAGCCCTAATGAACGGGAGAAGCAGGACCAGAGTATCGCGATAGCTTGTTTGAGTGTTGTGGGACAGATTTCGTTCGGCGACAATGTGCTCCAGCAAAAAGCGACGGATCCACGGGCCGATCAGTAATCGATTATGCATATCGTCCCTCCGTGTCTGCATAGTGCTGGAAGCGAAGGCTGGCTTCTTCCAACAGCTCAGGCGTCATGGTCAGGTACCGTTGGGTACTGCGCAAATCCTTGTGTCCGAGGTAGGTAGCCAACTGCGGCAACAGACGCTGCACGTCGGCACCGTCCCGATACCATGCGACCACTCTGTGAACGGCCGAGGTGTGACGAAGATCGTGAAGCCGCGGCGGATAGCTAGATCCCTTGTCTCGCTGAATGCCCGCTGCACTCCGAACACGCTGGAATAGAGTGATGACGTGCGGATACGGTATGGCGCGGCCGGTGCTGGATGCAAAGAATGCGGACTGCTCCTGCTGCGGCATCGGAAGAGTGCTGCGGCATTTTAGAAAACGCAGCCAGTTCGCGGGTGAGTTGCGGTCCGACAGGAACCAGTCGCGACTTGAAGAACTTGGTGTCTCTGATCGTAAGCACCCGACCCTGCAGGTCGACGTCTTGGAGGACCAGGCGTAGCGCTTCGCCAACGCGTATACCCGTGCTGTAGAGAACGAGCAGTAGCACCCGAAATGTGAACGGCTGCTTCGGATTACGACAGGATTTTAGGACGCTGGTTGCATCCAGCAGACCAGTGATCTCGCTGGTGGAGTAGATGTGCGGCCGGAATGGTGGGAGAGGAACAGGTGTGATGTCTGGCAGAGGCGAGCAACTGACAAAGCCACGACTGATGGCGAATCTATAAAGTCCGTGAAGCAGCCTATGATTCAGAAAGCAAGTGTTCGTAAGTGTTCTGTCGCCGTAAAGAAACGCCTCCACCGCTTCCGGTGTAACGTCACCGAGTTCGATATTTCCGAGGACTCGGGCGAACCTGCGCAGTACGCGAGGTTGAGTTGCAAAGCGCATCCCGAGAGATCGCTTGAACGTCACGTACCGGTTGACTAAATCGAGGAGCTTCATCGCAGTCCTCCCAAGTCAAACGCTGCGACTTCCCGGAGGGCTGTGAGGTTCACCTTCGCGTAGACGCGAGTTGCTGACACTCCGCGATGGCCAAGATGATCTCCAATCTCCTTGAGGGACAGTCCTTCGGTCACGAGCCGCCCTGCGCATGCATGCCGCAGCGAATGCGGTCCAAAACGAGTTGTTCGTGCTCCTACTCGCTTCAACCCGGTGGCAACGAGGTAATGCACGGCGCCCTGACTCATAGGCCCATGCGGTGCGTTGAGCCCGAGGAACAGCTCTCTGCGTTTCGATGCCGCCGGTTCTCTCGCAAATATCTCGCTATCGCTGCTCCCACGGAGGCGATGAGCGGATAGCTCTGAACCTTACGGCGCTTCTCTCGCCTCACATTTAGAAGGTCCTGTTCCCAATCGACATCCTCCAACCGAAGGTGTGTGACTTCTCCGACGCGAAGTCCATAGATGGCAAGCAACATAAGAATGGCGCGTCCGCGTACATCGCGAGGTCGATTCGTATCCACACTTCTGATCAGGCGTTCTACATCCGACCATGGCGGTCCCATCGGCAACGACTCATCCGAATACACTCGTGGCCCCTCGATGGCCTCTGCAAGATCTTTACGGCACCAGCGCCGGCCTTCCGCAAAACGCACAAACGACCTCAGGGCCTTCACCATGTTGCCGATCGAACGGCGGCAATAGCCATCGGCAGCTAAGTGTGTGATGTAGTGATCGAAGTCGGAAGCTTCAAGGTCTCGCAAGCAACGGTTAGACGTGCTGCACCATGTCAGGAAGCCTCTGGCACATCGACGCCAATACGAAATGGTTGAATCACAAAACCCGCGCTCAGCGTTCATCCAGATGTAATATGCCTCAAGCTCGTCGCGCCATAGATCAGGTTGGATGGGATCTTCCCACCAACCGAGATAGCGAAGCCATGGCCTCACGATGTTCTCGAACCGTTCCTGAATACGCTTAGGGTCGCCCCTCTGTCCAGCCGAGCGTCGAACAGCGATGGCATGCAATGCCTCTCTGTTGATGTGGAATCTGTCTTCATTGTTGATTAGGTGAGCGGCCCAAAGGAGCTCCCTGCACTTGCTGGCAATAGTCAGAGGCGTCGAGCCGCTCTCCATACAGTGCTGGATGTAACGAGCACGCTCCTCTGCGAGCGGAGCATCCCGATGACGGGCTAATGCTCGCGCGCTCTTGAAAAGACCCTTGAACATGGTTGTACCTCCTCACAGCATCTTGGAGGATTAACCAGTATCCGGAGCCTATTTATGTTGTTTTAAAGTGAAAGGAATCCCCACCAGCAGCATCTTCCGATGCCCTACGCAACATAACTGCGTTCGCAACATAACCGGCGTAGGCGTCGGCTTGCAGGATGCCGCGGAAGTTGGCCAGGTGGCGCTGGGGATGTTCGCCTTTACGATCCGGCGAATAGGTGAACCACACAGCCGGGGGCGCCATATCGCCTGCCGGACGGCTGTCGCGCACATACGTCCAGAACCTTGCGGTCTTCGTCTTGCCATTGCCCGGAGCGAGCACTGGTAGCGGCGTGTCGTCGCCGTGCAACTTATCGGTGGCCATCACGTAGCGGCGCAGCGCTTCGACCAGCGGTTCCATCAATGCGCTGGCTTCTCCGACCCACTTGGTCAGCGTGGAGCGCTCCAGTTCGACGCCCTTCCGGGCATACATCTGGGACTGCCGGTACAAGGGCAGATGATCACAGAATTTCGCCGTCAGCACGTGCGCCAGCAAGCCCGGTCCGGCAAGACCTCGATCCACCAGCAGCACCGGAGCCGGAGCCTGCACAACGCAGGAACAGCAGGCACAGCTTAGCTTGGGACGCACATGACGGATGACCACGAAGCTCGCCGGAATGTATCCAGCATCTCGGAGACATCTTCGCCCAGCTTGCGCAACGTACCGCCGCATTGTGGACAGGCTTGTTCTTTCGGAAGATGGGTGTGGACTTCGCGCCGGAGATGTTTAGGCAACGCGCGACGCTTGCCGGTTGCGGCTGGAGTAGCTTTCGGAGCAGCAAGCTCGTGCTCGGGCTGGGCTGACTCGGAAACCGTAGCTTGCAAGCCTTCGAGCTGAAGCTCGAGCTGCTCGATCTGGCCGCGAACCTTCTCCGACTTGCGCCCGAACTGCATGCGCCGCAGTTTGGCGATGACCAGTTTCAGATGCTCGATCTGGGCATACAATCCCACAACCAGCGCCTTCATCGCCGCGGGGTTCAACTCATCGAGATTCGGCGGCGTGGGCGCATCCAGCATAAAGCGAGTATGCCATCACCAGCAACATTAACAATGCAGAAAAAAGATAACTTGCAGGATAAGTCGCCGAGTAACAACCACTAAGTTCAGACCGCCATTGATGGCGGAGCGCTGCGCACAGGACGCCTCCAATCGATCCCCTCGCATAACATGGAAAGTTGCGCTCGTGTCAGCGACACTGTGCCGTTCATCGCCTGCGGCCATACAAACCTGCCACGGTCCAATCTCTTCTGAAACAGACAAAGTCCATCGCCATCATGCCAAAGCAGTTTTATGAAATCACCTCGGCGCCCCCGAAAAACGAAGACCTGCCCAGACAGCGGGTTCTGCTGAAGAGCGGTCTGCACCTGTGCGCTCAACCCGGTGAAGCCGCGCCGCATGTCGGTCACGCCAGCCACGACCCAGATATGCGTGTTTGCCGGAAACGGAATCATCGCTTCAAGCTATCCAGCACCGCACGCACCAACGCCGGATCGGCGCAGCCTTCAACGCTGACCAGCGCCCGGCCCGGAAACTCGATATGAATCATGCCAGCCGAAGCCGCAACAGCAGGAACCTCTCTCTCTGCCTCCGCCTCAGCTTCCTCAACGACGGTAACTGGCAACAGTCGAGTCTCATCCAACTTCGGACGGCCGGATGGCTCCAGCAGACCACGCTGATGCAACTTGCGCCAGGCGAACAGCTGGTTGGCGTTTACGCCGTGCCGACGTGCTATCGTCGCCACTGATTCATTCGCCGCCAACGTCTCTTCAACAATCAAGCGCTTCTCTTCCGCGCTTCGATACCGCCGCTTGCCACTCGTACGAACCGGTCCGTCCGACTCATGCATTCGAACTCTCCCGCTGCCGCAGCTATGCGCCGCGCCACAAGAAGAGCTTGCCTATTCCATGGACTCATGTCCAGACGGCCATCCGTCTACGCTTACTTCTTTGGGCGTGGTTGGAGGAAATCTAATGCGTATAGGTAGTGGCTCCGGGTGTCTTCGTGCCGTCCCCGATGACGTGCGCTTTTGTACTGAGTGTAAGCCAGTCCTTGCCATAACAGAGGACGGTATTGCGTCACACTCGACAGCCTATGACGCCGTGCTAGATGGCTTACGCAAGAGCACACGATGGCAAAGGGTAAGGGTCACAGCTATTAAGGTGTGTCCGCTGTGCGCTAGATGTGGTCTTCGGGTAAGTGAGATCGCAGACCACATAGTCCCGGCGGCTATCGCTGTCCAGCAAGCACAGTTAAGCGGGCAGTATCCCACGGACAGATACGCGGGCTACTTCCTCCTTAGCAATCTGCAAGGGCTGTGCCGCCCGTGTCACGGGCTTAAGACTCTAGAGGACAAGGCGCATGTAGGCCCGTGGTCCGATGTGGTAGAGAAAGAGGCACTTAGGCCCAAGCGTAAATGGGTCTTTGTGTAGCTATACAAGTACAATGGAATCAATAGGATAGGGTGGGGTCAAATGTTGACCATGACCTCTAAATAGCCCTCCGCCGATGTTTTTTACACACAAACAAGCTATTTCCCATTTTGAGACAGTTTTGTGTGTTTTCAATGAGTTACATCGATAAAGTGGGAAAATAACCACACTTTGAGGCGTATATGTATGAACGCGAAATCTATGCGTTAGCGGCCCGGACACTGGCGTAGTCCGGGTATGTGGGACGCCCACTCAGGGCCTAGCGTCCGTTTGGAGTGCCCGGCGAATTTTGTACCAGTGCGAATTATCAGAGAAGCTGGTATGAGAGGAGCTTGTTATGGCGCGAGGAAAGAAGCATACGCCGGAGCAGATTGTGAGCTTGCTGCGGCAGATTGAAGTGGGCGTAGCCAACGGGAAGACCACTCCGCATGGCGTGCCAGGAAGGCGGGATCACGGAGCAGACGTACTACCGGTGGCGGAAAGAGTACGGCGGCCTGCAGGTCGATCAGGCGCGGCGGCTGAAAGAGCTGGAGCAGGAAAACTCCAAGCTAAAGAGGTTGGTCGCGGAGCTGAGCCTCGACAAGCTGGTGCTGAAGGACATCGCCTCGGGAAACTTCTAAGCCCGGAGCGGCGGCGCTGTGCGGTGTCTCATGCGTGCACGAGCATGGGATCAGTGAGCGGCGAGCGTGCCAGCTGGTGAACCAGCCACGTGGCACGCAGCGCTACCATCCGATACAGCGTGACGACGAGGATTCGCTGACCCGGGCCATCATCGAGCTAGCCAGCCAGTACGGACGCTACGGCTATCGCCGGATCACGGCGCTGCTGCAGCGTGCCGGCTGGCATGTGGGCCGCGACCGGGTCGAGCGCATCTGGCGCCGCGAAGGGCTGAAGGTTCCACAGAAGCAAAAGCCACGCGGTCGGCTGTGGCTCAACGACGGATCGTGCGTGCGGCTTCGTCCGGAGCACGCCAACCATGTCTGGAGTTACGATTTTGTGAGCACGAAAACGTATGACGGCAGGACGGCGCGGATGCTGAACCTGATTGATGAATCGACGCGGGAGTGCCTGCTGAATCCGTCCCGAGCGGCGCTGGAGCAGCGCAAAGGTGATCGAGGTGCTGGCGGACGTCATGGTGATGAAGGGTGTCCCCGAACATATCCGTTCAGATAACGGTCCTGAGTTCGTAGCCAGAGACCTGCGGAACTGGCTGGCCGACACCGGTGCCAAGACGTTGTACATCGAACCCGGCTCTCCGTGGGAGAACGGCTACTGCGAAAGCTTCAACTCGAAGCTGCGGGATGAGTTTCTGAATGGTGAGATCTTCTACTCAATGAAAGAGCTGCGCGTTCTGGCTGAACGCTGGAGAATCCACTACAACACAGTGCGGCCACACTCCTCGCTGGGCTACCGACCACCGGCACCACAGGCGTGCCAGGCCGCAATCAACCAGGGGCATGGAGAAGTGGAAAGCACAAACGCGCTTTCCACTTCTCCACACCCCCGACTGCGACGGCGACGGAGTTACAGTTCAAGCCGCTGCGCTACACTAACAATCGAACTGGTGCAAAAGATCGGGCAGGCCACGTTACACGCAAAGCTGCCGGGGCACTCACTATTCGGTAGCTTTGAGCGATTGCACTCAAGCTAGGCTTAGGACGGCGTGAAGGATTTCCGGGCCTCTTCAAGCCACTCAATGAGAAGAGGAATTTGATCGGGGCTCAAAGACACGCTCTGGCAGTCTTCAAGCCCGCTGCTCTGCTCAATAATGATTGAATCGTCGGTAGTCGAAACGGTGACTGCTTCCATCGTTTTCTGCATGGTGGCAGTATAGAACACGCCCACGCGGAAAACGTTGGCGTGTCCTCAATTCGGCTATTTTGAAAGTAGACTTACCCGCTGATGCACGGCTTGTAGGTCCGCCGTATTCAGGTGGCAGTATTTCTGACTCATGGTAACGGTGGTATGTCCTAAACTCTTCTGGAGCAGGAGCACGTTACCGCCTTGCCGGATGAAGTGGGTTGCAAAGGAATGCCGAAGCGCGTGTATCAGCCTTTCCGGGGTATGGATGCCTAGCTCACCACAGAGGGCGTGTACATCTCTCCAGACGTTACAGCCGTGCAGTTTGCCGCCGTCTCTAGTGGCAAAGACAAGTTGGTGCTCATGCCGGAACTTGAACAGATGTTTTCTGAGTTCGAAAGAGAAGGGAATCACGCGCTGCTTGTCGCCCTTGCCCGTCACTGTGATAAGGATGTTATCGAAGTCTACATCTGCCCATTTGAGACTGAGTGCCTCATCAAGCCGGGTGCCCGTATCCGCAAGTAGCAGGATGAGCACCTGGAGGCGAGTGTGCATGTAGCCCTTAGGCTTCCACTTTGCGAACTTGAGAATGTCATCTTGGGGGAAGATCGGAGGCACCTTGACGGGCTCTTTGAGTTTGGCAACCTTGAGCGTGGATTGCGCCCATTTCAAGTATGCGTTAATAGCCCGGATGCGATTATTACAGGAGCTAGGACAGAGTCCGGCTTCGCGCATTCGGATTACAACGGCGGTTAGATCGGCTTGTGATGGGGCAGGGTTAGAGAACCACTTGAATGACTCTGTGTACCATTGGATTGTGCGGGCAGATACGTTCTTGAGGTACTTCCGTTCCTTCAGGAATTGTTCAAATCGGGATTCCATCGAATCTCCTAAGCAGGCTATCAATCTAGGAGAGAAGGGAAGCTAAGTTATTACTAACACCTTTGTTTTGTTCTTTTTGGCTGCCCCCCAGGGATTCGAACCCCGATACCCTGCTCCAGAGGCAGGTGTCCTACCGTTGAACGAGGGGGCAGCATCATGCCGAGCCGCGGATGATGCGACTGACTGCGACGGTTTGATCATAAGTGCTTGAAGATATTTCGTCAACTTGGCTTATCCACAGCTTCCGGCGAACGGCTTCAAGGCGCCACTCGCGATTCGTTCAATTCCGCGGCTGAGCAAAACGCCGTGCCGCTCGAATCTGCGATAATGACGCAAAGAGCGGGCGCGGGAGCGAGGTGGGCGAATCCCCGCGGCGTTCAGGAAGTTGCTTCCTGCGCAGATGCTCGCGCGGGTCTGTCGAGGCGGACCTGCAAGGAATTGTGGAGTGAGTTTCGAGCTGCAAAAAACATTCTTTATCGAAACTTTCGGATGCCAGATGAATTTCCACGACTCGGAGAAAGTTGCCGGGTCGCTGGTATCGCAGGGCTATTGCCAGGTGCAGTCGGCCGACGAGGCAGACATCATCTTTTACAACACCTGCTCGATTCGCGATAAAGCCGAGCAGAAGGTCTTCCATCGGCTGGCGGAGTTCAAGCGACTGCAGAAGCTGGGAAAGAAGTTCGCGGTGATCGGCTGCGTTGCACAGCAGGAGGGGGAGCGCATCTTCGAGCGCGCACCGCACGTCTCGCTGGTAGCCGGGTCGGCCAGCTATCGTAATCTTCCGGAGATGCTGGTGCAGATCGAGCGCGGCGAGCGCGCCACCGGATTGGATGACCGCAACACAGAAGAAACCTTTGAAACCGAGTTCACCGCGCGCACGAACCCGCATCGCGGATACATCACCATCATCGAAGGCTGCGATAAATTTTGCGCCTATTGCGTGGTGCCATACACGCGCGGACGCGAGCGCAGCCGCACCTCGGAGTCGGTGCTGGAAGAGGCGCGCCGGATCGTCGATGGCGGGCTGACGGAAATTCAGTTGCTCGGGCAGAATGTGAATTCTTATTGCGACCCGCTCGGCAGGCGTAGTTTTGCGGAGTTGCTCGCCGAGGTCGGACAGCTTCCGGGGATTCACCGGGTGCGGTTTATGACCTCGCATCCGCGGCACTTCAGCCGCGAAATCGTCGAGGCGATCGATTCCGTGCCCACGCTTTGCGATCACGTGCATCTTCCGGTGCAGAGCGGCTCCTCGCGGGTGCTCTCCGCCATGGCACGCGAATACACCCGTGAGCAGTATCTGGAACGCATCGCGTGGATTCATGCGGCCAAGCGCCGGTCGATCTCCATGACTACCGACATCATCGTGGGATTCCCAGGAGAGAGCTCTGAGGAGTTTGAGGAGACGATGACGCTGCTGGAGCAGGTGCAGTTCGACGGTGTGTTCAGCTTCAAGTATTCGCCGCGCCCGAACACCCCGGCCATCGCAATGGAAAATGCGATTCCAGAGGAAGAGAAGACGCATCGGCTGGCGATTCTGAACGAGCGCCAGCGCGAGATTCAGCGCGTCAACTATGCTCGTCACGTGGGCCAGGTGCTCGAAGTGATGGTTGAGGGTTATCAATCGGCGCGCGATCAGGTGACCGGCCGGACGTCGCAGAACAAGACCTTGAATTTCACGGTTCCCGAGGGTAGCGCAGTGCCGAAAGTTGGAAGCTACGCGCAGGTTCGCGTGCTGCGCGCGCATCCAAACAGTTTGGTTGGAGAAATGGCTTGTACGGGCGAAGCGCAAGTTGCGCGAGAAGCCTACACTGTGATCTGACGCGAGCTTATCTGAGCCGAGCAGGGAGGTTTGCGTGGAAATCGAAATGCGAATTCGTGGACTCATGTTGGACCCGACCACCAACATGCCGATCATCGTTCTGAAGGACGTGAACAGCGATTCGGTGCTGCCGATCTGGGTGGGAGTTTTCGAGGCAAACGCGATTGCGCTGGAGATTGAAAAAGTTTCGCCTCCGCGCCCGATGACCCACGACCTGCTCAAGAACGTCATCACTGGACTGGGCGCCACGGTGCAGCGCGTGGTGGTCACCGAGTTGCGCAATGACACCTTCCTGGCCGTCATCTGGGCCACGCGCAACGGCGAGCCCATCGTGATTGATTCGCGCCCCTCGGATGCGATTGCGCTGGCCATGCGCGCCGACTGCCCGATCTTTGTGGATGAGGAAGTGCTGAAGACTTCGCGGATTGCAACGGGTGCTACCGGACGCATAACGGGAGAAGACCTGCGGCGCTGGCTGGAAGGATTGAGCGACGACGATCTCGGACGCTACCGTTCCTGAGTGGCGGCGCAGCCCGAGCAGCCTTCTCCGTCCCCGCAACTCTGCTTATAAGGTTTTCAGGAACAACCTCGCTTCTTCGATCTGCGGAAAGGCGTTTTCATCGGCGCGAAATTCCTTGCCGTGAACCGAGCGGCGGCTGCCGCGCATCTTCACCGGATGCCTGAGGTGAAGCATCTCGTGATAGACGATGTACTCGATGGCCAGGCGCGGCACGCGTGCCTGGTCAAACACCTTGCTGATGATGATGGCGTTGTGCGCGGGATCGTAGTGGCCCAGAAGATGCCGTGCGCGCTCGGCGCTCCAACTCATCTGCGGACGTCCCAGCAGTCCGTGAAAGAAGCGCGTATTCAGAGTGTCAAAGACTTCGTCGAGATCGTAGTACGTTCCCTGCGCCGATTCCAGGCGCTTGCGTCCGCGCAACTGCCGAACCTGCTGCGCTTTTTCCATCATGTCATGCGAGGCCACATAGCGGCGGTAGCGGGAGGTGTGCCGCGCGTCGATGGGCTTGCGGTAAATCTTGGCGAGCAGAATATGCACGATAGCCCTTAATACGGGTTCCGGCGCGCCCTCCAGCAGGTCGGAGAGGCGCAGCTTCATGCGTCCTTCGGTCAATCGAATGGTGTTGTTGATGTTGGCGAATGGGTAGAACTGCAGATCCATCTCCGGGATCGGCGCGCGTGGCCGAAGTTCCCGGTAGACCTCATGCAACAGCGGCTGCAACGAATCCTTCAAAGTGATTCCAGATTACCAGAAGCACGGCTAGTGCGTCCCTTGCGCTTCTCTGGCTTCTTGACGATTGAGCTTTTCCTTGTTCTTCTCCTCGCCTCTTTTCGCGATCTGCGCGGAGAGCATGGCGCTCGCGCCTTCGCTGCTGCTTTTTACCGAGTCGGAAGCATCGGCCAGCGCCGCCCCGAAGCGCCGCTTCTGGAGCGAAGTTGCACTGTCACTGAGCGCGTCCAACTTCTGGAGAAATTCCGCTTCGGCATCCAGCACGTGACGCAGCGGGCGGCGGAGGTCTTCGTTGTGTCCGTTGTACATTTCCAGGTTGTCGTCGAGTTCATCGATGATAGCTGCCAGATCGGTAAGAAAGTTCTCGATTTTGCCGGAGTCATCCAGGCTGGATTGGGGCGCGGACTGGTTTGCTGGTTGTGCTGCGTTGCGGAGCCGCTCGATGGCCAACATGCGTTCGCGGGCAAAGGAGACGAGCAGGTCGATACGCTTCTTCGGCTCCGGCGTGCTCTCTCGCAGTTCATCGGCCTCGCGGGGGTTCAGGGGATCATGACGCGTCTGGGCTCCGGCGCCGGAGCAAAGCCCAATCAGAAGGCCAATGAGAGCGATTGCCGCGGGAACCTTCACGGCTTCTTCTCCGTTGCGCTGCTTCCGGCGGCGTTGCCGAAGATCGCGTGCAGCAGCCTGTCGCGCTGCTGCTCCAACTCGGTCAGCGAGCGCGAGAGTTTTGGACGTTCCTCGGTATCAAGGGTATGCAAAATTTCCTTTGTGTGCGCGATCAGCCGCCTGAGATCGATCTCGGTGTCCTTTTCTCTTTTGCGCGCCTGCAACGAACAATCTACCGAGCGTCCGACCGAATTCAGAGAAGCGTCCATTGCATTCTGGGCTGCTTTCACGTCGCCCGCTTCGAAGAGCCGTTGCGCCTTCTCCAGTTCCAGGTGCGCAAGTTGCATATTCAATCGAGCGCAGTCTCCTCCATTTGCATGTTCGGCTTTTTGCTGCAGATCTTCCGCGGCATCCTGGGCTGACGAGGGCGCTGCTTTTTGGGCGGCACAGAGCTCCGCGCCGCCTGTCGCCAGCAACACACCGATCAGCAATCCATGTAGAACGTTCATCACATTCTCCGCCAGCAAAGCCTTGCGATTATATGCTCCGCGAAACCGGCACAGACGATCGCAGTCATGTGGTGCGAAGACAGAAGGCGCTGACATCCTTTCTAGCAGCTTCTGTCGCGTTGATGGCGATTCCGTGTGCTTTGTTGCCCCGCGAAGCAGCGCCAGGGCGGTTCCACCGTCAAAGGCAGTTCGAGGCAGAAGAGACTCTGGGGCGGCATTGCAGATTTGGGCGGTGCGGGGATTCCTCGCTGCGCTCGGAATGACAACCTAAAGGAGAGCAATACGGCAACTAGGGAATTGCTCTCAATGGCGTGGCAGGTCATGGCACCACGGCCTGAAGCGGCAGCACCTTGCGCAACCATCGCCCGGTATAGGAGCGGTGGTTGGCCGCGATCTCCTCGGGCGTGCCTGCGGCGACAACTTCGCCGCCACGTTCGCCGCCCTCCGGGCCGAGGTCGATCACCCAGTCTGCGACCTTGATCACGTCGAGATTATGCTCGATCACCACGATCGAGCCACCGGCATCGATCAGCTTCTTGAATGCCGCCAGCAACTTGCTCACATCGTCAACGTGCAGGCCCGTGGTTGGCTCGTCGAAGAGGTACAGCATATGTGACCTGCGCTTGATCGGAGTCCCATCGGGATTTTTGTGCAGCCTGTCGTGTCCCGCCGGTTGCAGGTGCGCGGCCAGCTTCATGCGCTGCGCCTCGCCGCCGCTTAGGGTGGTTGCGGACTGGCCGAGGCGCAGATATCCCAGCCCGACCTCTTCGAGTACGCGCAGTTTGTCCACCAGCTTCGGCACGCCGGTGAAGAATCCCAGCGCTTCCTTCACGGTCATATTCAACACGTCATGAATGTTCTTTCCGTGATAGCGCACGGCAAGAATCTCCGGCTTGTAACGCGTGCCTTTGCAATCCTCGCAGATCAGCTCCACGTCGGCCAGGAATTGCATTTCCACCGTTACCGTTCCATCGCCGGAGCAGGTTTCGCAGCGCCCGCCCGGTATGTTGAATGAAAAGTGTCCTGCGGTATAGCCGTGCTTCTTGGATTCGGGAAGGGAAGCGAAGAGCTCGCGAATGGGATCGAAGGCCTTGATGTAGGTCACGGGATTGGAGCGCGGGGTGCGCCCAATCGGCGACTGATCGACCAGTTGCACCTCGTCGAGCCACTGCTCGCCCTCGACCTCGCCTGTGCTATCGATATCGCCGGCGACTTCCGTCGTCTGACGCTTGATCGCTGCCAGCCGCTGGTAGAGCACGTCATGCACCAGCGTGCTTTTGCCCGAGCCCGAGACGCCGGTGATCGCCACCAGCATTCCGAGAGGAATCGTGACGTCTACGTCCTTCAGATTATGTCCGCGGGCATCGCGCAGGCGCAGCAGGCGCTTGCCCGGAGCGCGCCGTTGCTGCGGAACCTGAATCTGCAAATCGCCGCTCAGGTAACGTCCGGTCAGGGATTGGTGATTCGCGCGAATCTCCTCGTAGCTGCCGTGCGCCACGAGTTTTCCGCCATGCTCGCCTGCACCTGGGCCAAGGTCGAGAATCTCGTCGGCCGCGGCCATCACCTCGGAATCGTGCTCCACCACCAGAATCGTATTCCCCAGGTCGCGCAGGCTTTTCAGGATATGAATCAGCCGGGCGGTGTCGCGGCTGTGCAGGCCGATTGATGGCTCGTCGAGCACATACAAGGTGCCCACCAGCCGCGAGCCAAGCGAGGTTGCAAGTTGAATGCGCTGCGCTTCGCCGCCGCTCAAGGTCGAGGAGAGCCGGTCCAGCGTCAGGTACTCCAGGCCCACTTCGTTCATGAAGCGCAGGCGGTCGCGAATCTCCTCCAGCAGTTTGCCGCCGATGCCCGCCTCCTCATTCGTAAGCGTCAGCTCCTGGAAGAAGCGCGCGGCCTCTTCAACCGTCTTGCGGCAGAGCTGGCAGATATCGAGTCCGCCGATCTTCACCTGGCGCGCTTCGTTGCGCAGCCTTGCCCCGCCGCAGGCTCCGCAGAGCGAATAGCCGCGGTAGCGGCTCAGGAAGACTCGCACGTGCAGCTTGTACTTTTTCCTCTCCAGGTGTTCGAAGAAGCCGCGCACCCCGAACCATTTGCCGTCGCCTTCGAGAATGATTCGCTGCTGCTCCTTCTTCAGCTTTGCCCAGGGCACATCGAGAGGAATTCCGGCCAGCCGCGCCACGCGCCGCATCTCCGTACCGAGCGGCCTGTACTTCGGCTTCGTCCAAGGCTCCACCGCACCTTCGGCCAGCGTTTTCGACTTGTCGGGGATCACCAGATCCATGTCGAAGTCGATGGTGTTGCCGAAGCCCTGGCAGCGCGGGCAGGCGCCGTAGGGATTGTTGAAGGAAAACAGCCTTGGCTCGGGCTGCTCGAATTTGAGATTGCAGTGCTTGCACTCAAAGCGTTGAGAAAAGCGCAGGCGGAGCGGAGTACCTTCAGCGCGGAGCGGTCTCGAATACTACCTCGCCCGCCTCGCGATAGCCGCTCTCAATCGCCTCCACGATGCGGGAGCGCGACTCGGCGTCCACCACAATGCGATCGAGCAGAATGAACACGGGCTTGCTGAAATCGATCTCCAGCAGCGACTCCGGAGTTGAGAACTCGAAGAGCTCGCCATCCTGGAACAAACGGTTGAAGCCGCGCTTGCGCAGTTCGAAGAGCCGCTCGCGCAAGCGCCGCATTGTGCTCGGCGTCGCGATCGACCTCCGCTTGCTTCTTCTTGCGTGGGCGCGGCTTCTTTGCGGCTTCTGGCTTCTTGCCTTCGGGGCTCTCCGTTTCGGGGAGCGCGGCGGCCTCCGGGTGCAGCAGCGGGAACAACGCCTGCACGCGCGTGCCTTCCTCCAATGCAAGGATGCGCTCGGCTACCTCGTCCACCGTGTCGTTCCTTACCTGTTCGCCGCACTGCGGGCAATAGCTGCGGCCGATGCGCGCGTAGAGCAGCCGCAGGTAATCGTAAATCTCGGTGGCCGTGGCCACCGTGGAGCGAGGGTTGCGGGTCTGGTTCTTCTGGCGGATGGCGACCGCCGGGGCGATGCCGTCGATCAGGTCAACGTCCGGCTTCTCAATGCGCTCCAGGAATTGCCGCGCATAAGCCGAAAGCGATTCCACATAGCGGCGCTGGCCCTCGGCGTAGACGGTGTCAAAGGCCAGCGAAGACTTTCCGCTTCCAGACACTCCCGTCACCACCGTCAGGCTGGTTGTGTGGAATTTCGAAATCGATGTTCTTCAGGTTATGAACGCGTGCGCCGCGAACTACGATCGCTTCCTTGGACATATTGAGAACGGCCGGGCAAACCCGATTGCGGCCTCCACCTCTATGGCCGCAATCTACCGCTTACCGAATCTCACTATTATAGTTCGTCTGGAGCAGCCGCTCCAAGCGCGTATTCGGCTTAGTGCCAGGATTGCCTAATCCATAACTTTCAATACCAGCAGGACATAAATCCACATCAGGGTCATGAAGTGCCAGTACCAGGCCGTCACGTCGAGGGTGATGCAACGCCGCTCCAGGGAGAGCCGCGGCCCTGCGGCGAGACATGCATAGAGGAGCACCACGACGCCCGCCGCAAGATGCGATGGCGTGGGTTCCGGTCAGCAGGAAGAAGAACGTGCTGGATGGGCCGCTGTTCATAAACGCGCCGTGCAGATTCAATTGCTGCCAAGCGAGGTACTGTCCAAAAAGAAAGCCGCAGCCCGCCAGGGCCGTCGCCCACACCCACAGCAGAGAGGTCTGGCGAATCACCCGCACCCCGGGAATATTGCCCACGGGAACCAGCACGGCTTCCCGCCGCGCTGCCCGCCGCGCAAGCTCAATCAGAAGGCTGCTTACGATCAGTACGCCTGTGTTGATCAGCAGGATCTTCATCGGCATCGACACGGGATTCCAGTCGCTTTGGAAGTCTCCGGTCAGGGGATCGAACTTGCCTGCGCCACGGCGCGCCACAAACAGAGTGGTGAACGCGATGAAGAGCATCACGATGGAGGCGATTGTAAACAGCAGGCCCAACCGATACCGCTGCAACTGCTGCCGGAAGTCGTGCAGCCCATCGCCGTCGCCGCGGCCACCTCCGCCACCACCGCCGCCGAATGCTACCGGAGGGTAGGGGCCGCGGTTACCGCCGCCCGGAACTGGCTTGCTGGGGGTGCGCGAAAGCATATCATTTGCCTAGATGCTGAAAAACCCTTTCGCCGGTGAATTAGTTCCGCTGAAAGATAATTTTCGATTGTCCGAGCCGGAAGCCGAATGAATCGCACAGCGGAACTTCCACTGTCGGAGCCGCAATCCATGAGACGCCGAAGCTCGCACAGTAATCCGGATGCACCCCCGCCTGCCTTGCAGCGCGATGATTGTTTTGGATGCGGGGTCGGCAAATTCATGACGGGCTGCAATTGCAATTTGCTCCCGGCAAGGATGGCAAGAGTTATGTCTGCGAATTTTTGCTTGGCAGCCGCTTTGCCGGTCCGCCCGGCCATGCCCACGGAGGCATTATCGCCACCATTCTCGACGAAGCGATGGGAAAGGCAAACAAGCTCAAGGCCAAAGTAGCTCTCACCCGCCGCCTGGAGGTGGAATACCTGCGCCCGGTGCCGCTTGGGCAGCCGCTGGTGGTCGAGGGCCGGGTCAGCCGAGTCAGAGGGCGGGCGCTCTACAACCGCGCCGAGCTGCGCAGCGCGAATGGAGTTGTCCTTGCCCGAGGCCGGGGAACATTCCTGGCCATTGATGCGGAAAAGATGTTTGCCCGCGAAGGGCTGAGGAGGCGCTAGGGCGTTTCCACAGAAGGTATACACCGTCAAAGGCAGTTCCAGGCAGAAGAGACTCTGGGGCGGCGTTGCAGATTTGGGCGGTGCGGGGATTCCTCGCTGCGCTCGGAATGACAACCTAAAGGCGAGAGCATCGCGCCCACTCCAGAAACCTTCGCAGCGCCTCGCCGCGATGGCTCACCTGGGCTTTTTCCTCCGGCGCAAGTTCGGCAAAGCTCTTGCCCAGCGCAGGGAGATAAAACAGCGGGTCGTAGCCAAAGCCCATGCCGCCGCGAGCCTCGCGCAGGATCACGCCCGCAGCCTCGCCGCGAAAGCTGGCCACCTCGCGTCCGTCGCGCGCCGCCGAGATCACGCAGATAAAACGCGCCATGCGTTGAGCTTCGGCGACCGCCTCCAGTTCGCGCAGCAGCTTCGCATTGTTTGCCGTGTCAACGCCAGCCGGGTCGTCGGCCATCTCCGCCAGCATTGTCGGCTGCGGCGTAGCGGGCCGAGTATACCCCCGGCGCGCCGCCCAGCGCATCGACGGAAAGGCCGGAGTCGTCGGCCAGCAGCAACTCGCCTGAGGCAAAGCGGCTGTAGTGCTCTGCCTTTTTTCGGGCATTTTCCTCGAATGTCGCGCCGTCCTCGACGGCTTCGGGAAGCAGGGCGAAATCCGTCAGTCCCTCAACGGTTATGCCATAGATAGCCGCTGCACCCGCGAAGTCACGCAGCTTGCCCTGGTTGGAGGTCGCAATCAAAACGCGCATGGAGTTATTCTAGGGCGGTTCCACAGAAGGTGTACACCGTCAAAGGCAGTTCGAGGCAGAAGAGACTCTGGGGCGGCATTGCAGATTTGGGCGGTGCGGGGATTCCTCGCTGCGCTCGGAATGACAACCTAAAGGCGAGAGCAGTATCGGGCTACGGCAACTAGGGAATTGCTCTAAGGGGAACGCGTTGTGCGCCCCCCCGGCCGCGCATTGTTGAACTGAAAATCTCTAAGCCACTCTCCCTGGCGTACCTCCCTGGGCTTGGAGCGGAACTCGGTCCACCTCATCCCAAATCTTATGGCCGTGAGTTTCACGCAGAGCGATGCTTCCGAATACAAATGTCATCGCCGCAATCGCCATCGGATAGTACAAGCCGCTATAGATGTTGCCGGTTGCGGCGACGGTTGAAAGGCCGATCAGTGGCACCATGCCTCCGAATACGCCGTTACCGATGTGATAGGGCAGCGATAACGACGTGTACCGAATCCTTGCCGGGAACGCCTCCACCAGGTATGCCGCGATGGGACCATACACCATGCAGACAAAGATCACCTGCACGAAGATGAGTGCCACGATCGCCCAAAAATTCGGATTGGCAGCTACAGGCGCGGGTACGAGCTTTCCACTTGGGTCTGTGGTAAGAGGCGTGAGCTTCACTGCGCCCGTCACCTTGTCCTTTACGGACGTGACGCTCACCACGTGGTTGCCCACCGCCTGCTCCATCGCATGATAGATCGGGATATAGAACATCACCGCCAGAAGGCATCCTGCCATCATGATCTTCTTGCGCCCGATCCGATCGGACAAGGCCCCGAAGACAGTGAAGAAGGGCATTCCTATCAGCAGAGCGACGGCAACAGCATAGTTCGCGGTTCTGGGATTCAGCTTCAGAATCGTCTGAAGGAAGAACAGCGCAAAGAACTGTCCGGTGTACCAAACCACTCCCTGGCCGGCCGTAGCGCCGAGCAGCGAGACCAGCACCCGCTTCAGGTTCTCCCATTTCGTCAAGGCGTCCGCGATTGGCTGTGCCGAGGTCATCCCCGCGGCTTTGAGCTGCGAGAAGATGGGCGATTCTTTCATCTTAAGGCGAATGTAGAGTGAGATGGCGACAAGCACCAACGAGGTCAGGAACGGGATGCGCCAGCCGAATCCCCGGAAGGAAGCGTCCGACATGCTCGCCTGGGTGATAAGGATGACCGCCAGCGAGACGAACAAACCAAGGGTCGCGGTGATTTGAATGAAGCTGGTGTAGAAGCCACGTTTGTTGTCAGGCACGTGCTCGGCAACGTAAATGGCAGCGCCACCGTATTCGCCACCCAGCGCCAAGCCCTGCATCACCCGCAGTACAATCAGCGCAATCGGCGAGAACCATCCTGCAGTGGCATAGGTTGGCAACACACCGACAAAGGCAGTACATAGGCCCATGATGCTGAGGGTGACGATGAACGCGTACTTGCGTCCCACCATGTCGCCGATTCGCCCGAAGAATAGAGCCCCGAGTGGCCGCACCACGAATCCAACCGCGAAGGTCGCAAGGTAGGCGATATAGGCGAAAGTGTCATTTCCCGGGGGGTAGAACTTGGGCGCCAGGTAGGCTGCCAAGCTGCCGAAGATGTAAAAGTCGTACCACTCGATCATGGTGCCGACTGCCGATGCCGCAATAACTCTGTTGATCCGGTACTCAGGAGCCCCTAACGTGTTTGCATCAGTCGCCATGTGTGAATCTCCACATTCACTCTCAACGTCTTGGCAAAATGCAATAAATCCGGTAAGGGTTGCCTCGCCACTCTGGAATGGCCTAGGTAGAGAAGGAGAAGTATGCCGGGCGCGTGGCAATGGGCAATGAATGACTTCGGAGGTGCTGGCCATTGTGGCTGCTGAACTGGAATCGAAGATCAAGTTCAGATACTGATATTCAGCTAGTCACGCGTAGATGTCAGCGCCAGCGAAGACGCCTATGTTGCGAAGACGAGAAATTTCGGACTGTGAGGAGTGAATTTGCGAATAAATGGTGCGCCCTGAGAGATTCGAACTCCCGGCCTTCTGATTCGTAGTCAGACGCTCTATCCAGCTGAGCTAAGGGCGCGTTCAGAAGCTTTGCGCTTCACTTTGCGTCGGTCGCCGTGGCCAGCAACCAAACTCAATATAACATATACCTTTACCTGCTCTGCAAGCCGCGCCTGTGGATGTTGCTATTTGGTGCAGCCTGCATATGTTGCCGAGCAGGGTAGCGGGGTGGGCTGTGTGGTTGCCATGTCGTTCTTACGCAGCCGAAGCAAAGTTTTCCGGCGCGATTCGAACGATCCTCTCTAACTTACTCATTTCGTGCCGTGCATGGTTTGGCATCGCGAATGCACTATCCCAGGCAACAAGACGAAGTGGCGCATGAAAGGGTCCAGCCGGGAACTTAATGGCGGGGCCCTTTCTAATTGAGTCTTGAGTCCGACGAATGTAGAAGCGTTACTTCAGGTCCAATCCGGTCCGGCGCAAAAGGCTTGCCACAGTAGCCGGATTCAGCCGCGTCGCATCGTATTCTACAGCCACGCTACGCGACTCTTCGTTGAACTTCAGCCGGCGAATTCCGTACACTTCACGAATGTTGTCGATACCCCGCATCACTGCTTTGTCGGGGACCATTCCATAGTTGAAGCTGATTTCGACGTTAGTCATTTGAGTCCTCTGCGATCTTTGCCGAGATGCATGTGCATTCGGGCGTACTCGGGTCTTACTATATCAGTGACTTCTGCGGGCGTTCTGATTCAATGCTGAATTTTACACGCCTGCTGAGAGGAATTCATCCTTGCCGGACACTAAAGCAACGGATCCCGTCTGCGGAATGGGCGTCGATCCCGCCGCTCCGCGTGGAGGTTCGCATATCCACAACGGCGTTGAGTATTTTTTCTGCAGTACGAAGTGCAACGAACGCTTCCGTTCCGAAGCTGAGAAATACCTTTCGCCCAGCTACAAGCCAGGGGGCATGACAGCTGCTGCGTCCATTATTGTTCAGCTTGGGAGCATGCATCCGCCGACAGCGTCAGGCGCTCCGGCAGCGGCCCCGTCCACGACAAGCGTAGCCGAGAAGCCTGCGCAACCTGCGCCAGTCAGCCCAGCATACGTCTGCCCCATGTGCCCGGAGGTTCGCTCCCCAAAGCCGGATGCATGTCCCTCCTGCGGCATGGCTTTGGAACCGGAAACTTTGCAGCCTGCTATCCGGACCGAGTACGTCTGCCCGATGCATCCGGAGGTCTCGCAGGGCAATCCCGGAAGCTGCCCGAAGTGCGGCATGGCTCTGGAGGCGCGCACTGTCTCTGCCACCGCCGAGCCGAATCCCGAACTGCGTGACATGAGCCGCAGGCTGCGCGTGAGTCTTGCCCTTGGCTTGCCGCTGCTGGTGCTCGCCATGCTGCACATGGCAACGCCTATGCAACATGCGCTCAATGAGCACAGGGTGGCTTGGGTGCAGCTTCTTCTCGCCTCGCCGGTCGTTCTCTGGGGAGGCTTCCCGTTCTTCCAGCGCGCGCTTCGATCCATTCGACTCCGCGCTCCGAATATGTTCACGCTGATCGGGATGGGCGTTGGCGTGAGCTACCTGTACAGCGCAATCGCGACTTTTTGGCCTTCGATGTTTCCGGACTCTCTGCGCGGCATGCACGGACAACCGGCAGTTTATTTCGAGTCTGCCGCGGGCATTGTCATTCTGGTGCTGGTGGGTCAGGTTATGGAGCTTCGCGCACGTGGGCAGACCTCCAGCGCGATTCGCGCGCTGCTCGATCTTTCGCCGAAGATGGCGCGCGTCGTTGAGGCCGATGGGCGAGAGCGCGATCTTCCGCTCGATCAGGTCACTGTGGGCCAGGTGCTCCGCGTCCGCCCGGGCGAGAAGATTCCGGTTGACGGCATCGTGCTTGAAGGCCGCACTGTCGCCGACGAGTCGCTGATCACGGGCGAATCTCTGCCGGTCGAAAAGATTCCCGGCGACCGCGTCATCGGCGCCAGCATCAACGGCAACGGCTCAATGCTGATGCGAGCCCAACGCGTCGGCAGCGAGACGGTGCTGGCGCAAATTGTCCGCCTCGTGGCGGAGGCACAGCGCAGTCGAGCGCCTATCCAGCGACTGGCAGATAAAGTGTCCTCCATCTTTGTTCCCACCGTGATCGGCGTTTCGCTAATTACCTTCATTGCCTGGCTGGCCTTTGGCCCCGCGCCGAGTCTGCCCTATGCGCTCGTCAATGCCGTGGCCGTGCTGATTATCGCCTGCCCCTGTGCGCTTGGATTGGCTACTCCCATGGCAATCATGGTGGGCACCGGACGCGGAGCTCGCGCGGGCGTGCTGGTTAAGAACGCCGAAGCCCTGGAGGCGATGGAGCGGGTTGACACCGTGGTCATCGACAAGACTGGCACTCTGACCGAGGGGCGTCCCACCCTCGAGTCGGTCGTCTCGCTCTGCAATCACAGTGAGGAGGACCTGGTGCAGTGGGCCTCCAGCCTTGAAGCACAGAGCGAACATCCGCTGGGAGCGGCGATCGTGCGCGCCGCTGAATCGGCGCAGCTTCGGCCCCATCGTGTCGAGCGTTTCGAGTCGCGTCCCGGACGCGGCGTTCTGGGCGACGTGGATGCCCGGTACATCGCGGTCGGCAACGTTACGCTCATGCAGGAGCTCAACGTCGCAATCTCCGCCGATGTCTCCTCCCGCGCCGAGGCGATGCGCAAGGAAGGCCAGACCGTTCTCTACCTCGCCGCCGACCACACGCTCATTGGACTGTTCGGCGTCTCCGATCCGGCAAAACCCACCTCGGCGATGGCTCTGGAAGACCTCGCACGCGAAGGGCTGCACGTCATCATGCTCACCGGAGATAGCCAGACAACGGCAGAAGCGATTGCGCGCAAGCTCGGCATCCGTGACTTCGAGGCAGGAGTTCTTCCCGAGCGCAAAAGCGAGGTCATCCAGCGCCTGCAACAGCAGGGAAGAGTCGTAGCCATGGCCGGGGATGGCATCAATGACGCGCCGGCGCTCGCCCAGGCGCAGGTCGGCATTGCCATGAGTACCGGAACCGACATTGCCATGCACAGCTCGGGAATCACACTCCTGCGCGGCGACCTTCGCGGTATCGTGCGCGCCCGCCGCCTCAGTCAGGCGACGATGCGCAACATCCGCCAGAATCTGTTCTTCGCCTTCATCTACAACGCGGTCGGTGTCCCGCTCGCCGCCGGGGTCCTCTATCCGTTCACGGGATGGACGCTGCACCCTGTCTTCGCCGCCGCTGCCATGAGCCTCAGCTCGGTCTCGGTCATCAGCAACGCGCTAAGACTAAGGAACGCGAAGTTGTAACGGCGCGATGAGGGCGATCTGCAGAATCAACATAAAAGGCGCGGATCAACGTCAAAGGCCCCAGATCTGCTGACTGCGACAGATATGGGGCACCAGACACCAGAGCGAAAATCGCTTTTATAGTTTTTTGAAGTACTCGATCATCTCCGGCGAGGTCCACTCCACCGCGCCGATGAATTTGCGCTCGATCTTTCCATCCTTATCGATCAGGAAGGTCTCGGGATACGCAAAGGTTCCATAGAGCGAGCTTGACTTGTGATCCGGGTCGCGGACGGTCAGCACGCCGGGCATGTGCTTCGCCGTAAAGTCCTTGTAGGCTGCCTCGTCCACGTCCATGCTTACCGCAAGCACGGTGACTTTGCTGCCCATCTGCTGCTGCAGTGCCACCAGGTCAGGCACCTCCTGCACGCAGGGCGGGCACCAGGTGGCCCAGAAGTTCAGCAGCACGGGCTTGCCGCGGAGCTGGCTCAGTTGCACGCGTCTTCTGGCCGTCGTTCACGGTAAAGTCCGGAGCCGTTGTGCCGATCTTTGCCGGTTCCGAGTTGCGGCACGAGCCAAGGGCCAGAGCCAAGGCAACGATGAGCAGAAATATTGCGATTCGTTTGCTGGAGTTCACGTCCCTTATAATAAACCGGAAGTAATTCATTATGGACTCTTCGACTCTTCCTAATTCTGTACCTAAGGTCTCGGTTATTATTCCGGCCCGCGAATGAAGAGGCCAATCTTGAGCGCTGCCTGCGCTCGCTCGTGGTGCAGAAGGGCGTGGCGTTTGAGATTTTCGTCGTTGACGACGCCTCCAGCGACGGCACGCGCGCCATCGCAGAGAGCTTTACCAGGGTTCGCCAGTGTCCATTCGTTGGGCTTAATCAGTTCCTCGTGGATGTTCACGTTCTCGACGCGCCGCAGCCATTGCCAGAGGGATGGACCGGCAAAGCAAATGCTTTGGTAGCGGGCGAGGCGGCTGCGCAGGGCGAGTGGCTGCTGTTTACCGATGCCGATACCGAGCATCTTGAAGGCTCCCTGGCCGCCGCCGTTGCCGAGGCAGAGAAGCACAAGGCCGATCTGCTCTCCTATTCGCCCGAGCAACTTCTTACCGGATTCCGCCAGCAGCTGCTGATGCCGCTGATCTTCGGCGAACTGGCCAGCAAGTACAGTCCTCGCCGCGTCAGCGATCCCGCGCTGCCCGACGCCGCCGCCAACGGCCAGTACCTGCTCGCTCGCGCGAAGGTTCACCGCGAACTCGGCGGCTTCGCCTCGGTCGCCACTGAATTGCTCGAAGACGTCGCCCTGGCCCGCCGCTACAAGCAGCAGGGAAGCACGATCCGCTTCCGCTTCGGCCGCGGACTGGTGCGCACCCGCATGTACAGCTCCTGGGACGATCTCCGCATCGGCTGGACCAAGAATCTGGCCCTGCTCTTTCCCAACGCCCGCGAACTAGGCCAGAAACGCGTCGAAGGAGTTTTACTGGCTGCTGCTCTCGCTGCTGCTGACCGTGTTCTGGACGATGCGGGTTCTGGCGCCGGATGCAGGCGCAGCTCCCGCTGGACACTGGGTTCCGATTGCTGTGGTTTTCTTCCTGTGGCTCTTTACGCTCTTCAACTTTGCAATCTTTTATGCACGAGTAGCAAGCGCGCATTTTCCGTTCTGGCCTTCGGCTGTTGTCCGATCTTCGGATTGCCGTCTTTGCCGCTCTGCTGCGCGAGTCGGCCAAAGCTCACGAAGAGGGAAGCGTCACTTGGCGAGGCCGCAGCTACCGTACGGCTGGAGCCGAAACGCGCCCCGTCGCATCCAATTCCAAGTAGCCGTAAAATATTCCGTCCCGCTCGTCAGGGAGCTCATGGAATGATCTATCTCACCCGTAAGGCCGAGTTCTCCGCCGCGCATTACTACTACAATCCGGAGTGGACTCCGGAGGAGAACCAGCGCGTCTTCGGCAAGTGCGCAAACCTCAACGGACACGGGCACAACTACACCCTGGAAGTCACCGTCGCCGGAGAGGTCGATGCCGTGACCGGCTTTGTCATCGACCTGAAGGTGCTGAAAGACATTCTGAATCGCGAGGTGCTCGACGACTTCGATCATCGCCATCTCAACAAAGAAGTCCCCGAGTTCTCCGCCCAGCTTCCCACCACGGAGAACCTCGCTGTCGCCATCTGGAGACGCCTGGAGTCCAAGCTCCACCCGGCAAAGTTGCATCGCGTGCGCCTTTACGAGCTGCCCGATCTGTTTGTGGACTACTACGGAGAATAGCGATGAAAGTTTATCTCACGCGCCGCTATCTGTTTGTTGCCTCGCACCGCCTGCACAATCCGGCGCTCAGCGAAGCCGCCAACCGCGAGAGCTATGGCAAGTGCAACCATCCCCACGGACACGGCCATAACTATTTTCTTGAGGTCACGGTCAGCGGCCCGATTGCGCATGAGACCGGGACTGTCTGCGATCTGAGTGCGCTGGACTCCATTGTCACTCGCGAGATTCTCGACCGCTTCGACCACCAGAATTTGAATGAGCTTGAAGATTTCAGCAGCGACGATTCCAACAACGGAAAATCTCACGATCCGGGTTCAGCAGATTCTGAGCCGAGTTCCGCTGCCCGCTCATCTTGAAAGTATTCGCGTTGAAGAGACCGCGAAGAACTCATTTGAATATGCGGGCGCCCAGGAGCCAAGACGCTGAGGCCTGAAACGAGAGATAATGAAAGCAGTTATCATCAGTAAACAAATGAGCCAGCCACGGCAAGACGAAATCACCGACCTGCAGCACGCCAGCTTTGAAGAACTGGTCCGCGAGATGCTCTCCCGCATCGGCGAGGAGCCCGTCCCGCGAAGGACTGCTCAACACGCCCCAACGCGTCGTGAAGTCAATGCAACACCTGACGCAGCGGCTACTCCCAGCAGCCCGCAGACGTGCTCAACGGCGCTCTGTTCACCGTCGATTACGACGAGATGGTGATTGTGAAGGACATTGAAATGTTCAGCCTGTGCGAACACCACATGCTGCCGTTCTTCGGCAAGGTGCACATCGCCTACATTCCCAATGGCAAGGTCATCGGACTCAGCAAGCTGCCGCGCCTGGTTGAGGTCTTTGCGCGCCGTCTGCAGGTACAGGAACGCCTCACTACGCAGTTGGCCGAGGCGATACAGGAGACGATCCAGCCGCAGGGAGTCGGTGTTGTCATTGAAGCGCGCCATCTGTGCATGATGATGCGCGGCGTAGAGAAGCAGCACTCGGCAGCGGTCACCTCGGCCATGCTCGGCGTCTTTCGCCAGCAGGAAACCCGAAATGAGTTCCTCTCCCTGCTGCGCGACAAAGTACCGAACGGCTTCTAACAGTTTTTAAGCTCGAATAAAATAGATAAGCCCCGCGGTCAAACCTGCGGGGCTTCGACGGGCAATGCCTGGTACTGCAATGCATGTCTAAACTTCGTCGTCCTCGTCCAACTCTTCTTCGTCCTCGATGTCGTACGGATCGTCATCAACCAGGTAGGGATCCAGCGGATCTGGCCTCCGGTCGTACTCATCATCCGGTTCGGCGCGTGCGTACACGCTGGGGCGGTCACAGAAATCTCTGGGTTCATGCATTTGGGCACCTCGGGGATTTGGTACTAGTGGTTGGAGTCCGAATGGCTCCCAAAGCGATGCCCAACCGCGGGATTTAGTTTGCGCCTAGTAGCCGTAACGATAGCGCTGCGTCCTTGAAGGGAAGAGCCGGACCAGGAAAACTCCGGCCAGAAAGCCCCCCACGTGCGCCCAGAAGGCAACTCCACCGACGCTCCGGCCACCGGCAACCAGCGCCGTCCCAACCCCGCTCAGGAATTGCAGCACGAACCAATACCCGAGTACGACCCATGCCGGCAGCCAGAGAAAGAAGATAAAAAAGAAGGGTACAAGCATCAACACTCGTGCCCGCGGATACAGGATGAAGTACCCGCCCATCACCCCGGCAATCGCACCGCTGGCGCCCACCATGGGGATTGGAGAGTTGGGACCCGAGGCAATCTGCGCGAAGGCCGCCACGAAGCCGCAGACAAGATAGAAGATGAGATACGGAAAATGTCCCAGTGCATCTTCAACGTTTCGACCGAAGATCCACAAAAACCACATGTTAAAGAGAATATGAAAGAAACCTTCGTGCATAAACATGCTGGTCAGGACCGGCAAGAAAGCAAGCACGGGTGAGACTGGATGGCTATGAGCATGGGCGTGCGGCAGGGCGCCATGCAGAATCAGCATCACGCGCTCGGGCACCAGGGCAAATGTCCGGACGAAATCTAGCTGTGATCTCCGGTCCAGAGAAATCTGGAAGAGAAACACCACAATGTTGGCCGCGATCAAAAAGTAGTTGACCAGTGGCGTGGACAACCGAGGCGTATCGTCTTTCAGCGGAATCATAGTTCGTCAATCGCCCCGTCTAAGCCGTATGAGGGCGCTTACATCATACGGCATTTCGCCGAGTTGCTACCCGGCGAGGTTGACCGGCGGCCAGCTTTCCATGACCATAGAGAGGAATGATTAACGCAGTCCTTGTGCTTGATAAGCCCGCCGCCTTCACCTCTCACGATATCGTCAATCGCGTCCGGCGCATTACCGGGGAGCGCAGCGTCGGCCATCTCGGCACCCTGGACCCGATGGCGACAGGCGTCCTGCCACTTGTACTGGGGCGCTTTACACGGTTAGCGCAGTTCTTTAACGATGGATTGAAAGTCTATGAAGGCGAAATACGTTTTGGCTTCGCCACGGACACCTACGATGCCGAAGGAGAAGCCGTGGGGCCGGTTTCCAACGTCCAGCCCTCGTTAAGTGAAATTCATCGCCACCTGCCGGCCCTCACTGGACGCATTTTGCAGCTGCCCCCGGTGTACTCGGCTAAAAAGATCAACGGCGTCGCGGCCTACAAACTTGCGCGAAAAGATAAGCCAGTGGAGATGAAGCCGGTCGAAGTAGTGGTCCATCGCTTCGAGATCCAAAGCATCTCCGGCGACCGCGCCCGATTCGTCGCCGAGGTTTCTGCGGGAACCTACATCCGCTCGCTCGCCCACGACCTGGGCCAGGCACTCGGTTGCGGAGCCCACCTGACAGAGTTGCGCCGAACTCAGGCTGGGGAGTTCAGCCTTTCTCAGGCAATCAATCTCGATGAGCTCTCGAAATATCATTCGACCGTTCACCAAGGCGCCTCAGTTGCGGGCTTGTCAGAATGCTCATTATCGGACGCAGTAAATGAGGCAAAGGCCGCTGAAATCCACGGTATTCCGCTGGTGGCGCAGTCCTCTCCTTACCTCCACCCACGTCAGATACTCGCCCACTTTCCTTCGGTTACTGCCGCGACCGAGGTGGTAACAGCCATTCGCAATGGACGCTCCGTCAATCTTCCGGAGTTCTCGAATGCGCCTCTGGTCAAGGTCTTCGCCGATCAGCAACTGCTGATCGCGATCGCGCAGCGGATTGCGGGGACGCTCTTCCAGCCTCGCGTGGTGCTGTTTGGCAGCAATGAGCCGTTACCGCTCTAGCGTTGGCTTGGGTCAGGCCCGAGCCGACATCAGGGTCTCCAACTCACGGGTAAAGTCCTCCAGTTCGCTGAGACGTTCCGGCGTTGCCTCAACCAGCTCGCTCTTGGCTTGAAAGACGCGTCTGCCTGCCCGTTCCACCAGCACGCCCAGAAGCTCACCTATGTGCCAACCGGGCTGGCCGACCAGCTTTAGTCCGAGCTGCGTCGGCTGCAACAAAGCGATACAATTTCCCTTCATCACTCCGACAGCGTTCGGGAAACGCTCGAAGGTTTCGATCTCAAATCCAGCTAAATAAATGGTTTGTAACTGCTTCGCGGGGTCAGGCACGGAGATTCTCCATCAGGCCGCCGGTAGGACGATGCCCGGCATAGCTGCGTTCCATGATGCCATCTGGGAGGCGGTTGCCGCCACCTGGAAGAGCGGCACCATGGCCGTGGCCAGGCGGTTCTTGTAGGGGTACTCGCCGGTCATGAAGTCAACATCGAGGCCCTCGATGAGCGACTCTCGCGTGACGTCAAAGATCATCACCTGCCCCGGCGAGAATCGGCTCCAGCGCTCATCGTGATGAATGGTGTAGAAGTGCCGAAATTGGTGGTGCCGGAAGCTGACGAGAGCGGCGGCTACTTCTCTAGTTCTAGTCTCGTAACTCCAGACTGTGCAGTCACATACGCCAGAACACACGATGTGCAACATTAGGTCTTGCCGCAGCTTATCGAGAAAGAGGTTTTTGCTCTTTCCGCTCCACTCAGCCTTGCGACGATAGAGCCATTCGGCGATGGGCCGTAGCTCTCGCTGGCGGCGCACCAATCGAAGTCCTTCCCGGGCCAGTCTCCGGCTGGCCTTGGCGGCCTTGGGGTGAGCTTGAGCTAATTCCGCAGCGCTGAGATCGCAGCGTCGGGTTGTAGGAGCATTACAGAACTCCGTGGGACGAAGGGACTGCCAGCGCACCTGCGCCTGGTGTCCTCGCAGGGCCGTAACCTGCAAGGGAATTCCCAGGCGGGCCAGCTCCCGCCAGGCGCACTCCAGCAGCCGGGGGTCGCCTACGCTCAAGACGTCGCGGTAATCGAAGAGGGTTTCGCCGATGAGCCCGAGTTCCCTTTCGCGCCGCACCGCCGGAATGATCGCGATGCCAGAATCGGATTCGGCCACAACTACGTTCGGAGTCTCGCGGGCGGAGAACCATTCGGCAGCGACGCGATTGAGTTCATAGGATTGGAACAACGTGCATTCGCACTGGGTCTCCAGCCACGTCCAACGCGACTTCAGCCGATCCAACTCATGCGCGCCTCGCAGCGTCTCTATGTTCAGCACGGCGACTCCTCCGAACAGATTCTGCAACTCTGATTTTCTTAGAGGGTGTTGCGCGGTCTGGGGTTCGCTGGTTTTCTTGGCAAAATGCTTTCTGCTGCGAGGGAAATCGATTGCTGGTTGAAAAACCTGAAACGGCGCGCATGAATTGGGCAGCACGGGGATCCCTCGCTACGCTCGGGATGACACCCTCTCGGGATGACACCCCGATGACACTCTCGATGACACTCTCTCGGGTGACGCTCTAAAGACACTCCAAAGAAAATTAGGGCGACACTCTCTAAGAACTCGGCTATGAAATGTCCGCGGTCTCAGGTTCGGCGAGGCCGGCTTTGCGGTATGCGCCAAGAATGTCTGGGACGCTGACAACGCCCATCAGCAAGTCGAGGTTGCCGCGATGCACTACCGGCAGCATCGGCCGGTCCTTGATGAAGCGCAATGCCACATCCAGGGATTGGTCCTGGTAAAGGCGCGGCACGCGGTTTCGGATCAGGGTCCTGACCGGCGCAGCTTCGTCGTTTGCAGGGTCGAGCAATTTGCTGCGGCTCAACACGCCCCAGCGTCCCTCACCGAGAGATACCAGAAAGTGCTCGTCCTGGGTGCCGGAAACGATGCTGCGCGCCGAGGCGATCCATTCATCTCCTAGCAGCGCCCGACTCATGATGGGACGCATGGCATCTTCCACGCGCAGGATCTCCTGCTCGCGCTCCTCCTCCAAGGAAGGCAGGTCGAGGCCGTCCTGACGGGAGAGCAGGTCGAAGAGCGGCACCTCCTGGAAGCCGCGCGAGATGAGGTAGGAGATGGTGTTGCAGATGATTACCGGCAGAATGATCGAATAGTTTCCGCTCACTTCGAGAATCATGAAGACCGAAGTCATGGGCGCGCGCAGGATTCCGGCAAACAGGGCTCCCATTCCGACCAGCGCGTAGGCTCCCACAGGCACTGCAATTGCAGGAAACAACTGCTGCTCCAGCATGGCAACCGAGCCGCCCAGCATGGCGCCCATGAACAGCACCGGGGCAAAGAGTCCGCCGGGAGTGCCGGTGGTGAAGCTCAGGGCGGTGGAGAGTAACTTCAGTCCGGCGATGATTCCCAGCACCTCCCATGGGAAGCGGTTATGCATTGCCAGATCCATCCACTCATATCCGGCCCCCATTACCTGGGGATACCAGATCGCGATAAATCCAATCAGGAGTCCTGCCACACCGGGCTGCAGGTATTGCGACCACTGCGGCAGACTCCGCAGCTTTGGCCGCGCGTACTTCACGAGCTTTACAAACACCAGCGATGCCGCGCCGCCCAACACGCCAAGGACAGCATAGGCTCCCAACTCTCCCACATGGCCGAGGTGGTACAGCGGAACTCGGAATAAGGGCTCATCGCCCATAAACCAGCGTTCGACCACCACGCTTGAGATTGCCGAGAGCACCACAGCGCCCAGAATTCCCGCGCTCCAGCGCCCAATGACTTCCTCGATGACGAACAGCACCGCCGTGATTGGAGCGTTGAAGGCTGCGGCGATACCTGCGGCGGCGCCGACCGGCGCGACTAGCCGCAGCCGCTCCCTTGAGAGCTTTAGCCAGCGCCCCAAGGCGGAAGCCAGCCCCGCTCCGATCTGCAGAGAGGGGTCCTCTGGCCCCAGCGACTGCCCGCTGCCGATGGCCAACGCGCTCAGAACAAATTTTCCCAACACGGTCTGCGAGGAGATGTAACCGTCGTAGATGTACAGAGCGCCTTTGGTCTGGTTGACTCCGCTGCCCCGGACCCGCGGAAAGAAGCGCACGGCCAGGAGTGCGATCACCAACCCCGTCGCGGCCGGAACCAGCACCACGCGCGGCGCGCTTGGATGCATGGAACTGCCCAACAGCCAGAGCCTGGCCGATTCAATCGCGATGCGGAAAAGCACCACGCAGAAACCGGCAAGTATACCTATTGCGATGGCCAGCACCAGGAAGAATTGTTCTTCGCGGATCGATATGAGACCGGAGGGGCCAAGCATCCGACGCAAGGTCCCAAAATACTTTTGGCGCACCGGAGTGGTCATCAATTTCCGTAATGCCTCGCGGCTGCGGTCAAGTTGTGGGTTCATCGGTTGCCCCCATGCGTTCGCGAGCCAGCAATAGCAGAGCCTCATCGTTGGCGGTTAGTTTTCCGCAATCCTTTTGCGCGGCTGTCTCCACTTGGAATGCGAAGCGCATCGTGTTTTCAATCACGTCATCGCGGCCACGCAGCTTGCGCTCGCTCATCATGGGAGAAAGCTGCTCGGCCCACTTTGCAAAGCCGCTCCATGGCTGCGGCTGCTTTGGGCTCGAGGACTGCTCCGGTTGCTTTGCATTCGCCGCTTTGCCGGAGCTGCCAGCCGCCGGCGCGACCGGGACCCCACAGGCGGCCAAACGTTCCACTGCGATGTGGAAGGCGGCGATGGTGCGATCGGCGCGGAGCTTTGGCGTTGCGCCGTGTGAGAACGGGTCCAGGGCTTCCACGTCATCCAGTTGCGCTTGCAAGGCGCGTGAATCCACTGTCTCCGTTCCTAGCTCGCCCACATAGCGGCGCGCCAGGCGTAGTTCCCACGGCAAAGCTTGCTTTGGCGGCGCCAAGGATTGCAGCGTCATCGTTTTTGTTCTCGTTCACTTGCGCCTGGTATGCACTCAAGGCGCGGGCCGCGTCGCCGTTGCGCATGAATAGAGCCCCGAGCTTTTCCTGCTCCGGCGAAGTACTGGGCAGAACTGCGGCCAAGGCCAGCAGCGCGGCCTCGGCCTGCTCCTGACGCCCTTGCTGCACCAGGTATTCCGCGGCTTCGAAGCGGGTTGCACGACGTTGCGGAACCGGATCGGTGCGTTCCGGCCAGGCGCCTTCGATGGCACCCTGGTAATAGCGCAGGGCTTCGTCCACGTGCCGGCGCTGGGCTTCCAGCCGGGCCAGTTTCAGATTCACCTCAGCATCTCCGGGCCGCTGGTCCCAGAAGGCGTGAAGTTGGGCGAGCGCCTCTTCTGTGGCCCCGGAGGCCAGCAATGCGTCAGTGAGCTTGAGCCGGTATTGGAAATTGTCGTGGGAGTAGACAAGCGCGGTTTCAAAGTCATCCACCGCCGCCGCGGCTTGCTTCACGTCCATGGCATGAAGACCGGCCTGGTAGTACTCTGCGGCGAGGGCGTTCTGCTTTTGGTGGAAGCCGTCGACCACCAGGCTGGTGAACGAAAATCCGAGCACGATCACCAGTCCCAAAGTCAGTAAGGGGCGCCAATCCTGAATCGTCCAGGTGTGGTGACCGCTGTCATCGCAGTGCGGGCAGCTTCCGTTTTCGTTCAGGGGCTGCCTGCAAACTGTACATTTATCCGCTTCGCTCATTCCCATCCATTCCGCCAGTTCATCATAAATGCAGCGGATTTCATCTACTTACTTGATATCACGCGAGCGGCATTCGACGAAAATTCGGGGCAAAAAAAAGAGAGAGGAGCCGTTCCTCTCTCAATACCTCTAGTCGATTGAAAAGCGTTCGGATCGCCTCCGATTTCCCGTCAATAGAGGTGAAAATTGACTTCCACGTTGATCTGAACCGCGACAGGAGAGCCATCCTTGAGCGCTGGCTGGAATTTCCAGAGGCGCACCGCCTCGATTGCCTTCTGGTCGAGTCCCATGCCCAGGCTGCGGGCCACACGCACGTCACGCGGCTTGCCATTGGCGTCCACGATCAGCCATAGCACTACGGTTCCCTGGTACTTTGCCTTGCGGGCTTCCTCGCTGTAATCCGGGCTTGGGTTCTCCAGGACACGCGGTGCGCTCACTCCGCCGCCGACGCGGAAGACTCCGCCACCGATGCCGCCGCCAGAGCCCGGGCCGACGCCGGGGCCGGTGCCGCTGCCAATGCCGCCGCCACTCCCGGAGCCGATACCTCCGCCCATTCCGGTGCCATTCGAGGCCGGTCCTGACGGAAGCGCCGACTTGGGATCGCCGAAGTTCAGCGCAGCCGCCGAGGCCAGCTTCACCTGCGGAGGCACGACGACCGTCGGCGCCACCGCCAGCTTGGGATTGTCGTTTCGGATCACCATCGCCGGAGGCGTGATCTGCTGCATGGAGAATTTTGGCAGCTTGCCCTTGGGAGCCACAAACTTATCGTGGTCTCCGCCACCGCCGCCGCCGCCAACCGTGTCATGCGGCTTTTGCGAGATCGGCACGTAGTCGCTGATCTGCGGCGCTACCAAGGTGATCTGCTGCGCCGGCTTGGTCACCATCTTTGCGCCTGCAATCGAGAGCCAGATTATTCCGGAGAGGGCCGCCGCGTGAATCACGAGCGAAGCCCCTGCGCTCTTCTTTTTGTATCTGTACTCGCCCCACATGTCCGCAACCTTCACCGGGCGGGATGTGAGCTGCAAGGGAGGAAGTTTCTTGGGGAACAGGAGTTCCCTGAGATTTGTGAACAGCGACTGCCAAAGCGGCGGATTGAGGTCCTCCCGGATGAGCAGGTTGAGCTCTGGCGCTTTCTTCGTCATCGGCGCAATTTGATTCTCCATGATTCGACCCGGCCCTTACCCAGGGCTTGCGGCTTGTTGATCCATATAAATTCACACGCAGCTTCGTTCACGTTTATAGAACGCTCTCGAATTCCTTACGAATCCGTTTTGCGTCCGCCTGCGCCGCGTCTCTCTCTCAGATACGCCGTTTGCTCGCTAAGTTGCATTCGCAAACGGCTCCTTGTGGTGCAGTTTTCTGAGTGCCGAGCTGTGCTCGCATCTCAATATGAGCACCCGCTTGTCCATCTTGAGATGCAGTTATAGTCGTTGAAGAGGTTATGGATTGTGCGCGCTTTCCCGGCATTTTCATCAGAGAAAATTCCAACTGCTCACAAATGCAAATGCCCATCGGCACAGGAAGAGCTCCCTGTTCGCCGGTCGAGTGGGACGCTCGGCTTATAATAAGAAATTCAAGGATTTTGTAGATGCGGATCAACTACCCGCCGCTGATTTATCGATCGGAGACATAGACCCGAGTGGACCTCAAGGCAACCGTCAATCTGCCCATCACCGATTTCCCCATGAAGGCGAACCTGCCGCAGAACGAGCCAAAGATGCTCGAACATTGGCAGAAAATCCGCATTTACGAGCTGGTTAGAACGTCGCGACAGGGCTCGCCCTCCTACGTCTTGCATGACGGACCACCTTACGCCAATGGGGCCCTGCATCTCGGCCATGCGCTCAATAAGTGCCTCAAGGATTTCATCGTGAAGTCGCGCACCATGGCTGGCCTCGATTCACCTTACGTCCCAGGCTGGGACTGTCACGGGCTGCCGATCGAAATCAAAGTAGATGAAGCTCTCGGTCGCAAGAAGCTTGAGATGGACCCGCTTGAGGTTCGCCACGCCTGCCGCAAGTACGCCGAAAAGTACCTGAAGATCCAGAGCGACCAGTTCCAGCGCATTGGAGTCTTTGGCGACTTTGAACACCCCTACTCCACCATGACCAAAGACTACGAGGCCAAGGTCATCGAGAACTTCTATGCGTTCTTCGAAAAGGGTCTGGTCTACAAGGGGCTGAAGCCGGTCTACTGGTGCATCCACGACCGCACCGCGCTGGCCGAAGCCGAGGTCGAGTACGCCAACCATACCAGCCCCAGCGTTTTTGTAAAGTACGCGCTGAAGAGCGACCCGGCCGCCATTTCGCCCGAACTGGCAGCCTACGCCGGCAAGGTCAGCACCATCATCTGGACCACCACTCCCTGGACGCTTCCTGCCTCAATGGCCGTCGCCTTCCACCCGCAGCGCCGAGTATCAGGCGATCCTCGACAATGCGACCGGGCAGGTTTCTATCCTCGCCGCCGAGCTCGCCCCAGCAGTCCTCGCCAAGCTGGGAATCGGCAAGGAAGCGGGTCACACCGTGCTGCGCTACCTTCCCGGGCGCGCATCTGGAGCGCGCAATCTTCGCCCATCCCTTCCTTGATCGCGACATTCTTGGCGTGCTCGCCGACTACGTCACCATGGATCAGGGCACCGGAGCCGTTCACACTGCGCCTGCCCATGGCGCCGATGACTTCTACACCGGAGTCAAGTACGGCCTCGATGCCACCACGCGCGTCGATGCCGGCGGCCATATCACCGAGGGTCTTCCTGAGTACGACGGCAAGAGGGTTTTCGCCGCCAACGAATCGATCGTCGAGTTGCTCAACTCACGCGGCGTTTTGCTTGGACGCGAAAACATCGAGCATTCTTATCCACATTGCTGGCGCTGCCACAAGCCGGTCATCTTCCGCGCCACCGAGCAGTGGTTCATCTCGATGGAAGGCAAGATCGGCGAAGGAACGCTGCGCAGCGAGGCGCTCAAGGCAATCTCCGGCGTACGCTGGGACCCGGCCTGGGGTGAAGAACGCATCGCAAACATGATTGCCACGCGGCCTGACTGGTGCATCTCCCGCCAGCGCATCTGGGGCGTTCCCGATCGCCGTCTTTTTCTGCGAAGGCTGCGGCAAATTGCATGAAGACCATACCACCAATCGCGCCGTCATCAACCTGTTTGAGCGCGAAGGGGCGGACGCCTGGTACGCGCTTCCCGCCGCTGAAATCGTTCCTGCCGGAACCCGGTGCGCGCACTGCGGCGGTGGCGGCTTCCGCAAGGAGATGGACATTATCGACGTATGGTTTGAGTCGGGCTCCTCGCAGGCATCCGTCCTGCCCAGGATCTTCGGCGAATGGAAGCCTGCCGATATGTATCTGGAAGGCGGCGATCAGTATCGCGGCTGGTTCCACTCTTCCCTGCTCTGCTCCATTGGGCTCAACGGCGAATCGCCTTACAAGGCGGTCGCCACCAATGGCTGGACGCTCGACGAAAACGGCCGCGCCATGTCCAAGTCGCTTGGCAACACCGTCGATCCGGTCGATATCGCCAAGCGCATGGGCGGCGACATCGTTCGCTTCTGGGTTGCCTCGGTGGACTTCCGCGAAGACGTGCGCGCCAGCGAAAACCTTATGGTCCGCGTGGCAGAGAACTACCGCAAGATTCGCAACACCTTCCGCTACATCCTGGGAAACCTGCACGGCTTTTCGCCCGCGCAGGATCTGGTCGCGTTCGAGCAGATGGAGCCGCTCGATCAGTACATGCTTCTGCGCACCGCCGATGTTGCCGCCGAGGTCTGCGCCTGGTATGACCAGATGTTGTTTCATCGCATCTACCAGCGCCTGAATGAATTCTTCGCCGTCGATCTCAGCGCGCAGTACTTCGACATTCTGAAGGATCGCCTCTACACCTTCCCGCGCTCGTCGCGCGAACGGAAATCGGCGCAGACGGCGCTCTGGCGAATCGGCGAAGCGCTGCTGCGGCTGGTTGCTCCCATCCTCAGCTTCACCGCCGACGAGGCCTGGCAGTTTATGCCGAAGCTGCTCTCGCGTCCGGAGAGCGTCCACCTGGCGCTGCTGCCCAACGCAAACGATGTCACCGGAGAGATTCGCGACCGCGAGCAGGCGCTTCAGGTCCGCGCCGATTGGGATTATCCTGTTCACCGTGCGCGAGCTGGCGTTGCGACAGTTGGAAGAGCTGCGCAATGACAAAACGATCAAAGCCAATCTTGAGGCACGGGTGACCATCACGCGCATCGGGCGACGATTACAAGCGCCTGGCGCAGTATGCCGATAAGCTCGACGGCCTTCTTCGTGGTCTCGCAGGTGGAGGTGAAGCGGGTAGCGCAGCAGGACGATTCGGGGATCACATTCGATAGTGGGCAAGGCCGAGGGCGTGAAGTGCGAGCGTTGCTGGAACTTCTCAACCCACGTCGGCGAGGATACGAAGCTTCCCCACGGTCTGCGAGCGTTGCAGCGCGAATCTGGAGGTAATAGCAGGCGAGCAGGCCGGGAGCACCAACGCATAATGTCACGTGCCGCTGTGCGCAGTTTCTATCTCGCGGTGGCGGCGGTCGTGATCGTTCTCGACCGCCTCACCAAGGTCTTCGTCGCACGAAACGTCGAGCTTAACTTCGGCAGCGTGCAGGTGATCCCGAACTTCTTCTCCATTACTCATGTGGAGAACACAGGGGCGGCGTTCAGCCTGTTTGCGGAGTGGCCGCAACAGGTACGGGTTCCCCTGCTGGTCGGCTTCTCGACGGTGGCGATGTTCGTGGTCTGCTACCTGCTCTGGAACTCGGCTGCGAAGCTTACCTGGAGCGGCTTGGCTCTCGCTCTGATCCTCGGCGGAGCGCTGGGCAACCTCTACGACCGGCTGCTCTTTGGACGCGTCACCGACTTCCTTCACTTCTACATCGGCCCCCACATGTGGCCCGATTTCAACCTGGCCGACAGCGCGATTGTTTGTGGGGCCGCGCTGCTACTGATTGACCTTATCCTTGGCAGAAAAAGCGGTGCTCGTACGAGCTAATGCTTCCGGATACAGCCGCTGATACACCTTCGCATTGCGCACAATTGCCTGCACGTACTCTCTGGTTTCGGTGAACGGAATCGACTCCACAAACTCCGGAACGTCGCGATAGTGTCCCACTCTGCAGCCACTCGTCCACCCGGTTGGAACCAGCATTGTAGGCGGCTAAAGCGTACTCCACCTGGCCGCTGTATTGCGTCACCATCTCTTTGAAGTAATGCGTGCCGAGCTGAATGTTGAGAGTGGGCACCAGCAGCGAAGCGGTCGAGAAGTGCTTGATGTGCGCCGCCCGCGCCTCGCCACGGCCTACCTGCGGAAGCAGTTGCATCAACCCGTATGCGTTGGCGTTCGAAACCGCGCCGGGATTGAACTCGCTCTCCTGCCGGATCAGCGACGCCACCAAGTAGGGGTCCAGCGAGTTCGCCATCGACTGCCGCTGCAGATCCGTCCAGTAGGGGCGCGGGAACAATATCTCCCAGTAGGCGCGAGGCAGCGCAGCAATGTCCACCGAGTAATAGCCCGGCAGCGACTTCTTTAAAAACTGAATTGCGCGATGGGTCTGTCCGCTCTCCTGGTAGATGCGCGCGATCTGCGAGCGTCGCCCAGCGCGCGCCCTGGCCGCCCTGCTCGGCCTGCAGTTCGCGAATCGCAAACTCATTGAGTCCGGCGTTCTCCAGCAAGCGGCTCTTCTCGGCGCGCAACTGGTTCGGCGGAGCTTCCAACTCCAGCGCCTCCGGGCCGGGAGGCTTCAATTCCGGAATCTGCGCCAGCGCCGGGTCCTGCCGCGGCTCGGCAGTGGTTGACTCAGAACCGGTCTCAGCCAGAGGCAGCTTCGCCAGCCGCTCGCGTCCCAGATATCCGTAATAGTAGTTTTGGAAGCGCTCGCCGAGCTTTGTGTACCAAGCCCGCGCCACTGTGTAATCGTGCTCATCTTCGGCGATGCGCGCACGCCAGTACAAAGCGGCGGGAACCTCGGGGCGATCGGGATACCACATCACCTGGTTTTCGAAGTCCTTCTTGGCGTCTCTCGGTGCGTCCCTGCCGATAGGTCAGCCATGCCGCCTTCCAATGCGCGTAACTGGCGCGCGGACTGCTTTGGAAGCGCTGCTGTACCTCGCGAAACATGTCGATGGCCTGATCGTAATTCTTGTCCAGCAGATACCGGTTTGCAGCCGAGAGCAGCGCTTGCTCGAACCAAGGGCTCGCCGGCGCCTGTTGCCTCAGGCGCTCCAGGTTCTGCGGCCATTGCAGCTGTGTTGTTCTCGCTGCGAGCAATTTCGCCGAGCAGGTAAAGGCGCTGCGCGTTGGCCTCACCTGTGGCCTGCACCTGCTCCAGCAGTGACACGCGCTTCAGCGGGGTTGGTATGCCGCAACGCCGAGGCCAAAGCCACCTCTACGCTACCCAGCTCCGCAGCGGGAGCCGTGCGCTCGAGTTGGCGGTATGCATGCACAGCATCCGCCCAGCGCCCTGCTTTCGCCAGTAAATCCGCCCGCGTCTTCTCCTCGATGTAGCTGCCTTCCAGTGCCGAACCGCTCGCGGTCAACTGCGTAGCCGCCTCTGCGGCCTCTGCGCTGGAGGGCATGGTGAAGTAGAGATGCCGCAGAATCTCCATGCCTTTTTCCGGATGCTCTGTTTGCAGATAGCTCCTGCCCAGCGCCAACTCCACGGCGGCCCTGGCCGGTAGCCGATGCGCCTCCAGATAGGCAATCTGCCTCTTGCGTCTTGCCCTGTGCGGCTAAGGCGCTTCCATACACGTCCACCACGTCCTTCTGGAAGATCGACTCGGGCGCGTCTCCATCGAAGTTGCGCAGCAGCTCCACTACCTTGGCGCTGTTTCCCTGCGCGCCGTAGGAGATCGCCTCCAGGTAGCGGACGTAATCGTACAGATCGCCGGCGTTGCGGTCTTGCCTTTTCCAGCGCGGCGATCGCCTGCGGATACTGCTGGTCCAAGACGCGCGCGTAGCCCACCGCCAGCCATGCCAGCGCCCCCGCATCGCTTCCCGCATGACGCCGGGCGTAGTCCTCCACGCCGGCATAGGCGGCGGGAGTGCGGTTCTGCACCAACTGCCGCGCCATCACCTTCAGGTCCACGGAGGCCACGAAGGCGCGTGCCATGCGCCGCACCTTGGCCGGCGAGGCTTTCGTTCTGGCCGCAGTGCGGCGAGCCGACGGAGCTTGTGCGTTTGCCGACTTTCTCCCTTTGAGCGGACGTTTTCTGCGCGGTGCTCTTCTTATGCGCCTGGGTTTTATGAGCCTGGGTACTATGTGAGGCTTTGTGCGGCGATGGATTCGTTTGTTCCGCGACGGCGGCCACGGTTGTCAAGTAAAAGAGGATGGCAAGGATTCGGAACTTTGTGGGCATAACGACTACTTACAGTGTGACCTCAGTTTTCAGTTTAACCCGGAAAGCCCGGTCCCATCACGGCCCGGTTGTTATCCGCAAGAATTCTCATCAATTCCTGAGTGAAATAATCGGCGTCCTTCACGCTTTCGCCGTAGCGCTTCTGGTAGGCGCCGCGGCTCTTTTCAATGTCCTCGCGCAAGCGGCTGTAGATATCGCCTCGCGCACGCCCTTCGGCGAGCTTGGTCTGGTTGTAGAGCTTGATCTCTTCCACCAGCAGTTTGGCAAAGCGGCGCGCCTTTTCATGCGCCTCGTCCAGTACCGGCTGAATTGCCGGTGGTGCGCTCGACATTGCTGGTAGGGACGCCGCGGGCGGCCGCGGCAGTTCGTGGCCGGCGGCGGCTCGCGGCATAAACAGCCGGCGGCGTTGCTTCGGGCTTTGCCGGCTCGCTGCGGCGGCTGCACGCCGCGGACAGCCGGAGCGGCCTTGCGGTAAGCTCTGCAAGTCGAGCGTAAGCTCGGCGACCTGCACCAGCAATTCCACTCCCGCCAGGTCATCGCTTTGCTGGGGCGATGCGATCAGCAGGGCGGCCACGCGCTCCTTCAGCGATACGGGCACCAGCAGAATTCGCGCCGAGCTCTCCAGCCCCAACACGGCGGTGAAGGCCGGATCGAGTTCGGAGAGCTGTGGAGCACGGGGCGGCGCAGGAGCTGATCACCGTAGCCACGACTCCTCGCGTGCAGTCCAGGCTGGCCCGCTTAAAGGTCTCCGGTGTGGCAAGGCCGTGGCACCTCCAGCCGACCGCCTGGGCACCGCGCAAAATCATCAGGCCGCATCCGGGAGTGATGGCCGAAACCGCCGTCAACAGAGCTTCCAGAGTCTCGGTCTGCGTTTTGGAGCCGGCGATCAGCCGTGCTCCGTCGCGCAACTCCTTTGTGCGCTGCCGCGTTGACGGAAGCTGCGATGCCAGAGCCGCTCCAGCTCTGCGTGCAACATCCTCGGCGAACTCCTGCGATTTCTGCTGCAGTGCCTCGCGACAGGCATTGGCGACAATCTCCCGGATTAAATCTTCGTTTGGCATGGGCTCCGGCGCCGCTCGTGGAGACGGCGCATTAGGAGAATACTCGGATTATGGTGGCCACTTCAGCTCATGTCAACGCCGCTCGGATCAAATTGAGCACCGTGCTTGCGTTTGACATCCTTTCGTTGAGCTCGGCTTTTGTCATCTGCGCTGTCACCCGATACAATGTGGCTCGGGACATTTTTAATTCGCGCAATATTCGCGCAATTTCTGAATCGACGGACGAATGGAAGCCATCGAAAACAAAGTAGCAGAGCCACGCGAGCGAAGAAACCGTATCCTCGTCGAAGCGGCACGCTCCGGCGATATCGGTGCCTTTGAGTCGCTCGTGCGGCGATATGATCGAAACGTCTTCCGCATCGCGCAGCATATTACTCAGAATCGCGAGGATGCCGAGGATGTGGTTCAGGATGCGTTTCTTAAGGCGTATCAGAACCTGGGGCAGTTCCAGGGACAGTCCAAGTTTTATACCTGGCTGGTTCGGATCGCAGTGAATGAAGCGCTGATGCGGCTGCGGCGGAGACGTCCGGAGCGCACGGTTTCAATCGACGAGGATGTGAAGACGGAAGAGGATTCCATGCCGCGCGAAATCGCGGACTGGTCTCCGAACCCGGAGCAGATGTATACGCAGGCGGAGTTGAAGGATATTCTTGGCAAAACCATTCAAGGCTTGCCTCCAAGCTTCCGCACCGTGTTTGTGCTGCGCGATGTCGAGGGACTTTCGACCGAAGAGACCGCATCGGCGTTGGAACTGAGCGTTCCGGCCGTTAAATCGAGATTGTTGCGCGCACGTTTGCAGTTGCGCGAACGTCTCAACAAGTATTTCAAACGACGCGATGGAGACAGCAGACCGTGAAATGCTCTGATTTCTTGAAAGAGCTGACCGATTACCTTGACGACACCATGGACTCACAAACCAAGGCCGAACTCGAGGAGCATTTGCAGTGGTGCCATAACTGCTACGTCGTTTGCAATACCACCAAGAGCACCATTGAAATCTACCGGGATTCCAAACTCTACGAGCTACCTGAAGAACTTCGCAGCCGCATCCACACCGCAATCCTTACAAACTGCCAATGCCACAAACACGGCACGGAGACCGCCAAGACCAAGCAGGTATCGGCGAAAGGAACCCAGAAGAAAATCCCTCCAAGTAGCACGTAATTCAGTTTGCACTTCATGACAAATTCCATGAAAAGGGCCCAGTGGACTGGGCCCTTTTCAGCGGCGTTTTGAGTTCTTCTTGTCAGGCTTTTTCTTCTGTTCGAGCTTCTTTTCTTCATGCACTTTTGTGGCGGGCTTGGCCTTCTTGGAAGGCACAGCAGACTTCGGCGCTGGCTTGGCGGCTTTCGCCACCGGCTTGGGCGCTTTTTTGGCGGCTGCCTTAGCCTCGGGTTTTCTCTTCGAGACGGCTTTGGCGGGAGTCTTGGCGATTTTGACAGCTGGCTTGGCTGGACTGGGCTTTTTCGAGTTCACCGGCTTGGCTTTTGCCTTTGGCGCCTTGGCTGCTTTCTTCTGAGGAGGAAGGACAGGAGCCGCAAGCTTGCTTTCGACTACTACCGCGGGTGCGTGGGCGGAGCTGCCCGGCGAGTTCGCCCGCGCTGCTCCAACGATGGCCGCAGCAGGCTCCTGCGCGGCGGCTGTTGCCGCAGCTTTTGCCGCGGGAAGAGCTTTCTTGGCAGCAGCCCGTCCACGACGGACCGGAGTCGGCGGGGGCGGAGGCGGGGGCGGCTCGAAGGGAGCAAGATACTTCATGATCTCGCCTTCCGAGCGCAATTTTCCATCCAGCAGCAGCAGAAATGCCTCTTCGCAAATCCGCGAATACTCCGGAAGCTGAGGCGTAATGCGCAACTCCGCCATTTGCGCAAACGGAATCTTCTCCTGAAACTGACGCCATTTGCCAAAGAAGTTCTTTATCTTTTCGTCTACCGTTTTGTTGCGGCCGGTGACATCCAGGTAGAGCAGCGCCTCGGGCTTTGCTGCGGAGAGAATCTTCCAGGCTCCAGAGTTCAGCGCAGCTTCTTTTGAGGTGAGCTTTTTTGCCAGCTCCTTAGCATCCACGTCCAGCCGCTTCCAGGCGGCCACAAACTCGCGATGCGGAAGCAGTTGCTGGATGGCCGCGATATCGGCATCGCTCAACTTGAGGGTTAGGAAGTGCATGACCGCCGGGGCCGCGTCCACATTGATATTGAATTCCGCCATTGTGGCCCGGGTCTTGAGCAGTTGCGCCAATTCAGGGTTATCGGCCTTTGCGACCGTCCATCTTGGCCAGAGAACCTTCAGCCAACCTTCGGCCTCCAGCGTCCGCATCACCGCAATTGGATCTTCCTCTCGTGCGAGTTGCTCAATTTCGTATCCGATGGCGCGGGGTGAGATGAACTGAATGTAGTCGCCCTCACGAGCCGAGTCATAGCGGGCACGAGTGCGCTCCTCCATCTCCCATCCAAAACGGGTGGCAGAAGCGCGCGGCACGAATCAATCGCGAAGGATCTTCCAGAAACGCGTAGCTGTGCAGAATGCGGATCACCCGCGCTTCGATGTCGGCGGCGCCGTTGAAAGGATCGAGCAGCAGGCCGAGCGAGCCGTCATTTAACGAGAGTGCCATCGCATTGAAAGTAAAGTCGCGACGGCGCAGATCCTCGTTGATGGTGGCAGGTGTAATGTGCGGCGGCTTGCCGGGCTTATCGAAGACCTCGGCGCGCGCCATGCCGATCTCAACCTGCGTACCGTGAAAAATCACGTGCAGTACGCACAGGACGGGATCGGCCATATCCACGATTCCGCCTGATTTTTCAATGTCGTGCTGAAGCTTGAGAGGGTTTCCCTGAACGGTGAAATCCAAGTCGCGGATGGGAAAGCCGGTTAGAATGTCGCGGATTGCCCCCCCGGTTAAGTAGATATTCATGCCGTGGGATCGGGCGATCTTCTGAACCGAGTTCAACGCCCGCATCTGCTCGGGCGATAACCGGGTTTCCATTGTGTAAATGTAATCAGCCATAGTTTAAGGCAATAGAAACAATCAATTACCTGTCTACATCTATAGTCACGCTTTAAGTACGTGTCCAGCTCTAGTACCGCCAACAATTGTAAATAACTCGTTTGGAGATAGTTACTTACAGCGAAATGCCCCATTCCCGCTACAAACTTCAGACAATATCATAAACATGAGGCACTTGGCTACTCTGGATTTCCACTAAGAGCCAGAGTGGCACCCGTAACGGATCAACTACTCCGAAAACATTTTGTCGCCTCCGCGCGGCGCGGGGGTGCGACAATCAGTAAACGCTCTGGGTTGTGGTTGGCTGATGAGGCCCACGCGTAATTGGATGGGTATGGCATCGACTCACAAGAAGGTGATCGTCCGCAAGATGGATCGGGACAGTGTTCAGGGCTATGTCGCGGCCGGGGAGTTCCTTGTGGGCAGCAAGGTAGAGGTGCTGAATACTGCCGGGAATGTGGTTCTGATCGACCTGGCAGAGATCAAGGGCGTGTACTTCGTCAGGGATTTTGCGGATTCCAATTCATTGCAGCGAAAGACTTTTACAACGCGGCCGCGGGTCGAAGGCCTTTGGGTTCGGCTGCGCTTCCGCGATGGCGAGATGTTGGAAGGATTGATGCCAAATGACCTCACGCAGGTTCGTTCGGAGGGCTTCTTCCTGAATCCGCCGGACACGCGCAGCAATATTCAGCGAATTTTTGCGCCTCGCTCGGCGCTCTCCGAACTGACGGTGCTGGCAGTGATTGGCTCGGCGGCGAAGCGCCGGCGGCAGGCGGAGGCCGAACAGCAGACACCTCTCTTGTTTACCGACATTCCCGCAGAGTAAATGCCATCGCCCGGGCAGGGGGAATGCCGAATATTGCAAGATTCTCCCGCAAGCTTTGCTAGCGTCTAAGGTGTTGCTACTGTAGGCTATGGCCAAGATGAAACTTTTTGAAATTGCAGAGCTTCTCGGCGCATCCCTGGAGAACGCCTCGCCGGAGACCGAAGTTACGGGCGTAGCAGGGATTGAAAACGCCGGTCCGCAACAGATCACATTCATCTCCAATCCAAAATACGCTGCCTTGGCCAAATCGACCCAGGCAGCGGCTATTTTTGTGACCCCGGACTTCCCTGCCGACGGCCAGCCGGTTCTGCGTCACGCCAATCCCTACTTGGCGTTTGCGCGCGCCCTTGAGTTTTTTTATCAGCCCCCAAAGTACGAGCCTGGAATCCATCCCACAGCGGTGATTGATCCCACGGCCAGAATTGGGGCGGGCGCGCACATTGGGCCCTATGTGGTGATCGACGGTGGCGTGGTGGTTGGCGACGATGCCGTCCTGCTGGCGCATGTTGTGATTTACCGTGGGGCAAGGATCGGGCACAGGTTTTTCGCCCACGCCCACGCTCAGGTGCGTGAGTACTGCGAACTGGGCGATGACGTGATTCTGCAGAACGGGGTGGTCATCGGCGCGGATGGATTCGGATTTGCCCGCGACGGTGCGAAGGGATGGCACAAGATTGTCCAATCTGGTGTTACCCGCCTTGCAGACCGGGTTGAGGTGCAGGCAAACTCCTGCGTGGATCGCGCCAGCATCGGCGAAACCGTGATTGGAGCCGATACCAAGGTCGACAATCTGGTGCAGGTGGGCCACGGATGCAGCGTGGGTGAACACACGATGCTATGCTCGCAGGTTGGTGTGGGTGGATCGACACATGTGGGCGATAATGTGATCCTGGCGGGACAGGTCGGCGTTGCGGGTCACCTGAAGATCGGCGACGGTGCGGTTGCCACCGCCCAGACGGGCATTCCGGGAGACGTCGCTGCCGGCGCGACGGTAAGCGGCTATCCTGCCATTGAGAACCGTCAATGGTTGCGGGCGGTAGCTGTCTTCAATAAATTGCCCGAGATGGCCAAGGCGGTACGGAAGCTGAATCGCGGCTCCGAATAGCAGATTAATTCCGTCAGGCTACGTTTTTGCATCCATACAAAGTGTGGGGACGTGAATGGACGAAAGTAAGCCGTTCGAGGTAGTGGAAGGCGGCAAGTTCGAAGAGCACAGGCCAATCTCTGTGTTGCTGCTCGACGACCGGGAAGAGAACCTGCTGGTTCGCTCTACTATCCTGCGACAGAAGGGCTATCACATTGTCACCGCCGCCTCGATTCAGGAGGCAGAGAGCAAGCTGAACGAGATCGACATAGCAGTGCTCGACTATCACCTGGGGGCGGGAAAGTTTGGAACCGAGGTGGCCCAGACCCTGCGGGCAAAGCGTCCAGAGGTGCCGATCATCATCTTATCTGCCACGCTGGAGCGCAAGTTTGGCGGCATAGCCGACATGCACCTGCTCAAGGGAAGTAGCTCGGTGGACGACCTGGTGCAGGCGTTGCGCGGCTTTGAGGCGAAAAAGCGCGGACGGCCGATTGTGGTGGATTCGCGTGATTTCTACTACTCGCGGATCATCATGGCGATGGGCGATGACATGGTCATCGAAATCCTTGACCGCGAGGGAACCTGGCAGTACGTGAACGACTATTTCGCGGCTCTCAGCAATCAGCGGCGGTCGTGGTACACAGGGCGCAATCTATTCGACCATTACCCCGAGATGAGTGAGGAATGGAAAGAGATTATCCGCACGGTTGCAGACACGCGAGAGACCTATATCGATCGGCGTAACCATCGAGCAATGCCGCATCTGCCGGAGGAGTCTCGCTGCTGGCAGTGGAACTTGCTGGTCTTTCCTATCAAACTGCACGACGGACGCGATGGCGTGGTGCTGAGTGCCCGGCTGATTGAAAGAAAGTGAAGGCGCCGCCCGGCGCTTGCCGAGCTCCCTTCCCGAGTAGAATGTCAGCATGAACGCCGCTCAAGTGTTTTCCGCCTGCGTGCTGGTGCTGGCTACTTCAGGATGCAATTACGCGAAACCCGTGATGTACATCGACATCGCGAACCACTCCGGACATGAAATCGAAAGTATCGAGGTGAAGCATCCGGGCGGAATCTTCGGGTTGCCCGAACTGCGCGATGAGCAGACGCATCGCCACATGGTGCCGATCGCAGCTCCGTGCAAATTCAGCATCGAGTTTGAAGATCAAGCGGGAAAGAAGTATGCCGGAACGTATGATCTCGGCGCGAAGTGTCCTACGGAGATTGCCTTTGAGGTCGGGCCCGGGATGAACATCAGCGAGAGGCAGGTCCGGCCGTAGCCGAATCGCGGTAGGAGTCGGGCAATGCGCTGTCAATGGAGGCGCGAACCGCGGCAAGAAGGTTTTCCTTGCTCGTAAACTGGTGAGGGTCGATCGGCGGGTGAAAGGTCACCACAACCTCACCCTTGCGCAGGCGCATTTTTCCCTTGGGCCACGCCTCATGGCTGCCTGCAATCGTAATCGGAACGACCGGAACGCCGGCTTGCATCGCAACGTGGAACGGTCCTTTCTTAAACGGCAGCAGCTTGCCGTTGCGTGAGCGCGTTCCCTCTGGAAAGACCAGCATTCCTAATCCTGACTGCAGCACAGTTGCCGACGCGCGAACGCTCTGGATTGCGGCTTTGCGGTCAGAGCGATTGACGGCAACAAAGTTACCGGCGCGCATGGCGCGGCCAAAAAACGGAATCTTGAAGAGCTCCTGCTTGGCGATGATGGCGATTCGCCGGCCGAGGAGTGGGGTAATAATCGGTGGGTCGAGGTTCGAGACATGATTCGACATGAAGAGATAAGCACGCCCCTCTTCCAAACGCTCATGGCCAACCGAACGCACGCGGATTCCGGCGAGGCGGTAGCCTGTGGCGGCTGCCCATAGCGAGAGCTTCCACAGAGGTTCAATACTCCCGGTGATATAGAGCGCGGGGAAACCAATCAAAGCCGCCGGGATCGAGAACAGCACCCAGCACACCACGCAAAAGATGAGACGAATCACTGCGCTCCCGCCTCCGCTTCGCCGCGCAGGAAGGCCATGCGGCGGCTTCTGGTCGCTGGCGTGACTCCCGGCAAATCTTCAAATTGATATTCGTCAATCTTTCGCGTGCTGAGCGGCAATTTCACGTTCCGTATCTCTCCGTTTTCAGAGCTGACTCTGAGATGCAAGGCGGTTCTTGGATTGTGTTTCTGCAATGTCTGGTTGAAGTCTCCGGAGACGGCTTTGCCGTCAGCCTCACGAATGACATCACCCGGATGCAGGTGGAGACGCGCGGCGGCGGAGTTCTCGTCCACACGAAAGATGGTCACGGGCTTTCCTGAGCTGCGCGAGGTGATCAGGCCAGCGTACACCTGTTCCCGCTGATGGCGCTGCAGAGTGAGGCCGAGGTACGCGAAGGACTGATTGTAAGGAAGTTCGTCGGTTCCGGAAACATAGCGCGCGAAGAAGTCGCGAAAATCGTCTCCGGTGAGTGCTTCGAGAGCAAGGCGCACGCCCTCTGAGTCGTCGAAGTAGCTTCCCTGCTGGGCATAGTGCTGGTTCATGTATTGAAACAGATCGCGAAGGCAACGGCGGCCATTGGTCAGGCGGCGCATCTCAAGGTCGATGAGGAATCCGAGGATCTCGCCCTTGCCATAGTAGGAGATGCTGCGCTCCGGGCGACGATAGTTCGGGTATGGATCGAACCATGTATCCAGGCTGGATTCCTCGACCGATTGCGAGAGTCGGGCGCTACGCGACTGCAGGCCTGCAATAACGGAAGCAAGATGAGAGAGGATGTGTCTCTCGTCGGTGAGTCCCGCGCGCATTTGAACGATGTCGGCGGCAGTTTGAGTCACACCTTCGCTGAACCAGAGTGCGCGCGAATACTGTTCGCGGGTGTAGTCGATCGGCTCCAGCGATTGAGGGCGGATACGCTTTACGTTCCACAGGTGAAAGAACTCATGAGCCGAAACTTCAGAGGCGCTCAGCACATCCTGTCGCAGGGCTTCAGGCCCAACATCGATCACCGAGGAATAGGCATGCTCCATGCCCCCGCCGCCGATGCCGTTGGCTGCCAGAAACAAGAATGTGTATTCATCATACGGACGGTCCTGCATCCATTCCACGCCGGCGGCAGTGATCTTTCTGCAGCATTTGCTGGAGCGCCTGCAGATCGGCATCCGGCGAATCCACGGCGACGTGATAGGTGGCGCCGTCCTGCACAAACGTGCTTTCGTAGAGTTTGCCGAAGATCGCGGGCGAATCGACCAAGCGGTCGTAGCTGGTCGCGGTTGCTGAAGCGTTCGCGATATTATCTGCGCCGCGTGCTCCGAATATCCCGCCGTCGCACATCTTCCATCCAGCGGGAGCTTCCAGAATGCGCACGGAAACCGGAGCGTTGCGCTGGTCGGGGCGATAGACGAGAAGCTCCGCCCAGTTGAAGAATCCATGTTGGAGATCGAGGCTGGAGCCGAACGGACCTGGCTCATTTGTGACTATATCGTAGCTGAAGGTGACGCAGGGGTGATCGACGGAGGTGGATAAAATCCATGTCGATCTTTCGCGCTTCGCGGCATGACCGTCGCGAGTGTCACAGTGGTCGCACATCCACTCCGGCACGCCTTCAAATACTTTTACGTGGTTGACGTTGACGGCAAAATTACGGATTTGATAGAGCGCGTTCCAGGCCGGAAGCTGGAACTCAGCCGCAGGCTGGTGAGTTACGGCATCCACATGCACAATGTGCTCTGCGGCGCGCTTGAGCGAGACGCCGTAGTAGACACCCGAGGCGGGACACCAGAAGGCTGCCTCCTGGGCTGCTGATGTGCCGGATAATGTGCCGGAGAGAATAATAATAACCGCGATCAGCAGCCGACAATTTGCTTTGCACATGATCATTTTGAAATAAGTTGGAGCGCTGCCGGAAGCTTTTCATAAATGCCGCCGAAGCCGCCATTGGAGAGAATTGCCACCACATCTCCCGAAGCAAGTTGCGGAACAACGCCGCTCACGATGGCCGCAACGTCACAGAGCTGCTGGGCAGCAATGCCACGGACGTTGAGTGCCGCGACTACGCTGTCTACGTCCAACCTTTCCTCCGGCTTGAGTGTGTCAGTGTCTTTGAAGAAGACGCTGGCGATTACAACCTGATCTGCCAGGGCAAGGCTCTCGGTCAATTCGTGTTGGAAGACATTGCGCCGGAGTGTGTTGGAGCGGGGCTCGAGAATCGTCCAGAGGCGGCGTCCGGTGTAGCGTTTGCGCAAGGCGCCCAAGGTAGCGGCAATCGCCGTGGGATGATGCGCAAAGTCATCGATGATGGTGATGCCGCCGACTTCGGCGCGCACCTCAAGCCTGCGCTTCACGGACAAAAAGCCGCGCAGAGCCTGAGCAATGGTCTCAGCAGGAATCCCGTAGGTGTGCGCGAGCGCGGCCGCGGCGGTCGCGTTCAGCACGTTGTACTCCCCGGCCAGCGCGAATTCGAATTCGGCAAAATGCCGGCCATCGCGAAGCACCGTCCAGCGCGTGCTTGCGGCTCCGTATTGAACCTCCGCGATGCGCCAGAAGGACTCGGGATGAAAGCCGTAGCGCTGCACCGGGCAGAAGGCTCTCTCGACGCATTCAGTGACGTTGGGGTTGCCATCCCATGCGATGATTCGCCCACGGCGCGGAACCAGATTGACCAGGCGCTTGAAAGCAAACTTCACGGCTTCCAGATCGCGATAGATGTCGGCGTGATCGAACTCGACTGAGGTGAGGATCACTGCATCGGGAAAGTAATGCAGAAACTTCGGTCCCTTGTCGAAGAAAGCGGTGTCATATTCATCGCCTTCGATGATGAATTCCTTGCCGTCGCTTACGGCAAAGCTGGAGCCAAAGTTTTCCGCAATGCCGCCCACCAGGAATGACGGGTTTCGTCCCGCATACTCGAAGATCCACGCGGCCATGCTTGTGGTTGTGGTCTTTCCGTGGGTTCCGGCGATCGACCAGGGAGTTGTGGCCGCGAATGAATTCCTGATGGATCACCTGCGGCATGGAAACGAACGGCAGGCGCGCATCCAGCAGGTACTCAAGCTCGGGATTGCCACGCGAAATTGCATTGCCGACCACCACCATGTCGGGCGCCGGGGTGAGATTGCCCTCGCTGAAGGGCTGCAGAACCGGAATTCCGAGCGACTCGAGAAACGTTGACATGGGCGGATATGCGGCGCTGTCCGAGCCGCGCACATCCAGCCCCCGCGCCTTCAACATCCCGGCCAGCGAAGCCATGGCCGTACCGCAGATTCCGATCAGATGGATACTACGAGCCTTCATCACTGCAATGATTCCTTATGGGATTAAAGCCAACGTTGAGGGTTCGACCTGCAGGCGAACACCGAATCTCTGACTATGAAGCACTGCGGGAACGCCGAAGGGTAAAGTGATGTTTCCGGATTCGACGTGGCCCGAAGGAAATCCGATAACGATGGGGACGCCAAGGCCTCCGAGAATGCGGCGGATCATCTGCGGTAGAGTCTCTTCCTCGGCAGATGCAGGAGAACAGCCGAGCATTACGCCGAAGATGATTCCGCGAACTCCGTCAAACTTTCCCGCCAGTAAAAGGTGCATCAACATGCGGTCGATGCGATACGGCTTCTCATTCACGTCTTCCAGAAAGAGAATTTTGCCAAAGGTTTCGATCTCCCAGGGTGTTCCCAGCGAGGCCACCACCACCGAGAGACATCCTCCGGTGATTGGAGCGTGCGCCTCTCCCAATGCCAATGGCTGCACAGTCGAAGAACCCAACGAGAAAGCAACATCCAGCGGAGCCCCACTGAGCGCAGCGAGAAAGGAAGACTCATCCGCGCGCCCGGTGGCGAAGTCGCTGGCCACCATCGGACCGTGGAAGGTCACGATGCCGGCGCAGTCGAGCGCGAGCAGCAGCGAGGTGTTGTCGCTGTATCCGACGAAGACTTTGGGACTCGCCGCCAGCGCCGCGAAGTCGAGGAGCGGCAAAAGGTAATTCGAGCCGTAGCCGCCGCGAGCGCAGAGGATCGCGTCCACGTCGTCGCGATTCCACATCTCGATAAGAGCGGCAGCGCGCGATGTAGGAGTCCCGGCAAAATCACCCTCGCGTTCCAACGCAATGGGCGAGGTTTCGACGTGCCAGCCGCTGAGGGCGCGCAACGCGCCGCAGCCCGCCTGCAGGGCCGAAGCTTCCACGCAGCTCGCAAGGCTGACGACGCCGACCGCGCTCTGCGCCCCGAGGGCGCGAGCACGCTTGCCGGACTGAATCTCTGAAGCCATCCTCACGATGGTAAACGAAAATCGCTACAGGAAGAATTCTCCGTTGCAGATAAGGCTTGCCGAGCCTTGCAGCATCAGCGAACTGCCGGGCTTCCACTGCACCCGCTGGACGCCGCCAGGGGCAACGACGGTCAACTCACCTGCGCTCTTGCGCGTGGCAATGGCGGCAGCCGCCGACGCGGACGTTCCCGTACCGGAGGATTGGGTTTCACCCGCGCCACGTTCAAAGATGCGGATCATGATGTCAGGGACGCGCTTAAACTGAACCCACTCGACGTTGATGCCCTCCGGGAACAGCTCCGTGTGAGCCTGTATCAGTTGCGAATCCTTCTGCCAGTCTTTCGGGAACTCCGTGACAAAGATGACGAAGTGCGGATTGCCCATCGAGACCGGAACTCCGGTGTAACGAACGTGTCCAAGGTCGATTTCGAAGGGCTCCTCGACCACAGGAGAGCCCATGTCGGTCACGAAATCGAAGCGGTTTCCGCTGCGTCCTGTGAGCTGACAACGCTTTGAGCCCGCATCGGTTGCGATCAGCAGATCCTCGGCTGCGCCACATGAGACAAGGTGCGCGGCCACGCAACGGGTGCCATTGCCGGAAAGCTCCGCAAAGGAGCCATCGGCGTTAATCAGGTGGATGCGCGCGGCATGTCCGCTCTCATCGCTCAACCACTCGACGCCATCGGCTCCGACTCCGTTGTGGCGGTCGCACAGCGCGCGGGTCAGCGCAGGAGCGTCGGCGCCCTGAAACTCCTTGCGAATGATAAGAAAGTCATTGCCATAGGCGCTGGCTTTGACGAAAGGAATGCGGGAGATCTGAGACAATGCTTACTCCTGTTCACTGGAACTGAAAGAGATGATTTCGTGGGCTTTGAATTTCTCGCGCAATTTCAACTGTAGCTCGTGGTGCGTTTTTGGTTGCGCCTCCAAGGTAAACTCCACCTGCTGACTTGTGCGCTTTAATTCGAGGAGTTTGCTGCGCTTGTCTTTCTGCGCATCTTTCAGGATTGAATCGAGCAGAGCGACGCTCGCCGACTCGGCCTGATACGAAGCAGGGTACGCGCGCACAAAAACGCGTTCTTCCAATATGCCCAGGATGAGCAGCCCGAAGAGTACCAGCAACGTAGCCATCGCGGCCGGAAACATCAGTCCGGCTCCAGCACACATTCCGATGCCAGCCACAACAAAGATGGTAGCCGCAGTGGTCACGCCATGCACGCCTTCGCGCGAGTGCAAAATCGAGCCGGCGCCGATGAACCCAATTCCTGCGATGATCTGCGCTGCGATCCTGGTCGGGTCCTGCGAGCCGCCTGCCATCAACACCGAGAGCATGGTAAACATTGCCGCGCCAAAGCACATGAACATGTTTGTGCGCAGTCCGGCAGGCCGATGCTTCATCTCCCTCTCCAGACCGATCACGCCGCCCAGAACCGCGGCCACGATAAACGCTGCATCGCCGTGGCCACTGTGCTGGCCGCTGTAGCTTGCAGAGTTTTGTCCAGGAATGGAAATGAATCGTGCATATCGCCTCGCAATGGAATTCCGAAGGATTGTAGCACCAGGTATCCGCAGCCAAAGGGAAGGCCACGGCGCAAACCGTGGCCTTCTGTTAAGTGCTCATCCAGCTACTGACGAGGGCCGCGCGGGCCACGAGGACCGCGACGACGCTTCCGGCGCGGATCTCCTGCCCCTGCTCCGGCACCTGCTCCAGCCGGGCGAGTGTCGTGACCGGGGGCCTCGTTCGGTGTGTCATCGCGATTGAAGTTCAGGTCTTCCTCTTCGTCATCACCGCCATCGAAGCCGCCTTCAAACGTTACGGCCGCGCCTTCAAGCGAGCGCGCACGGGCAGGTGCTGCTTCCGCTACGGGCACGGCTTCGCCCGATGCTTCCAGCTTTGCGCGCTGCTCTTTCAGGATCGCCTTGCGCGACAACTTGATGCGGTTGCCTTCGACTGAGAGAACCTTGACCAGAACCTGGTCGCCCTCTTTCAGTTCGTCCTTGATGTCCTTGATGCGGTGCTCGGCCACTTCGCTGATGTGCAGCAGACCATCGGTCCCGGGAATGATTTCGACGAACGCGCCGAACTCAGCCAAGCGGGTCACGGTGCCCAGATACGTCCTGCCAATCTCAGGCACGGCGGTGATGTCGCCGATCATCTGCAGAGCCTTTTCAGCGGCTGCAGCGTCACTGGAGGCGACACGAACCTGACCGCTGTCCTCGACATCAATCTTCACGCCTGTCGCTTCCACAATGCCGCGGATGACCTTGCCGCCCGGTCCGATCAGTTCGCGGATCTTGTCGGTAGGAATCATCACGGTATAGAAGCGCGGAGCGTGAGTGCTGACATTGGTGCGGCCAGAGGTAATCGACTCATCCATCTTGTCGAGGATGAAGAGGCGTCCACGCTTGGCCTGCGCCAGTGCTTCACGCATGATCTGAGGAGTGATTCCGCCGATCTTGATGTCCATCTGCAGCGCGGTGATCCCATCACGGGTTCCGGCAACTTTAAAGTCCATGTCGCCGTAATGATCTTCCGCTCCGGCGATGTCGGTGAGGATGGCGTAATCTTCGCCTTCCTTTACCAGGCCCATCGCAACTCCGGCGACCGGAGCGCGCAGAGGCACGCCGGCATCCATCAGGCTGAGCGAACCGCCGCAGATTGTGGCCATCGATGAGGAGCCGTTGGACTCAAGAATGTCGCTGACGACGCGGATTGCATAAGGGAAATCATCTTCGCTGGGCAGCACGGCAGTAAGCGCGCGTTCCGCAAGTGCTCCGTGGCCGATTTCCCGGCGTCCGGCGCCACGCAGGAAGCCAACCTCTCCGACCGAGAACGGCGGGAAGTTGTAGTGCAGCATGAAGCGCTTCTTGGTCTCGCCTTCGAAGCGTTCCAGACGCTGCTTGTCATCGCTGGTGCCGAGCGTTGTGGTGACAAGGGCCTGGGTCTCGCCGCGGGTGAATACCGCGGAGCCGTGCGTACGCGGCAGCACGCCAACTTCGCTCCAGATGGAGCGAATCTGATCGAAGGCACGGCCATCGGGACGGCGGCGGTTCTTGGTGACTTCTTCGCGGAAGACAAGTTCGCGAAGCATGTCGAAGTACTTGCCGGCCTTGGTACGCGCCTCCGGCTTGGTCCTCGGGGATCTCGGCCTTGACGCTGTCCTTGAGCGCCTTGATCTTCGCGTAGCTGTCGAGTCTTGGTGTACTTCTCGGTATTGACGGCATCGGCAAGCGCCTCGCCAACCTTGGCGCGCAGAGCATCCAGGTACTCCTGGTCGACCACCGGAGCGTCGAAGGTACGCTTGGGGCGTCCGAACTTCTGCGCAAACTCGCTGATGGCGGCGCAGATTTTCTTGATCTCGCCATGACCGAACTCGATCGCGTCCACTACGCGGTCTTCTTCCACTTCGTTAGCGCCCGCTTCAATCATCACGATGCCTTCGGCGGTGCCGACGACCATGATGTTGATCTTGCTCTCGCGCTGCTCGTCGTAGGTGGGGTTGATGACGAATTCATTGTTGATCAGGCCGACGCGCACGGCGCCAATCGGACCAGCGAACGGGATATCGGAGAGGCTGAGGGCAACCGATGCGCCGTTGATCCCGGCAACATCGGGATCGTTTTCGGTATCGGCCGAAAGCACGAAGGCGATGACCTGAGTTTCGGAGCGGAAGCCTTCCGGGAAGAGCGGACGAATGGGACGGTCAATCTGACGGCTGGTCAGAATTTCGCGCTCGCTCATGCGTCCTTCGCGCTTGATAAAGCCGCCAGGAATGCGGCCTCCAGCGTAGGTGTATTCGCGATAGTCAACGGTCAGAGGAAAGAAATCGATGCCGACGCGGGGCTCGGCGTTGGCGCAGGCGGTTGCCAGAACTACGGTTTCGCCGATGCGAACGACCGCAGATCCGTGAGCCTGTTTGGCCCAGTGACCGGTCTCAAATGAAATGGTTTTACCGCCGGAGAGTGTGATGCTTGTTTCTTGTTTCATTGATTCCCTTTCGCCAGGGGGCGCGTCCACGATAGGAGCACTCCACCACAGTAAGCGCGAGCAGTACGCGACAAGCCGCAGTTAAGAATGCGAACAGGAACAGTTCCAGCCGCTACGAGATTCGCTCGCACTCCCAAGCAGCATGGCCAATGCCTTACGCTGCGACAATTTGGGAGTAGGCTGGCGCAACTCGTCGTGGAGCCACGCCAGCGGAATACACGGGAGACAGGCGGCATCAGCAGCCCGGCTCCGGCGGACGTTTACTTGCGGATACCCACCTTCTGAATCACAGTCTTGTAACGCTCCGTGTCGTACTTCTTCAGATAGTCGAGCAAGCTACGACGCCTGCTGACCATCATGAGAAGACCGCGACGCGAAGCATGGTCCTTCTTATGCGTACGGAAGTGCTCGGTCAACTGGCCGATGCGCTCGCTGAGAAGGGCAATCTGAACTTCAGGGCTGCCTGTGTCGGAGGTGTGGGTCTTGTACTTCTCGATGATGTTGTTTTTCTGCTCTCGTGCTAACACTGGGAACTGACGCGCTCCTGCTTCTACTGTTTTCGATGTTTGTAACCATTTCAAATTATCATGTTTAGGGAACAACTGCAAAGACTGGTACAAGTTGCAGGGGCATGACGGCATTCTGACCCGCTATCTTGTGCATCCCGCATTGCTCGTGCGCAATATGTGTTCGAAAGCAAAGCCGAAACCGGCGTTGTGCCTATTTTTTGTCCTTGGCCACCAATTTTAGAAACTCTTCATGAACCCGCGTGTCCGCGCTCAGCTCGGGATGGAAGGTTGCGGCAAGCAACTTGCCCTGGCGGATGAGTACGGGGTGGCCGTCCCGCTCGGCCAGCACCTCGACCCCGGGGCCGACGCGCTCGATGCGCGGCGCACGAATGTAGACCTGCTCCAGCCGGCCGCCCGCAAGTTTGGTCGCTCCTTCCAGAATTGCCGAGTCGATCTGACGTCCGTAGGCATTGCGCCGCACCGTGATGTCCAGCGCGCCAATGCCGTGCTGTGGAGGATTCTCGATCTCGCGCGCCAGCAGAATGCAGCCCGCGCACGTGCCAAAGGCCGGCTTGGAGAGGACAAATTCCGACAGTTTTTTGAAGCCCTGCTCTCCAAGCAATCTCAGGAACACGGAAGACTCGCCTCCGGGAATAATGAGGCCGTCGATACCGTCGAGCTGCTCTGGCTTTCGCACCAGCACCGGCTCGGCTCCGAGCTGGGACAACCGTCTGCTGTGTGCGTCGAAATCACCCTGTAGGGCGAGAATTCCTATCTTCATCATCACTTTTTAATTTAGCAGGCCGTGCGTTACCGGTCTCTAGCAGGAGAGTTTTCGCGGGAAAACTGCGAAGCCGCTGCGCGGAGGCCATTGGCACGAAAGAGCGGCGCGACTGGTGAGCCGCGCCGCTCCTATCCGAACGATGATCTACCAGCCCCGTGTCTGCAGCAGGTCTTTCTCCTCGATATTGGAGACTGCCAGGCCCTTCATGGAGCCGGTCATCTGCTCGCTGACCTCGGCCAGGACCTTCGGGTCCTTATAGTGAGTGGTTGCGATCACGATGGCCTTGGCGCGTGACTCTGCCTCTTCGCGCTCCTTCGTGATGCTCAGATCCAGAGGGGTTGCTCCACCCTTCATGAAGATGCCGCTGCCGACAAAAACCGCCTCAGCGCCAAGCTGCATCACCAGCGAGGCGTCGGCCGGAGTAGCAATTCCGCCAGCGCTGAAATTCGGCACCGGCAGCTTGCCCGCCTTGGCCACCATGCGCACCAACTCATAGGGAGCCTGATGGGTCTTCGCCGCAAGATAGAGCTCCTGTTCGCTCATCACCGTAAGTTGCAGCATCTCTTTCACGATCTGGCGCATGTGCTTTACGGCGTGAATTACGTCTCCGGTACCGGCTTCGCCCTTGGTGCGGATCATGGCATGCGCCCTCGGCGATGCGGCGCAGGGCTTCACCCAGATTACGGGCGCCGCAGACGAACGGAGTCTTGAAGGCGTGCTTGTCGATGTGGTGTTCCTCATCGGCCGGGGTAAGCACCTCGGATTCGTCGATGTAATCGACGCCGAGCTCCTGCAGAATCTGCGCCTCTGCAAAGTGGCCGATGCGGGCCTTGGCCATCACCGGAATGTTGACCGTGCTCATCACTTCCTTGATGACCTTGGGCGAGGCCATGCGGGCCACGCCGCCCTCGGCCCGAATCATGGCGGGGACGCGTTCCAGAGCCATTACGGCAGCCGCGCCGGCCTTCTCGGCGATCTCCGCCTGCTCGGCGCTCATGACGTCCATAATGACGCCGCCCTTGAGCATCTCCGCGAGGCCTATTTTCAGTCGCAGTCCGTTGCCATTGGTATCCGACATGCTGATTTCTCCCTGCAAATACAAGAATTGAGCTTGGCTCACAGACAAACCGACGCGGACAAGCCGGAGTGCGCGGAAGCTGTGGAGCGAACTATTATTCTAGCGCGTTCTGGCGAAGCTGTTCTAAGCAAAATAATTGGCCCGGCATTCGTGCTTTCCTGGCACATGAGATCTCTGCTCTTAAATTAAAACGGCAACCATCGCCGGGACTGTGGCAGAATATCGTCCACACTTAATTCCAGTGTCCTTGTCCGTAGTTCTTGCCTGCGATGACCGCTTGCAGGGCTGGATTCAGGTGCGAAAGCGTGTGGTGTCAACTTTTTGAAACTTTTTGTGTTGGTTTTGCCAGAGTTTCTGATACATTGTTGGCTCTCATTTCAACGTGAATGAATTGTTACAAGTGTTGGTAAGCTGTAAGTTCTCGTCACCTTTCCGGGTTTAAGGAGACATTGTGGCCTCTATCGCTCAATCTACAAGTACCACCCTGCCGAAGGGCGTTGCGCCCCTGCGTGCGGGCACTGGAAACTCTTTCCTGTGGCGCCGTCTCCATTCGCTGACCGGCATTGTTCCCGTCGGCTTGTTTCTGCTGGAGCATTTCCTCTCCAATGCAGAGGCGACTAACGGCGTGGCTGCCTACAACGCGCAGGTAAAGTTTCTTACCGGTCTTCCCTTCCGTCTAGGCCTGGAAATCTTCGGCATTTTCATTCCGCTGGCTTTTCATGCTCTGTATGGGGTCTACATCTGGTGGCGTGGGGAAAACAACGTCATCGACTATCCCTGGGCGGGCAACTGGTATTACACCCTGCAACGCTATTCCGGACTCGTGGTCTTTGCCTATGTGACCTATCACATCTGGTACATGCGTTTTGCCGGGGTACACCTGGTGGACCACTCCGACGCGGCGTTCTGGAAGGTGCAGCACGAACTCATGCATCCGCTGGCGTTGGCCATTCTACGTGGTGGGCGTCGTTGCCGCTTCCTGGCACTTCGGCTATGGACTCTTCCTCTTTGCCGCCAAGTGGGGCATTGTGACCGGAACCAAGGCTCAAAAGCGGGCACAGATGGCCGGAATCGCTCTTTCCGCCGTGCTCGTGCTTATGGGACTCCTTACGATTTATGCCTTCGTGGGCAAGTACCCAACTCAGCAGCGTAATCCGGAATGGGACCAGCATACGGAGAACTCCTGCGGAACAGAGCCGTGTGATTCCTCAAACTATTCCCAGCAGCCAGGCGAGATAGGCCAGGCCGAAAGAGAATTTTATGGCGACAACGACTCCAAGAATCATCATCGTCGGCGGCGGACTCGCTGGCCTTTCCGCGGCAATCAAAGCTGCGGAATCGGGCGCTCACGTTGATCTATTTTCCCTGGTGCCGGTAAAACGCTCACACTCGGTGTGCGCGCAGGGCGGCATCAACGCGGCCAAGAATCTCAAGGGCGAGGGCGACTCCACCTGGAACCACTTCGATGACACGGTCTACGGCGGCGACTTTCTGGCGAACCAAGCCCCAGTCAAGGCGATGTGCGAGATGGGACCGGGAATCATCGACCTGCTCGATCGCATGGGCGTTCCCTTCAGCCGCACGCGAAGAAGGATTGCTCGATTTCCGCCGCTTCGGCGGCACGCTCTTCTACCGTACCGCCTTCGCCGGAGCTACCACCGGCCAGCAGCTTCTGTATGCGCTGGACGAGCAGGTGCGCCGTTATGAATCCGAAGGCAAGATTACAAAGTACGAGTACTGGGAATTCCTTTCCGCAGTGATCGATTCACAGCGCGTATGCCGCGGCATCTGCGCCATGGATCTGCGCTCGATGGAAGTGATGACCTTCCCGGCTGACGCTGTCCTCATGGCCACCGGCGGCGTGGGCGCGATCTTCGGCAAGTCCACCAATTCCGTGGTTTGTACCGGCTCCGCGCAAGGTTCGCTCTATCAGCAGGGCGCCGCCTATGCGCAACGGCGAAATGATTCAGGTGCATCCCACCTGCATCCCCGGCGAAGATAAACTCCGATTGATGTCCGAGTCGGCCCGCGGTGAAGGCGGCCGCGTTTGGGTTCCCAGGAACCCGAATGAGACCCGCCCCGGAAGGCAGGTGCCGGAGGGTGACCGCTGGTACTTCCTCGAGGAGTGGTATCCCAAGTACGGAAACCTGGTGCCGCGCGATATCGCAACCCGCGCCATCCACAAGGTGGTTCACGAGCACCACCTCGGCATCGGCGGACAGCCGATGGTCTATCTCGACCTCACCCATATCGACCGTGCCACGCTGGATCGCAAACTGGGCGGCATTCTGGATATTTACGAGAAGTTTGCTGGCGAGGATCCGCACGAAGTTCCGATGAAGATCTTCCCGGGCATGCACTACACCATGGGTGGACTCTGGGTTGACGAAGCTCAGATGACCAACATCCAGGGCCTGTATGCGGTCGGCGAATGCGACTACTCGATCCACGGCGCGAATCGTTTGGGTGCCAATTCCCTGCTGAGCTGCATCTACGCAGGGTTCACTGCCGGTCCGAACGCGGTGAAGTATGCCAAGGGCCTGGCGGCTGCTCCGGACAATCTTGCCGCATCCTTCGAGAACGAGAAGAAGCGGCAGATCGAGGCCAACAACCGGCTGCTCAACAACCAGGGCACGGAGAATCCGTTCAAACTCTGGCGTGAATTGGGCGAGGTGATGTCGCGCAACGTAACCGTGACGCGCTACAACGACAAGCTTCAGGAGACCGATGTCAAGCTGGTAGAGCTGCTGGAACGCTACCGAAATGTCAATCTTAGTGACAAGTCGATGTGGTCCAATCAGTCCTTCCTCTTTACCCGGCAGCTCTATAACATGTTGCAGCTTGCGAGGGTCATTACGCAGGGCGCATTCCTGCGCAATGAATCACGCGGATCGCACTATAAACCGGATTTTCCCGAGCGTGACGACGCGAACTTCCTCAAGACCACCAAAGCGTTCTTTGCGCCCGATGCCGATGAGCCGCGCTTCGAGTGGGAGACCGGTGGATGTTTCGCTCGTTAAACCCCGTCCACGCCGTTATGACGCAAAGTAGGAACGAGATCCCGGCCTTCCGCTTCATCCAGGCGGAAGGCATCAAAGGTTTATAAACTCATGGCGAATAAGAGCGTACTTTTCAAGATCAAGCGCCAGGCAACTCCCACCAGCGAACCCTTCTGGGAGGAGTTCGAGGTGGCATGGAAGCCTGGCTTGAACGTGATCTCGTTGTTCATGGAGATCGCGGTCAACCCAGTGACGCGCGATGGTAAGCCAACGACTCCCATCAACTACGACTCCAATTGTCTCGAGGAAGTTTGCGGCTCCTGCGCCGCGATCATCAACGGCAAGGCCCGCATGGCTTGCTCGGCCCTGGTCGACAATCTGGAGCAACCGATTACGATTGAGCCGTTTTCCAAGTTCCCGGTCATCCGCGACCTCCAGGTGGATCGCTCGGTACTCTTCGAGAACCTGAAGGCCGTAAAAGCATGGGTTCCCATTGACGGAACTTACGCCCTCGGCGATGGTCCGAGGATTGTCCCCAAGGTGCAGGAGCAGGCCTACCAACTCTCGCAATGCATGAGTTGCTGCTGCTGCATGGAGGCCTGTCCCCAGTTCAACGAGAGCACTGGATTCGTCGGCGCGGCAACCATTGCCCAGGCTCGGCTGTTCAATATGCACCCAACCGGCAAGGTGTTGAAAGAAGAACGTTTACAGGCCCTGATGGGCGATGGTGGAATTCAGGAATGCGGCTACGCGCAGAACTGCGTCGAGGTCTGCCCGAAGGATATTCCGCTTACCAAATCCATCAGTGATATGGGCGGCGAGGTAATGAAGAAGGCGATTCTCGACTTCTTCCGCACCTAGTCCGTCACCGAACCGGCAATGAAATAAAAGTGCGCGCGAGGCCCGCCTTGCGCGCACTTTTTTCGTGCCCAAAGCTACAGAGCTCCCATTTTGGACAAAACTGCGCAATTCACCTGAGCAGAAAAAGAATGATGCTGGGTTACACTGGACGCAATAACGACATCATAGCTGGTAGGAGTTACACGGTCCCGAATGATGCGCCGAATCGCTTCCGCCCTCATCTTCGTCTTCCTCCTCAGCGCACCTTTCGCCTCCGCTCTCATTCATTCTCATTACCGCACTCCCAGGCGCACGCTTCGCCACGCCCATGCCCGCATTTCCCGCTGGAATCCGGTGTTGCGCGGCTCGCATGATTCCTTGCTCCGGCAGAATGAGGAGATCGACCGCCTCAAGCTGACGCGCATCAGCGATGACCAGCAACTTGAGGAGCTTGAACTACGCGGCGAATTGGTGAGTCTGCATGACTCGAAGGCGATGCTGATTGCCTCCAATCTCGAACTCAACCGGCGCTTCTGCCGTCCCTGGACCCGTGCCTTTTTGGAGGATTTGAGCCAGGCCTTTTACGCGCAGTTTCACCAACCCATTCATGTCACCTCGGCGGTACGCACCGTGGACCAACAGGCCCGCCTGCAGCGCTGGAATCACAATGCCGCGCCCATTGACGGCGAGACCGCCTCCTCGCATCTGGCTGGACTCAGCGTTGATCTGGGCAAAGGTTCGATGTCCCGCAGAGAGCGCGCCTGGATCGACCAGTACGTGCTCAGGCTCCAGCAACTTGGATTGGTGGAAGCCGCCGAGGAACGTCGCCAGGCTTGCTACCACATCATGGTCAGCGAGCGTTATGAACAGTATCGCGAGTCTCCTGAAGATTTCCTCGCCAAGCGTTAGCTCCACAACCTCGAACAATTCCCGGCGACGCCTCGGCCTTAAAGTCGAGGCGTTTTCGTTGCGTGGCGCATGGCGCAGTGTGGCGCTTCGGTATAATCTGAACTCTGGAACGGAGACCGGTTGAGAGTCAACTTGGTTGGACTTCTTTTACCTTACGATCTCTTGGAGATTACTCGGAGGAAAGCTGATTTATGCGCAAACTGTCGATCGTCGCCGGACTGCTGCTGGTGGTCTTGAGCGCAAACGCACAAGGCCCCATGCTGCAGGGCACAAAGGAGCAGCCTGTAGCTGTCATCGAGACCAGCATGGGAAATCTGAACTGCGTTCTCTTTCCCAAGGCTGCGCCGCTTGGAACCGCAAACTTTATTGGTCTGGCCAAGGGTACAAAGGATTGGAAAGATCCCAAGACCGGCCAGATGAAACACGGCGTGCCGCTCTATGACAACACGACGTTTCACCGCGTGATTCCCGAGTTCATGATCCAGGGCGGTGATCCCGCCGGAACGGGCGCGGGCGATGTAGGCTTCCAGTTCAAGAACGAGACGTGGCCCGATCTCAAGTTCGATCGTCCCGGCCGGCTCGCCTACGCTAACGCAGGAAAAGATACCAACGGCTCGCAGTTCTTCATCACAGAGGTGGCGACGCCGTTCCTCGACGGCAACTACACCATCTTTGGCCAGTGCGACGATGCCAGTGTGCAACTCGTCAAAAAGATCGCCCGCATGCCGCGTAATGCAAGCGACAAACCCAATACCGCCATCGTAATAAAACACATCAAGATCAATGACGGAACGACTGCGAAAAGTTCCGTGCGGAAATCCACGGCCTCGGCGCAATAAGGGCAGGCGGCGGGACGCGAAGCAGCAATGCAATTCTGTTAGTCTGACTAGTCAGTCATTTCAAGCAAGGAGCCATTATGGCCGAACGCACACCGGGTTTATACGCTACGTTTGTCACAAATCAGGGCACCATCGTCTGCCGCCTCTTCGAAAAGGAAGCACCGAAGACGGTTGCGAATTTCGTGGAACTTGCCGAGGGCAAGCGCGATTGGAAGGACAGCGTGAGCGGCAAGAAAGGCCCCGGTCCCCTCTACAACGGAACGGTCTTTCACCGTGTGATCCCGAATTTCATGATTCAGGGTGGAGATCCCAGCGGCACCGGCATGGGCGGGCCCGGTTATAAGTTTGAGGATGAGACCAAGGGGTCGTCTTTCAAGTTCGATGCGCCGGGTAAGCTTGCCATGGCCAACGCGGGACCGAATACGAACGGCTCGCAATTCTTTATTACGGTTGCCGCCACGCCGTGGCTAACCGGCAATCACACCATCTTTGGCGAAGTTGTCGAGGGACAGGATATCTCCGACAAAATCAGCGGTCTGCCTCGCAACCCGCAGGACCGCCCGAAGACGAGGTCGTGCTGGAGAGCATTACGATCGAGCGCATCTAGTTTCGGAAGAGGGCAAAGAAAACCCCGAGGCCGAAGCCTCGGGGTTCATTTTTGCAAAGCAGAGTTACAGACCGAGTACGGTGATCAGCTCTTTCACAGAAGCAGCGCTCTTGTTCAGCGCAGCCTGTTCCTCGTCCGTCAGCTTGATCTCGATAATCTTTTCGAGACCGTTGGCCCCCAATTTCACGGGCACACCGACGAAGAGGCCGTTGATCGCCGTACTCGCCTTCCAGATGCACTGCACAAGGCAGGATCTTCTTCTTGTCCTTCAGGATCGCTTCCACCATCTCGACGGCCGCGGCGGAAGGAGCATAGTAGGCGCTACCGGTCTTCAGATACTTCACGATCTCGGCACCGCCATCGCGGGTACGCTGAACCAGCGCCTGCAGCTTCGCCGGTTCAATCAATTCCGTGATGGGAATTCCGGCCACAGTGGAATAGCGCGGCAGAGGAACCATGGTGTCGCCGTGGCCACCCAGCACGAATGCGGTAACGTTCTCCACGCTGACGTTGAGTTCCTGCGCGATGAACGTACGGAAGCGAGCCGAATCCAGCACGCCGGCCATGCCGAGCACGCGATTGCGACAGAAGCCGCTCAGTTTGAAAGCAGCCTGCGCCATCGCGTCCAGAGGATTGCTGACCACGATGATGATGCAGTCGGGCGAGTACTTCACAACCTTGCCCACCACATCCTGCATGATCTTGTAGTTAGTGTTGAGCAAGTCGTCGCGGCTCATGCCGGGCTTGCGTGGAAGTCCCGCGGTGATGATAACGATATCGGAATTTGCGGTATCAGCGTAGTCATTGGTACCGATGATCGCGCTGTCGCGCTTTTCTATCGGCATCGCCTGCAGCAGATCGAGAGCCTTTCCTTGCGGAACTCCCTCCACGATATCGATGAGAACGACGTCGGCCAACTCCTTTGCGGCAACCCAGTGGGCCGCAGTGGCGCCTACATTTCCAGATCCAACGATTGAAACTTTCTTGCGCATATTTTTCCTTTCAAGCCATTAGGGCATTGAGTTACAAGAACGGAAAACATCTTGCGACAGATTCATTTCAGATTGCGCGTGAATCACTAGACAAGCGGAGTGATCGCCGCCATATTCTCGATAACTGCGTTGCCAAAGGCGCTGGTACTCAGCTTCGTTGCACCGTCCATCATGCGGGCGAAATCATACGTCACCTGCTTCTGCTCGATGGTGTGCTCCATGCTGTCTTCAACCAGCTTCGCGGCCTCAGTCCAGCCCATGAATTCCAGCATCATGACCGCCGACAGAATCACCGAGCCGGGATTGATGACGTCCTTGTCCGCATACTTCGGAGCGGTGCCGTGGGTGGCTTCAAAGATGGCGTGTTCCGCACCGACATTGGCTCCGGGCGCAATTCCCAAGCCTCCCACCTGCGCTGCGCAGGCGTCGGAGATGTAGTCCCCATTCAGGTTCGGAGTGGCCAGCACCGAGTACTCGTCGGCGCGCGTCACAACCTGCTGGAAGATCGAATCGGCGATGCGGTCGTTGACCAGCAGCTTCTTCTTCCATTGGCCATTGCCATGGGTCGCAGAGATCGCAGCCAGAACGCTCCGTACTTCGGCGTAAACGCTCTGCCGGAAGTCCTCCGGCGCAAATTCCATGCCGGGCTCAACCATTGCCGCATTCTCTTCCACGGTGAGATTGGGATTGCTGTCCTTGTTGCCCAGGATCCAGCTCTCGCGCTCGGTCACGGTCTGTGCACGGAACTCCTCGGTGGCAACCTCATAGCCCCACTCGCGGAACGCACCCTCGGTAAACTTCTGAATGTTCCCCTTGTGTACCAGGGTCACGCTCGGGCGGCTTGTGCTTCAGCGCGAACTCAATGGCCATGCGCACCAGGCGCTTGGTTCCGGTAATCGATATCGGCTTGATACCGATGCCTGAGTCGGTGCGAATCTTCTTCTTGGTGCCGGCCAGCATTTCGTTGTTAAGGAAGTCGATGAGCTTCTTGACTTCGGGCGTACCCTCTTTCCACTCGATACCGGCGTAGACATCCTCGGTGTTCTCACGGAAGATCACGATGTTCATGCGATCGGGACGCTTCACAGGGGAAGGAATGCCAGTGTAATACTTCACCGGACGCACGCAGGCGTACAGGTCCAGAAGCTGGCGGAGCGCCACATTCAGCGAGCGGATACCGCCGCCAATCGGCGTGGTGAGCGGTCCCTTGATGCCGATTCGCAGATCGCGGAAGGCGTCAACGGTCTGGTCCGGAAGCCAGGTGCCGAACTTTTCCATCGCCTTCTCGCCGGCAAACACCTCATACCAGGCGATCTTGCGCTTTCCTTCGTATGCGCGCTCGACCGCAGCGTCAACCACACGCACGGAGGCCTTCCAGATGTCGCGCCCAGTGCCGTCACCTTCGATGTAAGGAATAATCGGATTATCAGGGATGATGAATTTTCCGTTTGAAAACTCGACCGCCCGGCCTGTGGCCGGAAGTGGAAGTCCGTTGTAAGAAGCCGACATACAATCCTCCTGTGAAATAGACATGGGGAAAGTCCCGGTTCGCAGCTGCGTTTCTGCAGTTACCAAGCGGGTTCGTAACGGCAGCCCCCCACGCAGCCGCCGGAATAAAACTGGCCGTACATACTTCTGCTGTTTTACGAACAATCGAGATTACCACTAGAACTGCCGCTCTTCAATCGCGGAAAATAGGAATCGAAGATGGCCCGGACCGTGCGCATCTCCGCCCGCAAGACCTCAGCCAGGCAGGAACATTGCACAACATGCTCCACGCTCTCCCGCAAGAGATCGCTTTCGGGCAGCCACTTACGGGAACGCCCTTCCACCACCCGTATCCCATGATCCACGCTGCGAAACAGCGCGGCGGCGCGCAGCAGTTCCGCACCCTGCGACGGTGTGAGCAGTTCCCTCTCCATTAGCGCCTCGATACGCTGACAAAGCTGCTTTCCGGCGGCAGGCATCGCGGCGCGCGCCTCCAACAGTCCCACAAGAAAGTCAATGTCGTAGACACCGCCCGGGCTCGTTTTAAAGCTTTCGGCCCCGCCCGAATCGGCAATTCGCTTGCGCATAGAACGCAGCTCGGGGATAAACTCAGGTGAGGCGGCGAGGCGTTTTCGCAGCCCTCTGCAGCAACTCCTCCGCCTCGTTTGCAACGCGCTTCGCCCCGGCGATCAGCCGCAGCTTACCGAAGGCAATCGTCTCCCAGGCTTTTGCCTCTGTCTCAAAATATTGCGAAAGTTGCCGTAAGGAAACTACCAGCTCGCCATCGTTCCCGTGAGGCCGCATGCGGGCGTCCACCGCAATCACCGATCCTTCCCGGGTGTAACCGGAGAGCATCGCAACCAGCGAAAGCGCGCACCGCTCCGCCTTCTCCGAATCGCATTCCGCAGTGCGCAAGAAACACCAGATCCGCATCCGAGAGCGCGTCCAGTTCGCAGGTCCCCAGACGCCCGACGGCCAGCACCGCAAAGCCGTCGGGCGAATCCGCCGCCTCCAGGGCCTGCTGCAGGATCAGGTCGAAGTTCTGCGAATATACGCGCAGAATCTCCCAAACCGGCACCCCCTCCAAAAGTGTCCTTCCCACCGAGCGCAGCATGCAGCGACGGGATTCAATGCGCAGTTGATCCCAGATCGGCCTCTCTGCCTCCGGTTCACAGCCACGGAAGAGCGCGACAATGTCCTCGGGATGCCGCGCCAGAGTACTTGTGGCCAGCGCGCTCCGGGTAAACACCGGAAGTGCGCGTTCAACCCACTCTACGTTTTCAAGAGTCGTGCGGATGCGTTCTTCTCCGGTGGATGCCGCGGTAAGAAAGCGTTGCAGGTTACGCAGCGTGGAATCGCCGACATCTGCGGCCAGTGCGCTGGCCAAAAGCGGCGAACGTGCCGCAAGGTCCCGCTTCAGTTGCGCGGCTCCCGGTGCGCCCAGGCTCACGCTCAGCGCGGTCGTTTCCCCAGTGGCTTCCTCTGAGCCCAGCCGCAGCACTCGCGCACAGAGATCGCCAGCCGATTTCATTGCCTGCTCCAACTCCCTTCGCGCTCCGAACGGTTCCCTCCCCCATCGAGCGGAAAAGCGCTGCCTGCTCGGCAGCACCCCCAGGCAGGCGATGCGATTGCGCACCCTGGCAGCACTGCAAGCGGTGCTCGATGCCGCGAAGCAAGCCATAGGTCGCGCACAATTCCCGAAACTCTGCGTCACCGATATGCCCCTTATCGTGAAGCTTCTGCAGCGCAAAGAGAGTTCCACTGGAGCGCAGCCAAGCCTCGCCGCCGCCATGGACCCGCTGTAAACACTGGGCCATAAACTCGATCTCGCGAATTCCGCCGGGCCCGTTTTTCACGTCCAATCCTTTTGCGCCATGCCGCACCACGCCGCGCCGGATTCCCTCCAGCGAGCGAGCTGCTGTCTGAATCGCAGAGAGGCTGAGCTGCTTGCAATAAATCAACTCCTGCAACCGATCCACGAACTCACGCGCCAGCGTCCGGTCTCCAGCACAGGGGCGTAACTTCAGTAAGGCTTGCAGTTCCCAGTCCTGGGCTACGCTGCCGTAATAACGCAGAGCTTGGCCGCAGCCGGCCACCATCTCTCCGCTGCTTCCTTGCGGACGCAGACGAAGATCGACGCGGAAAACCTGGCCGTCCACGCTCACGCTGGAGAGAACGGCGGTCAACTCCTGCGCCATCCGGGTGAAGAACTCTCGCGTGGAGATCGAAAGTACGTCAGCATCCTCTGCATCGTCGCAAAGGTAGAGCAGATCGATATCCGAGCTGTAGTTCAACTCGTTGCCGCCCAGCTTACCCAGCGCCAAAACCGAAAAACGCGCCGGATACACGCGTCCTTGCGCAGACCGCAGTAGCGGCCAGCCTTGATATCGCCGACGCAATTCGGTCTCGCAATGCAACACCGCCTGATCAATCAGCACATCCGAAAGCGCCGAAATCTCCGCGGTGACTTCGGCCAGCGACGCCAGGCCGAGCAATTCCCGGATAAAGATTCGAACGTATTCGCGCCGCTTGAAGCGCGCCAGCAGCACGGGGAGCGGCGTTTGATGAAAGCGCAGATGAAAGCGCGCAAACTGCTCAAGGAAATCCTCAGGCTCCCGTGGGTGTACAAGTCCCATGGGACGCGCGAACAGTTGCAACAGGTCGGGATTCTGCAGAAGCGTCTGCCCCAGCCACTGGCTGGAGCCAAACAAGGCCACGCAGGCGTGCAGCGCCAGGGCACTGGATTCAAATGCTGCGATGGCCTCGGCAGGATGCTGCTGCAGCAGCACCTCCAATTGCAGCACGGCCTGATCCGGGTTGCCCGACCCGGCAATGAACTGAGGCAACTCAGAGGCCGCCCGAGCGGGCAGCGATTGCAGGATTTTCGCGTAACGCGCCGCCGAGCCTTTCTCCGTAAAGGAGAAGGCAACAGCACCTCCGCGCAAATGTTCACCGGGCCGAGTCACGCAACCGTCTCATTCATTCCCCGTGCTCCTGGACGACGAGGCGATTCTCTTATTCACTGGTAAGCCGTTGGTTTAATGGACAATCCTAACCTCCCTGCGCAAATATGTCCACGAGAGTCTGCGGCAAAAGCCGATGACTCTGACTTGGCGGGCGGTGTGCGGCGACGGTGCTCGTGTTTCGCAATCGGCTCCGGTGAATCAGCAGTTTGTGCGCTTGGTCTGGAAACTTGGAACAAGTGAGTGGGATGCGCAGTTCGAATCAGATGCCGTCAGCGGCCGAGCACTTCAGCCCGCGAATGAAGCACCTGGAGTAAGTGGCCACGCGAGACAATCCCCTCCAGTTGTCCATCCTCCACGATTGGAAGTTGGTTCACGTCCTCACGCCCCATCATCTCCAAGGCCTGCAGAGCGGGCGCATCCGGAGACAGTGAATGAATTGCATCGACCGGACGCATCACATCGCGCACTGAAACCTGGGGCCATTTTGAACGCTCGATGCCGAGAACCTCATGCGGCGTGATCAGTCCGGCTACGTGATGATCGTCGGCTACGAGGAAGCAACGCCGTCCGGTCTTCAGCAACTGTTCGTCCACAAATTCCTGGAGTCTCATGCTGCCGTCTATCAAAGGACAATCGCGGGACATGACATCCTTTACCCGCAAACCCTTCAATAATGAGCCGATCTGTGTCTGCATCAGGCTGGCCCCGGCAGATTGAATGAGGAACCAGCCAATCAAGGCGAACCAAAGACCACCGATTCCCGCTCTGCCGAAAAAGCTGAGAATGCCGTAGGCGATGAATCCCGCGCCGATGATCTGGCCGAGCCGGGCCGCAATCGTCGTGGAACGGTCGGCATTGCCGGTGATCCACCAGATGATGGCGCGCAGCACACGTCCGCCGTCCAGAGGAAAGCCGGGAACCATGTTGAAGGCCCCCAGAGCCAGATTGATATATCCCAGCCAGACCAGTATGGCGAGGCCGGGCGTTTGGGCAGGCGTCATTGGAACCCAACCCAAAGCCCAGGCAATAAAAAGTAGTATGAGTCCTAGCAAGCCGCTGGCGATTGGCCCCGCGATCGCCATCCAGAACTCTGTACCGGGGTCGTGGGCATCCTCTTCCATCTGCGCCATGCCACCCAACAGAAACAGCGTGATCTTATGGATCGGCAACCCTCGCGCTTTCGCCACCATAGCATGTGACAACTCGTGCGCGAACAGGCCGGCAAAAAAGAGGATCGCGGTCAGGATGGCAGAGCTCCAGATCACGGACTCCGGCCAATCACGATTCTCGGCGTGAAATTGCGACACCAGCGAGAACATGATCAGCAGCGCAATGACAAACCAGCTGTAATGCAGCCCCAACTCGACGCCGAAGACGGTTCCCAGCTTGATCTGCGATTTCATTTTCCCTCGAAACCAGCGGGCTCCGGCTTATGTGCTGGAACTCGAGGCTGCGCGCCAGACGCTACGGCCCACGATCCACGTCAGCGCCCAACCTTTGTCAATCAATTGTGGATTTGGGGTGTCTTTCCGGTCATGTAGGTGCGATGCAAAGGAGAGCCATCAAGTTGACAGGGGGCATCCGGGGCAAAAGCTCACAAAAGGTATTGAGCAAAATCCAAGGAGACGCGTGAGCCCTGGCGTCGGCATCGTCCGTCAGGTGATGACCGCCAGACGACGCCGACACTAGAGCTCGGGCGCATACCACGCGTTCGTGCAGAATCTACGCGGCTTAGCAATTGTCGAAAAACGCTAGATATCGTAATACATGGAAAACTCATGCGGGTGCGGTCGCACGCGGAGCGCGTTCACTTCCCGCTCCCGCTTGTAGGCGATGAAGGTCTCCAGCAGATCTTCAGTAAAGACATCGCCCTTCAACAGGAACTGGTAGTCCACCCAGAGCGCATCCAGCGCGGCTTCCAACGAGAGCGGAATCGAAGACACCTTCTGCAACTCCTCCGGGCCCAGGTCATAGATGTCTTTATCGAGCGGCAACCCGGGATCGATGCGGTTCTCAATACCATCCAGACCGGCCATCAGCATGGCCGAGAACGCAATGTAGGGATTGCAGCTAGGATCCGGCGGCCGGTACTCGACGCGCTTGGCCTCCGGCGCCGAAGAGTACATCGGAATTCTGCACGCTGCCGAGCGGTTGCGACGCGAGTACGCAAGATTGATCGGCGCGTCCAATCCGGCAGAAAGCCGCTTATAGCTATTGGTGGTAGGCGCGGTCAAAGCGGCCAGCGCGGGGCCGTGCTTAATGAGGCCACCGATGTACCACAAAGCAATCTCGGAGAGTCCCGCATAGCCGTCGCCGAAGAATAACGGCTTGCCGCCCTTCCACAGCGACTGGTGGGTGTGCATGCTGCTGCCGTTTTCGCCGAAAGAGCGGCTTGGGCATGAAGGTTGCGGTCTTGCCGTTCTGGCGGGCAACGTTGCGCACAATGTACTTGTAAAGCATCATTGCGTCGGCCGAGCGCAGCAGAGAGTTGTAGTGCAGGTCGATCTCGCCCTGGCCGCCGCTGGCCACCTCGTGATGATGGCACTCCACGTCCAGGCCGCATTCCTGCATCGTCAGCAGCATCTCTGTTCGCAGGTCCTGATGGTGATCGGTTGGTGGCACCGGGAAATAGCCCTCGCGGTAGCGCGGACGATAGCCCAGGTTGTTCTCGCCGACGTGCAGAGTTCCAGCGCCCCTCATCAGCGTCAATGTAATAAAACCCCTGGTTAGCGCTATCGCCAAAGCTGACGTTATCGAAGACAAAGAATTCCGCCTCGGCCCCGAACATCGCCTCATCGGCAAGACCGGAGGAGGCCAGATACATCTCAGCCTTGGCGGCGATGTAGCGCGGATCGCGGTCGTAACGCTGCCGGGTCACCGGATCAATCACATCGGCGATGATTCCCAGGGTCGGAACGTCCGTGAACGGGTCCATCACGAAGGTTGAAGGGTCCGGGATCAGGAGCATGTCGCTCTCATGAATGGCGGCCCACCCTCGAATCGAGGAGCCGTCGATCCCGAATCCATCGCGAAACGAGTCCGGCGTTAACTTTGACGATGGGGTAAGAAATATGGTGCCAAAGGCCGTGGAGGTCGCTAAAGCGAAGGTCAAACATCTGGGCACCCTGCTGCTGGGCATACTCTAAAACTCTGGAAGCACTAACTTCACCGTGAGAGCTCATTTACTTAGGTCCTCTTAAGTGCTACTCGGGAGTGCTACTCGGGGCGTGACCCCACCATGATAACGACTCGGGTGTGGTTTTTGCTGGACGAAGTGCAAGAAAAAACAGACCATTGGAGCACGGCCGTCTCCTTGCACTCTGTTATCCTGAGTTGTTGACAGCGTATAAGGCCATGAAGCGGCGACCTTTGCGGCGAATCGAAGCTCCTTATGAGGCACATAACTTTTTTATGTCATGCTAATTGTGGCACAAGGAAAGTACTCGGAATAACCAGCTCGCTTTTACGATTTCGGCTTTCACGATGATCTTCGGCTGTCTCACAAGTTCGTTTCCGGATTTTGAGTGAAATAACTATGGATTTCGACCAGCTAGAAACGTTTCTGGAGGTGGCGCGGAATCTAAGCTTCTCGCGCGCGGCCGAACGGCGGTTCCGTACCCAACCCGCTATTTCCGCGCAGATTCGTGCCATGGAAGAAGAGGTCGGAGCAAAGCTGCTGGATCGCACCGGCGGGAAGGTTTCTATTACCGCCGCAGGAAAGATCTTTCTGGGCTACGTGGAAAGCGCCCTGGAGGCGCGCCGCGCGGCCATGCGTGCCGTGGCGGAAGCAGATCGCGTGCCAGGCGGAGAGATCGTGGTTGCGGCCAACGAAGGCAGTTGTCTGCACATCCTCCCCGAGGTGTTCGCCGAATTCAAACGCAGCTATCCCGATGTTGGAATCACGGTGAAGCGTTCAGAGACTCGCGAGGTGCTGGAAGGCGTCATCGACAATTCGGCGGACTTTGGCGTGGCCGCCATGCCGGTCACAGATAAACGGATCACCGCCGTGCCGATCCACAAAGACGAACTTGTTCTTATCACCCCGGCCGGACACGCTCTGGCCAAGTTCAAGGAAATTCAGGTCGCGCAGATTGCCAATTACCCGCTGCTTCTTCCCAAGATGGGACGCACGCGCGACAGCATCGACCGCATGTTCGACGATCGCAACATGAAGCCCAACGTCAGCATGGAACTGGATTCCAGCGAGTTGCTGAAGCGCTTTGTCTCGGCCGGCGTGGGCATCGGCTTTTGCCCCATTCCACGGCGCTGGGAGATTTGCGACTCGGTATCACCGCGATCGTAAAACTTGCGGACGCTCAGATACGTCGCGACATGGCGCTGGTCTTTCGTAAGGACAAGGCTCTTGAGCCGCGCGGCGCTGGCATTCATCGATATTGCAGTCCGGTTAAAAACTCCTCAAAGTGCTCGTAAATAGTGGGCCGGATCGCATACGCCTGCGTAGCCACAACGGCGAAGATGAAAGCATCGCGAACCGGCCGGTCTTCGCGATCATCGAAATTATCCGATTGTGGATTGCACCTCTCGGCGGAATCATTTAATTTCAAACGTGCCGCCCAAGCACATTTCTGGTTCGGTCGTATTCTTTCGTCAGAGGAGTAACAAGAATTGGCCAAAGACATGGTCCCCAAGCGCATCTTCCTCACCAAGGGCGTGGGAAAGCACAAAGAGCGTTTGACCTCATTCGAGCTCGCGCTGCGCGATGCGGGAATCGCCGCGCAGAATCTGGTGCGCGTCTCATCCATCTTCCCGCCTAACTGCAAGCTGCTGACACGCGCACAGGGACAGACCTATCTGAGTCCGGGCGAAGTTGTCTTCGCCGTGGTTGCCGAGAATTCCACCCGCGAGCCGCATCGCCTGGTGGCATCCAGCATAGGCTTGGCACTGCCGGCCGACAGCAAGACCTATGGCTATTTAAGCGAACATCATAGCTTTGGCGAGACCGATCAGGTTGCAGGCGACTACGCCGAAGAGCTGGCGGCGGAGATGCTCGCCACCACGCTGAATGTGGATTTCGATCCCGACAAGAGCTGGGACGAGAAGAAGGAAGTCTATCGTCTCTCGAACAAGATTGTGCGGACGACCAACATCACGCAGAGCGCGATTGGGGATAAGAGCGGCATCTGGACTACGACCATCGCTGCGGCGATCCTGATCTTCGATTAGCCCGCTGACATTCGATTTTAGAGGCCCTGGAGACGATCCGGGGCCTTTTCTTGCGTTGCGGTGGCGCGGCATTGGCGGGAAAGGTAATCGTTGGGAGGGCGAGTGTTACCTTTCCGGCAATGGGCTCAAAGGATTGACTTCGGCGACACTAATTTAACTCGAGATCGTGTCTCCCCACATTCGCCAAAAGAGGGCGGATGTGGGCCACCCGCCGGTGCTCAGGATGCACCTCTCTGCACAGGGAGGTGTACTCGGCGACACGAAGGCTATGGAAGAATCGATCACTGGTTGAAAAGCTTGGGGCGGTGCGGGAGATTTGTGCAGTGCGGGGATTCCTCGCTTTGCTCGGAATGACAGCTCTCCCCACACCTCTCTCCGCTCCTCTCTCAACACCCCTCTCCACTCCTTCGCGGTGCTTAGGATGCACCTCTCAAACAAAAACTTGGCGTCAGGCCTGGGCGTGGCTTCCAGTGTGGTGGAGTGGGACGCGGGTTGCCGCGATGGGAAGTTCGATGACGACCTCAAGGCCGTGGGGCTGCAGGTTGCGGGCGCGCACGGAGCCGCCGTGGAATTTGGCGGCGCCGCTGACGATGGAGAGTCCGAGACCGCTGCCTCCGGTGGTGCTGCCGCGGGCGTCATCGACGCGATAGAAGGGGTCGAAGAGCTTGGGCAGAGCGGCCTCGGGAACACCGGGGCCATTGTCGCGCATGGAAATCACCGCGACTCCGCGGGAGAGCACTACGGAGAGCACCACGGTTCCATTGTCGCCAGCGTAGAAGATGGCATTACGTAGAACGTTCTCAACCGCGCTGCGCAACATGTTCTCCTCACCAGCGATGATCACTCCCGGCCAGTTCTCGTCGTAGACAATCTCTACGTTGGACTGGCTGGCCTCGAAGCGGGCATCCTCGACGGCTTCTCCGATGACCTGATTGAGCGAGAGCGGTTCGGAGGCGGGCTTGAATTGTCCGCTCTCCAGGCGGGCGACGGTGAGAATCTGCTCGATCATGCCGTTGAGGCGGAGGAGCTCGAGATCGATGCGGCCGAGCAGTTCGTTGCGCTCGGGCTCAGGGGCGGTAGACGCCAGCGAAAGGGCGACGCGGATGCGCGAGATGGGCGAACGAAGATCGTGCGAGACGCCCATCAACATGCGCTTATTGCTGTCAACAAGGTCGTGAATCTCTCCGGCCATGGTGTCAAAGTCCTTGACCAGGTCGGCGATCTCGTCGCGGCGGGTGCTGCCGGAGAGTCCTGCACGCGCGTCAAGATTGCCGCGGGCGATGGCATGGGCGGCATCGCGCAGGCGGAGAATGGGCCGGGTAATGTATTGGGCAAGAGCCGCACAGAGCAGAGAGATAGCCAACGAGGTAAAGAAAATCACAAGCAGCAGGCTGCCCGGCAAGGAGCGGAGCAGGGGCGGTGAAAAGAACTCGCCGACAAAGAGAAAATTGTGGCCCTTGCTGTCAGCGGTCCTTTCGGTGATGAACGTGCCTCGGTGTGTGGTGGCGATGCCCTGGTTCTGGAGTGCGCGCTGAATTGCCCCAGGCGCCTCCGAGGGCAAGGGCGAGCCGCTCAACTCGTTCATCTTGTCATCGAAGAGCCAGTAGACGGAGCGATTGTTCAGGGTGATGTCATGAAAGAGCTCGCGCAGGCCATCCTGTCCATTTTTGGAATAGCGCCAGGCGGCGTAGCGGGCAAGGACCGGCGCGGCACGGCGCTCGGGCTGAACCCACCAGGGACGATCCGGGCCAAAGCTGGCGTGAACGCGGAAGGCGAGAAAGAGCATGATGCAGGTCTGGAGAATCCAGAAAGGCAGAAAGATTTTCCAGAACAGACGGCTCTTCACGGCGTCACCTTCATAACGTCACCTTGGTGGCAACGGCATAGAAGTATCCGATGCCGCGGACGGGACGGATGCGCTCCTCGCCTCCGGGAACGCAACCCAGCTTTTTGCGCAGACGGCTGACGTGGACATCGACACTGCGATCAAAGGCGCTGAGCGGGCGGCCGAGCGCGGCCTGGGCCAGTTCCTCGCGGGTGACGACGGCTCCGGCGCGGCGGAGAAGGAGCTCGAGCATGTTGAACTCGGCGCCGGTTAACTCGACAGAAACGCCGTTGCAGAGCGCGGTTCGCGCCAGCAAGGAAAGCGAGATATCGCCGACGCTTAAAGATTCCTCGCCGGGATTGTCGGCGGGGGCTTCCTGCGAGCGGCGCAGCACGGCACGGATTCGGGCCGCGAGTTCGCGGGGATCGAAGGGCTTGGGAACGTAGTCGTCGGCACCGATTTCAAGGCCGCGAATGCGGTCCACGGCTTCGCCGCGGGCAGTCAGCAAAATAACGGGAATGCGCGAATGCTCGCGCAAGGACTTGAGCAGTTCGAATCCCGAGCCGCCGGGAAGCATGACGTCGAGGATGACGACATCGTGTTCGCCACTGAGCGCGGCATCGAGGCCGGAGCGAAGATCGAAGACGGCGTGAACCTGGAAACCATCATTTTGCAGAAAGCGCTGCAGGAGTGAAACCAATCCCTGGTCGTCGTCAACGATGAGTACGCGGCTCATGCCATCTATTCTGCGCGAGAGCGGACGCGGTAGATGTGAAGAACTGTTACGAGTTGGGCCAGAATGATTCACGCCAGGGTGATTCACAAAAGTTTACTTTCCTTCGCCGGAAATTTGCCGTGCAATCAAGCAGGGCTCACATGCCAACCACGAAGAAAAGTGCGACACTGTCCGGAGCTGTTGTTCTCCACCGGCTACGCGCTAAACAGCACGGAGGCACAATGAAGTTCCGCACCACCTTACTCGTTTCGATTCTATCGCTTTTCACCGTCACTGCCTGTACGAAGTCCGGTACGCAGGCGTCGCCGAATGCAGCGGCTAGCCACGGCGCCGGCGCGGCTGTGCCGGTGAGCATAGCGCCGGTGTTGCGGCAGGATGTGCCGATCATCTTGACTGGATTGGGGACGGTGCAGGCCTACTACACGGTAACGCTGAAAACGCGTGTCGATGGCGAGATCATGTCGGTCAATTTCCGCGAGGGGCAGGAGGTGCGGAAGGGCCAGTTGCTGGCTGTGATCGATCCGCGTCCCTATGAAGTTGCGCTGGAGACGGCGAGGGCGAACCTTGCTCGAGACCAGGCGCAACTCAATACCGCGAAGGCGAACCTGGGCCGCTCCAAGGCGCTGCTGGCCGCGGGCGTGGTAGCGCAGCAGGACTACGACACGCAAGAGGCTTCGGCGGGACAGTTTGCAGGCACGGTGCTGGCCGATGAGGCGGCAATCGACAATGCCAAGCTGAACCTGGCGTACACGCGCATCATCTCGCCGCTGGATGGACGCATTGGATTGCGGCTGATCGATCCGGGAAACATGGTACATGCCACCGACGCCAACGGACTGCTGGTAGTCACGCAGATGCGTCCGATTGCGGTGGTGTTCACGCTGCCGGAGGATCAACTGCCCTCGGTGCTGGCGGAGAGTCGCAAAGGGACTCTGAAGGCGCAGGCTTACAGCCGCGACGACCAGACCGTGCTGGCGACCGGCAAGTTGGAGACGGTGGACAACCAGATCGATGTAACGACGGGCACGGCGAAGCTGAAGGCGGTGTTCGATAACAAAGACGGCGCGCTGTGGCCGAATCAGTTTGTGAACATTCACATGCAGCTTTCAACCGCGAAGAATGCGCTGGTGGTTCCGATGGCGGCGATCCAGCGCGGGCCGGATGGAAGCCTGGCCTACGTTGTGGGCGAGGACAAGAAAGTGACGATCCAGCCGGTGACGATTGCGATGACGCAGGGGAATATTGCACTGATTTCCAGCGGCTTGGAGGAGGGCCAGCAGGTGGTGACCGAGGGGCAGGACAAGCTGCAGAGCGGCAGCGTGGTGGCTCCGAAGAATCCGGTCGCCCCGAAAACAGGGGCTCCGGCCAGCGCGCAAGATATGCCGCAGGGAAAGCACGGAAAGAATGCAGCGGCTGATAGCGCCGGCAGCCCGAACACGGCGGAAAACTTCGGAGGCAAGCGATGACGCTGTCGCGGCCGTTCATTCTGCGGCCGATTGCAACTTCGCTGCTGATGATCGGCCTGCTGCTGGTGGGCCTGGTCGCCTACAAACAACTGCCGATCTCGGCTTTGCCACAGGTGGATTATCCGACGATCCAGGTGGCGACGTTTTATCCGGGAGCAAGCCCGGACGTAGTTGGTTCCAGCATCACGGCTCCTTTGGAACGGCAGTTCGGTCAGCTTCCGGGGTTGAGCCAGATGACCTCGAGCAGCACCTTTGGCAGCTCGATCGTGACGCTGCAATTCAATCTTGACGAGAACATCGACGTAGCCGAGCAGGAGGTGCAGGCGGCGATCAATTCAGCGGGGACGTATTTGCCTGCGGATCTGCCGAATCCTCCGATCTACAACAAGGTAAATCCTGCGGACCCGCCGATTCTGACTCTCGCCTTGAGCTCGGACACGCTGCCGCTCTCGAAGGTTCAAGACCTGGCGGACACGTCCTTTGCGCAGAAGATTTCGCAGCTTCCGGGCGTGGGGCTGGTGTCGCTGAGCGGCGGACAGAAGCCGGCGGTGCGGGTGCAGGCGAATCCGGCGGCGCTGGCCTCCTATGGAATCAGCCTGGAGCAGTTGCGTACGTCTCTCGGCCAGATCAACGTGGACCTCGCCAAGGGGCAGCTGGACGGAACGCGGCAGACGTACACGATCAACTCCAATGACCAGTTGTTCAACGCCGATCAATATCGCAACGAGGTGATTGCCTACAGAAATGGCGCTCCGGTGCGGTTGAGCGATGTGGCTACGACCATCGACGGCGTAGAGAACAACGGTCAGGCGGCATGGATGAACACCACGCCTGCAATCGTGATGAACATCCAGCGGCAGCCTGGCGCGAACACCATCAAAGTGGTGGACAGCATCAAGCTGCTGCTGCCGCGGCTGCAGGCGGCACTGCCGGCCTCGGTGAAGGTCCACGTGCTGACCGACCGCACGGTGACAATCCGCGCCTCGGTGCGCGACGTGCAGTTCTCGATGATGCTGACCATTGCGCTGGTGGTGATGGTGATCTTCCTCTTTCTGCGTACGCTTTCGGCGACGGTGATTCCGAGCATTGCAGTGCCGCTGTCCATCGTGGGCACCTTCGGCGTGATGTACCTGCTGGGATATTCGCTGGACAATTTATCGCTGATGGCATTGACGATCTCGACCGGCTTTGTGGTGGACGATGCGATCGTGATGATTGAGAACATCGACCGCTACATCGAGCAGGGACTGCCACCGCTGGAGGCTGCGCTGCGGGGCGCAGGACAGATTGGCTTCACGATTCTGTCGCTGACGGTTTCACTGATTGCCGTGCTGATTCCGCTGCTGTTCATGGGCGACATCGTGGGACGGTTGTTCCGCGAGTTTGCGGTCACGCTGGCCGTGGCGATTCTGATGTCGGCGTTTATTTCGCTGACGCTGACGCCGATGATGTGCTCGCGGCTGCTGAAGCAGAAGAAAAACGAAGAGCATGGGCGCGTGTATCAGTGGACAGAAGACGCGTTCAACAAGACGATTGAGTTTTACGGACGCACTCTGCGCTGGGTTTTGCGGCATCAGACGGCGACACTGGTGGTGACCGTGGCGACCCTGGCGCTGACCTTTGTGCTGGCCTACACGGTGCCGAAGGGTTTCTTCCCGGTGCAGGACACGGGCGTGATCCTGGGCATCTCCGAGGCTCCGCAGTCGATCTCTTTCGAGGCAATGTCCGGCTTACAGCAACAACTGGCGCAGACGATTCTGCAAGACCCGGATGTGGAGAGCCTGTCGTCGTTCATTGGGATCGATGGGACCAACACGACCGCGAACTCGGGTCGGATTCAGATCAACCTGAAGCCACGCGAGCAGCGCAAGGCGAGTGCGTCGGAGGTCATCACCCGGCTGCAGGACAAGCTGGCCGCAGTCTCTGGAATTGTGTTGTACATGCAACCGGTGCAGGACCTGACGGTGGAAGACCGCGTAAGCCGCACCCAATACCAGTACACGCTGGAGTCAGCCGACTCGCAGGAGTTAGCGGAGTGGACCGGCAAGCTGGTTGCGAAGTTGAAGACCCTTCCGGCGATTCGCGATATTGCCACCGATCAGATGAATGCCGGACTGGCCGCAAAGTTGGTAGTGGATCGCGATTCGGCTTCACGTCTGGGCATCGACATGACGTCGATCGATAACACACTGCACGACGCCTTCGGGCAGCGCCAGGTTTCGACGATTTATACGCAGCTCAACCAATATCATGTGGTGCTGCTGGCCGACCCGAATTTCCGCAATGATCCGGACGCGCTGAATAAGATCTACGTCGCTTCGGCAACCGGGCAGATGGTTCCTCTGGGTGCGTTCTCGCACTTCGAGACCGGGCCGGCATCGCTGGCCTCAAACCATCAGGGACAGTTCCCTGCCGTCACGCTCTCCTTCAACTTAGCCGACGGACTCTCACTGGGGCAGGCGGTGAGGGACCTGAAGCAGGCCCAATCAGAGATTGGAATGCCGGTGAGCGTGCATGGAAGTTTCCAGGGCACGGCAAAGGCTTTCCAGGGATCGCTTGCGAATGAGGGCTGGCTGATACTGGCCGCGATTGTCACCGTGTATATCGTGCTGGGCGTGCTCTATGAGAGTTACATCCATCCGGTCACGATCCTTTCGACGCTGCCCTCGGCGGGTGTCGGGGCGATCATCGCGCTCTACCTGCTGCGCATGGATCTGGGTGTGATCAGTTTGATCGGCATCATTCTGCTGATCGGCATCGTGAAGAAGAACGCGATCATGATGATCGACTTTGCGCTCGACGCCGAGCGCAACGAGGGCAAGTCTCCCTACGATTCGATTTACGAAGCATGCCTGCTGCGCTTCCGCCCGATCATGATGACTACGATGGCGGCGCTGTTCGGCGCGGTTCCACTGGCGTTCGGCAGCGGCACGGGCTCAGAGCTGCGCCGGCCGCTCGGCGTGACGATCATCGGCGGACTGCTGTTCAGCCAGGTTCTTACCCTGTACACCACTCCGGTTGTGTACCTGTGGTTTGAGCGGCTGGGATCAGCGCTGAAGCGGCTGCGCAGCGAGACGGCGGAGCCGGTCGAGTCCGTCGTCGCGGCGGAGATCCAGGGATGAGCAACATCAGCGAACCGTTTATCAAACGGCCGATTGCAACCACGCTGCTGACAATTGCTCTACTGCTGGCGGGAGGACTGGCGTTCTTTCAGCTTCCGGTGTCATCGCTGCCGCAGGTGGATTTTCCGGTCATTGCAGTGGGCGCTACGATTCCGGGCGCGAGTCCGGAGACGATGGCATCTTCGGTGGCAACCCCGCTGGAGCGGCAGTTCGGACGCATCGCCGGGGTGAACGAAATGACCTCGACGAGCCAGCAGGGCTCGACCGGCATCACGCTGCAGTTCGATCTGACGCGCGATATCAACGCGGCTGCGCGAGACGTGCAGGCGGCCATTAACGCAGCGCGCGGACAGCTCCCGGCAAACCTGCCGAGCAATCCCACATACCGCAAGGTCAACCCGGCGGAGTATCCCATCCTGATCCTGGGATTGCAGTCCGATGTACTGACGCTGGACCGGCTATACGACGTGTGCGACTCGATCCTCTCGCAGAAGCTCGCACAGGTGGAGGGCGTTGGGCAGGTGGTTGTGGGAGGCGCCTCGCCGCCCGCCGTGCGCATTGAGGCCAACCCGATGCTGCTGAACAATCTCGGCGTTGGGATGGAGCAGGTGAGTTCGGCAGTATCTGCCGCGAATGCGAACCGGCCCAAGGGATCGTTCTCCAGCGGCGGACAGAACTGGACGATCACGGCGAACGACCAGATGTCAAAGGCCGCGCAGTACCGGCCCATCATCGTCGCCTACAAGAATGGCGCGCCGGTACGGTTGAGCGATGTGGCCGACGTGCAGGATTCAGTGCAGGACACGCACAATGCCGGCAACATGAACGGCAGAGCGGCGATCATGATGATCATCTACCGGCAGCCGGGGGCAAACATCATCGCCACGGTGGACCGCGTGGAGGCATTGCTGCCGCAATTGCAGGCATCCATTCCGGCCTCGGCGCACCTGCAGGTGATGCTGGACCGCACGACGATGATCCGCGCGTCGGTGCACGATGTGGAATTCACATTGATGATCTCGGTGGCGCTGGTGGTGATGGTGGTCTTTCTTTTTCTGCGCAACCTGCGCGCCACCTTCATCCCGAGCATCGTTGTGCCGCTGTCGATTGTAGGCACCTTCGGCGTGATGTATTTGTGCCACTACTCGCTGGACAACCTGTCGCTGATGGCGCTGACGATCTCGACCGGATTTGTTGTGGACGATGCGATTGTGGTGATTGAAAACATCACGCGGCACGTCGAAGCCGGGATGACTCCGTTGCAGGCGACGCTGCTGGGAGCAAAAGAGATCGGGTTCACGGTCGTTACCATCAGTCTTTCGCTGATCGCGGTCTTCATACCTATTCTGCTGATGGGCGGTATCGTCGGGCGGCTCTTTCACGAATTTGCGATTACGCTCTCGGCGGCGATCCTGGTGTCGCTGGTGGTTTCGCTGACGACCTCTCCGATGCTCTGCGCGCGACTGCTGCGCAGCGAAAAGGAGGTTAAGCACGGAGCCCTGTACCGATGGAGCGAACGCGGCTTTACGGCGATGAACAACGGCTACGCACGCTCGCTGCGCTTTGTTCTGCGCCACCGGCGGACTACGCTGGCAACGCTGGTGCTGACGATTGCGCTGAATATTTACCTGTTCATGATCGTGCCCAAGGGCTTCTTTCCGCAGCAGGATACGGGGCGCATCAGCGGTGGGTTGCAGGCCGAGCAGGATATTTCATTTAACGCCCTGCATAACAAGATGGATGAGTACGTGGGCATTATTCGCAAGGACCCGGCGGTGGAGAACGTCATAAGCTTCGCCGGAAGCTCCACCACGGCCAACAACGCCGGGCGCATGTTCATGACTCTGAAGCCGCTGGCAAAGCGCGATCTGAGCAGCGACGGCGTAATCGCAAGGCTCCGCCCGAGGCTGGCGAAGGTGCCGGGAGCCTCGCTGTTTATGCAGTCGGCGCAGGAGTTGCAGATCGGCGGACGGCAGTCCAACGCACAATACCAGTACACGCTGCAGAGCGACAATCTTGCCCTGCTCAACGATTGGGCCCCGCGACTCCTGGCAAAGATGCAGACTTTGCGGCAGTTAAAGGAGGTCAACAGCGATCAGCAGATTCACGGCCTGGAGATGAATGTGACCGTGGATCGCGACGCGTCGGCTCGACTGGGAGTGAACTCCAGCCAGGTGGACAAGGCGCTGTACTCAGCATTCGGGCAGTCGCTGATTTCGATTATCTACCGGCCATTGAACCAGTATCGCGTGGTGTTGGAGATGGACCCGCGGCTGAATCACTCGCCGGATGTGCTGAACGCGGTGCGGGTCAAGTCGAACACCGGTGCAACCGTCCCTCTCGCTGCGTTTGCCAAGTTCGAGCCGTCGAGCAATCCGCTGAGCGTCAACCATCAGGGACTGTTCCCGGCAATCACCATATCGTTCAATTTGGCGGAGAAGATCTCACTGGGTGAGGCGACGCGCATCATCGAACAGGCGCAGCGCGATATCGGTATGCCTTCGGTGATTCACGGCAGCTTCCAGGGCACAGCGGCGGCATTTCAGAACTCGCTGAAGAATGAGCCTTGGCTGATTCTGGCGGCGCTGCTGTCGGTGTACCTTGTGCTCGGCATTTTATATGAGAGCCTGATTCATCCGCTGACGATTATCTCAACGCTGCCCTCGGCGGGGGTGGGCGCAATGCTGGCGCTGATGCTCTTCCATACGGAGCTGAGCGTAATCGCCATCATTGGCGTAATTCTTCTGATCGGCATCGTGAAGAAGAACGCAATCATGATGATCGACTTTGCGCTGGACCAGGAGCGGAATCATGGCAAGGACAGCGAAGACGCCATCTTCCAGGCGTGCATTCTGCGCTTCCGCCCGATCATGATGACCACGATGTCGGCCATGCTCGGCGCGGTGCCGTTGGCACTGGGGACCGGCACGGGCTCTGAGTTGCGGCGGCCGCTGGGAATTGCGATCGTGGGCGGACTGATCTTCAGCCAACTGCTGACCTTGTACACCACGCCCGTGGTGTACCTGTACCTGGATCGGTTGCAACTGTGGCTGCAGGGGCGGAAGAAGGCTCCGGCTGGCGACGCACTTCCCTCCCTAAGCATGTAACGACTACGAAAACCTGCCCGCTGGGCATCCGGCGGTTTCGCGCTCTGATAGGGCTCGGGGACTGCTCCGGGGCGGGCGATTGGTTGAGTTGCCTCGGGGAGTCCACGGGAGATTTGAGCGCCGCGGGGATTCCTCGCTTGGCTCGGAATGACAGCTTAAGGGCAAGGGCAACAACCCCATCTTATCGCCCGAATCGCGGGCGCGAAGGCCGGGCGGTGGTATCCGGCGTTTCTGTACGAACGCGGGAACTGCTTAAAACGAAAACAGTGCCTGGAAATCAATCCGGCGATTGGCCGATCCCGAGGAGAACGGTCCTCCCGCCAAGGTAGTCGACTTTCCGAAGATGGTGGACGAAAGATTGCCGACCGGCGCGCCCGGATTCCAAGTATTGAAGATGTTGCGAGCCGTCATCGTGAAGGTCAGGTTGTAGCGTCGCGGTGTCGTCGATGGCGCGAACATAGCACCCATGCCGCGAGCCAGGCCGCTCGAAGCTCCGCCACCGGGGCCACCGTGCCCACCGCCGCCGTGTTCTTTCCCGCCTGAGTCCTGCCCGGTTACGTCGTTGGGATTCTTCTTCTCTGCGCCGAAGCCGAAAGTTTTGGAGAAGCGCATATTCACCGTAGCGCTGGCCGGCCCCTTGCCATAGTTGATCGGAATGAGGCGCTCGCCCGGCGTGGGATTGAGGTTAAAGCTGCCGTACTGATTGGTGACGGCACCGCTTTGGCCGGGAGCGGCAAACGCAGGACGGTTGTTGAAGAACGAATCGCCGTTGTTATCGAAGCCCGTGGTGATGTTGAAGGGCACGCTGGAATTGACGAGCACAAACGGGCTGATGCGCACGTTGTGCGCGAGCAGGGCCGATCCGCTGAGGAAAAGGTGGCTGCGTATGTCAAATGAGGCGCGGCCGTAATCCTGGGTCAAGTCGTACTGATTCGATGGGCTACTGGAAGGACCGCTGGTGTCGCTGTTGGCGTAGCCGAGGGCGTAATAGCCCATCAACGAGAACCTTTTCGAGAGCCGGATCTGCATGTTGGTGATCAACTGACTCTGCTTGAAGATCGCCTCGGAGTTGTACTGGTAGATATTGGCATTGCCGTACTTCGCAAAGAGCGGCCGCGCGCCATTCCACGGAGCATTGACATCCGGTGCGTTGACGTTCTCGAGAATGAACTGATGCAGGCCGCGCGAATTGAGATAGGTGACGGAGACGGTGCCGATGCGGCCCAGTTGCCGTTCGAGACTGACCGCGCTCTGCATGGTGTAAGGCGCACGCAGGTTGGGATTGATCTGATAAATGCCGGGCGAGCTGGAGACCGAAGGGAGGCTGCAGTTGGCAGGCAGGATTGGCGAAGGTGGAATTGTGCCCGGCTGGCACGTGATCGGGGAAGTTGAGGTTGCGGCATAGATGAACTGCTGCTCGGTGACGCCGTTCATCCGCTGAGCCTGCTCGATCAGGTCATAAGTAAAGCGGTCATAAAAAATTCCATAGCCGAGACGCAGCACAGTCTTGGGTGCGCTTTTGGAGCTGCCCAAGCCCCAGGAGAGACCGAGGCGAGGCGCAAAGTTCGCCTTGTCGCTGATGCCGCTCTGCGATTCGAGACGCAGGCCGTAGCTGAGGGTCAGGTTGGGACGCACCTTCCAGTCGTCCTCGGCGTAGAGCCCCACGTCCGCGAAGGAGAGCGAGAGGCGCGGATTGCCGACCACAACCGAATACTGCGATGGAGTGCCGAGGTTGTAAGCGGCAAGCGAGCTGAAGATAAAGGTGCCGTTGTGATTGGCAGGGGCGATGCTGCTGTCCTGGTAAGCGCGAAGGCGTCCGCCGAACTTTACGAAGTGCTTGCCCGCCGACCAGGAGGTGTAGTTCTGTAACTCGTACCGGTTGATGCTGTCCGAACTCTGACCCACCGTGTTGCCGCCCGCGGTGAACTCGCCGAGCACATTGATCGATGCGCCGGACTGATTGGCGTTCGACGAAGTGTCATCATGAATAAACTGGAAGCGGGTTTCATTGATGAGGTGCGAGCTGAGAATCTGGGTATCGCTGAGCTGTAGCGAATGCTGGGTCTGGTTCGAGCTGTAACCTTGTGACGCCTGAACAATGCCGCCGATACCGAGGTTCTGTTGGTCATTGATCAGCAGTTGATAACGAGCGGTCAAAGTGTTGCCGGGCGCGAGCTGCCAGTCAAAGCGGGAGCTGAGATTGGTGCGGGTGCTCGGCGAAGGAACGGCGTCACTAGGCCCAGCTGCGGTTTCGGCGATGGCGTCAATGTTGTTGATATTACGGCGCTCGGCATTGAAGAAGACCGAAACCTTCCTGCTGAGCGCACCGCTCACGTTGCCGGAGTAGATCTCGGAGTTGTATCCCGGAATCGCGGTAAGGACATATGGGTTGCGGGAGTTGAACTCGGAGTTGTTCTCATTGAACATGAACTGGCCGTGCCATACATTCGATCCGGGTTTGGTAAAGACCTCGATCCGACCAAAGCCGGGACGGTCATATTCGGCGGAAAAGGGATTCTGATTGATGCGGATCTCGCGAATGGACGCCTTGGGCGGCAGGGTGCCATTGGAAAAGCCATCGATATAGATCTGGCCACCGTTGGGGCCGACGGAGGGACCGGCGAGCGCGAGCAGTTCCTGCTCCAATTCGTCCGGATCGTCGGATAGGGCTTCGAGGTCCTCGCCTTTGAGAATCGTCGCGCTGGCATTGTTGGCAGGGTCGAGATCGATAGTTCTGCCATCGCCCTGAACGGTGACCTGCTCCTGCTGAACCGCGATGCCGAGGGCGATGTCGAGTTGCTGCGCCTGCCCGGCGGGGATGATGACGTTTGGCATCTCGTACACAGCGAAGCCGCTGGCGATGGCCTTGAGCGTGACACTTCCGGCAGGCAAGCCGTGAAAGGCATATTTGCCCAGTTTGTCGCTGACGGTCTGCTGGGTATGGCCGTCCGGGGTGGTCACGGAGACGGCAGCGCCGGTCACAACGGCGCCGGTGGGATCGGTCACCTGGCCGTGCAGGCTGCCTGCATCCCCGGCGGCCTGGGCCCACAGCGAATTCGCAAAGATGCCCGCAAAGATTACCAGTACAAAGCACAGAGCTGAAAAATGCCTAAAACTTCTCACTTCATAAACTCCTGCAAACCAAGCAAATGCCGCGCCTTCCGAATTTCGGTTTGCTACTGTTCGCCGCCAGGCACGCTGGCAAGCGACCACGGGGTGAGGAACGATTGCACGTCCTTGGGGGCGGCGGTAAGAATAGGCTCGACGCCGGCCAGTAAGGTGATGGCAGCAGGTGCCTGAGCCGCCGAGCCCTGGGTGCTCACAATCATAACGGCTTCGCCTTTCTGCAACTCGCCGATTGTGGCGGCAGGCAGGCGAGCCAGCATTTGGTTGAGGTCTCCACCGCGCGAGTGCGCGGCACTTGCAGGTGCGGCGTTAGCGAGAGCGCCGGTAGACGCAGGAGGCGTGGGCGAAGTTCCACCCTTCAGGCGCATCGCCAATCCTTGTGCCAGTTGTGGAGGAAGTTTCTTCATCTGGGAGTCGCCGGTGATGGTGACCGTTACCGGGGCCTTCGTCGCAAGATCTTGAACCGTCAGGGTGTGATTCGTGGGATCGACCGCGGTGACAAGCCCGGAGATGTTGCGGAAGGTTCCGGCGACGATTTCCTCGGCGGCAAGTTCAGTTCCGTCTTGATTCTTATTGCCCTTGGCGCGAAGCTGATCGCCGGTACGAATGTCGTCAAACTGTGCGGTTGTCGCGTCCTCCCACTTTACGGAATTCGGAGAGTAGCGCTTGAAGGTGGTTTTCGGCGTGGTGCTGACAACGACGGTCTTGGCGTTGACGCTAAGAGTAATGATGCCGGTTTGGCTGTCCGCCTGCTTGACCATGCCGCCGACGCTGCGGCGCTGCCAGTCCAGCAGTTCCTCCTGCTTCCTCTGCGCGATGTCCTGCTGCTTCATCACGATCACTGTCGAGGCATCCACGGAGGAGCCATCGCCAGAGGCTTTTCCGCGCACCAGGACGCGGTCACCAATCTGTAGATCGGTGAGCTGGATGGGCGCGGCGCTCTTCAGGTCGGTCTGCCCCGGAGCCAGGCGCAAGATACGCGCGCCGGGATCGACCTTGACGGCGAGTTCAGTGCCCTGATCGGTGGCAAGGGTCAGATCGGCGCCGCTGATTTTGCGAATGGAGCCAACCTGCTTCACGACAGACGCCGGAGCGGCCGGAGCGCCGGTCTGGGCGGCCAGGCTGGCGCAGGCGATGCCCACCAACAGTGCCACTGCGAAACCCCGAAGAACGTTCATCTTCATGTGAGATCATCTCCAAACTGAAGTTTTGTGGGACTCCAACAATGGAGGTTATCCGATTGTTTACAGCCTTCTATTTGTAGCGCAATGCAAAGCCGATTAATGTAGAGTTTTGTTTCGTTCGTATTATTTTGCGTCGTGTATTTGCATAAAATGACGATGCGGCTCTCAAGATAAACGCGTGCCGGAGTTACTCCTCCTACCGAAAGGGTGACCGTGCGAGGACTGCTGTGGAAGCTTCGGCGCTCTGCTGTGCTATGCGGGGCGCTATGGATGGCTGCGTTTTTTGTTCCGGCAATGACTGCAGGGACTCAACCCACGCAACAAGTTGCGCTAGACGCAACCTCCAAGCCGGAGGCACAGAATCAAGCGGCCGGAACTCCCGCCAGCGCGCCTCTTCCAGAGACGGGGCAGACGCTGGAGGCCTTCGTCGGGCAGACAGTCTCGTCGATCGAAGTGGCCGGACGTCCCGACCTGAATGAGGAAGAACTGTCCCCTCTCTTTGTGCAGCGTGCCGGAGAGCCCTTCGATGCCCAAAAGGTCGAGCAAACGGTGGCTGCAATGAAAGCGACCGAAAAATTCAAGGACGTACAACTCACTGTCATTCCCGATATAGAGGGCGTGCGGGTATTGCTGATTGTGCAGCCCGGGCTGTATTTCGGAATCTACGAATTCCCGGGTGTACGAGGATTTTCTTATTCGTCCCTGCTACAGGCATCGGACTACCCACCTGCTGGACCCTATAACCGTCTTGACGTGGAGCGGGCGGCGGAGTCGCTAACAAAGTTCTTACAGCAGAACGGATATTTCCTGGCGAGGGTTACGCCTGAACTGGAGCAGGATCCGGCACACGGGATCGTCAACGTCCGCTTTGCGACTGAAGCTGGCGTAAAGGCAAAATTCGGAACAGTGACGTTGGACGGAGCTTCCGCCGAAACGACGCAGCGGCTACAGTCGAAGATAAAGAGCTGGATGGCACGCCTGCGCGGCTCCGCCATACGCAAAGGCAGGCCATACTCGTACAAGACGATTCAAAACGCCACGCTGTACATGCAGAATACGTTGATCAATCAAGACCGGTTGAACGCACAGGTAAAGATGGTGAGTGCGGAATATGACTCGGGAACCAATCTTGCCAATATCACCTTCCACGTTCACGAAGGGCCATTGGTGCGGGTCAAGGTCGAGGGCGCACATGTGTGGAAGGCGACGCAACGCCGGCTGCTCCCGGTATATCAACAGGTGGGTGTGCACCCAGAATTGATTCAGGAGGGACGCAACAACCTGATCTCGTACTTTCAGTCCAAGGGCCGCTTTAAGGCCGAGGTGGAGAGCAGCGTAAGCAGGCAAGCCGGGGGCGAAACCATCGTGTACAGAATCACGAAGGGACCGAAACACAAAGTTGCCACCGTCTCCATTGAGGGCAATAAAACGCTTGGAGAGAAGCGACTGCTCGCTTATGTAAGCGTAAAGAAGGCGCATTTCTTTTCGCGTGGAGCATTCAGCGAAAAGCTCTTGCGCGGAAGCACGAAGAATCTGGAAGCCACCTATCGGGCAGAGGGATTCAGTGACGTGAAGGTGACGCCAAAGGTTGAAAACAAGAACGGCAACCTTGACGTGAGCTTCGAGGTTAACGAGGGGCCGCGCGACATCGTACGCGAGTTGAAGGTCGAAGGCAATGAAACGATGCCGTTGGCAAAACTTCTGCCGAACGGCCTGAAACTGGCCGCCGGACAGCCATACTCGCAGACAAAAGCGAATGAAGACCGCACTGCCATTACGGTGAAGTACCTTGAGAGCGGCTATCTGACGGCATACTTTCGCGAGGAGGTGACGAGCGAGAAGAACGCCCCGCATAGCCTGATTGTCACCTATGAGATACACGAAGGACCGCGGGTCACGATTTCAAAGGCGGTAACCCTGGGGCGCGAACAAACCCTCCAGCTTTTCATCAATCGCGCGGTAAAGCTCACGCCTCACGCACCGCTGACGACCGGTGACATGCTAACTGCGGAATCGCGGCTCTACGGGTCAGGAGTCTTCGACTGGGCCGAGGTGAGTCCGCGGCGCCAGATCACGACCCAGACTGCCTCAGAGGTGCTGGTGAAGGTTCACGAATCCAAGCGCAACAGTCTGACCTATGGCGTCGGCTTTGAGGTAGTCAATCGTGGAGGAAGTTTGCCGAGCGGAACCGTGGCCGTTCCGGGACTGCCTCCGATTGGAGTAAGCTCCACCTTCGTGACCAGCGAGAAGACCTTCTGGGGGCCGCGCGGAACAGTGGAATATACCCGGAAAAACATCTTCGGGATGGGTGAGAGCCTCAGCATTGGAGCCCTTGCAGGCAGGCTGGTGCAAAGAGTTACGGCAGCCTTCCTTAACCCTAGCTTTCGCGGCACCAGTTTTTCCAGCAGCTTAAACGGAAGCTTTGAGCACAACACCGAGAACCCAACCTTTTCCGACCAAATTGAGGGAGTTGGATTCCAGTTGCAGAAGCCGCTGAACCACAAGAAAACTATGCATCTGCTGCTGCGCTACAACTTCAGCGAGACGCAAATTACCAACCTGCTGATTCGCGACCTGGTGCCCCCGGACCAGCAGAACGTGCGTCTGTCCACGCTTTCCGCAACCTACACGCGGGACACCCGCGATAACCAACTCGCCGCAACCCGCGGCATCTATCAGAGCGTGCAGGTTGATCTGAATCCGGCGGTGCTGGGCTCAAGTGCAAACTTTTTGAAGACGCTGGCGCAGGTCGCCTACTACAAAGGTTTGCCGTACCAGACCGTCTGGGCCAACAGCGTGCGCCTTGGTGTGGCCCAGGCATTTTCCGGTTGCCCGCCGGCGCAGTCAGCCGCGTCTTCCGCGCCAAGTTCATCGTCGTGCCAGGTACCCCTCTCACAGTTGTTCTTCTCCGGCGGTGGCAGCACGTTGCGCGGCTTCCCACTGGATGGAGCAGGACCGCAGCGGTTTGTATTTGCGTGTTCAAGTCCGACTGAGCCCACCTCGGAATGCCCGCAGATCTCGGTGCCCGCAGGCGGGGATCAACTGTTCATCTTGAACTCAGAATTCCGGCTTCCGCTTCCGATTATGAAAAATCTCGGCTGGGCCGCGTTCTATGACGGAGGCAACGTCTTCTCGTCCATCGGATTCCACGGCCAGTACACCAACACGCTGGGAGGAGGACTGCGCTACAAGACTCCGGTGGGGCCGATCCGATTCGATATCGGACACAACCTGAATTCGCCGCGCGGCGTCAACGCTACCCAATTTTTCGTCACTCTAGGAGAGGCATTTTGAGCGCACCTGAGAACCTTCCGTCAGATCTCGGAGAGCCGCGGCCGGCACGCTGGAAGCGCGTCGTGCTGTGGGCGATGGCCGTGCTGCTGGGGTTGATGGTCATCGTGGTCGCCGGGGTAGCCGTGCTACTGCACAGCCAGCGCTTCCATGATTACGTGCTCTCTGAGGCGCGGCGCGCCGCGAGCCAATCGCTCGGTGTTCCCGTGGAGTTGCAGAATTATTCCTTGCATTTCAGCGGAATCAGTCCGACCGTCGAGCTGTATGGACTGGTGGTGCATGGAGCGGCGCCGTTCACCGATACTCCGGTGCTGGAGGTGGAGCACGCGCGCATTGGCGTGCGCGTGGTTTCGTTGCTGCAAAAGAAATGGTACCTGAGCGAAATTGCGATCAGCGATCCGGTGGCGCGAATCCGCGTAGATGCGAATGGTGACAACAATCTGCCGAAGCCGCGGCAAAGCTCTTCTTCAAAAAACGGGCTGCAGACGCTCTTCGACCTGGCGATCCGCCATGCGGTGCTGGAGCGCGGCGAGATCTATTACAACGACCGCGAGAGCGTACTCGATGCAGACCTTCACGATCTAACGTTGAACTCGGCCTTCGACCTGCAACGCAACGTTTATTCCGGGCAGGTTGCGTATTCGGATGGTCACCTCAAGAGCGACGGATACGAGCCTATTCCACATGCGCTGAGTGCGGAGTTCGATCTGGCTCCCACGCGCCTGGATTTGCGCCAGGCAGAGCTGCGGAGCGGAGCGTCCAAGATAAACCTTACGGCAACGTTGGAGGATTTCAGCAATCCGCAGCTCGCAGCGGTGTATCACGCGCAAGTGGATGCTACGGATTTGCGGCGGGTGCTGCACAATCCCCAATTGCCGAACGGAATGCTGCAAATGGATGGGCACGCGGAGTATGCGGCAAAGCCTAACAAATCGGCACTGGACTCCGTCACGTTGACAGGCACGCTGCGCAGCGCGCGGCTGGAGTTCCGGGAGCCGGGGATTGCGCCGACTGAGGCGCGGGCGATCCGGGCCTCCTACGTGCTGGCGAACGGAGACCTGGAGCTGCGCTCACTCACCGCTTCCCTGCTCGGCGGGACGATCGAGGCGCGTGCAACGGTACGAAGCCTCACCGGAGAACAACTCGGCGCGGTGCAGTTGAAGATGATTGGAATCTCCTTGGCCGAACTGAGACAGTTCGCCAACGCGAGCGCGGGCCATGCTAACGAGCTTGCGAACGACGTCACGCTCGCGGGGACACTGCAGGGAACAAGCAACGCGTCGTGGAAGGGTTCGCTGCGCAACTTGCAGGCAACGGCCGATGCGACGATCCATGCCGAGGCGGGCTCGACGCAGTCGGCGGCCGCGGTTCCGATTGCCGGCCAGATTCACGCCAGCTACCGCAACAGCGATCAGCAGCTTACGCTGGCTCATACCTATCTGCGCACCGAGCAAACCACGCTGATCGTCGATGGAACACTGAATCGCAAGGCGGGCGGACGCGCACAGATGAACCTCGCCCTGAATGCCGGAGATCTCCACGAGCTGGAGAATATTGCCGGGATCTTTAGCAAACCGGCGCAGCCGCTTGGTCTGTTCGGCAGCGCGAGGTTCCTCGGCTCGCTCGCCGGTGCGACCACATCGCCGCGGCTCACTGGCGAGTTGAGCGGTGCGAATCTGCGCCTGCACGGAAGCGGTTGGAAGCAGCTGCGGGCGCATCTGGAGGCAAGCCCGAGTGATCTGGAAGTACAGGGCGGACAACTTGAGTCCGAGCCCGCCAAAGGTGCGCCCCAGGGGAACATCGCCTTCAGCGGCGGCACCGAATTGCAGCATTGGAGTCTGACGCCGGGCAGTCCGTTTCATCTGACGCTGAACACCAAGAGCCTGGATGCCGGAGAACTGGCGCGGCTCGCGGGGCTGACTACTGAGGTGAGCGGAACGCTGAATGCGTCCGTGCAGGCGCATGGCACAGGGTTGAACCCGATTGGCCAGGGACGGCTGGAGCTGGTGCATGCCTCCGTCGGCGGAGAGCCAATCCAGTCCGCCACGGCACAGTTCACCGGAGATGGTAAGGCGCTTCACTCCCAGTTCAAGATCGCCATGCCGGCTGGAGCAGCCGCCGGAGAGCTCACCTACTATCCCGAGCAGCGCGGGTATGAGGTGCAACTGGACGCGCACGGCTTCAGGCTCGACCAACTGCAGGCCATGCAAGCCCGCCATCTCTCCTTCGGCGGCTCGCTGAACTTGACCGCCAGCGGGCGCGGCACGCTGGACGATCCGCAACTCACTGCTCACGCGGAGATTCCGCAACTACGAGCGCAGCAGCAGACCATTGAGAATCTTTCGCTGGTTGCAAATGTTTCGCAGCACGTGGCAAATGTCACGCTGGACACCCGCGCGGTCAACTCGAACATTCACGGGCACGCCACGATCCAACTCACGGGCGACTACCCTGCCGAAGCGGCGCTCGACACTCAGCCCATTCCGCTGCAACCGTTGCTGGCCACCTATGCGCCCGACGAGGCGGCGAACATCACAGGACAGACCGAGGTACACGCAACTCTGCTCGGGCCGCTCAAGCATCCCGAGCGCATCGAAGCCCACGTCACTATTCCGGAGCTGAAGCTGCACTATCAGCAGTCGATTGAACTTGCGGCCTCAGGGCCCATCCACGTGGACTATGTAAACGGCGTGCTCAACCTGGAGCGCTCCGGACTCAAGGGCACGGGGACCGATCTGCAGTTCCAGGGTTCGGTGCCGATATTCGATCGTAGCAAGCCGGTCTCACTGCTGCTGCTCGGGTCGGTAGATCTGCGGCTGGCGCAACTGTTCAGTCCGGACATAACAAGTTCGGGGCAACTGCGCTTCAACATCAACTCATTCGGAGTGCTCAGCGATCCGAACGTCGAGGGCGAGGTACAGATCGTCAATGCAAACTTCGCCATGGCCGACGTCCCACTGGGCCTTTCGAAAGGAAATGGTGTGCTCGCGGTGACCCGCGACCGGTTGAATATCAAGAGCTTCGATGGCTCCATGGGAGGCGGAAAAGTCACCGCACGCGGCGCCGTGCTTTACCGTCCTTCGCTACAACTTGACGTAGCGATGAGCGCACAAGGAGTGCGAATACTCTACCCTGAGGGAGTGCGCCAGGAATTGAGCGGCAACCTTACACTGACCGGAACGCTCCAGCGGGCGTTAACGAGCGGACAGGTGAGCGTGGATCAACTTTCGTTCGCACCGGATTTTGATTTGTCCAGCATCGTTGCACTCAGCAATGGAGTGGAAGAGCCGCCGTCCCGGGGTTTTGCCAACAATCTGCGCTTGAACATCTATGTGCGCTCAGCCCAGGGCCTGAACCTGGTGAGCCGGACCCTGAGCGTTAACGGCGCCGCCAACCTGCGCCTCACTGGGACGGCAGCCGAGCCGGTGGTGCTGGGGCGCGCCACCCTGAATGGAGGCGATCTGGTCTTTCAGGGGAACCGGTATGTATTGGCGAGCGGAGTGGTCGATTTTGTAAATCCCACACGAACCGAGCCGAACGTAAACCTCTCGCTCACCACCACCATCGAGCAGTATAAGGTCGGACTGCGCATCGAGGGTATGCCAGATCGGCTGCACACCAGCTATTCATCGGACCCCGCGCTGCCGCCCGCCGACATCATCAACCTGATCGCCTTCGGCAAGACGCAGGAGGCCTCCAACGCGGCCAACACCACGGCCACCCAGACAGCCGAGCAGAGTATCGCCTCGGCTGTAAGCGGCCAGATAACGAGCCGGGTGCAAAGCATCGCAGGCCTTTCCCGTTTGTCGGTGGACCCTACCCTGAACAGTGGCCAGCAGAACGCCGGGGCCATTATCACGGTGCAAAAAAGAGTAACCGCCAAGATTATCGTCACCTTGCAGGCTGACGTCACCCAGACCCAGCAGGATGTCATCCAGGTTGAATACGAGGCTTCGCCGCGGGTCTCCTACAGCGGAACCCGCAACCAGAACGGCGGTTTCAGCTTCGAGACGCGAATCACTCGGGAATGGTAACCAAGCCCTCCGCCTATCGGACTACTTTCCTGGCGCTCCCACGCATTTGCTTATGTCTCCTATCAAATCTTTTGATAACTCAGGATTTATTTTGATTTGTCGCTATTGCCATCTGCCATTAACCTATTAGCTGTATTGCGAACACAATCAGAGCTGGCCCCCAACCCTTCGAGGAGATTCATGTCGAACGAACTACGCAACTTTTTGACGCTTTGCTATGACGAACTTGAGCAGCTCAATCTGAATGCCAAGGAACAGCGGAAGAACCGCGTCGCCGCCCACAAGATTCAGGAAGAGCGGCTTAAGTACCTTACCGACGAAAAGCGTATCAAGGCTGTAACCGTGCTGTTCAGCGACCTTGAAGGCCGCCTGCACCTGCTTGATTACGATAAGAAATTCCTGGTGAGCAGCTATGACAATCTCACCTTCGATGGCTCTTCGATTCGCGGCTTTACCGCGCAGCATGAGAGCGACCTGCGCCTTGCGATTGACTGGTCCGCATTCTATTGGGTGCCCTCCGATGTCTTCGGCACCGGCAAAGTCATGGTCTTCGGCGAAGTCACCGACAAGCACGGCAAGCCATTCTCCGGCGACGTTCGTGGCGTGCTGAAGTCCTATGCCGAGGAGCAGTTCAAGTCCAACGGCTACACCCTGAACGCAGCCAATGAGATCGAAGGCTTCTTGTTCAGCGGTCGCGAAGCCGAACAGGACTACTACAAGACCGGAAAGTTCGAATATGTGGATGGCGGCGGCTACTACCACTCGCTGCCCGGCGACCCACTGCGCACCTTCATCGATACGGCCGCGGAAGTTCAGCGCGCCATGGGCTTCCAGAACGAGAAGGATCACCCCGAGGTTGCGCCTTCGCAGTTTGAAATCAACTACAACTACGGCGATGCGGTTGGCGCAGCCGACCAGATCCAGCTCTACAAGCTGCTCTGCCGCCAGGTTGCCAACAACATGGGATACACCGCGAGCTTCCTGCCCAAGCCTGTGGTCGGCGTCAACGGCAGCGGCATGCACACCAACGTCTCGGTCAGCAATAACGGCAAGAACCTGTTCTGGGACCCCAAGGGCGTGGAGAAGGTCAGCTCCTTCGCGTGGGACTTTGTCGATCGCATCCTGAGCGCCGGCAATGACATCTGCCTGCTGCTCAACTCCAGCGTCAACGCCTATCGCAGACTCGATCCGCACTTTGAAGCACCGAACCAGCTGAAGGCCTCGGCAATCGACCGCGGCTCCATGGTCCGCATTCCGATCGGTAACGAGCGGAGCGCGCGTATCGAAGTCCGCGCCGTGGCGCCGGATGCGAATCCGTACCTGGTTCTGCACTCGGTCTTCAAGACCGGCATCGACGGCGAGATCGCCAAGATTGACAACCTGCGCCAGGCACACCGCTACCTGCCGGACAACATCTACTCGGCAATCGACCTGTTCCGCTCCTCGGAGTGGATCGGCAAGCTGCTGGGTGACGACGTGAAGGAGCGCTACGCTGAATTGAAGCAGAATTCCGCCGACCGCTGCCCGCGCCTGCTGGGTTCGCTCATCAAGGCTCCGGAGATCCAGTACCACCACGCGGTTTACAACCAGTTCCTCTGGAACCAGTTCTAAATTGCCGATCGCAAAAGAAGGCCCTGGCTTGATGCCGGGGCCTTTTGTTTGTCTGTCTGCGAGATGCTTGCCCGAAAGCGCACCGGCCCGGTTCTACGAAGGCCCTCGGCGATCGTCTTCCGGGGGAAGGATGATGCCTTCGCGCGGGCTGGAAAACTGCTGCTCCTGCGGCTGGACTTCCGTTTGCCGTGGAGTGCCACGATAGGCATAGATGACCGCAAGCATCGGTCCCGCAAGCAGCACTCCCCAGAACGGGAAGACAATGCCCAGCACCAGCGGAGTGAGCAGCGAGGCCCAGAAGGGCACGCGATTCTGCCGGTGCATGAGTAGCGGTTGCAGCAGAAGGCCGTCGATCGTGGCAATCCCCGCGTAGGCTCCCAGCAACCACAGCCAGCGCTCCAGTGGCGCGCCGCTGAAGAGCATGGCCATGGCAGGGCCGGCCAAAGAGAGCGGCGGGCCGAAGTGCGGAATGAACTGCAAGCCCGCAGCCATCATCGCCCAGAAAGGAGCCCACGGCACCCGAAGCCAGAGCAACGCGCCCAGCCACAGCCCGCCGACCAAAAGCGAGTCATAGCACTGTGCGATCAGCCAGCGGCGGAGCGCCTCGAAAGTACGGTTCGCGTGATACTGAAACTGCATATCCGTTCGCTCAATCCTTCCACAAAGCAATGTTACACTGGGACTGATCCTGCCGGATTCGAGAGCGTGAGATGAAGTTTGGCGTCATCATTTTCCCCGGAAGCAATTGCGACCACGATGCCTATTGGGCGTTCAAGGAAGTCTGCGGCCAGTCTGCAACCCTGCTCTGGCATGACTCGCAAGAGCTGGAGAACTCCGACGTCATCGTTGTGCCTGGCGGCTTCTCCTACGGAGACTATCTCCGCACCGGGGCAATTGCGCGCTTCTCGCCCATCATGCAATCGGTGAAGCGCTTTGCCGCCTCGGGCGGGCTGGTCCTGGGCATCTGCAACGGCTTTCAGATTCTCTGCGAAGCCCAACTGCTTCCCGGCGTTCTGCTACGCAACAAGACCCTGAAGTATATCTGCAAGCCGGTTCAGCTGCGGGTCGAAAGCAACAAGACTCCATTCACCCAGGCACTGACGCCGGGAGAGGTGCTGGAGATTCCCATCGGGCACGGCGAAGGCAATTACTTTTGCGACGAGCCCACCTTGAGGCAACTGCACCAGCGCGATCAGGTGATCTTCCGCTACGCCACCCCGCTCGGCGAGATCACCGAAGAAGCGAATCCGAATGGGTCGCTCGAAAACATCGCCGGCATCTGCAACGAAGGCCGCAACGTGCTGGGCATGATGCCGCATCCGGAGCGCGCCAGCGAAGACGTTCTCGGCATGAAGGACGGGCTGAAGCTGCTGCGCTCGCTGGTTCAGAGCGCGGCTTTGCAGCCCTAATGCGCTGCGGTAGTCAATGAGATTCGCGTAATGAAGACTCGACCACCACAACCCGGCAAGTCCGCAAAGCCCGCCCCAGCCAAGCTGACTGAGGCTCAGTTCCGCCAGCGCGACGGCGAATTGCTGCACATCCTCGACAACTGGTTAGAGCGCGCTAATGAGCGCGGCGGCGAACACATCGCCTGCCGCCCCGGCTGCGCCCAGTGCTGCATCGGAGCCTTCGCCATCAATCGGCTGGACGCCCTGCGTCTGCAGCAAGGAATGAACGAGCTGGCCGAGCGCGACCTGGAGCGCGCACAGCGAGTCTTGCGGCGCGCGGCGGAGTCGCTGGAGCGCATCGTGGACGAATTCCCTGGCGACCCGGAGAGCGGAATCCTCGATGACTCGGCTGAGGCAGAGGAGCTATTTGAGGACTTTGCCAATGACGAACCCTGCCCTGCTCTCGATCCCGTGACCCTGACCTGCGATCTGTACGCGCATCGCCCCATGACTTGCCGCGTCTACGGGCCTCCGGTGCGTACCGACGGCGGGCTGGGAGTCTGCGAGTTGTGCTTCACCAAGGCTACTCCGGAAGAGATTGCGGCCGCGGAAGTGCCGCTCGACGGCGAAGCAATCGAAAGCAAACTTAACTGCGATGTGGAAGAGGCTGCCGGCGGCGGCAGGACCATCATCGCGTTTGCCCTGCTCGGCGCATAAGCTTCACTTCAAAACGCTTCCTTATTTACGACGTACGGCATCTTCGCGTAATCGCTGCCCTCCAGCATATCGATTAGTCCCTGCACGCAGCGTCCGGCCATGCCCACGTTGGGGTCAGACGAGAGGCGCGTCGCCACGCCTCCGCTGGCGAAGTGGTGAAAGAGACGGCATCGGTCCTCGATCGCAGGGTCGCGCAGAGGGGAGTCGGACGGAAGCGGCTCGCGTTCGAAGACATCGAGCGCAGCGCCCGCAATCCAGCCCTCGCGCAGAGCCTTGGCCAGCGCGTTTTCATCCACCACCGGGCCGCGTGCGGTGTTGATAAGATACGCGCTCTTCTTCATCTGCTTCAGGGTGCGCTCGTTGATGAGGTGCCAGGTAGGAAACTTCGAGTCGCCCTCGCGCAGCAGCGGAACGTGCAAGCTCACGTAGTCGGCCTCGTGCAGGCAGTGATCCAGTTCAGCGTAGCGAATCCAGTTTCTGCGGCGCGAGATGCCAAGCTCGTGCTTCAGATCCATAAGCTGCTGCATCGAGGCGGCAAACTTTTCATCGACGCCCGCGGGGTTATAGCAGAGCACGTTCATCTCAAATCCGCAGCACTTGGCAATCATCGCCTGGCCGATGCGTCCGGCTCCAATGACGGCAATGGTCTTGCCCGTGACCTCATCGCCGAGAAAAGGCAGAGAGGGATGCCAGGAGCCCCAGCGATTCTCACGTACCAGCCGCTCGCTCGACCAGAGTTTGCGCGAAACATCCATCAGGATTGCGAAGGCAAATTCCGCGGTGGCGTCGGTCAGAACGTCGGCGGTATTGCTGAACGGAATCTTATAGCGGTTGGCGTCGGCGCGGCTGATGTTGTCAACGCCCACGGCGAGTTGCGCAACGCCTTTCAGCGTCCCCTTGCCGGCTTCAAAGACCTCCGCATCAATCTTGTCGCGCAGGGTCGTGATGAGCCCATCGATGTCGCTGCGAACCTTCTCCAGCAGCAGCTCGCGCCCTGGCGCATCAGGGCCGGGATAGACTTCCAAATCGTATCCCCGGCTGCGCAGCAGCTCCAAGCTGGGGCCAATATCGCACGTTGCAAACACCCGGAACTTTTTCTCTGTCACGTTCGCTTCCCTCTCTCCTGCCGGCTTCGATGCTTTTGCAGCATCTTACACGGTTGCACTGCCGCCCAGCATTCCATGTGCAACAGCAACGCCAAGGTGATTCCGAACATCCCACAACTTGCACTGTCTTTGGCCGCGTCCTGCGACTTGACCACCCATTGCCGTAGCCTCCCAAATCAAGCAGGCTAAGGCTTCGCAATGCGTGATTTGGATGGATTGGAGTCGTAGAATACAGGACGTTTCGAAGCGGAAGACCGTGGCACAGAATCAAGGTACCTCAATCGGCTAACAGGTGCGTCATCGGTACGCACCTCGCGCAACCCACAACCGCGCACGGCAGGAGGTTTATATGCCCATTCAGAAGCTCAGACAGTTTCTTGACGAGAATGACGTCAAGTACATCGTGATTACCCACAGCAAGGCGTATACCTCTCAGGGTATCGCCGCGACTGCCCATATTTCAGGAAATAAACTGGCCAAAACAGTCATCCTGAACAAGGATGGCGAACTGTGCATGGCCGTTCTGCCGGCTTCAAAACTAGTCAACCTTGGAGCGTTTGCGGAGCAGAGCAAGAGTAAAGAGGTTTGTCTTGCCAGCGAGCGCGAATTTAAAGATCGCTTCCCGGATTGCGAAGTCGGAGCCATGCCGCCATTCGGAAACCTCTATGGCGTGCCCGTGTATGCGGACATGTCGCTCTCCCGCGACAAGGAGGTCGCCTTCAATGCCGGCTCGCATCTCGAACTCATCAAACTTGCGTACAGCGACTTTGAGAGGCTGGTGAAACCAATAATTTTCGATTTCACCTCCCGATCTACCACTCGCGCCGCATAGCTCCAATCCCGGCGGAGGGTGCCGGCGCCCCACATCTGCTAACTGCGGCAGATGTGGGGCGCCCGGCTTACGCATGGGCGGAGGAGATTTTCACTGCGGCACAGAGAAAAAGCCTGCCACTGGGGCAGGCTGGATTCAGACCTTCAATTGGCTAACCGTGGATTTCGCTCTCTTCACCGGCTTCGGTGCGGATGACCTTGGCCACGCGATAAGGCTGTCCGGAGTGAGGCTCGTGGAAGTGGCGCACCTGCAACTCGCCGAGTAATCCGAGCGCCAGCATCTGCACTCCTGCTACCAGCATCACCGCGCCAAAGACCAGCAGCGGCCCGTGCGCATCCATCACGTTCACGTTGCGAACCATTTTTTCGAAGACCATCCAGAGCGCCACCAGCAGCCCTGTGCCGATTCCGCCCATTCCGATGCCGCCGAAGAAATGCAGCGGGCGCATCATGTACTTCAGTAAAAAGCGGATGGTGATCAGATCGAAAAAGACGCGAATGGTGCGAGAAATTCCATAGTGCGACGTGCCACCCTCGCGGTCGATGTTGACGATGGGCACCTCGCAAATTTTGGCGCCGTACCAGGAGGCAAGAGCCGGAATGAAGCGGTGCAAGCCCTCTCCATAGAGCGGAATGTCTTCGATCAACTCGCGCGTGTATGCCTTGTAAGTGGTGCCGAAGTCGTGCAGATCCACACCGCTGAGCTTTGACATTGCCCAGTTGGCGCAGCGCGAAGGAATGCGGCGCAACCAGAGATTGTCGATGCGCTTCTCGCGCCATCCGCTGACGATGTCATATCCTTCGTTGAGCTTGGCGACAAACTTCGGAATCTCCGCCGGATCGTGCTGCAGATCGCCATCCATGGCAATGACAAACTCGCCTTGCGCATGATCGAAGCCCGCAGCCAGAGCCGAGGTCTGTCCGAAGTTGCGGCGCAACTTCACCACCACTACCCGACTGTCGACGGAGGCAATCTGCCCCAGCAGTTTGAAGGTGGAGTCGCGCGAACCGTCGTCCACGAACACCAGTTCGAAAGTCCCGCCCACCTGCTCCATCACCGCTTTCAGGCGGTCATAAAGCTCGGTGACACTCTCCTGCTCGTTATGGAAGGGAACGACTATCGAATATTTAGTCACCTCACGATTATAACCCAGGCTGCTTGCCGGCGATACAGCAACTCTGGCTGCGAATACTCCAAAGGACGGTGTCTGAGGGCTGGCGTTCTATTTTGTCGCAAGATGGTTAAGATGGTAGCCCCGGGCAGATTCGAACTGCCGACCTCCGGTTTAGGAAACCGCTGCTCTATCCATCTGAGCTACGGGGCCACGCTGAACAGACTGAACGGTATGCCGGGCGGCACACCTATAGGAGGCATTGTAGCAATGTTGCGGAGTCTCTGTCTGCGCGGAATTGAACTGCGTTCGATGTGCGGAAAAACACGGCAATACTCAGGAGGTGAACGGACGCGCAGATTTTGGAGCGCTAAATTGTGCGCGAGTCAAGCATCGGCTCCCTTGGCGCAGTGACCTTGTCCGGAGCGTTGCTGCCGTCCTCGCCATAGTCGTCGTCGAATTTGCCGGCGTGGTTGGTGATGACCTCCACGCGTGAGGCGGTCCACTCACCACTGTCTGCGTCCACCAGGGCGGTGACGCGGACCTCGGTGCCGGGAAGCAGGACTCTCACGGCGGGCTGCCGACGCTCGCTGCTAGGCACGGCAGCGTCATATACGATTGCGGCCCGCGCTACGATTACGCGGCGCACATTGCCGTCACGCCCTCTCAGGTACAGCAAGCCGGCCGACCGCTCTCCATGCGGCGGGTTTACCACTTCGCCGCGAAACGTTCCTTGCGTTTCGGCCCGCAACCCCGAAGCCAGCAACAAAACCGCAATCAGCGAGAGCAACCCCAGCCGTTTCATTTATGTTTCGATGCTTATCCACGGGGTACAGGCTGCCGGTTTGCGACAAAATTCTGAGTTGCTGATTCTTCCGCTTTGCTGCACAGATGAAAATGGCAGGAGCCGAAGCCCCTGCCATTCCCGCAAACCAAACGCGGAACTTAGTCGTAGTACTCCAGTCCGAGATGGGTGATCAGCTCCTCGCCCTTGATGTGGCGCAGGGTGTTCTTCATCTTGATCATCTGGATGAACAGGTCGTGCTCCGGGTAGAGTCCCGGCGCGGTCATCGGCGACTTGAAGTAGAAGCTCATCCACTCCTGAATGCCGATTCCCTTCAACTCGCTGCAGCGCGCTGCCAGATCGAGGAAGAGGACGATATCCAGCGCCAAAGGCGCAGCCAGAATTGAGTCGCGGCAGAGGAAATCGACCTTGATCTGCATGGGATAGCCGAGCCAGCCGAAGATGTCGATGTTGTCCCAACCCTCTTTATTATCACCACGCGGCGGGTAATAGTTAATGCGAACCTTGTGGAAGATATTGCCGTACAGCTCGGGATAGAGCTTGGGCTGCAGAATCTCATCCAGAACGCTCAGCTTGGACTCTTCCTTAGTCTTGAACGAGCCTGGATCCTCCAGCACCTCGCCGTCGCGATTGCCGAGGATATTGGTGGAGAACCAGCCGTTCACTCCCAGCAAACGGGCTTTGAAACCGGGCGCCAGGATCGTCTTCATCAGCGTCTGCCCGGTCTTGAAGTCCTTGCCTGCGATCGGCGCGTTGTGTTTGCGCGAAAGCTCCTGCATCACGGGCAGATCGACCGAAAGGTTGGGTGCGCCGTTGGCGAAAGGCACGCTCTCCTGCAGCGCCGCATAGGCATAAATCTGCGAGGGCGAGATGTTCGGATCGCTCGCCGCCAGCCCCTTTTCAAAGGCTGCAACCGAGGCGTGAACTTCGCTGGCGCTCTGGAAGCTCTCGGTCGAGGCGCACCAGATCATCACCAGGCGATCGCAGTTGTGTTCCTTCTTGAAGTTGCGAATATCGGCGCGGAGCTGCTCGGCCAGGTCCAGTTTGTTCTTGCCCTTCTTGACGTTCGGACCGTCGATCAGTTTGACGTAGTCGTGATCGAAGACCGCGGGCATCGGCTTGATGCTGTCCAGGAACGGCTTAAGCTGGAGTAGCAGGTCCTTATCGAGAACCTTGGCATTGGCCGCAGCTTCATACGCGCTGTCGGTAAAGATATCCCAGCCGCCAAAGACAAGGTCGTTCAGGCCGGCCAGCGGAACAAAGTCCTTGATCATGGGAGAACGTCCATCCGTTCGCTTGCCGAGGCGAATGGTGCCCATCTGCGTCAACGAACCGATCGGGACGGCAATGCCTTTGCGTACCGCCTCTACGCCGGCCACGAACGTGGTAGCCACCGCGCCCAGTCCGACAATCAAAATTCCAAGCTTTCCTTTTGCTGCTGTAATTTCCGTTGCAGTATTCTGCGCTGTCGCCATTTTGTATTTTATGAACCAGTCCCTTGAGGAGTTACGATCAGTATCGCAAACAACTTATGCTCTCTCCTGCAACCCTGCTTTGGCAAACATGTTGTACTATGTGGCGCATCCGGCCATCGAATGGCGTGCAACGCGGGTTGTGATGCGCTTTTCCACAGGGAACGGCAATGATTGAGCATCTAGCGGTAACCACCGGCTTTTCGACTGGATCTGGAGCGACGTCGGCCGCCTCCACCACTCCGGCACGACTCTCTCCCGGAGAAGCCGTCGCACAGCGCACCATCACCGCCTACACGCTCACGCCCGAGCAGCTTCGAAGGTCCGAGGCACTGCACCGAACCGGCGTTGTGCTCTCGCTGGCGTCGACCGCCCTCGGGTTTGCGGTGCTGGTGGCGCTGATCTACGTACGCTTTGGGCCGAAGCTACAGCGCGTGGCGGAGTCCGTCTCCACTCGACGCCTGGTACAGGCGCTCATCTTCGTTCCCGCGCTGCTGCTCACGCTCTCGCTTTTCGAATTGCCGCTGGAAGTCTACGGTCAACACATCGAACTCGCCTACGGACTCAGCATACAGGGCTGGGGCTCGTGGCTGGCAGACTGGGCCAAAACCGAGTTGCTCATCCTGATCTTTGCCACGCTGTTGCTCTGGGGCTTCTACACGGGCATTCGCCGCTCTCCCAGGCGTTGGTGGTTTTACGCATGGCTGTGTACCCTGCCCATCCTGGCGGCGATGGTCTTTGCCGCGCCCGTGGTCATCGACCCGCTGTTCAACCGCTTCGAACCGCTTTCCAAGACCAATCCGGAGCTGACGACGCAGCTCCGGAGCATGGCCCACTCGGCCGGCTTGGAGATCCCGGAGTCGCGCATCTTCCTTATGCGCGCCAGCAACAAGGTGACCACCTACAACGCCTATGTCACCGGCTTTGGCGCAACCAAGCGCATCGTGGTCTGGGACACAACCGTGCGCGACCTCACACGCCCGCAGATCCTCTTCGTCTTCGGCCATGAGATGGGGCACTACGTCCTGCACCACATCTATCTCGGCCTCGCCTATTCCGCGCTGCTGCTCTTTGCAGGATTCTGGTTGATTCAGCGCCTCACCGAAGCCGCGCTTGCGCGCTGGGGGGAGCGCTGGCAGCTTCGGGCCCTGGGCGATTGGTCTTCCCTGCCACTGCTGATTGCACTGGCCTACCTGCTATCGTTTTTCGGTGAGCCGCTGGCCAACAGTTTCAGCCGTTGGGAGGAGCATCAAGCGGACGTCTACGGCTTGAAGGTCACAAGACCTTTTACAAAGGACGCCGGCCAGGTCGCGGCCCAGGCTTTTCAAGTGCTCGGGGAGAATTCCTATTCCTATCCCTACCCCTCGCGCTTTCTCGTCTTCTGGAGCTATTCGCACCCGCCAATCTCAGCGCGAATCCAATTCGCCCTGTCCAGTACACGACCTGCATCAGAGGGACACGACTGAGACGCGTAGTCTGCTAAAGTGGCCGTACTCCTGCCTTACTCCAGTCCGAACTCCTTCCATCGCTGTGTGATCCGCTGCTTCACCTCATCCGACATCTCAACCTCATCCGGCCAGGGGCGATCGAAGCCTTCAGTGGACCATTTGCGGGTCGCATCCACACCCATCTTGCTGCCGAAATTCGGCAGCCGCGAGGCGTGGTCCAGCGAGTCCACCGGCCCCAGCATGAACTGAATATCGCGCTCCGGATCAATATTGTTGAATGCGCGCAATGTAACCTCGCGCAGGTCTTTGACGTCGCAATCCTCGTCCACCACCACGATGCACTTGGTAAACATCGCCTGCCCAAGCGACCAGATCGAGTTCATCACCTTGCGCGCCTGCCCCGGATACGACTTGCGAATCGAGATGATCATCAGGTTGTGGGCCACGCCCTCGGGCGGAAGATGAAAGTCCACCAACTCGGGAATCATCATCTTTGCCGCGGGAAGGAAGATGCGCTCCACGGCCAGCGCCATCCATGCGTCTTCTTGCGGGGGCTTGCCCACAACTGTCGCTGCGTAAATCGGATTCTTGCGATGGGTAATGCACTCAACGTGAAAGACCGGGTACAAGTCCTCGAGCGAGTAGAATCCGGTGTGATCGCCGAACGGCCCCTCGACCTTCATCTCGCCGATATCGACATATCCCTCGAGGACGATCTCGGCGTTCGCCGGAACCTCCAGATCGCTGGTCTCGCACTTCACCACTTCCACCGGTTTGCCGCGCAGAAAGCCGGCGATCATGTACTCCTCGATCTCCGGCGGTGCGGGAACGATAGCCGAAAACGTCAGAGCGGGATCGGTGCCGATTGCCACCGCAACCGCCATCCTTCCCTGCACCGGCTTGCCCTGAACGGCGATGCTGGCGCCGCCGCTGCGCGCCATGATGTCCACCGACGACGTGCGTCCCAACGTTGGCCCGTTTGCCACCGCCGCGCGCATCAACTCGCGTTGATGTTCGGCAGCGTTCTTGTGCCGCTGCCAGTGCATGCCCGTCGTCGTGGCGTCATAGACGTGCATGCGATACATGCCGATGTTGCGCTTTCCCGTGCGCGGATCGCGTGTCATCACGCACGGCAGGGTGATGAAGCGTCCTCCGTCCTGAGGCCAGCACTGCAGAATCGGAAAATCGAGCAGCGAAAAATTGTCGCGCTTGATCACTTCCTTGCACGGTCCGGTCTTCACTCGCTTCGGAAACAGGTTGCCCAACTCCGCCAGCATCGGCAGCATCTTCATCTTTTCCAGCAACCCTTGCGGAGTCTTCACGTCCATCATCTGATGAATGCGGTCCGCAATCTCATCCAGCGAATTAGAGCCCAGCGCAAGATTCATGCGCCGCTCCGAACCGAACTGGTTGATGAAAATCTTGTGCCCCGGATGCCCCTTCACATTCTCAAACAGCAGCGCCGGCCCGCCCGGCCCGCGGCCATTCTTCGCGCCCCACTTCGAGACGCGGTCGGTAATTTCGGTTACTTCCAGGACAGGATCAACTTCGGCTTGGATGCGCTTAAGTTCGCCGGCTTTCTCCAGCGCCTTTATCCATTCACGTAAATCGTCGTAGGCCACAAGGACTCCTCACAAATAGAAACAGGGACGAGTGATTATAAAGGGATGCGATAGCTACTAATCAAACAAGGAATCAAGGTCGCGGTAGCCGCTGAGGACGCGCACAAGTACGATGCCCCGCTCTCGCGGCAAATAGAAGATCACGTAGTCTCCAATGGCGAAGCTGCGAAGCCCTGAACGAAGCGAATCGCGCCGCCTCCCCATCTGCGGATGCCGCCCCAGCATCTGAAGCGTCGCCTGGATCTGATCCAAGAGACGATCAGCGGCCCGCGAATTGTCTTCCGCGATAAATAGCCAGATATCAAGCAGGTCGCGCTCGGCTTGGGCTGACCTCTCGACTTTAGCCAACTCTCTTTAGCTTTCGCGCGGCCAGAACCTTCCTACCTTCAGCCTTAATTTTTTTGACGTCTAATTCGGAGACCTCGCCGGCATCCACCTGATCGAGACCTAGCTTGATCTCATGGGTGAGCCTCTTAATCTCGAGGCTGCGTCTCTCGTCGTGGTCGGCCAGCATCCGCAGAGCTGCGCGCATAACTTCGCTGGCAGTCTGATAAGTGCCCTGCTTCACCTTCCGTTCTACAAACTTTTCCAATTGCGGGGTAAGTGAGACATTCATTTGCAGATAGTACCGCAGATAACAAGTTGTAGCAAATATTGTTATACGTATGTTACCGGTACTCGCTCATAACCTCGTCCAGCACGCTCTTCGCAGGCCGCGTTACATCCTGCGGCAGCGTTCCCAGCGGCTGCTCCACGAGGTTCAGCAGGTCGGTAAAGCTCGGCTGCTCCGGGCTCAAGTAAAACAATCCAGTCAGTACCTCGTTGTTCTCGCGAGCCTCAGCCAGGCGCTTCAACGCCGCGATGCGGTTGATTGGATTGAAGTCTTCTTCCAGCTTGGTCAGGCGCATCTTCGAGCCGTCGTGCAGCGTGATTTCAATCCCGCTTCCCGGCTCGTACTCCACGTCAATCTCCTCGAAGGCCGGAACGAAGTTGATGTCCTGCAGCGGCTCTTCGTGGTCCTTCATAAATTTGTAGCTCTTGGTCGAGCCCTCGTGATCGTTGAAGGTCACGCATGGCGAGATGACGTCCAGCAGCACCGTTCCATTGTGCGCAATTGCGGCCTTCAGCAAGGCCAACAACTGTTTTTTGTCGCCGGAGAAGCTGCGTGCCACGAAGGTCGCACCCAGCTCAATGGCCAGCGCGCAGGTGTCGATCGCCGGCAGTTCGTTGACGATTCCGGTCTTCAGCTTTGAGCCGACATCGGCGGTTGCCGAAAACTGTCCCTTGGTCAATCCGTAAACGCCGTTGTCTTCGATGATGTAAATCAGCGGAAGATTGCGGCGCATGAGGTGTGCGAACTGGCCCATGCCAATCGAAGCCGTATCGCCGTCACCGCTCACGCCGATGTAAAGCATCTTGTGATTGGCCACAGCCGCGCCGGTCGCAATCGAGGGCATGCGTCCATGCACGCTGTTGAAGCTGTGCGAACGGCCCAAAAAATAAGCCGGGCTCTTTGACGAGCAGCCGATGCCGCTCAGCTTGGCAACGTGCTCGGGCTCGATGCCCATCTCGTAAAACGCATCGATGATGCGCTCCGAGATTGCGTTGTGTCCACAACCGGCGCAAAGCGTCGACTTGCCGCCTCGATAATCAATCACGGAGAGCCCGATGCGGTTGGACTTAACCGGAGGGTTCGGTGTAGTGGCCATTACTTCTGCTCCTCGATGGCTTCCTGCGAAACAATGCTGTCGGTGACGAAACCGGCGTCGAGCGGATGCCCTGTGTAGTAGCAAATGCTGCGCAGTTTCACCACCTCTTCCGCCGCAATGTCCAGCTTGATCAATTGCAGCATCTGAGCGTCGCGGTTCTGGTCGATGACGTAGACGCGCTCGTGTGCGGCGATGAAATCGTTGACCGCCGAACTGAACGGATAGGCGCGCACACGCAGATAATCGATAGAGATCTGCCCGGCTTCAAACTGGTCGAGGCTCTCCAGCACGGCCCAGTGCGATGAGCCATATGCGATGATGCCAACCTTTGCGCCGGGTTTTGCACCCGAAGCTCTGCGCTCTGCAACCGGAGCCGGTACGAGGCTGCGCGCTGTCTCCCACTTGCGGTTCAACCGATCCATGTTGTTGACGTAATCTTCCGGACGCTCGGAGTACTGCGCATTTTCATTGTGTCCGCTGCCGCGCGCAAACCATGCCGCATTGGGATGCGCGGTTCCGGGCAGCGTACGATAGCCGATTCCATCGCCGTCCACGTCCTTGTAGCGCGCAAAGCTTCCGAGACGTTCCACATCCTGCTTGCTGAGAACCTTGCCGCGATCCAGCGGCGCCTCAGGATAAGGAAACGGATCGCTGACCCAGTGGTTCATGCCGAGATCCAGATCGCTGAGCACAAACACCGGGGTCTGCAGCCGCTCAGCCAGATCGAAGGCTGCCATGCCAAACTCAAAGCACTCTGCGACCGATGCCGGAAGCAGCATCGGATGCTTGGTATCGCCATGCGAGAGAAATACCGTCGAGAGCAGATCGCTCTGCGCCGTGCGCGTCGGCAAACCGGTCGAGGGCCCGACCCTCTGCACATCCCAGATCACCGCTGGAATCTCGGCATAGTAGCCCAGCCCCGTCATCTCGGCCATCAAAGAGATTCCCGGCCCAGAGGTGGAAGTCATCGCCCGCGCTCCCGCCCAGGAGGCGCCGAGCACCATACCCACCGCGGCAAGCTCATCCTCGGCCTGCACCACCGCGAAGGTAGCTTTGCCCTCGGCGTTCACTCGATACCGCTTCAGAAACTCCGTCAAGCTCTCGATCAGCGAGGACGACGGCGTAATCGGATACCAGGACACGACCGTGACTCCAGCGAATAGCGCACCGAGCGCAGCAGCAGCGTTGCCATCGATGATGATCTTGTTCGCGTTCTCATTCATGCGCTCAACCTGGAAGCGCGAGCGCGAAAAATTGGTGGTGGCGAACTCATACCCGGCGCGCGCGGCAACCACGTTCACCTCGGTGGCGCGCTTTTTGCCGCTGAATTGCTTGCTGATCGCATCTTCCACCTCCGCCATCTCCAGCGAGAGCAGGTGCGCCATGACGCCTACGTAAATCATGTTGCGCAGCAGCTTTTTCAACTTTGGCTCAGGAGCCAGCGGCCCCACCAGCTTGTCGAAAGGAACGGAGTAGAAGACCAGATCGTCGCGCAGAGCCTCCAGCTTAAGTGGCTCGTCAAAGACCACCACAGAGCCGGGCTTGAGAGCGCGAACATCGTCGGCGGCGCTCTCCGGATTCATCGCGATCAGCAACTCTGAAGTGCGCTTGCGAGCTACATAGCCATCTTTGCTGACGCGAATCGTGAACCAGGTCGGAAGGCCGGCAATGTTCGACGGAAACAGGTTTTTGCCGCTCACCGGAACGCCCATCTCAAAGATGGCGCGCATGAGAACGGAATTGGCCGACTGTGAGCCGGAACCGTTCACGGTTGCAACTTGAATGCTGAAATTATTTACAACAGGCTCGCGATCGTGGCGGCTGTCAGCGCCCTGACCCACGACAACGCTGGTACTTACCATTGAAAATCCATCCTTCGACAGGCACTCGCAACTGAACCCATAAGAGCTAAGGGCTGCGGTCAGCGTGTGACTGTCCCCAGAGAATTATACGTCTGCCGTCAACTCCGCCCCAGGACGCTTCATACACGCTCAAACAGAGATGCGCGCCCAGGGCCGTAAGAATCCCGGCCAAAAGAAAATGAGAGGAATCGTCCTCCCAAATCCTGCGTTAATTTTAATTTAGTCGCCGTCTATTCCTCGCGGAAGTACTGGGCCATGGTTCTGAATTTCCCGTAGCGGCCGTCGAGCAACTCTGTGGTGCTCAGCTTCTTCAACTCCGCCAGGTTTTCCACCAGCACCTTGTCGAGATTCTCCGCCGTCTGCACGTAATCCGTGTGCGCGCCCTCGCCAGGTTCAGGGACAATTGCGTCGATGATCCCGAAGCCCATCAGGTCCGTCGCGGTGATGTGCATGGCCTCGGCGGCCAGCTCGCGTTTCATGGCATCGCGCCACATGATGGAGGCGCAGCCCTCGGGCGAAATCACCGAATAGATGCTGTTTTCCATCATGAACACGCGATCGCCCACGGCAATGGCCAGTGCTCCGCCGGAGCCGCCCTCGCCCGTAACCGTCACCAGGATGGGAACCTTCAGCCTCGACATCTCGCGCAGATTGTAGGCAATCGCCTCGCCCTGTCCGCGCTCCTCAGCGCCTAGTCCCGGATAAGCTCCCGGCGTATCCACAAACGTAAATATCGGCCGCCCAAACTTCTCCGCCAGCTGCATGGCGCGAATCGCCTTGCGGTAGCCGTCGGGGTTCGGCATCCCGAAGTTGCGGTATACCTTCTGCTTGGTGTCGCGCCCTTTTTGCGTGCCCAGCACCAGCACTTCCTCGCCGTGGAATCGAGCCATACCGCAGACCATGGCAGCATCATCGGAGAAGCCGCGGTCGCCATGAATCTCTGAGAAGTCGGTGAACAAATGCTCGACGTAATCCAGGAAGTAAGGACGCTGCGGGTGGCGCGCCAATTGCGTGCGCTGCCATGCCTCAAAGCGTGGAGTCACCTGCTTGCGCAGTACCACCACCCGCTCCTGAAGAGCCCGGATATACTTCTGCGCCTCGGTATTGCGGCCGGTGACTAATTCCAGCTGTTCGATCTGAAGCTCAATTTTTTTCAGTTCCTGGTCCGCGTCGGTTGCAGCGCTCATGCTTACCTTCTCTTTAATCGATGATTTTGACTGAATCAGAGCCGCACAACTGTTCCACGCTTCTGATGAAAGCGCGGTCTGCACACACATTATAGCCTTCGGCTTCCATCACCACGACGTAATCCCCCGGCCTCACCAGGTCGAACAATACTTTAGCATCCCCTTTGCAGCGCGTGAAGATCCCGTGCAAGGCATCTACTGTCTCCGGCAACGCCTCCGGCAGTTGAATCGCAATCCGCAGCGAGCGCGGGAGCCTCACCTTGGCCTCGTCGAGAGGGGTGATCTCGTTGATGAAAAGCTTCGGCGCCGCATCTTCCTCTACCTTTACGGCAGCCCTCACCAGCACCGGAATCTCCAGCTTCACTTTCTCATGCAGGCGCTTGTAAGCCTCGGGAAAGACGGCTGCTTCTACTCTCCCATGCATGTCTTCAATCACCAGGCCGGCCATCAGGTCGCCCTTGCGGGTCTTGGCGATGCGCACCCCGGTGATCAGTCCGCCCACCGAGATATCCTCGTTCTTCGGCGTCGAACTCTTCATCGCCAGCACGTCGCTGGTCTTGATCGCGTGCAGGTCCTCGATCTTATCCTGGTACTTCTCCAGCGGATGCCCGCTGATCCAGAAGCCGAGAACCTCCTTCTCATTGGCAAGCCGCGCCGACTCCTCCCAGTCCGGAACATTCGGCAGCCGGTCGGCTGCGCTTGCCGCCGGACTGGCTTCTTCAAAGATGCCGAACAATCCATGCTGTCCTGCCTCGCGATCCCGCGCCGCCTTCTGCGCCTGCTCCATCGCCTTGTCCAGAACCTCCATCAATTGCGAGCGCCGTCCCAGAGAATCCATCGCCCCGCTCTTGATCAGCGACTCCAGCACGCGCTTGTTGAGCAGGCGCAAATCGACCTTTTCGCAGAGGTCAAAGATTCCTTTGAAGCGTCCATCCTTGCGCGCCTCGATAATCGAGTTGATCGCATTGCCACCCACGTTCTTTACCGCCGAAAGGCCGAAGCGAATCTTATAACCCTCCGGACGGATTGGCGACGAGTACGGGCCTACAGCTGGCACTCCGGTCGCCGACGCCGCGTCGATGATCGGCGTGAAGTTCGACGCCGACTCGTGAACGTCCGGCGCAAGCACCTCGATCCCCATCTCGCGCGACTCCGCGATGTACTTCACCACGTCCTCGGTCTTGCCTGTGACCGAGGTCAGCAATGCCGCCATAAACTCGACCGGATAGTGGGTCTTCAAGTAAGCGGTCTGATAGGCCACCAGCGCATAGGCCGCCGAGTGCGATTTATTGAAGCCGTATCCTGCGAACTGGGCCATCAGGTCAAAAATGTGCCCTGCCTTGTCCTTGGAAAACTTACGCTCCGCCGCGCCCTGCATAAATCGCGCGCGCTGCTGGTCCATCTCCGCGGCAATCTTCTTGCCCATGGCGCGGCGCAGCAGGTCGGCTTCGCCCAGCGAGTAGCCGGCGATGACGTTGGCGATCTGCATCACCTGTTCCTGGTAGACGATGACGCCAAGCGTCTCCTTCAGCAGCCGCTCCAGCTCCGGCAGCATGTAATCGACTTTCTTGCGTCCCCACTTGCGCTCGATGAAGTCGTCGATCATCCCGCCCTGGATTGGGCCGGGGCGATAGAGCGCATTCAAAGCCGTCAGGTCTTCCACCGTCGTCGGCTGGTAGCGGCGCAGCACGTCGCGCATGCCGTCGGATTCAAACTGGAAGACGCCCGAGGTCTGCCCCTTGTGGAAGACCTTCTCGTAGGTCTCGGGATCTTCCAGCGGAATCGTTTCCATCACCACGGTCTCGCCGCGTGTCATCTTGATCAGCTTCAGGCAATCGTCGATGATGGTCAGCGTGGTGAGCCCGAGAAAGTCCATCTTGAGCAGGCCCATCTTCTCCACCGCTGTCATGTCATAGGCGGTCACGATTTCGTCGTTCTTCGTCTTGTAGAGCGGCACCAGCTCATCCAGCGGCACCGGCGCAATGACCACGGCGCTGGCGTGTACGCCTGAGTTGCGCACCATGCCTTCCAGCTTCTTTGCCGTGTCCACCAGGTTCCTGATCGCAGGATCGCCAGTGTAGGCGTCGTTGAATGCCGGAACGTCCGCCATCGCCTTGTCGATGGTCATGCCGGGCGTGCCGGGAATCATCTTGGCAATGCGGTCCACTTCGTTGTAGGGCATGTCGAGCACGCGCCCGGTGTCCTTGATCGCAGCCTTGGCGGCCATCGTTCCAAAGGTGATGATCTGCGCCACCTGCTCGCGTCCGTACTTGCCGGTGACATAGTTGATGACCTCGCCGCGGCGGTTCATGCAGAAGTCCACGTCGATATCCGGCATGGAGACACGCTCTGGATTCAGGAAGCGCTCAAAGAGCAACTCGTTCTGAATGGGATCGATGTCGGTGATGCCCATTGCGTAGCCCACCAGCGAGCCAGCGGCCGAGCCGCGCCCAGGCCCCACGGGAATTCCATTCTCTTTCGCATAGCGGATGAAGTCCCAAACGATGAGGAAGTAGCCGGGAAACTTCATCTGCTTGATGATGCCGATCTCGCGGTTCAGCCGCTCTTCGTAATCGCTGAACCTGTGCTTCAGCTTGCCCCGGTTCCTCAGATCGGTCAGCAGGGTCGTCCGCCTCGCCATGCCCTCGCGCGCAATCCGTTCAAAGTAGCTGTCGATCGTCTCGCCTTCGGGCACGTCGAACTTCGGAAACGGATTCTCCACCTTCGCGAGTTTGAGGTTGCAGCGCTCGGCAATTCCCACGGTACGGCTGAGCAGTTGCTCATATCCCTGAAAGACCTTGCCCATCTCCTCGCAGCTCTTCAGGTAGAACTGGTTGGTCTGGAACTTCATGCGGTTGGGATCGGCAATCGACTTGCCCGTCTGAATGCACACCATCGCGTCCTGCGCCAGCGAGTCGTCCTCGCAGATGTAGTGGCTGTCGTTGGTGGCGACCATCGGAATGTCGAGGTCCTGCTCCAGGCGGAACAGGTCCTTGTGAATCTTCTTCTCTTCGGCGAGTCCCTGGTCCTGTATCTCCAGAAAAAAATTGCCGCGGCCGAAGATGTCCTCCAGAGTCTTTGCCGCTGCGCGCGCGGCCTCGTACTTACCTTCGGTCAGCCGCTCGGCCACTTCGCCCTTCAGGCACGCCGACAATCCGATGAGGCCTTGGGAATGTTCGGCCAGGTAACGCTTGCTCACGCGGGGCTTGTAGTAAAAGCCGTGCAGGGAGGCTTCCGAACATATCTTCGTCAGGTTCTTGTAGCCCACTTCGTTCTCGGCCAGAACGATCAGGTGATTGTAGCTGTCGCCTTGCGGCTCCGCGCGGTGGTCTTCCTTCTTGCAAACGTAGAGCTCACAGCCGAGTATCGGCTTAATTCCGGCGGCCTTCGCATCGTTGAAAAAATGCACCGCGCCGAAGATGTTGCCGTGATCCGTCATGGCGACGGCCGGCATGTTCAACTCCTTGGCGCGCTTGCACAACACCTTGGTGTCACATGCGCCGTCCAGCATGGAATAGTCGGTATGAAGATGCAGATGGACGAAATCAGAAGACATGGCTAATGCCGATTGTAACCCCGGCAGCAAGCAAGGTTGAGGAAATCAGGGCAACGACGCCTCATCGCTTAAAACAGGCGCTAGAGCAGGCGTAAAAACCGCCTCCGGGGTGGCTCATTGCCGAAATTAATTTCTGCTCCAGTCCTAAGCTACACATTTGGCGGCAAATTCAGTTCTGGCTGGTTGTCGAACCTTTCTGCCATGCCGTGAATCTAAGTAACCGTGACCTTAGTACCCTGCAATTGAAATCCGATGCAGTGGACCAGGAGGTATCGCGAATGTTGGCCAATGTTTTCGACATGCTCTTCGGCTGTTGGCACCGGAACTACAGCTTCCCCATCACCGCTAAGAAGGCGAACATCAATCACCCGCACGCCGCCGACCTTACGGGAACCTATGTAGTCTGTCTCGATTGCGGGAAGGAGTTTCCATACGACTGGAACCAGATGAAGATCGTGTCGGGAGAAGCTGAACGCGCCGAAGCCGCGCCGCTCACTGCGGCTGCTGCCAGCTACGAAAAGATCGCCTGAGTCCACGTCATCAACCAGCAGCACTGGATCCTGAGTTTCTCAGGAGATGAGGATTGCTGTAGGCGCTAATAGCTCCGCGGTAAAAAGGAGCTGCCCCGTCAATCCATTATGCGTCCTGCGGAGATTGGCTCCGAAGATTCACCGGAAAGTACATTTCGGCTTCTAAGCGATTGCCTTTCGAAGCACTCGCACCTTTCCGCCCGACAACCTCGTGAAATCTACGACTGCTATCCGGCGTGGTGCTTGCGGGCATGAGCGCGCAACTCGTGAACGATCTCCTGGGCAGCCTGAGTGGCACGATCAAAGTCGCCGGGAGGAAAGCTGATGGCTCCTACTCGTGCGTGTCCGCCGCCGCCATAGCGTTCGCAGATCTTTGCCAGGTTCGTGATGTTCGCCGCATCGGTCCAGGGATTCGAGCCTACTGAGATTTTCACGCGGAAGCTACTCTTGCTCAAACCCACGCTGTAGACGCTCTCCGGATAAAGATAGTAGGGGACGAACTTGTTGTGGCCTTCGAGGTCGTAGCCGGTGACGTCGAAGAAGATCGTACGGTCGATATACTCGCTGTGCTCGCGGATGATGTCGATAGAGCGCTGGTGACGCTCCAGCAGCGGAGGGATCTGCGCGGCGACAAACGGCATTGCGACAATCTCATCCAACGGGCGATAGGCGAGCAGTTCGATGAGCCGCGGAATGAACGCCGGGTCCTGGTTGGATTCGAGGGCCATGGTGATGCGCATCGCTGGCTCCTTCATGCCGACCGCGACTTCGGCGCTCTCATACGATGCTCCGTCCACGATGTCTGCCCACTCGACAAGATCGGCCACGGGTGCGACGTCAAAGCCGAAGCGGCTCTGCGCAATGGTTGCGAGAAATTTTGTGCAGGACTTAAAGTCGGGATCGAAAAACTTTTTATTGCTCTCCTGGCGCTCGAAGTGCTCCTGATCCTCTTCGGTGAGGAAGGCGCTCTGGTGATGGTCGAACCACCAGGTCAGTTTGTCCGAGGCGAGATACTTGAAATCGACGATGGCGTTCTCGTCGCCGGTGAAGTCGTCGAGGTTGAAGAGGGCTCCGGCGCGATGCAGCAGCCCCTGGTACTGGAAGTCGGCGTGGCGGCGGATTCGCTCGCGGTAGAAGCGCGTAAACAGCGAGGCCGAGCAGGCTCCGTCGAAACATTTGTCGTGATAAAAGACCTTGATGATCAATGGTTCCCTTTCAAAAGACTCGCGAGTCGCGAGGCGCGCTTCCCGCGCCGCACGAGCGGAAGGAAAGCCCTTAGAGATATATGGTTTTGAGGGTAAGTGTCAAGAGTGTGTGCTGCCCGCCGGTCAGTTTCCGAAGTGCCCGTCGATTCCAGTACTTCGACCGAAAGCTTCCAAGCCGCTCGATTTCGGCGATTCATTAAGACTCTAGCAGAATCAGAGGAGGCGCGATCCGGCCCGCACGGGCCACGAAAAGCGCCACCTCTGATTTCGCCGATCCAAACGACAGGACCGGGGTTAGTACCAAGTGGACAGCTCTCTTCCCTGCCTAGACTCAGGCAAGGTCGTAGCGATCAAGATTCATCACCTTGTTCCACGCAGCTACGAAGTCCTTGACAAACGCCTCCTTCGAGTCATCACATGCATAGACTTCCGCGATTGCTCGTAGCTGGGAGTTTGAACCGAAGGCAAGATCGACACGGGTACCGGTCCACTTGAGTTCGCCAGTAGCGCGATCGCGCCCCTCGTACACGCCTTCGGATGTAGAGGACGGCTGCCACTTCGTATTCATGTCGAGCAGGTTGACGAAGAAATCATTCGTCAGCGTCTCGGGTCGCTTGCTGAAGACGCCGTGTTTGGACTGCCCGAAGTTAGCATTCAGGGCACGCATGCCGCCAATGAGAACCGTCATCTCGGGGGCAGTCAGCGTCATCAACTGCGCCCGATCTACCAGCAGTTCCTCCTCCCGGCTTTGTTGTCCTTTCCCGAGGTAGTTGCGGAACGCGTCTGCGGCCGGCTCCAGTACGGCGAATGAGTGCACATCGGTTTGCTCCTGCGATGCGTCCATGCGCCCAGGCGAGAAAGGTACCTTCACGTCGTGGCCGGCCTTTTTCGCAGCTTCCTCGATGGCTGCGCAGCCGCCCAGAACGATCAGGTCAGCAAGCGAGACCTTCTTCCCTTTGTTCCCGTTGGATTGCGCGCTGTTGAACTCCTTTTGGATCGCCTCCAGCTTCTGAAGGACCTTTGTCAATGCGGCCGGCTGGTTCGCTTCCCAATCCTTCTGTGGCGCAAGGCGAATGCGCGCGCCGTTAGCCCCGCCGCGCTTGTCGGAGCCGCGGAAGGTTGCCGCCGACGCCCAAGCCGTCGTGACCAGTTCGGAGATCGACAGTCCGGATGCGAGGATCTTGGCCTTCACGGCAGCAATGTCCTGCTCGCCAATCAGTTCATGATCCACTGCGGGAATGGGATCCTGCCACAGCAACGGCTGCGCAGGAACGAGCGGGCCAAGATAACGGGACAGTGGCCCCATGTCGCGGTGGGTCAGCTTGTACCAAGCCTTGGCGAACGCATCGGCGAATGCCTGCGGGTTTTCAAAGAAGTGCCGTGAAATTTTTTCGTAAGCAGGGTCGAAGCGCAAGGCGAGATCTGTTGTCAGCATGGATGGCGCGAGACGCTTTGATGGATCGTGCGCATCCGGCACTGTACCGGCGCCTGCGTCATTCTTCGGTTTCCACTGATGAGCACCGGCCGGGCTCTTGGTCAGTTCCCACTCGTAGTCGAAGAGGTTCGCGAAGAAGTTGTTGCTCCACTTCGTAGGCGTCGTGGTCCAAATGACTTCCAGGCCGCTTCCGATCGTGTCGCCCCCTTTGCCCGTGCCGAATGTGCTCTTCCAGCCGAAGCCCTGCTCTTCAATATCGGCAGCTTCGGGTTCAGGACCGACATACTTGCTCGGATCGGCAGCGCCGTGGGTTTTGCCGAAGGTGTGCCCGCCGGCAATGAGCGCAACGGTCTCCTCGTCATTCATCGCCATGCGGGCAAAAGTCTCTCGGATATCCCGTGCTGCGGCAATGGGGTCCGGATTTCCATTGGGCCCTTCCGGGTTCACGTAAATCAGGCCCATCTGAACCGCGCCGAGAGGATTGTCGAGCTGACGATCGCCGCTGTAGCGCTCGTCAGCCAGCCACTTGCCCTCCTGGCCCCAGTAAATGTCCTCTTCGGGCTCCCATACGTCCTCGCGCCCGCCGCCGAAGCCGAAGGTCTTGAACCCCATCGACTCCAATGCGACGTTACCAGCGAGAATCATGAGGTCGGCCCAGGAGATTTTACGGCCGTACTTCTGCTTGACCGGCCAGAGCAACCGGCGCGCCTTATCGAGGTTCACATTGTCCGGCCAGCTATTAAGGGGCGCAAAACGTTGGGTGCCGGAGCCCGCTCCGCCACGGCCGTCGCCAGTGCGGTACGTACCCGCGCTGTGCCATGCCATACGAATGAAAAGTGGCCCATAATGGCCGAAGTCGGCCGGCCACCACTCCTGCGATGCTGTCATCAAGGCATGAAGGTCCTTGATCACGGCGTTCAAATCGAGGCTCTTGAATTCTTTTGCGTAATTGAATTCCTTGTCCATAGGATCGGACAGCGGAGAGTGCTGGTGGAGGACTTTAAGGCCAAGCTGATTCGGCCACCAGTCGGCATTTGTCTGGACTCTACGAGCGCCGTGAGCGACCGGGCACTTGGCTTCGGTTGACGAGTTTTGGGGGACAGCCGCCCCCACTGCTGCGGCGAGTTCTTTATCCATATGCTTGCCTTCCTTCGAATTAGTCAAAAAAAGACTGCAACGAACTATAAACCCATCCTGGCTTTCCTGTTCGCGCAATCACCGCCGGACGCGTTATTCATCCGGTATCATACGCCTACGGCACTAAGTTGAAAGCGTGCCGCGAGCGCACGTCGTGCAGAGCCCCCGGAAAACGATTTTCGGCTACTCGGAAACCAACCCGTCATGAGTATCGTGCGGGAATCCTGACTATCGCCGCCGAGCAGGCTTTTTCTTCTGGCACTGGTCGCAGACGCCGTAGATCTGGAAGGTGTGGCGGGTGGTGAGGTAGCGGTGTTTGCGGCCGATCTCTTGTTCTACCTTTTCGATCTCCGGGGAGAAGAACTCCACCGAGGTGCCGCATTCGGTGCAGACCATGTGGTGATGGCTGCGCCGGTTGTACTGGCGCTCGTATCGGGTGACGCCGTCGTGGAACTCGACCTCGCTGGCGAGGCCGCAGTCGGCCAGCAGTTTGAGGGTGCGGTAGACGGTGGTGAAGCCGATGCGGGGGTCGCTGCGCTGGACGAGGTGGTGCAGTTCTTCGGTAGAGAGATGGTCGTGGGTCTCCAGGAAGGTACGCAGGATGGCGTCGCGCTGCCCGGTGTGCTTCAGGCCGACCCGCTTGAGGTGGTTGTTGAAGCTCTCCTCGGCCTCGCGGATGGACTCGTGCGAGAGCTGGGCCTTGTCGTCAACGCGTTTGGTCAGGGTGGTCATGGGTATCCATCCATTAGGGTATCCAGCCAATGGGAAGAGCATATCATTGGACGGCCTTTGCGCTTTGATATTCTATGCGACTGACTCTGATCGAAAGCTGGAGGAACGAGTGGCGAGCGGAAAATTTGAGGTAGGCCTGATACAGATGCGCTGTTCGCCGGAGCCGCAGGAGAACCTGGAGCGGGCGGTGGCACACGTGCGCGAGGCGGCGCGACGCGGAGCGCAGGTTATCTGCCTGCCGGAGCTGTTTTTGACCCAGTATTTCTGCCAGCGCGAGGACACCGCGCTGTTCGACCTGGCAGAGCCGATTCCGGGACCGAGCACAGGACGATTCTGCGCCTTGGCCGCGAGAGTTGAAGGTTGCCATTGAAGTTTCCCTGTTTGAGCGGCGCGCTCCGGGGCTCTACCACAACACGGCGGTGGTGATCGGCAGCGACGGCGAGATCCGTGGCATTTACCGCAAGATGCACATCCCGGACGATCCGCTCTACTACGAGAAGTACTACTTCACGCCGGGCGATCTTGGCTTCAAGAGCTTTGAGTTGGAAGAGGGTTCGGTGGGAACGCTGGTGTGCTGGGACCAGTGGTATCCGGAGGGGGCGCGGCTGACCGCTCTGCAAGGGGCGAACGTGATCTTCTACCCCACCGCCATCGGCTGGCATCCGGCGGAAAAAGAAGAGTGGGGCGCGGCGCAGTACGAGGCCTGGTTCACCATTCAGCGGGCGCACGCCATAGCCAACGGAGTGTTTGTGGGCGCGGTCAATCGCGTGGGGCATGAGACGGGCAACATTCGTGGCAACGAGGTAAAGGGCGCGGGGCTGGAGTTCTGGGGCGGCTCGTTTTTGGCCGATCCATTTGGACGCATCATTGCGCAGGCCTCGCATGACAAGGAAGAGATTCTGGTGGGGACCGTGGACGTGAAGCTGCAAGAGGAGATTCGCCGCAACTGGCCGTTCCTGCGCGACCGCCGCATCGACGCCTATGGGCCGATCACGCAGAGGTTCGGAAAGTAGATGAAAGCCAAGATGGCAACAGATTCCCCAGCCGCAATGGGCTACCGCATGCCCGCAGAGTGGGAGCCGCAACGGGCGACGTGGCTGGCATGGCCGCATAATCGCAGCGATTGGCCGGGAAAATTTGAACCGATTCCCTACGTCTATGCCGAGATTGTGCGGCACTTGGCGCGGGCCTCGCGGGTCGAGGTGATTGTGAACGATGGCGCGGCCGAAGCCGGTGCGCGCACGATATTGACACATGCAAATGTGTTGCCGGGCTTGGAGGCGCGCATCGGCTTTCATCAGCTGGCCCACCAATCGCGGATGGCTGCGTGACTCTGGCCCAATCTTTGTGAAGGACAAGGCGGGCAAGGTCGCGCTGACGAATTGGAAGTTCAACGCCTGGGCCAAGTACAAGAACTGGAAGCTGGATAACACGCTTCCGGAAAAGATCGCAGAGGTGCGCGGCTGCAGGCAATTTGTGGCTACGGTGGAGGCGGGGGACACGGGTAACGCTGCGCTGCCGCACGCAGGCGCAATGGTACTGGAAGGCGGATCGATCGACGTGAACGGCCGCGGCTTGCTGCTGACCACGGAGGAGTGCCTGCTCAGTCCGGTGCAACAGCGCAATCCGGGGATGACGCGCGAGCAGATTGAGGCTGCGCTGGGGCGGATGCTGGGAGTGAAAAAAGTGTTGTGGCTGGAGCGCGGCATCGTGGGCGATGACACCCATGGCCACGTCGATGACATTGCGCGCTTCGTGGGGCCGCGCACGGTGCTGGCCGCCAGCGAGGCTGATCCGGCGGATGAAAATCACACGATCCTCAAAGAGAACTTGAGGCGCTTGAAGAAGATGACGGACACGTCGGGCAAGGCGCTGGAGGTAATTCCCTTGCCGATGCCTGCGCCGGTGGTATTTAAGGGGCAGCGCGTGCCTGCGAGCTACGCGAATTTCTACATCTCTAACCGGACGGTCCTGGTGCCAACGTTTGACGATCCGAACGATCTGAAGGCGCTGAACATCATTCAGCAGGCGATGCCGAAGCACAGCGTCGTGCCCATCTACTGCGGCGACCTGATCTGGGGGTTGGGAGCGATTCATTGCATGACACAGCAGGAGCCGGCGGGAGAGTAGATGCGTTCCGCACTCAGTAAAACATAACCCCAACTGCCCCACTCAAGCCAACAACGGGCTTGAATGGGCCACCCGATTCACATATAAGGACGAAAACCGGATGGACGAGCGCTGGATGGAAGAGGCTCTGCGACTGGCGCGGATGGCCGAAGTTGCGGGCGAGGTTCCGGTCGGCGCGGTGGTGGTCTGCGAAGAGCGCATCATCGGGCGCGGCTGGAATCAGGTGGTCTCGCTTAGCGATCCCTGTGCGCACGCAGAGATATTGGCGTTACGCGACGCCGCCCGCGCGCTGGGCAATTACCGGCTCAGCGGATGCCAGCTTTACGTTACGCTGGAGCCCTGCGCGATGTGCGCCGGAGCGATCATGCATGCGCGAATTGAGCGGCTGGTCTTCGGTGCGCGCGATCCGAAGGCCGGAGCTGCGGGCGGGATCATGCAGGTCATCAACCATCCCCGATTGAATCATCATGTGGAAGTCACGGAAGGCGTGCTTGCAGGGCGCTGCATGGAGATTCTGCAGGCGTTTTTCAGAGAACGCAGAACATAAGCGTTAGGCTGCATGCGATAAGACAATTCCGCCGCGCATGATATTCAATTACCGCCTAACCGCGCCGCAATCAGAGCGTCCAGCTTTGCGAACAGCTCGCAGTTCGAGGTTCGTGGATACTCGGCGAGCTTCTCGCGGAAGTGCGGCACGTTGAAGAGGAACGATTCGACGTGCTCCTTGGTCAACTCCTCCCAGAAGGCGCCGTAGCCGGTACGGCCGAGCCAGAAGGCGTTAAAGGTCTGCTCGAACTGATTGCGAACCGGGACGGCGAGGTAGGGCTTGCCGAGGTGCAGCGCTTCGGTGACCAGAGAAAATCCGGCGTTGGCGATGATCGCCTGGGCGCGGACGAGGTCCTCGAAGAAGGTCTCGAAGCCGGGCTTTTTGTAGAGGATGTTTCCCTCGCGTCCTTCGCGGCCAAAGCCGTAAGCGATGAATTCGGCACGCACCGAGGAGAGCACTTTGATGAGCGCAGGCGCGGGCGAGGTGACGTAGACGAGGATGGGGCCTTCGGCGGTGGGCACGGCATCGAGAATCTGCCGGCGGAGGATCGGCGGCACGAGTTCGGAGTTGAGGCGGCGGCCCGGCGCATCGAAGAACGAGGTCACCAGATAGTGGCTCGCGTGGGGAGTCATCATGCGCACCAGCATTTTGCAGGCGGTGGCGTCGGTGCGGTATCTGGGCGGCGTGGCCACCTTGAAGTGCGTCATGATGTGTTGATTGTCGATGGAGATGACGGGAAGCTTGCGGCGACGCCCGGCGCGGCAGGTGAGCGGCTCAAAGTCGGTGATGACCAGATCGATGCCGCGCTGGTCGATGAGCCGGGTCAGTTCCTTGATGCCTCGCGTGGCTCTGCGCGCCTGGAAGAGGCTGCGGGCAAGGGTTCGGTTGTAGCGTACGGCGTTATTCACGTAGGTGAAGCGGAAGCCGTGAATTTCCAGCACCTCGCATACGTCGGCAAGGTTGCGCAGGCCGCGGTCAAAGGAGGCCGCGACTACGCGGTGTCCGCTGCGTTGCAGGTGAAGAATGATCTCTCGCGAGCGGGTGGAGTGACCCGCGCCCTCGCCGTTGACTCCATATAAGATGTTGGCCATCGCTGGCTGAAGTATAACCAGCAGAGTGCGCTGCTACAAAGCACGGAAAACGCAACGAGCTTAAACGGATTCGGCTCGCGGGCTTGGAGGAGGTGGATTTTGCGTGATTGAACCGCGCTTTGATGGGCAGCGCGGCAGTTCTGATGCGTTGCTTTTCGACAATTGATCCCGCATAATTTAACGGTACGCCGCCCTCTGGATGGTTTGATTTGTTGAACCTGCCAAACTCGATTACCCTGAGCAGAATTGGCTGTATCCCTTTTTTAATCTGGGTGCTGTCGAGCCACATCTTTCCGCCAGGTGAGCAGGAGCTGCTGGCGGCTGGAATCTTTATTCTGGCCTCGATCACCGACGGGCTGGATGGCTACCTTGCGCGAAAATATGGCCAGATCAGCAGCATGGGGATGCTGCTGGATCCGATGGCGGACAAGCTTCTGGTCGCCGCCGGTTTAATCCTTCTCGTTCGTTTCACGCCCAATCTCATGCCGCCCTGGATTGTCGTTCTGGTGCTGGGACGGGAGTTTCTGATTAGCGGCTTGCGCAGCGTGGCTGCGACCGAGGGCTTTGCAATTCAGGCGCGCGATCTGGGTAAGCTGAAGATGGTTCTGCAGATTGTCGCTGTGGTCGCCGCGATTCTTGCTCACCGCTGGTATGAGTGGAACTTTTTCGGCTTCATCATTGGAGTCGAACTCATCGCTCGGATCTCGATCTGGTTCATGCTCTTCGTCTCGCTGCTCTCGGCGGTGGATTACTTTGTCGCATTCTGGGCGCGTGTGGATCACTCGGCACGCCGCCAGCAACCCCCTTGCATCCCGGCCAAACCGGGAGCCGCAAATACGACTCCATAAGCCGCCGCACTGTGCGGCATAAGCGAAAATCTCAGGCGAGCTTTTCCTGATTCCAACGCTTTGCGGCGCGTTTGCCAAAAACAGTTAGTGGACTCTTTGTGGGCGTGCTCTCGCTTTGGTGCCCACGATGGCGAACTTCGCCATATGTCGAGGCAGCAGGCATAAGACGATTCACTTTGCCTAAAGCTCGCACCGCCGCCGCAGGAGCCACGCCGTGGGCCAGGGCGGCGAGCTTTGCAGGTATGCCCAAAATCAATTCCGCATCGCCGCGGCGGATTGCATGCACAATTTTTCTCGCGGCCCGTGCTGCATCCATGGCCAGAAATGGAGCGCTGGCAGAGATGCCAAACCATGCATATTCAGAACGGTTATCACCCTTAAAAAACGCATTGAGATGAGATCCGGTGCGCATCAATCCTGGAACCACGGTGGTGACTTGAATACCTTCCGCCGCAAGTTCGGCGGTGATGCCCTCGGAGAATCCGGTGAGCGCAAATTTTGCTGCCGAATAGGGCAACATATGCGGAACTGCCATCTTTCCTCCGATTGAGGCGATGTTGGCGATTCGTCCCTGGTGCCGCTCCAGCATGTGAGGAAGTACGAGAAGCGTGGTGTGAACCGCACCCCAGAAGATCACGTCCATAGCTTCCTTGAAATCGTCCGGCGATTGCGAGCGTAGGGGGCCCACAACGATCGTGCCTGCGTTATTGATCAGCACGTCGATCTTTCCGTAATGCGCGATGACCTTGCTTATCATCTCTTCCACATCATGCCGCTTCGAGATGTCGCAGTGGAGCGCCAGCACCTCAGCCCGCCTGCCGCGCAGTTCAGTCTCGGCGCGCCTTAACGATTGCTGATCGCGTCCACAAATTGCCAACCGGCAGCCTTGCCTTGCACACTCTTCCGCCAGGGCCAGCCCCAAACCGCGGCTCGCCCCCGTGATGAGCACCACTTTGCCGGAGAACGATGTGGTAGCTGTAACCGCATCCCATATCGCACGCCCTGTTAACACGGCCCCTACCCCGGCCAGCAAACCCGCGGCTCCTACGGTGGCAGCTCCGGCAATCAATGCTTGAGACAATTTCTTTCGCTCCATCTTTTTCTCCACCGAACGTAATACACAGACGCGAACGGAAAGTTAGATGCGGAAAGAAGAACCAGCTGGAGCGATGCTGGAAATTAATCACTTCCAAAACATTGCCTACGTAAGTGTGTTGGGTACAATGCATAGAGAATCTTTCGCACCTGCACTGCTGGTGTGGCCCGCCGTGGAGGCTCAATGTCGTTTCCCATTAAAGTCTGCATTGTCTGCCAAGAAGAGTTTGAGTTGAAGCCGGATAAGCCTGGCTTCGCCAACCGCTGCCCAGCGTGCAGTGACCCCGAAGCCGCGAACCCTGTTACTCAGCGCCGCATGGATGCCGACGAACGTAAGACTGCGAATGAGGCGAACGAGGCTCGGCGGCAAGCGATGCGCGAACTCCTTTACCGGAAAGATAGCTAATCGAGTACCACTCAGCAGAACCGGTGTGAGTCATGCACCTGCTCAGGCTTGGCGCAACAGTATCCAGAGAAACACCCCAGCCGAACCTCTGGCATCCGAGTTAGATAAAAGGACGGGGAGGTGTGTGTGAGAATAATTTGGTGGTTGATCGTCGGATTGATCGCAGGATGGGCCACGGGCAAAATAATGCGCGGGGCTGGATATGGAGCGTTCATGGATATCGTGATTGGCATGATCGGAGCCGTGATAGGAGGCTGGATTATGCAGGCGCTTGGCTTTGCAGGACAGGGCGGAATGGTGTATACGATTCTGGTCGCAATTGGGGGAGCTGTCATTCTGACGGCGATCATCCGCCTGATTACCAAGAATAGAACCAAACTGCCAGGGAGCAAAGACGACGATATCAGTCGCGCAGCTTAAAATAAGGCATGAGACCGGGCGCGGTGGTTGCCCGCCCGGAATCCGTCACAGCTGGATAACCGCTAACAACCCGCATGAAGAAAGACTCAGACTTACAATGACACTTGTCCACCACACCGCCGATAGCGACGTTCGTTGGGACTTGAGCTCCATATACTCCGGAATCAGTGATCCGCAAGTTGATCTGGACATCGCGGAATTCACCAGGCAAGCGCAGCAGTTCAGCTCGAATTACAAAGGAAAGCTGGCCGATAAGCTGGACTCCGCCATCTCCGACTATTCAGAACTGGATATGCTGGGGGGAAAGATCATGGTCTATCTCTCTCTTCAGCAAAGTTTGGACGTGACGAATGAGGAGGTGAAGGCGAAGATCGCCGATGCGCAACAGATAATGAGCCAAATTCAGGGCGAGTATCTGACGTTCTTCGAATTGGAGTTGGTGGCGCTCGATGATGCGACGCTTGAGAAGTGGTGCGCAAACAATGCCGTAGTCCAGAGACATCGGCCGTGGATCGAGCATCAGCGAGTCTTTAAGCCACACTTCTTGAGCGAAGCCGTAGAAGCGGCTCTTACGAAGCGTTCTCCGTTTGGCCCAGCTTCATGGGATGAGTTTTTCGACGAATGCGAGGCGGATCTTCGATTTGACTACAAGGCCGAAAAGAAGAACCTGACCGAGATGCTCGACATTCTCACAAATTCGAAAGATGCCGCGCTTCGTGCGGAAGTGCAGAAGACAATCAACGATGGCCTGGGAGGATACTTCGCCAAATATTCAGCGCAGACGCTTTATGTGATTGTTGGCAAGAATGCGGTGGAGCGCAAGGAACGTCACTACCGCAATCCGATGGAAGCGCGGAATAAGGAGAACCGGATTCCCGATGCAGTCGTCGACGCATTGCATAATGCGGTAACCCACGTCGCAGGACCGCTCGCTCGCCGGTACTATCGTCTCAAGGCCGAGTTGCTCGGCATGAAGACGCTGATGTGGAGCGATCGAAATGCGCCACTACCCTTCGCGGATACCACGGTGGTGCCATATGAGAGCGCAATCTCCACGGTTCTTGCGGCGTATGAAAGTTTCAGCCCGACGCTTACCGGCATCATTCAGAATTTCATTTCGTCAAAGCGCATCGATGTACCCGCGATGACAGGCAAACGCGGCGGAGCTTTTAACTGTTCTTTTGTGCTTCCTGGAAACCGGTCGCAATCGTTCACTTTTTTGAATTACCTGGGTTCGAATCATGACGTGATGACACTCGCACATGAACTCGGACATGGTGTTCATGGCATTTTGGCCGGCGAAGCGCAAGGGCCGCTCATGTTTCATCCGCCAATTGCATACTGCGAGACCGCTTCAGTTTTCGGAGAAATGACGACATTCACTTTTTTGCGGAAGCAACTTGCTGAAAATGGAGACAATTCGGCACTGCTTGCACTGATAACCCAAAAGATCGAAGGTATGCTGAACACCGTGGTGAGGCAAATTGGGTTTTCCAATTTCGAGCGTCGCATGCACGGAATGAATGCGGAATATACGGAATGGAATGACCCGAAGAAGCTCTCTGTTGAAGATCTCGATGCATTGTGGCTCACTACGGCTAAAGAGTTGTACGGTGAAGACGGCGAGGTGTTCACCTATGAAAACGCCAATCACCTCTGGTCATATATTTCGCATTTTCACCGGCCGTTTTACGTTTACGGTTATGCATTCGGCGAGTTATTGACGCAAAGCTTGTACGCTCAGCAATCGCGCCTGGGGAGCCACTTCGAACCGCTCTATCTGGACCTGCTCCGTTCCGGTGCGACAAAAAGCGTTTCCGAACTCCTTGAACCGTTCGGTCTGGATCCGACGGAAGAAAACTTCTGGGGTGAAGGGATCCGTGTGAGTTTGGAGGCAATGATCTCGGAGGCGGAAAAACTAGTCCGATCCAAATGCCTGCCGATGTACAGTAATCTGCCGCGCAGGTTTGGAAGCTGAGCGGGATTCCACATTGCCTTGATGGAGTCCCAGGGATCTGTGTGGTCGCGAAGCTATGCTCCTGAGCTAAAAACTGCTCAAAAGTAAGTAGATTCCATTAGCTTGTTTCGAGCTACGCGTGTTCACAATAAGTGAACCTTTGTTCTCGTAGACGTGCTGTGTCTGGGCGGCGGGGCACACCCTGCGAGTTTCGACTTATTTTTCGTCACAATGTTCAGAAGGAACTAAGATGTCGAGTGGAAAGGGTGTACAGATTTGCATCCTCATTTCGCTAGTGCTTGTCGCATTGCCGTCATTTGCGCAAGAAGCACAGAAACCGCATAAGTTTTTCGACAGACAAAATATTGTGCTTTGGTCTGGAGTGGCCATCGCTCATGCCATGGACTGTAGCTCAACATGGGAGATGTTGGATTCGGGCAATGGCCGCGAAGCGGAGCTTCCGACTTCACTTGCACGGTCGCGGGTGGAAATGCCTCTATTCTCAATTGGCATGGTGGGCGCCCAGATCGGTGGCAGTTATTTACTGCACCGAATGGGGTGGCATCGGGCCGAACGCTGGTCCAGCTCTATACACGCAACGGTGGTCGGTATAACCGCCATCCATAATTACGAATTGAGGCGACAGGCCGCGCCGGTTTACGGCTCCGCGCCCGATGTTACGAAACCGGGCGCAGTCGATGACTACGCCCCGTCGAGATAAGGAAGCTGTCAAGCGCCGTTTGAGGGCACGGCAGTCAGGCTGAATGATGATGGAATGTCAGAAATTGTCGTCGCTACGGTACCCTCCTTCACCCACGTTTGGGTTCTAAAAAAGTCCTCGCGCTTCAACGATGCCCTCATTCTAAGGTCTGGCACGAGAGCGTACTGTCGAACTCATTAAACGCCATCTGGAAATTGTTGCAAGCGAAAAATCGCCTGAGATGGCGAGAGGTCGGGGTTCCGCACTTGAGCGGAGTCTTTGGCTTTGGTGAGTCCGCTAACTTACTCGCAAGCTGCTCGTCTAACCAGTGGTTCGGTTGGTGCTCTGAGCCTGGAGGTCTGGGAGATGTTGAAGTGGACGCTGGAGGACGGCACTCAGGTTATCAACTTCAATGCGGCGGTGTATGGACCCGTTGCCATTAAGAAGGCAGCTCACAAGTTTGATGATGATTTTTATGTACTCATTGAGCAGAACGGCCGCACGACTGAAGTTCGGTTAATACCGAAAGAATGCGACCGGACTCCGGGTGCGTGTGCGGGCGAATTTTGCAATGAGGTGCTTAACCAAGAGCTCCGGGAGAGGGTCGCTGCGGAATTGGCTGGTATTCGCAGCCTTTTATTGCTGTGGTGGTCGCATACGCCCTCGAAAGCATAGAGAACAGAACACGACATTGGGAGCTCGATTTCGAGTGCGGTAAAGTTCTGTTTTGGAGTTTGTAAGTTATAGAAAAAAATGGCTCCCCTTACTCACCTCATATAGAACTTTCTGCATTTCACCATCCCCAGAACTCCTTAGTGTTTTCAACGACGTAGGAGTTCTTTCAACGCCGCTGGCGGTGCAGCCATGAGGCGCTTATCGCAGCAAGTTACAACGCGTACAGCGCCCACTGTGGCGGTGTACCTGCGATATTCCGATGAGGACAACCAGCGGTTCAGCTCCATTGAAGACCAGAACAGGATCTGTCGAGAGGCCGCACTTGCAAAAGGCTTGGTCTTCGACAGTTCGCTTGTCTTTGTGGATGCTGGCCTTTCTGGCGAAACTCTGTCCACTCGTCCCGGTCTTTTGCGGCTGCTTGAGGCAGCCCAGGAGGTGCCTCGAAAGTTCGATGGGATTTTAATCGTTCACACATCGCGGTTGGGGCGGAACACTGCTCTAGTTCTTCAAATCTGCAACCTTCTGAAGTATCACGGAGTGTTCCTATATTTCGTAAGCCAAAATCTCGATAGCCGAGAAGGAGACTTCGATGACCGGATCGTTCCCAAAGCAGCGGCCGACCAGCAATTCAATCAGACGTTGCGTGATGGTGTTGTCCGCGGCATGGAAGGGCGAATCTTGAGCGGATATGCAGCCGGTGGATCTCATTTCGGATATCAGGCAGAAATTGTACCCGATCCATCACGTCGCGGCAGTATTGCACGCCCTCCAATTCTTGGCGTGAAACTCGTAATTGACCCTGTCGAGGCACACACGATACGAAGGATATTTGATATCGCAGATGACGGCCTCAGCTACAAAAACATCGCTGCTCGCTGTGCGAGTGAGAACCTTCCATTACCTCCGCGTTCCAAGGCGAAGACGTGGACGAAATCACTTGTGTTTAGCATCTTGCACAATGAACGTTATCGGGGTCGCCAGATATGGGGACAGACGACCACGATGAAACATCCCGAAACCGGGAAGATGAAGACAATTCCAGTCCCAGAATCGGAGTGGACTGTGCAGGATGTTCCGGAACTAGCGATCGTCAGCAGCGAGCAATTCGAGCGGGTTCAACAACTCATCGCAAGTCACAAGAAGTTTGGCATACAACAGCTGGGCGGTATCGGGCGCCGCAAAGATTCGCGGGTTCCGCTGTTCAGCGGCAACATGATCTGCAAAGAGTGTAAGGAGTCTATAGTCGTCGTTGGAAAAACAGACAAGGGCGATAGGACTCTCCAATGCAGCAGTTACAGTCAGCGGCACAAGTCTTGCACAAACTCCCTCATAGTTAGCGAAAACACTCTTGAATCGACTGTCGTAAATCACTTGGTCAGTGAGGTGCTACGTCCGGAGCTGCTCGAATTCACGATCGACAAGTTCCACGAAGCTCTGCAACATCAACGACAGATGCAGGCCGAGGAAGCGAAAAGTAAACGTGCGGCACTTCCCAGCCTCAACCGAGAGAAGCGCCTGCTCGAAAGGAGTATTAAAAACGTCGTTGACTCATTGATCCAAGAGGGGTCATCTAAGGTTCTCCGCGCCAAATTGGATAGCCTCGAAGCTCGCCTGGACACCCTTCAAAAGGAACAGGTCTCCTTGGTTCCGATCCCAGCACTTGTCTCGCTCAACGAAGCGAAATCATTCGTGTTGGAGCATACCAAGAAGCTTGCGGATACGCTGCTTGGAAACCGTAACGCAGCTCAGATTGCGTTGCGCAAGCATGTGGGCCGGCTCACGCTGACACCTGTAGAACAGAATGGACTGCCCTATTTTAAGGTCACTGCAGGTGTCCAATTTTTTTTTGATGAAACAAACGGAATGCCGTCCGGAAACCTGTCCCTTTTACTACAGCAATGGAAGGATTTTCGAATGGAATTCGTATTGTTTGTACCGGCGCGGACGCACAAGCGTGATCCGTTGACAAATAACGGATGTGACCCAACAAAACTAGCCAATCTTATCGCGGCGGAAGCAAGTGTGGCTGAGATCGCGGAAACGCAGCAGACCACGAAGTACTTGGTGCGGCGCGCACTTCGCGCTCTGAACCTAAAGCCAATGCCGAAGCCGAAAGTTGATTATCTTAAACACCGTCGCTGCAGTGCGGACGACGTGGTGCGGTTACGAAAGCAAAGAAACTCCTGTGCTGAGATTGGCACGGAGCTCGGTGTCTCAAAGCTTTTGATTGAGAAAATACTGAAAGCCGTCGCTAAAGCCAAAGGGCAGAAATTTGAGCGCTTCCATCGTAGCTCTTATACCAAGCGCACAGACTACTTGTCGCATCCGCGCTGTCCTGTGGACGAGGTGACTCGCTTAAGGAAAGCTGGCATCGGTCTTGACGAAATTGCGAAACACTTCAACGTGACATTTCCAACTCTGCTCAAAGTCATACGTGCCATCGAGGCGTCGACCGGAAAGCCTCTTCTTCCCGCTGGCCGTAAGATGGCTTACCGGCCACCGATGGACTACCTGGCACATCCGCTATGCCCAGCTTCGAAGGTGGACGAACTTCAGAAGCAGGGTTTCAGCATGAAGAAGATCGGAAGCATTCTTGGCGTGTCACACTCCCTTGTCTTTATTGTGTCTCGAGCGCTGCGAGACCCGTTAAAAAGATACCGAGCACCACATCGAGCGGAGTTGGATCTGCGGACAGGCGAAGCTAGCAAAACTGAAGCTAAGCCCAAGATGCGCGTCATCAGCCCAGAAACACGCAAACGGATGGCAGAAGCGCAACATAGGCGTTGGGCAAATAAGAACGGAGCCGCAATGGATGGTGGATACAACGCGGCGGGTCCAACTCCCACGCATAACGTGACGCGGAAGTCTGTTAGCAGTGCCGCATAGTTGGCGTTTTCATTGCGTTCGCCGTTGCTGGCAGCCCACGCCACCACCTCCACGACGGCCGGGCGTTCCCTGGTGAGCAGAAACTGGTGTTCATCTTTGAGGCGCTGCAGCCGCTCGGCGTTATGTTGTTCTTGCCGCACGTCGCGGGCTCGTTCCCTTGTGGTTTTCTCGTAAATCCTTTTCGCATCTCGTAGTTGTTCCCAGTGGGTGCCAATTGAACGCGGATGAACGCCAATAGAAAACACTGTAGGTCATCGGCTTTCACGGGAGTTCATCTGCGGCCCTAACTGATTCTTTCACGTCTTCCAGTCCTTAGCGATCCCATCCATCATCTGGGACAGGTGCCGACGATGGCGCCAGACATTCCTGGATCACGGGCAACCCGGAGATTGACCGGATTCGGAAAGCGTTGCCGACCATTCGACGGGAACGACGTTACGCGTAAAATGCTGCTAACCGGAGCGAGACGAAGAATGTTGAAACGCGGAATGACATCAGTTCTTGTTTATCTGCTGCTGGTGATACCCGCATTCGCGCGGCAGGCAGCAGACTCGGATCAGAGACTCGCGTCTGACTTCTTGGTCATGGCGAGCGCGATATGGGCAGTACACAGCCGATGACGTGCCGCGCATGGAGCGGCCTTCCGGCATAGTGCGCGAGTGGTCAGCCGCGAGCGTAGAAGGTCAGCGAAAGGAACTGGCATGATTCGACGAACGCTGGAAGAAGCTCGCCGATAAGACAGCTGCAGTGTCCCAGCAGGTAGATCATCATCTCATCGGATCGGCGTTGGCGCGGGTCCACTGGGAACTGGACATTCTAGGACAATGGCAGAGGGATCCGGGCTTCTATATTGAGCAGGCCTTATCGCCTGTGGGCGAATCTTTGACGTTGCCGGCACCTTACGATGAGAAGCAGAGCCGGGGCAGCGCTGAGTTCGACGAACTAGAGCGCCGGAGCAAATTGATAAGGAACAAGGGAAGCGCTGAAGCCGAGAGGAGGCGACAATCCGCCCGGGAAGAGCCATGGTAGGCAAGGGAGAGTGTGAATGAGCGGCAAGGACATCCTGAAGCAGAACTTTGACGAAGATACCGGCCGGAGCTTTCAGGTTTACAACGAGCTCTTCGATGAGGAAGGCGACGTTTATCTCGAGCTGGAAGGATTTCAGTTCGAGGCCTTTACGTCGGTTTCGTTCACCGGGAATGGGGGAAATGGGGTTCCTCGCCTGACCGTCAAGCTGCCCCGTGAGTGGGCGCAAAAGCTTGGCCTGGTCGAGCGCTCAGAGGAGAGAGCAAGCAATGAGTGAAGCCGTTGTTGGCATCGTCGTCGCGAGCAGAGACGCTGATTATTCAAATTCTGATTATTCAAATTGTGATAAAGCCTAAGGTGGAGCTAAAGAATGACTGACAGCGCATTTTCCCTGTAACAGATCCGAAGCAAACATTGCTGTCCCCTCTGCTATGACGAAGAAGAGTAGCAGAGAGGCAAACCCTCCGTGATTCCGACTCGAATGCGGCGCCCATTTCCGATCGGAATATCGGATGCGTTCATGGTCGATGTGCTCGCTGAACAGATTGCGGGAATGGCTGGTAAACTGGCTAGAGTGCCCGCCGAGGAAGAAGAGCAACAAGGCCAGGGTTCGTCGTTGCCTTACCTTGACGAGGATGAGAGGGAGTCGGTCCAGAAGAGCAAAACAGTCCTCTGCCGAAACCGTCACAACAAAATGACGAACTCGCTCAGGCAGCTTTGTAAGCCCCGTGAGTTAAAGCAAGGCACACTACGAGATTGTCGATATGATGTCCTGATCGAGAATTACGATGGAACGGGTCGGGATTTGCTTATAGAACTCAAACCCGATCCTGACAAAGGGGCCAACCTGTTTTATCAAAAGGCGGGAGCAGGAGGGCATGTCCCGTTTTTTCAATGCCGCAACGCTCGGTCCTCAGCTAATTTGGACAGTAGTGATCGGAGTGCTATTCTTTTGCGATTGTGGTCAGTCGTATCCAAGATCCAAAAAATGGATCTTCAAAGCGATAGTACTTCTGATCTGCGGTCTGGTCTTCTCGTAAGATTGCCACAGCTGACATCGCAATAAGCGCTTGACGAATAGTTCCTGAGCTTTTGCCAATTGACTGAACAACGCGAAGGGATTGCATGTTCGCGCCCTTTTCCGCAACCACTGCCATCAATGTTCGTTGTTGGTTTGTCGTCAACGAATTCCAAAGCTGAGCATAGAAAGGATCTTGCTGACGAACCAGCATTCCAAGTGAAGCATGGACCACGGCGTCCGAAAGCGTGGTCTGCTTGGGTCCGTTGCCTTCCCTTAAACCTGTCCAGCATTGGTGGGCAAGCATCTGCACATTGAACGGAACGTCCTCAGCTAACTCCATAATTAGGCTTATTGCCGATTCCTTCACCTGAAATCCAGACTTGGTAAACTCTCTTCGCAGGAAAGTCTCGAAGTCTTTCCGTGGCACTGGCCCAAGGAAAAGGGTTACTCCTAGACGATAGAACGGCCTAGTTGGATCCATGAGCATGTCGTGAAGCATTCTGGTCTTTGAACCAGCAAACACGTAGCCGGTTCTTGAGTGTGTCTGAATTGCAGACCGGATTTGCCCCTCCACTTCACGTCCACCTATCTCAATCACACGTTGAAACTCGTCCAGGATGAGGCCAACCGGTCGGTTCTCCGGTTGTGATTGAGCCAATGTCTCAAAACCGTTGAGTGCGTCGATAAGTAAAACCGGATTACCCAGTTTCTTTGAATCGACGCCAAATTTAACGCTCCACTCGCCATCCGAAACGTTGTAATCGAGTTCAGGGCGGAGCAGGGAAAACATCTTACGAATTTGCTCACCAATCAGCCGTAGGTCGCCACTCAACGCCTTTGCGGCAGAAGCTACAATGCCACCTACGAGCAGTTCAATCGACGGGAAACTCTCTGCGTCTAGACGAACGACTATTGCCGATTTTTTGGAAAGTTCATCTGTTGCGGTTTTCAGAATCGACGTCTTACCGAACCGGCGTGGACCGACCAGAAAGAGTTTGTTACCTTCGCTAATCACTCGTTTTACTGCCGCGAGTTCTTCTTTGCGATCGACAAGAGAGCCAATACCGAGCTCCCTTCCAAACTGGAAAGGATTTTTCATGTCATTCATTTATATCATATAAACATCTATCATATAAAAATGTATGATAGCGTTTCGCTTTCATGAGGGTGAGTGTGGGCTTTGTGAGGTAAAACAATATAGCGCGTGAACGCCAAGCATAAGCGTTCAGAAATCCCTTTAGCACGGGAATGATGTCAATCTGCCGCGTATCCCCTTTTTCTCTTGTTCGAAGCTGGAAGGGCCCCCTTCCCTTAGTTCATAGAATGTGGCGTGACCGTACTCCGGCCAAGGTACAAAGGCTGTCCTTTACCATGCGCAAAGCCCGAGGTATGCTGGGCGCATGAAGCATGCTCCATCTCCGTTCCGTCACCGACTGATGGCCGAGCAACGGCCATTCAGTTCCGCGCGAACTTCGATGCCCCATCCTCTTTCGACGGGGATAGTCCCATGCAGATGAACCAATTCAACTCGGACAATCGCTTTCTGAAGGCCGCCGTCTACGACGGTGGTTGCGCCTTCCTGATGCTTGATTACCAAACTGATCAGGAGGGGTGAAGCGCGAGCACATCAAACGAGCCGCGCAAACTTGGCTGGCGGGGTTGGATACTTTCGCAACATTTCTAGCTGACGAAATGCAGATCACAGTTATCAGACAAACGAGCTTATGAGTCTGAGGATTTGCAAGTGGACACGGCTTGTCGAAAGATGTGTGATCGGTCCAAGGTAAGAACTACTGGATGCGGATGACCGGCTGATTGGTAATTCGCTCGAGAGGTATCCTTCAGGTCGTAGAACTTACCTCGAATATGAGCGATAACAATGTTGTGCAGCATACTGATCGTCTTTAGCCAAAATGCTCAGGCTCATGCGGGGGACCAAGGACAAACTTACCCCGTCTACAACTACTCGCAGAAGACGCTATTGAAGAATTGGGCCCTGAGCAGATGTCTAGGACGTGTTGCCGCCGATGAAAAATCGAGAGGTGATGCGTACGCCACCGCGGCCGCATATCTGGAGTTCGGCCACCAAGGAATGGACGTGTACAAGAAACTGGGCGTCCTGATCGATAAATATGCCGGCAAATCCTATCACGGATCAATTCAGTCCGACTTCAACACCATGAAGTGCATCGACCTCTTCCACAGCAAAGAATTGGATCAGTTTGTAAATAAGGCTACAAGGTCGAAGCGTAGGTAGCACTGCTGCTACCGAACAGCGCGGTTCGCTGATGAACCATGATTGCTGTAGGCCGTGCAGTGCCCGGTCCGAGGTCGCGGATGCATCATCTAATTCCAACGAATCTGGACCGGCCAGCAGCGGTTGCGGGGAAAAACAAGCCATCTTTGGCGGTCGTTACAGTCCACCATTCTTAAAATAACAAATCATCCAAAGTCCATATCGAGCGGATCGGTGTTCTTTCGGAGCATCGTCTTTGTACGTGCCCGCATTTGGGAAAGGCGAAAGGCAAGCATGGTTCAAGTCACCAGAATCTGGGAGCGATTGTACCTAGGCGGGCGCAGAGATGCAGAGCGCCTATTTCAGTCAAACCCCTTCAACATCACAACAGTTGTGTCGATATGCGAGGAGGAGGTAATTCGGCACAATCCCGCCGTCAACTATCTACACATCCCAATCGCTGACGATAGTCGGCTTGGAGTCGGGCAGTTCGATGCCATTATCGATGCGATAGCGGAAAATATCCGGTGGGGGACAGTATTGCTGCACTGTGGAAGTGGAATGAGCCGGGCTCCGATTTTGACTGCTGCGTGGATGCACGTTGCCGGCTACAAGAACGTCGATGGTGCACTAGAGGCAATTACACAGTTGAGGCCAATCATAGCCCCATCTAAAATTCTGCTAGCCAGCGTAAGAGGGCACTTGAGATGAACAATGATCATGACGATCATCCAGTTCCTGAAGCTCTCTTGACAGCGGCGATCAGCACGCATGAACTAACAGGCTTTTGCAGAAGCGCGAATTTCAGTCCGTTATGGGCTTTTTCTGCGACCACTGCCGCTTCACCAGTGATGATCACAATCTCGCAATCTGGGCAGTGCTTGTGCAGCCAGGTCGCGAGCTCAAGGCCATTCATATGTGGCAGTCGGTGATGACCGTATGGGGTTGGAATTCGAACGCGTATTGCGCCGGGCCGATTGCTTGCCGACGGTTTTCATTTCCTCTTTGCCGATTGGCCTGCCGCCGCCCACGATCTGGTAGCCTTGTGGCGCAATAGCGGATAGCTGCACAAATCCAACTGGAAGACTGGAATTCTGGTCCTAGCCGCGGCCATAATCACCGCCCTGCGCCTGGCGAGCGATCGGCGGGGCCGGGCGCAAGACCGAGCGTGTCATCAACGCCGTCGAGGACGGCATCATTCTGGCCAACCAGATCTCCGAGAAAGCTCTGCTGCACTTCGGCGTAAGCGCCCGGTAAGGGCCGTCTGGACTTATGTGTGATGAGTTAGGCATCCTCGGTTTGTAGCCGCGAGAGTGATCGCGTTCTCAGGAGGCCGGGATGGATGGTTTGAGTTCGGCGGCGATTGCTGCGACGACGCGCAAGAAGCGCCAGCATCGAAGCAGTGAAGAAAGACTGCGGATCGTTGAAGAGGCGTCGGTGCCGGGAGCATCGGTTGCGTTGGTGGCTCGTGCACATGGGGTGAACGCGAACCAGGTGTTTGCATGGCGCAAGCTACATCTCACAGGTAAGCTCATTGACAAGCGGCTGAAGGCTGTTACTCCGACTACGCCTCGGTTGCTGCCGGTAACTGTCAGCGACGCGGATCAGCGGTTTGGGATTGCGATTGATACCCCGATGGCATCCACGCCAGTTCAGTGCACCGCGCCTTCAGGTTCGATTCATATCCAGTTTTCCAAAGCGCAGATTCGAGTCGAAGGTTGCGCGGACGCTTCCACGCTACGCGTCGTGATGGAGTGTCTACTCCGATGATTGCGCTTCCAGCAAACACGCGCATTTGGATTGCGGCAGGTGTGACCGACATGCGACGCGGCTTCACCGGGCTGAGCGCGTTGGTGCAGACCGCGCTTGAACAAGATCCGCTCTCGGGACACGTCTTTGCTTTCCGTGGACGCCGAGGCGATCTGATCAAGCTCTTGTGGTGGGACGGAGACGGGCTCTGTTTGTTCGCCAAGCGGCTAGAGCGTGGACGATTCATCTGGCCGAAGGCCGAAAGCGGAACGGTTTCACTGACGCGTGCGCAGCTGTCGATGTTGTGCGAAGGCATTGACTGGCGCCGTCCGGTTCGAACGGCAGAATCACTGATGGCGATCTAACACACGGATGCGATATACACAGCTATTTATGCGGCTGTGGACGCATTCGAGCAGAGTTCATGGCACACTGTTTTCATGGTTGCCACGCGCACAACGCTGCCGGATCTGAACACGCTGGATGCGGACACGTTGAGGGAGTTGCTGCTGGCAACACACGAGCAGTTGCTCTCTCGTGATCATGAGATCGAGCACCTGATGCTGCTGATCGCCAAACTGCGCCGCATGCAGTTCGGGCGCAAGTCGGAGAAGATCGAACGGCAGATCGAACAACTGGAGTTGCAACTCGAAGACCTCGAAGCCAACCGCGCTGAGAGTGTGGATACGGCAGAGAAACAGACCTCGACATCGAACACGATTCCACCGGCAGCCAAGCCAACGCGACGTGCGCTTCCCGCTCATCTTCCACGCGAGACTAAGATCCACGAGCCTGCGGAACAAGCCTGTCCCGAGTGCGGCGGCACCCTGAAGATGCTCGGCGAAGATATCTCGGAGATACTTGAGTATGTTCAGGCAAGCTTCAAGGTGATCCGCCACGTGCGTCCGAAGCTCTGTTGCACAGGCTGCGATGCGATTGTGCAGGCGGCAGCACCGAGCCGTCCGATTGAGCGTGGCCTCGCTGGCCCAGGACTACTCGCCCACATCCTCACCGCGAAGTACTGTGACCATCTTCCGTTGTATCGACAATCGGGGATGTATGCGCGTGAAGGCGTCGATCTAGACGACTCAACGCTGGCCGGCTGGGTGGGTGCATCGAACCGGTTGTTGCAACCGCTGGTCGAGGTGCTTCGCCGATACGTGATGGATTGCAATAAGCTTCATGCCGACGACACGCCGGTTCCAGTGCTGGCTCCGGGCAACGGCAAGACCAAGACTGGGCGGCTCTGGACCTACGTTCGCGATGATCGTCCTGCCGGTAGTCCGGCGGCCCCGGCCGTGTGGTTCGCTTACTCGCCGGACCGCAAGGGCGAGCATCCACAACAGCATCTCTCGAAGTTCACCGGAATTCTGCAAGCCGATGGCTACGCCGGGTTCAACCAGATTTATGAGAGCGGACGTGTGCAGGAAGCGGCATGTTGGGCTCATGTCCGTCGCAAGTTCTACGACTTGAAGGAAGCACACAAGTCACCGATTGCAACCGAAGCGGTCGAACGCATCGCACCTTTGTATGGGATCGAGGAAGAGATTCGAGGCCGGTCTCCCGATGAACGCCGCGAAGTGCGCAACGTCCGCTCGCGTCCACTGCTTGCCTCCATGCATGAATGGCTGGAAGCATCGCTGGCAAAGCTTTCGAAGAAGTCCGATACTTCGGCAGCGATCCGCTATGCCCTCGCGCGCTGGGACGCCTTGATGCGTTTCTGCGACGATGGCCGCATTGAGATCGACAACAACAGCGCCGAACGCGCGTTGCGCGCCGTAGCTATCGGCCGGAAGAATTACTTGTTCGCTGGATCAGATCGCGGCGGGGATCGTGCCGCAACCTTCTATAGTCTGATCGGTTCGGCCAAGCTGAATGGACTCGATCCGGAAGCATATCTGCGCCAGGTGCTCACGTGCATTGCTGATCACCCGATCAGCCGCGTTGAAGAGTTGCTGCCTTGGAACATCAGCTTCGACTCGCCGTCGTCAATCACCAGTCTCTAACCAGACCTCATTCCGCTAAGTGTCCACTTAAAACGTAAGTGGACACTTACGCGCACTCTCATAGCTTGCCATCCCTGTCCAGACGGTTCTCACCGGATGCTTACACTTCGGCAGGGGCAACGTCGATTTCAAGTGGTGAGCACGAACCGGCCCCAATCGCAACTAACTATAAATTGCCCCTAATTTCGGCGTAGAGCTCTCAGAGATGCACAACAGCAAGGATAGCTACCTCCTAGCATTTCCGACACATCTGCGCGACGACGCGTCAGTGGCGCTGTCCGTACTCCCCGAAAATCCGCTTCTGTCGAACACATTTTCGGTTAAGGTCGCTGCTGAGCCAGTCACATTGCCATAACCGAGTAAGCCTAACCCGGGCTCCGCCACTCCTACTCGGCACCACCGAGCGAGATCTCGTCTGCCTCTGCCGATGGTGTGGAGCCCGGTCGCCTGTCCCAGCGCCTCGCAATCACGATCAGATGCGAGCGCCCCATCTATGGGCCACTGAATCTCTGAAGCAACGGACTCTGGAACACTCAGAGATTCTAGAACCATGTACCGCATTGTTTCGCGCAAGCGAGTACAACAATTTGAAAACATACCCCCGCATCGTCCAGATGCTACACAGGAAAATCAATGAACACAGAAACGAACAAAGACTGCACGGGAAATCTTGACCCTAGCGACTTTTCGAAGCCGCAACATCAGAGTGAAGTTTCTGCTTTGCCCGCAGTTTCTGCGGATAAGGCATCTGAGGACCTTCATCGACTGATTGTCGAATGGGTGGTTCCGCAACTTATCGAAGTATTCGTCTCGGAGCGATGCCGGACAGGTGCGAAGTCGGAAGAGAGGGAAAGCGGAATTGGGGAGTAATCTCAAGCTTTCGGTTGACCACGCAGCATAACTGTTGGCTCACTTCAACTTGAACGGCAAAACGTCAGCTTTCGCTAGGGGGATGCCCGCCGGAATTGCTATACCAGTCACATCCTGGAATGTCGCAGGTGTGAAATGCAGCTCAGAGCACAGATCCTCCATTGTTAGAGCGACCTTTCCCCCCAACGATGAGAGCGCTATGCGGAGCAGTTCCGGCTGTTGGAATGTCGGCTCGTAGGGCTCTCCTTTGGTTCTCCACCCCTGAGCTGACATGTATTGGTATGAGCGCCGATACGATACGGCGTCTAAGAGATGCAGATCGTATGCCCGCCGAATAATCGCAGCCGCACTCGTCTGCCACCTGCGCTTTAGTTCAAACACGAACGACCATGAAAACCTCCTCGACCCAAATTCTCTTTCAAAGGCGCGCCTGGGCATTAAGAATGCGCTCGCGAACCGATCCGCCGCCGCCTCGGTCTCGATATCGCCGGTAACCATCTGCTGGTGCATCACGATATGCCCGAACTCATGGGCAATGTCGAAGTTCCAGCGCGAGGTGCTCTCAATGGCCTGATTGAGGAAGATGATTGTGGTGTTTCCACGTCTAGAAAAGGCATCAACCTTCGCTGACTGGGCGAGGTGTGGAATCACAAAAACACCCGCATGTTCAGCCACCCTTCCGACGTGTACAAGCGGACCATCCACACCCAGATTCCAGTGTGCGCGGCATCTCTCTGCTGCCGCTTCAATATCTGCTGCTGACGAAGCCGGAATGGACGGGACATTCAGTTTTGGGAACCGAAATATATTCCTCAACCTCTCTATAACTATTGCCACAAGTGTTGCGTGTGCACGTACCAGAGTTTTAGTCTTTTCTGGGGTCGTTCTGCGGTGTCTGAAACTGCATTCCTCATCGCGAAACTCATCTTGGAGCGGGCCGTAGAAGAATTCCGGTTCAAAACCTAGGACACTCGCGAATGCCTCCACCAAATCAGGCGAGGGTTCACGCTTCTTCCCCGCCTCACAGTTTGAAATCAAGGATGTTGAAGCAGCAACGGCCTTCGCAAGCTCGACTTGAGTCTTCCCCTTGAACTCCCGTGCCAATTGCAGCTTCTCTCCCCAAAAAACCTGGCTAGGAGCCAGAATTGGTCTTGGCGATTTTTGCTTGTTCTCCATCGGGACGCTCAACTCTTCCAATTTCTTCGATCGTGGCAAGTGGTTCAACCTGAGGCGGTGCAAGTTCGACTGGTTTCGCTTGAAGTAACGTGACGGGCTGCGCTGCGCGATGTCTCAATGGAATCTGATAGGTCGCAATTGGGTTTCTTGCGGTATCAACCTCCACGACACTGACCGTGATAACCTCCAGAGTCATTGGGCTAGTCTCTACGGCGAGCCGCAGAACATTGTCCAACGGGCGCAGACCCTCCAGTTCAAGACACATCTGCAAATGATGAAGCTCCCCAAAACTGCTTATTGCATAACGGTCAGGCGGGTTGTCAGGCGTTCCCCTATAGAATCGAAACGGAACAGAACCAATCGCAAAACTAAACTGAAGGTTTCTCGTCTCAGGGAGAACCACGAGCCAACTTGTATGCTTACGTGATTCCGTGCGCAATCCAGAGCAGGTTCGCTCGTACACGCGGCAGCCAAGGCCCCAATTTGTGTCGCCTTTGTCTGGCTCGTGCAACAAGATTGCGTCATGCCGTACCCTGCGAATGACGTCCGCCACTATGGCCAGTCGATCTTGCGTGAGAGATGGATACTTGGTCCAAGGCTCAAAGCTCGGGATTCCAACTTCGGTCTCAAAGTCCATGCACCCAGTTGTACACCTGATCCGACATCGATGCAATAAATTTTACGGTTATAGAAAATTTCTTATAGAGGGATTTTTTTCGGATGGCGCTCTCTTATCTGCCACGCCTCGTCTTTTGCATCCTGAGGACAGGCCGAAAGTTCCAACCAGGAATTCCAGACGACCGGAATCGCAACCTGAGAATGGACTCAGCGCACTCGCCCCGGGGACCGGCCAACGGGTGCGTGACGGGCGGGGAGGAACGCGTCCAAGACTCTCCCTAGGGCCTTCGATATAGGCATCGCAGCCGTCACAGAGCGTGCTCCCATCAAGCACAGCTTCTCCACATCTTAGCCAACCAGTGATTCCGCGCTTGGTCTTGAAATCCGACCTCCAGCCAAATTTATTGGGTTTCCGGTCAGCAAAGTTGTTGTCTTCCTTGCCCCACCAATTCTGCTAAGCCTTAACTTCATTTGTTTTGGAATAGCTCTTGTAGGTCTTCATGATCACTGGCCCCTGCACTCTGCGTATCGCTTTGACTCGTCATCGTGCGCCTCATTCCGTGCCCCAGAGACGTACTGGCATTCGCGTCGCCGATTCCGATAACTTGTGCGATTCCACGTCAAGAGAACAAATGAGTCGTTGTAACAGCTGCGGTAACTCTATCGATGATTGCAATGAATCGCAGCCAGCCTGTCCCCAGTGGAGAGCCAGTTGGTGACTTTACCGCAGATACTGATTTTCCTAATCGGTTGGCTTGTCTGCCATGCATGCGGTGCATGCCGCTGTCCTTCTTCGTTAAATCCACATAAGAAAGGAGTGAACACCATTTCACTTAAACACAACTGCCTACGAAAGCTGTGCCACACCGACTACCTTTCTGCAATTCGACATGCAGCCCAGGTACCGGATAATGACTCAGTGGTCGTTTTTCCTTGTAGCTACTGTTCGGGGCTTCACGTGGGCCACTCCATTACTGACCCAATCTGGGCACTCAAGCGCCGGGCAGCAAGGACTGAGCGGCGCCTCTTGCGATCTGCCGAATTACTCCGCGCAGCCGAGTTGGCTGGCGAAGCTGCCGATGGCGTTCGTCAAAGCATCAAAGACCGGCGCAACTTCCTCGAGCAGCTGCGAGCCGACCTTGCAGCCATGACCACATCTCAACCCCTCTGAACTAATTCACCCTTCCGCCTCACCCCAAGTTTACAGCCTCAATGGAGGTATTTCATGCGCCTTGTTGTTTCCAGAGGGCGCGCGCCCGCGCTATGGGCTGAGGTTCTCTTTTTTCTCTCGACCCTGATTCCCTTCCATCGATTGCATCTACACCCAACCCATTCAGCACCCAGGAGTAATCCCATGAGTACAAGCGGGTCTTCACTACCTATTGCGACGCGCGACCGCCGCTCTCAATCTCTCCAGCTCGCGTCAGCTATCCATACGCGGCGCGTACATCTACTCAACATGACCGTCGAACAGGCGGCTGAATTTGCCGGCATAAAGACCGAGCAGTGGTCCGCTCTTGAAACCGGATGGATCCCTCCCATGGACAACACCCTTTGGATCTGGTGGAGCCTCGCAGGGACTCTGAGGGTGTCGGCCGACAAGCTTTTCAACCTAGCGAACGTGGATCTCTCTCGCAACGAAATGCTCTCGAAAGCAACGGCTGCGTGATTCAAATCAACCGAGTCTGAATGTGATCGCTAAACAGAGGACGCTCCGGTCGGAGCGTCCCTTGCCAATCCCGCCTGCGTGATCGTTTTATCTCATGACGAACTAAGGCTGCCATGGTAGGCCTCAATAAACCTAACGCATCCGAGACACGTAAGATTTTCCGACTAACTTCTTGACTGGCCCTTCGTATGTTCATCCGCTCCGATCGAGAGGGCAACTCGGAACCCTCCGGCACCGCGATCCTCATCGTAGACCTGAAATGGCAGGTCAGCCTTTGGCATCCTGATTCGGCCTAATTCGACAGCCAATGCGACCGGCATGGCCGGGAAAACATGAATCGTAGAGCCTTGGCCGTGGCGGGACTTGACCTGATCCATCACGCGCCGGATCAACGCACGAAAGTCTTGTGCTTGCTGACGTGTTTTCAAGAAATCGTTATGTGGTGCCGCAATGCAGATCTTCCAGATGTTGGCGTCAGGAAGAACAGCTCGAATCCTATCGTCCGCTATTGTTCCGCTAAGTGACAACACCAAGGCGGGCGGACCAGCGGTCTCGCTAGGCGTAACAACTTCAAAGGTTGGACACTCCCCGTCACTGGCCCACCTCCAGTTAGCAGGCTCGCGGTGTAGCTGGTACACCTCTGCTGCTGGAATGTCTGAAAGCAGCGCGCCCAAGAGGATCAGCAACGGTTGGGGCGCGATCGCAAAAACCGAAAGGTGGTGAATATCGCCGCCGTGGGCAAGTCTCGGCCGAAGTTGCTGATTGATGGTGGTCTCCAAATTCAGACGTTCCATTTGCCAGTATTCGGCGGTCCTGTCGTCGACATAGCTGTTTCGCAGGCCGACCTGTAGCGGGCGCGACTCTGCTGGATACCACTCCGGCAGCATTGCAAGCGCAGCTCCCTTTAGCGAAACGGGCGCGGATTGCGCACCAATATTTGCTCCATATAGCAGAACGTGACTCTGCTTGTCTGGGGTAAGGGAACCCAGCAGCTCCATCCTCCGCTCGTGCTTTAGCTTCATCGAACGAAGACGCTCCACTGGATGTTCATCGATTTGTTCCTTGTCGATGAGGCGGTGATGTTTATCACATGCCAACATGAGATTTGTTGGATCAGCCGCAAGCTTCGGTGAGAGTTCGGTATCACCGCGAGGACCATCGGCACTGTCGGCAACAATGTGAGCTATGTACGCTACATTGAACTCAGCTTTTGTGAGGGTGTCGAGCCAGAGCATTTCGTTACAACCGTCGTACTCACAGCGACCACCCGCCTTGCCCCATAGGCGAAATTTCACCTGCTCCGGAATGCTAGTTTTCGACATTTCTGACCTCCCCGACGAAAAGGCATCGGGCAATTTGGAGGTTTCTGCTTGACCCGTGGGCGAACGTTAAGCGAAAATCCAAGGATAACGGAGCACCAACATGTTCGCAACCGAGATTTCTGTTTTTAAGAGCGAGCCACGCCGCCAGGGATTCGACGATGTCTTGTTCGAGATCTGCCAGGAATTGCAGCTCTCACAAACTAAGTACGACTTGGCCGAGCAGCGATACAAGACGATAGGTGGAATGTTGTGCGCTCCGGCGAGTCCTTTCGCCTCGGAGGAACCGGACGTCTACCCACAGGGATCGATGCGGCTCGGAACAACCGTTCATCCCACTGATGGGCCGTTCGACCTTGATTTCGTCTGCCAGCTCTCGGTTCCCTATCGGCCCGAGAATCCGATGGAACTCCTTGACCGGCTTTTCGAGTTCTTCAAGGCCAGTGAACGTTATAAGGGCATGGTCGAGAGGAAGAATCGTTGCGTTCGAGTCATTTACGCGGACGATTTCTATCTGGACATTCTGCCTGCTTGTCGCGACGGCGCGGCAGGTGGAACCTGCATTCAGGTGCCTGATCGCCAGACAAATGGCTGGAAGGCGAGCAATCCAGTAGGTTACGCTGATTGGTTCAAGCGGCGATCACAGTACCGCATGTACAAGTTTGCGGCATTGCGAGATGCAGTGCAGCCCTTGCCCGGATTGGAAGCAACCGACGAAAAGGAAGTATTGCAGCTAACCGTGCAGCTTTTGAAGCGGTGGCGTGATCTGTTCTACTCCGAAAGCGAGTTCCCGCCCATCTCCATCGTACTCACGACCCTAGCGGCCGATATATACAGAGGTGAGGCGTCAACATCCGAGGCACTGTTGAGCATTTTGGATGGGATCGTGAAACGCCTTGATGACGCCCACGCTGCCGGTCAGAGATTGTCTGTAATTAATCCTTCGCACACAGACGAGGACTTCAGCGAGAGGTGGAATAACCGCGACGGTGCATATCAGGAATTTGACAGGGGAATCCGACACTTCTCTGAACGGTGGCGGCAGGTCTGCACCAGCGACGGCAATCCCAACATCGCTTTTGCTGACCTATTCGGAGAGGTTGTCCCAACCGTCATCGAGAAACGAGCACAAAGAACTCAGTCTTTGCGGGAGAGCCAGCAGCTCGGCATTCGATCGACAGGCGTAATCGCTTCGGTCGGCTCTTCTGTTGCGCGAATGCGTCCGAACACCAACCACGGTGATGCAGACAAAGTATAGGAAGGCAGAGCTGACGCAAGCGCAGCAGCTCTACGAGATGCGGTCCAAGTTTCCTCAACTGACGGCCTCTGTAGACCGTCAGCGAGCAATTACGTGGACGGGCAAGTGGCGACCCACGGAACTCAGCGACGAATACACACTCCGTATCTTCTACCGTCAAGGCCGTCGTCCAGAGATCTCCATCCTTTCTCCAAAACTGGCATTAGCTCCAGGGCAAGAGAAACTCCCTCACGTTTATGCGGGTGGGCAAGACGATATCTGTGTTCACAGGCCTGGGGAGTGGGACAAAGGAATGCAGATTGCGCTGACAATCATGCCGTGGATCTCGCAATGGCTCTATTTCTATGAGGCCTGGGTTTCTACCGGCAAATGGTTCGGGAAGGGCACACACCCATCACTACCCGAGCACTCGGGCCAGCGTGCAGTCAAGGAGTATGTCGGGAATAAATTCCCCCACTGAGATTCATAAACATCCCAGGATTCCTGTAGGCGGTTGGAGTTGCGAGCTGAGTATGAGGGAAAGACCTCGTGGAGAGCGATGTTCCGCGACCTCGCGCGAAAGTCTTCGGGCTGCTGGATCGCATGGGTGACCGCATGCGATCCACGCCTGTGCTCGTGCTCAACGGGCTGGCGCAGGGAGCTGACCAGCTCATCGCAAGCGACGCTTTGAGGGCGGACGTATATCTTGCCCCGTACTGCCCTCGCCGCGCGAGCTGTACCGCTCACTGCAATGACGCAATTTTATGTTTGACATTCAAACGCGTATAGTGCACGATGTTGGAAATTCGAACAGCCTGTGTTTGAATCTCGAACAGGAGGGCGGTATGACACCCCGGTCCTTTGATCCTAACCAACTCGAAACGGTACTTATCGATTTCTGGGACCGCGAGACGAGCACCTCATTGCGGGAGCCAAGCGCGGGTGGGGCCGGCGAGGGAGATGTTTTTGATCTCCTGCCGGAAATGTCATCGCACGAGGCAGTCAAAGTCCTGCTCGACCTACGTCCGATCCTTGGCGCTAAGATAAACAAGTGCCTGATTCGCCGAGGAGGTTATTCGAACCGGGAGGATTTTGTCTCCCATTTGATGGGACGTATCCAAGAAGAACTCGGCGTAGCTGTAACAAAGGTCGAAGGCTTATCGGTAATAGGAGGTCGAAATGCCAGACGCGCATCGTGAGGAACGCAAGCAGCTAGGCGAATTACTGCGTGAAGCGCGAGATTACCTCGCGCTTTCGCAGGATGAAGTCGCCCGTGAGATGGATCTACCTCGATCTGCCATATCGCAGATCGAGACGGGCCAGAGGAAAGTAGACTCCGTCGAACTGAAAAAATTTGCTCGGATTTACAGGCGACCTGTAGCTTTCTTTACTGGAGAGTTAGAACCAAAGGAACCTGAGGAAGTACAGCATGTCGCGCGAGCAGCGGCGAAGTTGTCTTCTCGAGACAGAGCTGAACTTCTTCGTTTTGCTGAATTCCTGCAATCGCGTGCCGCCGATAAGGCGTAGAGTTTCGGAGCTGATTCGATGAACTTCCGCGAAGCAATCCTCGAAGGTGCGTACGAGGCCGGTCATCTCCTCAGAGATATTGGATGGGAGAAGATGTTGAGATCCGACCCAAGAGAGGTTGATGTATTTGGCGCGATCGTAGTATTGCAGATTCAGCTTCTTTTCCGACCGCTAGACGGGCTGCTCGGAGTTTATCTGCCTGGGGAGAGCGCGGGCATCATGGTCAGTACTGAGCGAAGTCTCGCGATACAGCGCTGGACCGCTGCTCACGAGCTTGGACACTTCGTTCTGAAGCATACAGCTCATCTCGATAACGACGAAATGATATCTCGCTCCCCGTTCGGGCGAAGGCCTTACGATGTCCAAGAGGCTGCGGCGGATTCGTTCGCAATCGGATTCTTGATGCCAAAATGGCTAATTGAACTTCATGCTCGTCGATATGGTTGGTCCCGGAAGGACCTTACGTCAGCCCCCGTTGTGTACCAATTAGCCTTGAGGCTAGGAGTCAGCTACGAGGCGCTCAGCCGAACTATGTTTCGATACAACCTAATCACCGCCTTGGAGCAGGGCTCTCTTCTCAAGGTACAACCCTCGAAGGTCAAGCGAGTTCTTCTTGGATCATATACGCTTGCTGATTGGCATCCCGACGTGTGGACTATCACTGAAGGCGATAAAGGCAAGAAGTTATTAGCTACACCTGGGGATGTGTTCGTCTTCCATCTTCGTGAAAAGAGCGGTTCCGGGTTTTTGTGGAATGTACAAGACCTCTCGCGTGCGGGGTTTCAGATCGTCTCCGACGAACGCAGGATAGATGTGAAACCAGGAGCTCCAATCGGCGGAGAGGTTGAAAGAATCATCACAGCGCGTTGTCAGTTGCCGGGAACTCAATTCATCACTCTCATTCAGGATCGTCCTTGGAACGGAGAGATCGCCGATGATCTATCCTTCGTCTGCGACTTAAACGGGCGGGAAAGTGGCTTACCACGAATCGAACGAGCCCGGGCTGCGGCATAACTATGACGCTGGAGGTGAGCCTTGCGGACCAATTCTCCGAAATCAGAGATCAGGGAGTTCGACCGACGTGTGTTGCTTTTGCAGCCAGCGATCTGCATACATTCGTGCGCTCTGATCGTGAGCCGCTCTCAGTGGAATACGCATATTACTCTGCCGTTCAGCGATCTGCGACATGTAGTCCGCACTCTGGCGTTGCGCTCGATGACATCAGGACCGCAATAGAAGTTGACGGTCAGCCGGTCGAACGTGACTGGCCATATTTGCCGGTCTTGCCTACGGACTTGTCGACCTGGAAACCGCCGAGTTCGGTGCGAACTGTGTACCGCCAAACATCGGTAGCCCCGGCGTCTCTGACGCCATCGGATATTGTGGAACTCATTAAACAAAGGCATGCCCCGTTGCTCGTTATCGCCCTCACGGCTGTTTTTTTCAAGCCTGACTCTTCAGGCATGATTTCCGAAACGTCGACTGAACCCACGGTTGGAACTCATGCCGTTCTCGGGATCGGGTGTGGCAAATCGAGCGGTGAGCAATTTGTTTTGATCAGAAACAGCTGGGGTGTCAGCTGGGGAAAGAGGGGGACTGCATGGCTCAGCACAGAATACCTGCAACATCGACTGTTAGCAGTGATGCTAATGGAGCGACCATGATCGTAGACAGCATGCTGCACACTATCCGTGCGTACACATGCGGGGAAGCATGGCTGAGTGCAGCTCGTCATCTCAAGGACGCGCCAGCTAAGACGACATTTAACATGATGATCGGGATTGAAAAGCCAACGCTCGTAACGTCGAGCGACTTTCACATAGTTCGAACAGTCGATGCGTTTCTAATAAGTCACGGCAAAGGTCCGACCGCGACGGTGGCCGCTACCATTTTTCCTGCGAGTCTGTACAAGCGGCATGGTGCGAAGGGAGTTTATGAAATCTACCCTCAAATCTATGAAGAAATTACAACGCAGTGGGGAACATACGCAATGCGGATGATTCAGAGACAGGGTCCGAATGGTGCGTATTCCCCGCTGAGTGATTTGGTGGAAAAGATACGCACACACCGCAATACAACTCGAATCCGCTCGATTTATGAGATCGGGACATTCGTTGCAGGTGATCTTCCGATTTATGATCCGGACTCGGACCGCACTCTGCCAATGGGCCAGCCCTGCTTGTCTCATTTGACGTTCAAGATAATAGGGGAGAATATGCTGTGCTTGACCGTGCTCTATCGCAGCCACTACTACGTTGAGCGCGTGCTAGGGAATTTCATAGGCCTTTCGCAATTGCTTGCATTCGTCGCGAAGGAGACGGACCTCGAAGTCGGCCCTTTGGTTTGTCATTCCAGCTACGCGAAGCTTGAATCGGGAAAAGGTTGGAGTTCCTCCGACGTGGTCCGGCTTCTGGCAGATTGTTCTGATGACACAGAATCGACAACTTCGGATAGGAATTGATACAGAAAATGATCCTTGGAATTGGCATAGACATTATCCATGTTCGCGATGTGCGAACTGCCTTGGCAACCTATGGGAGTAGATACACCGAGGAGATTTTCACCTCTCAAGAGCGGTCGTATTGCGAAAGTACGAAAGATCCCGCGCAGCGCTACGCGGCCCGCTTTGCGGCGAAGGAAGCATGCATGAAGGCGCTCGGCACGGGTTGGGCGAAAGACATTCAGTGGACCGACATTGCTGTTGTGAACTTGCCCAGTGGGGCGCCAGAAGTTACCTTCTCAGGTGCAGCTCAGTCCATCGCTCGGGAACGGGGTGTGGCGTGTTGTCATTTGTCGCTCTCTCATACTCCAGACCTAGCTATTGCCGAAGTATTGCTGGAGTCAAACTAGATGGCAGCCGCGCACCCGACGGGGAAGCTCATCGTTTTGGAGGGTCCTGACGGTGTGGGCAAAACAACTCTTGCTCACGATCTCGTGAATTTGCTTGAGAAGAAAGTGATTCGGTCAATATACGTGTCCTTTCCTGGGCGGGAGCAGGGTGGGTTGGGCAAGCTAGTCTACGATTTGCATCACAATCCGGCTATTGTTGAGCGCGGCTCGATTAACCCTGTAAGTAATCAGCTGTTACATGTAGCAGCACATATCGAGCTAATCGACAGCGTGATACGACCTGCTCTAGTGGTCGGTTCTTGGGTTGTCCTTGATCGTTATTGGTGGTCGACTTGGGTATACGGAAAGGTCAATGGCGTTTCTGAGTCTGCGATCGATTCGATGGTTAGTGTCGAACTTGAGCATTGGCGTTCGATTACGCCTGAGGTCGTTTACCTGCTCAGCAGGCACTCCGAGGACGATCACGTGTCGATGTTTAAAGACGACCTGTCTTCTACCTACGACCGTCTCGCGGAACGAGAATCACAGAAATCCCAAATATTCAGAATTGATACCACAAAGAAGACCCAACTCCAGTCATTACGAGAAATTGTTCATCGACTTCCGGATCTGCGGAAGGTCTCGAATAGCTGTTCTGTGAAATCTAATCTTCCAACGAAGAAAAGGGCGCCGAGCGAGCCAATTGGCTATTCCTTCGGGAAAAGGATCAAACCTGAGTGCTCGCCCGTGATGGATACATATTGGCAATTTGCCACCGAACGTCAGAAGATTTTCTTCGCCAGGGTTCGAGGTGAGTTTCCCCCGTGGACGTCGGACCCAATTTTAAGAAAGCACAAATTCACGAACGCATATCGCGCTTCGGACCGAGTCAGCCAATACCTCATTCGCAATGTTATATATGACACGACTGCAGACGCTGAGGATATCGTCTTCCGCGTACTACTCTTCAAGTTATTCAACAAGATTGAAACCTGGGAGCTCTTGACAAGGGAATTCGGAAACATAACGGCACGAGAGTTTTCGGTCCAGCGAGTTGCACAAGTTTTAAATGCTGCTTTTGAACGGGGCGATAGAATTTACTCAGCGGCATACATAATGCCTAACGGGCGTGGGGAAAAGAGAAAGCACGACTTTCACCTATCCCTAATTCAACAAATGCTGCGAGATAACCTACCCGCGAGGGTGACCTCATGTCAACAATTGCGCGGTGTTTTTGATCTGCTGCTGACTTATCCATCAATTGGGCCTTTTCTGGCCTTCCAGTTCACCATCGACCTCAATTACAGTTCGGTAATTAACTTCAGCGAGATGGATTTTGTCGTGCCAGGCCCCGGCGCTCTGGATGGAATGCGAAAGTGCTTCATTTCGTTCGGAGATTACTCCGAGCCGGATCTGATCCGATTTGTAACTGACCAACAGGAAGCTTCCTTTGAAAGACTTGGTTTGCATTTCCAGGATTTATGGGGACGGCCACTGCATCTTGTCGATTGTCAGAACTTGTTTTGTGAGGTGGATAAGTATGCTCGGGTCGCCCATCCCGAATGCACCGGCATAACGGGTAGAACAAGGATTAAACAGATATTCCGCGCAAATCTCGAAGTAATACCGTTCTGGTTTCCGCCTAAGTGGGGCATCAATGATCGAGTGCGACTGGAGAGTGCGATCCATGAAATTGTTTGAAGGAGAGTCCGCGAACGAGGTGTGGCGGCAAGCTGTTGACGCATTGAGTTCACAGCGGGGAACACTTCAGCCGAGCCGAGCCGGAGACACCTACGAAATCATTCCAGCAGCCTTCACGATTGCTAACCCACGACGACGCTGGGTAATTTCTCGCCAGCCCGCGATCAGTGTCGCGTTCGCGCTAGTAGAGGTGATCGGAATCATTGCTGGAAGGCGGGATTCTAGCTATCTGAATTACTTCAATCCAGCCCTGCCAAAGTATGCCGGAGGAGGGCTGGCGTTCCATGGAGCATATGGTCATCGCCTTCGAGTGAATTTTGGTATCGATCAAATGAGACGCGCAGCCGATGTGCTTTGGAAGGCCCCGGAATCGCGGCAAGTAGTTATGCAGATATGGGACCCAAAGTTGGACCTTCCTGAAAGTGATGGGACGCCCCAAGCCGAGGATGTTCCCTGCAACGTCTGCTCCATTCTGAAGGTGCGAAATGGAAAGCTACTCTGGACGCAGGTGATGAGGAGTAACGATCTATTTCGTGGTACGCCATACAATTTCGTGCAGTTTACAATGCTGCATGAAGTGATCAGTGGCTGGTTGGGAGTTGAGCCGGGGCCATACACACATTTTTCTGATAGCCTTCACGTCTACATGCGCGATGCAATCTCGGCTTTTGGCTATTCGGAGTTGGCCGAACCAGTCAACACCGATTCGTTAGCTTTGCCTTACGAGCGGAGTGAAATCATCTGGCGAGAACTGAACGAACAGATAGAGGAACTCGTACGCTTCCAGTCAGCAAGCCAAATAGGACCAGTGGTTTCATCCAGTGGCTTACCGACACCTTTCGCGAATATCCTACGGATCATTGCAGCGGACGCGGCACGTCGCCTCGGCGCAGATGATCTTGCCCAGGAACTCAGTGAAAACTGTAACAATCCACTCCTAAGCCTATGCTGGGAAAGGTGGCATGATCGCGTTTTAAAAAAAACCACGAGGCAGGCAAAGACTGTTTCGTGAACGGCGGAGTTTTCTGGCTGGGGGCTTGTTCGCGCTGGTTCGGGCCAGCGTTCAAGCGTGAGTCAACATCGATCGTTCGCCGTCCTTCTATGGGCGATATTGCAGCGAGCGTCACCGAACAATAAACGGAGCGGACCTTTTGAATGGCACTGATACTTCATATAGCGGACCTGCATCTTGTGTCGCCAGCGACGAGTCGCCCCATCGATGATCACAAGGCTGGAGTAGTGCCATCTGGAGACAGAACCACACATTACGAGTTGCTGCGTGTCACACTGCAGCGACTGGGCGAACGGCTCTTCAAGGACGGTCGCGTCCTGGACGCGATTATTGTGACTGGTGATATCTCAGATAAGAACAACGAAGGCGGCTATCATGCATTTTTAGAGCTTCTCGACGCATTGGGTCCATCCAAACCCGCTCCAAATCGTATCGTCGTATCGACAGGCAATCACGATGTTGCACCTGGTCTCCCCGCGGACGATCCTCGTAGGTATGACAAATTTGTGAAATTCATCAGAGGGGCTGGTCTTGTAACTCCTGTGCTGACGTCAGTTGATAAGCTGCCACTTACGACGGCAGAAGCACCAAAGCACCTGATTGCATTTGATGACATGCAAGTCATACCCATTGACTCGTCAGCCTATTCACAGGTCCTGGTAGACGTAGGCATTTCGGACCCATCCTGGGCGAATCTTGAGCGAGTTTTAGCAAGCGACACGGCGGAATTACATGCGCTTAGGAAGTTGCGAATCGCCGATGCCGCTCGTGTCTCCGGAGCTCAGCTTGAGGCTATCAGGCAAATCTTGGCAAGTATAACCGCCGCTGGGCGGCTCCCTCTCCGGATAGCGGTTCTTCACCATCATTTGCTCCCGGTTTCGCAAAAAGAAGAAGTAAAGGCATTTGAATCGATGACGAATCTAGGCTTGGTCCGACAATTTGTGCGGGAACAAGGGATCGCTATTGCTCTCCACGGTCACAAGCACGCAAGATTCAGTTATCAAGATTATATTTCTTCGTTCGAAGGACCTCTCGACAAACCGTGGCCTCTGCGAGTGATATCAGGTGCAGCAGCAAGCATCGACCTCGATCAAACTGACGTCTTTCGGCTTATTGAGCTCTGTCCAGATGAAGGCCTCATCAAGGTGGAGCGCGTTCCTGCCTGCTTACCCGGAATGACGCTTGCAATCGGTGCCTCGGAAACTCTGACGTTCTCACGTCCCGGAACAGCCCAGATCCTGGAAACCGCAGGATGCATAGTAATAGATGGGCGAGAGGCGGATGTCGTGTACCGGCGGCTAATCGCTACAATCTCCGCGCGGGTGGGAGAGGTAGACCATGTCATATGTCGGATTGAACATTCTCCACAACTAAACCAAATCGCGCCGCTGTATCCCGGGGTACCGCCTCCGCCAGGCACTCCCGAAGCAGAGGACAAGCCGGATAAGAGGGCGGGCAAACGACTAGAGCAGTTTCGCGATCTTGTCACTTGGTGGCAGTTCCCTTCTGTACCTCTGAGCCCCTGGGATCAGCCGGCCTTCACCCACGGAAGCCGCATTAGAAAGTATAACGGCCACCATGACCAGATCCAGGCAGTGATAGAGTCTCTTGAGGCTGACCCCAAGACGAGTCGGGCCATCGTCGTCCTGCTAAATCCGCCAGCGGACAGAATCTCTGCCCGTGACGTGCCGTTTCCGTCTTTCTGCCTCGTTCAGTTCAAAGCACAACTTGTGGAAGGCGGGACTTCAAGTCTTAATTGCACAGCGTACTTTCGAAAACAGGAAGTGCGGTACTGGTGGTTGGTTAATCTCGCTGAGTTGGCTTCTCTTCAGCGAGAAATCTGCGACGCGCTGGGTCAGCGGCGACATGTTAAGGAACTCAGGAGTATTTTTCCAGGCAGCATAACAACAATCGCCGCACGTGCACATGTCGGTCAGAGCGCGCCAAAGGTACAAGTGCCCCTTGTTGATCGTTACAACAGTCTCTCGCGGGAACGTCTGTTTGCAATGGTCAACTCGCTTGTGTGGGAGCACATGCCAGGGCGAGAAGAGTGCGCGGAGGAGTGGCAGCGTCTATTCTTTGAGCTTAATCCACCAGAAACACCTGACATGGACGGACTTGCAATCGCGCAGGAGGGGCTCAAGTACCTCAGGGACGAAATCGGGCGTCATATTGCTTCAACCGAGTCGCGGAAGGACGAGTCACTCAATGAACTTCATCGCGTACTCGAACGACTTCTCTCGGCGAACCGAGAGTTTGCGATGCTTCAAATGAAGGAAGAAGCCACTCCTCAGAAGTACAATGCATGGAGAAGCGAAGTGAAGCCGCTCATTGAACGGATCATCGAACTAAGTTATAGGCGAGTCATGGCGTCCGAGCGCGCGAATGAAGAAGTATAAGGTATGGGTGCTAAAGCTATTCTGCCAGCATTGCGGCGGACTACGCGATGGAGCAGGATGATACAAATGAACAGATAATCACTTCGTGGCTCGACCGGCCACATCGGTCGCCCACGGCCACCATCAAATGGCTAAGGCCTTGAGCAATGCATCTCGGGCGTCGAGATAATAGTGAATGGTGATCTTAGCCGCCAGATCGTCGGGCAGATCGTTCAATTGCCGCCGACTGTTAATCGGCATCAAGATGCTGGCTGCACCTTTCTCGATGGCGGTTTCAACGACGGCGACGGGATTGAAAATCGTTTCGATGGAACCACCCAAATTTAGACCGCCGGTCACAGCGAGACCGCCCTTGATGCTCTTTTGCAGCAATGAGGAGCAGAGAGCGAGAAGCACTCCGATGCCTACTGCAGATCCGCTTCTGGCACTGTCAAAAGCGCGCAACTGAACGGAGAACTCGTGTTGCCGAGGATCGCGATCACCGACAAGTTCTTGCGCCCGCACGTAGAGATTCTGTTCCGCAAATCGGACACTTTCTCTGAAAGCTGGAGGTGCTGGTTGATTCAGAATCTTCACCCCACTGCCCGGGCCTTCAGAAATAGCCACCTGATATAGACCGGGATTTTCGTCGCCACCGCCGGCCGAGACAACCCAGACCTGTCCCGGCGGCAAAGGATCGCTGCTGATGCTGTTCTCGCTGAACAACTCGGGCGTCGCCACAAACTTCTCGACTCCGTCATCACCCATTGTGTAGCTGAATTGAGTGTTGCGAAACTCGGCGGACCCGATGCGCTTTTGCTGTTCCTTGACCCGCCGACGGCACTCCAGCGCAATCCGCAACGCCCACTCCAGTACCTCATCCGGAACCGGAGTATCTGGGTTTGGCGACACCAGTTTGATAAGCCCGCTCACGGTTTTCTGGACGCCTGTCGTGTCGCGTCCGCTCAGTGCCGCACCCAAATGAATTCGCCCCTGGAAACAGATTCTGCCTGCTCTGGCGCCGCAACTGGTCCCAGCACTCGGACAGGAAGTCGCTGACAAGACCAAAGTGATTGGTCAGGAGATCGCGGTTCACCTTAGGCAAATCCCATCCCGGCAGATAAGCATGGATACGGTCCATGAACGCGGTATCGGAGCGCATTTCAGGCGGCAATGGGCCGAACAGATGACCAACCCGTTGCTGGTGCTGCACATCCACGTCGAAATTACCCACCATCACTACACCGCCATCCGCCCGAATGCTCTCCTTGCCGCGACTAAACTCGCCGGACTCCATGTAGCCCTTCATGATGTTCACGCCATCCTTCTGATCGAAGGAAACGCCGGAGATTTCATCGAAGCAGACCACGTCATACTGGCAGACCAATCCGCGTTGACCATTGGCGTTGTTTACGAACATGCGCGCAACGGTCGCTTTGCCTCCTGAGATCAGGTGCGCATATGGCGAGACTTGCTGGAACAGGTGGCTCTTACCGGTTCCTCGCGGACCGAGTTCCACCATGTTGTAATTGCGCTCCACGAACGGCACCATACGCAGCAGCATCATGTCGCGTGCGCGGGGAGTGAGTTGTTCCGGCTCCATCCCAATACTGCGAATCAGGAAATCCTTCCACTCCTCGGTGGCAAACGCCTCGCGCCCTTGATACAGCGCGGGCAACACCTCGCGCTTGGACAACTGGATTTCGCGCATGGATTCGATGCCGAATGGTCGGCCATTCTTCTCCTGGGCGATGGTCGGATCGTAAGCGAGTTCGACCTCAGCATAGAATCCGCCAGTGAGCATTCGCTCGTTGGCGTGAACCATCGACTCACCGATCCGCACATCTTTCAGTTGCACGCTCGGCAACGTGGCCAAAAACGAATCGGTGGCGGCATCTAATCGAGCAGTGATTATGTCAATCAGCTTTACCCGCCCTTTGTCTTTGGCGCGGGCCTTGAATAGCTCATGTTCGCCGGCGCGGACAGTCTTCTCGCCAAGCTGACGTTCAACAATCTTGAGGCCTTCGGCGATTTCCTCGTCGTCTACGGAGGCGCAGTAGCGACCCAGGAGAAACTCGGCGACGTAGGTGGGAACCGGATACTGCCCCTTGAATTTGCGCACAAGATCTTTGCGCACAACGTAGCCTTCAAAGGCTTTCGTAGCGATCGTATCGAGTGAGTCTAGTTGCTGGCTCATGCAGTTAGTTCCCCAAGTTTTGTGGACAGCGAATCGATCACCTGCCCCGACAAATCCAACAAAACAATTTCGGCCTTCTTGCCAATATCTGAATCATCTTCGAGGAAAACCGTCACCTTGCCCTCGGGGGTAGTCTCCCGTGCCTGCCTGTCCGACAGCAGTGAGGAGCTCGGTTCTGATTGGCTCGTGCGAACATCCACGCGGATACCTTCAAACTCTCCACCGACGGATACTCGACATTTTGCCCCGGTCCACTTGGCTTCCACCAGCCGAGCGAGGCCGCTCCGCCGCTTTCGCCGTCGTCACGCGAAGCACTGGGGTCACCATCTCCTGCAGGGATACGCCACCGTGGGAGTACTCCATCGACGCACGGATAGCAGCCGGCACCCGGCGGAGCTGGCGATAGAAACGCCGGGATTCCAGTGCCACTTGAAGGTCTGGACATCCGCCTTTGCCTCGGGCTTCAAGGCTGCGCAACGCCCCCAGCGATTCTCGGCGAGAAACGACTTCAACTCGACTTTCGGCAGGCCGCCCGGCATCAGCAACCAGCCATGGTCCGTTACGACAATTATCTCGGTCCAGCCGGCTTTCAGCAGCGCATTCGATGCGGCTGAGCGAGATCGCGAACTTCTGACTCGACGCTGCGAGCCAGCTTCCAGCCTTCGTTGTGGCCACGTTTGTCGAGCGCACCGGCTTCAGTCCAGGCCGAGCCAGACGGCTCCCCTGTCCCATCTGGATCGGAGCACCTGCCATCCGCGAGCTTCCAGAGCGCTTACGAATCGATCTTGCGTCAGCGAGTTGCCCTGTTGAGACCAGTCGCGTAGCGAACTCGTCGCCTGCCTCGCCACCCTGCACGGCACCGGCGATAGGTGAAGCCGCTGGCTTAGCCGTGGCTGTCACCGACGGAATCGCCGACCACTCCCAGTCCTGCGAACATTCAATGCCGGCGGAAATTAGTCTCTCGCGCAGTTGCTTGGCCACGTCCATGCGCAGTCCGTCCGCAAACAGCACGAGACGGCCCCGGGCGGTCTCAACTGGCTTCAGGCGCTTTGCGACCGTACTGCCCGTTCTCGCCTATAAGCTGTTGCAGTTGCCGAGCAGTTCCCTCCAGCCATGGCAGATAGACCGCTCGCAAGGTTCCCAGCACCGCGCCGTGCTGCTCCGGTGAGCCGCACGCGGCCATGGTGGCAAGGGCGGCTGCGTCCACCTCGCCAGCCGGTGCTTGAATAAAACTCCGCATACGCATCTGCGTCTGGGCGCGCCGGGGACGTTCTCGCACAGTTCCGCCAGCCGCGCCAGTGGCTCAAGAGCGGTTGCTAGCGGGCTCAGCCCCAGTATTTGCCACGGATAGCAGCGCCGGACTGCGTGTTGCGCCTCCAGTTCAGCAATGCGACGGATCACCTCGTTCTGCGGTCGATCCACGAGCGATTTCAGAGCATCGCTGCAGCTTCTGTTCTTCCGCCTTCGTTCATATGTCGGCCAGACTTCCGCTGAGTCGAACATCATGGTAGTCTTTGGCGCCCCTCGCCGCAGCCACTCCACAATGCCCGGATAACTAGCTGGCCCTTCAGTAAAGCGTAGCCACACATTGCCCCAGGGCGTCGCGCGCTCGGCTAACAGCTTCGCTGCCTTCAGCGGACCGTCCTTCACTGGATCAAAGCGAAACTCCGCTTTGCACTGTTCACAGAATGCCTTCCATTCAGCCTCCGAGCGCGGCTGCTTGAACGCCACAGGATCGCTCAGCCAGCGCAGCAACAGTCCCGTCGCGTCCGGAGCCACCAATCCGTTGAAATACTCCGAGGCAAGACGCCTGCCCTTCATATGAGAGATTGGCTCGCCCATCAGCTTGGTCAAGGCGCCAGCAAGCGCTTCAATGGTCGCCTGGTCTTTAGCCACCTCCAGCCCGAGGCCGCCGTGGTTCGAGACCAGCAGAGCGTAGGGCGTCCATTCCTTGCCGTTTACATGCAGCCACGTCATACCTCGATATTGCAGTTCCACCAGCGCCGCGAGTTCCTGTGGGCAATCCTCCGCGGCCCGCAGCCTCTCCCGGCTGATGCCCGGCAGATAAAAGATCGGAGTCGTTCCCATCGCGGGCGCGCCTTCAACGACACGCGCCTCAATGCAACGCAACCAGACCGCAGGCCCCGTGCGCTTGTCCGCTGCATAGTTGCCCAGCAAGAATAACTCGGGCAGCATCGGCTGCAACTCCGGCATGACGGATTCCCACAACCGCTCGGGATCAGGCCAGAGAACTGCACACGGGGCGACTTGGTCGCCGGCGGCATAGGCCTGGGCGGCTGTTCTGAGAGTGGCAGCGAGTTGTTCAGCCAGTGTGATCATCGCGCCGCTTTACTCGCTTCCCTCGCGCTCTTCTTGAAACCATTTGTGTAGTGGCAATCGTTCCAGCGATTGCCGTCCGGCTCTTTGCCAACTCCGGAGAAATCTTGCCTCACCTCATCCCAGTTCCAAAACCAAGGGAAATCCTTCTTGTCCCGCACAGGTTCTTTCCCACGATCCTTTTCCCACTTGATCTTGACCCGCTTTCTGAGAATGTCCGCTGTCGCGAAGGGCCGGATATTCATCCGCACGCCGTCGTTGATGTCGGGGTGCCAGCCAATGGCTTGCTTGGAAAGCGGCTTCCAGCGGACGAAAATATCGTAAGGCGGCTCACCTTCGAGAATTAGCTTGAGGCGGGCCTGCAACTGCTTGGCGGCCAGGAGGCGAGCGTCACTGCCGGACTCGCCAGCGTCCACGGCGGCTTGCTGGCGCCGAATCCAATCTCCAAGGTAGGCATAGGTCAGCTTCTCAAGGTTGGCATGACTGAGCTTGTGATAGTTCACCAGCGCACTGAATCCGCTCTTGTTTCCGTCCCAGACGTGCCAGATGAATGGGCGGTTCTGGAAAATTGCACAGTGCTGCTCGAAGAACTCATCGCGCAGCCAATCTTCCAACGTCTCTGACTTGCTACCTTTGGGACCGGCGTTGGCAATCAGATCTCTTACATCGAATTTACTTAAAGCCTCCACTAGGAGCCCGCGAAGACGCTCAGCCGCAGGTACCTCGCCCTTAGTGGCGGACAAGCACACGATACCGTCTCTATCGGCTAGCGCTTCCAAACTGTTCGGGTCGAGCGCCGGACAATCAGGAAAGCTTGAGCCTGTCTGGCGCGGCCACAGATAGTCGAGCAACCGGGAGACGGCCACGTGCAACGGCTGGTCTGAGCCTTTCGGATGTCCGTTGAATAACCACTGTGTCGGGTCACTGGAAAATGGCGTTGGCAATCCCTGCGGATATTTCTCAGCCGCCACCTTCTGCCAATGTGCGAGGTCGAAGGGAACCTTCAGCAAAGTATGATTCGTTACATTGACCTTCTGGTCAATCTTGCGAATGGAATCGTTGAACTCAGAAGAGGAACAAAAAGCCCAAATCGCGGATAGAGTGTCGACGTTCTTTGGAACCACGGCTGCGCAATTACCATCAAAAATCTGACCTCCATAACGAGTCACGTATAGGTCGCGCATCAGAGATACGGAGACGCCAGTTCTCCCCCACGCTTCCTCCCCCCGACGGTGAATATTCTTCAGCCGTTCTCTTAAATCTTCAGCCAATTGAACCAGCTCGCCTTTGCCCTCTTGCCAAAAGATAACGAACTCACGCCCCCCCCATGCTTTCGTCGATATTACCGTGCTCTGCATGAAATCGTAGGCACGCGTTACTTGAGGCACTTCCCAGAAGTTGCGCCCGAATCGGAGAAAGTCACCAGTGCCCTGACCCCAATATGAATCAGCGAATTCACTGAGGAGACTTCCACGCACGGTTTCACCTATAACCACCCTACCGTCTGGGTTGCTCAACTGCTCGCGCTGTTCAATCATTCGCAGTAGGCCTTTTATCAATTGGCTTTCCTTGGCATTCGGGACGGATTGCTCGGCCGCATCGAAACCAGCAAACTCATGTGCCGCTGTTGGCGTCATATTGGTCAAGCCCAGCATAGCGACGAAAGCTCCTGCTGCCTGCGAGCTGTCAAAGGCATGTTCGCCGAGGCGCGCTACCGCGTCCCACTGTATTTCTTGAAGCAGCCTTTGACGAAGCTTTCTGTACGTTCCGAGAAAAAGCCAATTCTGTGGTGTCACGAGAGCGATGCTTCCACCTCGCAAGCAAGAACATAAGCAACGTTCCACAAAACACGTGGCGAGGTCGGCTTTGGCTTCAGGATGAACGCGATCGCAGTAATCCACCAATACCTCGTCTTGTTTTCCACGTCCGAGGTAGGGCACATTGGTCGCGACAAGAGAGAACTGGCCGGCAAGAATTTCCGCCGCCTTGGCCAAGCCTTGTGCCGTCACCGCCATTTCATGCGCTGTATCGTCCTTAGTCTCATGCGCCAGTGCGGTTTTCAGCAGCGGTTGAAGCTCATGGAACCCAGCCTCGATTAAATTGCCTTTGGCAGCGCGTGGATTGATGAGGCTTCCCAGCACAGAGGCGTCTTTGAATAGCCGGTAGAGACTGTCCATGCCGTTCTGCAGCCGGTCATCGTCTCCGGCCAACTTCAGCCAGTCTTCCATCTTTGCATTCGGAACGAGGCCAGAGCAGGCGATGTTCATCGCCGGTAGCGTGCAGTAGCCGACGCGCCGCCACGCCGCCAGCGCCAGATTGAACGCTCCAATCTGGGTGCAGCGCGGGTCAATCTCCAAGCCGAACAGGTTATCCCTGATGACCGCGGCCACCGTCGCCGATTCTTCCAGTTTTTCCTCAGCGACGCGCAAAGCTACCAACCGCTCAAACATCCCCACCACGAAATGTCCACTGCCCATGCACGGATCGAGGCACTTGAGTTCCTTCGCCGTCTTCGGCCAGCCGTCGAACGTACCAGCAGCAGGCGTCCACCTGCCGTCCTTCTGTGATGAAGCGCAAGTACTTCCACGGACATCCGGGCAATGCCACTGACGTCGCGGAGTTCCTCTTCACTCTGGGCGGCTTCGGCCAGTGTTGGCTTAGCAGCGAGAACCTTGCCCGCGTGCCACGCGCCAAGTGTGTTATCGAGCAGGAAGTCCACCATGTAGTCTTCGGTGAACAACTGCGTGACCGCCGGCAGCTCGTCGGCACCGATCTTGTTGCCGGCGGCGTTGACCTCGTCTTTCCGCTCCGCCTGCCAGAACTGGTAACACCATCCTAGGCTATCGCTGGCGGTGAAAACCTCCACCTGCAAACCCGTGACGAGATTGACGAGTGGATTGCGGTCCTCCACCGGCAATTCCACAGCGCCCGCGGGGTCATCGGCGCGGAAGATCTCAGGCAGTTCCGTCGCCGCGAAGCGGGCCGCTACGGCCCAGGCGTCCTTGAGCCCAAGCGACGGAGCGAGTTCCTCGCAATCGTCCAGCGTCACGGACACCCCATGCTCCGGCGAGATGAGGAGATCGTTCTCCATAAGAAAGCGGGCGAAGAGGATCCGATGCCACTGGTCATAGGCGAGCTTCTCGGCGAGATGTTTGATCTCGTAGAAACCCCGCCGCGTCTGGCTTTCGCCATCTCCCAGTTGCTTGGCCTGGGCTCGGAGTTTGCGCCGCAGATCGCGCTGTGTTTCATCTCATGTGCCGGTAGGGATCAGGCTCATGCACTGCGAGTGCCTCAAGCGCCTTGCGCGCGCCGCCCGTGGCGATCTTGCGGGCCTGCGTGATCGCGCTTTCCAACTGGCGGCGGAGATTCGTAGGAAGGCTGCTCATAAAGTCACCGGTCCGTCTCTCAGTTTTTCTTCACCAGCTCGCGAGCGTCTTTGAGCCACTGTTCCAACTCGGTAGTGTTATGGATAGTCGCACCCGGCAGCACCACGCGCTGCGCCTTTGGTTCCAGTAGGCGGCTAGCCTCGTCCAACGCTCGGGAGAAGCGTTGGGGCACAGCGTCAAGCAGATTCCGCCGGTCGGCCAGGGTGCTAACGCGCAACGCGGAGAGGATCTCGTTATCGGTGCCGAACGTCTCTTTCGTGGGTGGTGTGAGTTGGCAGGTAGTGACAAGCGCGGTCCGTTGTTCGTCACTTAGGCGGCTCCACACTTGTGACGCAGCAAGTCGGTTATGCCGGTTGTGAACGCGGTAGAAAGGTCGCCCTGCAACTTGCCGAGTGCGGTGCGCAGGGCAGTAGCGAGCTGTTTGGTCAATTCCGGTACAGGGTCGGGATCCGCCAGTAGGGTGCGACCGTCAGTGATGGCCGCGATGGATTTGGTACACGCCTCCGCTTCCGGCAGGCTCGCGGCGAAGCCACTAAAAATCGAGCAATCCGCTCCCACGAGGGCCAGCGTTTGGCGATCGCGTCGGCGTTCTTCTTCCATATGGCGAGTTTGGCGGATAGATCATCCTTTTGCTCGTGAATCTTGAGCAATTGCGCATTGCCGCTGAGCATTTGCAGGGCACGCATATCCTGCGTATCGGGAGACTGCGGCCAGGGCGCGCTGCCGCCAGCGGATTCCGCCAGCGCGAGTAGCTTTTGCAGGAATTGCGCAGCGGCTTCGGATTCCTTGCCATTCTGAGTGCTGACGCCGATTTTCTGAAACAGCGCCTTAAGATCAAGCCGCTGCTGCACATTGAGCGGCGGTACGTCCACGTAGAAACTGGCGACGCCAACCTGATTCTGCGGAAGGGACTGCGCCTGAACCGGCTGACCATTGACCGTGGCGCGAAGGTTGCCGGCAACCAGCATGACGTAGAGCGCGCCATCTGATAGCATCTCTTGGCCAGCCGAATGGCGCGGACTCGAAAGTGCGCCTTGATCTCCTTGCCCTTTTTGCCGGCTCCGATGAGATCGATTACGCGACGGCAAACGGGATGCTTGGTGACTTCGCCTTGGTAGCCCACCTGCGATAGTGCGCCAACATCACCTGTGCGCGCGCGGCTGACGACCTGCCCCCAATTTGCGTGATCCGCTTCGGAGAACTGCGGGAATAGCCGCACCAGGGCGCTATCTGCCGAATCCTGAACCTTATCGGCGAGTTCGATGCCGTTGGCCTCCGTCCCACCACCTAGAAAGACCCTGGCGCCGCCGATAACGTTACCGAGCAGTTCCTGAATGCGTTGCCGTGCGACTTCCAGATGCGTTTCGACCGCCTTGCGAGCCTCGATAGCCTCCGGCCCGGTGGCCGGGCCATGCGCATCCAGCGTTTCCTGGGCGGCAATGTGCGAGGCGATGGCCTGCCGCAACTCCTCGTGGTGCTGACGCGGCAGGAAACCGAAAAGCAATGGACTGTTCACTCCGGCAGCGCGGGCTTCATTCAGGATGGATTTGTCGTCGTCGCTCCATCCGTCCCGCATCCAGAGGGTGACCTCGTCACTGCTGGAAGACGGACGGCTGGAGGAAAGCTCGAATTGGAGTTTGCGCGGTTGACGGGAGGTCCCCTGCTGTAGCGATACCGGCTTCAGAGCCTGCTTTGTTCCCTCACGTAGCAGTTCAGCACGTTTGGAATTGATGCGCTCGTCGTCGTTAAGTGCGGCGGCGCGGCGGCGATTGAAGTCGTGCGTCCAGACGCGCGCCCTCCCTGGTCTGAAGGCGAAATTCGGTTTCTACCGCCATAACCTGGCCGGCATCCACGAGTTGCTTGAGCAATTTGGGAACTTGCTGCTCCAGCTTTGGCCGGTCGTCTTTCAGGTCGCTGACGAGTAGGTCCACGAGCGTTTCGGCGTTTGCGCGGACGCCATCGTCAGCACCAGGCGTGCGAGGAAGTTTGCCGATAAGGAAGATCAGGGCGCATAGGCTGGACCGGAGATCGCCTTCCTTGGTCCCGTCGCGCTGCTTGCGAATGATCTCGTCGTACTCGCGTTCCAGTTCGCCGGAGTTGAGGAGGTCGGTTGAAATCTGATCGTAGATGAAGTCTGCCGGCACCACAGTACCTACGGGAGCGGCTGCGGTTTGTCGTGTCGCCTCGAAGACAATCTGCAATTGGGAGCGCAACTGGGCCTTGGTTCCTGAATGGTCGGTGTTGCGTAACACCTTTTCCCAGAACCGCCGACGTGTGGATAGCAGCGGGTAATCGGCCACGAAGAACTTTTCGTCTTCCTGGGTGGAGGCAAAGCGAGTGTTCTGGAGTTCTCGGGCGAGTTCGCCCTGATTGTCTTTCAAACACTGTGAGATGGCTGGCTCGTTCTCCGGTTTCTTGCGGAGAACGGTCTTGCGAATGACACTTTCAACATCGGTATCCGATAACTGCACTCGCACAGCAAAGCGAGCCTGGAGCCGCTGCAGGCTGGGCGTGGTATTCAATGCGGACTGGCCAGTACCAACCAAAAGAAGACGCTGATTCAGCTTGGTGGAGCAATGCTCGGCGATCTCTTGCAGATCCATCGCACGCTGGATTTTCTCGCCGATGAAACTGCTGAACTTCATCGACGACGAGCAGAGTGCAGGGAAGATTGTTTTTCTCGCCGAAGACCTGTTGAACGAAGTCGAGCGCCTGGCCCATGGTGGGCGAGGTGATCTCGGGAAAGCCGTCACGCATCGCCGCCTGGACATTGGCCACCGTTCCGTATTTCGGGTCGGCAGACAGTAGTGCTTCGGCGAGGGGGACCGAATAATTCAGATTCACCACTTCCTCAAGCAAATCGCAGTTGTTCTTCTTTAGCGCCGCGGCGACCGGCGTTTCCAAGCCAGAAGAACGGAGCCAGAGCACAAATCTCGCATGGGCAAGATCTTCTGGGAGACCTGCAGATCTGAGGACCAGTTGCACGAAGGCGAGCCGGACATTGTCCATGGAGCCAGCACCGAGCGTGCCAGCCGCAGCGCGCAAACCGCCCAGTGGTTTGCTGCGATTGCTGAGTTCCGTGAATAGATCTCTGACCTCCACAGGCAACGTCACAAGCGAACGGGCTGTCGCGCCGTCAGCGAAGTGATAATCCTCCCAAAGATAGCGCAGCATTTTAACCAGATGAGATTTGCCGCTGCCAAAGAAGCCGCTTACCCAGACGGCCTTCTGCTCCTCCCGCCCAAGTCCATCCAGGTAGGCCTTGAGAATCCGCTCCAGTCCGCGGGCGTATTCACCATCGCAGACAAAGGTCTCCAACTCGAAACGTAGGGTCTTGATCTGGCGCTCGTCCCGGCCAATTTCGGATACCTTCGAGACGCCGTTATTGAGCAGTTCGACGGTTGTGGGATCGCGGAAATAGAGTTCGCGGTTAATCATCATGGGGTAATAAAGCTCTCGGCTGAAGTGATCGGAACGGCCATGTAGTTGAAGCCATCACGTGCATCCATGAAGCGATACACGTTACCGGCGTATTCGCCCGGGAAAAAAACCAGCAGGCGTCCTTGCACGCTGTCTTCAACGCGCTCAATCAGACTGGAAACACGCATAAAGTCAAATAGCGAAGCCAGCCCCGTGATGGCCACAACGCTGCCGGCATCGGCTTCTTCGCGAGAACATGCCTCATTTACGAGGGCAGCGGCGCGAATTTCGAGTTCAGTTCCCGCCCGCAGATGCTGGGGATTCTGAAAGATCGACTCCCGGTATTTATGTGTGGCGAGGAATTCCGGTAGCAGGCGTGTGAGGTCAACCGTGGACCATCCGTGCTTGGCCTCAAGCGTGAGTGCTTCAAACTGCGGCAACCTGGCCCGCACGCGCCGCTCTTCAGCAGGCGGGTAAACCGCGAACCAAATGCGCTGTTTGCCGGACATGTTGGCCGACCAAGGCAGGCGCACTTGCCGGGAGTAGTTAGAAAGAAGACGGTCAATGTTGCTCATGGTAGACGCTCTTGGAATTCGGCGAGCAGGGGGAAGCTCAATTCAATCACTTCACCCACTGCGCGGAGATTGAGGAGTCCAGCCCGATGGGCCTCCATGCCCATCGCCTTTGCGCGATCGGGGTTCATGTCCAAGAGGCGAGCCCAAGGATTGGAAAAGACTGCGGCTCCATGATACCCGGCGGTATCCCCAAGGAACAAGGCCATAGCGACGGCCACGACTGCGGGCTGTATCCGATGGCGAATCTTTTTCGCGCGGCCGGCGAGGTGTCCAGACTGAGTCCACGAGGAGGCGGCATGTCGCGCAGTCTGGTCTCTACTAAGCCCCGAATACTGATTCGGAAACGCGGAGTCGAACGCCTGCGCGAGGCTGGTCGTCTTAACCCGTTCGCCCTCGGCGGCGTTGATGACGGGCGGGGTCGTGGCTCGCAGAAGCGGGTCGCGCGACCAGGCTACCTGGATGGCAAGCAGTGGCAGACTCGTAGCATCGATAGCTTAGTAGTTTTCGCAGGAGCCCAAAAAGTGGTGTCGCTTCATCAATGGCGTATAACTCTCTGAGGCGTCGCAGAGACTCCCTCCGCGTGCTGTCCGTGGTCTTACCCAGCACGTTACGCTGAAGAACGGCGTCGCGGTAATCGGCAGTACCGGAGCCGGGTGGAACGTTGGCCAACAAGGCACCGAGTTCCACGAGCATCATCGTTCGACTGATGTGCGCACCGCCAGGAGAGAACTTGATGCCGAATGCTTCCAAAGCTGGTGATGCGGCGGGAAAACCGATTGAGGGACAGCCGCTGCTCATGGACGCAGGATCATCGGGCCGGGTCATAGTGCTCTTCGCTCAGATATTGAAAGTTTCTGGGTGTCACCACCAATCTACACTAGCTCGCTGAAGTCTACAGACTTTGAAGACTGCCCTAACCTGATTTTACGTCCAAGGCTGCAATTCCAGTACGGCTAAAACCGATGTTTTCGGGAGCGGAGACATGACGCCACACCGAGAGTGATCACACAGATGTTTCTAATTTTCTGGACAGAATATAGCTTGAAATTGGCCAACAGGAAAGACGCCGCCCATGTCGTGTCAGATGACAGCCATAGCCCCGGGGTTCTTTTCCGAGGTTCCAGTAAATTCGCCATTGCAGATAGGTGCCCATTGACTATCCATCCGAGATGGCAGCCGCAAAGACTGGTTTAGTGCTGGTGGTGGCGCCATTGGAGAGGAAAGGGACTGGCAGTAGTCCCTTTCCGTGTCGTGCTAAACCTACTCTCGTTTATTACCGGGTTTCCGGTCCCGAGCAGAAAAAGCCCAGGAGCGAGCCTCGAACGTGAAAGACATCCACTGGGTAATCCGAGTCGTCGTGACCGTTGCTATATCCGTGATTACGATCACCTATCTATTGAACGAGAATGATTTCTGGATTTGACTTTAAACGGACCGCGAGCTGGTCCAAATAAGATCCAGCGGGGCAGGTGCGGCACGCATCCGATCGTCGAAGACTCGGTCTTCCGCTCATCCATGGCTGCCTCTCCGCAATCATGGCGCACGACAAAGGAAGAAAGGATCTATGCGGCGGTCCTCTCCGAGGATCGCGTTCGAACATCTTTTAACAGAGCTTTCAATGTCTCGAGCACGCCAGCGTGATTCTTGTCGAGATAGCGCACAATTTTTTCGTTATCTAGAAGCTTCTGAATATAGGAGCAACAGACGGTAAGCGCGAGGATGTCAGTTCCATAGGACTCCTCAACCGACTTGAGGTTTCTGACTAGATTCTCGGTATCCTCCTCGAGGATCGCATTGGCAACGAGCGCATCAGCTTTTACCTTGCGAGCGGAAGGTGCCTCAACCAGCAGCCCGGGCGGCGTCATCGCGAGCCGAGTCCTAGCAAAGGACACGGTGAAGTCGTTTCTCAGACTCATCAATTCCGCAGTAGCAATTTGGATTGCCGGCTTCATCTTCCGCAACATAGTAAATACGACCGGACTTAGATGTTTATCGCGCAGAATGGCAACAACCTCTGGACAGATGCCGTCCAGCATATGAGTTTTGCTGCGAATGGCCGCTACATCAACATTGAGCGCTACTGCGATGCGCTTCTCAGAAACTCCACTTTTTAGTGCTTCCAGGAGCATAAAATGCTGCGCAACCGGTGGAATATGGTTCACTCGCTTGTTGTACGTGTACGCCTCGTCATCAGTCGCAATCAGACATTTGGCTTCGGTCGCCCCGAGCGTTTTGAGTGCTAGTAGACGGAGATGCCCGTCCAGTAAAAGAAACCCTCTCTCTTGGGGAAAAACTGCGAGTGGTTCAACGAGGCCGATCTCCTGAATCGACGCGGCAATCTGCTTGAAGATGTTCGTTTTTTGTGTGTCGTCCGAGACTTCCCGCTGTGTGACAATCGACGCAAGTGGGAGGGTGGTAATTCCGTTCTGAAACGCAGAGCGAGTAGAAGTTGTCATCACTGTTTTCCTATTCGATCCTTGTCGCGAGTTCACTGGGGATACTCTGCAACCCTTCTGCTCGCAACATCGTGGAGAAGTTTTCGTCGTTAAAAAGAGTCCGCATCGCGGAGGAGAGCAGAATCAGACTTTCCCGGGTGCGCTCTGCCTTCGCTATTAGCCGTTTCTGCTCGCGGACCTTCTCTTTGTATTCGCGAACTAAAGCCTCTCCGGTCAATTGACGGCGCGGCGCTTGTATTTTGCCTGTGCGTCGTTGTTTTGCTATCCGCTTAAGAATTACACGCCGGGCAGCTCGAACTTTTGCGCCGCGAAGTTCTCCACTTTCATAAGCCTCTGAAAGTGCTTTGCTCACGCTCTCATCATTTCCAACGGCAATCTCGACAGCTATACTCAAGGGAATCCGGCCTGCCTCAACAGACTCAATTAACAGCTCCTCGCCCTTGTCCAAAAGACGGCTGATTCCGGAAATGTAGGGACGGTCGACCCCCAACTTAGCTGCAATTTGATCACTCTTGTAACCTCGTTTACGTAGTGCGCGAACCTCGTAAAGAATTGCGCGAGCCGAGGGCGGGCGTCGAGCTATGTTCTCAACTAGGCTCATCAACTGGCGTTCTTCGTTTGTCGCGTCGATGATGACCGCCGGAATCATCCTTTCTCCCAGCGCGAAAAATGCCTCCATGCGTCCCTGGCCTGCAACAAGGTTATAGCGCACGCCTTCGTCTTCTCCGTCGTCGCACCTTGCAACAGTGATCGGTCGCTTCAGACCCACAGTCTTGATACTCTGAACAATCGACTGCCACATCACCTTGTTGCGCGACCTTGGGTTAACAACACGTATCTCACTGAGAGGTATTAGTGTTACCGTTTGCTCGTTCATGGGACATCCTCGAGCAAAAACCTTTTAGCAAGCCCGAAGAAAAACTGTAGGTTGTCAAATCGATATAGATCGAGGGCAACTCCGTTTTCGGGCGCGAGCCGAAGATCACGCCAAACAATGTCTATGTTTGGGAAAAGATAATAATCGAGAATGGAGCGATTGTCGGGAGTGAGTCGTGCGGTGATAGTGACGTCGGCGAGATGTCCTGCATCAAATCTGACGTGCCATCGTTGTGACTGTGCAGCGGTCGTGTGGGACTTTGCTAGTACAAGCGAAGCTGTAAACTCGCCGTTAATTGTCAGAAGGTCGGATACTGGGTCTGCGTACACTTCAGCACCAGCTGATCTGAGTTCGTCCACTATATTTGCAACGAGCTTCGGGTATTCACTTCGTAGCCAGCGATTCGCCTCGATATAGCGTGAATCTCGTTCGCAATTCCAGCCGATCAGTTGATATGCCCGATAAAGACCACCAAAGCGCGTCGCATATGTAGAGCTGGACGGCATGTCCTCTGTTTCATCAATCATGATGCCAGACAATTTCCCGACGCGATGCAGCAAGCTCTTGAGGCGTGCGAGCAATTCCTCATCGCTCAAATGCAAGTGTCGCGCGTCGATTATGGAGCGAGCTTTTGCAAACTGCTCAGCGGATATGATCGGAGTAAACGCATTTTCGCGAAGAATCCACATGTCAGGAGGATTCACAACGCGCTTCTTCTTGAGTTTGAACGACCGCCGGTTGTAGGCGTTAACGCCGATGTACTTTGGATTTGTCAGGAGTTGATGAACAGTTCCTCGTGTCCAAGGTCGGCCCAAGTCGCTTAAGAGTCCGCGGCGGTTCAGTGCTGCAGCAATCTTAAGTTCATTCTCGTCGTGCTCTGTAAATCTGGTGTAGATCCCCCGAATCACTTCGATTTCGTTCGCCGGACCGGGAACAAGTATGACCCTGTCCGTCTGAAGGCTCTTGCGGTCCCCCTGTCCGAGAAGACCCTTTTCATTTCCATCGCGATCTATCAGTTGGCGTCGAAGTCCATAGCCGGCAGATCCGCCCTGCCGGAAACCGAGTTCAATTAATCGGCATTGTCCGGCAAAGACTTTCACAGACAGTTCACGACTGTATTCGCCAGCCATGGTCCTCTTCAGCGTCTTAAGAATCGCGGAGGATAGGCTGCCATCGTTCTCGAACTGTTCGGCGCAATAGTGCACAGTGATTCCTGCGGTCTTCAACATGTACTCGTAATAAGCACTTTCGTCGGCGTCTTGAAATCTTCCCCAACGGCTCACGTCATAGACCAGTACCACCGTGAAGTCGGCACGTTTGTCCCTCACATCGTCGAGCAACCTCTTGAGTGCCTCGCGACCGGAGAGGCTCAGACCACTTCGACCGTGGTCGGAGTATGTCCGTACTATTTCCATGCCACGGCTCGCGGCATAGCGCTGCACAACTTCATTTTGGTTTTCGGGTGAATATTGTTGATGTTCGGTGGACATGCGAACATACTGGGCGGCGCGAATTGGCAATCGAACAAGAGCAGACGAAAATGAATGCATCCTACACACCTGAAAACAACGAATGACGTCGTTCGTCTAAAAGCGATGCCAGAGCTACATACACCTTCTGGACTCTTTCGAGTTCGCACCCTGACAATTGCGGGATTGATGGACTAATCGCCGAAATGGCCCCGGCAACCGCACCACGCACAGTAAAGAAGCCGATCGGGCGTCCCAGATGGGTTCGGCATCTGGACGGTATCGGCGGTGAAGCCAACTCGGGTAGCAGTCCGCACTGATCTCGTATCCCACGTAGATATTTTGCTCGGGAGGGAGACTGAGGTGGAACCTTGATCCGTCACGCGTGACCGGATCCGGCAACGTCGCCTGTACTCCCGCTGCCGGTCGCGATGGTCTTCTCGTCCTTCCGGGCTCTGCTGATGGCGTCGGTTCGCGAAACGCCGTTGCTGCCGACGCGCCTCGTTGCGACACAGCGGGCTGCAATAGTGTTGGCCACGGTCACAGCGCGGGCAGATACAGAAAACCGCGTCACACATGGCGCAAACCCGTCGGCGGAGAACAACAACATCGTTATAAAGTGCCATTCACGTTTACCGCTAGGGGCGGAGAACGTTGGGATCGAGAGGTGCCGAATATTGAAGAACTCGGCAGGACTCGGATCTCCGCCACGGCTGCGCAAGCCAGATCCGCACGGTGGTGATGCAATTGACCGGAGTTTACTGCATCGCAGTGCATGATGTTCTGCAAAAGCATGGTCTGGAAGTGAACCTGGTTGATGCACGCGGAACCAAGAATGTACTAGGCCGAAAGGGTGACGTGCAGGAATGTCAGTAGCTGCTGAAATTGCACACCTATGGTCTGCTGCGAAGCTGTTTTCTGCCATCGCCCGAGATTCACGGGGTGCGCACCTTGATCCTGGCTACCAAATATGATCCAGTCGGCGTCGATACCGTGAGGATACGAACTCCGTCGTTGGCTTATTGAAACAGCCGGGCCGCGCCCTCGGTGGGACTTGTTCACATGTCTGAATAGCCTTCGAGATCTGGAGGGTACCGCTAACTTGATACTTGACCAGAACCCAACTGAATTGCGATCCAATTGAGAGGGTTTGAGAACGAGTGAACTCGGAGAACTGCGTCCAAGCCAGCTTATTTGCACTTTTGGCTGAGAAACATTTTGCCTTAGGCCCACAGCGCGAAACATTATGCGCGGGCTTCTTGGTCGACCGCTAACCATTTGAAAAAATAGGCACCGTGTAAAATGTTTATCATATCCGCGATATGACAAATGGTTTGTTTTCAATCTTTTACGAATACTCAACTATTGACACGATCGAAGGAATCCGGCACAACAGTGACAGGCGGTTCTATCAAGTTCGTGATTCAGGACTGCCGGGAGTCTGATACTTAGGGTTGATATGGGTAAGTAAAGAAGCTGCCCTGTATCGATTCGGGATCGGTGGCGATGGGTCCAGTAGATGAATTCTTCACGCAGTTGCTGAGTGAGTTGTTACAAGGTCTAAGGCATGGTTTTTTCGAGCTAGAGATCACCGGTGAAATTGGCAAGGGCGGTGGCGCTCGCCTGTTGGTGCTCCGCGCCGGAAAGAGCTTCAGATTCGTGGTTCCTGAAGATGAGATCCGGTCGATACTTCGTTTCGAATCGGGTATTTCCAGAATCATCGACTCATGTGATCGTATCGACTCGGGGTTGGTGGCGATGGGTCCAGTAAATGAATTCTTCACGCAGTTGTTTAGTGAGTTGTTGCAAGGCCTAAGGCATGGTTTTTTCGAGCTAGGGATCACCGGCGAAATTGGCAAGGGCCGTGCTCGCCTCGTGGTGCTCCGCGCCGGAAAGAGCTTCCGATTCGTGATTCCTGAAAATGACATCCGGTCGATGCTTCGTTCCGAATTGGGTATTTCCAGAACCATCGACTCATGTGATCGTCAGAAGTAATGCTCCGCAGAAGCTTCAGTTGGAGCAGATAGCACAAGAGTTGGGGTGGGGCGAGTGATCGCCCGCACACCAAGATGAACTAGAGGGAGGAGTTTTGAACACAGCCACCCCTTTGTAGTTTAAATCGATTTCCCGTGCTCACAGTGGACTCTTGGGACTAGAGCCACTCCCACCCATTCTCATCCGTCAATGTGACCTGTGAGACTCAGGCGCTGGCGTTCCGCATGGAGCCCGCATGGCGCCGTCAGATGACATTCTTGCCAAAACGCAAGCTGCTTTTCTCTCTGCCACCAACCAAATCCTAGCACCCGAACAGGCTCGCGCTTGTGCTGTCAATATCGCGGAGTTCTTTCGCCTCCTGCACGCATGGCAGACCAGTGCTAATGCCTCCCATCAATCGCCACGCAAAGAACGAACTAAATGGCACAGCGTTAACACAGATGTATGAGTTCCTGAGACAACATCCCGAAGTCCGTTGTATCGTGGTCGACACTCTTGACCGTTTGACTCGCAACTTATCGGATGTCGCGCGTGCGCGCGAGCTCGACCGGGAACTCCACATCGCAAGTCAGAGCATGATTTGGGCACCCACAGTGGCGCCGATCGGCTATATGAACGCACTGCTTTCCTCCGGGAAGCGAGTCATCGTCCCCGACCCAAGTTGCGTTGAGTTAATCAAACGTTGCTTCGAATCGTACGCCAAGAGCAAGTAGTGCGGGGCCTCGCCATTCGTCTAGGTTGATGTGAATGGAGGCAATGGCGAGTCCCAATAATCGAACTGTGGCTTCGCGCTTCAATGGAGCAAGGCTGCACACGACCTATAAGTCATTGCAAGAAGTCAATTCCAAAGAGGTAAATAACAAATGAAACGTGAACCGATCGTAAAGCCCACTACTGAAAGACCCAAGAAGCTCGCCGTACTGTATGTGCGAGTGTCATCCACGGAGCAGGAGAAGGAAGGCTACTCCATTCAATCACAACAGAAGCTCGTCCAGGAATACGCAAAACTAAACGAGTTTGTGGTCGTCGAGGAAAAACACCAATGAAGCGAAAGCCAATCACAATATTCACAACCGAGCGAGTAGAGAAGCGTGCCGTCCTGTATGCGCGTGTGTCGTCCAAGGAGCAGGAGAAGGAGGGCTACTCTATTCAAGCCCAGATGAAGTTGATTCGTGACTACGCGGAGAGGAACGGGATTCAGATCCTAAAGGAATTCGTGGACGTTGAAACGGCGAAAACGAGTGGCAGGACTGCATTCGGTGAGATGGTCAAATTCCTCCTTGAACATCCCGATCTCTGCATTCTCACCGAGAAGACCGACCGGCTCCATCGGAATATGAAAGATTACGTGATCATGGAGGAGCTGGAGCGCGAACTTCACTTCGTAAAGGAGGGGTGTGTCATCTCGAAGGACTCCGGTTCGTCGGAGAAGTTCGTTTATGGAATTAAGTCTTTCATGGCCAAGATCTATATCGATAACCTCAGGGAGGAGGTGAGAAAGGGCCAGCGCCAGAAGGCGTCAGAAGGAATCTGGCCCTCGTTTGCGCCCATCGGATACCAGAACATTGTGCTCCCGTCAGGAAAGAGGGGAATCAGCCCTGATCCAGAGCGCGCAGATCTGGTTCGCCGCTGCTTTGAACTGTATGCAACGGGAAACTACTCGCTGAAGCAATTGGCCAAATGGGCTAAATCTGCAAGCTTGACTTTTCGAAGCAGTGGACGCCCCGTGAACAAAGCAACTTTGCAAGCGATCCTCCACAACCGGATCTACATGGGCGAGTTCGATTGGGACGGTCAGTCGTACAGAGGTAGTCACGCCCCGATCATCACTTCGGAGCTCTGGGAGAAGGTCCAGGAAATGCTTAACCACCGTTGTGCTTACCGCTACCATGTCGTAAAGAACGATCTCCCGTTCGCTGGATTGATTCGGTGTGGGCACTGCGGTTGCGCACTTGTTGGCGAAATTAAGAAAGGACGCTACGTGTACTATCGCTGCACACACAACAAAGCTCATTGTTCAGAGAAGTATGTGAAACAGGAATTGCTTGAGACCGCCTATGGCGAAGCAATCGGCAAGATCACGTTGCCAACCGAGTTCGTCGACTGGGCAGTTGTGACAATCCAGGAAAGCAGTAAGGAGGAGCAGAGATTCCATCTTGAGGCGGCAGCCCGCTTGCACGAGGAACTCGCACGAATTCAGAAGCGGCTCGACGCCATGTATCAGGACCGACTGGACGGCCGGATCCTGCCGGAGATGTACGACCGGCATGCCGGATCGATGAATCAGGAGCAAGCACGCTTGTCACGCTGCATATTGGAACACGAGTCGAGCGCCCCAAAGTCGTACGTGATCGAAAGCGCACAGCTACTCGAACTCGCGGCAAAGGCGCGAGAACTGTTCGAAATGCAGTCTGCGGGTGAGAAACGGCAACTGCTTAATTTTGTGATATCGAACTCGACTTGGCGCGACGGAAAGCTTTCCGTCGAATACAGACAACCCTTTGAATTATTTAGCACTTGGAGCGAAATGATGAAGAAACCGCCGGAACGCGAAACGTTGGAAAACGGCCAAAATGAAGAATGGCTCCTCAGGTAGGACTCGAACCTACAACCCTTCGGTTAACAGCCGAATGCTCTGCCATTGAGCTACTGAGGAGTGTTGCGGCGCTGACGCGCTTTGCAGTGAAATACAAAGAGATTGTAAACAGCCGTGAAGCCGAACGTCAAACGTTCGCCGGGAAAAGTTGTGGAATTCTGAGATTCGCAGATGCGGGAGGTTTTTGGGGAGGAGCTCAGCGGGAGCTCGGAGTCTTCTCGTGCGGAGCAGGGCGAGTGAGGCGGTTGGCTGCGGCGGAATCGAGAATCCAGGTCAGTGCTCCGTTGGTGGGCGTGATGAGTTGCGCGGGCGTTTCTTGGGGATCGCGAGGGCCCTCAAGGACCTTTTCAACGACCGGAGCTTTTTCTTCGCCGGCGACGAGGAAGGTAATCTGAGCAGCGTTGTTGAGGACGGGAACAGTAAGGCTGACGCGCCACGAGTGGACTTCATCGACATGATCGGCCACCACGAGGCGCTGGCGCTCGTGAAGGGGCGGGCGGTGGGGGAAGAGCGAGGCGGTGTGTCCGTTGGAACCAAGGCCAAGGAGGTTGTAATCGAGGCGGGGCAGTCCGTTCTCCACGGGAAGTTTTTCGCGCAGAGTTCGCTCGTAGAGATCGGCGGCCTCGATGGCGGTGCCGTCTCCGGCGGCAATGCGGTGGATGTTCGCGGGCAAGACTGGAACCTTGGATAGAAGCAACTCGCGGGCCATTAAATAGTTGCTCTCCGGGCTGCTAGGAGGAACATTACGCTCGTCTCCCCAGAAGAAGTGAATAGCATTCCAGGGGATCAGTCCGGCGAAGGGCTCGGCGCCAAGAAGCTTGAAAAGAGGGCGCGGCGTGCCGCCGCCCGAAAGAGCTACGTTGAACACACCTCGCTCGGCGGCGACTTTGCGTGCGAGTGCGGCGAACTGTCCGGCTGCGATGCGAATCGTCTCCTCGAGATCGGCGCCAACCAGGATTTCGGCTTCGGCGAGGCGAAAACGTTCAGCTGGCATCGGCAGACTCCTGCTTGAGCATCGACATCCAGCAATGGCCGGAGGCCTTCGGTAAGTAGAGTGATTCTTCGGGACCGTCCGAGCCAGCGGCATAGTTGGGGAAGTTCGGAGGTGGAAGTTGTGCCCAGGCTTCTTCAATGGGTGTGATGATCTTCCATTCCGCTTCTACTTCATCGCGCCGGGTGAAGAGCGTGGCATCGCCTCGCATGGCGTCGAGGATCAGGGTTTCATAGGCGACTGGGGTTTTGCCGAAGGCCTCCGAGTAAGAGAAGTCGGCCTTCACGGGGACGGTACTCATAGGAGTGCCGGGGCGCTTGGCACCGAAGGAAAATGAGATACCTTCATCGGGCTGAATGCGCAGGAAGACGGTGTTGGGGCCAAACTTTTGGGTCTGAGTCCCGGAAAACAGGGCCTGTGGAGTGCGTTTGAAGTGCACCTGAATCTCGGTGATGTTACTGGCCATACGCTTGCCGGTGCGGAGATAAAACGGGACTCCATCCCAACGCCAATTTTCTATAAGAAGACGAACGGCGGCGAAGGTTTCTGTTGTTGAATTGGGATTGACGCCAGGCTCCTGGCGGTAGCCGGGGACGGGGGCGCCGCCGATGCGGCCCGGTCCGTATTGGCCGCGCACGGTTTTTGTTGCCACCCCGTCGAGCGTCATGGCGGGGATGCTGCGGAAGACCTGCACCTTCTGCTCGCGCACGGAGTCGGCATCGAAGGCGACAGGAGGCTCCATCGCGGTCAGCGCCACAAGCTGGAGCATGTGATTGGCCACCATGTCACGCAGCGCTCCGGTCTCCTCGTAAAACGATGCGCGCCGCTCGACTCCGAGGGTTTCGGCGGCGGTGATCTCAACGTACTCGATATAGTTACGATTCCACACCGGCTCAAAGATGGAGTTGGCGAAGCGAAAGACCAGAATGTTTTGTACCGTCTCCTTGCCGAGATAGTGATCGATGCGATAAACGTTCTTCTCGTCGAAGACCTTGAGGACCTCTTCGTTCAGTAAGCGCGCCGACTCCAGATCGCGCCCAAATGGTTTTTCGAGAACGATGCGCGACCATCCCTTCTCAGGTTGGTTGAGCTTCGCCGATGCCAGGCCGGAGACGATTTCTCCTGCAAACGACGCGGGAGTCGAGACGTAAAAAAGCAGGTTGCTACTGGAGCCGTTTCGCTGCATCTGCTCCAGGTAGAAACGCAACTCGGAGTAAAAGCCGGTAGAGGAGGGATCGCCGACGACATAGTGCAGGCGTACGGCGAAACACTGCCATTTTTCCTCGCTGAATTCGCGAACGTCTTTGGAGGATTTTGCTGCCTCATGCATGGCCTCGCGGAACTGCTCATCCGTCATGGGTGTGCGGCCGGTGCCGACGACCTCAAAGCGTGCATTCATGCAGCCCTCGCCACAAAGATCGTAGAGGGCGGGGATCAGCTTGCGGCGGGTGAGATCTCCGCTGGCACCGAATATCACCAGCGTACAAGGGTCAGCCTGAGGCAGAGCGGGACGCTGTAGCTTCTGTTCGACCTCAGCTTCAATTACCGGTGTCATCGAATACCTCCCGGAATCAGCGCATTCCAATCGGAGTGGATGAATCCAACGTCGGGACGGTCTGCGCGTTGATAGGTGTGCGCGCCAAAAAAGTCACGCTGAGCCTGGGTAAGATTCTGCGGAAGCTGCGCGGCGGTGTAGGCGTCAAAGTAGGCGAGTGAGGCAAAGAATGCGGGCGCCGGGATTCCCAGAGCAGCGGCCTCGCCTACGACCCTGCGCCAGGCCGGAAGCGCGGTTTCGATGCGCGACTGAAAATCGGGATCGAGGAGCAAGTTCGGCAGCGCGGGCCGATGCTCAAAGGCTTGCATGATCGGATCGAGAAGAAGCGCGCGAATGATGCAACCACCTTTCCAGATACGGGCGACCTCACGCAAGCTGATACCCCAGTTCCACTCGCGCGAGCCGGCTGCAATCAGGCTCATGCCCTGGGCATAGGAGCAGATTTTGCTGGCGTAAAGTGCGTCATGAATTGCATCGATCAGTTCGGCGGGTCCTCCGTTATAGCGGCCCGGAGTGCGCCCATACTGCGCACTCGCTACCAGGCGCTCATCCTTCATGCTGGAGAGCGCGCGTGCATCGAGCGCGGCGGAGATGGTGGGAATCGGAACTCCAAGATCGAGTGCAACCTGCGCCGTCCACTTGCCGGTTCCCTTCTGGCCTGCCTTATCGAGGATTAAATCTACCAGAGGCTTGTGGGTTTCAGGATCGACCGCCGTCAGAATCGCGGCGCTGATCTCGATGAGATAGGAGGCAAGCGGGCCGCGGTTCCACTGCGAGAAAACTACGGCGATCTCCGCAGCGGTCAGTCCGAGCGAGTGACGCAATAGATCGTAGGCCTCAGCAATCAACTGCATGTCGCCATATTCGATTCCGTTGTGAACCATCTTGACGAAATGCCCTGCGCCGTCGGGACCGATGTAGGTTACGCAGGCTCCGGATGAGCTCTTGGCCGCAATGGATTCGAGCGTCTTCTGCACATGCTGGTAGGCATCACGGTCACCGCCGGGCATGAGCGAAGGGCCATGGCGTGCGCCCTCTTCGCCGCCGGAAACACCCATGCCAAAGAAGTTCAGCCCACGGGCACGCATGGCTGCCTCGCGGCGCTGGGTATCCTTGAAGAAGGAGTTTCCGCCATCGATGAGGATGTCACCTGGCTCGAGCAGCGGCGCAATGCGCTCGAGCATCTGGTCCACCGGGTCGCCAGCCTTGATCATCATTAACATCCGGCGTGGGCGCTCCAGAGATTGAACGAAGCGCGCCAGGTCGGCGCTGCCGATAATCTTTTTGCCTTCGTTTGCGGCCACAAAACGATCGACCCACTCGGGTTCAAGATTCCAGACCGCGACGCTTTGTCCGTGATCTTCAATGTTCAGCGCAAGATTCTGACCCATGACTCCAAGGCCGATGACACCAAACTGCGCAAGCTTAGTAGCGGAGATGGTTGAAGACATGAGTTCTCCAAAGGTTCCGGCTTCGAGAATACTAGACCAGGGCTCGACTGCGAACCGCGCATGGACATATGAAAGATTCAACAAGTTCGGCAGAGGTTTCAAAGAGCAGGCACTTTGTGAGAAAGGGCCGTTGTGATGGGAACGAAAACAGCGCCGATCAGATCTGCTTCCAGCACGGCTTTTGGCGGCTTGGCTTGAAGTGAAACCGGACTCGCTCCCCGCGCTTGTGACGCAGGCAAAAAGAGTCCGGCCATTGAGGTTCCCCGAGTTAAGCTAAGCGACGTGCCTTTCAGTCGGTACCGAAACTGGCTTCAGAGGCTCGGGTTTCGAGCGACGAGCGATGAGCGGCAAGACGAGCGAGCATACCATCACGATGGCGATGACGTGAATCGCAGTCGCATAGTTTCCGGTGGTCTGGCGAACCCGGGCGATCAGAATGGGAGACGGCACTGCACCGGCACCCCAAGCGAGCAAGATCCAGCCGTAGATTCCACCCATGTACTTTGGACCGAAGAAGTCTGCGGTGAAAGAGGGCATGGTGCCGAAGCCGCCCCCATAACAGAGCCCGACAAGCGCGACCGCCGTGGTGAACAGCGCAGCCGTGTGCAGGTGCGGCAGAGCGAAGAAGACCCCGACCTGAATGAGATAGAGCAGGAAATAGACGCGGGCGCGTCCGAGATAGTCAGAAACCGCTGCCCAAAAGACGCGTCCCAAGCCGTTGAAGATTGAGATCACACCGACGATGCCGGCGGCGGCTACGGGGGTGAGCCCAACGAGTTGCTGCGCCATGGGGGAAGCTTGGCTGATGACCATGATTCCCGCAGAGACGTTCAGGAAGAGCATGATCCAAAGCAGCCAAAACTGGGGTGTGGACATCGCCTCTTTGACCGTGAAATCGTAAGTTGAGGCAGCCTTGGAAACAGCAGAGCGCGGCTCCCATCCTGCAGGGCGCCAGCCCTGCGGAGGGTTCTTGTAAAACTGGGCCGTAAGCACCACCACAACCAGGTAGATGATTCCCAGGGTCAGGAAAGTCGTGGGCACGCCCACAGCAAGGATCCCCCGCGCGGCAAGCGGGCTCATCACCAGTGCGCCCGCGCCGTAACCGCAGACGGCAACTCCGGTCATCAGTCCGCGCCGATCCGGGAACCACTTCACCAGAGTGGCGACCGGGCAGATATAACCCATGCCCATGCCGATTCCTGAGATAACGCCGTAGCCAAGGTAAATTCCGGCCAGGGAATGATGGGAAGCTCCAAATGCTGCCACCATGTATCCGACACCGTATAGAATGCCGGCGACGGTGGCGACCCGGCGTGGGCCGACACGATCCTGCCATAGTCCGCCTATGACGGTTCCCGCCCCGAGGCAGAGAACGGCGAGAGTGAAGGTGAGTGAAACCTGCGTGAGCCTCCAGTGTTCGGTGCTGATCAGCGGTTTGACGAAGACGCTCCAACCGTAAACGGCACCGAGGCAGAGCTGCATAATGACCGCTGCTACGGCAATAACCCAGCGGTTCGCGAGACGATCTGTGGCCATGGCTTTTCTCCATTTCTTAACTACGATGGCGAGGCGAATCTATCTCTAATAGCAAGCCAAGACCACTGCATTCGCAAGCTCACTGGTTGCGGCTGGTGTTACGCGGCACGATTCCCTTTCACCTCCACTTTCTCCGATCCGAGATCAGCACAGGCGAGCCGTTCCGGTCCAGAGTAGATAACAAATCTGCGCCCGCGCAAGAATCCGACGAGAGTCATTCCGAACTCTCGAGCGAGGTTCACCGCAAGGTCGGATGGCGCCGATACAGAGGCGAGCACAGGAACGCCCGCCACCAAAGCCTTCTGCACGATTTCAAAACCGCCGCGCCCACTTACCAGCAGCAGCGAATCGCTGAGCGGCACGCGATCATTCGCCAGCGCCCATCCGACTACTTTGTCCACCGCGTTGTGCCTGCCCACATCCTCACGGAGAACCTGTAATTCGCCGCTGAAGCTGAAGAGGCCCGCAGCATGCAATCCACCAGTTCTGCTGAACACCGGCTGCGCAGCACGAAGTTGATCCGGCAAGCGGCAGAGCAGTTCGGGGTCGATGACGCATTCTGGATTGGGAGATTCGATACAACGGACCCGCACGGAGTCAATGGAAGCCTTGCCGCAGACTCCGCAACTCGAGGCGGCGTAGAAGTTGCGCCGGGTGGTTTCCGGGTCGAGCATGATGCCGGGCGCCAGGTCCACTCGCACGCGATTGGCTCCGTTCTGTCTAGGATCAGGCTCATGGCGTACCGCAGCGATTTGGCTGCGATCCGCAATCAGCCCTTCGGTGAGGAGAAAGCCGGTCGCCAGTTCGAGGTCGTGTCCGGGGGTGCGCATGGTGACACTGAGGGGCATCTCGCCAACGCGTATCTCAAGTGGTTCTTCCCCGACGAGGTAGTCCTCCTGCGTGCGCAGCTTGCCTTCGCTCCATTCCTTAACCCCGGTTACAGAGACCATTCGCGGAATCACTCTTCAGCTCCCTCCTCTCTGCAACCCTGCTCGGGTACCTGGCTACGCAGCTATAGTGCCGCTGGTAGGTTCGAGCGCGGCCAGGCAGCTTCCCCCAACAATTTCCACGCTGGCGTTGTAATCAGGCACGCCGCTTGGATCGAGCCGACCGGCGGGAATGATCACGTTGATCTCAGGCCAATGCGCCTGGAGACAGCCCGGCTTGATGCGATCGATTCGCACACGTCCCGAGAACATTCCGTGTTCGTTGCGTAATGTAATTGCATCTCCGTTTTTCAGCCCCATGCGCTCGGCATCCTCGGCGGACATGATGATGTCGTCGCGTCGAGCGCCGGTGAGCGGGTCCTTATCGGCCATCAGAATGCTGTTGAACTGCTTGCCTCGCCGTGTCGAGAGCAGGAAACGGCCCTGGGGAACGGCTTCTTCCGGAAGCGGCACAGCAGAGAAGTGGCCCAATCCATCAGGCGTGAGGCAGCGGTCAACCAAGAGCCTCGGGCCGCCGTACTGGAACTGATCGCCCTTTACCTGAAGCTTCGCAATTCCCTTGTACGTTGGGCAAACGCGTTCGATCTCGTTGCGAATGTCTTGCGTGTCACGCCATGGGAAAGCCGCAACGGAGCGCACTGGGTCGAATTTGCGGGCCACCATTACGGGGATCTCCCATTCGTCGCGAGTGTCGCCGGGACGAGGCCCGGAGATCTCGGGACTGAAGATCACACGCCGTTCGGTGCTGGTCTCAGTTCCTCCTCCAAGTTGCTCGTAGCGGGTTTTGGAAGGCAGCAGCACGACGAGTTCCGCTGGATCGACGAACATCGTCGGATTGGCGACGATATCCTGATGAATACGCAATTTGATTTTTCCGAGAGCGCGGTTGACCAGCTCGGGTTCCGGCAGGGTTGACTTGAAATTTCCGCCACTCTGCCAGAGGACATCGATTTCGCCGCGTTCGGCGGCCAGGATCATGTGCGCGGCAGTGAGCCCTTTCCAGGAGGGCGGCTCAAAGCCCCACTTCTCCACCGAGGCGAACTTCCTGGCATTCTCTTCAGTGACAGGAGAGCCCATTACATACGCGCCGGGTTGTCCACCCATCTCGGCTCCGCCCTGCACACCACTGTGCCCGCGAATCGGCATGAGGCCGGTGTGCTCGCGGCCGATGTTGCCCTTGGCGAGTTGCAGGTTGACGATCGCCCGCACGTTGTCGCTTCCGTAAGCGTGCTGGGTAATGCCCATACTCCACACGACGATCGCGTGCCGCGCTTTGCCGAATGTCTCGGCAAAACGGAACATGTCCTCACGGCTCAGTCCCGAGCCACTCTCCAGCATCTCCCAAGACAGGCTGCGCACCTTGGCTTCTGTCTCGCTCCATCCAGCAGTGCGCTGAGCAATGAACTCGCGGTCGATCCAGTCGCGCTCGATCAGATGCTTCAGGACTCCATAGAAGAAAGCGATATCGCCTCCAACGTGAATCTGGAAGTGGTCATCGGCGATCTTGGTGCCGAACAACGCGCTCTCGGTCACCGATGGAATCCAATAACGGTCCAGCCCTGGTTCGCGGTAAGGATTGACAACGAAGACCTTGGTACCGGCTTTCTTGGCGTAATGGAGATACTTCGTCGCGACCGGTTGATTGTTGGCCAAGTTAGTGCCGACAAGGACGATCAGATCGGCGCCAATCCAGTCGGAGTACGAGCAGGTGGTTGCGGCACAACCGACGGTCGCGCTTAGGCCGGCAGTGCTTGGGGCATGGCAGATGCGGGCACTGGTATCGACATGATTGGTGCCGATGAAACGTGCGACCTTCTGGTGAGCGTAATAAGCCTCATTGGTAAGTCCACGAGAGGTCATGTACCAGGCAACGCGCTTCGGATCGGATTCGTGCAGCTTACTTGCAATCAGTGTGACCGCCTCGTCCCAGGAAATCGGTTGAAAATCTTTGTCGCCCTTGCGACGGACCATTGGCACAGGTAAGCGGCCGAGCTTTCGCAACTGCCGTTCGGAGAGCTCACGCAGTTGTCCGGCATCTTCGAAACGGCGTGCATCCATGGCGGGCATAGTGTTCAACCGCAGCAACTGCAACCGAACGGCGCAGAGATGGATGCCTTTCATAGTCCAATCGTGCATCCCAGCTGGTGCCGAGCGAGCAGCCATCGCAACACCCGTCGCGCAAGATTCGAAAGGCATAGTCCAGATTGTCGCGGTTCTCCCAGACGGAATCCAGAATGTCCCGGTAGTTGTTGGGGTGTTGCTGGTTTACGCCGTAAGGAACCAGACTGACCCAGTTCCGCTTGTTGACTTTTTTGGCTTTGTCTTCGGCGAACTCTGACATCGAAGCCTCCTTCAGAGAAAATTGCATTGGGAGGTGTCGGGAGATCACGCCGAAGTTTCGATACGACATGCCAACGAATGAGGGTCGCTGGGTGACGGTGGAAGATTCGGCGTAGCAATGGACTACACCCCTCTTAAGCCATGCTTCGCCTCACGTCTTTATTGGAAGGCGCGTACCCAAAAATGGTTTTCCATATTCCTCCTGAATTGGCTACCTTGGAAAAAAATGTACGTCTGGATAACGAAGCAAGTTGGGAGCTGAAGCGGCGAGCAGAGGTGATTCAGCGTCATCTACTCAGACCAGAGCAGACTCGCTATAGCTTAGGATTTGACGGGCAGCTCGTTCGCCAGTTGCGATTGCTCCGTGTACAGTTGCGTGGTGCCCTTCGCTGTTGGTCGCCTCGCCGGCAAAGAAGAGCGTGTCTGCCAAGGGCGCGGCGAGCTCTGCTTGTGCGCCTTCGCCACCGACGCCGACGTAGCTGTATGAGCCGCGGGAATAGGGGTCTGACTGCCAATCGTGCGCGTACCAGCTCTGGAGCATGGCTTCTAACGAACGTCGTGGGAACTCGAAGAGACTGGTGAGGGATTCGAGAGCTCTATCTTTGATGAACGCAGCAGGTTTGCCGCTCAGGCGCTCACCGCGACGCGACGCAGCCCAGCCCGTCAGGATTGGCGCGGAGGTTACCCGCGTCCACCAGGTCGGGAACCACTCCTGATGCGAGAAGAGCATACTCATGCCACGCAAGGCACCTGGTTTTTCGCCGCTGGGCGCCACCTGCTCCCACCACCTCTGGCTGAAGAGCAATGAGATGCGGATTGCCTGTCCCATATACAGCAGAAGCAACGACGATGCTTTCTCTTCCAATGCAGGCTCGAAGCATACCGCGCCGGGGGCGCTGTGCGGCATCTGCAGCACGCCGAGCGGCAGAGTCACAACTGCACGTGGAGCACCGAATTCGACCGTTCCGCTCGCCGTCGTCGCCTGGAGCCGCACATCGTGCTTCGCCCAGCGCACAATGTTTGCGGCGGTGTTGAGGCGAATGCTGACCAGATTTGGAGGCAGCGCTGCCTGTAGTACGTGCAGCAGCGACTCATAGCCGTGCACGAATTGAAAAGAGCAGCTGCCTTCTATTTCCTGTTCTGCCTTCCTTGCGCGGACGAGTGAGTGCACGCTGATCCGCTCTGCCAGAGCGCCGTGGAAGCCCTCGACATATTCGAGACCCCACAGTTTGGCCTCGTCCTCGCCTGGGCAGCAGTCGTCGAGGAATCCGGCAAACGAGCGGTCCGGAGCGCGTTCGCTCATTTTGTCCATAGTGCTTTGAATGCGAGCGAAAAAGTCTCCACTGCGCTGGAGTTTGCCATTGACCTGAATCCATTGAGGTCCGTCGAACTCGCGAACGTCTAGATTTGCCGACCGTACGAGATCGAAGGTAGCTCGCGGACGTCCGTGAATGAACTCAGCCCCTAGCTCCACGGGCTCACCGTCGCGGGAGTGCGTGGTCCAGAGGCGCCCGCCAATTCGATCGCGTGCTTCCAGAAGAAGAACCCGCTGACCTGCGTCCGCAAGGAGCCGCGCTGCCGCGAGTCCAGCTACACCGGCGCCGATGATTACGACATCCGCCGATTCGGTCGTCATGCTGATTAGATACGCGAAACGGTTCAGAGGCGACAGTCAATTGCCGGAGCTCACTTTACCGCTCTTGCGTTCCGCAGCATGGCGTATTTCGGATCTGTATCGGTATACTTGCCCAATACCAACGCAGGACAAATGATTGAATCGTTATACCCAGTTTCCGGCGCGATACCATTCGCTGGTGGCGTCCACTACCGGCAGTGTTCTGCTGCAAACCTCGCGATTCAGTGCTGGGAACGATCGAAGTTTTCTCTTTACGCATCCTGTGCAGACGCTCTCGGCAAGCAGTTCCCTGTTCAACGAGATTGAGCAGGCGTTGGAGGAGGGGGCGTATGTTGCCGGTTTTCTCTCATACGAGTGCGGAGAAGAGCTGCAGGGGATGCACCATCCTGGCCCGCGAAAGACAGTCACGCCTCTGGCATGGTTCGGCGTCTATTCCAAAGTTTTCGTATTTGACCATTGCACAGGCGAATTCGTCGGAGAGTCGCCAGAGGAACTTCTGGCCGAAGTTTCCCGGCCCCATGAAGGTTTTGAAATTCGTAAGCTGGATTTCGGAATAAGCCGAAATCGTTATGCGCAAAAGATTGCGGAGATCCAGGAGCAGATTCTCTCAGGTAACACCTATCAGGTGAACTTTGCCGATCAATTGAGCTTTGATTTCTCCGGCTCTCCTGAGGCGATGTTTGCAGCTCTTATCGAGAGCCAACCGGTGCAGTATGGAGCGTTTCTCCACGCAGAGAACTGGCACATACTTTCGTTTTCGCCAGAGCTGTTTTTTCGTCAACATGGGCGAAGTATCGTTACGCGTCCCATGAAAGGCACGGCGCGGCGAGGCGCCGACAACGCCGAAGACGAATGCATTGCCCACTGGCTGCAGAACGATCCTAAGAACCGCAGTGAGAATGTCATGATTGTGGACTTATTGCGCAACGATCTGGGCCGCATTTGTGAGTTTGGAAGCGTGAAGGTGGATAATCTTTTCGCGGTGGAGAAATACGAGACGCTCTTTCAAATGACATCGTCGATTTCCGGAAGGTTACGGCCGGGGTGGCGCTACTCCGATATCTTCGAGAGCCTGTTTCCCTGCGGTTCTGTTACGGGAGCGCCCAAGCACCGGACCATGGAGATTATCGAGGAACTAGAGCAGGAGCCTCGCGGCGTATACACGGGTGCAATTGGCTTCTTTTCGCCGGCACGTGAGTCGGTGTTCAGTGTTCCGATTCGAACCGTGGTGTTAGCCAATGATCGCGGCGTGATGGGCGTGGGCGGCGGCATCGTTATCGATTCGCAGGCAGAAGATGAGTACCGCGAATGCCTGGTGAAATCTGAGTTTCTGACTCGCCGCGAAGAACCATTCCAGCTGCTGGAAAGCATTCTCTGGAACGACGGATACCAATTGCTGCCCTTGCACCTGGAGCGAATGGAATCATCCGCAACGTACTTTGGATTTCGCTATGAGCGTACGACCGTGATTGCGGCGCTGGAAGATGCCGCAAAGGAGCTTCGATCCGGAGGGCCTGAATGCGGAGTGCGGAGCAAGGTTCGAGTGCGGCTGGAGCGCTCCGGCGCGCTCGCGATTACACACGCGAGGGTCGAGGAGCAGCCTGAGATGGGGAGAATTACGGTCTCAGGAGTTCGAGTATGGTCGGACAACCGCTTCTTGCGTCATAAGACGACGCGCCGCCGATTTTACGATGAGCAGTACGAACAGGCTCTCCCGCAGGGATACCAGGATGTGATTTTCCTCAATGAACGCGGCGAAATAACTGAGGGTACGATTAGTAACGTATTCATCGAGAAAGACGGGGGGAGGTTCACGCCTCCGGTGGCCTGCGGATTGTTGCCCGGAATATACAGGCGGCATCTGCTCGAAACCAAAGCTGCTGAAGAGAAGGTGCTGAGGATGGAAGACCTAACATCCGCGGATGCGGTTTACATTTGCAATGCGGTGCGCGGTTGTAGAAAAGTAACGGTTGTGCCAATGCACGAGTAGCTCCGTTCGCGGAAAATGTAGCCATCCGGTGCCCAGTCACGTACGATGGGTCGTATTCATAAGAGATTTCCGAGCAGCAGCAGCCGGAGCGATGGCAAAAGCGGTGTGCTGCGGATGCGGGAAGGAGCGATATGGAAGATTTACGTTTTCCAATTGGGAAGTTCGACCGGAGTAAAGGACCCAACACATCCGAAGAACGCAAGAAGCTGATCGACAGCATTGCTGAGACACCGGAGCACCTGAAGCAGGCAGTGACCGGGCTGAATGGAAAGCAACTGGACACAGCGTATCGCGAGGGTGGATGGACAGTAAGGCAGGTGACCCATCACCTCGCCGACAGTCACATGAACGCCTATATTCGATACAAGCTGGCACTGACGGAAGACAATCCGACGATCAAGCCGTTTCAGGAGGCTGCCTGGGCCGATCTGGCCGACAGCCGGTTCACGCCCATCGACGTAAGTCTGGCGCTGGTTGAAAACTTACACGCCCGCTGGGTCGTATTGCTCCGCAGCATGAAGGCTGAGGATTGGGAGCGGACGCTGACACACCCCGTCGCAGGTCTGATGACCCTAGACAAAATGCTTGGACTTTTTGCCTGGCACGGCGCTCACCATATAGCGCACATCACGGAGTTGCGCAAGCGGAACCAGTGGTAGAAGGACAAGCCTGGTTTGAGACGGCGAAATCCGTGCGAGATTTGTCACGGATCATTGACCTTCGGATTCTGCGTTTGTTACTGTCAAGTGTTCGCCCAGGCTTGGCGACAGGCCTCGCAGTGTGTCGGCATCCTTATGGCGCTTAAATTCCGTGGTGTGGATTTCCTCGAATTCGATTCCCTGCTCTCGGAAGACGAGCGCATGGTGCGCGCCACGGCCCGCCAGTTCGTAGAAGACAACCTTATTCCAATCATTGGAGAGTGCAATCGCCAGGGCCGGTTTCCGGCAGAGCTGATTGCACCGATGGCTGAGCTCGGCTTTTTTGGCGCAACGCTTCACGGCTACGGCTGCGCCGGCATGAGCAGTGTGGAATACGGCCTGATCATGCAGGAACTGGAGCGCGGCGACAGCGGGCTGCGCTCGTTTGCGAGCGTGCAGAGCAGCCTGGTGATGTATCCGATTTATATCTTTGGCAGCGAGGAACAGAAGCAGCGCTGGCTCCCAGCAATGGCCAAGGGAGAAAAGCTGGGATGCTTTGGATTGACAGAGCCCGATGCAGGCTCAAACCCTGAGGCAATGCGCACCCGAGCTGTGCCTGACGGCGATGATTACGTTCTCAACGGCGAAAAGATGTGGATTACCTCAGGCTCAATCGCCGATGTGGCCGTGGTCTGGGCAAAGAGCGAGGAGCATGGCGGGCAAATTCGGGGATTTCTGGTTGAGGCCACCCGGCCTGGTTTTTCCGCCAAGGACGTGCATGGAAAGTGGTCGCTGCGTGCCTCGGTCACTTCGTCGCTATCGCTGCAGGACGTGCGGATTCCAAAGACAAACCTGCTGCCGAAGAGCTCTGGGCTGAAATCCGCGCTGATGTGTTTGAACCAGGCTCGGTTCGGCATTGCCTGGGGAGTCCTCGGGGCGGCAATGGCGTGCTACGACACAGCTCTGCAATATGCAACATTTCGCAAGCAGTTTCGCAACCAACCCATCGCGTCTCATCAGTTGGTTCAGGAAAAGCTGGTCTGGATGATCACCGAAATCAGCAAGGCTCAGCTTTTGGCGCTTCAGGTTGGCCGGTTAAAAGATCAGGAGAAGGCCCAGCATTCCCAGATATCCATGGCCAAGCGAAATAACGCTTGGATGGCTTTGGAGTGCGCCCGCCTGGCACGCGACATACTTGGTGCAAACGGAATTGCGGATGAGTATCCGGTATTCCGTCACATGGCGAACCTGGAGTCGGTGAAAACCTACGAGGGAACGCACGACGTCCACACGCTGATTCTGGGAGCGGCGATCACTGGCATCGACGCCTTCTGAATTCAGCAGCAGAATTGCCCCGCCGGAAGCAGAATAGGGCTGATGTTTTTACGAGGCAACAACGTGGAGAAACGGCACAAGGCCAAGAGCAAGTAGAACAAAGAAGCCGCAGCCGGAAAAATCAGGAGTAATTATGGCAACAGAACTTCAAAATAAAGCAGTCCATCTGGAAGACAATATCCAGTCGAACTTGGAATCAGACCTCGCACTGGAACTGCTGCGAGTGGTTGAAGCGGCAGCCATCGCGTCCGCGCGCCAAATGGGCACCGGAGACCGCAAGCGCGCCGACGAAGTGGCGACCGAAACGATGCGACGCGTCATGGACACGGTCCCGATGCGTGGCACCATCGTCATTGGCGAAGGCGAGCGCGATGAGGCTCCCATGTTGTACATCGGCGAGAAGGTCGGACGCGCGCCAAAGGAAGGCATTACTTATCCGGAAGTGGATATCGCAGTCGACCCGCTCGAGGGTACAAACCTCACTGCAACTGGCGCACCAGGCTCCATCTGCGTACTGGCTGCCAGTGAACGTGGAGGACTGCTGCACTCTCCGGACTGCTACATGGAGAAAATTGTTGTCGGTCCTGCCTGCAAGGGCTCGGTGGATCTGGACGCGCCCACGGCGGTGAATTTAAAGATGATCGCCAAGGCTCTCAATCGCGACATCGAAGATCTGGTGGTCATCGTGCTGGATCGCCCTCGCCATGAGACGCTGATTAACGAGATCCGGCGGGCTGGAGCGCGCATTAAGCTGATCGGCGACGGCGACCTTGCTCCAGGAATCGCGGCGGCAGTTCGCGGAACCGGCGTCCACGCCGTGATGGGTACGGGCGGCGCGCCGGAAGGCGTGATTACCGCAGCCGCCATGCGCTGCCTGAACGGTCATATGGTGGGCAGGCTGACCGGGTATACCGATGAACAGCGCGAGCGCATGACCCAGTACGGAATCACGGACGTACGCAAGACGTATACGGAAAGGAGCTGGCTCCGGGCGAAAACATCATCTTCGCTGCAACCGGAGTGACCGAAGGCCCTCTGATGCAAGGCGTTCGCTTCTTCCGCGAAGGCGTACGTACCTCATCGTTGATCATGAAGATGGCTTCGCGAAAGATTCGCTTTGTGGAAGGCATTCACGTAGAACACGACAAGAACTTCAGCATCCGCTTCTAGTCCGCGGGGTACTAGCGCGGGGCACTAGATAGACAGGGGGCGGGGCTCAGGCCACGCCCCTGTTTTTTGCTGATGAAGCGTCTACTCGCTAAAGGTGTAGGGATGGCGGAGATGTTTGCGCGCCATCGAGAGATACTCGGCATCGCGGCCTGCCGCAATCGCCTTGCGATACCGAATGATTGCGTCCTCGCGCCTCCCCAGAGTGTCGTACATTTCTCCAGCGGCTACGCTGGCACGTTCGATCAGCGCAGGATCGGCGTCCTTACACGCCGACACAAGATCGAAAGCGCTGGCGGCCTGCCCGAACTCGCGCTGCCCGCGCAGAGAGACGCCCAATCCCCATGCAGCCAGCTCTGGCTGAAAGGTCGAATACTTCCCCTCTCGGCCCCTCTCCAGGACGAGGCGATATTGCTCGATGGCCTCGCGTCCGTGACCGGCAGCATTGAGCAGGTGTGCGTATTCAATGGCAAGAAGGTAATTTCTGGGATACTCACGGGAAACTCGGCCCACTAGTTCGAGCGCCTCTGAATAGCGCTGCTCGCGCCGCAGAAAGAGGCTGAGGGCCAGGGCTCGCATCGTTGCGCGACGTACCTTGTGAACGGCTCACCTCGCGCAGATATTCGAGACCTTTCTGGCGATTCCCCGTGACCCCCACCAGCGCCACAGCCGCGCGCCCCGCCCAGTTAAGCGAACCGACAATGTAGTTGTGAATTCCAACGGTCATCTTGGCATCCACATACCCAGGGTCCAATTCAAGCACACGCTCGTGATCGCGCCGAGCGGCAAGTGCCGAGCGAATTGCCGGGAGCCATGATTTCTCCGCCATCCCGATATAAGTGGAGCGAAAGCCGCGCGCTACGCCCCGCGCGTAGAGCGCATCCACGTCATTGGGATTCTTCTGCAAGCGTGCGTTGCAAAGTGACTCAACGCGGGCGATCAAGTTAAAGATTCGCTTTTGCGCCGCCATGTCCAGCGGCCGACGCGGCTTGCTGGAGAGAAAGCTTTCGCTCGAGTAGGTTTCCGTGTCGAGCGCTCCGATGCGGTTCAGTTCTTTAAATATTTCGGCGGCCAACAGATAGTTCGACGTGAAGGGATCATCCGGGTGTTCGCGTTCGAGTTCGGATAGATCGCGAATCGCCGGATCATAATCCATGTTGTAAAGCTCATCGAAGCCGCGCGCTGCGAGCGCGTTGTTAGCGGGACGGATAGGCGCAGCTATGTTTTGCGTGGCGAAGGCGGCCGCGTGGGTACAGAGCCACAAGCTGGCAAGAAGAAGGACGATCGCGAATCGATTCTGGCTCATGCGGCTGAAAATCTAACCCGTCATGCGTAGCTTTTCACGTTCTGGTTCACAATTGCGGCGGCTCGCCTGCGTACGATGGGAGTTCAACATCAACAGGACAGAACTCGCCCAGCAGCGGAAGATAGAGTGCGCAGCGCACCGGACGCGGGTCTAAGAGGCGCAGAACGCGAACGTAGCGCTGCATATCGGGACGGTACTTATCCACCTGCATACGAACGAAGCGGCGCGTATCTCCACCGAGTTGCTCAGTGATCTTGTAATCGATCAGCCAGCGCGTTCCCTCCTCGACAAAGGTGCGATCGACGCGCACGTGCTGCAGCCTTCCATCCGATCACCGCCGACACAGCAAGTTCGCATCGATGCTCTGGATGAGGCGAAAGCAGCCAGCGGCCGCGCTCATCTTCGAGCGTCCTGCTCAGTGCGTCAGATACTCGCGCAATTCCCTGCTCCAATTCACCGCGCATCACGCCTGCGCGCAACAATGCGGCAGAAATGGCGCGGCCTTGCCGAAAGCACGCGCTTCGCATCCCAGTGCAAAGCGCCCTCCATGGCAATGCGCTGCAGAAAGGCTGTGCGCGACCACGCCGACGCGGGGCAGAAGATCACCAACCCACTCGAAGCGATGCTGCTCTTCGGAAGGCTTGCGTTGCAGAGAACTCCACTGCAACGGCTCAGGTATTTTGGGGGCGACAAAAGTCGCGGGCAGGCGGCGCAGCAACAACTCTGGTTTGGCCTCCTCCTTTGCCTGCGTTTCACGTCTCTTGTGTTGCCGGAGGAGCAAACTCCTGCTGCATTCCCGGAACATCCCAGAGCAATCGCAGGATGGAATTGGCGTCGGGCTGACGGCCCTCGGGCACCGCAGCCGAGAGATAGAGCCGCTTTCGCGCGCGTGTGGCGGCTACATAGAACAGGCGCTTCAGCTCTTCGCGTGAACAATCGCCGGCAATCTCGCGCAGATAGCCTTCGATTGTGGCCGCCTTGCGATCCTTCTTCTTTCCCGGCGCCTCCATCGGCCCCAGCAAAAGCAATTCCTGCTCGCCGCGCCGCCGTAAACGCCAATACAGCAGACGCTTCTCATCCGGCCGGGAGTGCCGCTCCAGCGCAGGCAGAAAGACGATATCCCACTCCAAACCCTTTGCCTGATGAATGGGCATGATCTCGACGCGAATGCCGCTGCGAGTATCAGCGGGCGCAAACAGATCGTGCAATTTTCCGGCAAAGCTTTTCGGGGTCGCGGAGCGCACCCGCCGACGAGTGCGCGTCCAGCAGAGCGAAATAAGCGTTGGCGTCCCGAACTCCCTGCTCGCCGGTCGGCCAGGCAGGCAGGGCCACCAAGGCGCAGCCATGTGGACTCGACCAAAGCTCGCAGCGACGTGCGCCTTCGCTTCGCAAGTGCATCGTCCAGCACAGGAACGCAACGCGCCAGCGCAAGCTGCGCATGCTCAGACAGCTTTGCGACGCGTTGACGCAGAAGCTCGCGGACCGTGGAGCGTTCATCTCCACGGCAAAGGTCGAGCAAATCCGCCAGTGCAAGGCCGCACCATGGCGCACGCAGAATAGCAAGCCATGAGGTGCGATCGGCAAGATTCGTCAGTGCCGCGCGCAGCGCATCCAGATCGCGAACCAGCGGACGATCCGAGAGCCGGTCGGTTTTCACGGCGCGATAGTCAATTCCAGCCGCGTGCAGTGCCTGCACCAGCTCCGGAAGGTGAGTCCGCGAGCGCACCAGTACCGCGATCGTGGAAGGCTTTTTATTCTCGGGAGTGGGGATTGCCAGCTCACGCCGGATACACTCTGCCAGATGATTTGCCTCTCCCGTTCGATCTCCCTTGGCGAATCCCTTGGTGAGCACAGCTGGCCCATCGAGAGCCGGGAGAGAAGGCTCCGCCGTTGCGTATTGAACCGCATTGGTGAGATCGCTGTCCTCGCGAAGGATCATCGGGAAAATTCTGTTGAACCACTCCACGAGATTCCGCTGCGAGCGAAAGTTCTCAGTGAGCCGATCGAAGCGGTGAAGGTGGCCGCCAATTCCGCCGGTGCGGGCCTGTTGATAGATGGCAACATCGGCCTGACGAAATGCGTAGATCGACTGCATTGGATCGCCAACATAGAAAGTAGAACACTGCTCGTCCGCCTCCCATGTGCCGAGGAGACGGGCCAGCAATTCGACCTGAACGCGATTGGTGTCCTGAAACTCATCGACAAGAATGTGCCGGATTCGATAGCCAAGTTGCAGGCCTAGCTCTGTGGGATCGCCCTCCTCGCCGATTGCGTCCAGCGCGCGTTGCGCGTACTCGGCAAAGTCGATCGCGGCCTGCTCCGAGAAGACAACTTGAAGATTGGCCGCCGCCAGCGGCATGATCTCCAAAAGTGCACGCATGAATTGCCACTGCGCCTCGGTGTAGCACGGATCGGGCAGGTGGCGAATCCGATTGCAGCGCCTCGCAGAGTTCCACCACACCGGGCAGTTGCGCCAGTTCCTCGAAGAAAGTCAGACATCGCTTTCTCCGGTCTTTTTCGGCGGCTGTGCCTGAGGGAAAACCATTGTTCACATTCACCGTCTTGCGCAACGCCGGCTTGCCGCGATCCCCGGTTAGCAGGAATTCACAGATTTCGCGCCATGCACGCAGATTCTCGGCGCTTGCCGCGGGCCACAACACAGCATTCGGGCTCTGGGATGCGATCGGAACGACCTCTGCGCTGGCAGCGATCGATTCGATCAGACTCGATGACAGAGCCTGTTCCGCTTGCAAGCTGATCCGCGGAATAGCGCATCAGCGCGAACAATTCCGTTGCCTGTGCGCTGGTCAATGCAATCTGGACGCGCGCACGGACCAGCGCAAGATCTTCTTCTACTGAAAGCGCCAGCGCCGTTTCGAGCTTGCTTCTGAGGCTTTGCTGCTGCGATGCGTCGAATGCATCCGAACGCCCCAGAAAGTGCAGCCACTGATCGCGCTGCGCAAGCATCGAGGCCAGCAGATCGCGAGCGCCGCGTACGTCATTTTCAAGATGAACGAGCAAGCTTGCGACCGCATCCCCTCGCTTCCCCGGATCCGCAAGCTGATCGATGACTCGCTGAGCCGCCAATTCGTAGAGAGGCTGCGCGTCTTCCGTGACCTGCGCCGCGCCCCCTAGCAAACCCTTGAACGGCGCGCGCTGCGCCACCGACTCGCAAAACGAATCCAGCGTGCGAACCTGTAAGCGCGCAGGATTCTCGAGAATGTTCCAACCGAGCGCGGATGAGGTATCGAGGACTGCGCGCGCCAATTGCAGCGATTGCTGCTCGTGTGCCGGACGTGCTGCAATTTCCGTCTGGCAGGATTGCGCCGCGCTCTGTAAGGCGAGGAGAATTCGGCTGCGCATCTCTGCAGCGGCCTTGCGCGTGAAGGTAATTGCAAGCACGGATTCCGGCTGCTCGACCGTGGCGAGGCACGCGAGAAATCTCTGCATGAGCAATTCGGTCTTTCCCGAACCGGCAGGAGCCTGCAGCATCCACGATTGCGCGGTATCCAGAACGGCGCGGCGGATGCGGTCATCGGAGGGCACGGCGCGCGGAGTAGGACTACTCATCGTTCTCTCCCTCACTTTCAAACTCATCAGTTGGAAGATCTCCAACGCGGCACAGCGGCATCAGGTGGCAATAATTGCAAGACGAGCCACTTCTTCCCGGCAGAATCTTCGGATCAACGGCTGCATTTCCTTGGACAAACGATCTTGCGATGCGCTCCAACTCTTCCGCCCATCTCGCGGCGTAGTCATCAAACGGAAGTCCGTCGAAGGTGCGCTTGGCCGGGTCCGTGCACGGCAGCAGATCTTTCTCTCGCAAATAGCCCTTGAACTCGGAAGCGCCCTTGCGAACGACGGCAAATGACACGCCCGCGAGATTGAAATTCTGTTTCAGCATCGCCAATGCATAGAACGGCAGCTGCGGCATTCGCGGACGCGGAAGCTGCCAGGCACTCACGGCGATTGAGCCGCCGGTTTTGTAGTCGATCACCACATGGGCATCATCGATCTCATCAAGACGATCGAGGCGGCCGCGCAGGCTCAGGCCTCCCAGGTTTACTTCAACCGGAAGCTGGTGGCCGACCACGTGGAACGGCTTCCGAGTGGATTCCAGCGTCAGCCATTCGGTAAGCACTTCAATGGTACGCTGCCGCTCCAACGCCAGGAAACGCGTGCGCCATGGGTCGTTGCTCGATGGCAACTCACGCGCCATTGCCTCATCCACGGCTGCTTCAACAATCGCAGCGCGATCGCCACGCTGCAAACCATCACTGCTTTTCAATTGCTCCCAAATTAACTGCAGAGCTGCGTCAAGAACCTTGCCTCTTTCGGTGGGAGCAAGCGCCTCGTTCGGCCCTTGAGGCTGCTTGGCGAGAAGCCGGCGAGTGGCAAACGCGCGGAATGGACAGTTAGACTGCTCCTGCAGGAGAGAGGTTCCGCCGCGGGCAACCTCACTGGATGGAAGCGCGGGAGCCGTGAAGTCGGAAATCGCATCGAGGTTTGCAGACTCAAAGCGCTCTGCAAGCAGCGGCGGCGAATCGATCATCTCACTCGCAATTGGAAAGTACGCGAAGGAGGGACTCCAACGCTGCTCGCGTTCGTCCTCAGTGCGCCGAGCCAGACTGAGTGAAATCCGCGGCGCCGAATGCAGGAGCCGCGAGGTGACGCGCGCAGTACGGGCCTCAGCCAGCGGCGTTCCAGCCACTGCTATGCCCGCCGCCTTCAACAAAGCAATCGGAATCAGTGGCGAAATTCTTGGCGAGTCTGGCCATAAATCGTCGCTGCACGAGCCGATCCATAGCGCATCAAAGACTGAACCTTCCGCCTCCGATGCGTCCATAATTTGCACCGGAGCATTCAGCGTTTCCGGCTTGAACTTCTGAGTTGCCGCGGCGCGCTCCAGCCTGCCCACAAAGCCTCGAAAATCAGTGCGCCATTCGAGCAACTCCAACGAAGAAACTGCGGCGACAAGTTCACGCCAGCTCTTTGTGCACTGGAACTCCTCGCTGTTCAATGAAACAGCGGGCCAGCCGAACTGCTTCGAGTATTCGTCTTGAAATATCAGCCCAGTAAAGAGCAGCCTGCTCCGAAGAAAATGCCGAGTGCTTGGGCAGTTCCTTCCAGTGCGGCGCGCAGTCCTGGCAATTCGTTCGACTCCTGCAGCCATCTTTCAAGATCCTCGAAGCTCACATGGCGGCGGGCACGCTGCCTTACATCTGCAATAAACCTTGCGACGGCATTCGGCTCCACAGCACAGGTAGGGCGAACTCAACATGGATTCAAACGAGTGGAACTCGAGAGGAGCAGCAAAGAACGAGAGCAACTGCAATGCACAACGCACAACGGGATACTCGGCGAGCGCGATTGGGCGATGCGATCTCAAAGGCAGCGGCCGTCTGCAAGCCGAGTAGATGCTCGGGGTGGAGCACGGAACGGAATGCGCTCTCCACCTGCGGAAGTTTCCGCGCCAGGTCAAAGAAGATTACGCCGATACGCGCATCGGGCGCCGCTTCCACCTGTCGTCGCGCCCATTGCGCCGCCGCGCGCAACTCATCCGTAACGCCGTCGAACTCGTAGCGGAGCGGAATCGCGGCGTCTCCATCTTCGGGCTCCGGCGCGATAGAAACCTGCACTCCTGCATCCGCGAGCGCGGAGATAAAGTTGCACTGCGCAGGTGTGCTCTCTGCGAGAAAAAAGAAGACCTGCGACGGAAGCCGCAAAGACGACAGGCATGGAGCCAGTTCGCGCGTAAGGAGCGCCGGGCACGTCCATTCGTGCTCGGCAAGCTGACGTCGAAACTCCGCAGACCAGACGGAGAACGCACGGGTATCGCTGGAGACGCTCATCAACGGAGAGTCGAGTGGAATGCCATACTCGAAGGCAGTACGAAAGGACTCAGATGCCAGAGCCGCGGCAGAGTCCGGCAGCAACATCTCCCGCCCGCCGGTCGAACGCTCAATAATCTGCCGCCACAGTTGCAGTTCCTGCTCCCGCTGCAGAGCCTGGACAGAGACGGCGCCCGTGACGACCGCATCCGAATAGAGCCTCTCCACAAAAGCTCCGTATGGAAGCACATCGGGCGTAAGCCATGCGGAGTTGGAGGTTCGCGAACGCCGCTCGGCAGCCGCCTGAATGGCGCGTGCCGAACGAGTGTTAGCCGCCAGCACCGTGGCTCCGGCAACCGCTGCACTGACCGCCTGCTCGAAGCATTCGCGATATCCAGACAAGTTGCCTCCCGCGTGCAAGCCTGGATATGTCGTCGTTCATCAATCTCATCCAGAGCTATGGCACTGTTCTACCACGTACACGAGAGCTTCTCAATGCGCAATGGCGCTAGTTCTACCTTTCCATAGCTGGAAGAAATGATGCACCGGAATTGGGTCTAAAGAGCCGGGCTTAGAGTTCCGCGGCATTCGCCGAAACCGATTCGCACGGCTCCAGAGCGCTGACAGAAGGCGTGAAAGATCACTTCGTCTCCATCTTCGAGAAACGTCCGTTTCGTTCCATCCGGAAGCTGGATAGCATCGGCCCCGCCGCGGGTAATTTCCAGCAGGCAGCCGCGCGCCGACGGCTCGGCTCCAGAGATAGTGCCGCTGGCGAGAAGATCGCCCGGGCGCAGATCACAGCCGTTTGAAGTGTGGTGGGCGAGCATCTGCGCCGAATGTCCAGTACAAATCGCGAAGACTCCCCCGACTGAGGCGATGAGGCGCGCAATCCGCTCCTCGCATTGCGGCTGTTTGCAGATAGGCATCGACCGTCACGTCGAAGCCACCCCTTTGCTGATCCTGCGCGTCGAGCAAGTACGGGAGTGGACGTGGGTCGCCCGGCGCGCGAGCCGTGGCCGGAACGCGAAATGGCGCTAGCGCCTCGGCGGTGATGACCCAAGGCGAAACTGTAGTGGCAAAGCTTTTGGCGAGAAATGGGCCAAGCGGCTGATATTCCCATGATTGAATGTCGCGCGCCGACCAGTCGTTCACCAGGCAGAGCCCAAAGATGTGATCGCCGGCCTGCGCAATCGGAATCGCTTCCCCAATCTCATTTCCTACGCCAATGAGAGCTCCTACCTCTACTTCGTAATCGAGCCGGCGAGAAGGAGCAAACACTGGCTCTTCCGAGGAAGGCAGTTTCTGCTGTCCCCAGGGACGGCGAACATCGGTTCCGCTTACAACGATGGAAGAGGCGCGGCCGTGATATCCGATGGGCACCCATTTGTAATTCGGCAGCAACGGATTCTCGGGACGGAAGAGCGCTCCAACATTGCCGGCGTGATGTATCGACGCGTAGAAGTCGGTGTAATTGCCGATAATAGCCGGCAAAACCATCTCTACATCCTGCTGCCGACGCAGGCACAATGCAGCTTCCACTCGATTCGGCGAGTTTATTTTCAAGAGGTGAAAGAGCGCACGGCGCAATGCCGTCCACCGCGCCGGGCCGAGACCCATTAGAGAATTCAGGCACGGTTCCTTGCAGACCTCATACGTACTGTCATCCACATCGTCCAGCAACGCTCGACCGGCGGCGGCATCCAGATCAAGAACCTGATCGCCGATTGCAACGCAAAGGCTTGCACAAGAATTCTGTCCGTTGGTGAATGCGCCGAAGGGAAGGTTCTGGATCGGAAAATCGCAGTTTGAAACGTTGGCCGACTCGACGAAAGAGCGCGCATCTGGATCGTGAGTTTCGTTTCGTTCCATGATCATAGAAGGTCGATCTCGCGCATCTCCCGCAGAGGCTCCTCGAATGCGCAGGAGCCGAAGCTCAGCGCAAATGCGGATCGCATCGAGCGGAGCGCATCCAAGCTGATCCTGATCGGCTCCTCGCCTCCGCTCCAGGTCAGCGCGTCTTCGCCGAAGTGCCAGTTTGCGCGATCTTCGTCAGCAAGGCAAGTCGCAAGTGTTGCGCGCGGAACGTCGCTGCCAGAGCGCACCGCGCTCCACGCAATTGCAGCTGCGGTAAAAAGGTTCAGGAATCCATGCATCCGGGCCTCGCGCGAGTCGGGCTCATAGGTAAGCGGACGAATGCAACGGAACGGATGATGCAATCCCGCTGTAGCCTTGAACGGCACGCCCAACTCCGCGCTCCGCGCAATGAATTCTGCAATCTGCTCCACTTCGGGAAATGCCTCTTCCGCGACGCCGCCGGTGCGCAACTTCGCGGCCTCGCCGCTGTGCCGCAACGCTGGTAGAACTTCTTCCGCCTGCTCCGGGTGAAATTTCATAGAATAGTACGGTTACGCCTGAGGGCCGATGAGCCCGAACGAGATCGATTTCATCGAGGCCGCGCACGCGCACCTCAACGGAGTCAATCACGGCGCCACCGTGCCTTGCGATTCAATGCTTCGACACCAGCCAGGTCCTGCTCAATCTGGACGGAAACAATTGCGCTAAGCTGCCATGGGTCAGCATTGACGTTGTGGCGGGCGTTCAGAAATTCATTCAGCCGCGCGACGGGTAACACGAATCGACCCAACGCCCATCGCTGCGGATGGTTGAGATACTGCGAGTAGTTACTCACGCTGGCCGTCATGTCCAGGGATGCGGGCGGAAACAGGCCGGCGTAATCGATGCTCCGGTCGAGAAGCATTCGCAGCGACGCAGCCGTGGCTGCGAGCCGGGGTGGACATGATCGCTTAACTCCGCGGGAAGTTGCGTTTCAGATTCTGCCAGCAGGTGTAATACTCGTGCTGCAGTTCGGCGGTCTCCAGGGCAAATCGCGTGGGACGGCAGACGAAGCGCGTTTCAAACATGAAGGCCAAAGTATCGGCGAGATACTGCGGCTGCAAGTCGGCGGTTGAAGCGCGCTCGTAGCTTGCCGCATCGGGGCCGTGACCGCTCATGCAGTTGTGCAGGCTGGCCCCTCCGGGCAAAAAGCCCTCGGCCTTGGCGTCATACTCTCCGCGAACCAGCCCCATGAACTCGTTCATGAAATTACGATGGAACCACGGCGGGCGGAAGGTATGTTCGGCGACCATCCAGCGCGGAGGAAAGATGGCGAAGTCGCAATTGGCCGTGCCCGGCGTTTCAGATGGTGAGGTAAGCACGGTGAAAATCGACGGATCAGGATGATCGAAACTCACGGTGTTGATGACGCAGAAGCGCGCCAGATCGTACTTGTAAGGAGCATAATTGCCGTGCCATGCGACCACGTCCAGCGGCGAGTGATCGTATTCGCTCTGCCACAGATTTCCCTGAAATTTACAGATCACACGGACGCGGCTCTCAATATCCTCAAACGCCGCCACCGGGGTCTGAAAATCGCGCGAATTCGCAAGGCAGTTCGCCCCGATCGGTCCAAGCTCCGGCAGACGAAAGCTCGCGCCATAGTTCTCGCACACATATCCGCGAGCTTCGCCATCCAGCAGTTCCACCCGAAACTTGATGCCGCGCGGAATGACCGCGATTTCACCGGGCGCCAGCGCGATGCGTCCAAGTTCGGTGTGAAACAGCAGGCGCCCCATCTGCGGCACAAGCGAGCAGTTCGCCGTCGGCGTTGTAGCAGTACACGCCTTCCATGCTGCGATTGGCCGCATACACATGAATCGCTACGCCGCTGTGAGTCGCGAGATCGCCGTTGCCGGCCAGCGTAATCAGACCGTTGAGAAAATCCGTTGGCTTGTCCGGAATCGGCACGGGATTCCAACGCAGTTGATTGGGCGGCGCGGGCACCTCATCGAAAGGCGTCGAGCGAAGCAACCCACTGGCGATCTGGTCGTAGGGCTTGTGCATCACGCTCGGACGAATGCGATAGGCCCAGGTGCGGCGATTGAGCGCACGCGGAGCGGTGAAGGCGGTTCCGCTGAGTTGTTCGGCATAGAGCCCGAGTGGCACCTGCTGCGGCGCATTCTGCCCCGTCGGCAGCGCGCCCGCTACTGCTTCGGTGGAAAACTCGTTGCCGAATCCCGACTGGTAGCCGGGCACGCTGGATTCCTGAGTTGACAACGACCTCGCCTTGCGCGTATCGTACGATCACGTCGTTCGCCATCGCATTCCCTATCGTACGCACGCCTTAGCCGTCACAAGCTACAGATTGCCTCGCCTTGCCTGCTCCAGTTCGATTGCTTCAAATAGCGCCTTGAAATTTCCTTTGCCGAAGCCGCGGCTTCCCTTGCGCTGGATGATCTCGTAAAAGACCGTCGGCCGATCCTCCACAGGACGGGTGAAGATCTGCAGCAAATAGCCGTCACTCGTCCTTGTCCACCAAAATCCCCAGCCGCTTGATCTCTTCCAGCGGCTCATCGAGTGCTCCGATGCGTTGGCCGAGCAGGTCATAATAGCTGTCGGGCACGCGAAGAAACTGCACTCCGTTGCGCTGCAGCTTGTCCACAGTGGCCAACACGTCGGTCACCTGCAGCGCGATGTGCTGCACTCCCGGTCCCTGATAGGCCTCGAGGTATTCCGCGATCTGACTCTTACGCTTTCCTGGCGCCGGCTCGTTGATGGGAAACTTCACCGAATAGGAATCGTCCGACATCACGATTGACATCAGCGCGCTGTACTCGGTGGAAATGTCCTTGTCGTCAAAGCTGATGAAGCGATGAAAGCCGAATATTTTCGAATAGTAATCCGCCCAGCGATTCATCTGTCCAAGTTCAACGTTGCCCACCATGTGGTCGATGCGCAGAATGCCCGCATCGTCGCCCGCAATTGTTTGTTCGGCATAGCCCGGCAGAAACGGGCCGTTGTAGCCACGTCGCGAAAGAAGCGAGTGAATCGTGTCGCCATAGGTGCGGATCGCGGCGCGGCGCACCGTCCCGAACTCATCCTTCAGGTCGTGCGGCGCTTCGGCAGCCTCCGCGCCGCGCGCCAGGGCCTGCTCAAATGCGAGGTCAGCATCGTCCACCTCAAGCGCGATGTCGCGAACGCCGTCCCCGTGGCGTTTCATGTGTTCAGCGGCCGGATGCGACGGAGTCAGAGGCGTGCTCAAGACGAAATTTGCCTTGCCCTGCGTGAGAGCATACGAGGCCATCTCCCGGCTGCCCGTCTCCTGTCCGCAATAGGCCACCTGCGAAAAACCGAAGGCGTTGCGATAGTAGAATGAGGCTTGTCTCGCATTGCCAACCCAGAATTCCACGTGATGAATGCGCTTGATCTGCAGCGGATTTTCCATTTGACGATACCCGGGCGCGCCGGCAAAGCTCTACGTCGATTCAAAGGCGACAGACTGCGATCATGCCGTTGGATGAGAGAGAGTGGAATGAAGTTGCAGGCAATTCATCACTGCGGCGACTCCACTTGTGGTTGCGATGGCATTTGGGCGCATTCCTGCCTTCAAAAAACTACATAGACACCCTGCCTTCTTCCGCTGCCATCCAGGTCGGGCTCGCCCATGCTTCCGAATCCCTTAGAGTGTGACGAAGGGCGATACGCACATCATTCGAATCTCGTAAACCGTTGACCAGCAAGGTGTTCACAAATTGTGTTCTGAGTCACAAAGGAATGTGACTTTGATCCGTTGGAAGATGAAGCAAAGAGAGTTACAATAAAGTTGGTATTGAAAATGGTTTTCAACTTCATGAAAGTTCCCGCCCGCAAGCCGAACCACACCCTCTCCGACCTCGCCCTGGGCGAGAGCGGAATTCTGGAAGACTTCGACATGCCTCAGAGCTATCGCCGAACATCTCATGAATCTTGGCTTTGTGCCGGGGCTGGAGATTCTGGTGGCGCGCAGCGGCCCTGGCGGCAATCCGCGCGTTTACCGGGTTGATGGAACCGAGGTAGCGTTGCGTCGTGACCTCTCCCGCTGCATCGCCGTGCGTCCTCTGCGAGATGCGGAAGCAGAGGCGAGGTAAGCGGTGAGTCTTCCGGTATCGGTTCCAGGGGCCGTTTAAATGCGAAGCTGGTAGATGGATCGCCGGTTTATAAGACCGTGGCCGTCGTGGGCCCTCCCAACGCGGGCAAGACCACGCTCTTCAATCGCCTGACCGGATTGCGCCAGAAGGTCGGGAACTTTCCCGGCGTCACCGTGGAGCACCACACGGGAAGCTTTCGCCTGGACTCGGGCGACGAAGTTTCGCTGATCGATCTTCCCGGCGTGTATAGCCTCAACCCGAAATCGGAAGATGAAAAAGTTACAATCGATGTGCTGAATGGCGAAATGCCCGGTACCGAGCGTCCCGGATGCAATCATTCTGGTACTCGACTCCAACAATCTCAACCGGCATCTTGTGCTGGCCGGGCGCGTCATTGCCCTGGGACTGCCTACCCTCGTTCTGCTCAACATGGCGGACGAACTGCACAAACAGGGCGGACAGGTGGACGTGCTTCCTCTGGCGCGGCAGCTTGGCACTCCGGTTGCGCTGGTCAGCGCGGTGACCGGCGAAGGCCTGAGCGCGGTCGCAAACTTTCTGGTCGCAACCCCGCAAATCCCTGAGCCACTGGAGCTGCCGATCTTCGGCGATCCGCGGCACTGCCGCGAATGGGCGGTACGCATGGGCTCCGATGCCGCCTACCGGCGCGGCGCAACCCCGGAATGGACCCGGCGCCTGGATTCGATCTTTCTCCACAAACTCTGGGGCGGAGTGATATTCGCCGTCGTCATTGTCGCCGTCTTCCAGACCATTTTCTCGTTGGGTCAGCCCGCCAGCGATCTTTTGCAGAAGGCTGCTGGATAACGTTGCGGTTCATCTCTCCAACCTGCTTCCCGCCGGACTGATCAATTCGCTGGTGGTAAACGGGGTCTGGAAGGGCGCCGGATCGGTGCTGGTCTTTTTGCCGCAGATTCTGCTTCTCTTCCTCGTGATCGGCATTCTGGAAGATTCCGGCTACCTGGCGCGAGCCGCGGTGATCTCCGACAAGGTGATGGCAAAGGTCGGCCTGAACGGAAAGTCCTTTATCCCTCTGCTTTCCGCCTATGGATGCGCCGTCCCGGCCATTATGGCGACGCGCACGATTGAGAACAAGCGCGACCGCATTGCCACCATTCTGATTGCACCTTTCATGACCTGTTCGGCACGGCTGCCGGTTTACACCATGGTGATTGCGGCGTTCATTCCCGATCGCCCGGTGCTGGGCCCCGTTGTGGGAACCCGCGCGATCGCCATGCTGAGTTTGTACGTGCTTGGCTTTGCGATGGCAGTGGCCACCGCCAAAGCCCTGAAGAGTTCTGTCCTGCGCAGCCGCGATGTCGCATTCGTCATGGAGCTGCCGCCCTACCGCTGGCCGATGTGGAAATCGCTTGGCCTGCGCCTGATGGATCGCGCCAAAGCATTTGTATTCCGCGCCGGAACCGTGATCCTGGGCGTCAGCATCCTGCTATGGGCGCTCACCTACCTGCCCATGCACAACGGACAGCCTCCGCAGATCGCCGATAGCGCCATCTCCAAGGTCGGACACTTTATCGAACCCGCCATCCGTCCGCTCGGCTTCAATTGGAGGATCGGGGTTGGCCTGCTCAGCTCCTTTGCCGCGCGCGAGGTCATCATCGCCACCATGGGAACGCTGCATGGAGTCGATCCTGAATCGCACGCCATGGCGTTGCAGGAGGCGCTCAAAAGCGACCTTACTCCGGCGGGAGCCATTGCCCTGCTGGTCTTCTTCGCCTTCGCCATGCAGTGCATGTCCACCATGGCCGTGGTGCGGCGCGAGACAAACAGCTGGAAGTGGCCCATGATTCAATTCCTCTACATGACCACAGTGGCCTATGTGGCTGCATTTGTTGCCTATCGAGTCACGCTGCTGTACTGGGGTTAAGCATTCTCCGGAAGCGCATTTGTGGGTGTGCACATAGCCTACTGATCGGCCTTCAAGTCGCCTTCCGGAGCCAGACTGCCATTCTGTTTGAACATCTGCACGGCGGCAAAGGTAGTCATAAAACGGCTATAGAGCTGCAGCATCATCGTTCCCGGTTCAGCATCCGCCGCTATGCGCAGCAATACCGAGAGGTGGTTTGCGTCTCGCGCTTCGATGCCGATCACGTGCACACCTTTATGCTTGACGGCGACTCGCAGCACACCTTCCATATGCTGCCCGGAGAGGGTCAGCATTAGATTTGAGGAATATCCTACCTGCCAACTAGGTGGCTCGACCCTTTCAACAGTTGTGGGGAGTGCCTGCGCAAATAGTATGCCCGAGATGAGGGCGAAGCTAATGAAGCATACCAGCGAACTGCGGGAGATTGTGACCATGTTCTCACGTCGAAAGAACGAGAGCCAAACTAGTGCGCTCGGCTTCGAACTTTTCGACAAGCTAGCGTCGGGCAGAGCAATAAGATGCTGGCTCCCGCTGAAGGTTTGCGCCTATCGAGTGTGGCATTCGATAGGCAATAGTTGACGCTCATCCTTCGGTTGACGCATTCTTCGCGTATTCAGAAATCGACTGCTTACAATAACCACAATCCAGAGAGAACCCCAATGTGCGCCGAGTCTGCTCGCGAAACGAAACTATGAATCAGCGCTCGCTCTCGTGAGTTTGACCCGAATCGATGTGCCGCATACTTTTCCACACCTTTCTCTTCCCATAGTTTGACGCTGCCCCGCTCGATTGTTACTATCAGATTGCGGGGTGGAGCAGCCTGGTAGCTCGTTGGGCTCATAACCCAAAGGTCGCAAGTTCAAATCTTGCCCCCGCAACCAATCGCTTTAATGGGTTGCAGGTTTTGCGCTAAAGAAATCTGTACACAATCGGTACACAAAGACCGCCCAGCTCCGGGCGGCTTCTTTTTATGCGCTGGCCGCCACTTTCTCTGCCATCAATTGCCCCAATACAAACGAGAAGTGGAACAATGATTGTACTTTCGGAGCTATGACAACCCGAAGAGCAGTTCGATGCAGTCGAGCGGGATGCAGCCGGATTACCGAAGAAGGCAGCGACGGGCGGGCAAGGCCCAATTCGTGGAGTATGGCCGCTTTCACTAAGTGGCTAAGTGAAAGCTAAGCTAGGGAGAGAGAATCCATGCAGACGCAAAATACGACAAGCGACCACCAGGATCAGAAAGTTCGGACCAGGCTTACCGGGTACGAGTTGCTGAATGACCCGAGGCTCAACAAAGGCACTGCGTTCACCAATGAGGAGCGAAGCGTCTTTGCCCTTCATGGCTTACTGCCTCCCCATGTTGGCACGCTCGAGGATCAAATTGCACGCCGCAAGAAGGCGTTGGAAAATCGCAGGACGCCCTTTGGCAAATATGCCTTTATGCGCGATCTCCAGGACACAAATGAAACGCTGTTCTACGCCTTCATAGAGCACAACATAGAAGAAGCTATGCCAATCGTTTACACACCAACAGTTGGCGAAGGATGCCAGCGCTTCAGCGAGATATGGCGTAAGCCGCGGGGCCTCTTCATCAGTTACCCCAATAAGGAACGCATCGATCAGATGTTTTCGCATGCGCATTACGATAATATCCGCTGCATTGTCGTAAGCGATGGCGAGCGCATCCTCGGCCTCGGCGATCAGGGAGCCGGAGGCATGGGCATTCCCATTGGGAAGATGGCCTTGTATACGGCCCTGGCCGGCATCCCGCCTGAGAGTTGCCTGCCTATCCTGCTCGACGCAGGAACCGATAACGAGGACCGATTGAATAGTCCCCTATACATTGGGTGGCGTAATCGGCGGATACGCGGTCCGGAATATGACGCGTTTGTCGATCTTTTCGTCTCGGCAGTAAAGCGGCGCTGGCCGCACGTTCTGTTGCAGTGGGAAGACTTTGCTGGCGCAAACGCAGCACGGTTGCTGCATCGGTATCGCGAGCAGCTTTGCACTTTTAATGATGATATACAGGGCACAGCCGCCGTCGCGGCCGCCGCTTTGCTCGCGGCTGTGAACGTAACCGGCATTCCGCTGGAACAGCATCGCATTGCGATCGTTGGTCTCGGTTCGGCCGGCCTTGGCATTGCCGGCCTTCTGGTTTCCCTGATGCAGGACGAAGGGCTGAGCGAACAAGATGCCCGCGCAAGTTTCTATGCTTTGGACCGCTACGGTCTGCTCGTTGAAGGCGTGAAGGATCTTCGCCCCGAGCAGCAGCCTTTCGTGCGCAAACATTCCGACATCGAAAGCTGGCAGCTCTCGAATCAAGAGTGCATCGGTCTGCTCGACGTCGTTCGAAATGCAAAACCGACAGTGCTAATCGGAGTCTCCGGTCAGGCAGGCGCATTTACAGCGGACGCTGTGCGTGAGATGGCAAAGCATACACCTCGGCCTATCATCTTCCCTTTGTCGAATCCGACCTCGCGCAGCGAGGCCACACCGCAGCAACTACTCGACTGGACAGAGGGACACGCACTGGTCGGCACAGGCAGCCCCTTCGAAGCGGTCAACGTCGAAGGCAAGCTGGTGCACATTGATCAGACAAATAACTCGTATATTTTTCCCGGCCTGGCTCTGGGCATCATCTCCTCGCGCGCAAGGCACGTGTCAGACGCAATGATTAAGGCTGCAGCACGGACTCTGGCTGAACTCTCACCAACTAAGAGAGACAAATCGGCAAGTCTCCTGCCCGATTTGAAGACGATTCGCTCCGTCAGTAAACAAATAGCGCGGGCCGTCAGCAACCAAGCCATCCAGGATGGCTTGTCAGGCATAAGTCCAAGTGAGACAGAGGATGCGCTCACTGCGAACATCTGGGAACCTGTGTATCGACCCTATGAGCTAACAGATAAATAGATCGGGTTGCAGACGAATCGGATAAGCCTAACGCACAATGCCATGGCAAAACGGGCCACTGCACACCAGCCCCAACGGAACCGGTCCTGTTAAACGCCCTGCCGGCCCTAACATCGACCCCATCATTCGTGCGCCGGTTGCGAGTTCCATTGCGGCCGATTGAGGAGCCAAGATTCGCCAGATTTGAACTGAAGCTGATTATTCCTCGCTGGTTCGGGTGGTTGAGGAGCAGCACCGGAATCAGCCTGTTTGATTCCGGAGTACTTGTTATTTCGAGGCAGTGGCCAGGAGCAAGCTTCCCGGAAATAACCTTGCGCTCTCCGCATTCAGGTTTCTCGCCGGCGGCGCGACAACACGCCCAGTCCTTCCTCGCATCTTTTATTTATTGTCAACGGTTCCTACTCTCCCGACCATCTGTGGAATTTAATGTTTCTGGTCGGTTTTCGAATCGGTGCTCCGCGTTCCACACCGCACGCCCGGTCGATATCGAACCCGTGAATGGTGCAAATGATCTCCGATCAACAAAAGCGGAAAGTAAAAGAGAGGGCGGTGGACGAGCTGAAGAGGTACGCTGCGATAGCGGTCTATCTCTGGGTGCTATTCAGTATGTTCGAAATTCATCGGTACGCTGTTCTTAGGACGGTCGAGCACGGCGCCTCTGTTTCCGGCTATCGAATAGGCTTTGCGGCGGTTAATGCGTTAATTATGGGGAAGATCATCTTAATCGGCGAAGCGCTTCATTTAGGAGAGCGATTCAGCGAAAAAAGTATCATTTACTCTGTGTTGTTCAAGTCTGTCATGTTTGCGCTATTCGCGATCTCTTGCAACATTGTCGAAGGAGTGATTGTTGGCTTGATCCACGGTACGTCGATTGTGGCAAGCATTCCGCAGATGGGCGGTGGCGGGCTGGAAGGTATGGCTCTCTTCGGTATCATGGCAGCGATCGTGTTGATTCCATTCTTCCTGTTCACCGAAGTGCAACGGTTGCTCGGCAAGGACAGACTGCATTCATTGATCCTTCAGAAAAGATCGAAGGCTGATGCAGCGTAGCGGCTAAACAACTTACCCCAGCGTGTTCCTATGTCTTTCATCATGGTCAGAGATGCAACATCCTAATCGCCGCAATCATCGCAACGATGTCTGACTCAATCAGAACCTGAAAGTAAGTGAACGCAAGTGCAAGAAGCTACCCGCGCAGCAATCCTACGCCTAAACACGCAGCTTATGGTCGTGAAGTGATGTCATTGGCCGCGCGCAGCTTTGCTAAGAGGTCGCGAGGGCGGCTTCACGTCTTGCCTATATGGGCTCTTTTGGTTGCAGCGTCGGCTCTGCGGCTCACCGCCCAGGATATGGTGCCGCGGGCTTATGTCATTACCCCAATTCATTCCAACGCAGTCGTCGTGACTTGGTCTTTCTATGATGGAGGCGTGAACCTCAACGGTTCGATCCCAATCACCGGCGCGACCGGACGTTACCATGTGCCTATTCTCAGTTATTACCACGCTTTGAATTTCTTCAGGCGGTCGGCCAACATCACCGCCTCGCTTCCATATGGGGTGGGAAATTTCCGGGGCAGTGTACTGGGAACTCACGAATCGGTTTACCGCTCAGGTCTGCTCGACTTCAACGTGCGTTTTTCCGTGAACCTGATGGGCGGCCCGGCGATGCCCATTGAGAAGTTCGCGAGATGGAAGCAGAAAACTCTACTAGGAGCCAGCGTCAAAGTGGTTGCTCCCACTGGCCAGTACAATCCGACCAAGCTGGTGAACTGGGGAATAAACCGGTGGGCATTCAAACCGGAACTCGGCTATTCGAGACTCTGGCGCAAATGGGTGCTCGATGCTTATGCCGGCGTATGGCTCTACACTACGAACCCGGCCTTCTTCGCGGCCCCGGTCGCCAGGCCTCAAACGGAAGGCCCAATCGGCAGCTTCGAAGGTCACCTGAGTCGTAATTTAGGGAAACGCCGGTTTTGGGCATCTCTCGATGGTAACTTCTGGTTCGGCGGCACGACTACGTTGGGCGGCATTCAGAGTCCGAACACCCGCCAGACCAGTTCCCGCGTCGGAGCCACATTGTCGGTGCCTGTCACTACACACCAATCGTTCAAGTTTGCCTATAGCAAAGGAAGCTATGTTCGCTTTGGTGGTGATTACCACAACGTTCAGGTGGCATGGCAGTACGCCTGGGTGGGATGGCCCCAATAGCCGATGCTGTGCGGTTATGAATATGGCGGGTCGTGGAGCCCTCCCTTCATGAGAGCAACCGCAGTCCGATTCTGGCGGACCCGCTTTGCACATACTTGTGCTTGCGTTCAAGTCGCCCGGCCAGTTCTCGATTCTTGCTGCTAAAGACATCCTTCCCTGAGTCCTTTACCTCAGAATCTGAAACTGCAGCAGTTTCTCCTGGTCGTTCCCGCCGAGCAGAATCAGGCTGAAATCCCGTTGCAGGGATTGTCTCGCAAGCAGCAAGGAGATTGAAAGTTGAATCCAAAGCTAGACATGCCCACCATCCTAAACACCCGGCAAGACCCCTTCAAGCGCACGCCAATGATCCGCGGCGAGACCACTAACAATGGCGCTTCAGGGAATTGAAAGGAGACGCGTTTTATGAAACGAACAGTAGCGGTAATTGCTCTCAGCTTGGCGACAGCCCTTCCTCTGCTCGCTCAGAACAAAGAAGACACACGTTTGCAAGACTCAGCCACGGTTCTGCAGCAGATTCTGAACGAGAATAACGGTCTGCCCAAGACTATCCTCAACCAAGCCGACTGTGTGCTGATTTTTCCCAGTGTAAAAAAGGTAGCGATCGGCATAGGTGGCAGCTACGGACGTGGTGCGCTTGTTTGCCGCCAAGGCGCCCACATGGATGGTAAATGGGGGGCGCCTGCGATGTACGCGCTCGATCAAGGGAGCCTTGGCGTGCAACTCGGCTCCACAGCGACCGACTTCGTGCTGGTCGTTATGAACCAGAAGGGCGCAGAGCAGATCCTGAATGGCAAGACCAAACTCGGTTCCAACGCGGCAGCCGCTGCTGGCCCAGCGGGTGCCCAGGCAATGGCTTACAACGCTGCTTCGATGAATGAGGACGTTCTGACCTATTCGCGTTCGAAGGGATTGTTTGCCGGCGTGTCGCTGGAAGGTGCATCGATTGATACGGACGGCGACGCTAACAAAAAGCTCTACGGTAAAGATACGAGCGCTAAGGAGATCGTGACGAGTGCGACAGTGCCGGCCGGGGCTAAACCACTGGTTGGTCTGCTGGACAAGGAGTCGCCCGCGCATAAATAACGAATGTCAGAAGGCGGAGCAGGACCAGAATGGGGCGCTTGAATCCGTACGCGCGCACGCCTTGGCCCTGCCCGGCTCCTGGAGCAAAGCCTCGATCTTACCTTCCGCAAGAAACTGCGTGATGTGATCTAAGAGATCGGCAATTTCGTCTTCGCTTTTGCCCGCAACTGCATTCCAAAAGTGCGGGGGATTCCATCCACAATCCTGCCATCCACATAGGCGCTAACGGTTCGCATCCGGTTCGTTGAATTCAGTACAAGCTCCCCTGCCATTGCCATGCGAGCGTCGAACACGTCTCACCCGTGTCATTCCACATCTTGCCCATGACCCCGTTCAGGAGATCGTGGGCCGAGGAGTGCAGAAAGTCAGTTGATTTCATGTCCCTCTTGGAGATGCGGAAAATACAAACCCTTGGATTTTAGATTCTTGCCAACTCACGAAGGTTCAGTGTGTTCTGTCAAAAGCAGCTCGGTAGAATGTTGTAAGGAGAAAAGCAGTGCCAAGAGGCTGCCCTACCTGATGGGGCTGCGCTCGCGCCGGTGAGAGGGCGGAGGGCTGTCGCGCTGAAGCTTGGCTTAGATATGGATGAGGAGTTCGACTGCGTTGTCGAACCAACAAGTTTTAATTTAGGAGCGCAATTTCCGTTCCAGGTGCTGTTTTAGTTTTGGAGTTGTGCGAAGAAGAAGAGCCGTGCAGGGTAGAGCGGGCGACCTTGGGAAAGTTCTTCGAAGAAACTAGGAAAAGTCGATCTTCTTCGATGAGACCATCGCACTCGAACTCTTCACTCTCTAGATTCATGTGTTCTTTGATCCAGCTCTTGCCGAGAAGCAACAGCAGGAAAACAGCGGCGACCTTCTCCTGCTCCAATCCGGATTCGATGCTGGAGATCTGTGCTGTCACTTCTTGCCCAGCCTTACAGTGCCTTTTCTGAATAATGGGGAGCGAGAGCTTCGCCAGGAATTGCTCCTCGTGAGTGAAGTGCAGCAACATCATTCGCACAAGACTGCCTGCGGCTTCTAGAATGCGGGGCAGACCTCGCCCACACACAATCGCCCTTTCGAGTTCTGTATAGCGGTGGCGAATTTCTCTGTGCTCCCCGTCCAAATTGCGCAATTCCGTCTCAGACATTGTCATCGAAGTTCTCATCGTCTCTCTTCGAGAGTAGCTTGCAATTCAGCTTCCTATCTTCGTGCGATGGATCGCTCCGAATTGAGCCACGCCAAGGAGACGAATGTGTTGACAATAAATGCTTTAAGTAAACGTTAAGGACGGCTGCGGGTTACAGCCACATTTTTTTGAACAGGAATGACAGGGCGCACTGCGTTTCTTTTTTACACATTGCGCCGCTTTGTACACTGATGATCTAGCAACCCATAGCGGGCCACCACACGAACCGGAGGTGCTCGGAGCGCCTCACGAGTTTAGGAGCCACAAACTCTTTTCTCTCTGAACGCCGTCTTCCGAAGCGCCTCGCGCAACCCTCCGAAGAGAAAACTCCGTTCGCGAGTCCGTCATCTATGTGAACGGTTACACTGCAACGCGATATTGGCAAGAAGGCAAGATTACGACATTCGCAGTTACGCCATTCACCACACTTTCCGACTTGATGAACCGCATAAGAAAGGAAAATTCCTATGACAAGGAAGTCCTCGAACGAACAAACCGCTCACAACATCAGCGCACAACCTCGTTTTCACCAGAGGACACGTGAGCTTCAGGCCTACGGAACCGTGCTGCACGCGTTACCCTTGGATCTGGAGGAGCCTGTCCGCCTGGAAGTAACAGAACAGCTCAATCAGTTGCTTGCCGATACGATGACACTCCGGGATTTGTACAAGAAGTCCCACTGGCAGGTTGCCGGTCCGACGTTTTACCAGCTTCATCTGCTCTTCGATAAGCACCATGGCGAGCAAGCCGAACTCGTTGATTCCATCGCCGAACGCATTCAGATGTTGGGCGGGTTGAGCATCGCGATGGCACCAGACGTGGCCGAGACCACGAATATCGAGCGTCCGCCCCGCGGTCGCGAAGAGCCTCCTGTCCAGATATCGCGGTTACTTGACGCCCACCAGATCATCATCGGTGAGACCCGCAAGATGGCTAACCGGGCTGCTGAACTGGGCGACGATGGTAGCAACGACCTATTGGTGAGTGAAGTCCTGCGCTCGAATGAGATGCAAGTCTGGTTCCTGAGCGAACACCTGGTGGACGTTGGCCTTGTAAAGGCAAAGGAGCCGACGGAATCAGTCGATGCAGCTTAGAATTGCGGGCTCGGAATGTCTTCCTCAACCAGAGTTCCGAGCGCTCGCAACACGGCTCCGACGGCCTCTGGGCCGACGGAATTGATCTCGCCATAGTATTGGTGTGGACTGCTTTGAAGCCACGGAGGACGCTCATCCCATTCCACTTTCGGAATGAGATAGCCGAGTTCATCATTGGCCAGTCCCAGTACAAATTGATAATTTGCACGAAGGATCGTTCGCACCGGCGTTTCAAGCGGGGCGTCCGGGTAATCGGCTCCGGAGTAGCGCATAATGCCGCCATTCACTATCTCCGGAAATGCCTCGCCCGGAATCGTGACGATCTCGGCGACTGGACGGCCGCCTACCTTTAAAGCTATGTAATCAATTTCGCTTTGGAGATCGTGACCTGTTGCATATCGAGCAGTGTGGCCGGATGCATCAACAGCCTCGCTCGTCGAAGCATCCGGCCGTCCATCGGTAAAGAGAGGCTTGCGGCCAAGAAGAATCCCGGCTGCCTCGGCCATTCGGAAGCGATTGTTCGACAAAGGTACGAAAATCACCGAGGATCGGAACGTCAGGACCTCAGGAGAAATTGCTTCCGCGTTTTTCAGAGCACGTTCGGCAAGCTGACCGATCAGCGTCCCCAGCAACTCGGCTTTGCGCCAGCTGCCGTCTTCCGCGACCTGACCGGTTTGGGGATCAAGAAGCGCAACCTGAGTTCCCAGTGCGGATACCTTGCCTGGCGCACCATTGAAGAACAGTGCCGTACCGCCGCCGTGATCCTCTAAATATTGGCAGATCCAGTGAGGATAATCCGCACTGATCAGAGAGTTCTTCCGGTTCAGTACCTCCGGATGGTCGCTCCAGTTCACAAGCATCGCAATGGTCTTTCCGTTCGATGCTCCACTCAGTCGCATGACAAAAAGGAATGGGTCTTTCACGTAGGGAGGCCGGTCGACGCTCTGAAGTTGGGCCAGCAAGGGATGGTCGTCGCGAGCCAGTTGGAGGCGAGCCGGTTGCATTGCGCGTATGGCTTCCAGTGCGGTTGTCGAAATGCGCTCTTCGACCCAACTGAGATACTTCGGATCCAAGCCGCTCGCGGTTTCCGTCGGCCCCCACAACCCCAGCGTGTCCGGGCCTTCGTGAGTGTGGGTGCAGGCGACAACGAGGTGCGAACTAGCCGGGGCTTGCTTTTGAAAGGCGCCGCGGATCTCTTGAACATCGTCGTAAAACAATCCGATCAGATCGACTGAACAGAGGACGAGGTCATTGCCATTGATCTGCATTGCCACGCAGCGAACATATAAAGGATCATGTACGCCGGTGGCAAGCCGAGCATGGCCAAAGCCCGCGAGGTAGACCGTCTGGCCAGCCAACGACGGCGTTATGGTGTTCCTGGCCGCCCCGGCGAGCATTGCTTCTGAGCACATTCCCAGAGTCTGAACGCCCAGCAGAAATCCGAAAAGCAGGGCTGCTCGTTTCGAAAAAAGCATTTGTACCACCTTCATAAAGACGTAGCCTCATGCGGTTGCGGATCAAACTCCCAGGATACTGCGTGAATCTCGGCGCCGATAGTATCGCAGACGTGTCACGCCACAGAGAGGAGTTGGATGCAAGGGAAACCGCAGCTCGTGACAGATGAGCACATATACGGCGATTCGTTTGCTATCACTTCAGCCCCGCGGTGTGGAGTAGGTGATCGATGGAAGCCAGGTAAGCACCGAGCGCATCTTTGCTCTGCGCGTCGCTCCAGCCCAATTCCTGCGCCAAGACCTGTGCCACAATGGGCGCAGCTTTGGCAGCTTCCTTCCAGCCCTGGAGTTGAACGCCAATTCTGCGTAAGAGAATGTCTTCGATTGTCTGCGCCATCTCTTCGCGGATCGCATACACCACCTCTGCGAGGATGGGGACGCCACCTTCGAAGAGCGGTTGCAGGAGTTGCACATCGTGCTTAGTTAGTTCCAGTACTTTGGGCGCATCGGTACCGAATTTCTGGGCGAGGTGCCGCGCGGCTTCCGGAGACAAACGGTAGCTTCCCACCAACTGCCTCCAATACTCCGGCGAGTAGCCCCGGGTGCCGGTGAGCGGGTAATTGAACGTCTTGCACGCTGCCTGCTTGCCGCCGAGAGCCCGCTGGACCTGATCGATGCCATCTTCGGCCATGGCGCGATAGGTGGTCCATTTGCCGCCGAGAACACTGATTAGACCGCTGACACCGTCGACCTCGACTTCGTGGTCGCGAATGAGTCTTCGCGTATCTACCGCGGTGTTGGAGGATTTCAGCAACGGACGCAATCCGGCAAAGGCCGAGCACACGTCCTGTGGAGTCAGATTCACGTTCAAATACCGGTTCACATGCTTGAGCAGGAATTTGATCTCTTCCGGTGTGACCACCATCTCGTCGCTCGGCTTTGCTTCGTCATCGGTGGTGCCGACCAGCAGGCGGCCAAGCCACGGAATAGCGAAGATCACGCGGCCATCGTCGGTCTTCGGGATCAACAGGGCACATTCGCTTTGGTTCACCTGCAACGGAAGGAGCAGGTGAACGCCTTTACTTACGCGGAGGCGCTCCGGCAGTGCGGGATTGGCGAGCTGACGGAGTCGATCGGCGAAAGCGCCGGTACAATTCAGGAAGACGTTGGCGCGAATCCGAAAGCGGTGGCGGGTGATCTGGTCCTCCACCTCCAGCACTGCCAGTTTTCCGCTCGCATCCTTGCCAAAGCCTACAGCCTCGACGTAATTGACGAGTTCCCCACCCTGCTGCGCGAAGGTCTGGGCCAGGGTAAGTCCAAAGCGGGCGTCATCGAATTGACCATCGGCATAGGAAACCGCTCCCACCAGCTTCTCGCTGCGCAAGGAGGGTATTCGCCGAAGCGATTCCGCCTTGGAGAGCATCCGGCTGGGAAAGAGACTGGCATCCCCGGCAATCCAGTCGTAAGCCTTCATGCCGAAGGTCATGCACGCAAGCTCCCACGAACTGAAACATGGGACCAGTAGTTCCAAACTATGCGCGAGGAAAGGTGCGCACCGCAGCATGTGAGTGCGTTCATGCAGAGCCTTCGTTATCAGCGAGTACTGATTGTAATCAAATTCCATGACCGCCTGCCGCAGGTAGCGGACTCCGCCGTGAGCCAGTTTGGTGGAGGCCGACGAGGTGCGCGAGACGAAGTCTCCCGAATCGAGCAGAACGGTGGACATTCCGCGGAGCTGCGCGTCCAGGGCGCAGCCGGCGCCAGTGGCTCCCGCACCGATGATGCACACGTCGTAAGCTGTTTCGCAGATGGACTGACGTGCACTGTTTCGGCTTTTCATCATGCGCTCCCTTGCTGCAATTGCCACCACATTTTGAATCGAAATGAGGAGCTCAGGACATTTCGCGCTTGACGATCACGAAGAAACGGGATATTTTTCACGGCGTCTCCCGTGTTCCACAATTGAACACATTTTTTATCTCCTGAGGGTGCCATCATGCCAACAGCTGCGGTTACAACTCACGAACAAATACTGAAAAGCCTTCTTACAGCCTTTAACGGCGAGTCTAATGCTTCGGCCCGCTACGCTGCATTCGCAACCAAAGCCGACGAGGAAGGTTACCTCAAGATTGGAAGTCTTTTCCGTGCTGCCAGCCGTGCCGAGCAGATTCACGCGGCCAACCACGCCAAAGTCATGCAGAAGCTTGCTGGCGCACCTGTGGCGACGATGGAAGAGCCTGCGGTCAGGACTACGGTGGAAAACCTGCAGGCGGCCATTGCTCACGAGCTCTATGAAACCGACGTCATGTACCCCGATTTGATGAACGACGCCGAAGCGCAGATGAACGCGGCTGCGCGCAGCACCTTCCAGTGCGCAATCGAGGCCGAAAAAGAGCACGCATGGCTATTTTCGGATGCCCTGCGGCAGATCGAAGATTGTGCCGAGCAGCCGATCCTCAAGCTCTCTAACAAAGCGATCCACTATGTGTGTCCGGAGTGCGGCTTGATCGCTGACAGGACCGATTTCGACCGCTGCCCAGCCTGCGATCATTCCAAGGACGAGTTTAAAGTAGTCAACTAATCAGAATCTGCAGCACGGCTGCTTTGAAAACCTCCGCTTGTCGCCCCTGACAAAAGGCGGAGGTTTTTGTTTCGAGATGGAACATTGACGCAGCTTCTTTGTTGCGCTATAGATTGGAATATCTGGTGTTCGGGAAGCGCGGTGAGAATCCGCCACTACCCCGTAACTGTAAACGCTGAGAACTGAGTTTGGGATCCATTCCAGCCACTGGGAGTTTGCTCCTGGGAAGGCACTCAGCTTCATAGACGCGTAAGTCAGGAGACCGGCCAGATGCCGACCTAAGGCTTGTTCCAACTTCGATGGGAGAGTTGGAGGGCGTTCCTGCGCGTTTGAATCGAAGCACTTGCCGATTCAAACATCCCGCTTTTGCAGAGGCATTTTGCTCGAGTCTACGGAGCCGTTAGCGACGTGCACGGGAACAACTTCCCTTTTGAGGAGTCGCGGTTGTGAAAGGCTATAGCCGGAAGCGCATTGTTTTGCTGCTGTTCATGTTCTGGACAGTAGCGTTCGCAGGCGCGACCACCCGACGGGTACGTGATGACCTTGGGCGCGAAATCATGGTCCCGGAGCATCCTAATCGCCTAATCTGCATGGCTCCGAACGTAGCGGATATGGTGTACGCAATCGGCGCCGGCAACGAGGTTATAGCAGTCAGCGATTTCACGAAGTACCCAGCGGAAGCCCGCCACAAACCAAGCATTGGTTTGCCGCTGAGTCCCTCATGGGAGACGATCGTCAGTTTGCAGCCGGACCTGGTAATCGGCAACAGCGACTTTGGCGGATTGGGGATGGTCAGCCAGATGCAACGCGTGGGGATTCCGGTCTTCCTGGTGAATCCGCATGGCCTTGAGGGTATATTCGATTCGGTGCTCAGTGTTGGAAACGCAATCAACCGCAAGGTAGAGGCAGAGCGAGTCGTTTTTCGTCTCCGCCGCCGCGTAGCGTCGATAGAAATGCGGACGAAAGGCAAGCCGAGTGTGCGGGTCTTCATGCTGATCTGGCATGATCCCATCACAACCATTGGCAGGCGCTCATTTATCACAGACATTATCGCCGCGGCGGGCGGAAAATCGATCACTGGCGATCTTGAAGAGGAATGGCCTCAGATGAGCTTCGAATCATTGGTGGCGCGGGCTCCGGAGTCGATCCTGCTGGTACGCGGCTCAAGAATGTCTTTTGACGACTTAGCCAAACGTCCAGAGTGGAACGGGATCGCGGCGATCCGCGAGCACCGCGTGTTCTATACCGATGACCGCCTCTATTCCCCAAGTCCAATCGCGATCGACGCATTGGAAAACCTGGCCGAACAATTTCATCCTGGAGGTGGAGCAGTTCCATCGCCGAAACCATAACAACTAACCGACGGGATGTTCGGGAAGGCGGTGCAAATCCGTCACTACCCCGTAACTGTAAATGCGAAGAGTTGGGCAGAGGTTCGACGCCACTGGAACTTAGATTCTGGGAAGACGGCCCACACTTGGTGAAGCATAAGTCAGGAGACCGGTCCCGCTTGAAATACTTCCGAGGGGAAGAACCATGCACAAGAAAAATCGCGGGCACAATGCGTGCCTGATCGTAGCGCTGTTGTTTGTCTTATCTCTAACCGCTTTTGCTTCCGAATACGGCGTGATCCGAGGGACAGTAACCGACCCATTGGGAGCCGTGATCGCCGGAGCAGACGTCGAATTGCTGCAGAACCAGCAGCCTGTCGCTTCCGTTAAGACAGATGGCCAGGGCAACTACACTTTGGAGCCTCCGGCAACGGGCAGGTACCAGATCCGGGTCGGCGCGGCGTCGTTCCACACGAAGGTGAGCGATGCCGTCTATTTTTCCAAGTCTGCGGAGGCGCGGGTCAACATAACCCTAAGTCCTGGCACTCTGACCGAGGAGATTACGGTAACTGCGACCGGAACACCAACACCGGAAGCGCAGGTTGGTTACTCCGTGACCGTGCTTACCGATGATTCGTACCCGCACGCCCTTGAAGCACAAGAGCCGCTGCGGTTGGTGCCAGGACTCCAGTTCACGCAAAGCGGCCAACAGGGCTCGACCACCTCTCTTTTCATTCGTGGCGGGAGCAGTGATGCGAGTAAGGTTCTGATCGACGGATTGCCGGCCAGTTTCATGGGAGGCTCTACGGAGTTTGCTACCCTGCCCGCAGTGGGTATTGAACAGATGGAAGTCCTTCGGGGACCGAATAGTGCGCTTTACGGCTCGGATGCGCTGGCTGGCGTGGTCAGCATGACAACAGCCCGCGGCACCACAGCGCTACCTCTGTTAACCTACGCGGCCGATGGGGGGAATTTCGGAACTTATCATCAACAGGCTACCGCAGGCGGGGCGTTCCGCCGCTTTGATTATTACTCTGCCTTCTCGGCGCTTAACACGCGCAATAGCCTGCCGGACAATGGCTTTCACAACGATACCTATGCCGGTAATTTTGGCTGGACACCACGGGCGGGAACCGATCTCCGCGTAACTTTCCGGCGCATTGATAACAGCGTCGAGTTGCCAGGTGCGTTGCAGTTGTATGGTATTCCGGAAGATGCAGGGCAGACGGATGCCAACACCTATATTGGCGTGACCTTCCAGAACCAGACTACACCCCGGTGGCACAACCTGGTTCGATATGGCGCTGTGCGACTGGATGAGAACTTCAATGAGCCTGCGCCGACGGGATTCCTCGGCGATTTCGTAACGCTCCGTGGGGCGAATGGTTATACCGTAAGCGGGCAGGCAGTTCTGCCATATTCGCAAACGCAGGATCTGAATACGACCAACCGCGACTTCGTATACGCTCAGTCGGATTATCACTTCAACCGGCATCTGACTGGACTGTTTGGATTCAAGTACGAAGATGAGCGTGGTGTTTCTGCCAGCAGCGGCTATCCAGCGGACATGGTGCAGCGCGGCAATTACAGCTACACCATGCAACTTGCGGGAGAGGCGTTCAACCGTGTTTATTACACCATCGGCAGCGGCATTGAGGACAATGCCCTGTTCGGAGTTGCGGCCACGCCTCGCGCTTCTCTCGCCTATTATCTGCTGCGTCCCAGCGCGTCGCACTTCTTCAACGGCACCAAGCTCCGGGCTACTTTTGGGAAAGGCATCAAAGAGCCGAACATTTATCAGCAAGTGGGATCGCTTTACGCCGTGTTATCGGCGCTGCCCAACGGAAATCAGCTCATAGCGCAGTATGGCATTCAGCCGATCGGCGCACAGACATCGAGAACCTACGATGGCGGCATCGATCAGCAATTGTTCGATGGCCGCGGCAGGATCAGCATCACTTATTTTCATAACGAGTTTGGGAACGGTGTGGAGGATGTTCCGCCGCAAGGCTTAGCCGCGCTCGGAGTTCCGGCTGCCGTGATCCAGAGCCCTGCGGTGCAGGCAAATTATGGCTATGCCTACGTCAATTCGTTGACATATCGCGCGCAGGGAGCGGAGATCGAGAGCGAGTACAGGCTGACCAAGAATCTCTTTTTGCGCGGTGGATATACCTATCTGGACGCGGTTGTACAGCGCTCGTTCTCCGGCGACAACCTCGGGGGTGCACCGAGCATGAATCCATTGTTCCCGGGCATTCCCATCGGCGACTACTCGCCGCTGGTCGGAGCGAGGCCGTTCCGGCAAGCACCACATTCGGGATACTTCGGGATCAGCTACAAACAGCCGCGCTGGTTTGTTTCGGCCACCGGAACTCTGGTCGGCCGCCGCGATGACAGCGATTTCCTCGGCTACTCCGACGTAAACTTCGAAAACACTCTCCTTCTGCCGAATCGAAATCTTGATCCGGCGTATCAGCGCATCGATGTGAGCGGGAGCTATCAGCTGAATCGTTCGGTGCAGATGTACACAGCGATTCAGAACCTTCTATCGCAGCACTACGATGAGGCCTTCGGATATCCGGCTCTTCCGATGACGTTCCGCGCTGGAATGCAATTTTCATTGGGCGGCGAATCATGGAAGCTTAAGTAGGAAACCGCAACGGCGTGCGTCCGGCAGCTCTGCCGGGCGCACGCATGACACCGACCTGCCACATCAACTGCGGCGATGGAAGACGTAAACCGGGTGTCCTTCGGTGGTGGAGAGCAACTCGGCGCGAATGCCGAATACCTTTTCCAGGCTGCGAGGATCGAGTAGCTGCTGATCGCTACCGCATTCTGTGAGATGGCCTGCCTGGATCAACACCACGCTGGTAGCATAGCGCGCAACTGCGTTCAGATCGTGTGTGGCCAGCACGACCGACTGCCCGCCGCGCGCGAGTTCGCGGCAGAGTTCCAGAATTTCCAGCGAATGTTCAATGTCCAGATTCGCGGTTGGTTCGTCCAGCAGGATAAATTGCGGTTCGACCGCCAGGCTGCGGGCGATCAGCACACGTTGATGCTCGCCTCCGGAAAGAGTGTTGACGGGCCTGCGGCGCAGATGAACGATGTCGCACCGCTCTAAAGAGAGCTCAACGGCGCGGCGGTCCTGCTCGCTTTCACGCGAGAACCTTCCCCTGTGTGGGTAGCGTCCCATGGCGACAATTTGCTCCACGGTGAAGGCGAAATCCAGGTGCAGTTCCTGCGGGACAAAGGCGATGCGACGCGCAACCTCCTTGCGTGGATATTGGGTGACCGGCTTGCCATCCAGCCACACATCTCCGGCTGAAACTGGCCAGATCCCAGCCAGTGCGCGTAACAGCGTGCTTTTGCCCCCTCCATTCGGCCCCACCACAGCCCGCAACTCGCCAGGAACGAGCGAAACGCTGGACTGGTGCAGGATCTGGCGGCCGCCGCGGTGTACGGAAATGTTACGCGCCTCCAGGGTGCTCATCGCGCGCTCGCTTCCCATGGCCGCCGCAGTAAGAGCGCAATGAAAAAAGGTCCTCCGAACATCGCGGTCACCACTCCAAGACGAATCTCGATCGGAGGGTGAACGGTGCGCGCCGCCAGATCGCAAAGAATCAGAAATGCCGCGCCAGAAATGGCACTGGCTGGAAGCAATGTGCGATTGGAGGGGCCAACGATCATCCGTACGGCATGCGGCACGATCAGGCCGACAAAACCGATCATGCCAGCCACCGCAACGGCGGCGCCGGTCAATAACGCAGCGATAAACGTCAACAGGCGTTTGGAAGCTTCGATATCAACCCCAAGCGAAGCGGCCGTTTCCTCACCTTGCTGTAGCAGGTCCAGATCCCTCGACTGGCTCATCGCGGCCACAAGTCCGAGCAAAACGAAGGGAGCGCAAAGCCAGACGTGGGTCCAGGTGCGGGCATCGAGTCCGCCCATCATCCAGAACACAATTTCCTGACCAACCTGCCAATCGACGATGTTGAGCGAGAGCAGCAGGCTGGAAACCGCAGTCAACAGAGAACCCACCGCGATCCCGGCCAGCAGGAGCGTTGCAACTGGGGTGATTCCTCCGCGTGTAGCCACGCCGTAAACGAGGATGAGAGCCAGCAATGCGCCAACAATGGCGGCGATGGGCAACAGCACAACCGAATGCCCGCTCCAGCCTGCCACGAAGGCAATCACCGCGCCCAGCACCGCACCGGAGCCGGCCCCAACGAGACCCGGCTCGGCAAGAGGATTACGCAGCAGCGCCTGCATGATGACGCCCGCGGCGGAAAGTGCCGCTCCGACACAGGCCGCGACTATCACGCGCGGCACACGAATCAACCAGACGATGACCACGTCGGCCTGGTTCAAACCCGAGGCATCGGTCCAACCCGCTGGAAGCAGCTTCAACTCAAGTACGCGCAGGATGGTCTTCCAGCCGATCGGCGTGCTGCCAATCGCGATTCCCGCAAGTACACTGATTGCGAGCAGCGGAAGCACTGTGCCGTAAAAAACTCCGACCCGAAGGCGAGGCCTGGCGAGTGACCTGGATGGGACGGAACTGACCTCAACTTGAGTGCTCATGCGCCTCCTGCGGCTCCACGCGGCTTGCCGTATAGTTTCTCCGCCATGGCATTGACGAGCGATAGGGTGAATGGGGACATGGAGAAAAGCATGCGATTATCGAAGACCAGAATGTGTCCTTGCCTGGCTGCTTGAGTAAGAGCAATCGCGGGATCTGCGAGCAACCCCGCCCGTGCCTCTTCGGCCTTGCCTGGATCGGCTGCGGTGACAATCCACTCCGGGTCCCAGCGCAGGATCATTTCGCTCCCAACGTTTTCGTAGCCGCTGACGCCGCCCTCAGCGCCGACGTTGACGCCGCCCAACTTCTCGACAATGTCGTTGAAGAGCGTATCGCGTCCATAGCAGGCGCGCCCGCCCAAACCGAGAATTCGCGGCCTGGCCGGCGCGGGCGTTCGAATCGCCAACGCTGCGGCAAGCCCGGAGCGGAAAAGAACTTCCTCGTTCCTGGCCGCTTCGTCGGAGCCCGTAAGATAGCCGACGGCCCGGATGCCCTCCGCGACTTGATCGAGGCTGGTGAACATCGTAAACATCCGATAGGTCGGCACGCCCGTGTTGCGTGCCAGGCTGGTGAAATCGGCTCGCGCCGTGCTGGAAACGATGATCAGGTCTGGATCAAGGCGCAGGATGCGCTCAGGATCGCTCGCCAGCGGAGGATGAAACTTTGCAACGTAGGAATACACATTACTGGAACTTTGCTGGTATGCACTGGCGCTGACCGCTACGATCTTCTGCGGCGAAACTATCGAATAGAGAAACTCATCTGTAGTGCGTGACTGGGAGACAATGCGGCGAGCGGCCTGGGGGACTCGCACGCGAAGATCATCGCTATCGATAGACTCGCGAGGATACGCTGGCCCTTCGAGACGGACCGACGAAGAACCGTAATTGCTCGCGGGACGAGCGAGCTGCAATCCTCCAGGAGGCGAGGCCAGGCGATCCACGGCGGTCGCAATCGTGCCGATCAACGTCGCAAGCAGAATCGGTGGAAGAAAACTCCACAGGCGTGTGTGCGCTACCATGCTACCAACTCTCTATTCCGTTGCCGTCCACAGGGACAAGGCGACCCGTTTGCCGCGGCGGCTCACCATGCCTTGGACCAGTGCGGACCGCTCTTCTCGTTCACCTTGCGCAGCGATCCATCGACGCCGGCATCGCGCTCCAGCTTTCGTCCATAGAGCCAGAGGAGATCGGAGAGGCGATTGAGGTAAGCGACTACGTTGGGAGCAACGATCTCGCCGGATTCGATCAGCTTCACGGTGCAGCGCTCCGCGCGACGGCAAACGGTCCTGGCTACGTCATAAGCCGCGCCCGCAGTGTGTTCCCCGGAAAGCGACCAGTCGGAGAGCATTCCCTCCAACGCCTCGATTTCGTGAACTTGTGCGGTCAGCGCCTCTACCATCGCATCCGTGACTGGCGCCTGATCTTTACTTTTTTCAGGCGCGGTCGCCAGTGCGCCACCGATCTGAAAAAGCTCCCGCTGAATCAGTTTGGTGCGTTCGCAAAGCTCTTTGTCTTCGCAGATGGAGCGGGCAAAGCCCAGTACGGAGTTCAGCTCATCGACGGTGCCGTAAGCGTCAACCCGAAGCGATGATTTGGAAACACGCACGCCTCCGGCCAGGCTGGTTTGCCCGCCGTCACCCTTCTTTGTGGCTATGCTGCTCATGGTGTCCGTCCTTATGAACACGGACTTGCTGCGGATTCGCTTCGGGTCCCGGAGCGATAGCGGATAAGACGGCGATGAGGCACATCCTTCCTGATCTCCGCAGAAAGTCAGTCTTGACATCCTCGGGTAGGTCTCCTGGCTCAGAAGGCGGCAGGTTCTTCTGCCAGCCGCTTCACCTTCCCCTGTAGATACAGAGTGGCTCTTAGAAGCAGCGGTTGTCCTTCATTTACAGTGGCGGGACCGCGCCGGTGTTTCACCGGACTTCCCTTTTACGCCCTCGCGGGCACCTGAGGTGCTACTAGATTAAACAGCTATCCGAAGCCCGTCAACGCAATGCCATTCCCGGCTATCTCAATCTAAATGCGATCAGGCTACCGACAGCAATCGCCACCGCAGCCAGTCCGGCGGCAATGACCAGCGTGGATGCTCGACGCATATCCTGGCTGGTCGCTGCCGGTGGATCGTCGGTTTCGCCCAACCAGAGTTCGTTCACCAGCGACTGACTCCTCCAAATGGGACCGACCAGCCTGCGCTGAATTGCTCCCGCAATGGCAGCCTCGCTCCAGCCGGAATTTGGCCCTGGAACGAGCGCGTGCTGCTGCCACCCCACCCGCAACGCCTTCTTCGCCGAACAACCCTCAATCGGCAGCGCCATAGCGGCCGTAAGCAGCCACGTTAAGCGGGCGGGAAGCCAGTTCATCAGGTCATCCAGACGTGCGCCACACCAGCCAAAGCGCAGATACTGCGGTGTTTTATAGCCCACCATCGAATCCATCGTGCTGACAACCTTAAACAACACGATTCCAGGCAAGCCTCCCAGGAGATACCACAAAATTGCACTGATGAATCCATCGGTAAGGTTTTCACTGAGGCTTTCAATGGCGGCACGACGGCAGGCAGCCAAATCCATCCGATCCGTATCGCGGCCCACCAGTTGTGAAACCGCCCGCCTGGCGGCGTCGAGATCACCGCGTTGCGCCGCCCGTTCTACCGCCCAGCCATGACGCAAAAGGTCACGGAGAGCGAGAAAGGAATAAAGCAGAAAGAGCTGGACGCCGAACGCCAGGAGATTGTTGTATCGGGCAAGCGCCAAAACCAGCGCGCTGAGAGCTCCGCACCACAGAAAGGCGAGTAGCAGGAATAAAGCGATTCCTCCGCCATAGCCATCCATGCCCAGCTTCCGCAACGCGCGCTCGAATCCGGAGAGACTATAGCCGATCAGTCGCACTGGGTGGGCGGGGTACACAGGGTCGCCTAGAAGCAGGTCGAGCGCCACAGCAGCCGCCAGCAGCCAAGGGTCTGCTCGCAAGATCGTTGCAACTCGTAGGCCCTCTGCCGGATGTAGTATGGCTAGCGCCACTTTGCAGACCAGCCCAGAGCGATGGCGGCCAGCACCAGTTGTGCGGGCCTTTCCAGCTCTACGGCATCGAGGTTGCGATAGAAATCGCTCCAGGCTTCCGGACGCGCGGCAAGGCAGGCCGCAAGAGTTGCGGCCTGCTGACGTAGGGCCTCTCGCGCCACGCCCTCGGGAAGCGTCCCATGTCGCAGGCGATCCAACACAGATGCAACGGCATACGCCGCAGCAGAGACCAGCGGCTCGTACACAACGGCTTTATTGTTGCCCTTCAACAGCTCCAATTCGCGATCGTTGAGGTAGGGCTGGATGTCATTGCAAAAACTGTTCTCCGTTAGGCCGAAGCGGTCCAAGGCATGAAAGATGCTGCGCGTATAGCTTGCTTCAAGTCCGTTTTGCCAGCGCAACGCCTCAAGCGTAGCGTCGCGGACTGCCACTCCCAGCAGTTCGCCGAGCTTTACGCCTGTGCTCGTGGACTTGAAGGACCATCCTGCCGACAATGGAGCAGCGATACAGTACTGATCGGTGCTGGTTCCGGTTGCGAACTCCGGTGAGTAACGGCTGCGAATGGACAGGCGCTGCAGCGCGGCGCTCTTTGCCTCCGTGATGGTAACGACGGCCCGCGCCAGCGCACCGTCGGTCACCGAGCGGCTGATGAGCAGCAGAGTGTTGATCGTGCCCGCATGGGCAGATGTCTTCTGCCAACCGTCTTCGGTCTCCTGCCATGTGGTTGGATCGCCGGCGCAGGTCGCGTTTCCGTGCACCCCGGCGGTCACCACCGCCGTCACCGCGACGTCTTCCGCCTGATGTTGCACGATACCGGCATAGTTCATGTTCGCCGCAGTTCCCATCAAGGCAACTTCATGGGATGAGAGGCAAAGCTCACGACAGACGAAATCGTGGTATGCCTCTATTCCCAACTGCGTGATGTGATGGTGCCGCTCGCGATGGTCATTGGCTTCGCAGCTTTGATGATTGACGAGATAACGAATGCCATCGGACTGCCCCCCGCTCCGGGCGGAGGTACTAAGCACACGATGGGGCGTCAATAACTCCGTAATCAAAAAGCGTCCACAGCGCTGAAGGCGGAATTCTGCAGTCTCGCGTAAGGTCTCCCGGTGCATGGTCTCCCATGGTAAACCACGCTCCTCAATACTGCGCTTTATCTCTCCGCTGATGGTGTTCCCCGTCTAACGCCGCTGCTGTTCTTGGCGTTCCTGAAACGGGGAGTTTTCCGATGAAATGTTGACCGCAACAAAGTGTTGCCGCCCGAATGTCAGGGCTTCTTCTTGCTTGGCAAAGAAGATATCAATGACGGGGCGGAGTTCATTCGACGATGTGGTATCCACGAAGCGCGCCAGTCTCGCTTTTTGCTGCTCCTTATCAAACAGAACGATGTAGTCGTTCATTCTTGCGTGCAGGTTTCGCCGTGCGGTCGGTGAAAGGGCGATATTAAGTACTTTATCTTCTGGCAAGATGTGCTGAGGGACAGCGTAAGAGTGCTCTGTTTTTAGGCCATTGGCGAAACTGCCTTGCCCTGTAAAGGCGGTTACCTGCACATCCGTTTTGTGCTGATTTAAGAACCCGAGCTTGTTTTCTGCATTTGCGAGAAGGTGTTCGGTTTTCTGTAACTGGAGTCTGGTCCGCTCCAGTTCATTGCCCTGAGCGGCAAGCGTGCGAAGGAAATGATTCTTTTCATGCCGATAACGCACGGTATTGGTCAGCACCGCAACTCCAATGACCAGCAACGCGAAACTCACTATCTTTGCCATTCGCCAAAATCGCATATCCAGCAACTCAGCACCTCAAAATAGCTGAGGCACAGCCCGGTAGCTGTGCCTCAAGAAGAATCTTTTGCACTATAACCGAACCATATTTGGCGCCAAGTTGTAGAACACCTTAGACAGCGTCAGTGCAGAAACCTAGAGAGGCCTACTGAGGTTAGTGAAACTTCTGGTATGGGGTAAGGCGAGGGGCAACGTCACTTGCCCGAAACGCCATTCTCCTCTGTAAGTGTTTGAGAAGAATGGCGGGGTCGACGGGACTCGAACCCGCGGCCTCTGCCGTGACAGGGCAGCGTTCTAACCAACTGAACTACGACCCCGCGTCGCTACGCGGATGATACCGGCCCAGGCGGGCCATCGAGCGGTTCGAAAAGGCTTGAAGCAGTGGTGGGCAGTGAGGGACTCGAACCCCCGACATCCTGCTTGTAAGGCAGGCGCTCTAACCAACTGAGCTAACCGCCCTTACGGTGCTCCCTTCACCGGTTGTCACGCGGTTACGGGGGCGGCCTCTTGTGAACCAACTCGCAGGTTGAGTATATGAAAGACTTGGGGCTCCGGTCAAACCGTACTGTGGAAATCAGCCGTACGGAAAACCGGACATTCCGAACACGATACAGCGGAATTGCATCTAAGAAGAGTGATTCCGCTGTCATATTTACTAATAGCAGGTATCAGATGAAAGCGATTTTGTTCGTGGACGATCAAGAGGTTCTGGCACGCGTGGCCTGCCAAATTCTGGAAATGCAGGGCTATCGAGCGGAGTGCGTCTACAAGGCAACTGAGGCACTGGCAAAGTTCGAGCAAGACAAATTTGACCTGCTGGTGACCGATTATCGGATGGAGGGGATGAACGGCCTGGAACTCGCCAGACGGATTCGAAGCAAAGCGCCGGAGATCCCGGTGATCATCGTGAGCGGATACGCTCCCGTCGAGCTCAACGACGACACGCTCGTGTGGATTGAAAAACAGGACATGTTCCCTGCTCTGCTCGATAAAGTCAAATTATTCCTGGGCGAGGGAGAGCGACAAGTGATCGATGGGCTCCAGAAGAAGAGCGCCTGACAGCGGGTTGCGCATTACGGCCGGATTCGCAGCTATAGCAGAGAGCGCCCCCGAAGCGTGACCCAGTAGCCTGCTACACTTCTCCCATGAAGCGCCTGATCGTAAATGCCGATGATTTCGGATTGACCCATGGTGTAAATCGCGCCATTGTGGCGTGCCACCAGCGCGGAATCGTATCCTCGGCGACCCTGATGGCGACCGGGCGCTGCTTCGATGAAGCAGTAGCTTTGGCGGACCAGATACCAGAGCTCAGCGTTGGCTGCCACATCGTGCTGGTAGATGGCGAACCGCTGCTGCCTGCCAGCGAAGTGCGCTCGCTGCTGGCGCCGGGAACAAATCATTTCTTCCACTCTATTGCCGAAGTGCTGCGAGCCGTTGCGCGCGGGCGCTTTCGCGCCGATGAGGTGGAAGCCGAGGCCGGGGCCCAGTTGGCGCGCCTGCAAGGCTCGAAGATCGAAGTGTCGCACTTTGACTCACACAAACACACGCACATGTTTCCTTCGCTGCTGCGGCCTCTCTTAAGGGCAGCAGCCGCCCACGGCATCACGGCGGTTCGCAACCCATTTGAGGCACCAGGAGTGATCGGCTTCGGCGATGCGCGAGCCAGTAAAACGCTGCTGGTGCGCAAGGCTGAGACCGCGCTATTGCGCATAGTTCTGTACCGGCGCTGGCTGCGCACAGTGCGCGTTGCCGGCTTTACGACCACCGATGGCAGCCTCGGCGTGGCCGCCACTGGCACACTCGACGAGCCAAGATTGCGCGCCATGCTGAAGCGGATGCCGCCGGGTACCTGGGAGCTCGTCTGCCATCCCGGATACAATGACGGCGACCTTGCCGCGGTTCGCACCAAGTTGCGCGAGTCGCGCGAGGTGGAGATGAGGGCACTGCTGGCCATCACACCCAGTGAACTTACCGACAAGTATGGTGTAGAACTGGCGTCGTACTGTACAAATTCGCCGCGATCGGCTCGCGTCATGAATATCTAACATCCGGCTGCATAAAAAGATTGGGAGAGCCATGCGGATTGGCATTACCTGTTACCCCACCTATGGCGGCAGTGGAGTCGTCGCCACTGAACTTGGAATTGAGCTGGCCAATCGCGGACACGAGATCCACTTCATCTCCTATTCACAGCCGATCCGGCTGACCGAGCCGCATCCGCACATTCATTTTCACGAGGTAGAGGTCTCGCAATACCCGCTCTTCGAATATCCGCCGTACGACCTTGCTCTGGCTACGCGGATGGCCGAAGTGGCCGAACTCTACGATTTGGACCTGCTGCACGTACACTACGCCATTCCTCACTCGGTTTCGGCGATGCTCGCGCGCCAGATGCTCTGCTCTGACCACACGCGGCTGCCCCGGCATCTGCCCTACGTGACCACGCTACACGGAACCGACATCACCCTGGTGGGCCTGGACCGCTCCTATCTTCCGATTACTCGCTTCTCCATCGAGCAGAGCGACGCGGTGACAGCGATCTCCCATGACCTGAAGAGGTCCACGATTGAGAGCTTCGCGATTACGAAACCGATTCACGTCATCTATAACTTTGTGAACTGCGATCTGTACCAGCGCGACGAACAGGCCCAGGCGCGGCGGATGGAATTTGCGAAACCGGAGGAGCGCTTGCTGGTGCATCTGTCGAACTTCCGGCCGGTGAAGCGCGTGACCGACGTTGTGGAGATATTTGATCGGGTGCAAAAGAAGATTCCGGCACGGCTCATGATGATCGGCGACGGGCCGGACCGCCGCGCTGCCGAGCGCCTGGCCTGTGCAAAAGGAATCCATCAGCGGATACACTTCCTGGGCAAGCAGGACATGATCCATGAAAAGCTGGCAATGGCCGACGTGATGCTGCTACCGAGCGAGATGGAATCGTTTGGTTTAGCAGCTCTGGAGGCGATGGCCTGCGAAGTTGTGCCCGTGGCCTCCCGAGTGGGTGGGTTGCCGGAGGTAATCGAGGATGGCGTGGACGGATTTCTGGCTCCCGCCGGAGACGTGGATGCGATGGCGGCATGCGCACTACAGCTGCTTAGCAACGATGGACTGCTGACCACCATGAGCAAGCGCGCGCGGGCAACGGCGAAGGCACGCTTCTGCACCACGAAGATCATCCCGCAGTATGAAGAGCTTTATCGAGGGCTATTGGAGCGCAGGTCGTAATTGATGCCGTCCATCTCGCCGTTGTGCAGAATGGGCAGCAGAATGCGCACGATGGTTCCGGCGCCGGTGCGGCTTTCCACCTCCACGCGCGCCGCATCGCTGTAGAGCACGTTGAGCCGCTCGCGGACATTGGCCATGCCGATTCCAGTTCCGTGCTGCGGCGTGTTCCACTCGCTCACGTCGGAGCCTGGCTCGACAATGCCAACCCCATCGTCCTCCACCTCAATCACCAACGTGCCTTCCAGAATCCGGCTGCGCAGATAAATCGTACCTCCGCTAATTTTCGGCGCGATGCCATGCTTTATCGAATTCTCCACGATCGGCTGGATGAGCATGGTAGGGACTACGATGTCCAGGCTGGCGGCATCGAGTTCCTTCACTACTTTCAACTTGTCGCGTCCAAAGCGGATGACTTCGATATCAAGATAGTCGTCGATGAATTCGAGTTCCTCGCGCAGTTCGGCGAAGGAGTCGCTCTTTCTTGAGCAGGCGGCGAAGAATCTTTGAGAGCTTCAGAATCATCTCGCGCGCCGTGTCAGGATCAAAGCGCACAAGCGAGGCGACGGAATTAAGCGTGTTGAACAGAAAGTGCGGATTGATCTGGCTTTGCAAGGCTTCCATGCGGGCCTGCAGCAACAGGCGCTCCTGCTCTTCGAGCTTCATCTCGATGCGCGTGTTGTTCAGCACCTTGAGCGCAATCGCAACTGTCATCACGGTACTGATGTAAATGGCGCATCGCACCAACCAGTTCGGGGAATCGAGCGCCCAGGTATAGCGAGGAAAAAATTCCCGCGTCTCCAGGCGCAGGAATTGCAGTCCGAGAATGATGAAGAAAAACGAGGTCTGCCAATCAATGAAAGACTTTGGCAATCGTGCGCCGTATCCAGCGATAAATGCTCAGATCGAAGAGCGGACTGAACGACCAGATGGCCTCGCGATCCTTGGCTAGGTCACGCAGAAAACCCGCGCTGAGTCCGGCAATCACATTCAACGGCAGGTTCATATACTGGTGCATGAACAGATACGGCAGTGAGAGCAGAATTCCGCCGCAAACGCCCGCAGCACGCCCGGCGATGACGCCCAGGAGAATCGCAGCCTCGAACGAGACGTCGGCGGCGAGAAAGTTCTTGACCGTGGCCCGCACCAGCACACCCAGCATGAACGGTCCGCCAACGAACAGGACCATCTCCAACTTTTCCCATATGTCGCGATCCTCGTGAAAGAGAAGGACGCGAAAGCGCCGCGAACGCGCCAGTACGCTGCTGACGGCAGCCGAGACGCCGAGTTGAATCAGTAGCGTGATGAGGATGAGGGGCTGGCCGATCATCGGCGAGATCATCCTTGGACTCCGGATTGAGCGCGAGCCTCCTGCAATGCCCGTTCAATCAACTCCGGAATGAGCTCCGCCGAAGTCACTCCGCCTTGGGCCAGATCACGCGTGCCGCCACCGCGTCCACCAGCGTAGCTGACGATGGCCTTGAGCTCGGCTCCTGCGTCAAAGGCGCCGCCCGGAGACTGCGCGAAGACGAGTGCTGGAGTTCCCTGCCCGGCACCCAATAACGCGATGACATTCGCCTCGGCAGCGACGAGTTTCTGCGCATAGAGCTTCACGAACGCAAGGTCGCGCTCGGCAAAATATTGAGCGACAATCTTGCGCCCGCCCTCGACGGGAGTACGCGCCAGCGCCTGTTGCGCAGTGAGTTCGGCTATTTCCGCCAGCAGCTTTTGCTGTTGCTTCTGCGCGGCTTTATCCGAGTCGATCAGCTTCTGAACCTGCGCCGGAAGCTCCCAGAGATGGGAGGAAAAGAGCGCGGCAGCTTCGGTGAGGACCTGGAAATCTTTCCGTGCGGTGCGCAGCGCGCGAGCTCCGCAGACGAACTCGACGCGAACTCCCTGCTTGATCTTCTCCACCTTGCGGAGCTGAATATTGCCGATCTGCCCGGTGTTCTTTACGTGAGTTCCGCCGCATGCGCATAGGTCAATGCCGCGAATTTCGATCAACCGCAGGGTTTCATGCGCGGCCTCGGGAATCTTGCGAACCCCGACCTTGCGCGCCTGCTCGGGCGTCACCTCATGCATCAGAACCTGGCGATCCTCCCATACAAACTGGTTGGCTTGGCGCTCGGCCTGTTCGAGTTGCGCGGCACTGACCGCGGCGATCTCCAGGTCAATCGTGCAGCTTTCCTCGCCCATGTGGAAGCTGATCGTGGGCGCATCAAACAGCTTTAGGAAGGCCGCCGAAAGTACGTGCTGTCCTGAGTGTTGCTGCATGTGATCCTGGCGGCGATCCACGTCGATAAATCCGCGCACGCGAAGCGGCAGCGGGAGCGGAACCGCCAGGTGTTCGATGACGTGCAGAATCGTGCCATCGGAATCGTCTTCGATGACCTCGGCGACGCGGAGCTTTGGAAGTGTAAGCAGGCGGCTGGACGGCGAGCCCGGCTCATCGCCGTCAGCCGCGACGAACTCGACCCATCCGGTGTCGAAGGTCTGTCCGCCGCTGGTGGGATAGAACGCAGTGCGGTCCAGCACCAGCGCGCGCCGTCCGTCGGCAAGATCGCGAAGGCCTTCGACCGCGGCGTTGAAGTCGAAGAGAAATGAGTTCTGGTAGTAAAGGCGCTCGGTCATATGCGTCAGGTGGAATGATACCGCCAATACAGGTGAGATGAAACGGCAGCGAGCCGGACGTATGAAATGCTATCCTGCAGCCGCCCGGCGGCCGTAAGCAGAATCCAAGGTCACAGCTTACGCAATAATGCGTCATTTCTGCGAAAGAGTTTGCGTTCCCGGCGGCGCTGGAAGCCGGGCATCAGGGCGCGCTTGTCGCGAATGCGAACGGCTTGCTGTTTGGCTTCGGCGCGGTGTCCGGTCTCGGCGAGGAATTCGGCATAGTGGAGCTGCGTCTCGGTCAGCGTCGAGGTGCGAAGAACGTGCTCGAAGAGCCGCTGCGCGCGCTCGATGTCTCCGGTCTTCCAGTCGGCCAGGGCCAGCAGTCCGGCAGCCCGCTGGAAGTCGTAGCTGGCGTCGGCGGTGACAACGTGTTCCAGGTCGGCGCGGGCGGCTGCAAAATCGCCGAGTTCAACCTCGGCGAGGCCGCGGCGGTAGAACGGATCGAGAGAATCGGTGCGCTGTGCCAGGGCGCGGTCAAAGCAGGAGCGGGCACCGCTCCAGTCGCCCTTGTCGAGGCGCAGCAGTCCAAGCTCTTCGTAATTGCCCGCCGAAGGATTCTGCCGTATCGCGGCCTCTACCTCGCGCCGCCGCCGTCCCCGCTCCACAAAGCGGAATGCGCCCGGATCGAAGAGTTCTGGGAGCCACTCGACTGCCAGATAAATCAGCGCACCCAGCGGCCCAAGAAATATGATCAGATAGAGCCAATAGAAACTGGGCTGGCGGCGGACGTAGTGAACCAGCGCCATCACCATCAACACGATGCCGAATATACCCCAGGAAAAATATCGGGAGATCATCACCTGAATCCTAGCATCCAAGAAGCCAAGCATCCTAAGTTGCTGGCTGCGACGTTGTAAAATCAAGTGAATGTCCTCCGTTCGGCTAATTGCAATCGATATCGATGGAACGTTGCTGGACTCCAACTTCCAGGTAAGCGCGCGCAACCTTGAAACCTTGCGCCGGGCAAGCTCCCTGGGGGTGGAGATCGCGCTGGTTACTGGACGCCGGCACAGCTTTGCGCTGCCGGTAGCGCAGGCATTGGGCTTTAACGTCACGCTCATCAGTTCAAACGGCGCGATCACCAGGGCCAGCGACGGAACATTGTTTCACCGCGACCCACTTCCGCTGCCGGCTGTCCTTGACCTTGTTGCACATATGACGGAGTTCCGGCGTAACCTTGTGATCACCTTTGACGATGAAGGCGAGGGCTCGCTCTTGTTGGAGACGCTGGAGGAATTGAATGGCTCGATCAAGCGATGGCTGGAAAAGAATTCGCAGCATCTCCGTTTTGTGCAACCCATCGAGAGCGGCCTGAGCAGCGACCCGATTCAAGCGATGTTCTGCGGAACCGTGGAGCGGATGATCGCCGCGCAATTGCAGCTCAAAAAGAATCATGCCCTGCTGACCCACGTCACCGCCCTGAAAACGCAGTACGATGCGCGCGACCTGTGCATGTTGGACATCCTGAACAAGGGCTGCACCAAGGGCGCGGCGCTGAAGCGCTGGACTGCCTTCAAGGGCTACCATCCCGCTGAAGTCATGGCCATCGGCGACAACTACAATGACATCGAAATGCTGGAGTTCGCCGGACATGCCTACATCATGGGCAATGCCAGCGAGGAACTGCGTCATCGCGGCTGGCAGACGACCCTCGGCAACAATGAAAATGGAGTCGCAGTCGCTGTGGAATCGGCTTTGGAAGGATTAGAATAGTGAGGATGAGATCGCTGCGCCTGATCGCAATCCCGCTATTATTATCGAGCACCGTGTTTGCGGCTGAAATTGCAGAGTTGCGCAATGGATTTTCTATCCGCCACTGTACTCGCGAGACACGCGGCGGACAGGTGCGGCTCTATGTTGACGATCGGAAAACAAGCTTTGTCGACGTTCCCGCCGAAGAGATCGTGAGCTACTCCAGCGAACCCGATCGGGTCGCGCTAAAGGCAGACACCGCGCCCGCCAAGAGCACCAGCCAGATTGTCCGCGAGGCTTCTGAGACGCACGGCGTGGACTTGGATTTCATCCGTAGCGTAATCAAGCAGGAAAGCGCAGGCAATTCACAGGCGGTTTCATCGGCAGGGGCGCGCGGATTGATGCAGTTGATGCCCGGAACGGCCTCGCAACTGGGCGTAAGTGACAGCTTCAGTCCCGAGCAGAACGTACATGGCGGTACGCGCTATCTCCGTGAACTGCTGGAACGTTACAACGGCGACGCGGTCAAGGCGCTTGCCGCATACAACGCCGGCCCCAATACGGTTGACCGGTACAAGGGCGTGCCACCCTACCGTGAGACGCGCCAATACGTGCGGCGCGTCATAGTGGACTACAACAAGAGCAAACAGGGCACCAGAAAGCTCAAACCCGCGGAAAAAACGAAGATCGCCTCAAACGCCATCCCCGTCCAGCCGGAACTGGCCGCGCGATAGCCGCGCAAGATCCAAACAATTGTCCTCGCGACCGCTGTCCGGCAATTTAGTAGAATCAGAGACAGCGTTAAAGATATCAGGCGTCATCGGAGCAGCGAGCTTCCAGAACCGTTGAGCTTGCCTGGCACGGATCGTAAAAACCAGTTTTTCGTTGAAAGGCATTGGCGAATGCAGCTCCGGCTCGCTCTCCCACTATGAAGAAAAAGCAGTTTGTTTCCCTTTTTATTGTTGCGGCGATCCTCGGAGCCCTGGTTTATCTCCAGTTTCGCTCCTGGCAGACATTCGACTGGGCAAAGTTCCGCCAATATACCGGTGGCGTGAGCCTTAGCCATATTGGCGCCGGAGTCGCGCTGATTTATCTGGCCTACGTGATGCGTGCCATCCGCTGGGCGATCTTCCTCAAGCCCACCGCGCCCACCAGCTTCCGGCGTCTGATCGCGCCGCAGATCATCGGCTTTTCCGCCCTTGGACTATTCGGCCGCGCCGGCGAGTTTGCCCGCCCATATCTGATTGCGCGCAAGGAAAAACTCACATTCACCTCGCAGCTCGCGGTATGGACGGTGGAGCGCTTCTTCGATCTTGGCTCGGTCCTCCTGCTGATGGTTGGCTTTTTCGCAATCAAAGGCGGAACACTTGCCCAGGTTCTGTTGCAGGCTCTGCACAATGGAATGCAGGTTGCTACGCGCAACGCGAGCCACAAGCTTCCGCTGGCGTTGGCGGCCGTAGCTGTACTGGCGCTTTTGTTCTTCGTTCTCAAGCGGGCTTCCGGACGTGCGGCAATGGCGCTGCGAGCGCGCCTGTATGCTTTCAGGCAAGGCTTCAACACGATTCACAGCGCTACTTCTTTCATCCAACTAATCGTTGTTTCGGTGCTCATGTGGTTGATGATCGCCGGGGCCTACATCGAAGTTCTGCACTCCTATCCGCAGATTGCCGTGACCGTCTCGGGAGATCCGGCTGGGATACAGCGAGTCGCGCGCATGAATACCATGAAGCTCGATGATGTGCTGTTGGTCATGGGCTCCAGCATGTTGGGGTCGGTGGTGCAGTTGCCCGGAGGGGTTGGCGGTTCGCAGTTGGCTGTGATCGGCGTCCTCCAATCTAATTTGTTCAGCGGCGAGCCGTATAACATCACGCGGGAGCTGGCGGTAAGCTGCGGCATCATGCTCTGGCTGGTGACCTTCATGTCGGTGATTCCAGCCGGAGTTCTGCTGGCACGCTACGAAAAGATCTCCTTCCTCCGGCTCTCCGAAGAAAGCTCGCAGGAAGAGGAAGAAGCGGAAACCGAGGCCGCAAAAGCCTGAGAACAGGGTTGCTGCTGTTACTGGTACAATCGGAAGCGCAACAGGCGGCTGACTGAGACTGACCAGAAAGGCTGCGCAGCCGCACAGACGGCGGCAACAGCACAATGAAGTGTCCCTTTTGCGGATTTGATCAGGACAAGGTGGTTGACTCGCGCGAGAGCAAGGAGGGCGAATCTATTCGCCGCCGCCGCGAGTGTCTGCGCTGTGAAAAACGCTTCACCACCTACGAGCGCATCGACGAAATCCCATACATGGTGGTGAAGAAGGACGGACGCCGCGAGAAATTCGAGCGCCAGAAGGTGCTCAGCGGATTGCTCCGCGCCTGCGAAAAACGCCCGGTTCCCATCAGCCAGCTCGAACAGATCGTCAACGATGCCGAAGCCTTCGTCATCGACAGTCCTGAGCGCGAGCGCAGGACCGGCGAGATCGGCGAGCTCATCATGAATCGCCTGCGCAATCTGGACAAGGTGGCCTACGTGCGCTTTGCCAGCGTCTATCTGGACTTCAAGGACGTACACGAGTTCATGTCGGAACTGCAGGATCTGCTGCGCTCTTCCAAGGACGTGCGCGAGGCCAAGGCCGCACTGGCGAACGCCGGGCGTGGCAAACGCACCTCAAAAGAATGATCCGGAAATTGCATTACGAATTTTAAATGGGGGCCGAATGGCACATAAAGTTACGTTGATTCCGGGAGACGGAATCGGTCCGGAAGTTACAGCCGCGGCAGTCCGAGTCCTGGAAGCCACCGGCGTCAAGTTCGAGTGGGAGAGCTACGCGGCCGGGGCCGACGCCTTTGCCAAATTCCACGAATACATCCCCAAAGATCTGGTCGACTCCATCGAGCGCACCCATGTTGCGTGGAAGGGCCCGATCACCACGCCGATTGGCGGCGGATTCAGCAGCATCAACGTGCAACTGCGCAGGCAGTTCGAGCTCTACTGCAACTTCCGGCCCATCCGAAACCTTCCCGGCGTTACCACGCGCTATCCCGGCGTCGATCTGATCATCATCCGCGAGAACACCGAGGGACTGTACTCGGGCATCGAGCACGAGGTTGTTCCCGGCGTCGTCGAGAGCATCAAGGTCATCACTGAAAAGGCCTCCACGCGCATCGCACGCTGGGCCTTTGAATATGCCCGCAAATTCGGACGCAAGAAGATACACGCCATTCACAAGGCGAACATCATGAAGCTTTCCGACGGCTTATTCATACGCTGCGCGCGCACCGTCGCCAAGGAGTATCCGGAGATCTTCTACGGCGAGCACATAATCGACAATACCTGTATGCAGCTTGTCACCAATCCATACCAATACGACATGCTGTTGCTGGAAAACTTCTACGGAGACATCGTCAGCGATCTTTGCGCAGCCTTCGTCGGCGGCCTTGGGTTGGTCCCGGGAGCAAACTTCGGCAACGAATGCGCCATCTTTGAAGCCGTGCACGGCTCGGCCCCGGACATCGCCGGACGAGGCATCGCCAACCCGACAGCGGTGCTCCGCTCCGGCATTCTTATGTTGCGCCATCTGGGCGAGCAAGACGCAGCCAACAAGGTAAAGTATGCCGTCCACTCCGTCTATCGCGAGGGAAAACGCATCACCCGCGACATGGGCGGCACCTCCTCTACCAACGAATTTGCAGACGCCGTGATTGAGGCCATGGAAAGCCCCGCCTGGCGCGAGCAGGCCGCCAAGGAGACTGCTCCGGTCTAAGGCACTCGAATGCATCGAACCTGACGTGCGTACGGTCCGCGCATTTCGGTTTCCTGAGCACTTTTTGGGAAATATTGCCGGACCGGCATATCGCGCTGCATCGTTAGCCCGTCAATTCTCATCTTCTCCTCTAGGTTGTAGAATTTGGCGTTTGCCGGAACGGTACTGCCGGCGAACGGAAGAATCCAGGCGGGTGGCCAATTGAGTTCTATGGACCGGATGACGGAACTTTCAACGGCGCAAAGCACTCCCTATCATCACGCGCACCATCGCTTCGCTACACTGGCGGCCAGCTGTGTCTTTCTGCTGATTGTTGCCGGAGCCCTGGTGACCAGCAATGAAGCCGGACTTTCTGTGCCGGACTGGCCTACCTCGTTCGGCTCGCTCTATCGCATTCCACCGCTGATCGGCGGGGTGATGTTTGAACATGGTCACCGCATGTTGGCGGAATTCATTGGCGTGCTCACCATCGTCCTCGCCGTTTGGACCCAGAAGGTTGACCAGCGCCGCTGGATGCGGATCCTGGGCTGGAGCGCTTTAGGCACTGTGATCGCCCAGGGCATCCTTGGCGGGCTCACCGTGCTCTTTTATCTGCCACCCGCGATCTCCACAGCGCACGCAACGCTGGGCCAGACGTTTTTCTGCCTCATGGTCAGCATCGCGTTCTTTACCAGCAGGAGCTGGGTCCAGGAGCCCGTTGTGGTGATCCGACCGGACGCGCACCCCTGTCTCACGACGCTTTCCCTGCTGACCGTCGCCGCCGTCTGGCTGCAACTGATCCTCGGCGCGGCCTTCCGCCATTCCGGAATCCGGTTGCTCCCTCACATTATCGGAGCCTGCGTGGTGCTCTGTATGGTGAACTGGCTGGCGATCTCCACCCTCAAGCGCCACCATGGGACGCCCCAACTCGCCATGCCCGCAACTGTATTGCTCGTTCTGCTCGGGTTTCAGATCACACTCGGAGTGGCCAGCTACATCACGCGCGTTCTCTGGAGCCAGGCAGCCTCGCTGCCGCTGGCGAGCATGGTCGTCGCGACCGTGGCACATGTAGCCTGCGGCGCGCTGCTTCTGGTCACGACCGTGATCCTCGCTATTCAGGTTCACCGTCACGCATTGCCTGACTTTGTCCGGGAAGCGGTGCTCGATCTGCCCTCGTCGGACTCCAGGATGCGCGCATGACCACCGCGCCGATGCAGCCCCTTGTGGTCGCCGCGCGCGGTCCGGTGGAGTTGCTGCGCGATTATGCGCAGCTCACCAAAATGCGCGTGACTACGCTCGTTGTGGTCACGGCGTGGTGCGGCTTCTTCTTCGGCCAGCACAAGTCAGGTCTACCGGTGCTCACCATCAATCTGCTATGGGCATTGGCCGGAATCGGCATGGTCGCCGCCGGTACCGCGTGCATGAATGAGATCATCGAGCGCAAGAGCGACGCGTTGATGCGGCGTACCGCGCTGCGCCCGCTGGTGACTGGCTCCTTGAGCCTGCGCCACGCGATTGCCATATGGGCGGTTCTCACCATCGTGGGAGCAACTCTGTTGGCCATCAAACTCAATCCTCTTACGGCGCTGCTCAGCTTGCTGACCGCCATCTGTTATTTGCTGATGTACACGCCGCTGAAGAAGATAAGCCCACTATGTACCTTCGTGGGAGCTTTTCCTGGAGCCATGCCCGGAGTGCTGGGTTGGACCGCTGCACGCGGGCATTTGGAATACGAAGCCTTCGTGCTGTTTGCCATTGTCTTTTTCTGGCAGTTCCCCCACTTCCACGCCATCGCCTTGCTCTACCGCGATGACTACGCCAGGGCTGGCATCCGCATGCTACCCGTAGTGGAGCGTGACGGGCGCTCGACCGCACGCCAGATCCTGATGTACGGCGCGGCCCTGCTGCCCACCACACTTGCACCCACTCTGCTGGGCATGGCCGGGCTTCCTTATTTCATCGGGGCCTCGGTGCTTGGTCTGGGACTCTTCTACTTCTGCGCCCGCATCTGGAGAGAGTGCCTGCCACCCTCCGAGCCACGTTCCAGAACCCTTGCGCGGGCTCTGCTCAAGGCCACCGTTGCTTACCTGCCATTACTCTTTGCACTGATGATGCTTAACAGCGTGGGTTAATCCACGCCCGCAACTGAGGAATTATCGCATTGACTACCAGAACCCAAGAACGAGAGCTCGTCGCCTCCACCCAGTCCGGACCGGACACCGTGATCCAGATCGATGGTCTGCGTCACCAGTACGGCGATCGTACGGCGCTCAATGGCGTTTCCTTCACGGTGAATTGCGCTGAAATCTTCGGTTTGCTCGGTCCCAACGGCAGCGGCAAGACGACCATGTTCCGCATTCTTTCGACCTTGATGCTGCCCGCCGCCGGACGCGCCTCAATTCTTGGCCACGATGTCTCGCTCGACCCCAGTGGCGTGCGTCGCCAGGTCGGTGTGGTCTTCCAGTCGCGCAGCATTGACGTGAAGCTTTCTGCGGAAGAGAACCTTATCCACGTCGGCCATCTCTATGGAATCGTCGGCTCTACGCTCAAGAAACGCGTGGCCGAGATGCTGGCGCGAGTCTCTCTGACGGATCGTGCCAAGGATCGCGCTGAAACCTTCTCCGGTGGCATGCAGCGCCGCCTCGAACTCGCCAAAGGACTTCTGCATCATCCGCAGGTGCTGCTGCTCGATGAGCCGACCACCGGACTCGACCCCGGCGCGCGCCGCGACCTCTGGCAATACCTTCAACTCCTTCGCGATCAGGAGGGCGTTAGCATCATCATTACCACACACCTGATGGAAGAGGCCGAAAAGTGCGACCGCCTCGCCATCCTGAGCCATGGCAATCTTGTCGGTCTGGGCACACCGGCTCAGCTAAAAAGTGAGATCGGCGGCGACGTAATCCTACTCGACGCGCACGACCCGCAGAAACTCGCCGCAGCCATCACCGCTCGCTTTGCCGCCAATGCAGCTGTGCTCGACGATGGCCGCGTCCGCATCGAACGAGAAGCCGGACACCGCTTCATCACCGACGTAGTCGAAGCTTTTCCCGGCGAGATCGATTCGGTCACTGTCAGCAAGCCAACGCTCGAAGATGTCTTCATCCGCCGCACCGGTCACCGCTTCTGGAACGAAGATGCCGAGGGGCTGCAGCAACGCGCTGCGCAAACCACAAAGAAAAAGCACTGAACAGGATTGGGGCTGAAGTTGGCAACGCATACAACATCGCATCCGGAAACTACCACGGGAACCACCTTCGGAGTCATGCCCGCGCTCTCGCTGTGGCGCCGCGAGGTGGTTCGTTTCTATCGCAATATCAGCCGAGTCGTCGGCATCGTAGCCTCGCCACTGCTTTTCTGGGTGGTCATCGGCGCCGGCTTCGGCAAGTCCTTCCGCACCTCCGGCGGCGGCCAGAACTATCTCGATTTCTTCTTCCCCGGCGCGCTGATGATGATCGTGCTTTTCACTTCGATCTTCGCAATGATGTCGCTGATCGAGGACCGCAACGAGGGCTTTCTGCTCTCGGTGCTGGTCGCCCCGGTGCATCGCTCGGTGATCGTGCTCGGCAAAGTTCTGGGCGGCACCACACTGGCAACCCTGCAGGGCGTACTCTTCCTCGTTATCGCCCCGCTGCTCGGAATTCACTTCGACCTGGCTCGACTGCTGCTGATGATCCTGGACATCTTCCTGGTCTCGTTCTCGCTCACCGCGCTTGGCTTCATCATCGCCTGGCCAATGGATTCCACCTCGGGCTTCCACGCCATCATCAACCTCTTCCTTATTCCGCTCTGGCTGCTCTCCGGTTCGATGTTTCCCGTCAGCTCCGCCTCGCCGTGGATGGCCTTCCTGATGAGACTCAATCCGCTGACTTATGGCACCGAGGCGTTGCGCAACCTGCTGTTCCCTGCTACTGCCTCGCCGGAATTCCCGCTCGCGACCTGTTTCGCGGTACTCGTCATTTTCACCGTGGTAATGTTTGGTTTGGCCTTTGTGGTCGCCAACCGGCGCAGCACCAAACCGGCAGCCTGAGGAACCAATTTGCAAACCCAAACGCTCTCCTACTTCCCTGCTATCAACGCCACACTCAACGGCACCGCCGCCGTTCTGCTGGTCACGGCGAAACGCTTCATCGGCCGCAGACAGATCGCGGCTCACAAGCGCACGATGATTGCGGCCTTTGCGACCTCGGTGCTTTTTCTCGTTTGCTATCTCTACTACCATGCCCATGCCGGCGTGCTGCACTTTGCCGGACAGGGCTGGCGGCGTCCAGTGTATTTTTCTCTCCTCGCCAGCCACACCCTTCTCGCCGTCGTTATCGTTCCACTGATCCTGATCAGCCTGAAGCGTGGTCTCAAGCGCCAGGACGCCAAACATCGAAAGATCGCTCCGATGACCTATTGGCTGTGGCTCTATGTTTCCGTGACCGGAGTAGTGATCTACTACCTGCTTTACCATCTCTGGCGAGGCTAGCCGCACACGAAAATAGCCCCGGTTGCCCGGGGCTATTTTCGTGTGCGCTTGCATGTTGCAAGCGCACCTTATTTCTTGCAGTTATTTGGAAACCGTAAGCGAGGCTTCCTGGCCCAGTTCGAGCGGGCCTTCTTTCAGGTGCTTCAATCCGTACTCAAAGCCGGCGTCGAATGCCTTCCGGTTCAGTTCCGCAAACGCCGCAGGTACTGAATCCTCCACCGCCTTGCGCAACGAATCACGCTGCAGCAGTCCCGAGATGGCCCCGAAGAATCCGACCATCACGATGTTCAGCACCATGCGCTTGCCAAGCTCTTCCGCGATACGGGTTGCGGGAATCGCATACACCTTCACGTCTGGTGCTGTGATTCCCTCCACTTTGACCAGATCCTGTTCGACGATCAATGTGCCGCCGGGTTTGATGTCCTTGGCAAACTTGACGAATGCCTCGTGCGACATCAACACCATCAGATCCGGTTTCACAACGTAAGGGTAAAGGATGGGCGTTGGCGAAAGAATGAGCTGCGCTGAGCAGGCTCCGCCACGCGCTTCCGGACCGAAGTTCTGGGTCATTGTGGCGTAGCCGTTCTCCACAATCGAAGTGGCCATTCCAATGACACTGGCGCACATGATCACGCCCTGTCCACCAAAGCCGGCGACACGAATGTCTGTTAGCTGCATACAGGTACCTCCGCCGGAATGTATTTTTCTCCAAGCCGCTCTTGAAGATGCTCGTTCATCATGGTTGCGTAGTCCGGGCGCTCGCGGTCCACGAACTTGCCGACGATGATTTCGCCGCTCTTGGTGAGTCCCACTTCGTTGGTTGGCGCTCCGTGCTTGATTTTCGAAGCTTGCTTGTAGAACTTCATCGCGTCCAAACCGTCGCCCATTTTGTTGCGGCGTTGATAGAGCGTCGGGCAGGGCGAGACGATTTCGATGAATCCGAAGCCCTTCTTCTTCATCATCTCCGCCATGGATTTCGCGAGCTGTTTCACATGGAAGGTAGTCCAACGCGCGACGTACACCGCACCGGCAGCATCCATCAGAGAAGGAAGGTTGAATGGCGGATCGTAAGTGCCATAGGCCGCAGTTGCAGAGATGACATCGAGCGGCGTAGCAGGCCCGGTCTGTCCTCCGGTCATCGCGTAAGTAAGATTGTTCACGCAGATAACCTTGAGATCCATGTTGCGCCGTGCGGCATGAATGATGTGATTGCCGCCGATGGCGAACAAGTCACCGTCACCGCTGTAGACCACCACGTCCATTTCGGGGTTCGCAAGCCTCAGTCCGGTTGCGAACGGAATGGCGCGGCCGTGGGTAGTGTGGAACGAGTCAAGGTTCAGGTAACCTGCGACGCGTCCTGTGCAGCCAATTCCGCTGACGATGCTCAGTTTGCTGAGATCTGTTTTGGAATCGAGCAGAGCGTTCGTGAAGCAGTTTACCGTGGTTCCAATGCCGCATCCCGGGCACCAGATGTGTGGCATGCGCTCTGAACGCAAGAATTGTTCTACCGGGTTCGCCGGTATGTTTTCACAAATCACGGGTGCACTCATCGTGCTACCTCCTGGATGGCCTTCAGAATCAATTCCGGCTGATGTACGGTGCCGCCTGCATGGGACACGGGAAGCACACGGCATAGTCCACCGGCGCTACGCTCCACCTCGCGAACCATCTGGCCGAGGTTGAGTTCAGGGACCACAAGGCCCTTCACCTTGGGAGCGATCGCACGGATGATGTGGTCAGGGAAAGGCCATGCCGTAATCAAGCGCAAACTGCCAACTTTGAGACCCTGTGCGCGTGCGAGTTCAACTGCACGCCGCGCCACCCGCGAGGTAATTCCGTAGCTGACCACCACGACGTCGGCACCCTCGATACCGTCCTGCTCGGTCAGAGTGATTTTTTCGGCGTTGTCGCGAATCTTGCTGGCCAAACGCCTCACCAACTTGTCCTGCGTCGGTATCGTCATGTCAGGATAACCGCGCTCGTCGTGGGTCAACCCCGTGACATGCATCTTGTATCCGTCGCCGGCCTTTGCCATCTCCGGAACCTGCGTGTCACCGACGGGCTCGAAGAGCCGGAATTTGCTCGGGTCCTTGCTGGTCCAGTGCCGCGGCTCCACTTCAATCTCTTCCGCACGAGGAATCACAACCTTCTCCGTCATGTGTCCGACACATTCGTCCAACATCACGAATACCGGAACGCGGTACTGCTCGGCGAGATTAAAGGCCTTGATGGTGAGGTCGAATGATTCCTGAGGAGAATTAGGGCAGAGTGCAATGATTTCGTAGTCGCCGTGAGAGCCCCATTTCGCCTGCATCATGTCAGCTTGCGCCGGCAGGGTGGGCAGTCCGGTCGAGGGTCCGCCGCGCTGCACGTCAATAAACACGCAGGGCGTTTCGGTCATCGCGGCTAAGCCGATATGTTCCATCATCAACGAAAAGCCAGGGCCGGAAGTGACCGTGAAGGCCTTCACTCCACCCCAGACTGCGCCGAGAATCGCGATGGAGGCGGCCAGTTCATCTTCCATCTGAATAAAAGTCCCGCCTACCTTTGGTGCGCGGTGCGAGTAGCGCTCCACGACTTCCGTCGAGGGCGTAATGGGGTAACCTGCGGCGAAACGTGCTCCGGCTGCGATTGCGCCTTCACACGCGGCGTGGTCACCATCCATGAAATGTGCGCCCGTAAGGACGCCAATTGGGTCAGCGTGCATCGTCCGGCTCCTTTTCCAACTCCGTTTTTCCGGGCTTGTCTGTACGGTATCCGTGGATTGCGAAGTCGGGGCAGTACATGCCACAGAGATCGCATCCGCTGCATTTTTCAGGTATGACTGCGTGTGGTGGATGATAACCCTTTGAATTAAAAGCGGATGACAGTGCGAGCACCTTCGTTGGACAGAACTCGACACAGAATCCGCATGCTTTACATCGTTCAACGACTATTGAAACGACTCCACGTGCCATGTTGTCTCCTCAGCCGAGCATTTTGCCTTTTAGCAGCCAAACAGGACGTGACGCACGTCACACTATGCTGTGATAGGCAACAGCTGCAAGATGAATTTGAACTTACCTGGAACGGAATGCGGGGAATGACTGCCCGCCGGCAGCCCGCAAAAACAGCGGCCGCCATCACTGGCGGCCATAAAATAACTCGTAAGCGAAACAGCGAAGCGCAGAAATAAAGCCTTCCGGGCTGTGCCCAATTTTCTTACTTTTCGATTACGCCGATTCCGGCTACCGAACCGTCGTGTACGGTCTGTTTGACGGTCACATTGCGTGCGAATTCCTCAGCCATCTCTTGCTTCAGGCGCACTTCGGTTGGACGGCGCGCAATTGTCATCTGGTCAATCTTGTCCTGCAACTTCATCAATCCGTAAAACAGGTTCTCCGGGCGTGGCGGGCATCCCACCACATAAACGTCAACCGGCACAATCTTATCGACACCCTGCAGCACGGAGTAGGTCGCAAACGGGCCGCCCACGGAGGCGCAAGCGCCCATGGCCATTACCCACTTCGGGTCCGGCATTTGCGCGTAGATTCGCTGCACCACCGGAGCCATCTTCAGGCTCACGGTTCCGGCTACAATCATCAGGTCGCTCTGACGGGGACTGGGACGGAAGACCTCTGAGCCAAAGCGAGCAATATCAAAGCGCGATGTGGATGACGCGATCATCTCAATGGCGCAGCAAGCAAGACCGAAGGTCATCGGCCAAATGGCAGACCTACGCGCCCAATTAAAGACGTAGTCCACCGTGCTAATCATAAAATTCTGTTCAAAGCGATCTTCGATCCAGCTCATGCAACCCCCTGCAAAATGCGCATGCCTTAGTGTTGTTCACCTGCGAATCATTGGTCGGTGATATGCGTCACAAAACTTCTCCAGAGCATTGTACCGCAAATTACCCATTCACTTCAGGTTTGCGCGCCACCAGCAATAGCGCGCCAATTCGTCTGAACTCCCGAAGTTCATCTGCACTCGCAAACCAGTCGCCATCGTACTGCGCGGGTGTCTCCGTCAGGTCGCGAATATGCGCGATCCGGATCTCGACAAATCCCTGAGCACGCAGCATCTCCTCGTATTCGGCCTCCGAGCGCACATGCACCGGAACCTTCAACCGCTCAACCCAACCCAGCGAATAGGGATTTTCTTTGTACAGGTTGATCAGAATAAACAGCGAGCCGCCAGGGATCAGCACGCGATAGAGCTCGCGCAACACTGCTTCCTGGTCATGGTAGTAGTAAAAACTCTCGATCGAGAGAGTCTTTTCGAAGGATTCGTCCCGCCACGGAATCTCATCGGCGGAACCAATCGTGAAAAGAACGTTTTCTACGTCGCGCGAGGCGGCCCGCGCTCGGGCAATCATTTCGTCCGAGACGTCCATGCCCACGGCCATTCCCTGCTCGCCTGCCACAGCCTCGGCCAGCATGCGCGTAGCCCATCCAACGCCGCAGCTCAGATCCAGCACGCGATCTCCGGGCTTCAGCGACATGCCTTCAATCGTCTGCCCGGCAATGGAGATGTGATGTCTCTGCATCTCTTCGCCTCGGCCCTGTACCGCCCACTGGTTGAATTCGGCTCTCAGTTTCTCGTTCACATCCGGCATGGGGTACCTCGTACTCCGTGGGTGCAATTAGCGCCCAAACTTCATGCTACATTTCTTCGCCATTGGCCGCCAGTCTTGCAACCGGAGCGCGCCTGAATGTTGAATATTTCTTTTTAAGTTCGCTCCACTGCAATCGCCTATTTTCCCGCGAAAAGCGATGTAGTGCGCAATCTGTATTTGCGCAACAGGCAAGCAGCCGGATGACAGCCCCTCAAACTGTGGATTGTGACGTGTATCACAGATTCCTATCGCCCTTCAGATTATATAAAAAGAGTCCACTTTATTTGCAGGTGTGTAAGAGCAGGCGAGAAAACACTTGCTAGGCTTTAAAGCGGCTTAGGGAGCGCAGTTCCATGCCACAAAATTACGTCCCGATCTTCGTGTTCTTGCTCGTTGCCTTCCTGGTGGCAGCCGGAACACTCATGGTCGCCTCCATCGTACGTCCGAACAACCCCGAGAAGGTCAAAGCGCAGCCTTACGAATGCGGTATTGAGCCGGTGGATGACGCACGCCAGCGGTACACGGTTCGTTTCTACATCATCGCCATTCTGTTTGTGGTTTTCGATGTGGAAACAATCTTCCTGTTCCCATGGGCGGCCCAGTTCAAAATTCTTGGTGCATTCGGCTTTCTGGAAATGCTGGTCTTTCTCGGAATCCTGGTGCTCGGCTACGTGTGGGTTTGGAAGAAGGGTGCGCTGGAATGGATTTAGGCTCCATCGGGTCCGGTTTGATCGCAACGAATTCAGCTGCTTTGATCTTGCCCTCCTTTCGAGCGTCCTGACCACCAGCTCAATTTGAAAACAACGTTCGATGGCCTCGAACGAGGAAATGTGGGGAAAAAAGAATGCCTGAAGTACCAGAAGGGAATCCGCCGAGCCCAGCCTTGGAGCAGACTCCCGCGGCTCCTGCGCCTGCGGCGGCATCGACTAAACCTACGCCGCTGCCGTGGGACTGCGCTATGGTGCAGCAAGTGAAGGATGTGTACGGCTCCGGAATTCGCGAAGCCACAACCTTTGCCGGCCAGAACTATTTTGTAGTTGACCGCTCGATCTGCCATGCAGTGCTGAGCACGCTTAACGAGAAGTTGGGCTATCACTGCCTGACTGACTTGACTGCCGTGCACTACCCGAAAGACGAGCTGCCGTTTGAGATCGTCTGGATCCTGTATTCCATGTCCGCCAACGAGCGTGTTCGCGTGAAGGCACGGTTTGCAGAGGGCGAAGAGGTGCCAACTGCAACCGATCTCTGGGCCGCAACCAATTGGATGGAGCGCGAAATCTACGACATGTTCGGAGTACGCTTTGCCGGTCACCCCGACCTTCGGCGCATTCTGCTCCCCGAGGAATGGACCGGATACCCGCTACGCAAAGATTATGACCTACAGAAACAAGATACCGATTGGGTACAGAAGAACCTGGGAATCGAGAGCGGAATATGAGCGATAAGAACTTTTACGACTCGCTCGACGAGGTTCAACCGGGCCAGACATTCCTCGGCTCCAATGAATTGGTGCTTAACATGGGGCCGCAACACCCTTCCACCCACGGAGTGCTGCGGGTCATTCTGAAGTTGGACGGCGAGAAAGTAAACGGTCTGGAATGCGTGCTCGGCTATCTGCACCGTGGTATCGAGAAGATCGCAGAGAGCCGCACTTGGGCTCAGTTCGCGCCGTTCGTCGATCGCTTGGATTACACAGCGGCCGTTTCCAACAATCTGGGATACTGTCTGGCGGTGGAGAAGCTCCTCGGCGTCGAGGTGCCCAAACGCGCGCAGTACCTCCGCGTTATCCTCACCGAACTGTGCCGCTTAGCGAGTCACCAGATCTGGCTGGGCACACACGTATTAGACATCGGTGCAGTGACGCCGCTCTTCTACGCATTCCGTGATCGCGAAGCCATTCTCAACATCTTTGAAAAATACTGCGGCGCACGGCTTACCAACCACGCCTTCCGCATCGGAGGCTGTCGCTGGGACGCGTACGAAGGCTTCTCAAAAGAGGTCCTGCGCCTTTGCGACGATCTTCTGCCAAGTATCGATGAATACGCCGGTCTGATTACCGGCAACCGCATCTGGATAGATCGCACCAAGAACGTAGGCTATATCTCCGCGGAAGATTGCATATCGTACGCAATCACCGGGCCGGTGTTGCGCGCCAGCGGAATTCGTTGGGACTTGCGTAAGGCGCAGCCATACTCGTCCTACGAAGATTTTGAGTTCGATATCCCGATCGGCGCCGCAAGCGACACCTTCGACCGTTACATGGTTCGCGTCGAGGAGATGCGGCAATCGATTCGCATTATTCGTCAGGCCGTCGAAGGACTGGCGGAGGGACCCATCATTGCGAAGGTGCCCAAGGTGATCAAGCCTCCAGTGGGCGAAGTATACGTCAGCATTGAGGCTCCCAAGGGCGAACTGGGTTATTTCTTAGTGAGTGATGGCAGCGCGCAGCCCTATCGTGTGCGCGTACGTCCGCCATCGTTCATTAACCTGCAAGCGCTGGAAAAGATGTCAAAAGGAAGTCTGGTGGCCGACGTGGTGGCAATTATAGGAACGCTCGATATCGTGCTCGGAGAGGTGGACCGGTGATAAACAACATCCTCGGGTACCTGCATTCGAATCAGACGCCAGGCGAAGCTGGCAGCCTTTTCTGGGTGACCGTCTACGTGTTGCTGGTTTTCGCCGGAATTTCGGTTGGCGTCATTTTCATGAACTGGTTTGAGCGCAAGGTCATGGCACACATGCAGGTGCGCCTCGGCCCCATGCGCGTTGGCCCCCATGGCTTGCTACAGCCGATTGCCGACGCGCTCAAGCTGATCCTCAAAGAAGACATTATGCCGGCCAATGCCGATAAACTCGTCTTCTGGTTTGCGCCGGTCTGTGTTGTGATGACCGCCTTCTGCGGCTTTATCGTTGTTCCGTTCGGGCCAACTCATGCCGTCACCGACATGAACATCGGAGTGCTCTTTATGCTCGGTGTTTCATCGCTTGGTGTGCTGGGCGTGATCATGGCGGGCTGGGCCTCCAACTCGCACTATCCTTTGATGGGAAGCTTGCGCTCGGGTGCGCAAATGGTTTCCTACGAAGTCGCAATGTGCATGTCGGTCATCTCCGCAGTGATGATGACGAGCATGCTTACAGGCACCGGAACGCTGAGCATGATCGGAATTGTGAATGCGCAGATGCAACAGCATGTCTGGTTCGCCTTCTCGTTTTTCCCGGTCGGACTGATCGCGTTTGCTGTCTTCGCCATCGCAATGGTAGCGGAAACCAATCGCGCCCCCTTCGATCTGCCGGAGGCCGAGAGCGAACTGGTGGCGGGCTTCCTGACTGAGTACAGCGGCTTCCGTTGGTCTCTCTTTTTCCTCGCCGAATATACGGGCATGATTGCCGTCAGCTCGATTGCAACCACGCTCTGGCTCGGCGGCTGGCTCCGTCCCTTCCCTAACCTGTTGAGCGGCAAAAACTGGGACTTGGCTTTCTCGCTGGTTCCCGGCCTTACCTTCGTGGCGCTGGGAGCGTTGTGTTTCTTCTTTTACACACGCATGCCCCGCATTCGCGCCATGCGTGCGAACGCGATCGGTCTGGCCGGCTTCGGCTGTTTTCTTTTTGCACTCGGCGTCGTCATGATGTTGCCCGGCGTACACGAGCGCATACAGGATATTTATTGGTTCACTCTCAAGGTCGGCGTCTTCATGTATCTCTACATCTGGTACCGCACGACCTTCCCTCGCTATCGTTTCGATCAGTTGATGACAATCGGATGGAAGGTTCTGCTCCCCATCTCGATTGGAGTAGTGATTCTTACGGCCCTGATAGGAGTGCGGCAGGACTTGTTCGCACTGATGTGGAGGTAGGTCGATGAAAGTTGTCGAATTGCTACGAAAGTTTTTTCTGATCGATCTGTTCAAGGGGCTCTCGGTGACGTTCCGTCATCAGCACCCCGACGACTTGGTAACCGAGCAGTATCCGCTCGAGCGTCCTGTGGTTGCCGACCGCTTCCGCGGGCAGCCACGCTTAAAGAGCGATGCCGACGGCAAGGCGCTCTGCACTGCCTGTGGAGCCTGCGCACTCGCCTGTCCCGAGAAGCTCATCAAGATTGGCAGCCTGCGCGATCCAGAGACCAAGAAGAAAGTTCTCACTGAATTCGGCTTCGACATGAGCCGCTGCATGTTCTGCGGGTTGTGCGAAGAGGCGTGTCCCACCCATTGCCTGGAACTGGGGCAAGACTACGAACTGGCGCTCTATACCCGCGCAGGAATGGAACTGGACCGGAACCAGTTGGAGAATGGATTTCCGCGAAAGGTTTACGACAAATGACCCCGGTCGCAACCCCGTTTTTCTTTTATCTCATCTCTGGCATCGCGATTCTCGCCGCGATTGTCATGGTCACCAAGGTGAATCCAGTGCACTCGGCACTGGCGCTGATCGTATCGCTGCTGGCGGGTGCCGGACTTTACCTGATGCTCTACGCACCGTTCATCGCTGGCGTTCAGATCGTGCTCTATGCCGGCGGCATCCTCGTCATGTTCCTGTTTGTGATGATGCTGGTGAACATCGAGGATCTGTACATAGAGAAGATGATGAACAGCCAGTGGAAGGTCGGAGTGGTCGCCACGGGCGTGCTCGCGTTCATGATGTTGGGAGCGCTGCTGCACGACGCCAAGACCCTCCCACAGCACGTCGTCAACCTTACTGAACAGAACAACGTGCAGGATATCGGGCTACTGCTGTACGGCCGCAACATGGGCTATTACATGTTCCCGTTTGAAATCGCTTCCCTTCTTCTGCTGGTGGCGGTTATCGGCGCCGTGGTTATGGCGAAGCGGAGGGTGTGAGAATGCTGGAAATTGGAATTGTGCATTACCTGGTAGTCGCCGCCATACTCTTCCTGATTGGAATGGTGGGCGTTATTACTCGTCGCAACGTGATGATCATTTTTATGTCCATTGAGCTGATGTTGAGCTCTGTGAACCTGAACTTGGTTGCTTTCTCTCGTCTGTACGGACTACATGGACAAGTCTTCGCTCTTTTCATCGCAGCCGATGCTGCCGCGGAAGCGGCTGTCGGTTTAGGAATCCTGATCGCCTTCTTCCGCAACCGCGCGACGGTCAATATGGATGAAGTGGATCTGCTGAAGGGCTAAGCGGCACAACAAGCCGTAGGAATACTGAGAGCTGAAATGTTTTTTCTTGAGAACATCTGGATCGTACCGCTGATGCCGGCAGTAGGCGCGGCAATCATGCTGCTCTTTGGACGGCAGTTACCGAAGAAACTCGTTAACGTCTTCTGCGTGGGCGCAGTGGCGCTGTCGTTCGTGTGGACGGCGCTGGCCGTCTGGCAATTTACTCATAGCGGACTGCCTCGCTACGAACACGTGCTCTTTACCTGGCTCGGCAGTGGCGGCGGGCATATGTTGTATTCGCTCCACGGCGGTGGGACGGCGGAGTTCGTCGTCAATGCCGGTGTGTTGCTTGACCCGTTGAGCTGCGTATGGCTGCTGTTTGTGACCTTCGTCGGCACGCTCATCCACATCTACAGCACGGGTTACATGTCGCACGAGGGCGGCTACTACCGCTTCTTCGGATATCTGAACCTGTTCATGTTCTCCATGCTCACGCTCATCCTGGCGAACAACTACATGCTGATGTTCGTCGGCTGGGAAGGGGTGGGATTGTGCTCTTATCTGCTTATCGGCTTCTACTTCCATAAGCATTCGGCATCCACTGCGGCGAATAAAGCTTTCATTACCAACCGCATCGGCGACGCCGGAGTGATTCTGGGATCGCTCACCCTCTTCTGGCTCTTCGGAACCTTCGACTTCGTGCGCATCACCGAACTGGCGCGTGCACAGTCGGCAACGCTGATGGGGACAGGCATCATAACCGCTGCGACGCTGGCTCTGTTTGTGGGAGCCTGCGGCAAGTCGGCCCAGCTTCCGCTCTACGTCTGGCTGCCCGACGCCATGGAAGGCCCGACCCCTGTGTCCGCCCTCATCCACGCGGCGACCATGGTGACGGCCGGCGTTTACATGGTGGCGCGCTCCAACGCCGTCTTCGTGCTTGCACCGGAAACCATGAAGGTTGTCGCCATCGTCGGCGCACTGACCGCAATCTTCGCGGCATCTATCGGCCTGGTGCAGAACGACATCAAGCGCGTTCTCGCCTACTCGACGGTCTCCCAGCTCGGCTACATGTTCCTCGCGCTCGGCGTGGGGGCCTTCACCGCCGGATGCTTCCATGTCTTCACCCATGCCTTCTTCAAGGCGCTGCTCTTCCTCGGCTCCGGCTCGGTCATTCACGCGATGGGCGGCGAGCAGGATATGCGCGGCATGGGCAATCTGGCCAAGAAGATTCCAATCACCTTCAAGACCATGCTCATCGGCACGCTGGCAATCGCCGGAGTTCCGGGCCTTGCGGGCTTCTTCTCAAAGGACGAGATCCTGTGGCAGGCGTGGTCCGCACATAATGGGGAATTCCGCTGGTTGTGGGTGATCGGCTACATCACCGCGCTCATGACCTCGTTCTATATGTTCCGGCTGGTCTACTTGACCTTCTTCGGCAGCTCGCGCATGTCGCACGAAACCGAACACCACGTTCACGAGTCGCCCAAGTCGATGACGGTGCCGCTCATGGTGCTGGCGACCTGTGCAATCTTCGCCGGTTATCTCGGCGTCGGCCCCAGCATTGCGCGCTTCGTTGGTCTTCACGGCCAAACCAATGTCTTCGAGCATTTCCTTGCTCCGGTCTTTGATAATGGCCGAGAAATCCTGTGGCTGAGTCTGGTGCTCCGGCAGAAGACAAGAGCGAGGAAGGATCGCCCATGGAGTACGCGCTTATGTTGGGCTCCATCGGAGCCGCCGGCGCGGGTTGGTTCTTCGCAAAGCGCGCCTACTCGGTGGAAGGCAAAACAGTGCCTGAGCCGATCAACGTGGCCGCACCGCCCGTCTACCGCACGCTGCTGAACAAGTATTACGTGGACGAGCTCTACGACAAGCTATTCACCGGACGAAGCGAAGTGGGCGGCGTCCGCCTCGGAGTGATCGGCGCCGGAGAGGCTCTCTGGAAAGTCGACTCCGGCGTGATTGACGGCGGTGTGAATGGAGCTGGCTGGTTCACGCGGTTCTCTGGCTTCGTCTCCTCCTGGTGGGATAAGTGGGTGATTGACTGGTTCTTTGTGAACGGCCCCGCATATGTCACTCGCATGCTTTCTTATCCGGCTCGAATGGTTCAGTGGGGCCTGGTTCAGTGGTACGCGCTCGTCATGGTCTTCGGCGTTGCAGGATTGCTTTGGTATTACGTGCTCCGGTAGGGGCAAATGGTTGCGGAGAACTCCGCAGGAACGGATCAAATGTACAACCACATTCTCTCGATCATATTGTTCACGCCGCTGGTGGGTGGCCTCGTGCTGTTGCTCATTCCCAGCGGACAGAAGAACGCAATCCGCTGGGTTGCCAACATTTTCGCTCTCCTCGGTTTTGCGGTGTCTCTGCCGCTGGTGAACTGGTTCTGGCAGGTGAAAGACCTTCCGGGCTTCAAGTTCGTGGAGGGCACGCCGAACGCCTGGATTCCCACCATTGGCGCCGGGTATTACCTGGGCATTGACGGCATATCGTTCCTGCTCATCATGTTGACCACGTTTCTCGGAGTCATCGCAGTCCTGTCTTCCTGGACAGCGATTCAGGATCGCCCGAAGGAATACTACGCGTGGTTCATGGTGTTGCAGACCGGCATGCTGGGCGTCTTTATGTCATTGGACTTCTTCCTGTTCTTTGTCTTCTGGGAAGCTATGCTGGTGCCGATGTACCTGCTGATCGGAATTTGGGGCGGTCCGCGCAGACTTTACGCGGCGATCAAGTTCTTTCTCTACACGCTGCTGGGCTCCGTGCTTATGCTGCTGAGCGTGCTGTTCCTGTACTTCTTCCATCACGCGCAAACTGGCGTCTACACCTTCAGCATCCAGGAGCTGTACCACACCGCGCCGCTGGTGCCGCAGGTTTACGGCACTGCGACGGCGGTATTGCTGTTCTTCGGCTTCTTCCTCGCCTTCGCCATCAAGGTTCCCATGTTCCCCTTCCACACCTGGTTGCCGGATGCACACGTGGAAGCGCCGACGGCGGGTTCGGTTATTCTTGCCGGCGTTTTGCTGAAGATGGGAACTTACGGCCTGATTCGCTTCTCGCTGCCGTTCTTCCCCGAAGTGGTGCATTACCCTAAGGTGCGCTTGACGATGATTGTGCTTTCTCTCATCGGCATCATCTATGGCGCACTGGTTTCTCTGGTGCAGAAAGACATGAAGAAGCTCGTGGCGTACTCTTCTGTCAGCCACCTTGGCTTCTGCACTCTCGGCATCTTTGCCCTGAACGGCCCCGGTTTGAGCGGTTCGGTACTGCAGCAGATTAACCACGGCATCTCGACCGGCGCACTGTTCTTGATCGTCGGCATCCTTTACGAACGCCGCCACACGCGTGACATTGCTGAGTACGGTGGCATCTCAACCATCATGCCGGTGTACGCGACGATAGCGCTGATCATGTTCTTGTCGTCGATGGGATTGCCGCTGCTCAACGGCTTTGTCGGTGAGTTTACAATTCTCCAGGCTGCGTATATGGCAAATTGGGTTTGGGCCGCATGGGCAGTGCCCGGAGTGGTGTTAGCCGCGGCCTACCTGCTCTGGCTTTATCAGCGAGTCTTCTTCGGCAAGAATGAGAATCCGAAAAATCAGAAGCTCCTTGATCTGAGCCCACGCGAGCTGGCCACCTTCCTGCCGCTGGTTGCGGTTGCGCTGTGGATCGGCCTTTACCCGAAGCCGTTCTTCCAGATTCTCGACCAGCCTGTGACTGCCCTTGTGGAACAGATTAATCATCCGCAGGTATACAACGTGAAGCTGTTGCCGGGAGCAGAAGTGAAGGCTCAGGCAACCACCACGCAGCAGACTGCAAAGCTGGCATCGAACGCTGCGGTTCCGGAAGCGGGGCGCTAGAACCATGACTGTAGCCGCCATGATCCTGACGTCCTTTGCGCCCTTCACGGCCATGGACTACCGCCTGGGCGGACCCGTGATCGTGCTCACGCTGTTTGCCCTCGGCATTCTCTGTTTCGACCTGGTGCTGCCTGCCTCGAAGAAGCAATACAGCGCAATTCCGGCTCTCATCGGGCTCGGCGTTGCCGCTTATGCCACTCGTGGAATCCAGCTCATGTTGCCGTTGAGCGGCGAACCGCTGCGCGGTTTCTTCGGAACCATCGTAATCGATCCCTTTGCCATTTACTTTTTCTATCTGTTCCTGGTGGGCGCTGCCGTAGCAGTGCTGATTTCCATCAAGTACCTCGAGATCGAGCGTGAGAACCACGGTGAGTTTTATGCGCTCGTGCTGTTCGCGGTCACTGGAATGATGTGCATGGCCGCCGGATACGACCTCGTGTTGCTTTTCATCGGCCTCGAGTTGATGGCGCTTTCAAGTTACATCCTGGTCGGTTTCCTTCGCAGCAACAAGCGATCGAATGAAGCCGCTCTCAAGTACCTTCTGTTAGGCGCGTTCTCGTCGGCGATTCTTGCCTACGGTCTCTCGCTCTTCTATGGCCTCTGCGGTTCCACGAACCTTGGTGATATCGCTCATACGCTCAGTCTGCGCATGGCGGCGAATCCCAAAGATCCAATCGTGATCCTGGCGCTACTCACGACGATGACCGGCCTGCTCTTTAAGATTGCCGCCGCTCCGTTCCATATGTGGGCGCCGGACGTGTATGAAGGCGCGCCTACCAGCGTGACGGGGTTCATGTCTGTAACGGTGAAGGCCGCAGGTTGGGCTCTGATGCTCCGAATGCTTCTGTTCGGTCTGTATCCGCTGCGTCCGCTCTACGTTCCCCTGTTGGTGTTTGCTGCGATACTGACGTTGACCGCCGGAAATCTGGCGGCAATCACGCAGACGAATACCAAACGGCTGCTGGCTTACTCGTCGATCGCGCACGTGGGATACATGCTGCTCGGCTTGGTGGCGAGCGACGGCCTGGCGAATCGCACCGGGATCAAGGGAATTCTCTTTTACCTGCTCGCCTACACCTTCATGAATCTGGGCGCTTTTGCTGTATTGACTTCATTGCGCCGCCGGAAGATCGTCGGAGATAACATCGAGGACATTGCCGGACTTATCCACAAGGCTCCGGTGGAAGCCGTGCTTATGCTCGTCTTCCTGCTCTCGCTGGCTGGAATTCCTCCCTTCGCCGGCTTCTTCGGCAAGTACTTCATCTTCCTGAGCCTGATCGAGACTGGACACTACACGTTGGCAACCGTAGCTGTTCTCTATGCCGTGGTTGCATGTTATTACTACCTGAGAATGGCCAATGCGATGTTCATGGGTAAGGCGGATACCGACGAGCCGGTTCCATCTACCGGAGCCATGAACCTTGCGCTAGGCGTTACCGCGGCAGCCACCGTGATCATCGGGGTCTTCCCGAATTTCTTCATCCAGGCTGTAAATTGGTCCGTTTCGGCCCTTAGCCCTGGAGGGATTGCACTACTCAAGTAGTGCAATCCCTCAGCCAATGCCGGGCTGAGCAGGAAAGGTAAATGCGAATATCTCCGGATCTTCGCTGACATCTTCTCTGCTCTGCCCGGCAATCTTATTTCCCGCTCTCCTCCTTTGAAGCCATCCGTGCGACGCGGTGTCAACTGAATTCGAATGGACGCGCTTCCCTCACCTAAGTTCATCACCGTCCAGCTCTGCTTCCTCGTCGGCACCGTTCCACTTCGCCCGAGCATCTAAGGACGGCGGTTGCGCCCGAGCGTGGAGAAGCCAAGTGTCCCAAAAACTCTTGATAATGATGTCCTGCGTTGCGGCGGTGTTGATACCTGTACTGCTGCTTTCAGCCGCTCAACCGCAGGCCGGTTCACTAGCGCCGCAATTCACGCTCAAGTCGCAGGACGGAACACCGGTGAGTCTCGCCGATTTCCGCGGCAAATGGGTGGTGCTCTACTTTTACCCCAAGGACTTTACCAGCGGTTGCACCTTGGAAGCGCACAACTTTCAACGCGATTTGACCGAGTACGAGAAGCGCAACGCAGTCATCGTCGGCATCAGTGTGGATGCTCCGGACTCGCACAAGCAGTTTTGTGTAAAGGAAGGGCTCAGCTTCAAATTGCTGGCCGACACCGGTCACAACGTCTCAGAGGAGTACGGAACGCTTACGCACATGGGATCCACGCACGCCGCGCGTAATACGTTTCTGATCACGCCGGACGGTAAGATAGCCCGCGTCTTCGACGATGTGAATCCCGCCGAACACAGTTCGCAGGTTTTAGCGGCGCTGACCGAATTAGAGAAAAGCAGCCCCACCCGGTAACGATACTTTTCTTTTAACCCAGATCTTTCGCTTAGGCGAGTTTGCCACGCGCTTGAGCGCGACGCTCTGTCGGCAACCAGACAGCAAAAACAGTGCCTTTTCCCGGCTGGCTGCGCACTTTAATTCTTCCTTCATTCTTCTTCGCCAGTTCGTTGACGATCCATAGGCCCAGACCAGTGCCGATGGACGACTTCGTTGTGAAGAACGGCACAAAGATTCGCTTCAGGTTGTTCTGAGCGATTCCGGTTCCATTGTCGGCGATGGTGAGCCGAACCATTGGACGCTGATCCGCCACAGGGAAGGGACCAGCCGTGCGCACATATAGAGTTCCCTTCTCCGCCAACGCGTCAATAGCGTTCGTGACCAGGTTTGAAATCACCTGACGCAACTCGCCCTCCACGGCCTGAATTGCAATCCCGCAGTGATACCTGCACTGTACGTGGATGGATTTGTTCCTCGCTCTTGACTCATACAGGTCAAGAACACCATCGAGAAGTTCAGATAGATCCACTATCACCGACTGACCTGATTCTTTGTAGAATCCGAGAGTCTGTTTCGTAATGTGCGCCACCCTCTTCAACTCCCGCTCTGCAACACCCAGAATCTCTCGTGAACATTCAGGCAAGGAAGGATCGGAACGGGCAAGATAAACCGCATTCATAGTGGCCGAAAGCGGACTGTTGATCTCATGGGCGATGGTTGCCGCCATGCGACCGACGGAGGCCAGTTTCTCATTCTGTATCAAGGCTTCCTCTGAACGTTTCCGTGCGGTAATATCAACCTGAATCCCAACGAAGTGATTGATCTCCCCGGTCTCGGAGCAGACCGGAGCAATGGTTGTATCTTGAATGTAGAGGCTCCCGTCTTTGCGACGATTGGTGAGTTCCCCGTGCCACTCCCTGCCGGAAAGAATCGTGCTCCAAAGGTTCTCGTAAACCAGAGCACTGTTCACTCCGGACTTCAGCAGCCGAGGTGTGGCTCCACGGGCTTCGTCCGCAGTGTAGCCGGTCAGCTTGGTGAAAGCCGGATTGACGTACAGGATCGTTCCCTGCCGATCGGTGAGGAGGATCGCATTGGCTGCAGCGTTCAATGCTGCAGCCGCTAGGCGAAGCTGCTGCTCTGCCTTCCGGCGCTCGGTGACATCTCGTGCCGCCAGAATAGAGTACGTGCTGTCGCCAATGCGCAAAACCTGAATGGCAATTTCTACGGGCACCTTGTAGCCCGGTTGGCCGTTGGAGAGTTCCGCGTTGATAAACGCGCTGCGCTTGGGCCCGTTGCCCAGTTCGTCAATTAGAATCCGCATCTGCTGCCAGGTCGCGTCCGGTACCAGGTCGGTGAAAGAAGCGGATAACAGCGAAGCAGGATTCATTGAAAGGCGGTCAAAAGCTGAGGCGCTGACATCCAGAATGCGGCCTGACGGATTTTCCACGACGAACAACAAGTCGCTGCTCAAATCCACTAGGGATCGGAAACGCTCAAGCTCGGCCAGACGCTGTCTAAGGGTAGGATAATGGCTCTTGTGGATCGAAGTATCCCCAAGGCCCAGTATCTTGCGCCGCAGCTCCTCCCGCTCATCAGAGACATTCTTCATAGATAACCTCAATGTCACGTCGAGATGGGACACGAGGGTTGGTGACGATACATAAGTCAGTGAGGGCGATTTCAGATAATTCCCGCACTTCTGTTCGATGGATTCCGGAATCAGAGAGAGTGTTATGCATGCCCGCCATCTCACGAAGGTGCCGGAGATACCCTACAAGTTGACGGCGCAGATCGCTGCCCGAAACTCCCTTCTCGTCAAGTCCCATTGCGCTTGCGATTGCCCGGTAACGATCCTCGGCCGCCGGAAAATTGAAATCCACGACCCGGTCAAATAGCAACGCGTTGCACTCGCCATGCGGCAGATCCATTACGCCCCCGATGCTATGGGACATGGCATGAACTGCGCCCAGGCTCGCATTGGAGAAGGCCAATCCAGCCTCCAGGCTCCCCAACATCATGCCCGATCGGTAATCGATGTTGAGGGGCTCGGCAATGGACTTCAATAGATTCGAGTTGATGAGACGCATTGCCTCCAAGGCGTGAATGTCCGTCAAAGGTGAATGTCCCGACGAGACGAATGCTTCAATGGCGTGCACCAGAGCGTCAAGTCCGGTGCAAGCAGTCAAAAACGGGTCCATGGTCGTCAAAGTGACCGGATCGACAAGGGAGATATCAGGTAAAACCGCTTTGCTGATAATCAACAGCTTCCGCATCGACTGGCGATTCGTGATAACCGCAAACTGCGAGACGTCTGCGGCCGTTCCCGCCGTGGTAGGAATGCAGATGGTCGGCGGCATCGCTGCGTGGACGTTATCAACTCCGATAAAATCGCGGAGGTTACCGCCGCTCGACACCAACACCCCAATAGCCTTGGCGCAATCGATAACGCTGCCACCGCCAACCGCTACGATGATGTCACATGCGTTCTCGGCGAAAACGTCTGCCCCAGCCTCGGCCTCCTCGATCCGCGGATTCGGCGTGACCTGTTTGAACAGGGTGAATCCCAGGCCAACCTCTTCCAGGCTTGCAAGCACCGGCTGCACCCAGCCAGCCGCTTCCACGGTTGGATCGGAAACCACCAGCACGCGGCGCCCACCGAGGTTGCGTGCATACTGCCCTGCCAGAGCCAATGCACCAGCGCCGAAAATGAACTCCGGGGCGAAGAACTTCCTCAGTTCCAGTGAACTGCCTCCCCCAATCGGGAAGTTGCGGCGAGACTCTTCCCATTTCATAAAACTCCGCTTTCCGCGCAAACCTAAGCCTTCGCAGGCGCTTATATTACTACTGTAGTCAAGCTTCACGTCGGTCCGGAGCTGAAGTCAGCCCGGCAGTACCACCATTCATTGAGATGCGGTTTGGAACGGCTCTTCCGAGAAGAATTACGGCCCAAAATGGAAGAGGAACTCGGCAGGCTCTTACCTGGACGTGGTGAGGCAAAGCCGCAAGCAGAATAGTGTAAACTGCACCCGAATCGCTCTCGCACGTTTCACGTTATGAAATTAGAACCTCTGAGCGAAGCGAGCTCTGATAGTCTAAGTTTTTCATGAAATCCAGATGAATCGGACAAGTAAAGGAACAGGGAACAATTCGCCAGCAAACCCATCGGAGCCAGTGCAGGGGTTGGTTGCAGATGATAACCACCCATCTTTAGAGGGGGTGCACGGTTCCGTCGTGGTGCCACACCATGCTGCCGGATTCTGGCGGCAATGGCGGGCTTTTGTCGGGCCAGCGATTCTCGTCAGCGTCGGCTACATGGACCCCGGCAACTGGGGAACGGATCTGCAGGGCGGCGCGCAGTACAAGTACGGGCTTTTGTGGGTAGTCGGCGTGGCCAGTCTGATGGCGATCTTCATGCAGGTAATCTCTGCCCGCTTAGGTGTGGTGACCGGCAAGGACCTCGCCCAATGCTGTCGTGACTGGTATCCCCGTTGGACTCGTTGGCCAAACTGGCTGATGAGCGAGGTGGCGATTGGCGCCTGTGACCTAGCGGAGGTGCTAGGCAGTGCGGTGGCCCTTAACCTGCTCTTTCATATCCCGCTTCTATGGGCAGTGATCATCACCGGCCTAGACGTGCTGCTCCTCCTTGCTTTGCAACGTTACGGCATGCGAACCATTGAGGCCGTCGTCGTGCTTCTGGTAGCAACCATCGCCGTCTGCTATTTCATTGAACTATTTGTTCTTCCGCAGACGCAACCCAGCTTTCTGGAAATGGGGCGAGCACTGATTTCGCCGCATTTTCGTCAAGCAGGAATGTTGTACATCGCCATCGGCATTATCGGGGCCACGGTGATGCCCCACAATCTCTATCTGCACTCGGCCCTGGTACAGAGTCGCCAATTGCAGAAAGACGCGCCCTCCATCCGGAGCGCGATTCGGTTCAACACCATTGACTCCGTCGTGGCCCTCACCGTCGCGTTCTTCGTCAATGCGGCGATCCTGGTGCTTGCGGCGACTGTGTTCTTTGGCAAAGACAGCGTGGTTGTACCGGACGGAAAACTGGTCGCGTTCAGTCCCAACAGTGACTGGATTCGTGTCGCTTATCTGACCTTGGCGCCGTTGTTGGGAACCACCTTTGCGAGCACGCTGTTCGCGGTGGCTCTTTTGGCCAGCGGCCAGAGCAGCACTATTACCGGCACTCTGGCCGGGCAAGTCGTGATGGAAGGATTCATGCATTGGCGAATCCAGCCCTGGCTGCGACGGCTTATCACCCGCACGCTAGCCATACTCCCGGCGGTCTTCATCATCGGCCTTCGCGGCGAAAGCAGCGTTACCGATCTGCTGACCCTCAGTCAGGTAGTGCTGGCATTGCAGCTTCCGTTCGCCATGTTTCCACTTCTGCAGTTCACGAGTTCGCGCAAGCGAATGGGCGATTGGAAGAACGGCAGGTTCCTACTGATTGTGGGATGGGCCAGTGCTATTCTCATTACCGCAATGGACATTTACGGCCTGCCGGACTCACTGAAGTCCGCGTGGCAGGTCATTACCGGCGGATAACGGCGGACGACAGAAACGGATTCCCTATGTACGACAAAATTCTTGTTACGTTAGACTGCACCCCGACCGACCGCGCGATTATCGAGCATGTGAAACAGCTTGCCAAGCTGACCCACAGTCATCTGGTGTTGCTGCACGTGGCCGATGGATGGGCCGCTAGAACCTATGGCAAGGACGCGGTCGGTCCGGAGATCACCGAAGACACTGCGTATCTGGAAAACGTCCGGGCAGAGTTTCAGTCCATGGACATTCCCGCACAGGCCGAACTGGCCTACGGCGAGCCGGTCCGGGAAATCGTCAATTGGGTTCAAAAGAACGGTTGCGACCTGGTTGCAATGAGCACCCATGGGCACAGATTGCTTGCGGACATAGTTCTCGGCACCACGGCGAGCCGAGTCCAGCATAGTGTCAGCGTGCCTGTCCTCCTGCTTCGGGCAAAATAAGACGCACCGTCCAGCGATGGTAAGAGTCGCCGAACGGTGCGAACTTCCTTCTAATTGATCTTTCGTTCTCAGAGTACTAGCTGACCAGTTCGAACTCTTCCTTCTTATGGCCGCAGACCGGGCAGCGATCGAACTCGACCTTGTCGGCGGTGAAGCCGCACACCGGGCACACGTAGTAAGTCGCCTTGTTCGATAGCTTCTGGCATGACTGATCTACGCAGTGCTGAATATGTTCCAAGGCCTTGGTAAAGAGCTGCGCGTGCTCTTTTTCCGCCTCGAAGGCAAACAGGAAGGTGCGGCGGGCAGCCGCATTCTTTTGAGCCTCGGCTTCGTTAAGGAAGTCGGGGTACATGACATCGACCTCATAGAGTTCGCCTGCGATAGCTTCCTGCAGGTTCTCCACCGTGCTCTTCACCACAGCGGCTTCGATGGTTGCCGCAGCCTTGCCACCGAGCTTTTGGATGACTTCAGCGTGATTGTTTGCATGGATCTGCTCGGCGCGCGAGGCGGCACGGAAGAGACTTCCCACCTTGAGGTAGCCTTCCTCGTCGGCTTTGATCGCAAAGGCGGCATAACGGGCCGAAGCATTCGACTCGCCGTTAAAAGCTGCGAGAAGGTTTTTCAGTGTCTGTTCATGAGTTGGAACCGCGGATGTAGGCATGATGATTCCTCCGTGTACGAATGTATTTATTGTACGGCCAATTGCCGTTGCAGGTAAGCTGCGTCCTCGGGACGATTGGCACAAAAGGTAATCGTTCGGCGAGAGAAGTTTATCGACGGGTAAATCGTTTGGCGCGATGTATTTATTGGTTCATCGTTTGGCGACTCTGAACATTTCCTATTCAGGTAACAGATAGCAGCACGTAGTTACCATTTCGGCAATGGTTGGGATGGAGGGTGGCTTTTGCGCCACACCGAACTGCCGCAGTTATAAAATTGGCCGCTCCGGCCAGGAGTGCCTGGGATAGCGGCGCATCAGTTCACGGCGCACTTGCGGATAGAGGCGCTCCCAGAATCCCGCCAGATCTGTCGTCGTCTGCACGGCGCGCTGATTCGGAGCAAGCAGGTGAAGCACTACAGGCGTGCGCTCGGGCCCAATCCGCGGAGTCTCGCGCATGCCGAAGAAGTCCTGCAGGCGGGACGCGACCCAGGGCGGCTTGCCGCGCTCGTAATGGACCTTCGTCTGGCGCCCGTTCTGGAGGCGGATGCGTGCAGGGGCGATCTCATTGAGACGTCGCACACCTATCTTTTGTTCGAGGAGCGGAACCAACTCGGCCGCAGCGCTCTTCAGTTCGGCGAAGCTTCGGAGTCCCGAACACAGTTCACGCAGTATCTGCGGAATGTCCGGCGATTCAAAACCAGCGAACTCGACGCGCCCTATGAAGTCATCAAGAGCGTCGATGTCCACGAAGCGTTCGATGCCGGCCTCTATCGCTTTTTGAGCAAGCAACTCCGCTGCAGCCTCGGCATCCGGAAGTGCGCCGCGTGATTCCTGAATCACCAGCGAGTCGTATAACAATGCGCTCACCGCATCCACACGCTCTGCAAGACGATTCCATGTCACGCTGGATTGCTCCCGCACCCGATCGGGAAACAAGTCGAGCAGCCACTCCGGCTCGATGCGTGCCGTCATTCGAATCAGCGGCAACGGCTTATCTTTGCGCTCCTCGGCGTCCACTGCGATCATGAACTCATACTGCGGAGGCTCGCCCACCACCTCCGCCGATGCGCCTGTCGAAAGCAGCACCTGATTGCCGGCCCGGAGGCGCGCGACGCGATCCGGGAACCCGGCCAGCACCGATATGAGCAGCGCGTCGTCATCATGCCGAGTTTGCCTGCCAGGGCGCGCAATCCTGCGGAGTTGTTCCACGTGCTGCATCAAACGGTGGTCCTTATCCGACTCAATGGCGGCAAGCAGATCATTTTTTTCTACCTGCGCGCCTGAGGAGAGTAGCGCCGCGCCGACACAACCGTCCTCTCCCACGCCGCGCTCCATGGCCTCCACCAGAATTCGCGAGAGCCGCGGAGGCAGCGGATAACGCGCCAACCGCCGAGCCATATTTTCTTTCACGTTTTTTATCGCGCTGTCTGCAACCTCCCTGCTGACGCCAAGCCGATCCAGAAGCGACTCGGCATTTTCCAGCGCTGCCTGCGGCGGCGCATCCAGCCACTCTATTTCGTTGGCGTCGGCGGTCCGCATCGCTCGCAGAGCGAGGCAAAGTTGAGAGAGATCACTGCGCACGATCTCCGGCGCATCCTGCTCTGCGCGATGCAGGTAGTCCTCCTCGGTGTAGAGTCGCAGCACGCGACCCGGTCCGGTGCGCGCGGCACGCCCGGCTCTTTGCTTCGCTGAAGCCTTGCTCACCCGGCCCACGTGCAGCGTCGGCAACCCGCTCCACGCGGAATACGTTGCGAAGCGCGCCAATCCACTGTCGATCACCGCGCTCACGCCCTCAACTGTCACGGAGCTCTCGGCGACGTTGGTGGCCAGGATAAGTTTTTGCTCAGCCGCAGGCGAGAGCGCGCGGTCTTGCTCTTTCGGCGAAAGGCTGCCATGCAGGGGCAACACCAGCAATCCGCTTCGGCGCGCAACCGCCTCGCACTCGCGCATCGCGCGACGAATTTCCGCGGCTCCAGGCAAGAAAACGAGAATGTCTCCAGAATGTCTCTCGGAGATCAGCAACTCCACGGCATCCCTCACCTGCACTTCGACCGGCCTCGGCGAGTAGGGCAGATGCTGAATCGAAAGATCGAAGCGGGTACCCTCGGAGCGCACTGTGGGACAAGCTAGATATAGTGCTACCGGATCGGCATCGAGCGTCGCCGACATAACTACGATTCGCAGTTCGGGCCGCGTCCGCTGCAAGCGTTTCAGCAATGCCAGCGCGAGATCGCTTTCGAGATGGCGCTCATGGAATTCATCGAGCACCACGGCATCCACACCCTTCAGGGTTGGATCGGAGAGCAGACGGCGGGTCAGTACACCCTCGGTGACAAAGCGCAGGCGAGTGCGCGGCCCCACTGCTTCTTCAAAGCGGACCTGATAGCCGACGGTCTCGCCGGGTCGTTCGCCCATCTCCGACGCAACCCGGCGCGCAGCCAGTCGTGCTGCGATGCGGCGCGGCTCCAGTACCACCACTTCCCCACTCACGGTTTCAAGTAGTGCGGGCGGAACGCGGGTGGTCTTTCCCGCACCCGGCGGGGCTTCGATCACCAGGTTCGGATTCCGGGCCAGGGAGTCGATGATCTCCGGCAGAGTAGCGTCGACGGGGAGAGCGAGTTTGCGGCTGAGCACTTCTCATCGGAACACGCCGTTTCAACCGGAGTCAATAAGGCTTGGTTCAGTTATGATGTGAGAAGCTGTTTCCGGGTAACTTCGCGCCGTTGCGAAGCACGTTCAAGAGCTTAAACGCGTCCCTCTGAGGAGCTACGATGATTGAGAAGCCGCAAGATCCGATTCATCCAGTCCGAGCGCGAGTGATTTCGGCTCTGTCTCTGGTTGAGGACGTTATCTATTCCGGCCTTGGCATTCTGCTCGCGATCTACGCTCTCATGCTCCTGGTAAGAGGTTTTGGGGGCTTTATCAAGGTGGTCTCCGGACCCGCCAGCGCCGGACAATTTGTCGATCTACTGGATCAAGTTTTATTGATCCTGCTGGTCGTCGAATTGCTCTATACCGTGCAGGTTTCGTTTCGCGAACACGGACTGGTCACTGAGCCTTTTCTCGTCGTGGCGCTCATTTCCGTTATCCGAAGGATTCTGGTTCTTACCGCCCAACTGCCTGAACTTGCGCAAGCCGCTGAGATCAGCTTCCACCATGCAGTGGTGGAACTGATCCTCTTAACTCTTATGGTGATTGTGCTGGTGGGGTCCTTGATTTTCGTGCAGAGACAATCGAAGACAACTGGTGGTCATCCTTTTTCTGCCCTGAACGACCCCGATTTCGATCCTAAAAACCGAAGTTGAGCTCTGCTACAGAGTAGCTCACAATCTTTGCACTCTGCGACCTGAATCGTGATCCGCGCATCGAACCAAATGTGAGTTTGGAATGCGCAGAGGTGCAACATGAGCAAGAGCATTGGTGAGCGCGGCTACTCAAGGGCCGAAGTCCTGGTATCCACCGAATGGGTTGAGCAACACCTCAAAGATCCAAAGATTCGTATCGCCGAATCCAACGAAGACCCGCTTCTGTACAGCTCCAACCACATTCCGGGTGCGGTTGAGATTGACTGGGCGAGAGATCTCAACGATCCAATCCGGCGAGACTACCTTGGACGCCCCGCGTTCGACAAATTGATGCGCAGAACTGGGGCTACTCGGGATACCACCATTGTTCTTTACGGAGACAAGAACAACTGGTGGGCAGCCTATGCGTTCTGGTTGCTGCAACTCTTCGGACACACAAACGCCAGGATCATGGATGGCGGGCGGCTGAAGTGGATCAAGGAGAACCTGCCGGTTACGCGCGAGGTCCCGAAGTACAAGCCCAGCAACTACGAGGCGCCTGAGCGCGATGATACTCATTTCCGTGCCTTCCGCGATCAAACACTTCAGCACATGGAACGGAAGCTGCCGATGATCGATGTTCGCAGTCCTGAGGAGTACAGGGGAGAGCGGTTGCATATGCCCGACTACCCGAACGAGGGAGCACTGCGCGGCGGGCACATACCGGGTGCGCTGAGCATTCCGTGGGCACGGGCGGTGAACCAGGAAGACGGCACATTCAAAGACGCTGCCGAGCTGCGGAAGATCTACACAGAAGAGAACAAACTGCGTCCCGAGGACGACATCATCGCGTATTGCCGAATCGGCGAACGGAGCAGCCATACCTGGTTCGTGCTGCATTATCTGCTCGGCTTCCCGAAGGTCCGGAACTATGACGGTAGCTGGACGGAGTGGGGAAACCTCGTGAATGTGCCCGTGGAGAACCCAAGTGCGGAGGCACGGGATGAAGCGGCTGCCTGATCGACTGGAAGGCCTGCTGGCCACACTGGAGGCTCTCGACCGCGGTGATCGCATCGAGATGTTGATCGAGGTGGCCGGGCAGTTCAAGCCAGTGCCGCCGCGGATCGCGCAACGTCCATTTGCGGTAGAGCATCGCGTTCCGGGTTGCGAATCCGAAGCATATGTGTGGTCAGAGGCGAGGCCGGATGGAACTTTGACGTACTACTTTGCGGTAGAGAATCCACAGGGAATCTCTGCCATGGCGTTGGCGGCACTTTTGGCTGACTCGCTTTCCGGCGCTCCGCTGGATGAAGTTGCCGAGGTGCCTGCAGATGTGGTGTACCGCATCTTTGGAAATGAACTATCGATGGGGAAGTCTCTCGGCCTGATGGGTGTTGTAAACATGAGTCGGGAGATGGCTCGCCAGCAGGTGCAGGCCGCTGCGGCCAAGAGTTAAACGATTCACATTCCCGGTTTGAAGATGGGCAGCGGAGACGGACTTGGGCTGAAATCCAAGTCAAGGCCGAGCTGCAACTTTGCTTCCTCCGACATGCGACTAGGGTCCCAGGGGGGATCAAAGACCACTTCGACATTTACTTCTTTCACGCCCAGCAATCGCGATAGCTTGCGCTCAACATCGGTCTTCAGGATGTCGGCCATTCCGCAGCCCGGCGCAGTCAAACTCATCTTGATTTCGATTCGTTTGCTAGTATCTGGAAGCGGCGTGATCACGCACGAGTAGATCAATCCAAGGTCAGCGATGTTCACAGGAATTTCCGGGTCGAAGATCGTCCGCAACTCAGCCCAGACCGCTTGCTCGCTGAAAGCTCCCTGCTGCGCTGCTGGGTGCGCCTGATTGATTGCTGCCGGATTGATGGACAGGCCCAGAGCGTCCGCATCTTTGGCGTCGATTCGATACATGCCTTGCGAGGTTGCAATGGTATAAGTGTCGCCGAGGGACTGGCTGATTCGCACCTCAGTACCCATCGGGAGCACATGGCGAGTTCCGCTTGGAATTTCCACGACTTCACAGGCGCGACTCAGCGTAATGGGCTCGCTCATACAAATTCACCTTCAGCACCCGCGATTTGGCGCAGATAGCGGTTGACCAGGTTCTCGACATGAAGGCGAATCGGGCCTTGCTTCATGCGCTCGACGCATTCACCGGCGAAGGCGAGCAGCAGATGATTTCGCGCGGAGGCTTCATCAATTCCGCGAGAGCGCAGATAGAAAAGCGCTTCCTCGTCAATCTGCCCGATGGTTGCTCCATGCGTACATTTCACATCGTCCGCATGAATTTCCAACTGAGGCTTGGTGTCTATTTGCGCGTCATCGGAGAGGAGCAGGTTGCGGTTGGTTTGCTTGGCATCGGTCTTCTGTGCATCTTTGTACACGACGATCCTGCCATGAAAAACGCCGTGCGCATGATCGTCGAGGATTCCGTTATAGAACTGCCGGCTGCCGCAGTGCGGGCTTGCGTGCTCGACCAGCATGTAATTGTCGATGTGTTGATTATCGCTGCCGAGGAACAGCCCATTGATCAGGCACTCGCCTCCCTCTCCAGCAAGAACCGGATGCACGTTGTTGCGCACCAGCGCCCCGCCGAGCAAGACAGAGTGCGAGGCAATGTTGGCGCTTCTTCCCTGCTGGATGCGCAAGGTCGAAACGTTGAAGGTGTGCGCTTGCTCACGCTCAATCCTGTAATGGGAGAGCACGGCATTGCCGCCCGCGACAATCTCGGTGACTGCATTGCAAAGTACGCTTCCGTCGCCCAGCGATACATACTCTTCGACGATCGTGGCCTGGCTCTCCTCATCGATGAGAATCAGATTTCTGGGATGGATCATAACCGGCGACGTGCCCGGCACTGAGATGAAGAGTAAACAGATTGGCGCTTCGACAATCGTCCCGCGTGCAACGTGAACGAAGGCGCCGTCTTCCGCGAAGGCCGTATTCAGTGCGGAAAAAGCATCTCGATGAATGTCAACGTACTGGCCCAGATGCTGCTCGACGAGATTGGAGTTACTGCTCAATTCATCTGCCAGGCCTGCAACTTTTACGTTTTCAGGTAGCTTGTTTAAGACGGATAACTCCGGCGCGAAGCGCCCATTCACAAATACGAGTTGGCAACCGGCATCTCTGACACGCAACGACCTCAATTGCTGCGGCGAAACTTCAGATCGCTCGTCCCGCACGAAGCGAAACGCGGTCTTCGAAATTGCCGAAACGTCGGTGAATCGCCAGTCCTCATCATGAGTCGTGGGAAACCCGACCTCGCAGAAGCGGGCGAAAGCTTCGCGGCGAAGTTCGCGCAACCACAGGTGTTCCCGACCGGCGGCGACCGCCTCAAATTCGTTGAAGCTCTCAAGATAATTCTGCAGAGTTTGAGTTGCAGTGGTCACGAGCTTTCCTCTGTTCCTCAGGCGACGGAGGCGTTGGTTTCCATGGAGCCGTAGCCGGTCTCTTCCAGTTCGAGCGCTAACTCGGCGCCGCCCGAGCGCACGATGCGTCCGTCGATCAGCACGTGTACAACGTCGGGTACGATGTATGTCAGCAGGCGCTGATAGTGCGTCACTACAACCATTGCCCGCTCGGGGCCACGCATGGCGTTCACGCCTTTTGCGACAATCCGCAAGGCGTCGATGTCCAGGCCGGAATCGGTCTCATCCAGAATTGCGAGTCTTGGTTCCAGCACCGCCATTTGCAAGATCTCATTCCGTTTCTTTTCGCCGCCTGAGAATCCTTCGTTGACAGAGCGGTTCATCAACTTATCATCCATCTCCAGCAACGCCAGCTTCTGGCGGAAGATCGGCAGAAATTCCATCGCGGTCATCTCGTCCAGTCCGCGAGCTTTGCGAATGGCATTGACGGCCGAGCGCAGGAAGTACACGTTGCTTATGCCGGGAATCTCCACGGGATACTGGAACGCCATGAAAACGCCCTCCCAGGCAGCCTCCTCGGGCTTCATTGCCAGCAGGTCCTTGCCGTTGAATAACACTTGGCCAGAGGTCACTTCGTAGGTGTCGCGCCGGGCTAATACTTGCGCAAGGGTACTCTTTCCGGAACCGTTCGGTCCCATGATGGAATGCACTTCACCGGCATTGATCTGCAGGTCAACGCCCTTGAGTATCTCGTGATGATCCACGCTGACGTGGAGGTCTTTGATTTCGAGCAGTGGGGTCATTCGTCTCTTTTGCTCCTGAATACACGCTCCAAAGCTGTGTTATCCAACACTGCCTTCCAAGCTGACGCTCAGCAGCTTCTGAGCCTCCAGTGCAAACTCCATCGGCAGCTCACGGAACACACGTTTGCAAAAACCGTTTACGATCATCGAGATTGCATCTTCCCCTTTGATCCCTCTCTGACGCAGGTAGAACATCTGGTCCTCTCCGATTTTGGAGGTCGAAGCCTCATGTTCCATACGGGCAGTAGAGTTCCTAACCTCGATGTATGGAAAGGTATGAGCGCCGCATTTATCGCCGATGAGCAGAGAGTCGCATTGCGTGTAGTTTCTAGCCCCGGTAGCACCCTTCATGATCTTCACCTGACCGCGATAGGTGTTCTGACCGTATCCGGCCGAGATGCCCTTTGTGACAATCGTGCTCTTGGTGTTTTTTCCGATGTGAATCATCTTGGTGCCGGTGTCAGCCTGCTGCTGATTGTTGGTGAGAGCGACAGAATAGAACTCGCCGACCGAGTTATCTCCCATCAACAGGCAGCTCGGATACTTCCAGGTAATCGCTGAACCGGTTTCCACCTGCGTCCAGGAAATTTTCGAATTCACGCCCTGACACTTACCCCGCTTGGTGACGAAGTTGTAGATTCCGCCGCGGCCTTCTTTGTCGCCGGGATACCAGTTCTGCACCGTGGAGTATTTGACCTGCGCATCATCAAGGGCTACCAACTCGACTACCGCCGCATGAAGTTGATGCTGATCGCGGATCGGCGCCGTACAGCCTTCCAGATAGCTGACGTAGGAACCTTCCTCGGCAATAATCAAGGTGCGCTCGAACTGCCCGGTTTCAGCCGCGTTGATCCGGAAATAGGTGGAGAGCTCCATCGGGCAGCGAACGCCCTTCGGCACGAAGACGAACGAGCCATCCGAAAATACCGCTGCATTCAACGCGGCAAAGAAGTTGTCCGTAGACGGAACCACCGAACCCAGATACTTCCGTACCAGCTCGGGATGCTGCTGCACGGCCTCAGAAAAGGAGCAGAAGATAACACCGGCCTCACGCAGCTTCTCTTTAAACGTCGTGACAACGGAGACGCTGTCGAAGACAGCATCCACAGCAACTCCGGCGAGCAGTTTCTGCTCTTCCAGCGGAATCCCCAACTTCTGATAGGTCCGCAGAAGCTCGGGGTCCAGCGACTCCAGGCTCTCCAGAGCCGGCCTCTGTTTGGGAGCGGAGTAGTAGATGATGTCTTGATAGTCGATCGGGCCATACTTGATGTTGGCCCACCTCGGTTCAGCCTGAGCCTTTTCCAGGGATGCCCAGTAGCGGTAAGCCTTGAGCCGCCAGTCAAGCATGAACTCCGGCTCATGCTTCTTGGCTGAGATCAGACGGATAACATCTTCGTTCAGACCCTTGGGAACGCTCTCTGACTCCACGTCAGAGACGAAACCCCACTTGTACTCCTGCTCGGCAAGGTCTCGAATTGTGTTTACGTCGGTACCCATTCCACCCTCCGTAGCGCGAGGCTGGCGACAACTGCTCATGGGTTCTGCCCAGTAAAACAATGCCGATCGGCCCCGGAGTACAGCTTGAACTCCGAGACTCGACCCTAATTGGCGCGCTACGTTTTATTGGATGCTTCAACCGGGTAAGCCGCTTCAGGCAGCGCTCCGGGCGCTGGACGGCTGGCAGAGCTGGATTCTGACCCGGCCCAGAAGTGGGGTTTTAGAAGTCGAAGACCACCCCGGTCGAGAGACGTACGTCGTTCTCCGTTGTCTTGTGGAAGCGGGTCTGCAGCAGATCGCCTTGAGCCCGTAAGGCGAAGCGCGGACGCAGGTGGTAATCCACTCCGCCACCGATCGCGTCACCCACGGTGGACTCAGCGTAGCTGAATTCCTGCGCCGTCTCATGCAGGTGTGCGACCCCAACCAGCCCTTGTGCAAACGGCCGGAGCTTTCCCTTGGAAATCGAAACGCGAGGCCCAAAAAGATAGTTTGTCACCCGCGGCGTTGAAGGGATAGACCCTGGTAACCCAGTGACGTGCTCGCTGGCCAACTGCAGCGTGCCATAGTGCCCGCTCGCATCGAAGACGAGTCCGGCCCAGGGTGCAATCTTGCCCTCAATTGAGCCTTCCCATCCATTCAGATTGCCCGTGCTGCCCCATCCGGTGCTGGCGCGATTGAAAGAATATCCGAGGAACAGATCTCCCGAATTCCCGCCCGATTTCCCATCCCCCGCGAATCCAGCAGCGCTCATCAGCAGCAGCACCAGTACTATTGCAATGCGTTTCGGCACAAGGCCTCCTTCTAGGCGTTCGAGTCCAGTCACTGGAAAGGGTTCGCAAGAGCCCAGCTCTGCGCGGACCGAATATCCCTCACTCCAGAGTAGTACATTCATTCTATCTCCCGATTGATAGCAACTCTGTTCGCGAAATGCGAAAAATGGCAAGGATCGTTCGGAATCCAACCTTGACGTGGACAGGAAGAGTTGCCCGGCAGAAGAGACTATGGGGCGGCATTGCAGATTTGGGCGGGTGCGGGGATTCCTCGCTGCCGCTCGGAATGACAACCTAAAGGCGAGAGCGGTATCGGAGCTACCGCAACTAGGGAATTGCTCTAAACGCAATCTACGTGCAGGAGATTGAATCCGAAGCGTAATGGCAAGTCAACATGGCGTGCGGCCCAGAGACCGCACGCCACGTTGTTATCGCACTATGCATGACAGCCGAGGAGTTCATCCGCCGGCCGCTGTTGCAGACTACTTAAGCGCAGCTTCTTTCGGCGCTGCGGCGGCGAGCTTGCGCCCACCTTCAGCAGCCCACTGCTCCAGCATCAGCGTGGTGACCGACTTCGGACGCTCGATGGCGTAGCCGAGAGCACGGTCCCAGGTGATGTTGGCCATGCAGCCAAGGGCGCGACCGACTCCGAACAGAACGGTGTAGAAGTCCCATTCGCGAAGGCCGAAGTACCACTGGATGACGCCGGACTGAGCATCGACATTGGGCCAGGGATTCTTGGCCTTGCCCTGCTCAGCCAGAACACCGGGAGCCACTTCAAAGATCATGGAAACAACCTTGAAGAGGGGATCCTCTTTGAGCCCCGGAGTGGCGAGACAGAACTCGCGCTGCGACATGTAGCGAGGGTCGGTCTTGCGCAGAACGGCGTGACCGTAACCGGGAACAACCTGACCGGCATTGAGGGTATCCCACAGCGCCTTCGTGATCAGTTCCTTCGTGGGCTCTATACCCTTGCAGTATTTCTCCTGGAATTTGATGGTCCAGTCGAGAACTTCCTGGTTCGCCAGGCCGTGCAATGGGCCAGCCAGGCCGTTGAGGCCGGCGGAATAGGCATAGTAGGGATCGGACAGGGCCGAGTGTACCAGGTGAGTGGTGTGGGCAGAGACGTTGCCGGACTCGTGGTCAGAGTGGAGGATGAAGTACATGCGGGCGACATCCTTGTACGCTTCGCACTGGCCGATCATGTGGGCGAAGTTCGCGCCCATATCCAGCGTCGGATCAATCACACCCTGGACGTCATTGCGATACTTCAGGTTGTAGATGAAAGCGGCGATGATGGGAATGCGGGCGACGAGATCGCAGGCGTCTTCATAGACATATTCCCACGCGATCTTCTTATTGAACTTGCCCGAGCTGTAGAAAGCGGCGAACTTGGAGTCCTTCTGCAGGGCCAGCATGGCGGTGGAGAGCATCACCATTGGGTGGCTGTCACGCGGCAGGGCGCGAATGACATCCCATACGTAGGAAGGAACGTTCTGGCGATTCTTCCATTCGGCGACGACTTCGTCAACCTGGGCTTGGGTTGGAATCTCACCGGTCAGGAGGAAAAACCAGAAAGATTCAACGGTGGGATACTGTGACCCCTTTGCCTTGGGCAGCGCCGCGAAGGTCTCGGGAATGGTCTTGCCGCGGAAGCGGATACCTTCCTGGGGATCGAGATAGGAGATGTCAGTAACCAGACAGCGAACATCGCGAGCGCCGCCGATGGCCTGGTCGATAGTTACCTGATCAATGATTACCCCGCCGAAATCCTTGACGAGCGTGGCTGTGCGGGGACGGAACTCCTCGATTTTACGTGTAAGAATTTCCTTTAAGGCCATAAATATCCATTCTCCTTGATAGCCGCAGGTGTTCACCGCCGGCTTAACTGTGTATTGCGAACAGATACTGCAGTTACTCCACCGACATAAGTGCTTGGTTACGCCCGTGAATTGAAATGTACTTCCGACAGCTAACGAATGAACTGAAAGCTAACCGTTCCCCGCGAAGCCCACCCGCGGCCTTGCTTGCTACCTGCGATCCGGCTATCAGCCCGATTCCGACAACTTTTTACCGGGATGAAAATCGTTGCGCACGTTACTTCATTCATGTTCCGCAAATATGTGATACAGCTCACATATGTCCGTGACAATGCCGTCGAATGTTTTGGACTAAACTGATCTGTGGTGTGCGGTGCCGCCGAGATTGAACGTTGATTTGTCTGTGGCCTTTCAAACCCAGCTCGACGCGGTACAATTCCGATACAACCGGTGCTTAAAAGGAAACCCAGCAGAATTTTCAAGTTTGCAGCTCTTGGGCTTGGGGGACAACCGTCTCCTCGCGACATAGGACTGGCTGAACAAGCCCGCATGTTCGAGATTCCCACAAGGAGAAAGTAGTGAAGACACGTATTGGTTTCTTGTTTCTGTTGGTGCCGGTTCTTCTGGTTCAGGCCCAGCTGTGGGCCCAGCCAGAGACCACGCTGCTGGCCACCACCGACCTCGACTGCACGTGGAAGCTAGATGGCAAACCGCAAGGGGACCTCAAGGCAGACGACTCTGTGATTGTCCCGATCTCGCTTGGCAAACATCTCATTCAGGCCTCCTCGAGCGACGGGCAGAAAAAATGGAGAGGCGTTGTCACGATCAAGCAAGCGGGACAGGAGATGGTGGACATCAAGCTCAAAGAGGCGCACCAGCAGCGGGTAGCCGAGACGGCTCCGACGCCGGAGCCGACGCTAGAGCCGACGGTGCAGCGAAGTGTGCGGATCACTAAGCCGACAGACGACCCGACCTGGACCGATCCTGCAACTGGGCTGATGTGGGCAGGGAAGGATAATGGCAAGAACCTGACCTGGAGTGAGGCCGACAGTTACTGCACGAGTCTGAAGCTTGCAGGCTATTCGAAGTGGCGGCTACCGTCGATCGATGAGCTTGGGGGTATCTACGATGAGACGCAAAACGTTAATGACTGGCACGTCAAGGGCGGGATTCGCATTAGCGGGTTGGAATGGACGAACAGTGCTCCGAATTCTTCCGGGGACCATAAGCTTTTCACTTTTCACAGTGCGAAGAAGGATTCCCTTTTCCTCGTCGTCAACAGACGGGCGCTCTGTGTGCGTTCCGGAGAGTGATTAGGGCGGTTCCACAGCACCGTCAAAGGCAGTTCGAAGCAGAAGAGACTCTGGAGCGGCATTACAGATTTGGGCGGTGCGGGGATTCCTCGCTGCGCTCGGAATGACAACCTAAAGGCGAGAGCAGTATCGGGCTACGGCAACTAGGGAATTGCTCTAAGTTACCGTTTCAGGAAGACTGAGGCGAGGGGCTACGCTAAGGCAGCGCCGCACCCTTGCTCTTGCTATGTGGAAGAAAGACGGAGATTGCAGTTCCCTTCCCTTCCACGCTGCGGACCTGAATTTTGCCTTCGTGCTTTTGGATAATCTCGCTACTGACCCAAAGGCCCAAACCTGTGCCAACGTTCTTCTTCGTAGTGAAGAAGGGCTCGAAGATGCGGCTCAGATTGGCCCTTGAGATCCCAGCCCCCCCGTCGGCAACGGTTACGCGTGTGTAGCCGCAACCGTTCACTGTAACTTGGCTGGTGCGTACCCTGATCATGCCCTTGGGTCGCGAGGCATCAATGGCGTTCGTCAGCAGGTTCGAAATGACCTGGCGAATCTCACCCGCGATAGCAATGGTTCCGGCGCAATGGCCGTTGTGTTCAATTTTGAGGCGAACATCCTTCTGCGTAAACTTCGGGTCGTAGAGTTCCGCCACCTCGTCTACCAGAGTACGAATGTCCACAATCGCCGGCCTTGTGGTTTCCCGATAAAAGCCGAGCGTCCGCTTGGCGATATGGGCTACCCGGTGAAGCTCCCGCTCGGCAGTTTCCAGGTATTGTTTTACCTCAGGAGGGAGATTGGGATTGTTGGCGGCAAGATAGATGCAATTGGTCACCATCTCCAGAGGATTATTGATTTCGTGAGCAACGGTCGCTGCCATGCGACCGACCGATGCCAGCTTTTCGCTTTGGAGAAGAGCCACTTCCGTCGATTTTGCCTCTGTTACGTCCTCCCACACACAGTTCTGGACCCGACGATTGCCAACAGACATGTAGCGCCCATACACAATTACATCCCGCACCTCGCCGGATTTCGTTCTGTGCCTGGTCTCCAGGGGAGGGAGTACATTGCTCAAAGACTTTCGCCGGTCGACGAGTAGTTCGTCAAGCTGTGCAGGGGGGTGGGCCGCTTCGATGTCGTATACCGTCAATTTGGCAAATTCTTCGCGAGTGTAACCGAGGTTCTCCGCCGCCGCATAGTTGAACTGCAAAAACTCCAGCGTCTGCGGATCGATCAGAGCCGCACTCAGTGGAATTGTGTTGAACAGGGTGTGGAACCAGATCTCCCGCTCAGCCGCGAGCGCTTGAGCCTGTTTCATATCAAAAACCGTGCGGGCCAGGTTGAGATGGTTGCACCCCATATGCGAGAGCATGTGGGCTAGCCTCACCAGGAAAGCCATACCCATGTCAGCCGATTGCCGGCTCAGTCGGGGCACAGCTCGAAGCGCCGCAATGTAGGCCTCCTCGTCGAATCCATATTGCTTGGCTTGTGCTCGGAAGGGGTCATAATCCAATGGCTCGTCGTCAAAAAAGAACTGCCCCGAAAAAAGATTGCCGCAGTGCCAGCCGTTCACCATGATGGGTGTAGCTATGTGACACATGTTGTTCTTGCACGTGTACAGCTTGAATTCTCCCGCGGGAACACAGGAGCAAAGCTGAGCCTCGCTCTCCAGGCAGTTCTTGTATGATTCCGCGTTCACCCGGTGGAACTTAGTGCAGATATCCTGCCACCCTGCCCCTGCGAGCAACTTGCCATTCATGTCGACGACCGACATGGGAATGTGGACAAGCTCATAGAAGTGTTCCGTTAACGACTGGATCATCTGGACATCGATGATGTCCGCAAGTTCCAAGTTTCCGAGCTTCCCTTTCGTGGAAAAAGAGTTCTCCACTTTGTCCTTCAGGTCTTCCAGTGGATCGTCTGCCGGTCTCGCGGTCTGGGTTGCGGCGGAAATCTCCATGTCGGCATTGATACTCATCTTCTGTCTCGTTTGTTGCAGGCCCCATTTTGAGCTATCCGGAGATTCCCGTTTACGTCGCTATATGGAAGTTCCGCTAGGCTGACTTTCGCCTGGAGGGGAGCCAATACGTGCTTTTTACCGCCGGTTTACACGACGCGTCGGTGATGCCTGTCACACCACGACGCAGGTCAAGTCACTGGAGAAAGCTCAAGCCCATTATGACAAGACGTTTGCAGCCGAACGGAAAATGAGGCTTATATTCCCTTAACCCCCCACTCTGCTGGCAACCCGCTCTCGAGGAGCAGCCTCTCTGTCTAGGGATATACCCCAGTCACATAAGGAGGGTGAGCTATGAATTCAGGTCTGGTGAAGGTGCTGATGATTGACGGTGACCCGAAGCGCCGAAAAGAGCGCATTTCGGTTCTGCAGAAACGCGGATACAAGGTATTCCCCGCCTTAGATCTACAACAGTCAAAAGAGCGTTGCAGACCCGGTATCTACGACGCCATTGTCGTAAATTCCGGCGGGCAGCCGGAGATGGCGCTCGAATTCTGCGACTCCATTACAACCACATTCCCCAAGCAAGCTATTCTGCTAATGGTGAGCGAAGGCATGCAACTACCGCGCCGGGATTACATGGTTGCCGACATTCCGGAACGGCTGCTTGAAAGAATCGAGACCATCTTCAAACCTGCGGATGTCGCCGTCAAAGCTGCGTGATGGGAGGTCCAATTTGCCGGAGAAAGACAGAAGCGCAGCGGGAATGATCGGCTTGATCCAGTCAATAAAGGCAAGCCAGCAGGCTTGCCTTTAGCTCCCGGTGCTATTTTGCGCTTATGCAGCTTTTCCTGCGGAAATGCGATGCATTGTGGAAGTGCTCACATCGTAGGTCTCAACCCTGGGCTCGCCATCGCACATGTTGCGTATCATCTCGGTAATCTGAGAAAACTGCTCGCGATGGTAGCGTTCGGCGTCCTCACGACTGCTCCAGAAGCTTAGCGCGAGCACCCGGTTGGGATCGGTATTGGAGACGAGTACCATCTCGTCCTGAAAGCCATGCTGCTTTTTCAGAATCGGCAGGATTTTTTCGCCCGCGGTGCTGGCCAATTCTTGTGTCTTCCCCTGCTTTGCTCGTAGTTCAACCACTCTTGTAAACATAAAGCGCTCCTTGGTGTGGATAGGCTTGTTTAGGTGGGTAAATTCGCGACGGTATTTGGGAGCGCTCCATTGGAAGCCGACACGCGATTTCGAGTTGCACGATGTGGGATCGATGAGCATGTAAAAAGCAGAGTCACGGCCCACATCAAGGAAACGAAGCGATCGAATTTACGAGATCGCGCGATACTCTGGGCGGGCACGATGCTTCAGCGCGGACTTCAGTCGCGCGTAAACCAGACCCGTGAACTCAGATGAGCGGGACGAGATTACTGCGGGTCGTCTTCGATGCTGGGTCTCTGGCCGAATTGGAGGGTCGTTAATTCGCGGGGAGTGAGCGGATGCATTCGCTCCACGTGGGCGTGGAGTTCAGCAGCGGAGCATGCATGGTAGCCGCAGGATGGGCACGAGAGTTTTTCGCCGCAACGGGCGGGGCTACTGCATTGAGACGGTGGTTCTGACTTGGTACGGAAGGGGATAACATCAGCCATATGCAAGCATAAGCGGGGCTCCCAGATATTGACAATGAGGATAAACACTCAGTTTTGCAGAGTTGAGTCCGAATGGAAGCGACACTCTGAATCGAAAGCTCTGCGGGTACAACCGTTGCCGAATTCGAATCATCTCCCATCCTTGGCCGTGCGCTGTCATGTACGGACATGGAAAGTAGAAAGGAATTCCTGATGGCCAACGAGACGGTTCAGCCTGGAGATGTGACCCAGCGCGTCGGGGTGGAAGTGATTCGCGCCCGCGGCGTTGATGTGGAAAAACTAATCAAAATGCTGGTAGCCAATGCCGCCGCGGAGTTTGCGAGCACCTATTACTACTACACGATCTTACGCATGAATCTTGCAGGGCATGAGGATTACAAGGAAATCTGCGAAGACGCCCGACTGGAAGACAGAGCCCATTGGGAGTTGATCGTGCCCAGAATTTACGAGCTGGGCGGAAATCTTCCGAACGATCTGAAGGCCTTTCACGATCAGGCTGGCTGCCGTGCGGCAAAGCTTCCCGATCCACCCACGACGGTAAATATTCTGACCCTCTTATTGGAGTCCGAGCGCTGTGCAATCCGAAGCTGGATCGCCATCTGCGACATGACATTCGGCAAGGACCCACGCACCTACGATCTGGCTTCACGAATTCTTAACGAGGAGATTGAGCACGAAGCCTGGTTCATTGAGCTTCTGGCGCACGAACGAGACGGCAAATCAGTACCGTCCGGCCACTTCCGTCGCGGCACACCGGGCGAAGCGCCGTACAGCAAAAATCGCGGATTCTACAATCCGTAGGAAGGCTGATGCCAGAGCAGGAGCATGGGCAGAGCTTTCAGGTGACCCTGGAGACGCCCGAAGGCGTTCGGCGTGTTGACTGCGGGAAAGACGAGTTTGTTTGGGATGCAGCGGCGCGCCAGGGCGTGCTGCTGCCGTCCATCTGTTTTCAGGGACGGTGCCTCACCTGCGCCGCGAAACTGGTAGAGGGCACGGTTGATCAAAGCTGCGCGGACACGTATTTCAGAGAGGATGAGGAGGCGGGCTTTGTGTTGCTCTGCCGGGCGCGGCCACGCAGCAACCTGCGCATCCGCACCCATCAGGCTCTGGAGATGCGGGCGCATCGGCTCGCACACGGCTTGCCGGCTCCTTACGCCTAAGTCTGTGTCTGCTTCGTGTGCTTCAAATTTTGCAACCATTGCAGCTGAATCGTCATCATCTGCCATGGAGTTGCACTCGGACGCTCAGCGTCCTGCTGTTACGGTTTGGAAGATGCTGAACCTCTTCTGTGACCCGAGCCATTTCCCTAACGAGTGTGGTAATCTTTCGCGCTGCAAACTGCACGCCGCGTGGTTATGTTCTGAGGAGTTGCAGGAAGCGTTGGTCACGATACCGTTGCGAAGCTTTCAAACGAAAGATCATTAGAAGATAAGGGCCAAGGAGCTCACACACCCATGATCCGTGAGGATATTCTGCAGAAGTTCCCGGAGCTGTTCGGAACCAAGAAGGTGAACGGGCGGGACGTCGATGTTGAAAACACCATTGCCACACTCACACGAGAGCTGCGCCCCGATATCGCTGCGGCCTTAACCGCCCGTCGAGTGCTGCTGGAGTCCGACGAAGCAGTCACCAAGAAGTATGCGTGGCCGAAGTGGGACGAAACATTCACGGATCCGGTGTCGGGCAAAGACTGGACCTTTCGGCAGATTGTGCAGGGCATGATCGACAACTTTCTTGGCCGGGAAAGCGCTTGGCGCTGGCGGCTCAATGACGAGGTGCCCATCCCGAACGACGTGCAGCCGTTGAACAATCCCGGACTGGAGCTCACCGGGCCGTGGTATCCACTCGACATGGCCTTCAATGCTTTGAACAGTCCGGCACCGATGAATATGCCGGACTTTGAAGATGCCGCACCGCCGCATTTCCAGCCGGATGGCACGCCAACGAATGCGCCGGTGGGGATTTTTGCGGCCTTGCAGAACGCCAAAGAGATCCTGGAAGGCCGTTGGAATGAACGTCCGTATGAGGTTACGAAGAAAGGAAAGACGCGCTCCTACAAGATCACTACCCCACAGGGAAAGTGGCCGACACGATTGGTGCGCCCACCCAGCATCCATGTGCAGTATGACCACGTCGTGGTGGACGGCCATCCGGCCCCAGGTCTGATCGCAATCGTTGTGCTATGGGTGGCAAATAACTATGACTCTCTCAATCGTGCCGGTACGGGCGTGTATTTCTACATTCCCAAGCTGCAGACGCCGCAGGAAGCGTTGATCGTGGAGAAGCTCCTATCACGGGTGGAAGCCATGATTGGCGTCCCAGCGGGGACATTCAAAATCAAGATGCTGTATGAAGAAGGAAATGGCGGACGGATGCTGGCGGCAATCGCATGGGTGCTGCGCCGCCGGCTGCTGGGGACAAACGTGGGCCGCTGGGATTACCTGGGCAGCATGATTGAGATCTGGAAGAGCGACCCGAAGGGCATCTTCCCTGATCCACAGACGATCGGCATGGCTTCTCCGAACATGATCGCCTACCAGCGCTACAACGCGCTGATGATGCTGATGGCCGGAATGAAGAACGGCGAACTCACCCAGGGCGCTCCCATCGGCGGCATGGCTGCCGTGATGATCTATCAATCCAGCGATCTCTACGGCCGCTCGAAATATAATCCTCTGGCCCTGCGGGCGATGGTGATCGACAAGTTGCGGGAGCGTGTGCTGGGCCTCATTTTTGTTCCCGACGCTCCGTTGCCGGCAGGTCAACAGCCCACGCTGGAAGACATTCTTGCAAAGCGGGTGAAGGGGCGACTGTACGACGTATATCGCCAGAGCTGGGTGGCGAGCCCGGAGCCGGCCTATGTGGCCGCAGGCAATCAGCCTCTGCAAGTTGCGGTGACTGAGATACAAGCGATCCTCGACGCACCGAAAGAGATCTCGGAGGTGAAAGGGAAAGCGGTGGCGAGCGTCGACAGCGGTCTGACGGACGCCGAGCGTTCTCTGTTCCAGTCCCGCGGATTGTTGAATTCCGAGGGCAAGATTACGCCCCTGGTCATCACCAGGGACTCACTGGACACGCCGGAGAAGCTCTTCACACAGAAACTTTGGGATGACATTTATGGCGTGCCCAAAGGCGACGTGACTATCGAGCACATTCAACATGCGTTCTACATGTCGGCGAACTACGGTTTCCAGATTCTCAACGGCAACTTCGCGGCCGCCATAGACGACTACGAACTGAAGCTGCGGTTCATGAACGATCTAGCCACTTACCGCATCAATGTGTCATGGCTATGGTCGCTTGCGCATCATCAGGCTCCGATTACCAAAGAGGGCTACATGAAACGTCAGGCGCTCACCGAGGACGGCGTTGAATTGACCGAAAATGCGGAGTTGGTCAAGGCCGGTACCCGCTTCACCCGTGAGATGTTCGACAAGGTTTGGAATTATCACAACGAGTGGACGGCAGCGTTCTTCGCTGAACTGGATCGCCGCGGGGATCCGGGACGCTTTGACCGCAGCAAGGCGACGGTGATCATGGAGTTGCTAAAGCGGCAACTGCTCTCGCCACACTACATCCAGCACAGTGCCCGTGTGCTCTTCGTAGTCGGGAGCGCGAATCCGCAGGAGCGCACGCAGATTCTGGATGCGATCTTCGATCTTTCGCGGGAGGAAGTTGTTAAGCGAGTTGAATCCGGCGCTATGAATAAGTCCGCTTTGGCTGCACACGACTATGTCTATGACATTTTCAATGTAGCGCAACAGCCGACAACTCAATCACGGAACAAGCCGGTCGCCACATTGTGAGTAAGGGACACAGTGGCAGCACTGCGCTGCTTCGGGGAGCTTGCCGGAAGGCGAGCTCCCCGCTATATATGAGGCATAGTTCGGAATGCCGCTTCAGAAGTCCGTCACGCAATCTCCCTTGTGTGCCGTACATCCTTCTCCGATAGGTACCTAGTTCTTCAACGAGCAACTGCTCTCGAATTCCAGTGCGTCTGCCGATTTTCGCCCAAACGTATGCGCCGGGATGGCATCAGAATTTAAGCGACGCCACTTTATTCGATTATGGAAGCGGTCGCGAACTGGTCGCAACCGGCCACCAACTTAAGGGAGAATCACAAATGCGAAAGCTTCTATTGATTGCTACGCTTTCACTTGGAACATTAGCTTGGGCTCAGGCTGCGGGTAGCGGTGCTGGCGCCTCCGGAAGCACCGGAGCCGGTACGGGCGGAATGCAGCAAGGCTCCCAGCCAGAGGGTCAAGCCGGAACCCAGACCGGAACTCAAGGTCCAACTGGTGCCGGTGCCCAGAGCGGTAACCAAAGTGGCCAAAGCGGAAGTCAGGCGGGCACAGAGCCCGGGAGCATGGGTACGAACACGGGCACGGGCGCTGCGAGCGGCAGTACAAACTCCACCATGGGTAACCAGAACGGCGCTGGCGACTCCGGCGCCAGCACGCAACAGAACGTTCCTAGTACCCCTGGGAACAGCAATGCGCCTTCGCCGAATGGACAATCAAATCCGTCCCCTGACACCACGAACCCACGCTGATCACAACGTGTGATTATGCTCTGCTGGCCCGCACCAATGCGGGCCAGTGTTTTTTGCTTTGGAGCGGAGGTGGTTCTAGAAACTGAACCGAGGGTCATTCGAAATAATTTATGTTTGGCCTATGGAATGGAGGCAGGTTGGTCAATCGGTTCGTGCCTCTTCGCGTAATGTTTCCACGCTGATTTCCGGGCTAGGCCAATGTGCATGACCTTGCGATGACAGCACCTGCGAGATGGGCACCTCACGCTGTTGATGCCATTGATGCGGTGCCACACCACGAGAGGAGAGATACCAGTAGTTACCGACGACAGTTATCGTCTCGGCAATAATCATGGCCAGAACGAGTCCCACCGCACCAACTTTGGAAGAGAAGACATACGCGAGACAGACATCCACAACTGCACAGACCATCACGGTGCGTACAAATATCTTCTCAAATCCAAAGGGCAACATACCCTGCTGCCCAACACAGAATCCTGCCGCTGTAAGTGGAATGAGCCAAGCGAGTAAGCGAATAACCGGAATTGACGCCAGATAATCATTGCCGAGCATAATTTTGACTATCAAAGGCGCCGAAATACTCACGATCAATCCGATGGCAATTCCCAGAGAAACGAGAATTCGCATGCTCCGGAAGGCAAGGCGCGACGCCTCACGAAAGTTGACGTTGACGAGGATAGAGATGCGGGGATAAAGAGCCTGTGTAATAGGACCGAATAGATTACAGAACGGCCGCACGCATTTATCTGCGCCCGAGTAAAAGCCGACAATGCGAGCGGACTGCACGGTTCCGAGAATCATGATGTTCGCGGAACCGTAAAACGTAATGATCGAGTTAACCAGGAAAAAAGACCAGGACTGAGCGATGGTTCGCCATGTTCTCGCTAAGGTGGGCACCTTTAACTTAGCGTACCGCATAGCAATCACCATACCAGCGGCGGCGGGAATCGTAGCACCTGCACCTTGGAATGCGAGTACCTTCCAAGCATCTTGAGGCCCTTTCACTGTCAACAGAACACCCGCCAACGAACAGCTCTTGGCCGCCAGATCGAAAAAGGTAATGAAGCGAACCCGCTCCAACCCAAGAAAAAACCATGTCAGATTCATGCCATTCATTGCCGCAATGAGCAAGGCGGCAAAGAGAAAGGATGGCGTTTCACGGAAGATCTGAACGTAGCGCCCTGCCAATATGGCGAGCAGAACTACTATGCAAGCCAGCATGCCTTTGGCGGCCAGAACACTTGAAAATATCTCCGATAGCTTAGCAGGGTCGTCCTGCGATGTTGCGACTTCGCGACTGGCTGACAGAGAGAACCCGAAGTTCATCAGCATGGCGGACCAGGTCGCAAACACCTGTGCCATCGCCACCTTTCCAAGCGCGGCGGGGTGCAGGGTACGAGCTATATAGGGAATGAGAATTAACGGAAATATGTATCCCGCAAACTGATTGGCATAGAGAGCGAGCGCGTTCTCGAGCAAGCGTCGTTTATTCGAAACACGTTGGTGATTTATAGTCTCCAATGGGTCATCCGGCGCAGTCTAACTCTCGTACCGATCAGTGTAATTGCGAGTAAATGATTGCACTCGCGGTGGCGGAAATGACGCCAGGAACCCCAATCTGCGCGACAGTTCGGACCATGCTATTGGGTACATATAAAATATCGCCGGATTCAAGTATAAGATTCGGCGTTTTGCCGCGCATGATGCGGTCGAGGTTCACCGCGGTGGGTGCGATCGCACGGTCGCCGGCATGAACAATCATTAAGCCGTGAGCCGAGGTCTTGAGCGGACCACCAGCCATAGCCATCCCCTCGAGTACGCTGATCTTGCCGCGATCTACAACAAAACCGCCGGGCTTTGCGACTTCTCCCATTACGTAAATCACCGGTGCTCGTTGGACGATGACTGTATCCCCAGGCTCGAGTTGAACTTCTGTATCACTTATCTCGCCTTTCGCGGAACGGATCGTGATCGTCTCGGCAGATTCCTCACCCTTGTGGCGTATCAACGCAGTGCTTCCTGCCAGAGGAGTAAACCCAGATGCGAGTGACACGATGTCAAGCAACCGCTGGCTTCCATACGTGGCGTAGATGCCGGGATGGTTGACCTCGCCCAGGACAGAGATTCCCTGGCTGGCAAAGGAGGAAACGATCACGTTCACCTGCGGATAACGTAAAATGTTGGCCTTTACAAGTCTGGTCTGCAGCAGAATTGCCAGTTCGTTGGCCCGCATTCCGCCGACCTTCAGTAGTCCGAGCAATGGAAAAACGATCTCTTCTTTGTCAGAAACTGCATAGATCCCGCTGAATTCTGGCGTGTCGAAGACATTTACATTTAGCACGTCTCCCTCGCCGATCCTGTAATTACCAGGCATGAGACTCGCACCTGTTGTTGTGGCAGGCGAACTGGTGCTTGTGGATGAGCCCTTTGCGGAGTTCTGGGCCGGTGAGGCTTGCATTACGGAGACGCCGGCACTGGTGTTCTGTGCCATGCCCCAAGTAGCCGACAACATAGAGGCGATTACAGCCGCCATGCCATATCGCCAAATCCAACTAAAAGCTCTGCGGTGGAGGCTAGGACTCCTCATAGTAACCCTTCCGATAGGCACCGTAGTAGTAAGTGTTTGGGCCGGTCAAATCCATTGTGTTAATAACAGTACCGAACAGCTTGATATGAGATTGGCGCAGGACCTCAATCGCCCGCTTCAGGGCTGCACGACCTGTTTTTCCAGGACGAATTACGACCACTGTTCCGTCCGATTGTGCCGCAAGAACTACGGCATCCGTCACAGAGAGAACTGGTGGAGTGTCGACGATAACGTATTCGAATCGCTTGCGACATTCTTCCAATAACTGACTCATCTCAAGAGATGCGAGTAGATCTGCAGGAAGCGGCGGCACCTTGCCACGCGCTACATAACTTAGCATGGGCTCTTCGGAATCTTCGATGATCACGTCATCGAAACTTGCGTTACCTGAGAGATAAAGGCTAAGTCCCTTATCGATGGGAGACTGAAGCAGCTGATGCAACCGGCCCAAGCGCATATCAGCGTCAATCAACAACGTTCGTTTTTTGCTCTGGGCCAACATCATCGCCAGATTCGTGCTCGTAGTTGTCTTTCCTTCGGCCGGCATTGTGCTTGTCACAGTAATGACGGTACAACCCCCGCCCGCCTTGGCGAGTGTAATTGCCGTGCGCAAGGCACGAAAAGCCTCGGCGCCCGCGGATCGCGGTGACTCTCTCGCGACCAGGCTTTCGCTCGAAGCGTTCCTAACCTTTATGCTGGGGATCACTCCGAGCGTGGGCAGGCCTGAGACTTTCTCCACTTGCTCCATCGAACCCACGGTATCGTGGAGATTATGCCGAATGTAGGCAAGGACAAGCCCGACCAGGCAACCACCGAATATTGCGAGGGCCAAGACTTTCTTTCGGTGTGGCTCGGAGGGCGTGCTTGGAATCCGGGCATAGTCCACTACGTCGATACCAGGGGCGCTCAGTCCAGCCACTACACCAGCCTGATTCAGTTTCATGAAAAGCTGTTCATATAACTCCCGGTTCGACATCGCCTCCCGCTCAAGGATAAGCAATTGAACTGCATTCCGATTCTCTGCGAATGCCCCTTGCTTCTCTAAATCCAGCTTTTGTTTGAGAGTACCCTCGACAGATGCGGCCGTGAGGTATTCGTCCCTCACTCGCTCTCTGATAGCCTCGGCCTGCTTGCGGATTGAGCTGTCAACTGCGTCCATTTGCGCCTTGAGTTCCGAGACACGAGGATGCTCTGAGCCATACTTAGCCGATGCCAAGGCATATTGGGTTATGAGTTGCACACGCTCGCTGTTCAGCGAAGCCAGGGCACCTTCAGGAAGCATCGCAGCAAGCAGAGCTGGATCAGCGGAGGCCGCCAACTTATAACGAGCCTGCTTCACAATCAAGTCGGATTGTGCATCCGCATACGCCTTGAGCGTCCCAGAGAGCTGGACCTCGCTGAGGCTGGACGGCGCACTTGATTCCCCCTGACCGCTGCTTCCGGACGACGACTGACCGCCCCGCAGCAAGATCAGACCAGTTTTTTCCTGGTAATCCGCCAAAGCCTTTTCTGCCTTTTTCGTGTTTTCCCTAACGCCCGCAACTTGTTCTCCGAGCCAACTTGATGCCTTCATAGTGGCTTGGTATTTAACCCGGAAGCTTCGCTCCACATATCGATCGACAAGTGCATTGACGACTTTGGCGGACAGCTCCGGGGAATGCGTCGTAAACATAACGTCGATCATGTCTGTCTTTTGTATCGGCGTAATGAGGAGCCTAGCGTGCCATAAACTCAGTAGGTCCGACTTACCGCTGACCGAATTTATGTCCAACGTTTTCTTGCCGTGCATGAACTCCGGATCTGACGCCAGATGCAACTGATCCATTACTTCCAGAGCAAGTGTGTCGCTCTCGAGGATTTTCTGTTCGGTAAGCGCACGATCATGCAATTCTGCCGAAGGAGAAGCGATGCCAAGTTCTTGCAGGCTGAGTGATTCGGAGCTATGCGGTTCCAGGTATTGGAGCTCGGCTCTGGCCATGAATCGCGGTTTCGTGATCCAAAGATACCCAATGCATCCCGCTATCGCCAACCCAATGACTCCAGCCAGTAACCAGCGTTGGCCATACAGCATCTGGAGCAGGTCGGAAAGACGGACTCCACTCTCATCGACCAGGTCCCGCTCTCCGTTTTCGAACGTTCCAAGACGCGGGGGCGCCGAAGAATAAGCAGGGTCTGTTGAATGGGTTGGCATTCACCAAAGTATATCCGAGTGTTCTTCTCTGGACCAACTTCTTGTGCGCACTCAGAAAAAATATCGAGACGAAACGAGGACGAGTTATTGTTTCGTGAGGTTTTAACCCTACTGAGGCACTGAAGTACCTGCGCTTCTGATTCGCGACGCCCGTGTGGAGTACGCGACTCATGGATGAAATGCGCCAATTGAGAGATATACTTTTTCTTAGATTCCAACCACAAGCGCACTACAGAGGGTTCAGATCGTGGGCATTGAGACATTCGCCGTGCTTGGGATACCGCTCGGCAGGCTTACCTTCAACGAAGCGATTCAGCAGGTGAACGATTGGGTTGACACTGGGCCGTCTGGCCGCCTGGTTACGTTTGCGAATGTACACATGGTGGTGGAGGCACAATCCGACAGCAAGCTAAAACAGCTGCTTCTGCACGCAGATTTGAACTGTCCTGACGGTAAACCTCTCTCGTGGATTGGAAGGTCCTCTTATGGAGACCGTGTTTCGCAGGTTGCGGGACCGGATTTCATGACTCAGTTCTGCGAACAGTCTGCCCGACTGGCACATCGGCACTACATCTATGGCGGCGCGCCTGGAGTCGCCGAACAAGCGGCAAAGCACTTGAAAACTAAGTACCCAGAATTGCGCATTGTGGGTACGTACTCTCCGCCATTTCGTTCTTTGAGTGCCTCTGAGCAGGCTCAGGTGTGCCGGCAGATCAATGAAAGCGGAGCTCAGCTGGTATGGGTATGCCTCGGATGTCCAAAGCAAGAGAAGTGGATGTTTGAATATAGGGATCGACTCAGTGCCAAAGTGCTGCTAGGTGTCGGTCAGGCAGTCGACATTCTGGCCGGCGCGCAGGACAGAGCCCCTGAGTTCTTAAGGCGCGTGGGACTGGAATGGGCCTATCGTCTGGTTCGCGAACCACGGCGATTGTGGAAACGCTATCTGGTCACGAATTGTCTTTTTTTGTTTTGGACGGGGCGTGACGCACTTTTCGGCAGACGTCCGGCAGCAAGCCGAGAGAGCTAGACTCTCTACCGGAGCGGGCGATTTCGACGAATTGCCACATAGTAAAACAAACGCACTGCACAACTCGTAGCACTATCGCTCTGCAACAAAGGCAATTGCATCGAGTGCAGGCAATGCCCTGTCATATCTCATGTGAGATTGGATATAGCTAGCGATCGGCAAGGGACAGCTTCCGTCCCGAGGTGTGCGGCCCTCAATCCACCATGAAGGAACCAGAATCAATGCGGGCGGTTTCTGTTTGAAGTCGGAGGCGATTTTCTCCCAAGGGTTCGGAATGGCGCGCAAGAAATCGGAGCTAATCTGAAAGTATGGAGAAGCAGGCCGTGCGGACGTGTACCAGAATAACTCTCCACCGCCTATCCCTGACCAAGCATATTCCTGTGGCTGCAACTCTTTCCGAAGCGAGAGGTAGGATTGCAGACGGGCGCTGGGATGCAGTAGTTCGGAAGCTGTGAGGGCGCACCTTGCCCCGCTCCAAAGCAGGAGCGGCCCTATGGATAATACCGCCAAGGAGGCGAACATGACTTCGCGGAGTTTCTTAGGCAGATTCTGGACATACAAGTACCCTTCAAATGCCAGAGGAAGAAGAGCAAATACGAAGGGCATCAGATGGTGCGCATATCCTCTGCGTGTTGCAAATCCTTCCGCCAGCCCAATGATAGCGGACGAGGTGAAAAGAATCGTAAAAACAGACCTCCGATTGTACAAAGAGAGAACTCCGGCGACGGCCAGCACAGTTGCAAATGACATCGCCCCGAGAAAACCAAGTTGTGTCTGCCAGTTGTTTAACAGTTCCTTTCCGCCGGTCGAGGTCCTGAGTTGATAATTAGCCCGCAGCACCTGATCCAGGCAAGCGGTTAAAATACCCTCGCTTCGCAAGACAGAGACGATCACAAAGACAGTCCATGCGATTCCGGCAAGCCAGACGAGTAGGAGAGCACGCCGCGGTTTGGCATGGCCGTCCTTTGCGAAAAGCATGAACAGGATGACGGGAATCGTGGCGGCTGCCGCTGTTGGCCGCACGTTTGCAGCAATCCCCAACAGGGCTCCGCTGATAAACGCCATACAGCACCTGGTAATCGTGGCCCGATTGACACATGCGCAAATAATCGCCCCCCAACTGAGCGCCACGAATAAAGCTTCGAGGGGCTCGGTGAGTACCGCAGGCGGTGAAAATAAGGGGGAGAAGAATATGGCGATTCCACCCACAGCCAGTGCGAACCTTTCGCTCCTTCGCGTTCGCCCCATGCAATGGGAAAGCCAGTACAACGCACCGGCAAAGGCCGCAATCATGGCGATTCTGCCCAATGCCATGGGGATGTAGCTCAGCACGCAGGTTGCCCAATACATTCCGATTGGCTTGGTGTCCCAGAAATCGCGATAGGGAAAGAGGCCATACCGCAACCCGCGCCCGAGAACGTAATAGATACTCTCATCGCTGCTCGTGATGGGGCGGAGGGCTGACACGATATTGAACAGAGCCATCACGCCAATCAGCAGAGAAAACAGTGATTCAAAAGACCATACTGTTTTCTGGTCCAAAGGCGCAGGCTCGCAGACACTTGCGGGGAGATGATTGGTGACTTGGTCTAGTTCAGTTTTCATTTGTGCATCTCATGCTTCTCAAACTTGAATTGATGATCTCGCCTGGGCCTTCTGTATCAGTGTCCGGCGATGTTTCAACATCGGGCGTTCCGCTTAAGCTTTGAAAGAAGCCACGGTTTGAGTTTTCTCAGTCCAGCCAAAACCCTCCCGTTCGCTGCCTTGGCCGCGCCGCGTGTATCGCATCAGACGAAAGATCAGGTATAGACAGGCGAGGGCGAAGTAATCGCATTGGGTCATATTGAACGAGTCAAACAGGCCGCCAGCGGACCAAGCCGAAAGCATTCGATCCAAGAGCAGGCCGAGCGCGATGGCGGAGAGGAAACGTGTGTTTGTATCACCGCGGGGCAGGAATTCGCATTTGCGGGCAATAGTGAAGCACCAATATAGCATCGCCACAAATCCGATGATCCCTAGTTCTCCGACCATGCCACGGTATGAGCTGTGCGGCAGGCCAATGATCAATACATTCATTCGATTGTACCTGCCGTAATTGCCCGGCCCCGCCCCCAGAAAGAACTCCAGCGGCAGGCCAGACATGTACGTAGTAAGAGCAGCCTGATCGTGCGCCCGATCGGCATAGGAACCGGTGGCTCGCAAATCCGAATTCCAGATTTCCGTAATTCTTTCGCGCGATCTCTCATCCCATCGTTGCCATACGAGGTAGCCAACCGCGCCTCCCACAAGGATTGTGCTGACCATGGCAATCACTGCGGTATTACGCCAACGAGGAACACCGAGAACGAGTGAGGAACCCGTGCAGCAAAGGCCGAGAATCAGTCCAATTAGATCGGAGCGGGATGTACTCAGGTAGACATTCACGGCCAGCAGCGTACAGGCCGCCGCTATGGGTAGGCGAAAGCGCGCGCGAACGAATGGCAAGATCGCGAGAAGAAAGAAAATGCCGATCGAGGCATTGCCTGCGTAGGAGGCCTTGAAGGTGCCGAAGAACCAGCTCTGCGCTGCAGATTCTACGTCGGGACCGGTTTCGACCCCGGCAAAAAATGTTTTGGCCCCACCAAGATCAACCAGTCCCCTTAGATGAAGCAGCATAGCTGCGCCATACAGGAGCAAGCCGATTGCAAGCGGCTTAAATAGCGCACGAAGCAATCCGGTGCGTATTCGAATTGTGGAAACCACAACTGCAACGAAAGCGAATTGCAGGTAGCGGAACATGCAGAAGAAGTAGAATCGCCATGGGTCCGACTCGATGAGTGCCCAGTTGATCAGGGCGGAAACAAATGCCATCCCCGCGATTACAAGCATCGCCTCCAAGCCGGGCACAATTTTCAACGTAACGTTGAGATTGGTCGCCACCCGTGGTAGAAAAATCAGCGCATAAATGACGATGGCTATATCAAAGGCGAAGATCCCGCCTGAAGCCGAGTTCCCGAAATGCAGCAGTGGAATGGTCAGCAGCGGAGTGGCAAGCACATATCCGAATGCCTCCTGGTCACTTCGGGAGACGAAGATCCGGTAAAAGAGGAATAGCGCACCCACATATGTGACAGCCGTTAGCAGCATCGAGTTTTCCCTTCGGCCGCCATTCGTTGCGCCACTATTTCGCTATACACACCGATCATGCGCGAGATAATCACGGTCGAATCAAATTGTGCTGCCACATGAGCTCGTGCATCGTCCCGCATTTGTTGCGCGGCATCGCTGCTCATCGAAAGGGCGCGTTGCAGGGTCGCACTGAGCATCTCTGGATTGCCTGGGTCTGCAAGGTATCCCGTGATTCCGTCTTCCATCAGTTCGGCTATTCCGGTCTTTCGCGTTCCTATTACGAGACCTCGGCTCGCACTGGCTTCAATCACCGTGTAACCGAATGGCTCAATCCGAGATGGAAAGCAGCAAACTCCCGCACTTCGATACACAGACGGCAGGATGTCGCGCGACACCGCACCGTGTACACGGACAAAACAGGGTGTTCCTGCCGACCCCCATCTCTTCCGGACATAGTGTGAGAACTCGCCTCCAGTTCGGCCAAATAGGTGAAGGATTCCGGTCCACGCAGTTCTTCGACGGAGACGTTCCGTTGCGTCGATTAGATCGAAGATTCCCTTCACTTTCGTGAGCGAGCCAGCAAACACAATATCTTTGGGCCCGATACCATCAGCGTTGTCATTTGCGGCAGCCGACCATCTCTGCGTATCAATGCTGTTGTATACAGTGGTGACCGTAGCGGCCGTTGTCAGTCGCTTATTCACAGCAGCTCGCAGGTGCTCAGCAACTAGTGTGATCCGGTCGGCAGCCAGCAACTCCTCCGCTTCAAACCGCTTCTGTAACCTGCGTGTAGCAGAGAGAATGTCCTTCCAATTCGAATCTACCCATCCCGTGAAACCGTGCATGCGGACCACCATCGGTATCCGTCTGCGGCCCTTCGCCCAGATGTGTGATTCGCCACGAAATCCCGGAAATTCGACAACCTCGGCACGATCTTCGTCAATCAATCGATCCAGGCATTCCGCTACCCGGCGCCGGTACGCCAAAGCCTTTTCAACTTCTTGCCAAAGGTGTCGATTCCATCCACCCACGGGAAGTTCGTCGTCCACAAGGCGGATAACTAGCACTTGGCCCTGCATTGAGATACCAGCAGCGGCTGGAACGTCTGCCGCACAGATCACAGTCACCCGGTGGCCCAGTCGGGCCAGCGCATGAGCTGTCTCGTGGGTGTAGGTGCCAATCCCATAAGAGCGAGGCGAAGGGGGGAATTCCTTAGAAACGAAAGCGATATTCAAGGGACCACCGCCGCAGATGTGCTCTTCACCCATGACGGTTGCCGTGCGTCGGCGAGCCGGTCGAAACTCTGTGCAATCCTTTCCACCAACACATCCCCGACGGCCGCCGCTCGCGCCAACGCGCCCACAGAGGGTGCGCGCAGCAACAGGGGCACCGTGCCCACGTTTATTCAGTTTACCATTGTCTTCGGTAGCCACTGGTGTCTGACCTCCGAAAATGTCATTCTAAGAGGCATGAACCGATTGCCGAAGGCATCGCTATTTCAGAGGGCGAGGGACGAGTTCTTCCGCCAGATGGCAGCTAGACGGGAGAATTCATTTCTCCGCCACCTGCGCGGTTCTGCCCATTGCGATGGCTCACGATTCGTTGCCTACTTCGGGAGTGCCGGCCTAGCGAATCGCCTTCGCGCGCATGTAATTGCTGCGGCCTATGCGGAGCGGACCGGCAGAACCCTCGTACCTTGCTGGGTGAGTAATCAACACCTGGGATGCGTGTTCGCCGATCTGTTCGACTTCGATGCATTGCAGGCTATCAGTTTTCAAAATATCCGCCACGTGAGTTATCTCAAGCACATCACCGCCCCGCAGGGCGACGCGGCGGACTACGCGGAAGATCTCGTGTTCTTCAAGACTCAATGGCAGGACGTCAGCTCCGAATACTTACTAGGCGCTGTGCGTCCCTATTGCGATAGTTTTCGGAAGTGGTTCCGGCCCCGCGCAGAGATCACTGACTTCGTGGAATGCGCTGTTACTTTGTGGCCTCAATGTGTGCTGGGCGTCCATGTTCGCCGCGGCGACTTCGTCACTCACACTGGCCAGGCGATCTCCCAGTCGCGTTACATCGTGGCAATGCGTCAGTGCCTGGCGGAAATGCCGGAAGACACCGCCGTCTTTCTGGCGAGCGATGCTTTGCCGGGACAACTCCAAGAGATTTACGAGGCATTCCAGGGACGCATTCTGCCGAGGGTTGAGAAGTCAGAGTTTTTCGAAGGGGCGCGCGGTTCACTTCCAGGCGCGCGTGGTTCGCTGGTGGACATGCTTTTGCTTAGCCGTGCATCGAGGCTGATACTCACCCCAGGGTCTACCTTTGGTGAATTTGCGGCGCAGATCAGAAATGTTCCGGTTCAATATGCATAGCCGTTCGATAAGAAATATCGGCCCCCAGAGCAGGAGGCGTGCACGATGAACTCTGTCATCCCTCAGATTTCCTCCTTGCTCTATCGCATTCGGGTAGGCGGGGTCGTACAGTTCGCCCGCGATTGCGAGCATGTACTGGCGGCTCGGCGCAAAATGCGCACTACCTGCTCCTCGATCCACCACATAGGTGACCTGGAAGCAAATTTCCGCATTCTGTACATTCACTCCGGCTGGGCCATCTACAACGTCGGACTCCTGTGGTTCTCGCATCTTCCGGGCGTCTCCTGCACCATGATCACACTGGAGGAATTCCTCGGCGACCCTGCGATTCAGGCGGAATACAATGCTCTGTTTTTTGGATATGCGTACATCATGGAACTCGCCGAACACATAACTTTCAGTCGGCCAGCCTATGTTTGCGTCCATGATCCCCTGGAACTGTTCTATGAGGTCCCAAACTGGAAAGAGTTAGCGCCTTATCCCAGGGTCATCGAGCGATTGAAGCGGCAGGAGAAGGTCATTTGCATCTCGCGCGAGATTCAAAGCCATCTGGCGGCTGCCGGAATCGAGGCGCAGCGCGTTCCTACCGCCTCGCTGCTTCCTGCCATTGCCCCCTCAAACATCGACAGCACTGCATCGCGTCCTCTGCTCGCAATTACAGTCGGCCGCATCTACCGCCGCAAGCGCTTTGAAATGTTCAATGCAATCGCGCGTGCCTGCCAAAGACGCGGGATTGCCGTCACCTTCCGTCCCAAGTGGGATCGCTCTCCGTTGCCGGATGAAAAGTACATTGCGCTGCTGGACGATGCGGATTTTTACATCGTAACTTCGCTGCAGGAGGGAGGACCATTGCCCGCCATGGATGCAATGCGTCGCGGAGCGATTGTTCTCTCCACCCCTGTTGGGCAGATGCCTGAGATCATCGAGGATGGCGTCAGCGGATTCCTCTGTAACACGGTGGAGGAGTTCATGCAGCGCCTTGAGGCGTTGTCCCACGATACGGCGCTGCGCCAACGGATGCGCCACGAATCGCTGGAGCGCATCCTCAAAGTGCGATCTCAGACAATTATCCGAGAGGCGCTCATGCGGGGTCTCGATCTGCCTTTGGCGTAGCTTTTCCTCCCTGCCTTGCATCGGAAATCCGGTCGAATGTCTGTGCGATCCTCTCGGCAAGAGCATCCCATGACAGCTCCGCGGCACGCTGCAAAGCGCCCTGGGAGAGTTTGCGAAGCAGGCCGGGATTCTGATTCAGGCGATTCAGTGCAGAGTGAAAGCCGCGGACACTGGTTTCAAAATCCAACAGGGGAACCTTGATTCCGCAGCCGCCCGTGACAGCCACACCCATGCCGCAGGCATCGTGGCAAATCACGGGCATTCCCATCGACAGTGCTTCCATTACTACGTGCGGCGTTCCTTCCTGCAGACTGGAATGTACGAATACGTCGGCGCTCTTCATTCGTTCCAATGCCTCATGATGCGGCACGCTTCCAGCCCAATCGATCTCCTCCAACCCAAGCTGCCGTGCAAGCCGCTTCCATTGCGCGGTTTTGAGGCCAGCACCAAGAACCGTCAATCGCGGTCTTACTGCGTGATCGATCCGAGAGAGGGCGTGGAGGAGAATTGGAAGACACTTAAGGTCGATATGCCCGCCGCTCCAGCAAATCTGGAGCGGCACGCCCGCTCTTCGCTCACGAAGGCGCGCGTCGTTTCGAAGTTCAGTACCGGTCTCAAGCATGGCCTCCGGTGCGGCTCCCCATCGTGCAATCATCTCCACCGCGGAATCGCCGACCGCCCAGATATGAGAAGCTCTTCGCGCAGCTTTGCGGCTACGGCCGCCAAGCCGCATTTGCAGACGATTCACCAGGTTGCGCGTGCCATAAAAAAGCCTGCCGCGTATGCTCATCTGCCCGAAGTACGGCCAAGGCATATTGGATGCTCCGCCAACGGGCCCCCACACAAACGGCACCGGCAAGGACCACAGATAACCGGGCTCGCGATAACCGATCATGTTGAGTTGGTAAGTAAAATCAAATGGCTTGCGTTCATGCAGTTCGCCTGCAACCTCGCGTGCCGCCCTCTGCCAGGCGCGATAGCCCCAGTAATAGAAGACCCACAAACCTTTATCGTGAAGCCACTGATAAACTCGCGCAGAGGCAGGGTGATCCACGGCAACAAAAGTGACGCCCGGAATAGGGCCGTGCTCGCGCAAGTACTCCGCGACTTCCGCGCCCCACTGAAGCTTGTGGTCGCGAGCGCCGTACAGTACCGTGACGTCGTGATAACGCCCAAGCCTTCGAGTGATATTCCATCCCACAGCTGCCTCGCTTCCAGAAGCCGGAGATGTCGCATACGCGGAGATTAAGACACGAAGCCTTGATCGCTGATTCATTGATATACTCTTAAGAAATGTTGCACCGATCTTCAGGGTGACGGCACGAATTCACGCAGAATTTGATTTGTAACTGCCGCATGAGAAACGTGTATTGGTTATGAACGTTGAGGTATTTTATCATGGTGCGGCTGGCGATTTACGTGCGCCGAACCGTCCCTCCGAACACCTTTCGGTGGATGACCTGCGTACCTCTTAGAATCGAAACGAAAGACACTTAACTTGGTCACAGTCACACTTACACTGCCGGTTTTCAACGCCATGCCGTATCTGCCGGATGCGGTGCACAGTGTCCTGCAACAGACTTGCGCCGGCCTTAAAGTGCTGATCATTGACGATGGGTCATCGGATGGCTCTTCGGATTTTCTCGATGCCATTCATGATCCCCGCGTCACTGTAATTCATCAGCCAAACTCCGGTCTCGGTGCCACGCTGAACCGGCTGATTCAACTCTGTGACACTAAGTACTTCGCGCGTATGGATGCCGATGACCTCTGCGACCCCCGCCGAATCGAACTGCAACTGGCATATCTGGAATCTAACCCGGACGTAGTAATGCTTGGAGCCCAGGTCCGTTTCACCGCCGGAGGAAGAATGGTCAAGGCCGGTTCAGCGCCTCTTGATCACGAGGGCATTTACCGTCGCCTGATGGATGGGAAGGCGGGTGTGTGCCACCCGAGCATCGTCTTTCAAACCGATGCCGCACGCGCAATCGGCGGATATCGCATTTCTGGCGCTGGCGAAGACCTGGACTTCTGTCTTCGCATGTGCGATCAGGGAAGGGTCGCGAACCATCCGGAAGTTCTTTACTCATACCGCATCACGAAATCATCCATCGCAACGACCCAGCGAGTTGCGCTGCATCGTGGTTATGGGTTCGCGATTCATTGTGCCAAGTTACGCGGCCAGTCTTTACCGGAGCCCACTTTCGAAGAGTACGCTCGCCAATGGGAGCATCGCCCATGGCGCACGCGACTCGTCGAGCGTGTGGATACAATGGCAGAATCGCATTACCGGCAAGCCATACTCAACACCGCCGAAGGCCGTCGAGTTTCCGGAGCGTCGCATTTGGCCTTCGCCGCTCTCATGCGTCCAAAGGCTTCGGTATTTCAAATCCGGCGAATGCTAATCCGAAAACTAGGACTACAGTGAAAATAAGTCCCGCCAATCTAAAGGAAATCGAAGATTCCTCGCGAAAGGGCTAAGTGACCGACAGTAACGTCCAGTTCAGCGTGATCATACCGCTTTACAACAAAGAGCACTTCGTCGCACGCTGTATCAATTCTGTACTGGCCCAGACGCGGCAGAACTTCGAGATCATCGTGGTCGACGATGGTTCTACGGATCGCGGACCAGAGGTCGTACGCGCAATGAATGACAGTCGAATTCGCTTCGTGCAACAGGAGAATGGCGGTGCTTCTTCTGCGCGGAACCGCGGTGCGATGGAAGCCTCATTCGATCTTCTGGCCTTTATCGATGCAGACGACGAATACTTACCGCGCCATCTGGAAGCCGTGGAGGACCTGGTTGTCAGATACCCGCAGGCCGGAGCTTATGGCACCGCATGCTGGTTTCTCAAGGCCAATGGATCGGTTCGTTACGTTGCGAATAGGCGCGCGTTAAACGGCCGCTACGAAGGCATGGTGACCAACTTCTTCGACGGTGGAGAGATCCTCTGGTGCTGCTCTGGTGTCGTCCGCAAAGATGTATTCAATCAGGTCGGTGGCTTCGATCTGCAACTCAGAAATGGCCAGGATCAGGATTTGTGGTTCAGAATCGCGGCGGTGTCTTCATTCGCTTATACGAATGACCCACAAGTCATCTGGCATCTGGGAGTACCGGGCAGCCTCTCGAAATCGGGGGCGCAGTCATTTCGCGCGAACCGGGTTCTCGCCAACCACGACCGGCTCCTTGAATCTTCCCTTCCCGCCGAACGCAAGAGCGGTGTTCGAGAATACGTTCGCAGATCCTTAATCTCAGCGATGACGGTTGCTACCGTGAGGGGCTTCCCCGAATACACTCAGGAGCTGTTCGGAGAATATAGAAAGCGCTTCGGCAACACTCTGCATTTCAGGCTTCTTCGCCCGTTCTTACGATCTCGATGGTTCTGCCGATTGTTATTAAACAGCAGGCGAGTCAAATCGCTGATGGGCTATCTTTGGTACACCTACTGCCGCCCTCCAGCGTGGCTTACATCCCGCCGCGGAGAGCCGTGAGCCGAGGCGGTGTCCGTTGGCATCTCTGCTGAGGGCGGACTAGAACACACGGCCCAGGGCAAAGAACCATGTGTGATGCCCTGTATCTCCGACACTTCCGCCGAAGAACAAAGGCCCAAAAGCCGTCTGCGCGATTACCCCTGCCGTTCCATCGTTGGGAAGCCTGCTGACACCCGGAGCATGGTACATCTTTCCAATCTCATAAAATGCGGTGGCGTAAACGCCTTCGCCGAGAAATGTCGGCAAGAGGAGCAGTTTGTGCAGATATCCTGCGCGGAAGAGGAAGAACTGATCTCCGCGAACCTCGTTCTGGCCATAGGCAAACAGCCCGGCGGTTCCCCCAAGGAAGTACTGAGGAAGACCAGTGCGATCGTAGCCCAGCGTGGACCCACCCTGAGCGCGCAGAAAGATAGAAGCCGACTGAGAGACGATTTTGAAAACACTGGAAGTCAGATCCAGAGTTGGAAATGCGTTGGGCGCTCCCGGGCTCTTATCCACCCAGTGGAAATTCAACTCCCCTGCATAACCCCGGCGCGGAATGACCGGATTGTCTAAATGGTCGGTGCTGAACCGAAAACGCGAATCTCTGACTCCCCCCTCTACCGATGGGAATTGCGGAGTACCCAGCTTTATGCGCGCATTGAGGTAGCCGATTTCGTAACCGGCGCGGAGTTCGCTGAAGCGGCTAAGAGCATAGCCGACGTCAGCCCCAATTTTTTCCACGCTCAGGCGATAGTCGGCCTCAGGATTGTTGTAGGAATAGATCCACAGCGCAGCGTCGCTTGCGCTCGCGCGTGGCGCATAGAACCACTTGGTATTCTGCGTAAACTTCTTGTAGAACTCGCCGTCAATCCCATAGGTGCTTCCCGCCTCAAAATCCATACGTAACTCCGAGCCGAAGCCGGCGATGTCGAGAAAGGTCAAACGTCCCCCGATCGTGAAGGTGACGTTGTCGGGCTCTGTGCCGTTTATTACAAAGAAGGGTTGCAGAAAGGGTGGCGCATTGTTCTTCTCGTGGACTGTGACCAGCAGGCCGGTTTCGCCATCATTCTGGGTCAAATAATAGGAAGCGCTGCTGAACCTGCCAGTTCCGGTCAAGCGGCTTAGATAGGTGTCCAGCATGGGCGTGTCGATCGGCTTGCCCACCAGCGGCTGCAAAAACTTCTCGATCCTTTGGTCCGCGTTGTCGCTGCTTCCTTCTACTCTTACGAATTGCGGAACGCCCGCGGCTCCCTTCTTGCGCGCATTGCGCTGAGCCACGTACTCGTCCCATGCGGCCTGATCGAGCGAATAAGGCTGCAATATCTTGGCTTTTTCCTCTGCCGCTTGCATTCCCTTCTGGATGATTGCTTCCGCCTTGTTGTAGTCCAAGGTATTGAAGTTCTGAACATCCACTTTGACGACGAGGTCCGCCTCCTCCATCCCCCGAAGCTCCGTCTTCGCAGTGCCGATATCGAGTGACCGGCCGAGGACACTGAAGAGGGACTGGATTTGATTCGCAGTGATGGGAGAGACCTGGAGATGAACCGCGATGACCACGTCGGGCCCCATCCTGCGCACGAGGTCTGTAGGCAGGTTGTCCACCAAGGCGCCATCCACGTACAAGCGGTCCCCATCGCGAACAGGCGCGAAGATTCCCGGCAGGGACATGGTGGACCGCATAGCCAGACCAATCGGACCGTGGTCAAACACATGGGCATTTCCCGAAACCAACTCGGTGGATACGCAGCGGAAGGGGATGGGTAGATCGTCGAACGACTTCACGGACGAGTAGGCGAGTGTTTCCCGGTCAATAACGAGACTGACTTGATGTCCTTCATTCAATCCGGACGGGAGCGACACTCCATGTTTGAGGCCAAGGACCAAGTCGGTTTGAACCGCGCGCTCATCTTCCTTACGGCGGAAAGAGAGGTCCTCGTAAGGGGTTCCGCCCCCGATGATAAGCGGCCAGTCCATTCCTTTGACGAAGGTCTCGAGTTCATCTGGGCTCGTGCCGATCGCATACATCCCTCCGACCAAGCCACCCATGCTGGTTCCGGCGATATAGTCGACTGGAATGTGATGCTGCTCAAACCACCTGAGCACTCCGATGTGAGCCAGTCCGAGCGCGCCGCCGCCTTCGAGCGCGACCCCGATTTTCAGCCTCGCAGCCGCTGGTGCGCTCTGGGCAACGGCGATAAGCGGAGCCACGACAACGAGTAGAGCGACTCCCATCCTCAGCGAAGTGAAATAAGAACGCCAGCGAGTGCCTTCAAGTGGACAGGTGCTACTCATGGTAACCTCCGGTTTCTTCTACTTCCGCTCAGAATCCAATCCGCCCCGCTCGAATCAACGCAGAGAAATCAGGAGACCGGTTCGCCGCCTGGGCCGATGCGTTGATGTGCTCACGCTGCTTCAATTCTGGAAATGAAAGCCCGCCGGTGACCAGTCGTCCCCGGTCGTAGAGCAACTTGTCCAGTGTTCCATTCACTATGAATTGGTAGCTCCATGGCTGCGGGTCGGGAACATCAGCGGCGAGCTGTTTGTTGAGCGTAGTCGTACAGTTTCTTGTCAGTTGGTTGTACCACTCGGGATGATCTTTCAATTTGTTCAGGTAGGCGACATAGGTGAGGAACATAGCCCGCGCTGTTGCCGGTTGCAACCGGGTGCGGTACATGTAAACTTCCTCATCTTTACGATAGTTGGTGCGCAATCGAATCACGTCGCGCTCATCAGCCGTAACAAAAATCAGCGCGAATTGACGAAAACATCCGAGAATTGAAGAGTAGGACTGACCAACTCTGTAGCGCGCCTCAATTGAGAATGCGACATGATCGTTGTCTCCGAATTGAAAGCTGAGAATCGGATGGCTCGCCCAGCGCAGCCCCCAGTTCGTCAGGAATAAGTCGACGCCCCGGATCTGTGACAGATAGAGGGTGCGGCCGCTCCAGCAATTCGAGTAGTCGGTTGCGCTTCGATAATCGCAGTTGCGCAAATTGTGAATCGTAACCCGATCTCCGTCCATTTCAGCCCAGGCTGTTCGGTCAACGTCGGGCCGCCAATCAGCATCGTTCGAAGGCTTCAGGCTGAGCCACCATGCGAGCACACCGCAAAAGGCCAGGAAACACAGGGCGGCAGCCCAATGGGATCGTTTGAACTCGAATAGAATCGCGACAATTCCAAGGACGTAGAGGCCAGTCACCGGAATTCGTAACGCAGCAATCCGAAGATCGACGTAAAGAGCTGCCACCGCCCACACGGTAAGCAGCGCGAGAATAAACCACATCATTGTGATTCCAATCCCCCACGGCACTCTCAACCAAGTCGGCATTCCGTTATGCGCCTTCATTCACACATTTGGGTCTTACAGATTCGGCAAACGCAACGACGTTGTTGCCTGCTATTCCGTGTGCGTTCGACGTACCTTCGCGAATGGAGTAGATGCCTGCTGAAATCAACCTCCTCGGAGCCCCGGCTACAGACGAAGTTGTGCAACAAACTGCCTAGGCGTCGTGGGCTGCCCACCGATGCCGAAGGAACTTCGCTCTGAGCTCCTCGTAGGCTGGGTGAGCATTCCAGGAATCTCAACTGGTAAAACTGCCAGTCCGCACAGAAACCGTCTGGTGTTAATGTTGAGGTGAGTGATGTTAAGGATGGGATGTCCGGCGCCGGGCAGCACTCGACCAACGGCGTACCCGCTTTAACGAAACAGGGTAGACAACACAACATCGCCGTCTGAATATCTGAAAAGAGGGGGGCACCATGTGTAAACGCATCAATGTACTCACAGTGTTGCTGTTGATGCTTACCATAACGGCCTGCAGTAAGAAATCAACCAACACTGCAGAAAACCAGCCACCGAACGCAAATAGTCAACCAGCAGCTACGAATCAAGCGACGCCTCCGGCAACTGCACCTGCTACTCCAGCCCCTGCGCCGGGGCCCCCGGCAGCACCGCCTCCAGCGGAGGCTGAGAAAACTCCGCCACCGCCACCGCCGCCCATCGTGCTGCCAGCCGGCACAACATTGGCGGTGCATGTCTCGGAGGCGATTAGCACCAAGACAGCAAAAGAGGGAGACGTCTTCACCGGAGCGACGGCCTCGCCAATCAGTGTGAATGGCAAGGTTGTCATTCCAAAGGGAGCACATGTCGAAGGTGTCGTAGTGCAGTCCAAAAGCCCTGGCAAGTTCAAGGGTGAGGGCACACTGTCTGTCAAATTGACGACTCTAACGGCCGAGGGCGCGTCGTATCGCATCGATACCGCCCCACATACCGTGACTATGAAGGGGAAGGGAAAGCGCACCGCGGTGGTTGCAGGAGGAGGTACTGCAGGCGGCGCCCTGATTGGAGGTCTTGCAGGAGGAGGTAAGGGCGCAGCGATCGGCGCATTGGTTGGAGCCGGCGCTGGCGCTGCAGGCGCAGGAATGACCGGGAACAAAGAACTGGCAATTCCCGCCGAATCCGCCCTCAGTTTTCGCTTGCAGCAACCGTTAACCCTAGAGTCGCGCGCAGCGACACGTGAGAGCGCAGGCAAGTGAGCGCTTCGAATAACATTTTGTAGTGCGGCTGCCATATGACGTCAGCAATCTGTTGAATTTCTTCGCGCTGCTCCTGGCCCGCATGCTCCAGATAACAGCCTCGAATGCACGACGTTGTTCCAGCTGAAGATGAAAACCAGGAGGTAGAGCGGAGGAAGATGAAAGATTCTACTGCTCACCTGCCGCTCATCGAACGCAGCGAGTTTCATGCGGAGCGCACCGCAATCCTCGATGGCGAGAACAGGTTTACGTATGCGCGTCTGCTAGATGCCTCACGACGGGTCGCATCGGCTTTGCTGGACGGGCTCGGCGATCTCAACGAACAACGTGTTCTCTTTCTGGTTGCGCCTGGGTTTCCTTGGGTAGCGGTTCAATGGGGTATCTGGCGAGCGGGCGGCATCGCGGTACCGCTTCCGCTCGGTTATACATCTGCTGAACTCGAATACTTCATCGACGATACGCGGGCGGCAGCGCTGGTCGTAGATGCTGCCGGGGAACCAGTGCTTGTGCCGATTGCGGCTGCGCGCGGACTGCGCTTGCTGCGGTGCGACAACGCCCTGCTCTGCGAAGCGAGTCCGTTGCCCGAGGTCGATCGCAAGCGACGCGCTATGATTCTGTACACCAGCGGCACCAGCAGCCGGCCAAAGGGCGTAGTGACAACCCACGAGAACATCACGGCGCAGGTTACAACGCTTGTCGACGCCTGGCGGTGGTCCGCTGACGACCGGATCCTGCTCTGCCTTCCACTGCATCATGTTCATGGAATCGTGAATGTGGTTTCGTGTGCCCTGTGGTCGGGCGCACTCTGCGAGATGCTGCCCCGCTTCGATGCGAATACCGTCTGGGAGCGTATCGCCAGCAGCAGTCTGACGCTGTTCATGGCGGTTCCTACCATCTATGTGAAACTTATCTCCGCCTGGGAAGCGGCCTTACCGCAGCGGCGAGCTGTGCTCAGCCAATCCTGCGCCGGATTGCGATTGATGGTGTCAGGCTCGGCGGCGCTGCCCATCTCCACACTGAACCGCTGGAAGGAGATCAGCGGCCATACATTGCTCGAGCGCTACGGCATGACGGAGATAGGCATGGCATTGTCGAACCCGTTGGAAGGCGAGCGAGTGCCAGGCAGCGTCGGCACCCCACTGCCCGGAGTCGAGGTGCAACTGGCCGATGAGCAAGGGGAAGCGGTCGCATCGGATAGTCCAGGAGAAATAGAAGTTCGCGGCCCAGGCGTTTTCAAGGAGTACTGGGGCAAACCGGAGGCGACACAGCAGAGTTTTCGCAATGGCTGGTTTCGGACCGGCGATGTTGCGGTAATCCAGAACGGCCGCTATCGCATTCTAGGGCGCATGAACATTGACATTCTCAAAACAGGCGGTAACAAGGTGTCGGCGCTGGAGGTAGAAGAGCTGCTTCGCGAGCACCCGTCCATCGCGGAATGTGCGGTTGTCGGAGTCCCGGACTTGGAGTGGGGAGAACGAGTAGCTGCCGCTGTGGTGCTATGCGCGGGCGAAGCTCTTGACCTGGAGCAGCTTCGCAGTTGGGCCAAGGAACGCCTGGCGTCCTACAAAATCCCTTCACGGCTTCTGATCGTCGACGCCCTCCCCCGAAATGCGATGGGCAAGGTGACCAAACCTGCAATCGTGGATCTTTTTAAGGCGCCAGAGCTTCGTTCTCCTAAAAAGCAGTGATCGACTGCGCAGTTCGCCGCAGCGCACCAAAATACCGAATGCGAACGAATACGTGTGGCACTGCCACATCCTCGAAGATGAAGAGCACGACATGATGAGACCACTAGGGCGGTTCCACAGAAGGTGTACACCGTCAAAGGCAGTTCGAGGCGGAAGAGACTCTGGAGCGGCATTGCAGATTTGGGCGGTGCGGGGATTCCTCGCTGCGCTCGGAATGACAACCTAAAGGCGAGAGCAGTATCGGGCTACGGCAACTAGGGAATTGCTGGCTCAGGATTTATCGAAAGCAGACATGACTTCAGAGGCATCGCAGAAGAGCGGCGAGCACATCGGATTGGGAGGAACTCAAAAGCTTGGGTCAACCTGCTGAATAGCAGCCCCATTCGGCAATCTGCGAGGAGAGTAGTCATGAAGGAAAGTATCGAAGGAAAGCGGCTCGTTGCAGCTCGCATCGAGAAAGTGCCTTGGAGAAAATGGGGTCCATACCTCAGCGAACGACAGTGGGGCACGGTTCGCGAGGACTACAGCCAGGACGGAGCTGATGTTTGGAATTATTTCTCCCACGACCAAGCTCGATCGCGGGCATATCACTGGGGCGAGGATGGGCTTGCTGGTATCAGCGATGAGAAGCAGTTGCTCTGCTTCAGCGTGGGCCTCTGGAACGGCAAGGATCCAATACTCAAGGAGCGCCTCTTCGGGCTGACGAACAGCGCGAGCAACCACGGTGAGGATGTCAAAGAATATTACTTCTACCTTGATAGCACTCCAACGCATTCCTATATGAAGTACCTCTATAAGTATCCGCAAGCAGCCTTCCCGTACGACGACCTGGTCGCTACCAGCAGGCGGCGCAACCGTGACGAGATGGAGTACGAGCTGATCGATACCGGTATTTTCAATGAGGATCGATATTTCGACGTTCTCGCCGAATATGCCAAACAGACTCCTGAGGACATCCTCATCCAGATTAGCGTCTCTAATCGCGGGCCTGAGCCAGCAACGTTGCACATTCTACCAACCCTCTGGTTTCGCAACACCTGGACATGGTGGCCTGACACACCGAAGCCGTCTTTGCAGCAGGTCACTGGCAAGAAGGGAGCCATTGCTGTTGAGGCCTCGCACACCAAGTTGGGTAAGCGCTATCTGTACTGGGAGGGAGATGCTCCGCTGCTGTTCACTGAGAATGAGACGAACTCCGAGCGGATTTTTGGCAGGCCCAACGCAAGTCCTTACGTCAAAGACGCATTTAACAACTACGTGGTGAATGGGAAGCAGGATGCCGTCAATCCCGAGCACACGGGAACAAAGGTAGCCGCCCACTATCAGGTCAATGTGGGTGCAGGAAAAACCGCCACCATCCGTCTACGGCTAAGTGACGTGGCGCCTGCTGCTGTAGGCGATCCCTTCAGCAACTTCGACAAAGTTATGCAGGCTCGACGGGGTGAAGCGGACGAGTTTTATCGCGCCATCACGCCGGAGCGTGTCAGCGCAGATGAGTCCCTCGTTATGCGGCAGGCGCTGGCAGGGATGCTATGGTCCAAGCAATATTTCTTTTTCGACGTGGACAAATGGCTAGGGGAACATGGCGCCGATCCGATGAAGCCGGGCGCCCCGCAAATCCGAAACAGCGCATGGTTTCACATGGTCAATGACCACATCATCTCGATGCCGGACAAGTGGGAGTATCCCTGGTATGCCGCATGGGACTTGGCGTTCCACACCATCGCGCTATCTACTGTCGATGAAGATTTCGCGAAAGAGCAGCTCGACCTGATGCTGAGCGAGGGTTTCTTGCATCCGACCGGCCAGATCCCGGCCTACGAGTGGAACTTCAGCGATGTGAACCCGCCTGTGCACGCTTGGGCCACCATCTTCAATTACAGGAATGAGCAGGCTCTTTACGGCCAAGGCGACGTCGAGTTCCTCAAGCGGTCTTTTGCAAAGCTGATGCTGAACTTCAGCTGGTGGGTGAACCGCAAGGACCGCTTCGGCAATAATCTGTTCGAAGGCGGTTTTCTGGGTCTGGATAACATCGGTGTCTTCGACCGCAGCGCACCGCTGCCCACCGGTGGCCATCTCGAGCAGGCTGACGGCACGGCGTGGGTGTCACTGTTCTGCCAGAACATGGCAGAAATTGCCGTGGAGTTGGCGGCCTTCGATTCTTTTTACGAAGGCATGGCCCTGAAGTTCACTGAACATTTTCTTTGGATCGCACGGGCCATGAATCAGACAGGCCCAGGTGGTATGTGGGACGAAGAGGATGGGTTCTACTACGACATCCTGCGGCTGCCCGATGGCAGTTCGCAGCGTCTCAAAGTGCGCTCCATGGTGGGTTTGTTACCCATCTGTGCCACCACCGTCGTTGAGCCCTGGCAGCGCGATCGGGTGCCGAGAGTGATGTCGGTTTTGCAAGAGCGTCTGCGCCAGATGCCCGAACTGCTCGGAAGCATTCATCCGACCGGTCCGGCCCATCTCGGGTATGGCGAGCGCGGCATCATTGCGTTGGTTAACCCGGAACGGTTACGGCGAATTTTGTCACGCATGCTCGATGAGAACGAATTCTTTAGTCCCTATGGAATTCGAGCGCTCTCCCGCTACCATGCCGAGCACCCCTATATATTCAATGTGGCGGGCCAGGAAAATAGGGTGAATTATCTGCCGGCAGAGTCCGACACAGGCATGTTCGGCGGAAACTCCAACTGGCGCGGGCCTATCTGGATGCCCGTGAACGCGTTGCTGATCCGTGCCCTAATGACGTTCTATCTCTATTACGGTGACAGCTTCAAAGTTGAATGCCCCACGGGATCAGGCAAGATGATGAACCTGTTTGAGGCAAGCCGAGAAATCGCCAATCGGCTGACCCGGATCTTCCTGCGCGATAAGTCGGGGCGTCGGCCGGTTTACGGAGGTACGGAGAAATTCCAGACCGATCCTTACTGGAAGGATCACGTTCTCTTCTACGAGTACTTCCACGGAGATAATGGAGCAGGTCTTGGTGCTAGCCACCAAACCGGCTGGACCGGTCTCGTCGCGAAGATGATCGAGTTATTCGGCCGTCTTGACGCATCTCAGTTCCTCGAGGCCGGTAAAGCGGGCTTATTTGCCCAAAAAGGAACCACACGAGATGAGCGGGCCGCCTGATTCATTGGGTGGCGCATATCTCGCTGAATGTATTGTATTTACTTGATTTTGTTGGGTTGATCAAAAATTTCTGGCGGAGAGAGTGGGATTCCTACTCAGCCTTTTTGTAACCTGAAGAATCTACACCTAGTTAGCGTCTAACTTCCCTGTTTCCTACTATTTGCCTTACTGAGCCCGAAACCGCACCAACCCGCCCGGAGACGCCAGTTTACGCCCAAATCCGCAAAATTTAGAATCAAAATAGTAGGATGGGTAGGAATATGGCGGAGAGAATTGTCTCTTCAGCCAAGTGAAACAATACCACCTGTACCGTCTTCAAGATACAAGTAGTCGGGCACTTTCTGAGGTAATTTTCTTACTAAAAGTGTTCTCGACACTCTTTGCTCTCTCCGCCATCTTACGACTTGCTATCGGAAGAATACTGCCACCTCTGGTGGCACTTCGACATCCTGCCCGGCATCACCAATGCACTCAGCCGCGTCAGCAACCCGTTCTGCGTCTCCTCGGTGAGCACATAGACACCAGAATCCCCCCTCGAACGCCCCCACCTGAACCCACATGCCCCCATTGCAATGTGCATCCCACGCCAGCCGCTCATGCCGGACGAACTCAAGCACGATGGAGTCGATGGTCACGCCGAAAGTCTTCGGGAATAGAATCAAATTTAAGCGAGGAATCTGAAATGGGCAGACAGGTAGCTGTCGTGCTTTACGGGCTGGCGATGGCAGCCGTCATAGTCGGTGTAGATATCGTGTTCTTCAGAAACCGATTCTGGGAACGGCTGACAGTGAATATTGGCATTGTCTTGGTGTTTGCAGCTTTCTACTTTAGATTCCTCAGGCGTCCGTGAAACTCGGCTCCAAACTCCGCCAGCATTCCGATGATGCTCAGATCGCGGCTGCCAGTCAGCCAGAGTCTCAGAGGCGGGTAAGGTCATCAGTTAGGGGGAGTTTGCAACCCAGAGTTTAGGAGGAGCGCACCATGCCGATTGCTTTGATATACGGAGTCACTGTCGCGTTCGGTCTTCTTGCGTGGAGTGTCTTCGCCTTTCAATATCTTTGGCCGACGATGAGCAAGCGGGAACGCACAGATGCACTCAGACCAATTCTCGTGTTACACAGCTTCAGGTATATCGGGCTTGTCGCCTTGATTCCCGGCGTTGTGGCTCCGGAGTTGGCCTCTACAGTATTCGCTCGTGGGTTGGCCTATGGTGATTTGGTGTCCGCGATATTGGCGCTAATTGCTCTCGGCGCTCTCAGGACGAGGATGTCTGGGCTTCTGGTCTGGATTTTCAATCTCGTCGGAACTGCTGATCTGTTGAATGCGTTTTACCAAGGTGCCCGCATCTCGTTGGCGGACACACCGGGGGTGCTGGGCGCGGGATATTTCCTCGCCATCTTGGGAGTTCCTCTGCTCCTAGTCACCCATATTCTTGTGTTCAGGTTGCTGATGCGAAAAGAGGCTGCTGTGTCCTCGCGTGTCACAGGCATTCGCGCAGCCTAAGTGATGACGGAAATGCAGGTAGAGGTGGACTGCTATTCCGGGTACAAGGCTGACGAGCGACCAGTTCGCTTCCGGCTGGACGGACGCGAGTATCTAGTTGAGGAGCTGCTAGACCAGTGGTACGGCCAGAACGACGTGTTTTTCAAGGTACGCGCCGAGGACGGCAACCTTTATATACTCAGCCACGAATCGTCCTCGCCAGCAGGTCGCTGGCGTCTGGTCTCTTTCCGAAAGTCGCTCTGAGTTTTGGTATCAGCCCCGCCTCGTCCTCAGCCAATAAATCCTCCAACATCCTCCTGCCACCGGAGCCCACACCAACTTCTTCAGCGGCGTGCTACGAGCACGGTGATGGACAACGGCGGTTCGCTCGTACGAACCGCGAGTGTGCCACGATATTGATTCTCAAGCCCCTCTGGCTTCTAATAGAAGTATGTTCGTGATTCGTCCTGCCGAGCCCAGTGATTCTGAAGCCATTTGGTCAATCCTTGAACCCGTTATACGCGCTGGCGACACATACGCCTTGCCAAACGACCTCACTAGAGAAGCCGGACTAGCCTATTGGTTCTCTGCAGGGCATGAAGTTTTCGTTGCAGATGAAGATGGCGTGGTTCTCGGGACTTACTATCTAAGATCAAATCAGCGTGGCGGCGGTTCGCACGTTGCCAATTGTGGGTACATGACCTCCGAGGGGGCAAGAGGCCGTGGAATAGCACAGACGATGTGCGCTCATTCCCTCGATGCGGCTCGGAAGCGAGGCTTCATGGCGATGCAGTTCAACTTCGTTGTCAGCAGCAACGAGGGTGCAGTTCGGCTGTGGCGTAGAAACGGGTTTGAAGTGGTTGGCACACTGCCGAAAGCCTTCATTCATCCGAAGCTTGGGTACATGGATGCGTACGTAATGTACCGGGAGCTTTAGGCAACATCAACGACCACGATTCGTCCGTTGCCAATCTATCCGCTACCTTCCGCCCGCCACCGGAGCCCATACGAGTTTCTTCAGCGGTGTTCCCTTCGCATGGTGATAAAGAGCGGCGGCACGCACCTTACTTAATCGCGACGATTACACGTCCCGATTTCACCGGATGCTCGACCAACTCATGGGCTCGTACTATCTTGTCCAAGGGAATGATCTCGGCAATTCCAAGCCCCTGCCATCCTGCTTCAAGCGCCCGATTGATATCGCGACTGGCTTCAAGCTTCGCCTCAGGCGGGACATCGTCACTGCCGACGAAAAAGATTTTGGCGTTCATGAAGACAAGTTGCCAGAATGGAATTTCGGGAGTCGGAGCATTGGTGGCGTAAGACGCGATGGAACCACCTTGCGCCAATACCGCAGCGTCCGTGTTGATGTTCGACGCGAACGCCACCTCGACAACGTGGTGAATCCCATTGGGAGCCAACTCTCGGATTCGTTCTGGCAGATTCTCACCGCTCAGCAAAACTTCATCGGCTCCCTGCTTGCGAAGCAATCTGCTTGTCACCTTCGGCACGACAAGTCGCAATCACTCGTGCCCCAGCTCGATGCGCGAGTTGAACGGCACAAGCTCCGACCGCACCTGCACCGCCTTGCACTAAAACGGTTCGCCCCTCGACCGAGCCAGCCACAAAAACTGCCCGATGCGCGGTGATGCCGGGAATACCGAGACAGGCACCCTGCTCCAGCGGCACAGCCTCAGGCAAAGGAACCACCTGACTTACAGGAACTACCGTGAACTCAGCGGCGGTTCCGTAAGGACGGTAGGATTGAGCGCCATAACACCACACACGCCGACCAACCCATTGCCGAGATACTCCTTCCCCCACTGCATCAACAGTGCCCGAACCATCGCTGTTCGGAATGACTCGTGGATAGGGCATTCCGAGGCCAAACGCATCTTGACGCTTCTTCACATCCCCCGGATTCACACCTGAGAAAGCAACGCGAATCCGAACTTCGCCTGTGAGCGGTTGCGGCTCATCCATTTCACCGATGGTGAGAACATCCCGCGCAGCGCCTTGCTTTTCATACCAAGCTGCTCTCATGAGAGGCCATCCCCACACAGTCTTAGACGACCTGCGGATGCCGGAGGTCTTCACCGTTCAGATGCAGAAGGTCGCGGGACTGGGGGACTTGCTTTGAACCATTTCGCGGTCGAGCACCTCGTGTCAATCCTCAGTTCTCGAAGACCTCACCCGTCACTCACGCCTTCAAACTCGCAAGCAACCCTGAATACCGCCGCTGGGTCTTATCATTGCGAACCGCGATGCCCAGAGCCTTCTTCTGCCCGACGAGCACCAGCAATTTTTTGCCCCGCGTAATCCCGGTGTAAATCAGGTTCCGCTGCAAGAGCATGAAGTGCTGCATAGCCAGCGGAATCACCACGGCGGGAAACTCCGAGCCCTGCGACTTGTGAATGCTGATCGCATAGGCAAGCGAGACCTCGTCCAGTTCCCCATAGTCGTATTTCAAAGGTCGATCATCGAAGCGGATGGTAACTTCCTGCTCGACGGCATCGACCTTTTCCACGATTCCAATGTCGCCGTTGAACACGTCCTTGTCGTAGTTGTTCTCAGTCTGGATGACCTTGTCACCCCGCTGGAACCGCCATCCGAACCGCTCAACCGCAGCTTCTCCAGACCGTGGAGGGTTCAGCACCTTCTGTAAAGACAAGTTGAGTTCCCGGACACCCAGCGACCCACGGTTCATCGGACATAAAATCTGCACATCGCGAATCGGGTCAAGATGAAATCGTTCCGGGATGCGGCTCTGCACTACCTTGACGAGGGTCTCGGCGATGCCCTCTGGGTCATCCCGCTCAACAAAGTGGAAGTCTGAGGTCGGGTGTGTACCCCGCAATTCCGGCATCTCCCCTTGGCGTATGCGGTGGGCATTGCTGATGATGTGGCTGCCCGCTGCTTGCCGGAATACTTCGGTGAGCCGCACTACCGGGACAATGCCACTCTCGATCAAGTTCTGAAGCACCATCCCCGGCCCCACCGATGGAAGTTGATCGACATCGCCGACCAGAATCAGCCCAGCGCGGGTTGGAAGAGCCTTGACCAGCGAGTTCATGAGCGGCACATCAACCATGGAGGTTTCATCCATGACCAGAAGGCCGCATTCCAGTCGATTGGATTCATCTCTACTGAACCGCCCCGTGCCGGGGTTCACTTCCAGCAATCGATGAATGGTCTTGGCTTCTAATCCGGTGGTCTCTGTCAGCCTCTTCGCAGCCCGTCCTGTCGGTGCACAGAGGAGGCACTTCACCTTCTTGGCATTCAAGATCATTAGAATCGAGTTCACTAGCGTGGTCTTGCCCACGCCCGGCCCTCCGGTAATGATGACGACCCGGTTTGTGAGGACGGTCTTCATCGCCTCGCGCTGGCTTGGGGCAAGTGTCTTACCTGTCCGCTGCTCACACCATGCGACGGCCTTGTCAAAATCAATCGCTGGATAGATAGTCTCCGCTTCTGCAAGCTGTTTAAACTTGGCCGCGATGGCCGCCTCCGCCTTGCGGAGATGGGGCAGGAAGATGAGCGGTTCGCCGTCGATATCCTCCAGTAGCAGGTGGCCGCTGGTGAGCATCTGCGCGAGAGCTTCTTCCACCGTGGCTTCCGACACTTCCAGCAGCTTCACCGCCGCAATTTTGAGCTTTTCCAAAGGCAAGGCGCAGTGCCCCTCTGAGGTCGCTTCCAGCAAGACGTGGTCAAGCCCCGCCCTCGCTCGGTTCAGCGAATCCTTTGGAATTCCAAGCTTCTGGGCTATTAGATCGGCGGTGGAGAAGCCAATGCCATAGATATCCTTTGCCAGCATGTACGGATTACTTCGCACTTTTTCAATCGCTTCATCGCCGTAAGCCTTGAAGATACGTACCGCCCGGCTGGTGCTGACGCCGTGGCCGTGCAAGAACAGCATGATCTCGCGAACCTGCTTCGCCTCCCGCCATGCCCGTGAAATCCGTTCCCGGCGCTTCGCGCCTATACCGTCAACCAATAGCAATTCACCCGGTCGGGTTTCGATGACGTTCAAGACATCGGCCTTGAACCGCCCGACCAGCCTCTTCGCCATTACGGGGCCGATGCCTTTTACCAAGCCGCTGCTGAGATATCGCTCAATGCCTTCGACCGTAGTCGGCGGCACCGTCCTGATCGTGCTGGCTTTGAATTGCAGCCCGTGCTCTTTATCCCTGACCCACCAGCCTTCGCCGGAAAGCCACTCCCCGGCACTCACTGAAGGCAGTGAGCCGATGACCGTGACCTCTTCTCGATGCCCCTGCGCTTTAATGCGAAGCACGCAGAAGCCACTCTCTTCGTTGAAGAACGTCACCCGTTCAATCACGCCGGACAGTTGGGCGGTGGGGGCGCTACGTTCTGGGGCGGTGGCATTCATCTGGACTGAATCAATTGTGTCACGAGGCTGGTGCATCGGCGGGGCGCAGTGAAGACACACCTCGGGCTGGGAGGTTGGGCGGGAATGAACTGTGCTGGGGATACTTCAGTTTGGAAGGTCTTACCTTGGGGAAGCAGCCTAACAAGAAAGCTGCCGAGTTTGCGGAACAGCGCCCGGTGTTACTTCTGTTGTCTGAGTAGATGCTCAGCAGCCCTCAAGCGTTGCTCCTGCCGAATTCAGGGCTCGCGGAGTCCATCAGAGCGAAATGCATCACGACCGCAATTTCACGTCCGCTGGCTTGGCATCAGGGTAGACCTCGTAAATACATTCAGGACACAGCCCGTGCGTGAAGTCAACTCCTGCATGCTCGTGGAAATAATCGCCCACGCTCTTCCAGTATTGCTGGTCATCTCGGATTCTCTTGCATTTCATACAAATCGGAATGATGCTCCGCAGCGTCGTTATCTCGCTGATGTCCTCGACCATCAATAAAGCCAAACGTTCTCCGTTGTTGCTCGGCAACGGGCTCGCTGTTATCAAGAGCGCCAAGTCCTTCAAGGAAGAACTTTGCTTGACATGTAGGTTCATCCGTTTACGGTTGACTGTTTGTCCCTCTAAGCATGTCGTGACTGAATTGCGAATGATGCAGTTGCGGCAAGCGGGGCCTCTTCCGCACCCTTCCGGGACATCGGTCGCATGTAAGCACTGGAGGATATCGCCTCCGCGCTTCTTGTACACCGTTCGCTCGTCTTGACCGCAGAACTGGACGGCTGCTCCGTTGCGTCGAGAGCTGTTCCTCGGTCGCAGTCAACCAAGGATATTAGCAACCACTTCTCCCGAGTCGCTAGCTTATTGAAGGCCTTTTGCATGCGTTCGGTCGGATTCTCTATTGCTTCCCGGACTTCATCGGCGACCGCATCTGCAGAAATATCCCCTGCACTCAACTGTTCGGCCAAACTTGGAAGGCGTAATGAAACAAAGTTCTTAATGCGCTCTGGAGTGAAATGAGGGTTGTCAATCAATGACGCTACGTATTTCTTAACCAGAGTTTTCGCAGCATCCTGTAGAAGCCCGGACTTGGCGTGACGATATAGCATCATGGCACGCTCTTCCCGTGTACAAGCCGCTGCATTTACGGTTACTTCTGCTGGTTTTGGAAATTGTTGTGCTTTGCCCTGTAACGGCATTTCTTCCAAGGCCTTGCGAAGTATGTGAGTTCGTGTTGTCCACACCAGCCAGTGTGTCCTGTTGAGCTTTGGAAGCACCTTGTGTAACTGGCGACCCCATTCAGGTGCACGGGTAGTGTCATATTCCGTTGTGCCGAATGCGTCGTCTGCGACGAATATCTGCTTGCGGTCTTCGGAGTAGTTCTTGAAAAACTCATTCGGGAAATCGCAGTCAATAGCTTCCCACTTGTGGGCAAGCTGAACAGCCGCCATCATCCACGCGATTGCCGTTTTGCCCATTTCCGGCTGGCCTTCTAAAACAACGAAGTTGTGTTTACCCGCGACCTGCCATGCTCTGCTGTATGCAGCCGTGGGAACGAAAACATGCGTAAGGGACTCCGCCTCGCGAATCGCGCCGTCACTTCGCTGGAGTGAGTCGTTGCGAACAACGTCCCTTAGGAGTTCCGTTAGATTTCTGAGGCTTAGTATCTGGGGAAAGGTACGGGCAACCTCAATGTTCCCATCGATCAGTGCGCACAAATCCACGGCTCCACTTATAGTGACCGTCGTATCCGGGAGAGATGCGCTGAGTACCGCGATAACGGAGTCTCTCGCTGAGGCCGTCAATGGTGCGTTTGTGAACAGAGCATAGTGTCTCGGGACTTGGGGCCAGCGTCCATTTTGAATTCTGGACAGGATTAAAGAAGCCTCCTTCTTGATTGCTGCCCTCAACTCTGGCTCGTAATTTGCACCTGTCGAGTTGGCGTTCGTGATGAATTTCGCTTGAAAAACGAATGGCCCCGGATTCGTGCTGTGCTTGCTCGGGAAGTTCAATTCATGGGAACAGAATGCATCTTTGCCGTGGTCTGCGCTTCCGCCCCATGCTTCCACACCGATTCCTAATGTGGCTTTAAGCAATACTTGAACCAAGTATTCAAACTGCATCCAGCCGAGAGTGTCGAGTTGGTATGGAATCTGCTGTGCCATCGGATTGTTCCTTGGAAATCACTGGCAGTATACGCTTGGATTGTGAAAAGACGAATGCAGCAGAGTGGCGGAGCCAACGATCTGTGCCGGGCGGCTGCCCAACCCGTTAGGGCTACCGCAAAGCCTTCTTCGTCCATTCCATCAGTGACGCTGGAGCTTTCTGGTTGGCGCGTCTGTCCCACATGCCGAGTCCGGTGTTTCCGGTGTACACATCATCGGCGGCTTCGAATGGAGATTTGTAATGGCCAAGAGGCTCGATCTCATCGTCATCCGCGATGTTCAAGCTCCAACCGCCGTCCCTCTCCGGGAATCCAGAAGGTTTCAATATACGCCTTGAAAGAATACGTGCACATGGCCATTCAGGAAATTGTAGGTGGCCTCCGGTGTTGAGGCGCAGACTTCAGGTGATTTCCTTTTCCAATTAGGTCAGCCACGGCCACCTTCATTCCCCGGCAGTCCTTGACGTTGGGGGGAGGAACCCCGAGTATCAATGCTAGAGCGTGCCATATTCCAAGATTAGGAAGTAGAGAAAATGATAGTTAAGTGCTCGAAGTGCAAGAGCGACATCGATGTCGGCGAAGATGAACTCGAAGAAGGCGAACTTGTATCGTGTCTGGAGTGCGACGGTGATTTTGAAGTGACCAGCGTCGAACCTCTGAAGCTGGCAAAGGTCACTGATGAGGAAGAAGCAGACGAAGAGGATGAATAACCGGGGGGCATACAACAGCAAGTGTCGCTTGCGCTCCGGTACCGGGCGGGCATTCCGCCGTATCGGAAGTTCCCCCTCCCACAGTGCCAGCCTATCCTTCCAGTGGTCAGTGACGTTCCGCTAGAATCGACTCCATCCCATGCCGACAACGAAATCTGATCACCAAGCTGCCCTACTTTCCATTCAAAAAGTTCTCACGCTCCTGCGCTCGGTACAGACGCTGGAAGGTACCGATAAGGACGGCGTCGAGCACCTGCTGGAGATGGCCCTCGAAAACCTCAAGCGAGGATGATTCACCGCCCCAATCTGCTATTCGTGGGATTTGAACACGTCTGATGTCGCCCCATCCCGTGTGCCCTTCAGGAACAGAGAGTAGTGAAGGAAGAAAGCATCGAGTGTGGAGTGCCCGGCGAATTTTGTACCAGTGCGAATTATCAGAGATGCTGGTAAGAGAGGAGCTTGTTATGGCGCGAGGAAAGAAGCATACGCCGGAGCAGATCGTGAGTTTGTTGCGGCAGATTGAAGTAGGCGTTGCCAACGGAAAGACGACCCCGGCGGCATGCCGCGAGGGCGGGATCACCGAGCAGACGTACTATCGGTGGCGCAAGGAGTATGGCGGCTTGCAGGTCGATCAGGCGCGGCGGCTGAAAGAGCTGGAGCAGGAAAACGGCAAGCTGAAGCGTCTGGTTGCGGAGCTGAGCCTCGACAAGCTGGTGCTGAAGGACATCGCCTCGGGAAACTTCTAAGCCCGGAGCAGCGGCGCTGTGCGGTGTCTCATGCGTGCACTGAGCATGGGATCAGTGAGCGGCGGGCGTGCCAACTGGTGAACCAGCCACGTGGCACGCAGCGCTACCAACCGATACAGCGTGACGACGAAGATTCGCTGACCCGGGCCATCATCGAGCTAGCCAGCCAGTACGGACGCTACGGCTATCGCCGAATCACGGCGCTGCTGCAGCGTGCCGGCTGGCATGTGGGCCGCGACCGGGTCGAGCGCATCTGGCGCCGCGAACGGCTGAAGGTTCCACAGAAGCAGAAGCCACGCGGACGGCTGTGGCTCAACGACGGATCGTGCGTGCGGCTTCGTCCGGAGCACGCCAACCATGTCTGGAGTTACGATTTTGTGAGCACGAAAACGTATGACGGCAGGACGGCGCGGATGCTGAACCTGATTGATGAATCGACGCGGGAGTGCCTGCTGAATCGTCCTGAGCGGCGCTGGAGCAGCGCAAAGGTGATCGAGGTGCTGGCGGACGTGATGGTGATGAAGGGTGTCCCCGAACACATTCGTTCGGATAACGGCCCGGAGTTCGTGGCCCGAGACCTGCGGAACTGGTTGGCCGATACCGGCGCAAAGACGTTGTACATCGAACCCGGCTCTCCGTGGGAGAACGGCTACTGCGAAAGCTTCAACTCGAAGCTGCGGGATGAGTTTCTGAATGGTGAGATCTTCTACTCAATGAAAGAGCTGCGCGTACTGGCGGAACGCTGGAGAATCCACTACAACACAGTGCGGCCGCACTCTTCGCTGGGCTACCGGCCGCCGGCACCACAGGCGTGCCAGGGCACAAACAACCAGGGGCATGGAGAAGTGGAAAGCACAAACCGCTTTCCACTTCTCCACACCCCCGACTGCGACGGCGACGGAGTTACAGTTCAAGCCGCTGCGCTACACTAACAATCGAACTGGTGCAAAAGATCGGGCAGGCCACACAGGACGCAGAATGCCACGGGGTGGATTCATTCCTGCCCGTCAGATGGCACTGACTGAGTCAACTCGCAGCGTCTACCGAACGCGCCGAATCAGCACTCCAATTATAGAGAGCACCAGAAAAATACCGGAGAAGACGTAATAGGGATAACGAACCTTCGGCCAAAGCCACGTCGGTAGTTTATCGGAGAACTTCTCACTCCACGTCTCGCCTAGTCGGGGCGGAAGTGTTGCTTCGTCAGAATCCGCTTGCCAAACGAGATGCGAGCCAAGTGGCTCGGGTGTTTGAAAACAACAGTGCGAGAAATATTATCCTCATCACGATTCCTCCCGACAGTCCCGCACGGAACACCGACGCTGTGCCTAAGAGAAGCATTGCGAACACGATTGTAGCTGCGTATCTACTGCATTGCCGGACACCAACGCCGCCGAGGTAGAAGAGCAGAAACACGAGAATAGCGGCGATTAGGTTGGTTCCTACTAGAACGCAAAAGGAGACTGTTGCGATGACGGAGCAGACCCAATAGCCTTGCGCTCCGAGGTAATCCACGTCATTTCCGGTTTCTATGGAAGGCCAGAACAAACTCCTGAGACGGCTCTCTGTGCGCGGGGTGGAATCAGACAAACCAAGCGTTTGCATGGAAGGAATTAGACCGCACTCAATGAACACTGTCCAGCAGTATTGCTGCTAATGTTAGAGCCTTCCATCCCGAACCCACGCCCCGACCTCATCCGCAACCGAGAACCGCGTTAGCTGGTGTCTTTCAAACCTGCCACCAAGATCATAGGCATTGATCTCCAGCGGAATGCTATTGTACCCGCCGCCGCTTAGGAATCCACGCACATATAGCTCCGAGAACCGTTGAATGCCGAGTTGCCTGTGGCCTGCCCGATCTTTTGCACCAGTTCGATTGTTAGTGTAGCGCAGCGGCTTGAACTGTAACTCCGTCGCCGTCGCAGTCGGGGGTGTGGAGAAGTGGGAAGCGGTTTGTGCTTTCCACTTCTCCATGCCCCTGGTTGATTGCGGCCTGGCACGCCTGTGGTGCCGGTGGCCGATAGCCCAGCGAGGAGTGCGGCCGCACCGTGTTGTAGTGGATTCTCCAGCGTTCCGCCAGCACGCGCAGTTCCTTCATCGAGTAGAAGATTTCGCCGTTCAGAAACTCATCCCGCAGCTTCGAGTTGAAGCTTTCGCAGTAGCCGTTCTCCCATGGAGAGCCGGGTTCGATGTACAACGTCTTGGCACCGGTGTCGGCCAGCCAGTTCCGCAGGTCGCAGGCCACGAACTCAGGACCGTTGTCCGAGCGGATATGTTCAGGAACGCCCTTCATCACCATCACGTCCGCCAGTGCTTCGATCACCTTCGCGCTCGACCAGCGCCGCTCGGGGCGATTCAACAGGCACTCCCGGGTCGATTCATCAATCAGGTTCAGCATCCGCGCCGTCCTGCCGTCATACGTTTTCGTGCTCACAAAATCGTAACTCCAGACATGGTTGGCGTGCTCCGGACGAAGCCGCACGCACGATCCGTCGTTCAGCCACAAGCGTCCTCGTGGCTTTTGTTTCTGAGGAACCTTCAGCCCTTCGCGGCGCCAGATGCGCTCGACCCGGTCGTGGCCAACATGCCAGCCGGCGCTTCGCAGCAGCGCCGTGATCCGGCGGTAGCCGTAGCGTCCGTACTGGCTGGCTAGCTCGATGATGGCCCGGGTCAGCAAATCCTCGTCGTCACGCTGTATCGGTTGGTAGCGCTGCGTGCCACGTGGCTGGTTCACCAGTTGGCACGCCCGCCGCTCACTGATCCCATGCTCAGTGCACGCATGAGACACCGCACAGCGCCGCCGCTCCGGGCTTAGAAGTTTCCCGAGGCGATGTCCTTCAGCACCAGCTTGTCGAGGCTCAGCTCCGCAACCAGACGCTTCAGCTTGCCGTTTTCCTGCTCCAGCTCTTTCAGCCGCCGCGCCTGATCGACCTGCAGGCCGCCATACTCCTTGCGCCACCGATAGTACGTCTGCTCGGTGATCCCGCCCTCGCGGCATGCCGCCGGGGTTGTCTTTCCGTTGGCAACGCCTACTTCAATCTGCCGCAACAAACTCACGATCTGCTCCGGCGTATGCTTCTTTCCTCGCGCCATAACAAGCTCCTCTCTTACCAGCATCTCTGATAATTCAAACTGGCACAGAATTCGCCGGGCACTCCACCTGTACTGCTCGACATGCACGAGTTCGTGGAATAACAGCCCATTAGTGAACGGCTGGTGCGAGACCACCACGTCGCAGAAGGTCACCGCCGCCATCGTTGTGAAGTTGGGCAGATTCGTAAGTCCCATCCGGCGCAACTGCCCGTAGAAAGGTGGATTCTCGACGCGGGTCTCTCCGAGGATGAGGAGCTGGGTGTCGAGCACCTGCGGCAGGAAGAAGCCATCCACGGCGGCTCGCTGCTGCGGAGTTAACGGCATCGCTTGTGGGAGAATGGAAGCAGTTAAGCAGTTGCAGATGTTAGAAAGATGCAACACACTGAAGGCAGTTTAATGAGAAGGAGTTTTATGGGTAACCCGTTTCCATTAAGCATAGATGTCAGAGTTTATGACCGAACCTACGGGGCCACTTCAGGCTTCGGCAGGAAGTTCGAATTCATCTTTACAACAACGAATCGTAGCTTCACGCTGACAACGGGAAGAGGAAACAACGACGTAGAAGAGGGTGTGTTTACGTTTTCGCTTCCGTCAAACTTCCATGAAATGAGCTACTTGGAGAAAGCGCGAGTCCTCATGAATGAATACGAGCGTGTTAGCGAAATTCGGAACACTGAGTCGGGAGAAGACTTTTTTTCGGCGTTAGACCGCTTCTCTGAGATTAGCAACCAATATGACGTGGAATCTCTTACGGAGGAAACCGTCTTTTGTTCAGAATCCGGAGATTAGACCTCCAGTTCCTTCTCTGTTTTTGCGGAGCTTGTATGAGTTACACAAGCTTCCGCAAGAACAGAGCAACAGAATCCGATGCTTAAACCCGGCCCGAGTGCGCTACCAGAATCCGTGCTGGAGCCGCAGGTCGCCCAGCCGTCCAAACCGGAATACAGCATATTTCTGTCCCGAATGCCGATAGAAATCGCAAAAATCTATGGCACACGAGCTACAAACGCGCGAGTGACTGCTTTGGGCAACTAATCACAGCGTCGGGACACTGCTGTGCGTAAATCCTAACTCTTGTTCTAACATTTCCTTTAGCTCAGCCCCTCGCCCATCTGCATAGTATTCATGAGCAGAAATAACATCGTAGATTCTCTTCCATTGGGGTTTTGCCTCAGTGTTGACGCGTCTCGTTTCTTGAAAGAGCTCTTTAAGTAAATCGGCGACCCTTGAAGCATATGTAATCTGATTGTTATTCGCGAACGCTTCTGCGATAAGGGCTATGTCCGCGCCATGTAAAAACTGCGCCAGAGGGAGCACTAGTTGCTCCAACCTGCTTTCCGCAACCCTGTAGCTTCCAGAATCAGTGAAATATTCGAGTGCCCGTTTTAGATATTCGGCATCTGGTCTGGTTCTGATAAACCCTCCCAGCATGTCCTCGTTCGCGTCGTCAAGTCGGGCCAAAGCGGCATCGCGCAAGTCAGGCACGCCAAGCGCGTGAGGTAGATATTTGTGGAGCGTGTCGTTCGGGCCATTTACTACATACGTTGTGGCGCGTATACGGCTAGCTGTTCCCATCAGCCCCCACGCTGGTGTTACATGCCGCAAATACCTAATCACGAGATGAAAGCGCGCGTCTCCGACCGCCGAGACAATGTGGGAAAGTTTTTCAGCTAATGCCTCGTTACCAACCTCGGAATGCAACATTAAGGTCGCGTTCAAGGCCGCCAGTTGTCTAGCTCGTTCTGTCTGGACCCTATCCTCAGTCACCAAATCTTTGGTAAGCCCCACTACGATTGACCTGACTAGAGCAGGACGAGCTCGTCCCATCGGGCCTCCACGCAGAAACTCGACCGCCCTGTCCACTTCGGATGGAAAGTACTCAGACTTAATATCAGAAAACACTTTCTCACGCGCGGATTGACCTTGCACTGGTGGATGGCGCAAGAGAGCAGTAACGGCCGCTTTGATGTGTGAACGTGCTAATTCTGCTGATGGCTGGAAAGGCTCGTCCTGTGACACCATCGACGGGTGAGCACATCGGTTGCGGTCTTCAAATAGACGCTCAAGGTCTATTGCTTCGATTGGAGACAGAAGTTGAAAGTCATCTCTCGCGGATGCGACGAGCGCACGCTCAAACTCCATCGACGCCTTCCAATCGTTTGCTTGCCGTGCGGTCTCGAATATTTGGAGTTTCGTTCTCGCTGCCCCATCCCCGCCCATTTCCAGCTCTCGGAGTTTATGGAGGAAATCGAAGATGACAGATATCCATGTGGCAATGATTGCTGAGCGGTAAGCACCCGCGTTATAGCTATCCACAGCTTCGCTTATGTAGGAACGACTAGCGGAACTCCGACAGGATAGAATCAGTTCATCTAGGTCAGTTAATCCCTTATGCGACATCTCTTCGAGCACCTCTGGATATAATTCCCCGGTGGCAGAATATGCCCTCCTTATTTCTACTCGACAATGCTCGATGAACCAAGTGCCAATTGTCTGAATTGCGGGCGGTAGATGCCTAATATCCTACCGCTGCCACCCGCACCACTGGCTCAGCACACGCGTCATCGTTATTCTTCACCGTATTCACCCGGCTGCTGACCTCGTACCGCCGCATCAATGCCGGGTCAAACGGCTTCGGCAGGTAGCCGATTGCGTTTCCCAAATCTTCGAATTCGTTCCCGCGTGGACGGCGGCTAGATTTCGATGTCTGCGGTTACATCTGTCGGGTGCCTGCGGGTAGAATTCCAAAATGGCAAACCTCAGCCAGCCTTTAACCGACCCCGAACTTGAACGTCTGGAAGATTTCCTCTACAGCGTGAATCCCGACGAGGCGATGAGTCTCGAAGAGATGGACGGGTTCTTCTGCGCCCTGATATGCAGCCCTGACCTCGTTCCGCCAAGCGAATATATGCTACATCTCTGGGGAGGTGAACATGTTCAACACTCATTCAACAGCGAAGAGGAAGCGCAGGAAATCCTGACGCTCATCACCCGTCACTGGAACGCCATTGCCGCCATCCTCCTACGAGATGAGCCGTACCCCGCTCTGAGGGGCGAGTACGAAGACGGCAATGTGACGGGTCAGGAGTGGGCACGGGGCTTCCTTCAAGGGATGTATCTTCAGGAAAAGCCGTGGGAGCGGCTGCTGAAGGACGAACAGTTCGGGGCGATGTTGTTTCCGGTCATGGTGCTGGCCGAGGACGAGGAGCACCGCCTGACCTCCGCCCCGGTCACAGCAGAAGACCGGGACACCGCGCTTGATGCGCTGGCGAATACCATTCTTCTTATCTACCGTTACTTCCGTAGCACGGCAAAGCCTCAGCGCAAGGTGGCGAAAAAGCGGTCTGCCGTGAAGAAGCGGACGCGGTAATCACGGCTAGGCAGCGGTGACGAGAACGAATATCCCTGTGCTTCATTCCGCGTCGAGAGGTATTTATGCCAGACAACGCTATCGTGGAATCAATCCGGCTCAAGGTGCGGGAACAGATTGAGAAGACGGAACACCTGATTCAGTTGATTCCGCCCGACCGCATCGAGTGGAATCCTCGATGGCCGTCCGGCTCATCCGATATGGGACACCTGCTCGGACATCTGCTGGATTGCCTTGCAGGTTTTTGCGCTGTGTTCTATGACGCATCTCCCCTGAAGCTCAAAGGTGTACTGGAGCTGCGTTCTCTCCCTGTGAATCATCTCTGTAATCCAGCCGAGGCGGCAAGTCGTATTGAGGCATATGCGAGGTACATCGAAGAGGGATTTGAATTGTGCTGCGACGAGGACTTGCAGCGCATGCTGCCGACCGTCTTCGCTACGGAATCTGTCGCGACCCTGCTGCTCGGGAATCTCGAACACCTAATCAATCACAAGTACCAGCTTTTTGTGTACCTGAAGCTCTTGGGCGTTCCTGTACGTACTGGAGACATTTATTGTTGGCGAGGAAGAGCAGATAGTGCTCCCTCCCAGTAAAGGAAAGCTACCGGAGAGAAAAGACATGTCCAAATTGATGCCAGCCGTCTTCTTCGGGCACGGTAACCCGATGAACGCCCTGTCCCGCAACCAGTACACCGAAGCATGGGCGGCAATCGGAGCGAGCCTACCGCGTCCCAAAGCCATTCTGTGCATCTCGGCGCACTGGTACATTCAGGACGCTGCCGTGACGGTCAGTACCGCCCCAAGAACGATTCACGACTTCGGCGGATTTCCACGCGAACTGTATGAAGTCCAGTATCCGGCACCCGGCGACCCCGAGCTTGCCGACCGCGTGCGGAAATTGCTTGCTCCGTTGCCAGTGAGACGCGATGAAAGCTGGGGGCTCGACCACGGCACATGGTCGGTACTGCGCCATGTTTACCCGAAGGCCGATGTTCCCGTGGTGCAGCTCAGTATTGATGAGAATCAGCCACCATCGTTCCACTACGAAATTGGCCAACGCCTTGCTCCTCTCCGGGATGAAGGCATCCTCATCTTCGGCAGTGGAAACCTCGTCCACAATCTCCACACGTATGCTTGGGGACAGCACACGGCTGAGCCGTACGAATGGGCGGTGTCGTTCGAGCGGCGGGTGAGGGAGTTGCTGTTGTCCGGCGAAGCCAAGCCTTTAATCGGTTATGAAGATAAGCTCGGCAAAGAAGCCATACTGGCGGTGCCGACGCCCGACCATTACCTTCCACTGCTGTACGTCATTGGTGCCCGGACACAATCCGAGGCAGTGAGCTTTCCTGTCGAGGGTGAGATGGCGGGTCGATTTCGATGCTGGCGGTGCGACTTGGGTAGAGTTCACCGCTGAGTGCCGGACGGTGGAGTCCCCGACGTTAGGACATTCAATTGATGAGCGCAAGGCTCATTGGCCTGCCCGATCTTTTGCACCAGTTCGATTGTTAGTGTAGCGCAGCGGCTTGAACTGTAACTCCGTCGCCGTCGCAGTCGGGGGTGTGGAGAAGTGGAAAGCGGTTTGTGCTTTCCACTTCTCCATGCCCCTGGTTGTTTGTGCCCTGGCACGCCTGTGGTGCCGGCGGCCGGTAGCCCAGCGAAGAGTGCGGCCGCACTGTGTTGTAGTGGATTCTCCAGCGTTCCGCCAGTACGCGCAGCTCTTTCATTGAGTAGAAGATCTCACCATTCAGAAACTCATCCCGCAGCTTCGAGTTGAAGCTTTCGCAGTAGCCGTTCTCCCACGGAGAGCCGGGTTCGATGTACAACGTCTTTGCGCCGGTATCGGCCAACCAGTTCCGCAGGTCTCGGGCCACGAACTCCGGGCCGTTATCCGAACGAATGTGTTCGGGGACACCCTTCATCACCATCACGTCCGCCAGCACCTCGATCACCTTTGCGCTGCTCCAGCGCCGCTCAGGACGATTCAGCAGGCACTCCCGCGTCGATTCATCAATCAGGTTCAGCATCCGCGCCGCCCTGCCGTCATACGTTTTCGTACTCACGAAGTCATAACTCCAGACATGGTTGGCGTGCAGCGGCCGAAGCCGCACGCACGATCCGTCGTTGAGCCACAGCCGACCGCGTGGCTTTTGCTTCTGTGGAACTTTCAGCCCTTCGCGGCGCCAGATGCGCTCGACCCGGTCGCGGCCCACATGCCAGCCGGCACGCTGCAGCAGCGCCGTGATTCGGCGATAGCCGTAGCGTCCGTACTGGCTGGCTAGCTCGATGATGGCCCGGGTCAGCGAATCTTCGTCGTCACGCTGTATCGGTTGGTAGCGCTGCGTGCCACGTGGCTGGTTCACCAGTTGGCACGCCCGCCGCTCACTGATCCCATGCTCAGTGCACGCATGAGACACCGCACAGCGCCGCTGCTCCGGGCTTAGAAGTTTCCCGAGGCGATGTCCTTCAGCACCAGCTTGTCGAGGCTCAGCTCCGCAACCAGACGCTTCAGCTTGCCGTTTTCCTGCTCCAGCTCTTTCAGCCGCCGCGCCTGATCGACCTGCAAGCCGCCATACTCCTTGCGCCACCGATAGTACGTCTGCTCGGTGATCCCGCCCTCGCGGCATGCCGCCGGGGTCGTCTTTCCGTTGGCAACGCCTACTTCAATCTGCCGCAACAAACTCACGATCTGCTCCGGCGTATGCTTCTTTCCTCGCGCCATAACAAGCTCCTCTCTTACCAGCATCTCTGATAATTCGCACTGGTACAAAATTCGCCGGGCACTCCACAACGGGCTGACCGTGGGTAGTTGAGCCATCTGGAATCGAGGAATCAAAAGAAACCGCACTGTAGGATCGGCGCGCATCGCCAAAGCAGAAGAGGAAAGGAAAAAGAGAATGAGCGAAGCAATCGAACTGTTCAAGAAAGACGGCACTGCGACGGGAGTCTTTTATTGTTCCGAGTGCCGCGTTGTTTTTAAGACTGAAGGAGAGGCCCAGCAGTGCCACGGCGAAAGACTCTGCGAATGTGGCAAGCCGTGTGATCGTTATCGTAGCCAATGTCCCAACTGTGATAATGCAGCATATAGCAAGCGCCAATCCGAGCGCGAGTTTGAACGGTATTCCAAGGCTGTAACCATCAAGGAGTCCGAATACGACGGCGATCACATTTTTCACGGCGATAAGTATTACGACTCAATAGAAGACATACTTGATGACCTGGCAGATGACGAAGAAGCCTCCGAGTATGTGTGGGCTTGCAAGGATATTGGCGTAAAGAAGGCTCATTTGGAATGGCTGACCGAGAACATAATGGAAGGGCTATGGGAGGATGCTGACGAAAGTGACCTCAACGGGGTGCCCGAGCTTGAGGCGGCTATCGAAGTATTCAACAAGGCCAATGAGACGATTCGCGTGTGGGAAGTGGATTACAAAACCGCCGTGCTGGTGGAGTCGAAGAAGGCCGATGTTGTCGGGTAGCCATGAAATGTGAGGGGAGATTTCGGGCAAAGGCGACCCCGCGATGCGGTTGCCACGCTAGGTATGAGGCTGATTAGAAAAAAGGGGGAGATAGAACCGATGGACAGCGCAAGAGAGTGGGCAGGAAAACTGACGCGAGGCAATCCCCTGTCCTGTATTCACGAGTACAGTGGCCCGATACAGGACGACATCTTCAACTTCGCAGACCAGTTTGCCCGTTATCGCGGGGAGAGCCAAGCGGCCAAGATTGCCGAAGCCGATGCCACTGCCAAGGGAGAGCGGTGCGCCGAGCTGGAGAAGGAGCTGCTCAATTCGTGGCATCAGTTGGAGTACATCGAACGCCAAGGCTGTCCATGTGGAGCGCGTCCTGAAAGTCTGAACACGCATCCTCATGTTGACGGTTGCGGAATCGAACAGTTATTGCGTGCGGCGCGGGCTCTGCTCAAGCCGAAGGGGAAAGCCGAATGAGCACCTATCCCACGGAACTTCCGGCGTGCGAGCCGTTTATTGACCTGGAGGAAGCCGCCAAGATCCTCAAGTGTCATCCCAACACGGTTCGTAAGTACGCTAAACAAAGGATCATTCCCGCCATCAAGCTCGGCCCGACCTGGAAGTTTCGCGCCTCTGCCCTTGATGAATGGATGCGCCGGCAACTACAATCTACCGCACGGGAGCCGATTCATTGAAACGCCTGCGCTACCAGTACGGGACGGTGGATTTTGAGGAGCGGAAGAAAGGTCCAGGAGTCTGGATTTACCGATTCTGCGAGGACGGAAAACGGCGGAAGATCCAGCTAGGGACCGAGCACGATTTCCCGAAGCGAGCCTTGGCCGAGCGAGCGGCGGAAGCCTACCGCATGAAGGCCAATCCGGACAATCCAAACCGGGACGGGGTTAAGTTCGGAGCGCTACTCGACCGCTACGAGAATGAAGAGTTACCGGCTCGGCACTCCACGTCATCGCGTTACAAGTCGAACATCAAGAACCATATTCGCCCTAAGTGGGGGAACTATCTCCTTGAAGACATTCGCCCACATGCGCTGGAGTTGTGGCTCAAAGAGATGAAACTTGCACCAAAGACTAAGGGCAACATAAAGACCATCGTCTCATCTGTATTCGCGTGCGCAATGCGCTGGGAGATGTTGCCCATAGGAGTCAATCCAGTATCGCTGGCGCGCATTAAGGGTGTGTCCAAGCGCAAGAAAAAGCGTGCATCCCTGACCATCGAATTAGTTCACGCCTCGATTGCTGCTATCAAGCCGGTGCCGCGTGGCATCGTGGACGTCGAGATGATCCGCACAATGGTCTACCTGGCTGTGTGCCTCGGTTTGTCCTGTTCAGAGATGGCTGGCCTGATATGGAATGATTTTGATTTCGTAGGCGCAACCGTCTGGATTCAACGCGGCGTCGTGCAAGGTCGCATTGACGATACCAAGACGGCCAACCGCGAGGCACCCCTGCCGTTGGTGAAAGAGGTGCTGGAAATCATCCTGCGATGGCGTGCTCGTTCCCGCTTCTCTGGCGATGAGGATTGGGTCTTTGCTAATCCCGCCGTTGACGGAACCAAGCCCATCAACCCGTGGAACCTACAAACTCGTTACCTCGCTCCGGCTGGTCGTGAGATCGGGCTGGAAGGTTTGGGATGGCACAGCTACCGCCACACCTATCGTTCGCTGCTGGATGCAACAGGAGCACCTGTGGGAGTGCAACAGAAGTTGATGCGCCATGGTTCTGTCAGCATGACAATGGACGGCTATGGGGATGCCTACATGGAGCAAAAGCGCGAGGTGAACAGCGCTGTGGTGAAGGGTATTTTCGCTTCGAGGTCAATTAACTGACCCTAATTGACCCTGATTTGCAGATTTCTGGGGGTTTTTGGCGGAGAGAGTGGGATTCGAACCCACGTTAGAGTTTCCCCTAAACACGCTTTCCAAGCGTGCGCCTTCAGCCACTCGGCCATCTCTCCGCTTCACAGGCGGGGCTCGCTTGCGCGAACTTTTCTATTGTAACGTACGCGGATGTCTTCGTGCGCTTGATGGAGCCTGTGGATTACTTCCCGCCTTGGACGCTTCCAATGCCGCCCATGGGAGCAGCGGCTGCCTGCTCGATTGCAGGAGCGGCCGCACCCTCCGGCTTGGAATAGTTTTCCAGCAAACGATGATGCATGCAGTAGAGGGCCAGTTCCAGCCGGTCGGAGACGCCCAGTTTGTCGTAAATCTTTCGCAGATAGTTCTTAACCACCTGCTCGGTGGTGCCCACCTCTTGTGCGATGTCCTTGTTGCGCAATCCTTGAGTTACACCGGCTATGATCTGGAGTTCCTTCGTGCTCAGTTTGATCCGGCTACTCGGCGAAGTCAGCTGCGCAGCCTGCGCCCTGTAGGCCTCGATCACCCAGTTCACGCCCTTGTTATCCAGCCATGTTTCGCCGGCGTGCACCTTGCGAATACATTTGACCAGCAGATCCGGCCCGATCGAACGCGTCACAATGCCTCGCACTCCGCGCCGTAAGAACTCGACCGTATCTTCCTCGGTCGGTTCGATCATCACCAGCACAATCTTTAATGACGGAGCCGAGGCCAGCATACTGCTCACCGCCTCGCGCGGCGACTCGCTCAATCCGCACTCGAACAGAATCAGGTCGGCCTGGAAACGGCCAACCGCAGTCAGCGCAGTTGCCGCCGACTCGACCTGTGCCACGATGCGGATGTCATCCTCGACCGCCACAATTTTCCGCACGCCCACGCGAAAAATCGGCTCGCTGTCAGCCACGATCACGCGGATCGGATCTGGTGAGCCGTCATCTATTTCCGGTTGCGCCGTTGGATTGGCCTCGTCCATGGCTATGTAGCGATTCCCGCTCTCTTCAGAGTTCCAGTTTCGCCTAGCTTAGCGGGAGATACGATATTCGTCAATGATGGCGGCGACCGCAATCCGGTCTCCGGCTGGAGCGCAGCGTACAACCCGTCCGACGCACTCCACCTCCACATCTTTTTCCGCGCCGAGCGTCTGTGCCGGCATGAAGATTGAAAACTGAATAGTCGACCCCACTGGGTAATCGACTCCACAATGAATCAGGACCCCGCCAGCGGAAATATCCTGAGTCTCCGCGCTTCCGTTGTAAGGTTCGCGCATGACAACAGGCAGTTGCAGCGGGAAGCGGACAGAGGAACGTAGGTCATTAGTTTCGATCACGGCTTTCACGACATTCACAATAGACCTTCATCGGAGAATTGAATAATTACCAAAGTTCTCCTCTTTAGGGTTCCTTAGTGCTTGCATCGATTGGGCACACCTGCTAGAACCGCGTCGCCTCGGTAAACTGAAATCCTTCCACCCGCATCGCCGGGGCCACCATATCAAAAGCCTCCTCACCGCAGGCCCGCACCGGATTGCCCAGGTCCAATACCTGCCGCAGCATCTGAAGTACGCTCTGATTGAAGCGGAAGTTTCTTATCCCCCGTCCAACCTGGCCGTTCTCCACTAAGAAGGTTCCATCCCGTGTCATTCCGGTCAATATTTTCTCGTACGCATCGACCTCCCGGATGTACCACAGCCGGGTAATCAGCAAGCCGTACCCGGTCGCGGCGATCATCTCCTCAACGGTCTTCGCCTTGCCTTGCAACACCTTGAATACAATGTTCGCCGCCGACTCTCCACCCTCGTTTGGCAGCCCGAAACCGTGCCCGGTGGGGTGCGCATTGGCGAGTTTCTCTGCCAGCTCGGATTGCCTGATCCGGGCCGCGGTGCCGCGTGACATCGCAACCTCGCGCACCACTCCATCGGCTACCAGCGTCAAACCCTGCCGCGCTACGCCTTCGCCATCAAAAGCCTGCCCGGTCTGGTCGGAGTGCCTCACATCGTCCACAATCGAAATATTTTCACCAAACATTTTTGTTCCAAGTCGTCCATTCAGGCAAGAGCGCTGCTCCAGCAGCGCCAAACCGCTGAAGTCCGCCGCCAGAAATCCAATCAGATCCACCACCGCCGAGGGCTCCAGGATCACCGTGTACTTCCCCGGCGGCAGTTCCACCGGCCGCGCCGAGCCGAGCGCCTTCTGCGCCGCGACCTCCGCCAGCGCCCGCGCGTCCAGCCGTTTCGCGCTGGTGTAGTTCTGTTTCTGCCAGCCCGAGCTGTCCTCCGCCTGCATCGTGACCGATGCCTCCGCCAACGTCTGCTGGTGCCATCTCGCCACTCCATGCGAATTGAAGAGCGCCTCGAAGCTCTGTCCGGAGGAGTAAATTCCCGCCGCATTCAGCCTGTCACGCTGGGCGATTGCAACCATCGCCGCGACCTGTTCCGCGCGCTCGCCGGCTCCCATGGCCGCTGTCTCTTCGCAATAGCGGTCGAGTTCTGTCGCGCTTCCCTGCTCTGCCGCCGTCAGCATCGGCAGCAGTTCAGGGTCTTCCTCCTGCACCCGCGCCAGTTCTTCCGCCTGCCGCACCACCCGCCGCAGGCTCTCGCCGTCCAGCCGGTTCGTGGTCGCGCGCGCGGTGCGTCCCCCCATCTGCACGCGCACAGAGACCTCGAAGCTATCTTCACTCACGTTTTGCGTGATCGCATTATTGGCAAAGCGCGTCAGCGACGAGCGCCCACCCTGCACCGTGACCTCAACGTCGCCGGCATCGGCCAGACGTTGCACCCGCTGAAAAATCTCCGCACACCGGTCCTGATCCATCAAAATAGTCATTGAACCATTCATATTCATCGATCTTCCTATCGTTCGTTCCGCTAACTCCCGTAGGCTCCGCCCACCTTGACCTGCCGGAACCTCGCCGGAGCCGCGCCATGTCCGGTTCCCATCGCCTGCTCGGGCTGTCCTTTGCCGCAGTTCGGAGTCCCCCATAATGTCCAGTGCCTACGGTCGCAGATCGCGTCCATCGAATTCCAGAACTCCGTGGTGATCCCTGAGTACGAAGGATTGCGCAGCATCTGCCCCAGCTTTCCGCCCTTGATCTCCCACGCCGCCTCGCAGCCGAACTGGAAATTGTAGCGCTTGTCGTCGATTGACCACGAGCGGTTGGTCTCCATGTAAATTCCATCATCGGTGGAGCCGATCAGCTCATCGAAGCTCAATGGCTGCTCTCCGGGCAGGATGCTGACGTTGCTCATCCGCACAATCGGAACCCGAGCCCAGCCTTCCGCCCTCATGTGTCCGCCCGACCGATTGCGCCCGATCATCGCCGCCGTATCGCGCGAAGACAGATATCCCTCGAACTGCCCTTTCGTGATGATCGGGACGCACTGCGCCTCCACACCTTCGTCGTCATAGGCAAAGGTTCCCAGTCCCGGCCCGTGCTCTGGACGCGCATCGGCCACCACGTTCACCAGCTCGCTCCCGTAGCGCAGCCGATGCAGTTTGTCGAGGGTCAGGAACGATGTGCCTGCGAAGTTCGCCTCATAGCCGAGCACCCGGTCCAGTTCAATCGGATGGCCGATTGACTCGTGAATCTGCAGCCCGAGTTGCGATGAATCCAGTACCAGGTCGCACCGCCCCTCCGGACACTGCGGAGCCTTCAGCAGCGCCACGCACTCCCGCGCGACCCGCTCCGCGTTCTCCAGCAGCCGAAGCTCGCCGACCAACTCGTATCCCTTGTTCTGATACTGCCCGCCGAACGAATTCGGGTACGAGCGCGTCTGGATCGTGTCGCCCTCAAAGGCATGTGCCGCAAATCCTGCGCCCGTCGTCGTCCGCGTCTGATGAACCGCCGTCCCCTGGGTGCTGTAGAACCATTGCTCGCAACGGCGAAAGATCATGCTGGTCTCAGCCAGCGTCACGCCCTCAACAGCCCTCAGCGTTGAGTCAATCCGGCGCAACAACTCGAAGTTCTCGTCCATCGCGACCGAAAATGGATCGATCCGGCAAGGCGAACTCCACTCTGCGACCGCCGCCGGTTCATCCACCAACCGCACCGGCTCGCGCTGAACCCTTGCCGAAGCTCGTGCAATCTCCACCGCAAGCCGGGCGCAACGCTCGACACCCGCTTGTGTCAGCTCCTGCGTGGCAGCAAATCCCCAGCCGCCATTTGCCAGCACCCGCACGCCCAGGCCCAGCGACTCGCCCTCGGAGGCCACAGCCACGCGCCCGTTTCGTGTTCCCAGCGAACGCGCGCGCTCGTCCACAATCCGCGCCTCAGCATGGCTCGCCCCCTGTGCCACCGCGGTCCCCAACGCCCATTCTGCGATCTGTTTCATCAGAGCTCCTCTTGCGCCACGGCCGACTCGCTGCCCCGCAACCGGCAGCGCAGCGCTACACCGTCACTAGCCGCGCAAAGGCGGCCGTTCGAATTCTAATTGCTTTCGCGCAACGCTGTTTAATATCCAGCGAAGAAGCCGTCCGCCTGACAGCTTCCGCTCACGCAAAAAGGCCGCGATCTGCTCGCGGCCTCCTTACAATTCCCGGTACTACGCCGAGATCCAACTCAGGTATCTCTCTCGCACAGCCGCTTTACTGCTTCTCCATACCCTCCGGAGTAAACGTGATTTTCGCACGTTGTCCACTGAGGCCGAGCACTCCTGTCGGTTTGCCATTGTAGATCACCGACAACCCTGCCGGATTCCCGACTACCAGCAGCAGCTTCTCGTTTGCCGTATAGCTTCGGCTGCGTGTCTCCGGCTTCTCCGGATCGAGCGTCAAGCTTTCCACCGTTTTGCCGTCGCTACGTACGCTGATCCATACCCGCTCGGTTGCGGAGATCGAAACCTCCACCGGAGCAGATGTTCCGGCCGACTTATCGCCCGCTCGCGCAACCGTCGATGCCGCAGCTACCGGCGCCGCAGAGGAGTTCGCAGATGTGGATGACGCCGCGCCCAACGTCGCACCGGGTGCCGGATTGGCGGTGACACCCTGATTCGCGTTCAATTCCCCGCCGTTAGCCGTCCCCTGTGACGATGGAATCGAATCCGGCGCAATCGCTATCGTCTGCGCCGGAGGAACGGAGGACGCCGCCGGAGATGCCGCGATGGCGGCCTGTGATGCGGCTGCGGCCTGCTCCCGCGCCTCCTTCCTATGTTCTTTCAACCAGAGTCCGCCCATTCCCAGCGCCACGAGCACGGCCAGCGCGCCTACCAATGTCGTTGAGCTCGGAGCCCACGGCTGCGGCTTTCCGGCGGCTGCGGCCACCTGCGTGGACATCACCTCCATGTCAATCTCGGAGGGAGACACATTTGCAGCGGCCACGTATTCCGCTATCATCTTTTCTTCGTCGAGCCCTACGCAGTGTGCATACGCGCGGACAAAACCTTTGTTGAAGATGCCCCCCGGCAACTGATCGAAGTGCTCATCCTCCAATGCTTGCAGAGCCCTGGAGCTGATCTTGGTCGAGGCCGCAATGTCCTGCAGCGTCATGTTGCGCGCCGTCCGTGCCTGGCGCAATTTTTCCCCAAACGATGCCACTTCGTTCGCCCTCGCACGCTTACCAGTCTTCGAATCTGCAGCTTCCACCCTGCGGCCCCGTCGGCACCCGCGCAGGCGACCGACGGCGAATCGTTACCCGTTTTCCGGGCAACACGCGCGCATGTGAAAAAAATACAGTTCTGCATTCATCATAGAAATGCCACCAACCCAAGTCAATTACAAATCTTTCTGCCTCAGCTTTGTAGCCCTCCCTGCAAGGCAATAGATGCCGGGAAAGCCGGAATGGCCACTCCCTTCTGTTACCCACTTCCTGTTCAGATGGAGAGAACGCCTTTGCAAATGATGTTAAGATTCTATGTTCGCAAGCGCCAATTCCAGTAGGGCAATTTTGATGACGCAACCAGCGACGGAAGTGGGCCAGATTAAACCAGAGCTGACGATGCTACACGACGTGGCCAAGGCGCTCACGTCTTCCCTGAACCTCGACTCGCTTCTCCAGACCATTATGGAAAAGGTCGCCGCTTGCTTCCGGCCTGACACCTGGAGCCTGCTGATGGTCGATGAGGAGAATCATGAGCTGTACTTCGCCATCGCCGTGGGGGACGCCAGCGAGTCTCTCAAGGCCGTGCGCTTGCGGATTGGCGAAGGCATCGCCGGATGGGTGGCCGAACACGGCCTGCCTCTGGTCGTGCCGGACGTCAGCAAGGACGAGCGTTTCGCCTCGCGCATCGACCAGTTGACGCGGTGGGAGACGCGTTCCATCCTCTGCGTTCCGCTCATGTCCAAGAACAAGATCCTTGGCGTCATCCAGCTCATCAACGTGGATATGTCCACCTTCGGCGATGATCAGTTCATGCTCCTGCAGGCGATGGCCGACTATGCCGCCATCGCCATCGACAACGCCCGCGCCGTCGAGAAGATTCAGGAGCTCACCATCACCGATGACTGCACCGGGCTCTACAATGCGCGCCACCTCTACAACTCCATCGAGGCCGAGGTCTACCGCTCCAGCCGCTTTGGCTACGAGTTCAGCATCCTTTTCTTCGACCTCGACCGCTTCAAACTGGTCAACGATAGCTATGGCCATCTCATCGGCAGCCGCCTGCTTGCTGAAATCGGGAGCACCATCAAGAGCCATCTGCGCCTCATCGATTTTGCCTTCCGCTACGGCGGCGATGAGTTCGTCGCCTTGCTTCCGCAAACCGGCAAACAGTCCGCCCAGGTCGTCGCCCGGCGTCTTCGTGACATTCTGCGCAACACCAACTTCCACCTCGGCGAGGGCCTCGACCTCAACATCCGGGCCTCCATGGGCGTAGCCAGCTATCCCGATGACGCCAAGAATGCCCACGAACTCATCCGTAAGGCCGATGAGATGATGTACACGATCAAAAACACCACCCGCGACGCAATCGCGGTCTGCGGCGTCGGCGTAATCCCGTAACGCGTATTCCGGAATATTGGTAGAGTGGCCTCACGCTCGTCCTTGCCCGAAGCACGCCGCACCGCTTACCATCGCCTTCCATGAAGCGACGTGCCTTTCTCGTCTCCGCGCTGAGCGCCTTCGCCGCCGCGCAGGTGCAGTCGCAGGAAAACGGGGTTGGCGGATGGGTCCGCAACGCACTTATGGAAGACAACGCCGGTATCACGAAATTTCCGCGATTCCCCCCCGGCTTTCTCTGGGGAACAGCCACCAGCGCCTATCAGATCGAGGGCGGAGTGCACGAAGGTGGACGCGGGGAGAGCATCTGGGACCGCTTCTGCAAGGTTCCCGGCAGAATCAAGGGCGGCGAGACCGGCGAGGTGGCCTGCGACCACTTCCACCTGTGGAAGTCTGACATTGCGCTGATGAAGTCGCTCGGCATCCAGAGCTATCGATTCTCGCTCGCATGGCCGCGGCTGCAGCCGCTTGGCTCCGGCGCCCACAACCAGAGCGGAATCGACTTCTACTCCCGCCTCATCGACGAGCTTTTAGCCAACGGTATTCGTCCTTTCCCAACGCTTTATCACTGGGATCTGCCACAGCCTCTGCAGGATCGCGGGGGATGGGCCTCGCGTGAGACCGCCGACCGCTTTGCCGATTACGCCCAGCTCGCCACCCGCGCCTACGCCGACCGCTGCTCTCACTGGCTAATCTTCAACGAGCCCAGCATGTTCGTGAACCTCGGCCACCTCAGCGGAATTCACGCTCCCGGCATCAAGGACCCAGCCATCGCAATGCGCGCCGGGCACATCGTCAACCTTGCCCAGGGCAAGTCGTTCCGCGCCATGAAAGCCGTCTCGCCCAAGCTCCGTATCGGCAGTGCCTTCAGCATGTCGCAGCCCTACCCGGCATCGCACTCCGACGACGATATCCGCGCCGCCGAGCGCTTCCACGCCTGGGAGAACATCTGGTACCTGGAGCCCGCTCTGCGAGGACGCTATCCGGAGGCGATCGGCCCGCCCCCCGAAAAGCTCTTGGATATCCGCCCCGGCGACATGGAGCACGTCCGCGCTCGCTTTGACTTCATCGGCATCAACAATTATTCCCGCGCCATCATCGGGTACGATCCCGGCTTCCCTATTCCTTTTGTAGCCATCGGCTGGCACGCCGGTGAATCCGGCTCTAAAACCGATGTTCAGTGGGAGGTCTATCCCCGCGGCCTTTACGAAATCACCATGCGCATCTGGCGCGAGTACCACGTCCCGATCGTGATCACCGAGAACGGAGCAGCCTACAACACCACCCCCGCGAGCGATGGAGAGATCCCCGACCAGCAGCGTATTAATTTTTATAGCAGCTACATTCACGAACTCGCCCGGGCCATTGCCGACGGTGCTCACGTCCACGGTTACTACGCCTGGACGCTGCTCGATAATTTTGAATGGAATGAGGGCTACACTCCGCGCTTCGGTCTCGTTTACGTCGATTACCGCACGCTCACGCGCACACCTAAAGCCAGCGCCAAGTGGTACGCCAAGCTGATTACCTCGCAAAGAGGATCATAGACACTAATATCTTTGCATCAACGTGTTACATTGAACACTTAAACCTTTACTTCTTCTGTTTCCCATCCACGCCAAAGTCCCACACCACGCCATACCCGTCGAATCCCGGAGCTGAGACCACAATCGCGTACTCGCCCGGCGTAAGATCCTCCAGCGGAATCAGCTTCCACCAATCGCCGCCGAACTTCTCTACCCGCGAATGCAGAAACTTCTCGCTCTGGCTCTGGTCTCCGCTGATCGCAACTTTGTTTTTCGCCAGCACCCGCAGATCTTTCTTCCGCTCCAGCCGCACCATCCGGAAGCTTTCTCCCGGTATTGCTCCCTGGTTGTCGTCCACGTCCAGAAATATCGATGGGGCCGTCGAGTGTACCCTCACCTTGGCCGACGCTCCCTTCAGCTCAATCGTCTGCACTTGGCTCGCAACCGGGATGACCGACCTCATCAACATATTTTTTCCCGCGTGATCGTTCTCCTGGGTCTTGTTGCCGTCAACCTTCTGCAGCACCGGCTTGCCAGCCAGCTCTTCGAGCAGAAACACTCCACCTTCGGCCGGTAGGCGCAGCTCTGGAGCCACCAGTGGCGTGTTCAGCTGCTCCTGCTTGCGAGCCGCAATCGCTTCTTCCGTCACCTGCTTCATCTCTTCGCTTTGGATCTTGGCCTTTTCGGCGTTCCACGCGTCGGTTGCCTTCCAGTCCACCAGAGCCACCGGAATTTCCTCCCACTCGGCCCGCTCCGCACTGAAATACCTCACCCGGTCGCCGTTTTTCGTCCACTCCGTCGCCGTCTGGTAGCTGCCGTCGGTAAGGATCAGCCGCTTCGCCGCCTGGGCAAAACCACTTCCCGTCAGCAGCAGCCCCAGCGTCACCGCCACTGCCAACCCGTTCACCACACGCAAGATACTCCGCTTCATAGCATCCCAAGATAGCACCGTTGCTCGTTCGGGATGCCCATCGGCGATTCTTCTTCAAATGTTTTCGAATTTTCTCCGCTTCTGCATCTTGCCCATAACTCCGTTTTCTTAGAGAATTGATTGTGCACCCCTACGAAATTCACCAATCTAAATACAACCTGGTTACGAGGACGAAATGTCGGCAAAGTACATCTTTGTGACCGGCGGCGTCGTGTCTTCTCTCGGCAAGGGACTGGCCGCTGCAAGTATCGGCTGCCTTCTGGAGAGCCGCGGCCTGCGGGTCAACCTGCAAAAGTTCGATCCCTATCTCAACGTCGATCCCGGAACGATGTCACCGTTTCAGCATGGTGAGGTCTTTGTCACCGACGATGGCGCTGAGACCGACCTTGACCTCGGACACTACGAGCGTTTTACCCACTCCCGCCTTACTCGCGACAACAACCTCACCACGGGCCGAATCTACGAGCAGATCATCGCCAAAGAGCGCCGTGGCGACTATCTCGGCAAAACCGTCCAGGTCATTCCCCACGTAACCAACGAGATCAAAGCCGCGATGAAGAAGATTTCCCACGATGTCGATGTCGTCATCTGCGAAATCGGCGGCACCGTCGGCGATATCGAGTCGCTTCCATTCCTCGAGGCGATCCGCCAGATGCGCCAGGAGCTTGGGCGCGAGAACACTCTCTTCGTCCACGTCACCCTGGTTCCGTTCATCGCCGCAGCAGGAGAGCTCAAGACCAAGCCCACCCAGCACTCGGTGAAAGAGCTGCTCTCGATCGGTATCCAGCCTGATATCCTGCTCTGCCGTACCGACCGCTTCCTGCCTCAGGAGATGAAGGGCAAGATCGCGCTCTTCTGTAACGTCGAGGAGCAGGCCGTGGTCACCGCTCGCGACGTCGCCAGCATCTACGAGTGTCCCCTGGCCTTCGCCCATGAGGGTGTGGATAAACTCGTCCTCAAGTATCTGCATATCGACGCCAAAGATGCCGACATGAGCCAGTGGGAGACTCTCGTCCATCGCGCCTACAATTCGCAGGATGAGGTGCTTATCGGCGTGGTGGGCAAGTATGTCGAATACGAGGACTCCTACAAATCGTTGAAGGAAGCTCTGGTCCACGCTGCCTTAAACTACAACCTTAAGCTTAAGCTGCAGTGGGTGGAAGCTGAAGGTCTTGAGACGAAGGATAAAGACGATCGCAGCTACGAGTCGCAGCTCACCGGCTTCGACGGCATCCTCGTCCCCGGCGGCTTTGGCAAGCGCGGCATATCGGGAATGCTCAATGGCATACGCTTTGCCCGCGAACACAAAGTCCCTTACTTCGGCATCTGTCTCGGCATGCAGACCGCATGTATCGAGTTCGCCCGCAACGTCTGCGGACTCGACGAGGCCAACTCCAGCGAGTTCGATCCCGCGACGCCTCACCGGGTCATCTACAAATTGCGCGAGTTGCGCGGAGTCGAGGAACTTGGCGGCACCATGCGTCTCGGGGCCTGGGACTGCAAGATCGAGGCTGGCTCCAACGCCTTCCGGGCCTATGGCAAGGCGGAAATCAGCGAGCGCCACCGTCACCGCTACGAGTTCAACCGCGAGTACGAGCAACTCCTAACGGGCGCAGGACTCCGCATCACCGGGAGCACGCCCGATGGAACCTACGTCGAGATCGTCGAACTTCCCGACCATCCCTACTTCCTCGGTTGCCAGTTCCATCCCGAGTTCAAGTCCAAGCCACTTGAGCCTCACCCGCTCTTCCTCAGCTTCGTCCACGCCAGCTATCAGCACCGCGCCCTGCGCCTGGCACAGGCAGAGCCCGCCGAACACACCCACTACCTCCGCCCCGAGGGCGCAGGCAAACATTAACCTTCGCCGCGCTGCTTTTTCGCGGATAAGGTTTGAAGCAACAATCTCCTGTGCCGTGCAACTCACCTCCTGCATGATGCAATCTATGATCATGCAGGAAGGCACACATGACGAAAGCAAAGAGCACAACCGAAAACCTCATGCTAATCGTCGATGAGTCCGCCGCGTCCAGGCGGGCGGTGGACTATGTGATCAGGATGATTGGCTGCCAGCGGGGCTTTCACGTGTACCTGTTGCATCTATTGCCGCCGCTTCCAGCGGAGTTGCTGGAGTTCGGCGGGGCGGAAGACCCCCGGGAAGAACGGAAACTGCAAGCCGAACTCCATAGCGACCAGCATGCCTGGATCGCCTCGGCAAAAGAGCCGGCCAAACCGGCGTTAAGCTACGCGATGGGTGCGCTGCGCGACGCAGGTCTTTTCACGTACGAGATCGAAATGACAAGCTCCGATCCGTGGGATGACCGGGACGCTACGGTTACCATTCTGAAACAGGCTCGGGAGAAACACTGTCATACCATTGTCGTCGGCAATGAGTCTCATCCCCGGTCGCGCGATCTGGAAGGTGCCCGCTTGGCCGATCGGCTTCTTCGCAATTCCAACGAAATCACCATCTGGCTCGTCCAGTAATCGCTTCAGAATTCGCGCTGCTGCTGTTTTTTCCCGCAAAGAAAAGACCCGCGCCCGGCGGGTCTTTCCCTCTGGTGAAATCGCTCTTCTACTTTTCGTTGAGCTGCTGCGCGAGGTACCGCTCGTACCCAATCTCTTCGATCAGGTGCTGCTGCGCTTCCAGCCAATCGACATGTTCTTCTTCATCGGCCAGAAGACCCTTCATCAGCTCCGCGCTTGCATTGTCACCCTCTTCGCGCGCCACTTTGACCGCGTTGTTGTACATCTTCACCGCACCGAGCTCCAGATCCAGATCGCTCGCAAGCTGCTCTTTTACGTTCTTGCCGATCTTCAACTGCGTCGGTCCGGTGAGCGTGGGCGTCGCATCCAGGAACAGAATCCGCTCAATCAGCTTTTCCGCGTGCTTCATCTCGTCAATGGACTGCTTTTTGATGAACTTTGACAGCGCCTCATAGTTCCAGTTCTCGCACATCTCCGAGTGTAGAAAATATTGGTTGATGGCCAACAGCTCTTCCTGCAGAGCCTCATTCAGCACGGCAATAACCTTCGCGTTTCCCTTCATGGCTTCTCTCTTCCTCCAGGATACGTCCATACCGCAGACTCACTTTAGATTACACCACACTGAAGCCGTATAATCCCGTTATGCCCTTCTCCGTCCAGAACGTCACGATCGGCGGCCCGGAATTGTTTCTCATCGCTGGTCCCTGCGTCATTGAAAGTGAGAAGCACGCGCTCTTCATGGCCACCTCCATCGCAGAGATCTGCCGCTCGCTCGGCATCCCATACATCTTCAAGGCCAGCTATGACAAGGCCAACCGCACCTCTATCGCCAGCTTCCGCGGTCCCGGACTCTCCGAAGGACTGCGCATCCTCGCCAAGGTCCGCGACGAGGTCAAGGTTCCCGTTCTCACCGACATCCACGAAGCTGCGCAAGCCACTGCCGCCGGAGAGGTCGTTGATGTCCTGCAAATCCCCGCCTTCCTCTGCCGCCAAACCGATCTGCTCATCGCAGCTGCCAGAACCGGGCGCGCCGTCAATGTAAAGAAAGGCCAGTTCGTCGCTCCACAGGATATGCGCCACGCGGTCGCCAAGCTACGCGAAAGCGGCAACGACCGCGTCTCCCTCACCGAGCGCGGAGTCAGCTTCGGCTACCACAACCTCGTCGTCGATATGCGCTCGCTGGCCATCATGCGCGAATATGCTCCGGTCGTCTTCGACGCCACCCACTCGGTTCAAATCCCCAGCCAGGGCGCTCAATCCGGCGGAGAGCCTCAGTTCATTCCGCTGCTCAGCCGCGCCGCGGTCGCGGCCGGCATCGACGGCCTCTTTATGGAGGTCCACGACAACCCCGCCACCGCCAAAAGCGACGGAGCCAACGCCCTCCCGCTCGCAAACCTTAAAGCGATGCTTGAACAGTTGTTAGCCATAAGGCAGACAATCGTTAAGTAGAGGAGGGCACCCGTTACCGCCCGTCTCTCCAGCGCCACAGCCATCCCGCATAGGCCTCACTGTTATCTACTCCCGGATTCTGCGTCGCGGTATTGGCGTTCGAGATGTGGTGGTACTTGAAGCCGAGCAGCAGAGAGGAGCGCTTGCCGGTAAACACCTGCACGCCCGCGCCAAAGTTAAAGGTAAAGTTGAACTGCGAGGAGCCCGGCACCGGCTCCTGCCGTGTAAAGTAGAGCATCCCGCCATGGGAGTCGAAGAACGGCTGAACCCGGTGTCCGTTGCGGAAGTTCACCTGCAGGCCCAGCGGTGTGGCTCCGCCCGCGTAGGTCGTCGCCCCCGCCCGCACGGTCACCGGCTGATGCTTCGAGTTGAAGTAAACTTCGGATGGCTCGTTCAGCAGCGCCACCGGAACCACCTCTACAACTCCCTTCAAGGCTACCTGCCGCCCGGCCAGCATGGTCACCGTGTACTGTCCGTCCAGCTCGAAGAACTTCCGGTCCGTCACCTTGCCGATGCCAACCGTCGAATCCGGCGAGTAGCCGCCCCAGAAGCCAATTTCCTGCGTTCCCGGCGTGAACCTCGCGCCCTCGCTCGTCTGCGCCGCCATTCCGGCGGCCATGCACAGCACAACGGCCCAAACCCGCAAGTATCTTTCCATCCCTACATGGTACGATAACCAGCGGTAACTCTCACGGACGTTAATTGAAAGCGCAAGCGCTGCGCTGTGTTGCGTAAGCCCCCGCGCTCATCCCTCATGACCACTGGTGAAAACGTTATTCGCATTGAAGCCGAGGCGCTGCGCCGCCTGGCCGATCGCATCGCCGGCCCGATGGCCGCCGACTTCGAGCGCGCCCTCGAGCTTATTCTTGGCTGCGCCGGGCGCGTAGTCGTCACCGGCATGGGCAAGAGCGGACTCATCTCCCGCAAGCTCGCCGCCACCTTCGCCTCAACCGGAACCCCTGCCCTCTACCTCCATCCCGCTGAAGCCCTGCATGGCGATCTCGGCATGGTCATGCGAGGCGACCTCGTGCTGGCGCTCTCGGCCTCGGGTGAAACGTTCGAGATTCTCGAACTGCTACCTACCATCAAGCGCCTTGGCGCGTGCCTTATCACCTTCACCGGCGACTGCCTCCATCCCAGGAACGGCACCCTGCCCTCGTCGCTCGCTCAGACCGCTGACGTTGCGCTCGACTGCTCCATCCACAAGGAGGCCTGCTCGCTCGGCCTTGCTCCCACCGCTTCCACGACAACTATGCTCGCCCTCGGCGATGCCCTCGCCGTCGCTCTCAGCGAGCGCCGTGGCTTCCGCGCCGAGGACTTTGCCGACCTCCATCCCGGCGGCAAACTCGGCAAGCGCCTTGCCCGCGTCTCCCAGCTGATGCACACTGGCAGCGCCATCCCACGCGTTGCGCCGTCCACGCCGATGATCGATGTCATCTACGAGATGTCGCGCAAAGGACTCGGCATCACCGCCGTCACTCAGGGCGATGCCCTTATTGGCATCATCAGCGACGGCGACCTGCGACGCATGCTCGAGCATCGTGGCAAAGACGTGCTCGACCTCACGGCCGAGCAATGCATGACCCGCAATCCCCGCACCATCTCACCCGAAGCCTTCGCGGCCCAGGCCCTCGACTTCATGGAGCAGAAAAAGATCACCTCGCTCATGGTCGTCACGGGAGCCAACGAACTCCAAGGGGTCGTCCACTTGCACGATTTGTGGGGGGTCGAGCTGGTCTAGCCAATCTCTATGGATCGCTCGTATATCCTCTAATTACGCGGACGTCGAATCCCTGCCCGCGTGACTTCCGAGGCGCCTCTCGCACGCTTTTTTTGCGCAGCGTTGCGCGCGCTCTCTTTGGTCGCGGTAAAGACGTGGTGATGCTCCACCATGTTCACCTTCAACCCCACGAATCCGACGCCCTCGGCCTGCAGGTGCAGGCGCTGTTCAAAGCCATGCTCTCCGGTCAGCAGAATCGTTCCGCCCGCACCTACGATTCGATGCCATGGCAATCCCGCGCTCTCTGCATGCAGGGCCCAGGCCACTTGCCGTGCCGCGCCGGGATAGCCCGCAGCGTATGCTATGTCGCCATAGGTCGCAACCTTGCCGCGCGGCACTCGGCGCACCTGTCGTAGCATATCGGCGAACATGCTGCTTTTCGCTGCGGATTTCTTCGGCTTGTATGCGCCGGTCATGATCCAACGATACTATCTCCGCAAGCACTCTTGAGCATGGTTAAGGTGTTTACCCGGACAATGGCACGGCGAAAACGGAGTTATGATGTGAGTTCAATGGAAATTTCAAAATCGCGTTTGGAGCAGTTTCTTCCAAAGTCTGTCCTCTGCCTGAAGGGCTACTCGGCGCGCATCTTCGCCGCCGATCTCGCGGCGGGCATCACCGTTGGCCTGGTTGCGCTGCCACTGGCTATGGCCTTTGCCATCGCCAGCGGATTGACGCCGCAGGCAGGCATTTACTGTGCGATCATCACCGGCTTTCTCATCTCCCTGCTGGGAGGGTCGAAGATGCAGATCGGCGGCCCCACCGGCGCGTTCGTCGTAGTGATCGCCGGAATCCTCGCCAAGCATGGAATTCACGGTCTCTTCCTGTGCACGATGATGGCGGGCGTGATGCTGGTCATCATGGGCGTCACTGGCCTGGGCAAGGCGGTGCAGTTCATTCCGCGCCCGGTGGTGATGGGCTTTACCAACGGCATTGCGGTTCTGATTGCCAGCACACAGATTCGTGACTTCTTCGGTCTGCGCCTGGAGCACAATCCGGGTGAATTTTTCGCGCGCATGAAGGAGTTGATCGAGCACGCGAGCACCATCTCGCTCCCGGCCACCGCCCTGAGTGTGATCTCTCTGGTGGTGATCCTCGCCACTCCGCGCATCACCAAACGCGTTCCGGGATACATTATCGCCCTGGTTGCGGGAACTGCGGCGGCGACGCTGCTGCATCTGCCGGTGGAGACGATCGGCACGCGCTTTGGAGGCATTCCCGCCGGCCTGCCGCACCTGCAGCTTCCTGAATTTCACACGAACCTGATTCTGCCGCTGATCTCCTCGGCGGTCACCATTGCGATGCTGGGCGCTATTGAGTCTCTTATGTCAGCCGTGGTGGCCGACAGCATGTGCGGCGACAAGCACAATCCCAACGTTGAACTGGTAGCACAGGGCGTGGCCAACATCGTCTCGCCGATCTTCGGCGGGCTGCCGGCGACGGGCGCGATTGCCCGTACGGCGACCAACATCCGCTCGGGTGCGCGCACTCCGGTTGCCGGCATCATCCATGCCGTCACCTTGCTGGCGGTGCTCTTGTTTGCCGCCCCCATGGCGCGCTTCATTCCAATGGCCGTGCTGGCTGCGATCCTCTTCGTCGTCAGCTACAACATGGGGCAATGGGGAGAGACGATTCGCCTGCTGCAACTCAACAAGTCGGCGGTTGCGGTGTGGCTGGTCACCTTCAGCCTGACGGTTATGGCCGACCTGACGACGGCGGTTGAGTTCGGCATGATCCTGGCGGCGCTCACCTTCATCCGCCAAGTCGCCGAGACCACCTCGGTCTCCGCTGTGACCGAAGATTACATGCACAACTTACGCCCTCACGTTCTGCACGATAAGCACATCCCGAACTACGTTGAGGTCTACAGCGTGCAGGGAGCGCTGATGTTCGGAGCGGCGCAAAAGCTGGAGGTCATCATTCGTCGCCTGGAAAGCTTGCCGCCAGTCGTCATTCTGCGCCTGCGCGATATGAGCACCATTGACTCCACGGGCTTGGGCGCGATTGAGGAGGTTGCCGGCCGCCTCAGGTCTTCCGGCCGTCACCTGCTTTTGTGTGGGGCCAAAGAACACCCTTCGCGGTTGATCCATCAGAACGTCTTCGTGCAACAGATTGGAGCGGAGAATATCTGCAACAATATTCAGCACGCGTTGGATCGCGCCAAGCAGATTGTGGACGGGCTAGAAGAGCAGAATGTAGAGGACAAGGAACCCTTGGTGAGCCTGCAATAGGATTCTCGCAGGCGAAAGGCGCATAGTGCCTACCCAGCGCCAGCCTAAACCAAGAGGGCACCGCACCAGCGGCGCCCTCTCTTGTTGCTCATTACAATCTACTTTGCCGCAGCAGCCTGGGCAGCCTTGGCGCCATCACGCAGAGCTTCGGCCTTGTCCGTCTTCTCCCAGGTAAAGTCGCTGTCGTTGCGGCCAAAGTGGCCGTAGGCAGCAGTCTTCCGGAAGATTGGGCGGCGCAGGTTCAGCGACTCGATGATCCCCTTGGGGGTCAGTGCAAAGTTCTTGCGCACCAAGTCTCCGAGGATTTCGCTGTCCACCTTGCCGGTGCCAAAGGTTTCCACCAACACGCTGACCGGCTCGGCGACGCCGATGGCGTAAGCGAGCTGAACCTCGGCGCGGTCGGCAAGGCCGGCCGCCACAATGTTCTTGGCGATATAGCGCGCCATGTAGGCGGCGGAGCGATCGACCTTGGTCGCATCCTTGCCGCTGAACGCGCCACCACCGTGACGGCCCATGCCACCATAGGTGTCCACGATGATTTTGCGGCCGGTCAACCCGGTATCGCCCATCGGTCCGCCGACGACGAAGCGGCCAGTCGGATTAATGTGGTACTTGGTGTTTTCATCGAGAAGGCTGGCAGGAAGGGTGGCCTGAATGACATTCTTGAGGATGTCGGCACGGAGCTGATCGGTACTCACCGTATCCGCGTGTTGGGTAGAAACCACCACGGCATCGATGCGCAGCGGCTTATTGTTCTCGTCGTATTCAACCGTAACCTGGCTCTTTCCGTCCGGGCGCAGATATTGCAGCTTGCCGTTCTTGCGCACTTCGGTGAGCTTTTGCGCCAGCTTGTGCGCCAGCGAGATCGGGGTTGGCATCAGCTCCGGAGTCTCGTTGGTGGCATAGCCGAACATCATGCCCTGGTCGCCGGCCCCGCCGGTGTCCACACCCATGGCGATATCGCCACTCTGCTTGTTGATGCTCGAGATCACCGCGCAGGTGTTCGAGTCGAAGCCATAAAGGGCATTGTCATATCCAATCGAGCTGACGACGCCGCGCACCAATGACTGGAAATCGACATAAGCGCTAGTGGTAATTTCGCCCGCAATCACGACCAGCCCGGTGCAGGTGAGAGTTTCACACGCTACGCGGCTGTAAGGATCCTGCTCCAGGCAGGCGTCGAGGATTGCATCAGAGATCTGGTCTGCGATTTTGTCGGGATGCCCCTCGGTCACCGACTCAGACGTGAAAAGAAAGCGGTTTTGTGACGACAATGTGTTGCCTCCTAAGACTAACCCCACAATCGATTCTGGACAGGAGAGGGTGCCGCAAGCCAGAATTCTGGAGGTTAGCTTGCATTAGAGTGTACAGTTCTCAGCAACGGTGAACAATCCGGTTCCTACCCGAATGCGACTTAAGGCCGCGAATGGCGAGTTCAGGGGTGCGAGCGGAACCCCGCATTGCGATCTTACCCCTGAATCTTTAAACCTTTCCCCTCCGACTTGCTACAATCAACTTTCACCACTTTCAGACGGGAATTCATTCATTCTATGCAACGCTGGTCCAAGTTGTTCATCCCCACGCTCCGTGAGGCGCCTGCTGACGCCGAAGTCGCCAGCCACAAGTTCCTGGTGCGCTCCGGATATATCCGCCAGTTGGCGGCTGGAATTTACTCCTACCTCTTCCTGGCCCAGAGAACCATGCTCAAGATCACCAACATTGTGCGCCAGGAGATGGACGCCATCGGGCAGGAGCTCTACTTGCCTGCGCTGAACCCGCGCGAGGTCTGGGAGGCCAGCGGCCGCTGGTCCGTGATGGGCGACAACATGTTCCGCCTCAAGGACCGCAAAGGCGCAGACCTCTGCCTCGGCATGACCCACGAAGAGATCATGACCGACATCGCGCGCAAGGAGCTGCGCAGCTACAAACAACTTCCCCAGATCTGGTATCAGATTCAGACTAAGTTCCGCGACGAACCGCGCCCCAAGAGCGGGCTGCTGCGGGTGCGCCAGTTCACCATGAAGGACTCGTACTCCTTTGACATCGACCGCGCGGGTCTCGACAAAAGCTTTGAGTTACATGACGCCGTCTATCGCCGCATCTTCAAACGCTGCGGACTCGAGTTTGTCGCCGTGGAGGCCGACTCGGGTTCAATGGGCGGCTCGCAGTCCCAGGAGTTCATGGTCTACACCGACGCCGGCGAGGACCTCGTGGCATCTTGCGGCAAGTGCGGCTACGCAGCAAACTTGGAGAAAGCTACATCGAAGCTCGAAGTTGTCGAAGAACTTGCGGCCAACCCAGGCGGCGCTCGCGATAAGGTTTACACGCCGGGAACAAAGACCATCGATGAGGTCGCAGCCTTCCTCAAGACTCCGGTGAACAACAACATGAAGTCGCTGGCCTATATCGTTACCGAGATTTCCACCGACGGTGCGGGTGCCGCAGGCAAGCCGGTCACGCGTCCGCTGCTGGTGCTCATGCGCGGCAACGATCAACTGAACGAGGCCAAGCTCTCGTCGGCGCTCGGCGGGCGCGATTTCCGTCCCATGGTGGAAGAAGAGATTGTGAAGCACTTTGGCTCCCCTGCCGGATACCTTGGCCCGGTAGGGCTGAAGCTGGCAAAGTTGGTCGAGAGCAGCGGCACGGCCAATTACGCAGGCGAAGCTAATCAGTTCATCGTGGTGTTAGACGAAGCTCTGCGCGGTCGCAAGAACCTGGTGAGCGGAGCCAACGAACTCGATCATCACTTCACCGGACTGAACCTGAACGTGGACTTTGAAGTGACCAAAGTTGCCGATTTGCGCAACGTGGTCGAAGGCGAAGGCTGTCCGCGCTGCGGCGCGTCGCTGAAGTTAGGCAAGGCGGTCGAGATCGGACACATCTTCAAGCTCGGAACCAAGTACGCCGAATCCATGGGCGCAAAGGTTCTGGACAAGGATGGCAAGGAAGTCACCGTCATCATGGGCAGCTACGGCATCGGCATGGAGCGTATCCTGACCTCGTGCATCGAGCAGAACCATGACGGCAACGGCTTCTGGCTAGCGCCGTCGATAGCTCCGTTCACCGTGGTTGTTGTGCCCACGAATGTAAAGGACGCGGCGCTGGTCGAGGCCTCGGAGAAGATCGCCGCTGAGCTGGAAGCTGCCGGATATGACGTGCTCCTCGACGATCGCGATGAACGCCCGGGAGTGAAGTTCAAGGACGCCGACCTGGTCGGCATTCCATATCGCATAAACATCGGCAAGAAGCTGGCCGAAGGCAAGGTAGAAGTGGTCGAACGCGCAAAGGCGCAATCGGTGGATGTTGCCGTGACAGAGACTCTGACGTATCTCCATAATCTTTATGATCCGCGCGCTCAGGCGTGAAGCTTAGGCATTACGCCAGGCGTGCTTCTGGAGGATAAATATGAAGGAATTGAAGTCGATCTTTGGACTGCTGCTGCTTCTGGTGGGAGGCTTTGTTCTCTACAAGGTCTTCCCTGCCTATTGGGGCAACTTCAAGCTGGGCCGGATGATCGATGACCAGGCGATCACCGCCACCTACTCCACCAAGAGCGAAGACGCGATTGCAAGTGAGATCGCGGAGAAAGCCAACGAGCTCGATGTCCCACTCACGCCAGAGGAGGTCACGGTGCAGCGCGGCGCTAACGACCTCAGCATTTCGGCCGCTTACACGGTCCGTGTGGATCTGCCCTTTTACCCGCTGGATCTGAACTTCAAGACCGCAAGCAAGAATAAGAACGTGATGGCCAAGTAGCGACGGAGACGAATCCATCTTAAGACAGAGAAGCGCATGAGCTCAGCCGATTCCAAATTGCTTAATTGCGAGGACTGCGCCGAATTTCGCTGTCCGCGATTGCAGCCGAAGCTGCGTTTACTGCTGTGTACCTGTCGCTCCCGAAGCTCTCGCGCTAGTCTTTCCTTCGGCGCTTCCTTGCTCCACTCCGGTGTCTTACAATACAGACAGCATCCATCGTGGCCATCAAATTAAAAATTCCGACCACTTCCTCTCGAGCACGCAACCCGATGCTTCGCACCGCCGTCGCCGTCTTCATCATCTTCGCGCTGTGCTGCTTCGGGGTCTTTGCCTTTTACTACATTCGCTACGAACGCATCATCACCAAGAAAATGAGCGGGCAGATCTTTTCGACTTCGGCAAAGATCTATGCGCGGCCGGTTACGGTACATCCCGGAGACCAGATTCTCGCCTGCGCAGATTGCGGCCATGCTGCGGCGCGCCGGCTACATCGACGCCAGTAACAAGGCGGACTCGCCAATGGGCACCTTCCGGATGATCCCAGGTGGAATCGAGGTTCGTCCCGGCGGCGAATCCTATCACTCCACGGATGGAGCCAAAATTCTGGTCGGCCCTGACGGGCGGGTCGATCGTATTCTCGGCGTCGGCACCAGCCCCGGCGAGACGCTGGACTCGCTACGAGCTTGAACCCGAGCTGGTGACCGCTCTCTTTCAAGGACAGGACCGCACCAAGCGCCAGATTCTAACCTACGACGAACTGCCCAAAGTCGATGGTGGATGCGGTGCTGGCGATCGAGGACCGCAAGTTTTTTGAGCATGGCGGCATTAACTGGTTCAGCCTCGTTGGATCGTTCATCACCGACGTACGTGGGACGGGCAGGCGCCGCGGCGGCATCGACCATCACTATGCAGATCTCCCGCAGCTTCTTTCTGACCCCGGAAAAGACGATCAGCCGCAAGCTGACGGAGATGCTGATTGCGGTGGAGCTGGAACAGAAGTTCAACAAGCAGCAAATCTTCGAGTTCTATGCAAACCAGGTGTACCTGGGCCAGCGCGGATCGTTTTCCATCAACGGATTTGGCGAGGCGGCGCGCTCCTACTTTGGCAAAGACATCAAGGAGATCACGCTGCCCGAAGCGGCGCATGATCGCCGGCATCATTCAGTCGCCCAACAATTTGTGGAACCCATACAAGCGCCCCGAAAAAGTGCTGGAGCGGCGCAACATCGTGCTGGAGTCGATGGTGGAGACCGGCGGCGATCACCCGCGAGCAGTGCGAAGCCGCCAAAGCCACTCCGCTCAAGCTCACCGCACCCAACGTGGAAGCCAGCGACGCTCCCTATTTTGTCGACTCTGGTGAAGGACACGCTCGCAAGCAAGTACTCCGAATCCGACCTGAACGAGAACGCCTATCGCATCTACACCACGCTCGACCCGGAGCTGCAACACGCCGCCGCCGAGGCCGTCGCCGAGGGCATCAAGCTGGTGGACGAGCAGGTGGCAAAGCAGCGCACGCGGCGGGTGAAAGTCGGCACAGGAAAGAACGCAACGGTTCAGGAAACAAAGGTCGCCGGTCCCGTTCCCCAGGTCGCGCTGGTGGCGCTGGACCCTCATACCGGCGAAGTGCTGGCCCTGGTTGGCGGCAGAAATTACGGCTTCAGCCAGTTGAATCACGCCATCGCCAAACGTCCCACCGGCTCCATCTTCAAACCCTTTGTCTATGCCGCGGCGATGAATTCGGCTCTCACGGCGGAGGGCACCGACCCGGTGTTTACGCAGGTTTCGCTGATCGACGATTCACCGACGACCTTTGAATTCGACGGCAAGGTGTACGACCCGCGCAATTACAAGAATGAGTATCACGGCCAGGTGACGGCGCGCTACGCGCTGCAGATGTCGCTTAACAACGCCACCGTCAAGATGGCCGAGATGGTCGGCTACGACAAGGTTGCCGAGCTCGCCAGGAACGCGGGAATCGCCAGCGTGAAGGCGACTCCGGCGGCGGCGCTGGGAGCCTACGACGCCAGCCCGATCGAAATGGCCGGAGCCTACACGGTGCTGGCCAACAGCGGCGTCGCGCATCGACCCCCTGCTGATCCACTCCATCCGCGCAGCCCAACGGCGACGTGGTGGAAGACTTCCACAATGATAAGCGCCCGGTGCTGGACCCGCGCGTGGCCTACGTGGTCACCAACATGATGCAGAACGTGATCGACCACGGCACCGGCTTCACGGTTCGGGCGCGCGGCTTCACGGCTCCGGCGGCGGGCAAAACCGGCACCTCGCACGATGCCTGGTTTGCCGGTTACACCAGCAACCTGCTCTGCATTGTGTGGGTCGGCTATGACGACTACAGCGATCTGAAACTGGCTGGCGGCTCGACGGCGGGACCGATCTGGGCCGAGTTCATGAAGCGGGCCGTGCGCCTGCCGCAATACAGCAACACCGCCGAATTCACTCCGCCCAGCCGGCGTGGTCACCGTCTCACTGGACAAGACCACCAACCTGCTTGCCACCGCAAGCTGCCCGGAAGCATACAACTCAGCCTTCGTCGAAGGCTCGGAGCCGAAGGAGACCTGCGACCGCGCCGATCAGCGCAACGTCTTCCAGAAGATCCTTGGCGTCCCCGCAGCCGGCGCCTCCGCCGGTCAACCAACCCGCACGAGTCTTCCCCCCGAACCAGCCACGCCAGGTCAGCGGCAATCCGGTTGGGGGACAGCAGCAGCCTCCGCCGGTCGAAGCCGCGCCTACTGAAAAGAAAAAGGGATTCTGGGGAAAGATGGTGGGAATCTTGCATGGCGACAGCGGCGGAGATGACAAAAACAAAGGTCAGGACGGAAACAATTCCAACTCAAGATAGCTTGCAACGTTCTCAAGCTTGCTGATTGCGAAGCCTGGCATCGGGCCGAGCAGTATCGGCCGTGGGGTGCGGCGGTTGCGCTCTTCCAAGTGCCGCTGACGGAAATGAGCCAGGGCGCGATCTCCCCATGCCCGCACAAAGTAGTAATTGAGAGCGGCACCGACCGCGCAGCTGAGGACGGGAACCGCCCGCGCGACCGCCTTCTCGGCAAATTCGGCGCTGACGCGCGCGGCGATCCGCCCAATCACGCGCTGCACAAAGCTCTTCAGCACGGTCCTCTCCAGCAGTTCCTTGCTGATGTCAACTCCAGCCGCGGTGGCAGCCGCGACCCACAGCTCGGCAACTTCTTCGTCGGTGTTGAACTGGAAGCCGTAAATCAGGCTTAGCTTCTGCACCATGCGCATGGTGATCGCCGACAGGATTCCCAGGTCGGGCACCATCGTGGCAAAGCCGCCGAGCCCCATGCCCGCACCTTCTGCGCCGGCCATCTTCATCGCGCCGCGCACGGTCTGCTCGGGCAATCGAATCCAGCTCGGCCACCGGCACCGTGAAAATCCCTCATAGCTGGCGGCCGCAACTCCGTGCGCCATCGAAGGTGCATGAGGAACTGCTCCGGTTCCACGCGGACCTCTCATAGGCGCGGGTCAGCGCCGATTTGAACGCCGTCTCCAGGCGCCCGGCGAGCCAGGAACCGTTCTCTGCAGAATCAGCCGAATAGCCCACCAGTGTAGTAGGATGCGGCACGAAGAAAAAGGTGTACCCGCGCAATTTCGCACGGCAAGAATCGCAATTCGCACGTTTCCAGGCGGCGTCGTCCCTGCGCTACCCCTGCGCCGGAATTCTGCCAGGGCCCGCCGCATGTGCTAGCATCAAGGTTTATGCCAGCCGGAAAACTTCACATTGTGCCTCTCGGTGGCCTGGGCGAGTTCGGAATGAACTGCATGGCCATCCGCTGGAACGATGACATCATCGTCATCGACGCCGGAATGATGTTCCCTGAGGACGAGTTGCTCGGCGTGGATATCGTCGTTCCCGCCCTCACTTACCTGATTGAAAACCGCGACAAGGTTCGCGGCGTTCTGCTCACCCACGGGCATGAAGACCACATCGGCGGCATCCCATGGCTGATCTCCGAGCTCAACGTGCCCGTCTATGCCACCGAGTTCACCCTCGCCTACGTGGAAGACAAACTGGAAGAGCACGGCCTGCTGGAAAACGCGGAGCTGAACGAGATGGTGCCGGGAAAGCGCTTCCAGCTCGGCCCGTTCACGATTCATCCCATCCAGGTCACGCACTCCATCGTGGATGCCGTGTCGCTCGCCGTGCATACCCCGCTTGGCGTCATCATTCACACCGGCGACTTCAAGATTGATTCTCACTCCCGACCGACAACAAGCTGTTCGACCTGCACGCCTTCGCCGAATACGGCAAGGAGGGCGTGCTGGCCCTGCTGCAGGACTCGACCAACGTCGAGCGGCCCGGCTTCACCCCCAGCGAGCGCGCCGTACGTCCCAAGTTCGAAGAGATTTTCACCCACGCCCGGCGAAGGCTCTTCGTCTCCTGCTTCTCGTCTTCGATTCACCGCATCAAGATGGCCACCGAGATGGCGCACCAGTTCCACCGCAAGATCGCGCTGGTCGGACGCAGCCTCACCGAGTCCACCGAAATTGCGCAGGATCTCGGCTACATCAATCTGCCTTCCTCGGCGTTTATTACTCCAGGACAGATTCGCGACTATCCGCCCGAGCAGGTCATGGTGATGATCAGCGGCACCCAGGGCGAGCCGATGAGCGCGCTGTCACGCGCCGCCGTGGACAACCACCGCCACGCCAAGATTGAGGCGGGCGACACCGTGGTGCTCAGCTCGCGGGTGATTCCCGGCAACGAAAAAGGCATCTACCGGGTCATCGACCACCTGTTCCGCCGCGACGCCAAGGTGATTTACGACGACGGCTCCAAGCCGCCGGTACACGTCAGCGGACACGCCAGCCAGGAAGAGTTGAAGCTGATCATCAACCTCGTGCGTCCGCGCTACTTCATTCCCATTCACGGCGAGTACCGCCAACTCAAGCGCCACGCCGAAATGGCGGGCGCGCATGAAGGGCGCGGTTGGACACGTCATCATGATCGAGACCGGCGACATTCTGGAATTCGACGAACTGGGCGCCCGGCGCGTGGGCGAAGCCCCGGTGGGCCGCATCTGCATCGACTCGGGCTCGAACTCCGATATGGTCGAGGAGCTCATCATCCGTGACCGCAGACATCTCAGCGAAGACGGATTCGTGATGCCGATTCTGGCCATCAACAAGCTGACCGGCAAGCTGGAAGGAACTCCGGAGATCGTGATGCGCGGCTTTGCCGGAGCCCCGACGACAACGGCTTTGTGGAAGAAGCGCGCGGCACCGTGCGGCGAACCCTGGAACAGTCCACCAAGGAAGAAGTGGCCGATTACGGCATGATCAAGGAAAAAATCCGGGTGGATCTGAAGCGCTATATCAACCGCAATACGCAGCGGCGGCCGCTTATCATCCCGGTCATCGTAGAGATTTATAAGTTGCCTCGCGCATGAAATGATGATGAATCGAAGCGTTGAGACTTCCCTGCAGGGCAAGCGGGGTACAACGATCTTATGTCTCCTGTAACAGCCACGGCGCAGCCTGTCGCCCCAGGTTACTCCTCGCCTTCGGCGCTACTCCCGCATTTTTCTCGTACTTCCCTTTTTGCCGCTGCTGTTTCTGGCGATCGCCCCAACCGTTTACGACCACCTGCGCGCAGTTTCCATCCTCATGGTGATCGCCGACACGCCGCAGTCGCGCGATATCGGACTTCGACGCCAACCCCGTCAGCGAAGAGGTGATTACATTCCACCAGCCTGACCACGGAGCGGGCGCGGCTCTATCACCCAATCGGAATCGCCCACCCAGCCCCGTCGTCGTGGTTCCCGGCGTGCACCACCTCGGCATGGATGAGCCCCGGCTGCGGCGCTTTGCGCGAGCGCTGGCCTCGCATGGCTACCTCGTGCTCACCCCAGCAGGTGGACGAACTCGCCGACTACAACATCACGAAGAGCTCGGCGGTGGTGATTGGCGACGCCGTGCATGAACTGGCGCGGCGCAGCGGCGCTCCCAAGGTAGGATTGCTGGGACTGAGCTTCGCCGGCGGCATGGCATTGATCGCCGCCAGCGATCGAGGCGGTGCAGCAGCAGCTCACGGCCGTGATTGCCATCGGCGCGCACGACGACCTGCACCGCGTGCTGGACTTCTATGAAACCGACGAGACCCGTGCCCCCGACGGCACCCTGCTCAAAATGAAGGCGCACGAGTATGGCTCGCTGGTTACGGCCTACTCTCATGCTTCGGCCTTCTTTGCTCCGCAGGATGTCGCACAGGCGCGCCTCACCTTGCGCACGCTGCTATGGGAGCACCTGCCGCAGGCGCACGCCGACGCCGCCAAGCTGAGTCCGCAAGGACAGGCGCGCATGGCCCAGCTCTTTGCGCACGACACCAAATCGCTGGTGGCTGATACCCGGCGCGGCCTGGCCGCCGTCAAGCCGGAGCTCGACGCCGCCTCTCCGCACTTTTACCTGGCGAAGGTTCACGTCCCGGTGATGCTGCTGCACGGCTCGTCCGACAACGTGGTGCCTCCAACCGAGACGCTGTGGCTCGAGCACGACCTGCCTGCAGGCGTTCTGCGGAGCGCGCTGATCTCACCGGCCATCGGCCATGTCGAGGTAGGCGCGCGCCAGTGTGATGGACCAGTTCCGGCTGATACATTGGATGAAAAAGATGCTCGACCTGCTGGACACATCCTGCGCCGAGCGCGGCTGAGAGCAACAGCTCACGCGAGGATCACATCGGACACTTGCATGAGCAGCTGGTGATAGAGCTGCTGGAGAAACAATGACAAAGCTGGGTGGCGCAAGACAGAATTCGCTTGCCGGAGGCGGATGGCCCACATCCGCCCGCAGTTGGCGAATGTGGGGGCACGCTGTTGCAGTGCGAATTGGTTTGCGAATAACGCAGTGCATCCTCTGCTGCGCCCTCCTGTGCGCGACCGCCCTTGCCAACGAGCGCGGGACCGTCATTCGCGCAGCTGTGATCTACGTAGCTCCGGACGTGGCCAGCGCCAAACTGGCTAACCACCGATCGAGGACGTGAGGCGGTGGTACTGGAGCGCACTCCCGGCTGGGTACACGTAATCGCTACCCTGACCGACGCAGCCTATAATCCCGATCCCGAGGCCCCAAACACGCGCAACGTAACCGGATGGATTCTGGACAAGGGATACATCAGCGAGGTCACCCCAAAGGGCGACCAGATACTCTTCGGCGAAGCTGCCGACTGCGAGGACCAGGCCAGCCGCAGCCACGGACGCAAGGGCACCGCAGCCGATGCCAGGCGGCTCTACTTCCGCGTCTTCGACCTCTTTCCAAAGTCGCCGCTGGCAGCCGAGGCGCTCTATCGCGCCGCCGACATCCAGTGGCAGCTCGACAAAGAGGATATGCAGTCGCGCCCCTCCTACAAAGAAATGAGTGCGCAGGACCGGCAGCCGATCGACGAGCAGGCCATGCGCCTGGTGCACAAGAAATTCCCCGGCACTAAGTGGGACGATATGGCCGCCTTCGAGATACTGGAAAACAAGATGTGCGGTGATTGGGCCGCTGCTTCCAAGTGTCCTGAGAAGGAAGCCGAAGTTTACGAGAAGTATGCCAACGAGCATCCTAACTCGCCCTATGCCGCCGAGGCCTACTACAATGCAGCCTACCGCTGGGCCTCGATGATGACGATCTACACCGGCGAGGGGCAATCGGCAAAAGTTCCCGAGGCGCAGAAGCGCGCGGTGGCCTCGGCGCAAAAAACAATCCAAAAGAACGCCAGCCCGGAGTGGAATGCCAAAGCCGAGCGCCTGCTCTACATGATTGAAAAGAATGTCCCCGTCTATGGCACGGCGGTGGAGTAAAGCATGGGCACCTCAGTGGATTGAGAACCCCGTACTCAACATTCATCATTCACTCTTCCTGAGCTGATACACTCAAAACACCGTCATGCACGATTATTTTCTTGCTCTCATCCTTGGAATTGTTGAGGGACTGACTGAGTTTCTTCCCGTCAGCTCCACTGCGCATCTGCGCATCTGCCAGTCGCTGCTGGGCATCGCCCTCGATGACGGGTACTGGAAGATGTTTGCCATCGTGATTCAGTTAGGCGCCATCCTTACCCTGCCTTTCTATTTCCGCGAACGCATCGCAAAATTCATCGCAACCTTTCCCAATGGCGAGCGTGGCGACCGCACCGTGTTGACGCATCCGCTGACCCTGGTGGCGATTGCCTTCGTTTGCACCGCGGCTCCGGCCTTTCTGCTCACCAAAGTGATCGGTAAGCATCTTGAGAGCCTTGTAATCATGGGCTCGGCGCTGGTAATCGGCGGCATAGTTATGTGGGTCGTCGATGCGCTCTACGCCCGCGGAGTGCTGGCGCATCACACGGACCATGTCGAGGAGATGTCGCTCGGGCAGGCGGTCTGGATCGGCCTATGCCAGACGCTCTCGGCGGTCTTCCCCGGGACCTCGCGCTCCATGTCCACGATCGCCGCCGGGCAATTGGCAGGCATGTCGCGCGCCGCCGCCCTGGAGTTCTCGTTCTTCCTCTCCATCCCCACGATGGTCGTGGCGACCTGCTACGACCTGTTCAAAAGCCTGCGTCCGCATCATGGCGAACCGGCGGCAATCGGAAACCTGGCAATGAGCTCCCAGAACTGGATCACGCTGGCGATTGGTTTTCTGGTCAGCTTCGTGGTCGCCTACGGTGTCGTCGCCTGGTTTATGAACTGGGTGCGCAAGCACGGTTTTGTGCCCTTTGCCGTCTACCGCATTGTGGTCGGCGCGGTTGTGCTCTGGTTCGCGCTCAAATAGCCGCGTATCCGTCTCATAACCCTTGCGCCGCCGATTGCGCTCCGCTTTTGCTCCCGATTGCGTCATAATGATCTTGCTCTGGCGTTGATCGGACGGACACACGCGCGACTAGTGCGCGCTGGGTTAGCTTTTTGCGATGTGTCTGTCCGCTCGCGTTCCTCCACGCCAATATATGACGGTTCTCTCCCGATTGTTTGTTCCCACGCAAAGCAAGCGGCTCAATGAGCTGATCGGCATCCTGCTGATTGCCACCGCCGTGCTCATGCTGCTGGCCATGGCCTCCTATTCCCCCCTGGACCGCTCGCTGAACACAGCGGCCAATCCCCCGCATCGGCCGCCCCGCGCACAACTGGATCGGCCTGGTGGGCGCCTACTCGGCGGACCTGATGCTGCAGGCGATGGGTGTGATGGCCTTCCTGCTGCCGGTGATGCTGCTGTTTCTGGCGCTGCGCTGGATGCGTTCGCGCACGGTTGAAAATCCGGTGCTGAAAGCTGTGGCTGCGCTCTCTCTGCTGGCCTTTGCCAGTGCGCTGCTCGCGCTCCTGCCCTGGTCCGTGCGCTGGGTGCATGCGATTCCCATCGAAGGGCTGCTGGGCCGGCTGCTGGGCGATCTGCTGGTGCACTACCTCAACTATCCCGGAGCCTGCATCGTTGCCCTCACCGCCATTGCCGCGGCGCTTTACATGGCGACTGCGTTTTCGTTGAGCACCGTCCGGCTCTGGCTGCAAACCCGCTTCACATTTTTCTACGCCCTGCGCGACCGCTTTCAGGATTGGCGGCGCGCCGCGCCCGCGCTCGTGAGTTGAAGCTGCTGGCAAACAAGCAGCGCCTGCGCGAGCAGCAGGCAAGTCGCGAGCAGCAGGAAGCCGAGGCAAAACAGTCGCGCCTTGCCGCAGCTTCGGATAGCTCCGTCGGCCTCCCCAGTCATGCAACACGCCGCTCGCGCAATCCGAGGGCCATTGTCGAAATCGTGACCGCATCCGACTCGCCAAATCAGCGTCGCCGCGCCGACCAGCGCGAGGCGCAGCCCACATACCGTCCGCCACAGCGCGGGCGAAGAGCGCCCACTTTCGGGAATCGAGCGGATGCAGGCCGAGGCTGCACGCTCTTCAGGCTCGCTCCAGCACGGGATATGAAGCGGCGCCGGCCGCAGTTGAAACGCAGCGAGGCGATTGCGATTGGCGTGCGCGCCGATGTAGCGATGGCAGATGCAGCGCACTCCAGCCCCGCACCACCCTGCCCAAACAGCAGGGTTCCTGGAAGCTGCCGTCGAGCACCCTGCTGCACCGTCCTGAGGCGCGGCAGGCCTACGACGAGCAGGAGCTGAAGGAACTTGCGCTGACCCTGACGCAGAAGTGCGAAGAGTTCGGCGTGCTCGGCACCGTGGTGCAGATCAATCCCGGCCCGGTGGTCACCACCTTCGAATTCAAGCCCGAGGCGGGAATCAAGTACAGCCGCATCGTCGGACTTGCAGGACGACCTCTGCCTCGCCATGCGCGCCGAGAGCATCCTGATCGAGCGCGTCGCCGGAAAATCCACCGTCGGCATCCAGGTTCCGAACGAAAAACGCGAGACCATCTGGCTGCGCGAAGTGGTGGAGAGCCCTGAATTTTCCGCCTCGAAATCAAAGATCACGATTGCCCTCGGCAAAGACATCAACGGACGCCTGATGACCACCGAGATGAACACCATGCCGCACCTGCTCATCGCCGGATCGACCGGCAGCGGCAAATCGGTGGCCATCAACGCCTTCATCATGTCGCTGCTCTACAAGAGCACGCCCGACCAGGTGCGCCTCATCCTGGTCGATCCCAAGCGCGTCGAGTTGACCAACTACGACGGCGTGCCGCACCTCTACACCCCGATCATCAGCGAGCCCAAGCTGGCCAGCAACGCCCTGCGCAACGCCGTGCGCGAGATGGAACATCGCCTGAAGCTGCTGGCGCAGAAGGGCGTGCGCAACATCGACCAGTACAACCGGCTCTTTGAAGAGGGCTACACGCCATCGCTATTTGAGGATGGCACCGAAGAAAAGCCTCTGCCCTACATCGTCATCATCGTCGACGAACTCGCCGACCTGATGATGGTGGACGGCGCCAACGTCGAAGAATCCATCACGCGCCTGGCGCAGATGGCGCGCGCCATCGGCATCCACCTGGTGCTGGCGACGCAGCGCCCTTCCGTCGATGTCATCACCGGACTGATCAAGGCGAACTTTCCCGCGCGCATGTCGTTCCGCGTGGCCACCAAGATCGACTCGCGCACCATTCTCGACGCCAACGGAGCCGAGTCCCTGCTGGGACGCGGAGATATGCTTTACCTGCCCAGCGGCTCCTCGCGTGTGCTGCGCGTGCATGCGCCGTTTGTCACCGAAAAAGAAATCGCCTCCACCGTCGAGTTCTGGAAGGCGCAGGCCACCGCGCAGTACGAACACGGCTTCCTGGCCGCTCCCAAGGATGAGGGCAACAGCGTGAAGGAAGAGGGCGGACTGGAAGGCAGACGGCGATGACAACGATCCTCTCTTTAACGATGCCGTGCGCCTGGTCTTCGAGTTCGGCAAGGCCTCCACTTCCCTGCATCCAACGCCGCCTTCGCGTTGGCTACGGACGCGCCGCCCATCTCATCGACTTGATGGAGCGCGACGGCATCGTCGGTCCTGCCGATGGCCCCAAACCGCGCGAGATCCTGAAGCCCCCCGAGTGGATCTCCGAGATGGAGCAGCAGTAGCTTCAAGGTTCCAGCAGAAGGCGCGGATCACCGCGCCTTCTGCTGGCTGCTCATTTTATTTTCCTGCGCCACGCCCATCGGCGTAGCTCACCCTCCAGATCACGTCGCCCCCGTCATCGCTGACCAGCAAACTGCCATCGGCTGCGACGGCAACGCCCACTGGACGCCCCCAAACCTTCCCCTCCGGCGTAACGAAAGCCGGTCAGGAAGTCCTCGTATCGGTCCAATGCGCGTGTGCCGCCATGCATCGGGACTCGGATCACCTCGTATCCCGTGCGGACTGACCTGTTCCATGAGCCATGCTCGGCGGCGAAGATGTCTCCGCGATAGCTCTGGCGGAAATTGTTTGCCTTCGTAAAAGATCATTTCGAGCGAAGCATTGTGGGGCTGGATGAGCACGTCCGGCGTAATGACCCGGTCTTTCAGCTCCGGGTGCTTGCCCTTGTGTCGCAGGGTCCTGCACGCCCCCCATGTACCACCACGGCCATCCGTAAAAGCCAGTGGGCTGAACATGCGTGATGTAATCGGGAACAAGGTTGTCGCCGAGTCCATCGCGCTCATTCACCGATGCCCACAGCTCTCCGCTGGTGGGATGGATGGCGATTCCCACCGCATTGCGAATGCCCGACGCAAAGATCTTCTGGCCGCTTCCATCGGGACTGAACTGCAAAATGTCCGCGCGATCTTTCTCGGCGGGATGCATGTCCGGAGTCGTCGTCGTTCGAGTGCGATCCTACCGAGACGTACATGGTTTTGCCGTCGAGCGAGAACGCGATATCGCGCGTCCAGTGACCGCCGCCTCGAGCAGTCCGCCGCCCGGAAGGTCGCAGACTTTTTGCGCCGGGCCTCGCGCCTTCAGCTCTCCGTTGCGATAAGGGAAGCGCACCACCGAATCGGTGTTGCCGACGTAAACCCATTGCGGCTCCGGCCCCGGTGGATAGAAAGCAATGCCGAACGGCTTGTTAAGTCCGGTGGCGAACTCTCCCACTCTGCTCCACGCTCGCCCTTGGAGTCAACGCCGCGCAGAACCTTGATGATTCCAGGCTCGCTCTCTGCCAGAAAGACATCCCCGTTGGGAGCCGCACGCAGCAGCCGCGGATTCTGCAATCTCTCAGCGTAGAGCTGCACGGAGAATCCCGGCGGCACTATCGGCCATGCCTTCGCAGGCCGCGCGATCACCCGGGCAAAATCATCCGCCGAGGTCGTGGCGTAAGGCTGCGGAAGATCGCGCAACGTGATGTGATGCTCGCGTCCAGGCGACTCCGACCGGTAGTCCGAAAAGGCGGACGAAATCTGCGCGGCGGCGTGCCCCTCCCGCGCGTGCACATACAAAAACAGGCAGACCAGCGCAAGCAGGGTAACAGGGATGAGTGGGAGGTAATACCAACGCAGCAAACGCGAACTCATGCTCCGCTTAGATGCGAAAGCCAATCCCGGTACGCCTGCAATTTACCCTGAGTGCGGCCGTTGCAGCCCCAGCCAGTCACGCTGGTATGCGTAGGAAATCCGCATTGCGGGGCATTGTAACTGCCCTGCACTCCAAAGCTGGAATCGCGATTCTGGCTTACACTTTGGGCATGAAATCGCATACCGAATATCTCACCTTCAACACTCGCCACGAGCATGAGTATGTGCACATCACTCCGCGAGTCGAAAACATTGTGCGGCAGAGCGGCATTCAGGAAGGACTCGCCCTTGTCTCGGCCATGCACATCACCGCCGGTGTCTACGTCAACGATAACGAAGAAGGCTTGATCGAAGACATTGAAAAGTGGCTCGAAAAACTGGCTCCTCGGAACCCCGCCTACAAACACCATCAAACCGGAGAAACCAACGGCGACGCGCACTTGAAATCCCTCCTGGTGCATCACCAGGTCATCGTCCCGGTAACTGCCGGCAGGCTCGACCTCGGGCCGTGGCAAAGAGTGTTCTATGCCGAGTTCGACGGCCGCCGCGATAAAAGAGTTCTCATCAAGGTAATCGGCGAGTAACCGGCGAGCCACGGCAGCAGTACAACTCAGGTAACTTGACCCCGCTTGGTGCGAGACGCGATCATTCTTTTAAAGCAGAGCTGATTTTCATCTGCTCATGAATCTATTTTGATCCTAAGTACCTGATTTAAGGTGTACTAAGAAGTGACTTTCGTTCTGTGTTACGTGATTTCGTTGTTTCTTTCCAAAAGTGTCTTTAAATACAATACATCTGCTCTCGTAGCCTATGGAGCGGTTAATAGCGACGTAGTCCTTTGAAATAGCTGATCCAAAACACGGTTGGCTTCCGTTGAAGTGATGGCAACCTGTGTCAAGCCAACAGGGTACTTGCAAAGAAAATGGGGAATGGCATGAGCACCTTTGTAGATCGGCGCGTCGCAGACACTAGGCCTCTGTTCTTGGATCTCCGCAAATCCCCGGAAGACAGGATTCGCTGGGGGTCTTTTATAGCCAGCTACGCCGTGCAGATCACTGCCATGATTGCGCTCGTGACGTATAGCGTATTCGCCCCCAGAATCGATCCCGCACTGGCCAGGCACATCGAATTGGTAGCACCCGATATGAGCGCGCCCGCGAAAGTTGCGGAAGTGAAACCACAGCGCCGCATAGTCGCCCCCAAGATCGCAATTCCCGTACCGGCCAGCATTCAGCCTCCGCCCTTGCAAGTCCAGCAACCGCAGCGCGTGCATAAGGTTGTCCCGGTCGAAGAAGTTGCGCAGCCTCAACTTGCGCCCGCGCCAAAGTTGGATTCCAAGCTGTTGAACACGCTGCCCCAACCTAAGGCCATGAGCAAAATCGTTGCCACCAATACCTTCACCGGCAGTTCGGCCACGCCGACTCTGGAAAAGATCGCTCCCAGCAAGGTGCAGACCGGCGGATTCGGGGATCCCAACGGCGTTCCGGCCAACGCTCACGGCAGCAACAAGTCCAACATTGCCGCTACCGGCTCGTTCGACCTTCCCGCTGGACGCGGCAATGGCAACGGAAGCGGCGGTGCCTCGGGCGCACGCGGAACCGTTGCCAGTGCAGGTTTTGGCAACACCGTTGCTGTGCAGAGTGGCGAACGCACCCAAGCCCACGTTCAGTCGACCAGCTTTGCAGTCTCTTCGGCTCCTGAAGAACACCACGCAAAAATTATCCAGGAATCATCCGTCCCAGTCTCGATTCAAAGTAAACCAACTCCCCTATACACCCAGGAAGCTCGCCAGCTCAGGATTGAAGGCGAAGTTTTGTTGAGCGTAGTCTTCACAGCCGATGGACAGATTCGTGTCTTGAACGTGGTACGTGGGCTTGGCCACGGGTTGGATCAAGCGGCGCAGCGTGCAGCCCAAGGCGTCAAGTTTACTCCGGCCATGCGCAACGGCCATCCAGTTGACTCTAACGCAACCTTACACATAGTTTTCCAGCTCTCGTAATCTGAAACTGAACCGAGGAATCCGATGGAACGACAAGTAAAGCACCTGCTGTTAGGAATCGTGCTCGCGGCAACCAGTCTTGCCTTCGCTGCAAAAAAACCAGCGCAGACCGCTCCCGCAAGCACCGCGTTTGACCGCGTGGTGGATCGCGTGCTTGCCCGCGAAACCCAAAACATCAACGCTCTGCGCACCTATTCTCCACTGGTGGAAACCTACCTGCAGAACATGCGTCCGGACAAGGAACTCGGCTTGGTGCCGTACGGCGATCAGTACTACCTCACCCGCGTCTCATTCAAAAAGTCGCTGGAGGATATCTCGTTTCTTCCTGAGCCTGGATTCCTGAACCATATCCTGCATACCGTGAAAGGCCAGAAATCCGGCTTTGTGGCGCAGGGCTTCTCGTGGATGATGGTGATGGATCTGCGCGGGCTGGATCGCGCACATTACAACTTCGACTACCAGGGCCGCGAATTCCTCGGCGACCTGCGCTGCATCGCAATTGACGTCACCCCCAAGCCGAACTCAGGAGAAGGCCGTTTCGTCGGCAGGGTCTGGGTCGAGGACCGCGATTTCAATATTGTCCGCTTCAACGGCACCTTCGCCCCTGCAAAGCACGGGGAGTATCTGCACTTTGATACCTGGCGCCTCAACATGCAGCCCGGTGTCTGGCTGCCGGCTTACGTTTACAGCGAAGACCACGAAACTCCCGGAGCCAAGGTTCGCGGCGGAAGCTACAAGTCCGAAACCCGCATCTGGGGATACAACGTCGGCAAGGGCCACGCTGAGAACGACTTTACCGAGGTGCTGGTGGACGACGAGAGCGCTGTGAAAGATAACAGCGACAAGGCGCAGGATCTTTCTCCCGTTGCTGCCCAGCGCGCCTGGCAGCGCCAAGCCGAAGACAACGTCATCGAGCGCCTGGAACACGGCGGTCTGCTGGCGAGAAGCGGCGATGTCGACAAGGTTCTCAACACCGTCGTCAACAACCTGGAAATCACCAATAACATCGACGTTCAGCCCGAGGTTCGCTGCCGCGTCCTGCTGACCTCTCCAGTGGAAAGCTTCACCGTAGGCAATACGATCTTCCTCACCCGCGGCATGTTGGACGTTCTGCCTGATGAAGCGTCTCTGGCTGCCGTGCTTGCCACCGAACTGGCGCACATTGTTCTCGGTCACCCCACTGATACTTCCTTCGCCTTCAAGGACCGCTCCTTCGTCTCTGACCAGCAGCTTATGAGCCGCTTGCACTTCAGCCGCACGATGGACGAGGAAAAAGAAGCGGACGCGAAAGCTATGATCCTGCTGCAAAACTCGCCCTATCATGACAAACTCGAGTCCGTTGGCCTCTTCCTGCGTCAGGTGGAAGCCCGCCGGGACGCACTGCCACACCTCATTCGTGCCGGGCAGATCGGCAATCGCTGACCAGCTCCAACCAGCTCGCGCTTGCAGGTGTTGACCCGTAATGCCCCCAAGCTTGAGCCGAAAAAGATCACCCAGATAGCCGCGCTTCCGCTCGGTGGCCGCATCAAGGTTGATCCCTGGAACAATCGCATTGAGATCAACAGCGCCAAGCCGCTGCCGCTGGTGACAGCGCGTGAAAAAATGCCGCTTGAAGTGACTCCGGTCTTCCCTCATCTGACGCGTCTTTCTCTGCGATACGCCCAAGGTTGAGGAAACCCCGCAACCCGCCGCTCCAGCAGCTTCCGTATCGCAGACTGCGGATGCCGCCGCTTCGGTCAACTAGCCAGTTCCATCCCACGCGTGAGGGCCCGCTTCGGCGGGCCTTTTTATGTCTGCCTGCCCCAGCCGGCAGTGAGACAATAGACACGTGCATTTTGGAAGCAGCGCCGCAACTCACAGAAGTCGAACCGTCTCAGAAGCCCACACCGGTCCTCCAATCTCGGTCTTCAAAGCTCTGCCTGAAGTCTGGGTTCTGATCCGTCCGCGCCGCCGCGTGCTCGCCCTCGGATTCTTCCTGATGGTGATCAATCGCATCACCGGGCTGGTGCTGCCGGCGTCCACAAAATTCCTCGTCGACGACGTGATCGGCAAACATCGCACCGCTCTCCTGCTGCCGCTAGTGGGAGCGGTGCTGCTCTCCACCCTGGTGCAGGGGGTTACCTCGTTCGCTCTCACCCAGACCCTATCCAAGGCTGCCCAACGGCTCATTGCCGAGTTGCGCAGCCAGGTGCAGGAACACGTCGGACGGCTGCCGCTCAAGTACTTCGATTCCACCAAAGTGGGCATGTTGGTTTCGCGCATCATGACCGACGTGGAAGGCGTTCGCAACCTGATCGGCACCGGGCTGATCGACTTTGCCGGAGGCCTGCTGACGGCCGTCATCGCCTTTGTGGTGCTGATGCGCATCAGCCCCCTCATGACCGCCATTGCCTTCGGTTTCCTCCTCGTCTTCGGCGTATTCCTTCGCAAAGCCTTCCAAACCATCCGGCCCATCTTCCGCGAGCGCGGCAGGATCAATGCCGAGGTCACCGGACGCCTGACCGAATCGCTGGGCGGAGTGCGTGTCGTCAAGGGCTACCACGCCGAAGCCAGCGAGCATGAGGTCTTCGCCACCGGTATCGAGCGTCTTTTGCAAAACGTCTTCCGCACTCTTACCGCAACCTCGCTGCTGGGCCTCTCCTCCTCCATGCTGATGGGCGTCGTCGGCGCGATCGTGATGTTCATGGGCTCGCAGCAAATACTGGCGGGCAAGCTCACCCTCGGCGGATATCTCACCTACATCATGTTTCTCGGATACCTTGCCGCTCCGCTCTTCCAGGTGGTCGGCATCGGAACCCAGATCACCGAGGCGCTCGCAGGCCTGGAGCGCACTCGCGAAGTGCTCAACGAGTATCCCGAAGATGAAGATCCCAAGCGCACCCTGAGCCTTGGCAGAATCGACGGCGAGGTCGAGTTCCGCGACGTCTCCTTCGGATACACCCCGGAAAAGCCCGTTCTGCATGAGCTCAGCTTTCAGGCCATGCCCGGCACATTGACCGCGCTGGTCGGCTCCTCAGGCTCGGGAAAATCGACCATCATCTCCCTGCTCGCAGCCTTTCATACGCCGCAAAGCGGCCTGGTGCTTGTCGATGGCGCCGATCTCTCCACGGTGCGGCTGGAGAGCTATCGCAGCCAGCTTGGAGTGGTGCTGCAGGACTCATTTCTTTTCGACGGAACCATCTCGCGAAAACGTCGCCTTCTCGCGTCCCCACGCCAGCAGGCAGCAGATTCTCGAGGCCTGCCGCATCGCCCGCGTCGATGAGTTCGCCGAGACCTTTGAGCACGGCTATGAAACCATCATCGGCGAGCGCGGCGTCAAACTCAGCGGCGGCCAGCGCCAGCGCCTTTCCATCGCGCGCGCAATCCTGGCCGATCCCCGCATCCTGATTCTCGATGAGGCGACCTCCAGCCTCGACTCCGAGTCGGAAGCCATCATTCAGAGCGGTCTCGCCTACCTCATGCGCGGCCGCACCACCTTCGTCATCGCCCACCGTCTCTCCACCATCCGCCGCGCCGATCAGATTCTAGTGATCGAAGCCGGCCGCATCGTTGAGCGCGGCACCCACGCCAAACTGTTGCTGCACGAGGGACGCTACTACGAGCTGTACACCCGCCAGCACGGCCTCGAGGAAAATCTCTTCCTCGCTCCCGGCGAAGGCGATCCGCGTTAGCGCAGTTAAGAACGTCAACCTCCGCAGAATTCTTACCTACTTTGCAGCACGGCGGGTCAGCGCTTCCCTGCTCCTTCGGGCTTAGCTTCCAATGGAGCGCTCACTCCCTTCGGATGCGCCGCCTGCTCGCCCAGCGCATGGAAGAGCGCGCTGGCACGCCCCACCTCATCCGCCGCGTTGTTCGTAACCCCATCCTCCGCCCCGCTCTCCAGAATCACGAAATCTTCTTGATCCGCGCGGTTCACGTCCATCTGTAACGCTCCTTGCGATTTGTGTGCGGCAATCACCCAGTTCACGATGATCTGATAGTCGAGCGCATTCCTGAACCCGAACTTTACCGTGCGATCGGTCACAAACACCTGCGGCAGCACGCGGAACGGATGCTGCTGCGCTCTGGAATCCCTTCCACGATGGCTGCGCCTGCATCGCCGCTGCGGCTGTCCTGGCAGCCCAGCACAACCGGCTTGCGCGCCGCCGCTCTGCTGCCACCGCATTCAGCGCCGTGATGGTCGCCGCCTTGTGTGCGCCATGCGTCTCCGGCGACGGAAACAGCGTGAATACAAAATCATAGTTGCCGGCCGCAATGCGGCGCTCGACCTCGCCCAGCACCACGCCCGCATGCCAGTGTTCGCCCAGAACCTCGTCGATATCCTGGGTGTAGCGCAGGTCGGGCTGATCGAGAAAGAAGTGATTTGCGATGCCTAAAATGTGCCCAGCTTCCAGCAGCCTCGCGCTTGCGAATCTCCGGCAGCGCGGCGCGCCCGATGGCTTCATCCGTAAGCGCCACGCCGTAAAAAGACTCCGCCAGCAGCGAGTAGCGATATCCTCCCTCGCCATTGGTGATCACCAACTGATCGACCGTGCCGCCCAGATTGTGCGTGATCTCGTAAACCGTGGCCGCAAAACAGGTCTCATCATCCGGATGCGCCACCACAATCAGCGCCGCGCACCGGCGCGAAAGGCGCAGGCGTAGAAGCTGCGGGCGGCTGCGCAGCCGCGAAACCAGTCAGCAGAACGTAGATGACAACAGTACGCACAACTGTGGTACGCACAACGATCGCAAGCGAATTCTTCATAGCGCGCTCCGAAGCGGTGAAATGGGACGCGAGTCTGAGTGTAGATGCAACCACACCCGCAAAGAAAGAGCATCATCTCCGGTTTGGGTCCGCACCACCACAGGCTATATATTCGAGAGGCCATGCAGACGAGCCCACAGCAAGCGCCCCGGACGGCAAACCCGCATTGGTTCGCGGACTGACCCTCTTGCCGGCCACGGCGCTCAACATGGTGGACATGATCGGCGTAGGCCCGTTCACCACCCTGCCCCTGATGGTCGCGGCCATGCATGGCCCACAGGCAATTTACGGATGGATAGGGGGCGCCGTGCTCGCGCTCTCCGACGGTTTGATCTGGGCCGAGCTCGGTGCAGCCATGCCGCGCGCAGGCGGCTCGTACGAGTACCTGAAGGAGATCTACGGCCCGCAAAAACTGGGGCGATTGCTCTCCTTCCTCTTCGTCTTTCAACTCATCTTCAGCGCCCCGGTCTCCATGGCCACCGGATGCATTGGACTAGCCGGTTATGCCGCCTACGTCGCGCCCGCACTGGAGAAAGTCTTCTGGCGTTCGACGCTTGCCTTCCCGCTGTTGGGAACCGTAAAACTCAATGTCGAGATCTCCGGAGCAACTCTGCTAGCGATGCTCGCCGCAGCTCTTCGCCACATTCCTTGTCTACCGGCGCATCGGCGGCGTGGCGCGCATTTCCAAATATCTCTGGGTAGGCGTGCTCGCTACTTTTGCGTTTGTGATCTACCTCGGGCTCTCGCACTTCCATCGTGAGCATCGCGTTTCCGCCCGGCTGGAACGCGCTGCCCGCCTCCGGTTTCAGCGGAGCCTTTGCCGCCGCGCTGCTCATTGCCCTCTATGATTACTGGGGCTACTACAACATCTGCTTTCTGGGCGAAGAGGTGGTTGAGCCGCGCAAGACCATCCCGCGCTCCATGCTGCTTTCGATTGCCGCCGTCGCCTGCCTTTACATCGCCATGAACGTCAGCGTGCTCGGGATAATGCCCGCGCGCGAGATCGCCGCCATGGCCGGCAGCACAGCGCAGAACTTCGTAGTCGCCAGGGCCGCCGAACTTGTCTATGGACGCTGGGCGGGGACGCTGGTTGCGCTCCTGGTGATCTGGACTGCTTTCGCCTCAATCTTCTCCCTGCTGGCTGGCTACTCGCGAATTCCGTTTGCCGCCGCTCGCGACGGAAATTTCTTCGCCATCTTTCAGCGCCTGCACCCACGTCATCGTTTCCCCACCGCTAGCGTCCTGCTGCTCGGAGGACTCGCCTGCCTCTTCTGTGTCTTTCAGCTTCGTGACCTGATCTCTGCCCTGGTGGTCATTCGCATTCTCCTGCTCTTCCTCTTGCAGGCCGTGGGAGCCGTGGTCTGGCGCATCACCAATCCGGCGCAACCGCGTCCTTTTCGCATGTGGCTGTACCCCTTGCCCGTGCTGATTGCGGTGTCGGGCTTCGCGCTGGTGTTGCGTGACAAGCTCCCGTTGTTAGGCCGTGGACTGCTCTTTGCAGCTCTGGGCGTGGTGGCGTTTTTGCTGCTCTCGTTGCGTAAGCGCCAGTGGCCTTTTGCTCCGAATCAGACACAATAAAAAAGGCCGCCACTCACCCGAGCGGCGGCCTTTTTGCTGCGATAACTTTATTGCTGCGATGGCGTCCCTGTGTAATAGAAGACGACATACGCTGCAACCGCGCCGCCTGTGGGCACCCCGTAGGCTTTCACCTGTTTTCCACTCACCAAAGCATTCTGCACGGCAGTAAGAGTAGCCGGATTGGTCAGATCCTTTTGCGTGACCGTCACAATTCCTCCGCTGTTGTCCACCTGATAGACCAGCGTTGCGCTACCGGAAACCGAGCTCATGTCCACCAACACCGGTTGCGTTCCGCCTGCCACCGTCATACTAAAGCCTATGCCGTTGTTGATTGCTGCCGCTGCACTGGAAACCGTTCCCAGGGGAAGCGGCGTCGGCTCAATCACCGCAAACCTGGCAAACCAATCTGTTGGATGCGTCGTCGTGCCATCTCCCCAGTTCGAGTAGCTCACGCTCCAAACATTCTGCTGACCAACCGTGCCGCCAAAGTTCGCAGCGTTGTTGACTACGTTCACAAAGTCAGGGATCGCATTGGCGCCCGTGTCTGCCATGGTCGGTAATGTGAAGTACCACCACTCGAAGCCGGTAATTGGGTTACCAGCCGAATCCGTTCCATTGGCCGCACTGGCGGCAATGTAGGGCAGCGTTCCCGTATAGTCGTCCTTTGCGGTTGCAAAGGTGCGAGTGTAGGTGAAGTCGCTCAGGCCGGCTCCCGAGACCATACCGTCATAACGCGCAATTTCAATGTCTACGGTCTGGGCAGTAAGCGTCGATGCCAATGGGTCAACCGCACTGACGTGAACCTTGAAGCCGCGCGCCAAATTCGGCAGTCCACCCTGGGTAGTCCCGTCAAAAAAGGACGTGCCGGTTCCAATCGGAGTGGCGTCTGCGAGCGCAGTTTGCGGCGTGCGGAAGAAGAACTGAGTCTGCGATCCTATATTGATCGGAACCGCCTGACCGTTTTCGTTGGTAACGCTCATCACGTTATTCGCAGTGTCAACGTGAACCACATGGCCTTCCGGACTGAGCCAGATCTTCTCGAAGCTCGTACTCGCCCAGATGCGGACAGCAACCAACGTCCCGCCCGCCTGGTAGCGCGCCGCGATCCGCACGTACTTGCCACTGCCATTGTTCAACAGCGATGCACCTACCGTTGAAAAGTCCTTTATCGTCGTCTTGGTCTGCGCATCCACATCATAAAATTCCGTGCCGTTCGTGGCATCGGCGAGAATGTTCAAGTTGATCCCGCCGGCAATAGGAACTTCTCCGGAAGCCGGTACCGGATAAGTCGCGAAGTCCTTGGCAATCGTAATCGCGCTGTTGTCTGACGATACCGCGGTGACTTGCCCAAGCGTATGGCGCAGCACTAAGCGCGTTAGGTCGAAACGTGGGTGATGACGTACTGGGCCGTTGAAATTGATCGCCCAAATTGGTGCGCTGGAGGTCGCCGGAAAATGCTCCACGATGAACGCCGGGTGCTTTAAATCAAACTCAAGGTCGAGAGCGTTCGTGCTGTCTGCAGTAACTGTAAGTGGCTTTACCAAGGATATTGTAAGAGGGACCGTGAGGCTGCCCGCGCTTCCACTGGTTCCTTTGATTTGAATATTAGAGGAAGGAACCACTGTGCCGGGCTTAAGGGGAAATACAAGATCGGGATCGGCGGAACTAACTAACGTTACATCGCCGGGATTTGCGCTCAACGTAAGCGTCGCGCTTGTGTAAGTCCCCGTGGGAATGCTAGCGTTGCCGATAATTTCTCCGAGCTGATCCAGTTGCACAAGGTTGATAACAGGCACGGTGGAGGGAGCGGTATAAACAACCACCGGCGTTCCTCCATTTTGTGGAACCAGCGAGATGCTGAGCACCTTGATCCCGATGGTCGCCCAGTCTTCGGTCGCGTCGTCGCTTATGACAGCCTGAACGACTCCAGTGGTGCTGGCGTTACCGCCAGATGTGCTGGATGAAGAGGAACCCCCTCCAGCGCAGCCAATCGAGAATAGCAGCGCGGCAACTCCCACTCCTCCGAGGATACGAAGAGGCTTGCAGTTCATTGATTGCTCCCTTTTATATTCGCAGTTGCTTATGCGATAAATTTGCCGACCACAGAAGATGCTAGACAGAAACGTGCGTGCGACGAACCGCCCCACGTGCCTCGATCCAAGTCGAATCAGCCTCCCTGATTCCAGCATTGGAAACACGAACTCGCAGATAGAAGTTGCGAAAGTAAGATATTTTTTTCGCTTGTTTCCTGACTTACACTCGTGCAGTGACCGAGCCGGTGTTGAGATCACCAACTTCGCATCTTCTCTTACGATGTTAACCTTAGACTAACGCCATCCGCGATAAGCGTGGTTCAAGACCTCGACCGGATGAAGCACCGGATAAGGCAGCGCCTGATTGAACTGAATGCGGCAGCTCAGGCAGTCGCTTACCAGCGTCTCCGGAGCGATGGCCCTGATCTTCTCCATCAAGGGTCGTCCCATCGCCAGCGAAACCGCGTGGAACTCCTGCTTCAATCCCATGATCCCGGAAAGTCCGCAGCAGTCGAAGGGGCCGCCGACGTTCTCGATCGAAATCTCCGGTATCAGGGCGAGCAGTTCCGCCCACGGTTGCCCCATGTTCTGTTCCTTCTGATGGCAGGGCGCGTAATAGGCCATTCGATCCCGCACCGGAGCTAGCGCGCGATTGAACTTTCCACGACGATCAAGTTCTCTCAGATATTCGCCCGCGTCGTAGGTATGGCTGGCAATCTTGATCCGTTTTCGTCCATCGATTGCGGCGAAATAACCTTCGTCCTTCAGTAACCCATCCACAATCATTTTGATCGGCAAAGCAAGCTTGCTCCGCCTTGGCGAAGGGGTCGTGGCACGTCCTTCCGGAGTAGCCTCCTCCTCCAGAATGCGCGCCCATACCTTCTGAAGATCGCCTCCGGCTTCGTCCAACATCTGTTTCAGCTTGCTGCGGTATGCCTCGGAAAAATACGCGCCCTCGTGCAAAACTCCCTTCAGCATGTACCCGCATGTCGGACAAGAGCAGACGATATCGTAGCCATCATCGATTGCGTCTTCGAGCTGCTGCAGATTGAAACCCGCAAGCTCGAAGGTAAAGGGCCGGTCTCCCTCCAGCAGGCTCGGCATTCCGCAGCATTTCTGCTCCGGAAAATAAACCGTAACCCCGTTTCGCTCCAGCACCTCAACCGTCGCCTTGGCAACCTCCGGAAAGAGATACCGGGCGGTGCAGCCAACAAAATAGGCAACTTTAGCCCCAGTCGTCTCCCGCTTCCGATGAAGTCCCCGCTTCTCCGCCCAACTATCGAAGCTCTCCTCGGGCATCTTCGGCAGCTTCCGCTCCGGATGAATCCCGGTCATTTTCTTGAAGACATACGCGGCAGGCTTGATCTCTGAGATCAGGTTGGTCAATCTTGGATATGCGCCGCAAACCTTCCACACGCGTTGCACATCTTCCAGCACTCGCAGCATCCTCTTCAGACCATCGCGAGCGATGAATGCGTCCTTGGCCCTTCGAATATCCGCGCGAACCGCCGGACAGGAGCACAAGCCGCACATGTTGCACAGATCGATCAGCTTTTTCAGCTCCTCCGAGCTGATCTTCTTCCCCTCTTTCTCCTGATCGTGCAGATCGAATAATCCAGGAAAGAACAAACAACCCGTGTCCTCCATGAACTCTCTGCACTGCTCGCAATTAGCACACAGTTCCACAACCTCGCGCGCGATGCGCTCCGGATCACTCTCTGACATCTTTTACTTCTGCCTCCAACTCGTATTCCGGAATGCGTTGCTTATGAAAATCATACAAGAGCTTTCCTTGCCGGGAATTAACAATGCACCGCTCTCGCCAAAACCCGCCTTTCAGGAGCTAACTTCGTCATCGTCGCTTCGATTTGATCTGCTTCCATTCCCACCCTGAAAAAACCAAAAGAGCCCCGCCTAACGTAACTTCCTGGGCTGTGGTGGCCACCGTAGAGTATGCTTTGATAAACGGTCATTCTGCGCTTGCAATCCAAGCGCTGGCATTCTGCAATTATGGATGTACTCTTATGTCAAAAGAAAGTGGCCAGCGAATAGACCTCGGCGGACCGCCCACTCCGGGCAGCAAGGCTTCCGATTCTCCTGAGCGCCTCCGCTGGGAGGAACGCGAGCGTATCATCGAATTCTTTCGTCTCGTCAATTACAGCACTGATGCGCCCGGCCTGGTGAATGCAGCGGTCGACTTCTTCCAGCGGCTCAGCGATTGTGAGGCGGTGGCCATACGCCTGCGCGATGGCAGCGATTTTCCCTATTTCACGGCCCTTGGATTCCCCCCTGAGTACCTCCTCGACGCGAACACTCTCTGCCCCAGGGACTGCATCGGCGGGAACGAGCACGGCGACGTCACTCTGGAGTGCCACTGCGGAGATGTCGTTCGCGGGCGCTTCGATCCCTCCCACCCATTCTTCACCGCCCAAGGAAGCTTCTGGACCAACTGCGCAAGCGAACTCGGAACTGCTGCCGACGAGCATCGGACTCCACAGCATGGCCACTGCATCTGCAATGGCTTTCAGTCAATTGCCCTCATCCCTTTGAAGACTGGTGACGAGTGCCTTGGCGTGCTCCAATTCAAGGACGAGCGCCCAGGGCGGTTTTCGCTGGAAGAAATTACGTTATGGGAGTGTCTCGCCAATCAACTGGCCACTGCCTTGGCGAAGTTCCGCGCCGAAGCGGCGCTGCTCCAGAGCGAGGAGCGCACCCAGGCTCTGCTGGCTACCATTTCCGATGCAGTGGTCGTCAACGAATTCTCTCCGCAAGGTGGCGTCGGGCGGTTTCTGGAAGTGAATGACGTGTACTGCCAGCGCGTGGGCTACAGCCGCGAAGGGCTCCTTTCTATGTCTCCAAGGGATCTCGATGACCCGGTCTCTGGACTCTCCGCTATCGACGTGGGAAAACAACTCCGCGAAAACGGCGAAATGATCTTCGATCAGATTCTCGTAGCCAAGGATGGTACCCGGATTCCTGTAAAAATTCACAATTGCCTCATTACCATGCGCGGCCGTCCGTGCGTGATCGCCTCCGTGCGCGATATGAGCGAGCGCGTTCGCAGCGAACAAGCCCTGCGTGAAAGTGAGCAGCGGTTGACCCAGGCTGTAGGGGTCGCAAATCTTGGCATCTTCGAGTTTGAACACAGCTCCCGTACCTTCAACTGTTCGCCAATTTTCAGGGCGATCTATGGCTTGGGCGATGAAGATCCGGTCCCTTATGAACGAATCCTGGATTCCATTTTTCCCGAGGATCGGGAGTCCGTATTCTCTGCCGTGCGTCAGCGTGTTGATCCAAAGGGCAACGGACTCTTTCACCGCGAGCACCGCATTGTTCACCCGGACGGCATCCGATGGGTAAAGGTTCGGAGCAGAACGTTTTTTGAGGGCACGGGAGATGCGCGGCATCCAGTCCGCACCGTCGGTGCGTCGGTGGACATTACCGCGCGAAAGGATATCGAACTCGAACTTCGCGCCAACCAGCAATACTTACGCACCGCCCTCGACATGGCGAAACTCGGCGTCTGGCAGCGCGATCTGGGGACCGGCTCTATCACCTTAGATTCGTTGGCTCGCTCGATCTTCGGCTGGGAAGAAAATGAGGTCATCACCCTCGAAAATTTGTTAAGCTCCATCGTTCCGCAAGATCGCGAGCGGTTTCTTGAAAAACGCAAGGGCGTGATCAGCGGCCAACCGGATTCCGAAGCGGGCATTGAGTATCGCATTCAGACGCCGGACGGCAGCCTGCGATGGCTTTCCGTACACCGTAATCTGGTATACGACAGCAGCGGAAATCCGAAGCGCATGATCGGTGTCGTCCAGGACATCACCCGCCGCAAGCAGGAGAACGAGGAGAAACTCGCACTGGAGCAGCAGTTCCTTCATGCTCAAAAAATGGAGGCCGTTGGCCGCCTTGCAGGAGGCATCGCCCACGACTTCAACAACCTCCTCATGGTCATCCGCAGCTACGCCGAAATCACCGAGGATTGCCTCCCGGCGCATGACGGCCTGCGAAAAAATGTCCAGGCGATTATGAAAGCCGCCGACCGCGCCGCCAGTCTCACCGGACAGATGCTCGCCTTTAGCCGCAAGCAGGTGCTATCCCCGGTCGCACTCAATCTAAATGCCGCCGTCGCCGAGTCGGCCAAAATGTTGCAAAGGCTTATCGGAGAAGACGTAGAGTTGCATCTGAAGCCGGAGGAATCGGTTTGGACGGTGCAAGCCGATCCCAACCAGATCGCCCAGGTGCTGATGAATCTAAGCGTGAACGCTCGCGACGCCATGCCCAACGGCGGCACGCTGACCATCGAAACCCGTAACGTCACGCCGGACGAAAGCTTCCTCAACGAACATCCCTACGTAGAACCTGGAGATTATGCCGTATTCTCGGTCTCGGATACCGGCACCGGCATCTCGAAAGAGGTTCAGCGTCGCATGTTCGAGCCCTTCTTTACCACCAAGAGCGTGGGCAAGGGCACCGGCCTCGGCCTCTCCACGGTGTATGGCATCGTCAAGCAAAGCGGCGGCTATCTAATCGTTGACAGCGAGCCGGGCCGCGGCGCCTGCTTCTCCATTTACCTGCCCCGGGTGCAGGGTGCGATTCTTGGCGCGGAAATGCTAAAAGCGGAGTGGCTCCGCCGCGGCGCCGGGACGCTGCTCGTCGTCGAGGATGAACCCGCGCTCCGCGAGTCGATCCGCGAATTCCTCAGCAGTCTGGGCTATACGGTTCTGGACGCCGATTCCGGACCGCTGGCGATGACCATCGCCAGCCAATTCAAACAGCCCATCGACCTGATGATCACCGACCTTGTCATGCCCAAGATGAGTGGCAGGGAGTTATCGCAGGTGCTAGGTAGCTCCCGCCCAAAGATGAAAACGATCTTCATCTCCGGCTACACCGACGATGCGGTCATGCACCACCACGGCGTTCAGGAGCCGGGGGTGGCGTTTTTGCAGAAGCCTTTCAGCCTTGCGGTGCTCGCGCGCAAGGTTCTCGAAATGCTCGGCTCGTCTCAAAGCAGTTCGCTAAATCCAGCGGATTAAGATAGGCGGGTAATTGACCTCGCCTCATTGCGATTCGTAGGCGATCTCGGCCAGCACGTCCTCCGGAGCAATCTTTATCTCCAGCGAGCCTTCCTGCGGCAGTGCGTCGATCGGCAGACCATCCCGGTAGAGCACGAAGCGCAGGTTAAACGTGTCTCCCTCATGTGCGCCGACAAGCGCCATGGGAAGCTTCACCGCCAGGATCTTTCCGAAGCCAATCTCAACCCCGTTCGGCTCGTTGCCTGAAGCAAGCGTAGCGCCGCTCTCGTTGCTCAGCTTCCAGCCGGCAATCGTCTCTTGCGCCAGTTCCACGTCCAGGCGAAAACTCCCGATCGCCTGCTCTCCGTCGCGTAGCGCAACGTGCAGCGTGGCCATCGTATCGTCTTCCGGCAGCTTCGCGGCAAAATCCAAACGCGCATACAGATGTGCTTCGTCGATGCCCGCGTAAACCGACTCAAGCACAAAAAGTTTGCCATGCATGCTGCCGCCTCGGCGGTCGCTGGAGACCATGGCTGCCCCCATCCAGTCGAAGTAGCTCCTCACCTGCCCATCGATCGAGGGCCGCACATATGCGGTTTGCGGACTGAAAACGGAGCTGACCAGCACCCCTGAAATCGGACGCGACAGATGATCCGGCGGAACTCCGCCCAGCGCCGAGTACACGTTGGAGAGATGCTTGCGGTACAGGTCGTCAAAATCACGATCATTCGCCGAGTGATGCTCCGGACCGTACCACCAGTTCCAGTCGCTGCCCTCAGCAATCAGCAACTCTTCATACGCCAGGTTGCGCTGCTCATCACTGGCGCGGCTCGCATTGTCGTCATAAAAATCGCGAGCATGGCTCAGGTAGTCCCACGACTTGTTGTCCTCGGGCGCGCCAATCCAGACGTTGAAATTGGCATTGATCCAGGAACCTGGAACCAATCCGCGCAGTGTGCCGAAGCTCTCGGGCTTCTGCCGCGCAATCGCCTCAGAGATCGTAATCGGCTCGATCTGCGGCTCCCGTTGCAAACTGTCGTAGAAGCGCCGCAGGAAGTCGCGCCCGTTGTGTTCATAACTTTCCCACGCATTTTCGCCGTCCAGAATAATTGATAGCACGGCATCGCGCCCCGATTCCAGAACCGGTGCGGCAGCCTTCTTCACGCTGTTCAGCAGGTGTCCCGCGGCCTCGGATGCCCCCATCCCGGAATACACAAATCCCAGCAGGTCGCTGATCCTGTGATCGCGAAAGACCATGTTCATCACTTGGCCTTCGCGATCCAGGCGATAAATGTTGTAGAGCTTTTCGGCACTGCTCCGGTCCAGATAACCATCCCCGTCGCGGTTCATCTGGTGGCCGATGCTGCGTCCCAACACACCTTCATCGGTTGCCATCCACCGCACGCCCAGCTGCGCGGCAATGCCTACGGCCTCGTCGGAAACCGAGCCTTCGCTCGGCCACATCCCCACCGGACGCACCCCGAAGGTCCGCTCGTGCAAATCCAGCGCGCGGCGAATCTGCTCCTCCGCGTCCTCCGGACGCAGGAAGCGCTCCGATGGCAGCGGCAGTTCAGGAACCGATTCGCGGCCTGCGTTCGTGTCGCAAATCAGCGGAAGGATGGGGTGATAGTACGGGCTGGCGGATAGCTCCACCGAACCCCGCACTGCCGCCTGGCGATAGGCGGGCAGCACACCCTTCAATATCTCGTGCTGCTTACTCATTACGAAGCGCTGATCTTCCTCGCTGTAGCCCTGTCCCTTTTCGATCAGTGCCCGAACCGCCGGATCGTTCAGATAATATTCATCAAACCATGCAATCTGCGAGAGCACCTGCAGGTCGCGGTAGTCGCGCTCGGTGAAAGTGATCGCGGCCTGGGCCGGGTGCGGCCCCGCAGCGCGCACCTGCTCCCAAAGTTGGTGGTAGCGCGGGTAGCGCCCGATCATCCGCTGGCCATGCGCCTGGAAGAAATAAGTCAGCGCGAAGTGCCGTTCCTCCAGGCTCAGCTCCGCCGCAGGCTTGGCTGCAACATCCCAGAACGGGTCCTTGAAAACCCCGGAATTGTAGTCTTCAATCTGCGCCACCAGCGAAGGCACAATGTTGAAATTCTGGTGAACCTGAGGAAACTCCTCCAGCAGCTTCACCATGCCGTAGTAATCCTTCAGTGCGTGCAGACGCACCCACGGCATGCGATATTCACCGCTGACCAGATCCTTGTAGAAGGGCTGGTGCATATGCCAGAGAAGAAGAAGCCGAAGTTTGCCTTGCGCCATCGAGATAAGAATCCGCTTGCAGCCCGCGAACGAGCCTGCCTAGGATAGCAGCCCCAAGGCATCACGGTCATGCTAGACTCAGATTTCAGTCCTAATTAAGAGTGTGCCCGGTTGCGCCGTGAAGATTTTCTCGCGCTACATCCTTAACGAAGTTGTACAGCACGCCGCCATCGGCGTGGCGCTGTTTACCTTTGTTATCTTCATGCGCGACCTGGGACGGCTGCTCGAAATTGTCGTACGCAACAGCGCTCCACTGCCCAGCGTCGCCGAACTCTTCCTCCTCACCCTGCCGGTGGCCTGCACCATCACCATCCCCATGGGCCTGCTGGTCGGAATCCTCATCGGCCTCAGCCGGTTGGCCGCCGACAGCGAAGTCACCGCGATGCGCGCCAGCGGCTTGGGCGCCTGGATGTTTGTCCGCATCATCGCCATCTTCGCCGTCGCCACCTGGCTGCTGGCGCTGGCCAATAGCATCTGGATCTGCCCCCATGTCCTCGGCGGCGCTTACCCGCTTGGAGAACAAGCTCAGGAGCTCGCAGGCCTCGTTTGAGATTCAGCCCCGGGTCTTCTACGAAGATTTCAAGAACATAGTGCTCTACGTCGAGGATGTGCGTTCCGGCTCCAATGCCTCCCAATGGCGCGGTATCTTCCTAGCCGATATCAGCAACCCTTCCGCACCCAAAATCACGCTCGCACAAAGCGGCCTCGTCATCGCCGACAACCCCGACACGATCCACATGCGCCTCAGCCACGGCTCGCAACAGGAGTTGCAGCCCGAGAACCCTGATCAGTACGAAATCTCCACCTTTGCCCAAACTGACCTGCCCATCGCGCTTCCATCCCCGGACGAAAGCAAACAGGAACTGGTTCCGGTCAGTGAAATGAGCACCACCGAGCTTTGGTACCGCGGCCACCATCCCGAAACTGACACCTTCAAACCGCGCAATCCGCAGGACACACCCGCCGCGCGCGCCCGATGGTATCTGGTGGAGTTCCATCGCCGGCTCGCCTTGCCCACCTCGTGCCTGGTGCTCGCTCTCGTAGGAATTCCGCTCGGTCTCTCGTCGAAAAAGGGCGGCAAGAGCATGGGATTCGTGCTCACCATCGTATTGGTGTTTCTCTATTATTTCGTTTCCCTGACCGGAATCTCCCTCGGACGCAGCGGCAGGATTCCGCCGGGCGTAGGCGTCTGGGCCGCCAATTTCCTCTTCCTGCTCGCCGGACTCGTGCTCCTGCACCGCGTCGAACGCACCCTCATCGACATTGGATCGCTGCGCGGCGCATGGACTGCAATTTACGACGCGGTTCACGATGCGTTCCGCGGTGGGGCCATTCCCGGCACCGCCGCTGAACACAGTTCCGCGAAAGATGGCGCCCACCCCAGGCGCGCCGCTCGCGCCTCGCAAAATGACTCGGAGCAGTACTCCAGGCGCCTCGCCGCGCGCTACCCCCTTCTCCTCGACGAAATGGTCCTGCGCGACTTTGTCATGTACCTCGGCATGATCCTGCTCTCGTTCATCCTGCTCACCCTCGTCTTCACTTTCTTTGAACTGCTCGGCGACATCGTCCGCAATCACATTCCGATGCTCATGGTGGGCCAGTACCTGCTCGACGTAACCCCATCGATGATCTACATCATGACGCCGCTCAGCGTCCTGCTTGCCGTTCTCACCACCATCGGGCTGCTGCAGAAGAGCAATGAGATCACCGCGATGAAGGCCACCGGCACCAGCATCTATCGCGTCATCTTCCCCGTCTTCATCATCGCCGCAGCCATCAGCACCGGCCTGTTCTTCTTTGACCAGTACTACATCCCCGCCGCCAATCAGCGCCAGGAGACGATCCGCAACCAAATCAAGGGCAAGCCCGCGCAAACCTATCTCCGTCCCGACCGCAGATGGATCTTCGGCGAGCACAACACAATTTACTATTACGAATTTTTCGATCCTGACCAGAACACCTTCGTCAACATCACGGCCTTCCAGTTCAATCCCCAAACCTTCGAGCTCACCGCTCGCGTCCACGCCTCGCGCGCCCGCTGGTCGGAAAAGTTGAACAAGTGGATCTTCGAGGAAGGTTGGGTACGCACTTTCCACGGCTCGGATGTCCAGAGCTTCCATCGCTTCGACGCAGAGACCTTCCCAACCCTGATCGAGCCGCCTGGCTATTTCAAAAAGGAAGTGCGCCAGAGTTCGGAGATGAACTCTCACGAGTTGCGCGCCTACATCGCCGACCTTCAGCAGAGCGGCTTCGACGTCGTTCGCCTCCGAGTGCAATTGCAGAAGAAGTTCGCCTACCCTCTCATCACCCTCGTCATGGCCATCCTCGCCGTTCCCTTCTCGCTCTCATCCGGACGCAAGGGCGCGCTCACCGGCATCGCCGTCGCGCTCGGCGTAGCCATCGTCTACTTCGTCGCCGCCGGACTCTTCGAAGCCATGGGCAACGCCAGCCAACTACCCGCCGCCATGGCCGCCTGGGCCCCCGACCTCATCTTCGCCCTGCTCGGCGGCTATCTCCTGCTCAAAGTTCCAACCTAAGTCCCGGGCAGATCATGCTACCTTGAAATCGGGAGCAAGGAAGTTCCTTTGGCGTTAGTACTAATAAAGATTGCAACGAGAAATCCCATCCAACAATAAGCGCTGTGCCGTGTGGACGACATGTAGGATTCACCCGCCAACTACTTATTTTTCGTCCTCGACGTGTTCGCCCGAAGAAAAGCGCCATACCCGGCTTCATCGAGCTTTCCGGCCGCCAGCGTCATCACCGCCTGCGCCGCATCCTCCTCGCTCGCGTTGAAGCGATAACCGTTCAATTCCAGAAACAGGATGCCGATCACAAACCCCGTACGCTTGTTCCCATCGACGAAAGGATGGTTGCACACGATACCCGCGGTATAGATCGCTGCCAGTTCGACGGCGTCCGAAGAGCCGCCATAGGCCTGGTACTGTTGCGGACGGGCGAGCGCGGATTTCAGCAAGCCGTCGTCTCGTACTCCCGCTGCTCCGCCATTCAGCGCGAGCAGCCGATCATGGAGCGCAAGCGCCTCGCGCTCATCGATCCAAACCGTTTCCTTCACTTCGCAAGCACGCGTAGCGTGTTCCGGTAGCGGCCGATAATGTCCTCGGCTTTGGTCATCTTCTTCTCGAATTCCGGATCGTAAGGAGTCAGCCAATAGCCACCCTCGGGAGCCTCGATCAGGAACAGCGGCTCGCCGTCGCTGGCGTGGAGGCGATTGATCACCTCTTTCGGGAGGACAACCCCGAGCGAATTCCCTACCTTGCGCAGTTTCAGTTCGACCATAACGCCACCTCTTCGTGTTATTACTATTGTAATAACATCTTCACTCCGTCGCAACATAAAACCAACTACATTGCTGGGTTTCCCTTTGCGCCCTGCAATCGTCGCGGCGCATGACATGCCGCACCTCGCCTTCAGCACACCTGCGACCACCACTGCTACAATCGCATCTATATCCCAACTGCATTTCTAGGTGACTGCCCTTGCAATTCTCCAAGCTCCGGCCCCTGTTCCCCTACATGAAGAAGTATTGGAAGGGATTCCTCGCCGGAAGCCTCGCGGTCTTGTGCACCAACGCCATCGTGGTCCAAGGCCCGCACATCATCCAGTTCATCGTCGACGACCTGAACCGTGGCGTTACACATGGCAAGTTGCTGAGGTGGTGCTGGCTCCTTGTCGCCATCGCTGCAGGGAAAGGCATCTTTCAATTCCTTACACGCTGGATCGTCATCGGCATCTCACGCGAGATCGAGTTCGACCTCCGCAACGACCTTTTCCGGCATTTGGAATCCCTCGATTCGGGCTTCTATCAGCGCACCCGCACAGGCGACATCATGGCCCGCGCCACCAATGACCTTAACGCCGTCCGCATGTTGCTGGGCCCGGCGATCATGTATTCAGCCAATACTCTGGTGGGTACAACCTTCGCGCTGATTTTCATGACTCGCATCAGTCCCAAGCTCACGCTCTGGGCCTTTCTTCCACTGCCTGTCGCCAGTATTCTCGTGCAGTATTTCGGCTCCAGAATCCACGAACGTTTCGAGCGTATTCAGGCCAAGTTCAGCGACATCAGCGCCCGCGCCCAGGAGAACTTCTCCGGTGCCCGGCTCATCCGCGCCTACGCCCAGGAAGAAGCCGAAATCGCACTCTTCGAAACCGAGAACACCGCCTATATTAACCGCGCCTTGCCACTCGCCCGCCTCATGGGAATGTTGTGGCCCACGCTTGAGATGATGCTCGGCTTCGCTCTGGTCATAGTGCTCTGGGTCGGCGGCAAGGAGGTCCTGACCCACCGCATTTCTGTAGGCCAGTTCACGGCCTTTACCATGTACATGCTCCTGCTCACCTGGCCCGTGATCGCTCTCGGCTGGGTCATCAACATCTTTCAGCGCGGCACCGCATCCATGGGGCGCATCGACGAAATCCTCCGCCAGAAGCCCACCATTGCCGATGATCCCGCACTCGTCACGGTCCCCGCCACCACGGAGATTCGCGGCGAGATCGAGTTCCGCGACCTCTCCTTCGCCTATGACTTTCAGTCCAAGCGACGCGACGCAGCGCTCTCCTCGTCGGTCGAACCCGGTGCCCCTGTCCTGCACAATGTGAATCTTAAAATTCCCGCCGGGACCAGCCTTGCCATCGTCGGTCCCACCGGCTCCGGAAAGTCCACCCTGGTCTCACTGATTCCGCGCATCGCCGACGCCGCCTCCGGCTCGGTGCTGATCGACGGACGCCCCATCCGCGAGTATTCGCTTGAAACCCTGCGGCGCCAGATCGGATTCGTGCCGCAGGAAACCTTCCTGTTCAGCACAACCATCCGCGAAAACATCGCCTTCGGCGTCGAGGATGCAACCACCGAACAGGTGCAGCACGCCGCGGATATCTCCCGCATTGCAGAGGATGTCGAAGGATTTCCTGAGAAGTACGAAACCATGGTCGGCGAGCGTGGGCTCACCCTTTCCGGAGGCCAGAAGCAGCGCACGGCGATTGCCCGCGCCGTCATTCGCGAGCCGCGCATTCTCATCCTCGACGACGCGCTTGCCAGCGTCGATACCCACACCGAAGATGAAATCCTCAACCGCCTGCGCGAAGTGATGAGGGGACGCACCACCATCTTCATCTCGCACCGTGTCTCCACCGTGCGCAACGCCGACCGCATTGCCGTGCTGCACCACGGAGAGATCGTCGAATATGGAACCCACGACGAACTCCTCGCGCTCAACGGGTACTACACCAGTCTGCATGACAAACAACTGTTGGAAGAGGAACTCGATGCTGTCTAGCGCAATTCCCTAGTTGCCGTAGCCCGATACTGCTCTGGCCTTTAGGTTGTCATTCCGAGCGCAGCGAGGAATCCCCGCACCGCCCAAATCTGCAATGCCACCCCAGAGTCTCTTCTGCCTCGAACTGCCTTTGACGGTGTACACCTTCTGTGGAACCGCCCTAGCGCACCAGCAGCACTTCGCGAATGTTCTCCTTGCCCAGGAAGAACTTGATCGAATTGTAATCGTGGAAGAGGTTTTCCACGTGGCGGTTCTGGAAGACGCGCTGCAATTGGAAGTGCGGCCCCTGCTGCAGTTCCAGCATCTCCTCGTTCTTGATGTGATAGCGGTAGTATGTCGCTTCGGTCCCCGCATCGCGGGTATGAAAGAAGGCGAGCAACGCCCCGCGCGGCTTCGTAATCTGGTAGATGCGCTCCACCACCGGCTTTACCAGCGCTTCCGGCAGATAATCGCAAACATCCCACATCAGCACCGCGTCAAACGACTCTTGCTCGTACAGCAGATCCTCGGCCAGAAAGCGCTCCACATCCACCGTCGCACTCTCTTTTTCCGCTCCGGCGATTACCAACCGGCTGGAATTAGCCGCCATCAGCACGTCTTCGTTATAGGCCCTGTGACCCAGTCCGGTGATGAAATGTATGTTGTTGCTGGAGGTCGGCCCCAGATCGAGAATCCTTTGTCCGTCTGGGCGCAAAATAGCCGCAGTAAAGTGCTGGAAACCCGTCGAACGCCGCGGGATACGCGGAATGCTCTCGCCGGGGGCCGATGATGGCTGCGCGCTGCCGCCGAATAAATTGCGAAAGAAACCCAATGGAGACCTGGCCGGTGCTGGCAATATTTTGGGACCGGCACACTCAGGTGCGCCGGTCCTTATACTCTCATTCTACTTGTTTTCGGCTTATTTGTTTTCCGCTGAAGCAGCAGGACTCGAAGCCGCTGTGGCGTAAGTAACCGGTGCCGAAGTCGTCTGCGCCGTTGGGCGCGCATTCTCCACCTTCGACTCGGCTTTACGGATATCGACAGCGCCCTTGAAGAAAGCTCCATCTTCAATCACGATCCGTTGCGTGTTGATGTCGCCATTGACCAGCGACGACTTCCTTAGCTCTACCTTCTCGGCTCCGGTAACGTTGCCATTTACCTTGCCATGGATCACCACATCCTTGGCTTGGACATTGGCACGCACCTGGCCATTCGGTCCGATCACAAGATTGTGATTCTGCAGGTCGATGTTGCCCTCGACTTCGCCATCGAGATAGAGGTCTTCACTTCCAGACAGTTCACCTTTGATGATGACAGACTTGCCGATATGCGCAACATTGGGGCGATTGGTGTCCATTTTTGGCGTCTCCACGGCGCGGGCTGGGTACGACGGAGTGGCCGGAACTACGGTTGCCGGCGGCTCCGGGCTAAGAGAAGTTGTTGGCTTCTCGTCTTCTCTGCGTGATTTCCACATGCGAACACTCCGTAATTCTTCAGCTTCGGGCGAGCCGCCGGATTATGGTAGCCCTCTCGCGATCCTTTTTTTCTCAGGAACATGGGCTCACATGAATATAACGAACCAGCAAGCCAGCAGCAACGTCCCAAGGCCCTTCCCACTCGATTTTACGCCTTTGCGCCGCCACATTGTTCTCTCTCCATATCTTTCGCCGTACATATGCGAGATTCCGGATTGGCAAATCTGGCAGCAACAAACTGGGCTTTATCCGCTTCTAACCAAATCAGTTATGGATGTTTTATTGCCTGCTATGTTCAATTCGTCCCTGCCTTACCGACTATCCAGAATGCGTGCGCTCGCAATTGACTGCATTCTGCTCGGCTTCTTCGCCCTGGGCGTCGCCGCCTCAGCTCAGCAGCCCCCTCCCGGAGAGCTGGTACGCACGGCGATTCAGAACGAAATGAATGATAACTCCCACCTTCACCTCTTCTCCTGGAAGGAGCACGATATCAGCCGCGAGAAGGGCGATCGCATCGTGTACGTCGTAGACACTCCCGAGGGAACCCTGAGCCGGGTCTTGCTCATCAATGGCAAGCCGCTCACCCCGGAACAGCGCAAAGCAGAGGATGAGCGCGAACGAAAGTTGCTCGATCCCTCTCAGATGCGCCGCCAACACAAGGAACAGTTAGAAGACGAAGAGCGTACCCACAAAATGCTCGCGGCCATTCCAGACGCATTTGAGTTCACTTACCTCGGCAGTTCTGTCGCCCCCAACGGCCACACGCTCGTGCGCCTCAAGTTCACCCCGCGTCCCAACTACAATCCACCCAGTCGCGAGATCGCGGTCTTCACCGGAATGCACGGAGAAATGGCGATAGACGAGACGGCCCACCGCCTCGTAAAAGTTGACGGCAAGCTCTTCAAGGACGTGGACTTCGGTTGGGGAATTCTCGGCAGGCTTTACAAAGGCGGGCGCTTCTACGTCGAGGAGAGTGAGATCACGCCATCGCATTGGGACACCACGAAAATGCTCCTGCACTTCGATGGCAAAGTGCTCCTCTTCAAGCCCATCCACATCGATGACAACCAGATCGACTGGGACTTCCAACCCGTTCCGCCCATGTCCGTCGAGCAGGCTTTGAATTTCCTCTCCCGCGACCAGACAGCGCAGAACGCACGGCTCGCACCCTAGCCGCATCAGACAATCGAGCCACGGATCGTCTCCTTGCGCACCGTCAGGCGCTCGATCAAATCCTCTTTGATCGCATACCCGCGTCCAGCCTCGTCGCTCACCGCAATCGTTCCCTGCCCGGAGACCGTCACCTCCGGCTCGATGATATCCTCGCGCCAATAGCGCGCCGACGCCGAAACATCTCCCGGCAGCGAGAAGCCGGTCAGCGTGGATAGCGCAAGATTATGCGCCCGGCCGATCCCGCTCTCCAGCATTCCCCCGCACCACACCGGAATCTGTGCCGCGAGCGCCACGTCATGAACTCGTATCGCCTCGCTGAATCCTCCCACCCGCCCCAGCTTCACATTCAGAATGCGGCACGCCTTCAGCTCAATTGCTGCCAGCGCATGCCGCGCATTTAGAATCGATTCATCCAGGCAAAGGCTCGTCGTAAGTTCGTGCTGCAATAACGCGTGCAAAAAAATTTCATCGCTCCAAAGCGGCTGCTCGATCATCAGCAAGCGGAACTGGTCAAACTGTTTCAAGTGCGCCACCTGGTCCAGCGTATACGCGCTATTGGCGTCGCAGGAGAGCAGAATCCGCGGCCAGGCTGCACGAATCTTCTCGAGCACCTCCAGGTCCCACCCCGGCTTCACCTTCACCTTAATGCGCTGATACCCTGCCGCAAGCTCGGACGCAATCTTCTCCAGCAGTTGCTCGTGCCCCTCCTGAATCCCAATCGAAACTCCTGCCGCCAGCTCTTTGCGCGTGCCTCCCACCAGCTTCCACAGCGACACCCGCTTCAGTTGCGCCTCGGCATCCCACACCGCGTTCTCCAGCGCCGCCTTGGCCATGCGATGCATTCGTACCGCAGGCATCCGCAACGCCGCCTCGCGCCCGCCTTCCAGTTCCTTCCCCGCAAGCGCCGGGGCAAGATACTCGCGCAGCACATACCACGCCGTATCGGTGGACTCTTCACAATAAAATGGATGCTCGCCCGCCGTGCACTCTCCCCACCCATCCATGCCCTCGGCATGAACCGTGACGAGCAGAATTCTGCGCTCCGTCGTGCGCCCAAAGCTGGTCTCAAAAAAATGAACCAGCGGCATGCGAATTTCGCGCAAGGTAATGGCTTCGATTCTCATTCTGCGTGGAAACTATCAGAGCATCGCCCACCGCGCAACTCACAAGTCAGAGGGCTGCACCGCTCATTTTCAAGCCGCGCGAGGGGCCAATTCCAGCTCTCCCCGATTCCAGTGCGCCAACTCTGCCGCTCCCTCGTAGGTGCTTTGCAGAAAATCCAGCAGCATTCGCTCCGGCGATTCCGCTCTCCGCACCTCGTCGTACATCAGGATGAACTCTTTCAGCTCCGGGTGAAAGAACGCAGCCTCAGGAAGCACCCGTTGTCGTTCCAAACCCTCCGGACGCGGTACGGCGTAGCAGTAGAACGCAGGGTCTTCCACCCCCGAGCCGCCCGGCCACCATCCCGCGCTGATGACCTCGTGCGAGTAAGCTTCGCGCGTGATCCTATCCGCGCCCGGTAGCTCCGGAGCACGCCGCCCCGAGAATCGCGTGACCGCCAGATCGAAGCTCCCCCAGAAAAACTGCACCGGACTGTTCTTCCCCAGAAAGCGCGCGCGAAATTCCTTGAACACCGCGTCGCTGGAGACCAGAATGTGCCAGAAGCGATGCGCGGCGTCCGCGTCGTAAGCCTTGTACAGGCGGTCATCCGCAAACGGAATCGGATTCGCAACCTCAACCGGTTTGGCATAAATCTTGACTTCGATTCCCAGCGAGTGCAGCGCCGCCATAAACTCTGCGTAGAAGTCGGCTACCGTACACGGCGCCAGCGCAAATTGCTTGCGCGCCCCGTCCGAGCGGTCGATCCGCAGCATATGGTCAATGAAGTCGAACTGAATCTCGAATACGAAGCTCCCGTAAGGAATCGGCGAAGTCGTCAACCCTCTTGCATTGACGTAAAACGGGACGTTCCACCAATGGTTCGATTTCTCCGTAAGCTCCAGCCGGACTTTGCCCACAATTTGCGTCCACATGTGAAGGTTGTAATAGGTCTCCTGCCACTCCCGCATCGGTAGTGCAGGCCAAGCTTCAGAACGGGAGGAGAAGCGAATGCGCGCTGTATTCATCTTTATACCCACGGTGCGCTCCAGTAACAGAGGGTGAGCCATCCGCGCCTGGCCAACCTCGCATAGCCGGCGCATGGACTGCTCCTCGAAGATCAGATGCCCTTCTCCAGAGCTAAGTTCACCGCGCAGCTACAAGCATTGCCGCCTGCCATCTTTTTCTTATCTTTTCAGGACTGAGATAGAATCTCGGCCAGGAGCACGCACGATTGAACCTTGAAATCGTACAAGCAGGAGAACCGGTCCTGAGGCAGATCGCGCGCCCGCTTCGCGCCGATGAAATTCAGAGCCCCGAGATCCAGCAGACCATTGCCTCCATGCTGGAAACCCTCCGCCTCGCCCCTGGCGTGGGTCTCGCCGCTCCGCAGATCGGCCTCGACCTGCAACTTGCAGTGATCGAGGATCGCGAGCAGTACCAAAGCTCGTGGACTCCCGAACAGCTCCGCGCGCGGGGACGCCTCCCCATCGATTTCCACGTAATCATCAACCCAGAGCTGGAGATTCTCGACCGCAACGCAGAAGCCGAATTCTTCGAGGGCTGCCTCAGCGTCTCAGGCTATACTGCACTGGTTCCACGCCACACCTGCGTCCGCGTGCGCTATCTCGATGAACGCGGCGAAAAACAGCAGGTCGAAGCCCAGGGCTGGTACGCCCGCATCCTTCAGCATGAGATCGACCACCTCAACGGCACTCTCTTCCTCGACCGCATGAAGCCACGCACCTTCATGTCCGTAAAAAATTACCTCGACCGCTGGCGCAACGCCGAAGACGAAGCCCGCCGCATCTTCGGCGCGTAAGGCGCACGTGCCGGGTTCCCCTGGCAGATGTGGGTTGTTGACCCTGACCTGCCTTTGCTCTTAAGCTCCCCACTCGGCATCGCGCCAGCGCCCCAGCAAATAGCTTCCGTCGCCATTGGCCTCGCGCTCGTATCCCACCACGCTGAGCCCTCTTGCAAAGTGCCTCTGCAGCAGCTCACGAGTGCGGCGCTGCACCTCGGCGGCGCGTGTGCGCGTCTCCGGCTGCGTCTTCCATTCATAGATCTCCGCTGGAATTTCGACTCTCTCCGCGACCGCTATTTCCGGCCTCTTCCCGCACGCCAGCGTCTTCTCCACCCGCGCCGAGCGCAGCCACCACTCGGCCACCATCCGGTCGCTTGGCAATCCGCCCTGCAGCGGCGAAGAGGTGATTCCATAGTGATTCACCACGTAGCGCCGCATCACTGCGCCCAGCTTCTCCAGGTTGAAATACGCGTTCTTGATCTCCAGCGGATCGAAGGTCCACTCAATCAAATCGTAGCCCTCGCTCATCGCAAGCTCCCGCTGAAACAACTTCATCTCCCGCCCCAAACCGGTGTTGCGCAGTGACTCCTTCACCGCCAGCATGTGCGAATGAATGTATGCATGCCCCTCGCGAACTCCAGGCAATCCGAAGGCGAATGCCACCAGCGTCGCGCCGTCGTATGCTCCCAGCACGTGCCCGCCGATCTTCTCCCCCACCACAAACAGCCGCGCCGGGACCATGTCGATGTCCTCGAATCCCCACACTTCCTTCTCCAGCGCCACCACCTGCCGGAACTCGCCCACCGTGTGACAGGCGCGCAGCACCAATCCTCCCAAGCTCTTTTCGATCCGTGAACCCAAGTCCTTTTCGCCCCCATCGGCGCTCATACAATTACCCGTCACGTCATCGTTCATACAGTTCAGTCAGTGCTCGCAGCTGGTGCACCATCTCCGGACGCAACTCTCTGCGCTCGTAGCGCCATCTCCAGTTGCCCGCCATCCGACCCGGGCGGTTCATGCGCGCGTGGCTACCGAGTCCCAGCACGTCCTGCATCGGAATAAGCACGGTATCGGCCACCGATGCCATTAGCGCACGAATCATCGCCCAATGAATCTCCTCGCCCCGCAGATTTAAATGCTTTCCGGCGAATGCGCGTTCGCGTAGCACATCCTCTGCGCTGCGCGTCGAATCGGCGATCCCGCTCGTCCACCAACCCACGGTCGTGTCGTTGTCGTGTCCGCCGGTGTAGGCCACCAGGTTGCGCTCGTAGTTGTGCGGACGGAAGCTCGGTCCCTGCGGATCGTTCCCAAACGCAAATTGCAACAGCGCCATCCCGGGAAAATCAAAGCGCTTGCGGATCGCCTCGACCTCCGGCGTAATCACGCCCAGGTTTTCTGCCACAATCGGCAGCGCGCCGAGCTCCAGCTCCAGCGCCTCAAACAGTTCCACGCCCGGCCCCTTGATCCAGACCCCGTTGACCGCTGTCTTCTCTCCCGCCGGAATCTCGAAGTACGCCTCAAAGCCCCGGAAATGGTCGATGCGCACCATGTCGAACAACTGCAGCCCCCCGCGCATCCGCGCAATCCACCAGCGGTAGCCATCTGCCCGCAGGCGATCCCAGCGATAGATTGGATTGCCCCACAACTGCCCCGTCCCGCTAAAGTAGTCCGGCGGGACTCCCGCAACCTTCAGCGGATTCCCTCGCTCATCCAGCCAGAACAACTCAGGAGCCGTCCACACATCGGCGCTGTCGTGCGCCACATAAATCGGCACATCGCCCATGATCCGGATCCCACGCCGCCGGCATGCCTCGCGCAGCGCGCCCCACTGCCGGAAGAATTCAAACTGCCAGAACTTATAGGCCGCAATCTCGCCCGCCAGCCGCTCGCTCCACCGCTTCAGCGCTGCCGGCTCGCGCGCCACCAGCGCGGGCTCCCACCTCGTCCAGGCGATGCCGCCATGCGCGTCCTTCAATGCCATGAACAGCGCGTAATCCTCAAGCCAAACTGCCTGCTCTGCGCAAAACTTTTCGTATTCTGGGGGTAGCCCACATCCCGCCCGCTTTTGGAGGAATGTGCGGGCGTCGCAATCCTCCGTGCCGTACTCGGCACAATTGATCCCCGCAGCAAAACGCCCTGCCGCCTTCCGCAGCTTCGCAAACCGGAAGTCGATCACCGCGCCATAGTCAATCGATCTGGTTGGCAGCTCGGGAACCTCAGCAAGATCGTCTCTGCTCAGCCATCCCTGCTCGGCCAGTCGATCCAGGCTGATCAGCAGTGGATTGCCGGCGAACGCAGAGAAGCACTGGTAGGGCGAATCCGCGTACCCAGTTGGATTCAGCGGCAGCACCTGCCAAACTTTCTGTCCGGCAGCAGCAAGAAATTCGAGGAAGGCGAACGCGTCCGGGCCCAGGTCGCCAGAGCCATATGGCCCTGGCAGCGAGGTCGGATGCAGAAGCACTCCGGAGCTGCGCGGAAATCTCATCGGCTAGCACACTACCCGCAACGGGGACTGCCGTGCAACCTTGAAGCTTTGAAACCTTGAAACCTTGAAACTTTTTAACTACTCGCTTCCCTTCGCCCGCTGCCAATGCCTCTCCATCTCCTCCAGTGAGGCCTCGCCCAACTCTTTTCCCTCTGCGCGCAGCCGCGTCTCCACATGCCCAAAGCGCCGGCGAAACTTCCGGTTCGTCCGCCGCAGCGCCGCCTCCGGATCGACCTCCAGATAGCGCGCCAGGTTCACCACCGTAAACAGCAGATCGCCCACCTCGTCCTGCAGTCTCTCCTGCAGCTCTGCCGAAATCCCAGCTCCCCTCTCGCCCTGGCCCGGCACTTCAGGAATCCGCTCGACCTCGTGCAGCAGCTCCTCGGCCTCCTCCTCGAGTTTCTCGAAAATCCCATCGATCGATGGCCAGTCAAAGCCCACATGTGCGGCTTTCTTCGAGAGCTTCAATCCTTCGAGCAGCGCCGGCATCGCCCTCGAAACTGTTTCCAGCAGCGGCTTCGGCCCGTCCTCCCCGGCAGCTCCCGGCTTCCCGGAGCCAGCTGCCTTCTGTGCTCGCTCCCCTGCCTTGATCGCCTCCCAGTTCTTCAGCACCTCACCTGAAGTCCCGGCCTCCACGTCGCCAAACACATGCGGATGCCGCCGCACCAGCTTGTCACTCAACGCCTCCAGTACCTCGTTGATCGAGAAATGTCCCTGCTCCTCCGCCATCTCGGCGTAAAACAGCACCTGCAATAACAGGTCGCCGAGCTCGCCCGGCAGTTCCTCCCAATCGCGATTCTCAATTGCCTCCAAAACCTCGTAAGTCTCCTCAACCGTATATTTCTTAATACTGTCGAAGGTCTGTTCGCGATCCCACGGGCACCCACCCGGGGCGCGCAGGCGGTGCATAATCTCCACCGCACGTTCAAAGCGCTGGCCAGTTGTCATGTCTTTTAGTTTCCACGTGCAAGGCCGCGGCTGGCAAGCTCGCCTCATAAAAGCTCGTCCCAGCCAGAGTTTCTCTCTCTCGAGCCGACCCGTTCTACGTTCACCTGCATCTAATCTGCCTATGCGAAGTTTCCCCGGACGCGGCCCATTGCCAGAGCGCGTTGACATCATCATCGTTGGCGGCGGAATCAACGGCGTGGCTCTGGCCCGGGAGTGCGCGCAGGCCCGCAAATCCGTGCTTCTGGTAGAGCGTCACGACTTCGCCTGCGGCGCCAGCAGCCGCAGCACCCGCCTTGTCGCCGGCGGTATTCACTCCATTGATCGCAGCTCGTTCCGCATGATTCGCGAATCCCTGCGCGGGGGTTCGACCCTGCTGCGCGAGCAGCCCCATCTGGTCCAGCCGCTCGATTTCGTCCTCGCCAGAGGCTCCAATTCGCCCAACTCCGGCCTGCAGATTCGCGCTGCCCTCTGGCTCTATCGCAAATTTGGAAGACTCCCCCCGGCAAAAAACTCAACGAACCTCGAATCTCTCCGCCGCTCGCTTGACCCCTCGCAGCGCTGGACGCTCCATCCTTACCAGAATGCGCATTGTGAGTTTCCCGAGCGCCTCGTCGCCGACTGGCTGCGCGATGCCTGCGCCGCCGGAGCCATCGCCCGGAATCACGCAAACGTGCTCGCCATCCGCGCCGCGGAAGGCCGCGTCCGCGGCGTGCTCCTGCGCGATACTCTCACCGATCAGGATTACTACATCGAGAGCGAGTGGGTCATCAACGCCACCGGTCCCTGGATCGATCTCGTCCGCGACCTCACCGGCCTGCCCGCGCCCTCGCCGCTCGCACGTGGCGTACGCTCCTCGCACCTCATGCTTCGCCCCTGGCCCGGTTTGCCCACCATGGGGATTCAAGCAGGCATTCATTCCAGCCCAAGCCCGGATTCACGCCCTGGTCTTCAACCAAAGCCGCGCAAGAGCCAATCCATCACCATCGCACCCTGGAACGGCATGTTACAGGTCGGCTCGACCGGCCTCAGCTACAGCGGCGATCCATCCCTGGCCACGCCCTCTTTCGAGGAACTCGAGTTCCTTCTGACCTCCGCCGCGGCGCTCATTCCCGGCGCCCACCTAACCTCCGCCGCCATCGCCTTCAGCTACACCGGCGTGCGGCCCATCGCCACCCACCCAGGCGAGAAGTTGCCCGACGACGCCAACGATTTCACCGCCTGCCGTCACGTCCTGCACAATCATGCCGATGAAGGCGCACTCGGCCTGCTGTCCGTCTTCGGAGGCAGCCTTGCCACCGCCTCCGCGCTCGCCCAAAGCACTGCCCACACCATGGGCCTGCAGCTTGAGCGCCTACCCGAAGCCCAGCCCGCCTTCGGTGAATCGAGCGTGGTGGAAAACACCTTGCAGCAATGGGCCAGCATCGTCCACGACTCCACCGGAATCCCCAAGGAGAGCGCCGAAGCCATCGCCAGATGGCATGGCCGCCACGCCATGTGTGTCATCCAGACCGCATTGCACGATCCCATCCTGCGCCTGCCAATCCTCGAGGGCCGCCCTCAGCTCGTAGCCCAAGCCGTTGAGGCCGTCGCGTACGAACGCGCCGTCACCCTCGCCGACATACTCCTGCGCCGCGTCCCCATTGCACTCGATCAAAACTGGAACGAGGACAGCACCTTGCAAGCCGCCTCTCGCATTGCTCCCGCCCTCTACTGGAATGAACGCCGCATGAAAGAAGAAATCCAAGCCTTCGAAGAAGAACGCAGCCGCTTCCTGCACAAACCCAAAGACCTCAGCCCAACCGGCGTCGCCGCCTGAACACTATGCTACGCGGCGCTCGGGCTGCTTCGGAGTCCTCGTAGAGCGTCGCTTGCGGACGTAGAACCAGACTGCAGCGGCTCCGCCCGCTATGCCGATGCCGATGAGGATCCACAGCGCGGGCCCATAGTAGCGGCCGAGCCAATGGAAGATCTGGCCTCCGTAACGCTCGATGACCCAGGCAATGAGGAAGAAGCGAACCAGGCGTCCTAGGGTCCACGCCACCAGGAACCGGTGCCAGGGATAGTGCAGGGCTCCGGCGATCATCACAAAAGCGGTGGCGGGCATGGGAGGCGGTGCAACGGCCCCAACTAGCAGGGACCAGAAGCCCCAGCGCTGGAAGGCCGAATCAATCTTCTTCGAACGGTTCGCCCCAAGTCGCTTATCCAAGGCCTCTTCTCCGCCCTTGCGAGCGAGCTTAAAGGTTGGCCAGGCGCCGAAGACAGAGCCGGCTGTGGCCATCAACGCGTAATACCACCACAACTGCTTGTGCGCGGCGGTGAGCACGATCAGGAGCGCATCAAAACTTCCCGGAGCCGGGATCGGAGACATATCCAGCAGCCCAAGGGGAAAGAAAACGAAGGCTCCGAAGCGGCGCACGGCAATCCAGAGCCAATGCAGGAAAGTCGATACCAACAGCGGTGCCATGTAATGCTTAGAAGCAGAAAATGCGGGTCGCGTCCGAGGTGGGCGGATTTGGCATGAGCGACTCCGATACTTTGTGACGGCAATGTTTTATACAATCGGAGTCGTGATAAATGCGACAATCCGGCGATCTGTTCGGTCTTTGAAGCTGTCGCACCGTACGGATGCCTGGAACATCCAATTTCTAGCGATTCCCAATGATGAGATTTTACGAACCAGAAAGTGGAGAACATGTTTGAGTTGTGGACAGAGGTGGCTGTTTGAAGACTGAATGTATGCCGTTCACGGCGATCCCGCACAGCTCGCGGCTGTTTCTGGATTTTCTATTTCATTACGAAAAAGTAGAAGGATTTTTTGCGCACCGGCCAGCGTCGCAGGCTGTGCTGGAGTACGCGCGCAAGCTGGAATTTCCCGCTCCGCGGCGAGCGCGTGTTGCCGACGTATTGGAGAAGCAGAACCGGCGCTGGGGTGCGCACCAGGCGACGCTAGCCTCGATTGAGCGTTTTCGCCAGGGTGCGGTGGCCTGCATCAGCGGACAGCAGGTAGGTGTGCTGGGCGGCCCTCTCTACTCGGTGCTGAAGGCAGTCTCAGTGCTGCAGATGGCCGAGGAATTGACGGCCAAGGGGGTTCCGGCGATACCGGTCTTCTGGCTGGCGACCGAGGACCACGATCTGAAAGAGATCGCCAGCATTACGATTCCGCACGGCTGCGAGTTGGAGAAGTTGACGGCGACCGGGCAGAGCAAATCGGACGCTCCGGTCGGCCCGATGCCGCTGGAGGCGCAGATCGAAGAACTGGTGGAACGTGCGGCCTTCGTACTTGGTCCAGGGTGGGTGAGCGATGCGCTTCGCGAAAGCTATCGCTTGGGCGAAAGCTACGGCTCCGCATTTGCAAAGCTGTTTACGCGGCTGATGGCCGGCACCGGGCTGGTGCTGGTCGATCCGATGGAAGATGAGCTGCACGCCATTACCGAGCCGCTGTTCAGCGCCGCTGCCGAGCGCGCGGAAGAGTTGGACGAGTCGCTGCTGGAGCGAGGCAAGGCGTTGCGCAAGGCGGGCTATCACGAGCAGGTGCGGGTGACGCCGGAGTCCACTCTGCTGTTCTCGATCGAGGGCAACCGGCGCACGGTACTGCATCGCGCGGGCGATGGATTTATGCTGGGCGCCCAGCGGGTAGCACGGCGCGAGGTGCTGGAGCGGATTGCGGCGCATCCGGAGCAGTTCAGTCCCAACGTGCTGCTTCGTCCGGTGATGCAGGACTACTTGTTTCCGACCGCGGTGTACTTTGGCGGCCCCGCAGAGCTCGCATATTTCGCGCAGGCAGGCGTGGTGTACGAAAAGCTGCTGGGACGCACGACTCCGGTCATGCCGCGGCTCTCGGCCACCATCGTCAGCCCCGCAATGAGCGATCTGCTGGAGCGCTACCGGCTGAGCTTCAGAGACCTTTTCCACGGAAGTGCGCAGGTTTGCGAGTTGCTGGCATCACGAGCGCTGTCACCGGAGCTGCAGAGCGCGTTGCGCCAGCCCATGGAGTCTCTGCAGCGGCACATGGAAGAGCTGCGCGCAGAGTTGCAAAAACTCGACCCGACGCTGGTGGACGCGGCGGCGCGAAGCGAGAGAAAGATGCTCTATCAGCTCTCAAAGATCGAAGCCAAGGCCTCGCGAGCCGAATTGCGGCGCAACGAGGCGCTGACCAAGGATGCGCATCGGGTGCTTACCGAACTGTTTCCGCACAAAGAGCTGCAGGAGCGCGTGCTGCCGGGAATCTACTTCCTGGCGCGATACGGGCCGGGGCTGATTACAGAGCTGAAGAAGGCCGCAGCCCCGCAATGCGCGGGGCACCAGATTATTCGCCTATAGGCGGCCCCGGCAGCCGGATCTGCTTCAGTCCTCGAAGGGTCTCTGCACGCTGGAGGCGGAAGGCGTCCGCACATGGAGGGCGGATCGGAGCGTCTAGTGCTACCATGTAGGCGTTATGTCAAAGAAGCAGAAGAACTCCGCGCCCGAGATTGGTTTTGAAGTGATGTGTCCATGCTGTGAGGCGACGCTGCGGGTGGACCCAGTGACCCACTCCGTCATCTCCCACACGCCCAAGCCGGTGGCCAAGACGTTTGCCGATATGGAAGCCGCCGCACGTGCCATGCGCGAACAGGATGTGCGCAAAGAATCGATCTTCCGGCAGTCGGTGGAGGCGGAGAAGAACAAGGCCGAGGTGCTGGAGAAGAAGTTTGCCGAGGCGGTGAAGAAGGCCAAGGAAGCGCCGGATATGTCGAAGCCGTTTCTGCGCGACTTTGACCTGGACTAGCAGTTTTTTGGGACCGACAGGTTTTTTGGACTAGAGGCGAATGCTGCTGCTGGGGCACCGGGGCTGTCGCGGCAAATTTACCGAGAACACGTTTGCGGCCTTCGATCATGCGATCGAGTGTGGCTGCGACGGCTTTGAATTCGACGTGCGTCTGAGCGCAGATGCGATTCCGGTGGTATGGCACGACGCGCGAGTGCGCGGACGCGTCGTCGCGGGGCAGACCTTCCAGGACCTGCGCCGTGAGTGTTCAACAGACCAGTGTGCGACTGAACGCAGCGCGATTGCGCCCAGGCTGCCACGGCGCGAGGCGATTGCGCTCTGCCGCCTGGAAGAGGTACTGGCACGCTACGCACATGTTGCCTGGATGGATATTGAGCTGAAGGTACGCGGAGTGGAAGCGCAGCTCGCCGAGTTGCTGCGGCGTTACCGTCCAGCGCGCGGATTTGTCGTTTCATCGTTCCGAAGGCCGGTTTTGCTGGCACTCCATCGCATTGATCCCGGGCTTCCGCTGGCTTTCATCTTCAAACGTATGCCTCTGGCAAAGACCTGGCGCGCAATGCCCATTCAATTTGTGAAGCCGAACGCGCGGCTGGTGACTTCGGCGCGGGTGCGCCAGTTTCACGCGGCTGGGATGAAAGTGCTGACGTGGACGGTGAATCATCCCTCGGCGATGCGCAGGCTCTGCGAGGCGGGCGTGGATGGGATGATTGGCGACAATCCGGCGCTGCTGGCAGCTTCAAGGTCTCAAAGTTTCAAAGTTCCGGGATTAAGATCCACCTGAGCAATCGCTTACTAGTGTTGCTCTAGTTCGCCTGCTCAAGACGTAGGTCAAATTACCTCCGCAACTCACGATAAAACCTAGTGTTTCTATCCTGCTGAACTTGCCAGAATAATCTCGCACACACCCCTGTGTGTAGTCAGCATCTGAAGGGGCGCTCCAACGGGGAATGTGCGCCTGGGCCACTTCTGTATCCATGAGTAGTATTCGTCCAGTTCGCAAAACACGCGTCTTTGTCGTCGATGATGAGCGAATTCTTGCCGACACACTCGGCCTCATACTGACCAAGGCTGGCTTTCACGTCAGCACGTTCTATGACGCCCAGGATGCCGACGAACGCGCGCAAGTAGAGGCCCCTGACATCGTTCTTAGCGACATCCTGATGCCGAAGATAGACGGCATTACCCTCGCCTCTAAACTGCACGGGAAACTTCCCCTATGCCGAATCGTGCTCATCTCCGGCAATGCCACATTCTTCTCGCCCCGGATCTCCGCGTTGCACGATAACGGCTGGCCAGAGTTGGAACTGCTGGACAAACCAGTCCCTCCCGAGATCATCATCCGGAAACTCACGGCCATGGTGGTGGGAAGCGCCTAGGGAAACTCTGATTAAGTTGTCTATCTTCCACAGGGCCAGTGTGTAGAGTGATTGAGGGACACTGAATCACATGAGGCAGCAGACACTGGCGATGACGACGGGATTCGAGCGGTACTCGAAGAAGACGAAGCGGGCATTGTTTCTGGAAGAGATGGAACAGGTGGTTCCTTGGAGTGCGTTGTGTGCCTTGGTCGAGCCGCATTATCCCAAGGCGGGCAACGGACGCCGTCCGGTTGGTATCGAGCGCATGCTGCGGATTTACTTTCTTCAGCAATGGTTCAATCTCTCCGACCCGGCAGTTGAGGACGCCCTATACGACTCGCCCCTGATGCGCGGCTTCGCCGGCATTGATCTCGGCAATGAAGCGGTTCCGGACGAAACCACGGTCTGCAAGTTCCGCCATCTTCTCGAAGAACACAACCTCGGCGGCGCCATGCTGGAGACGGTGAACTTCCATTTGCAGAACCGTGGCATCAAGATCACGACCGGCACGATTGTCGATGCGACGATCATTCATGCCCCGAGTTCGACGAAGAATCGCGAACAGAAACGCGACCCCGAGATGCACCAGACGCGGAAAGGCAAGCAGTGGTACTTCGGGATGAAGGCGCACATCGGGGTGGACAGCAAACATAAGATCGTCCACTCGGCAGTGGTGACCCCGGCCCACGTCGCCGATTGCAGTGTGTTGCCGGAGTTGCTGCACGGCGAAGAGACGAAGGTTTGGGGCGATCAGGCCTATCGCGGACAAGCCGAAGCGATCCGCGAAGTCGCGCCTCTGGCGCATGATCTGACCAACAAACGCTACCGTTATAAGGATCGAATCGATGAAGTACAGAAGGCGCGGAACCGCAACAAGTCGCGTGTACGGTCGAAGGTGGAGCATGTCTTTGGGGTGATCAAGCGGAAGTTTGGTTACGTGAAGGTTCGCTACCGGGGAATCAGCAAGAATGCGAATCAGGTGTTTACGCTTTGCGCGTTGAGCAACCTGTTTGTCTCGCGCCGCAGATTGCTGTCCACCCAGATGGCGTAGTGTCTACGGACACTACACGGAGACGCCACCGAAACTCCCGACACCTAATATTCGGCCCAATGGCCTGAAAAACCGCTCGCGAAAACCGATAGGCAACCACATGTTCGCCCCAACTACCTGTTCAGAGCTTCCCTAGCTGGAAATCATTGGCGAGTTGAGTAATCGTTGGGAAGATGCGGGTTACTGGGTTGCAAATCAGTGAAAACGATTGGCAAGAAGGTAACTCTGAATTGGGGATGGTTCGGAGATCGCAGATACTTCCGGTATCATGATTCTGTATGAGCCTTACTCGCGAACAAGCTCTTGAAATGTTCCGCTCCGACGATCTGATCGGCATTGGCATGGAAGCCGACGCCATTCGCCGCAAACTGCATCCCGACGGCATCGTCAGCTACATCATCGACCGCAACATCAATTACACCAACATCTGCACGGAGTACTGCTCCTTCTGCGCCTTTTATGCTCCCGTCAAAGGGCCCGGCCGCGAAAAGGGCTACCTGCTCGACTTCGATCAGATCTACGAGAAGATCGCGGAAACCGTCGAAATGGGCGGAACTGGCGTGCTGATGCAAGGCGGCATTCATCCCGATCTCAAGATCGACTGGTTCGAGTCGCTCTTCCGCGGGATCAAAGAGCGCTTCCCACAGGTGCATCTGCACTGCCTGTCCGCCAGCGAGATCCTCGGCATCGCCGAGTACAGCGATATCTCGCTTGAAGAGACGATCCGCCGTCTGATGGAGGCCGGACTGCAGTCGATCCCCGGCGGCGGCGCCGAGATTCTCGACGACGAGGTACGGGCCAAGGTCGCCCGCCTGAAGTGCAGCACCCAGGACTGGCTCGATGTTCATCGCCTGGCCCACAAACTGGGCATGAAGACTACGGCCACCATGATGTTCGGCGTGGGCGAGAGCGAGGAGCACCGCGTCAATCACTTCGAGCACATCTATCGCCTGCAGGAAGAGACCGGGGGCTTCACGGCCTTCATCCCCTGGACCTTCCAACCCAAGCACACCGCTTTGGGCGGACGCGGCTGGCCGGAGTCCACCGCGGTCGAGTACCTGAAGACGCTCGCCATCTCACGCATCTATCTCTCCAACTTCCCTAACGTGCAGTCGAGCTGGGTTACCCAGGGGCTGAAGGTCTGCCAGATGGGGCTGCGCTTTGGCGGCAACGACGTGGGTTCGGTCATGCTGGAAGAGAACGTGGTGAAAGCCGCAGGGACGAGCAACTACACCACCGAAGAAGAGCTGCGCCGCATCATCCGCGACGCCGGGTTTCGTCCCGTGCAGCGCGATACGCTCTATCGCACGTTTTTTCTCGATTAGGCTCGCTCGCGCAAGATCCCACATTCGCCAAAGTGCGGCGGATGTGGGCCACCCACCCTGGAACTACGGTACGGATCGGCGCGAAGTACCCAGCCCCCACATTCGCCAAAGGAAGGCGGATGTGGGCCACCCGCAGAGGCTGAGTAAGCAGGCTTCCGAAGCAGGCTCTGGTCGTTCAACGGCATCGGGTAATAGAGACGGGCGCGGCTTCGCTGCAGCTCATAGTATCCGCCTGCCAGCAGCGCGGCCACCAGCACAACCAACCCCAGGCGCGGCAGCAGGCGCGGCTCGGGAGCAACCTTCGCGATCAGTGCCCCCAGCAGCAGCCCGGCCAGCAGGCCTCCGATATGGCATGCATTATCGGTGATTCCGCTGACCAGGCCGAAGACAATGTTGTAACCCACAAATGCAATCAGGCTCCGCATGATGCCCTGCGTCATCACACCCGAGGAGAACTCACCGAGTTTGATGGAGGCGATCACCGCACCGGCAATGCCGAAGATGGCTCCGGAAGCGCCCGCGCTGAGCATGGGCATACGATGCCAGAACAAGCTGGCAAGGCTCCCTGCGACGCCGCACAGAAGATAGACACATGCGAATGTAAGGCGTCCATAAAGCCGCTCTGCCAATCCGCCGAGCGACCACAGGCACCACATGTTGAATGCGATGTGAATGATGCCGATGTGTACGAAGCAGGAGGTCAGCAGCCTCCACGACTCTCCATTCAGCGTTAAAGGCCCGTAGTTTGCGCCCCATGCCAGTAGGCTCGCCCCTGAAGGACTCATCGGCGATGCGCCCGAGAGCAGCATCCCGATGAAGACGGCAACGTTGATGCCGAAGATTGCCTGGGTGATCAGTATCGGCATCGACTCCCGGCGCTGCCATGGAGTGGCCATCATGGGCTGGTACCGCGCTTCTTCCCCGCGCTGCGCCGCCTCATGCTGCTTGCACCAGGGACAGATCTTTTTACCGAAAGTGAATCCGGAGAGCGTACGGCCACAATGAATGCAATGAGCCATGATTCCCTATTATGAAGTAGTCAGGCTCGGTGATCCAGGTGAATCTGCCGAATGCTACTGCGCTTTTCTCCGCAGAAATTCCATAAAGTGCTTGTCCGCAATGCGAAGATGCGCGTCCAGCCAAAGAGCCAGTACGCCCATCGCGCGCTGTAAGGCCTCCTGCTTGGACGGCAGATCCAGCAGAGCACGCATGTGGGCCGCCAAGTGCTCGTGCTCCAGCTTGTGCGTCTCTCTGTCTGGAAACCCGTATGAGTCCATCAACTTTTCCTCATCGCGAAAATGCTTCAGGGTGTATCCGTTGAGTTCCAGCAGAATTGCGTTCACCTCGGAAGCAGAGGCATGGTGCGCAAGGGCCAGCGTTACCTTTTCAAGCAGGGCAACGATATGCGCATGCTCGGCTTCTCCGGCATGGACACCTTTGGCAGCGGCGTGGTTATACCCAACAGAGGAAACTCGCGGTTCGGTCGGCGGATTCGGTTTTGAGGACATGCGGCTCTACACCTCGTGAAGCAATCTTTCAGGCGTTGCGGAACAATCCTTGCGCCTGAGTTGAAGGTCTCAGCTTCCTGCGATCGAAAGAAGCGTGCCATGCATGACGGCGTAGGCGAACCACGCCGCCGCGACGAGCACTGAAAGGACGCCGACAGTAACGATTCCACTGGATGTATGGCCCTGGCGACGCCTCTTGTAGAAGATGGCAAGCGGAAGAATATAAAAAAACTGAATCAGGGCAAACAGCATATAACCGATGGCGCGCGCCTCCGGCGAGGGCAGTTGGGAAACGAAGGACAGATACGCAAAATGGCACAACAATCCCAAGGCAATGCCCTTCCAATAGGTACCCCGGTCGAGTTGATAGTTTGAACCGTTGGTCGTCGACAAGTCAGTTCAAAAGCCTTTCACAGGTCTCGCAAAGCTCATGGAAGCATGCGGAATACATGAAGCATTCAAATGACACTACTGTACGAGACTGGGCCAAACCAGCAGAAATCACGACAGGAAGAAACGTAAGTAACCAGATGGAGGGGAATTAGGGTTCAGAGCTGCAAAAGCGAAAAGGCAAACGATTCGGCCGGAATGGATTCCGGGCCGCTGTTTACGCGGCCCGGGGGCCCATCCTATTCCATTACGGGGTGTTGATTACTTGCATTCAGCGTGGTGATTACTCCCACTCAATCGTGCCGGGGGGTTTGGAGGTAATGTCGTAGACGACGCGGTTGATTCCCGTAACCTCATTGACGATGCGGCTCGATATGGTTTTCAGCACCTCATGCGGCAGAGGCACCCAATCGGCAGTCATCCCATCTTCGCTGGTCACGGCGCGGATTGCACAGGTGTATGCGTAGGTGCGCTGGTCGCCCATCACACCCACCGACATGACCGGCAGCAGCACGGCAAAGGATTGCCAGATCTGCTCGTAGAGTCCGGCGCGCTTGATCTCGGTGACAACGATGTCGTCGGCCTCCTGCAAGCAGGGCGACGCGCTCGGGTGTAACCTCGCCGAGAATGCGCACGGCGAGACCGGGTCCGGGAAAGGGCTGCCGCTGAAGCATTTCGTCCGGCATGCCGAGATCGCGCCCGATGCGGCGCACTTCATCCTTGAAGAGATCGCGCAGGGGCTCGATAAGTTTGAGCTTCATCTTGGCGGGCAATCCGCCGACATTGTGATGACTCTTGATGGTGACCGAGGGGCCGCGAACGCTGACCGACTCGATGACGTCAGGATAGAGCGTGCCTTGCACCAGCCACTGAACCTCGCCGTACTCACGCTTGATGCGCTGCGATTCTTCGTCGAACACTTCGATGAACTCGTTGCCGATGATCTTGCGCTTGCGCTCGGGGTCGGTGACGCCGGCGAGCTTTGAGAGAAAGCGGTCGGTGGCATCGACGGCATCGATATTGAGCTTGAGCTTGGTGCGGAGATTGTGCTGAACCTTGCTGTACTCGTCCTTGCGCAAGACGCCGTTGTTGACAAAGACGCAGGTGAGACGGTCGCCGATGGCACGGTGAACCAGGGTTGCGGCCACGCTGGAATCCACTCCACCGGAGATGGCGCAAAGGGCGCGGCCTTCGCCCACGGTCTCTCGAATCTGCGTGATCGTCGAGTCGATGAATTTCTTCGGCGTCCACGATGGCTGGGCGTTGCAGATGTTGAATACAAAATTCTTCAGGAGGTCGGTGCCGAAGCTGGTGTGGTGCACTTCAGGATGGAACTGCACGGCATAGTATCCGGCAGCGACGTTTTCAATGGCGGCCACGGCGTTCGAGGTACGCGCGATGAGCCGGAAGCCGGGTGCAAGTTTGTCCGCCTCGTCGCCGTGCGACATCCAGACCGACAGCGTTTCAGGCAGGCCGCTGAAGAGGGCGGAGCTCTCCAGAACAGAAATCTGCGCGTGACCGTACTCGCGCTTGACTGGCGGCGTGTACGGTTCCGCCCAGCGTGTGGGTCATGAACTGGAGTCCGTAGCAGATTCCAAGAACGGGAAGGCCGAGGTTGAGAATCTCGGGGTCAACCGGGGGCGCGTCCACGTCATAGACCGAGCAGGGGCCGCCGGAGAGGATCATGCCGACGGGATTATAGCTGAGAATTTCCTGCAGCTTGGCCGTGCAAGGCAGGACAGCGGAGAAGACGTTCTGCTCGCGAATACGACGCGCGATGAGCTGCGTGTATTGCGAGCCGAAATCCAGGACAACGATGGAGGGGAGTGCAGTGTGTTCCACACCCAAGGTTCGCAGAAGTGGGGGCACGCTGTAAAGGGATTCGCGCAGGGGCTGGGGCGATGGTCTCAGATTGGGGGACCGCTGACCGGAACTAAAGTGTTCCGGTCAGCGTGGAATCTGCTTGTAGCGTCAGCCTTTGATCACGAGGTTGACGAGCTTGTTTTTGACGACGATGACCTTCATGATCTGCTTGCCAACGAGCGCTTCCTTTACTTTTTCATCGCTGAGCGCGGCTTGGCGGACGGCTTCGTCCTCTGCGTCATGAGCGACGGTGAGGCGCGAGCGCACTTTGCCGTTGAATTGCACGACGATCTCGACCTCGTCCTCTTTCGCCAGAACAGGATCCGCCTGCGGCCAGGGATAGCGCAGCAGCGCGTTCGGATCTTCGCCGAGGGTGGTCCAGAGCTCGGCGGCAAGATAGGGCGCAAAGGGATTGAGCAGGAGCACGAGTTTGCGCTGCACGTCTGCGCGGAAGGCCTCGGGCGCGGCGGAGTTGGCGGCGAAGAGCTCCTGATTGACCATGCAGGCATTGAGTAACTCCATCATGGCCGCGACCGAGGTGTTGAAGTGCCAGCGTCCCTGGAAGTCGTCGGTGATGCGCTGGATGGTCTGGTGCAACTTTCGCAGGACTTTTCTGGCGTCTGGAGCGAGCGCGGCTACGTCATAGTCGCGAGACTCGGCGGGGGCGAGGCGAAGCGGATTCTCGGTGATGAAGCGGTAGAGGCGCGAGAGGAAACGGTAGACGCCTTCCACTCCCTGATCCTGCCAGTCGAGGTCGCGATCCGGCGGGGCGGCAAAGAGCGTGTAGAGACGTGTGGCGTCGGCGCCGTAACGGGCCACCATGTCGTCCGGCGAGACGACGTTGCCGAGCGACTTGGACATCTTGGCGCCGTTCTTGATGACCATGCCCTGCGTGAACAGCCGCTTGCGCGGGCTCATCGTTGTGGATGAGGCCGATGTCACGCATGAACTTGGTCCAGAAGCGCGAGTACATGAGGTGCAGAATGGCGTGCTCGACGCCGCCGATGTACTGGTCCATGGGGAACCAGTAGTTGGCGATCTCGCTGTCAAACGGAGCCGTGGAGATGGGGCTGGTGTAACGGTAGAAGTACCAGCTTGAATCGACGAAGGTATCCATTGTGTCAGAGTCGCGGCGGGCAATGCCGCCGCACTTGGGACAGGGGACCTCGTAGAACTCCTTGACGCGGGTGAGCGGAGAGCCGCCGGCGAGAGTGATCTCGACATTCTCCGGCAGCAGCACGGGAAGCTGATCCTCAGGCACCGGAACCAGACCGCACTTTTCGCAATAGAGAATGGGGATGGGCGTGCCCCAGTAGCGCTGACGGGAGATTCCCCAGTCCTTGAGGCGGTAGGTGACGGTCGCTTTGCCGAAGCCGTTCTGCTCGGCGTACTCGGCCATCTTTTTCTGCGCCTCTTCACAGGTGAGTCCGCTGAATGGGCCGGAGTTGATGAGCAGCGAATCCTCTTCGACAAAGGGCAGCACGGGAGCTTCGGGATCCGGCTCGGGGCTCGTGCGCGGCGCGGCAGGATGACGATGCGCACTTCGAGGCCATATTTTTCGGCAAACTCGAAGTCGCGCTCATCGTGGGCGGGAACCGACATGATTGCGCCGGTGCCGTAGTCCATCAGGATGTAGTTGGCAACCCAGATGGGCACGCGCTCCTGGTTGAAGGGGTTGATGGCGTAGTGACCGGTGAAGAATCCCTTCTTATCCACCAAGCCGATATCTCCGGCCTCGCGCGCCTTCTTCTGGTCCGCAAAGCATCTCCTCCAGGCTGACGAGCATGGCGGGATCGTTGCCGAGGAGTTCGGCGGACGAGCGGGTGCTGCGGCGCAAGCTGCAACGAGGTGGCGCCGTAGATGGTGTCGATGCGCGTGGTGAAGACGGTGATCATGGTTTGGGAGCCGCCGTCGAGTGTGAAATCGACGTTCGCGCCTTCGCTGCGGCCGATCCAGTTGCGCTGCATGGTGCGGACCCGCTCCGGCCAGCCTTCCATGTGGTCGAGGCCTTGCAGCAGTTCGTCGGAATAATCGGTGATGCGCACCGACCACTGCTCAAGTTCGCGCTGCTCGACAGGTGTGTCTTCGTGACGCCAGCAGCAACCGTCTACCACCTGCTCGTTGGCGAGCACGGTGGCACAATCCGGACACCAGTTCACCTTGCTCTTTTTCCGGTAGGCAAGGCCTTTTTCAAAGAGCTTGAGGAAGAACCACTGGTTCCAGCGGTAGTACTCGGGGAGGCAGGTTGCGATTTCGCGCGACCAGTCGTAGCTGAATCCGAGACGCTTCATCTGCGCCTTCATGGCGGCGATGTTGTGGAGCGTCCACTCGCGGGGCTGGCGCTGGTGCTTGATGGCGGCGTTTTCCGCGGGCAGGCCGAAGGAATCCCAGCCCATGGGGTGCAGCACGTTGTGGCCGCTCATCCACATGTAGCGGGCGAGGGCGTCGCCGATGGCGTAGTTGCGGACGTGTCCCATGTGCAAAGCGCCGGAGGGATACGGCAGCATCTCGACGACGTAATACTTCGGCTTGCCGGAGGAGGGCGGCTCAGGGGCGTAGCGGGTGAGATCGTTTTCCCAGAGCGCGGCCCACTTCTGCTCGACCGGAGTGGGATCGTAGCGGGTATCGTCCTCTGCGCGGCCGGCAGCACGCGGACGAGGCTCGCCGGCAGTGCCGGAGGGCGGAGCCGCTGGAGGCGAGATGCCGAGCTCCTGCGCAATTCCTTTTACGTCTTCCGCAATTTCCTTCGCGTCTTCAAGGACATTTTCGGCGCCTTCGCGCACGACTTCCGCGACCTGTTCCACGATGTCGGCGGGAGAGTCCGGCGACGGCTTCTTCTCGGATTTCTTATGATCTGCCATGAGTATTGGTTCGCCCTGTAGGTGGCGCAAATTGCGCAATCGGTAACGTTTCATTTTACAACTTGTGCTGCGATGCCCGACGCAGATCATCCACTCGCGGTTGAAAAGCTTGAAACGGCGCGGATGACGTGAGCGGTACGGGGATCCTTCGCTGCGCTCAGGATGCCCCCTCAAAACCAAAAAGAAAAAACCACAAAACTAACCAGCCAATGCCTTCAGCGCTTCGATGTTATGAAGGTCGTCGAAGGGCTCGTCGATTGGGGTTTCCAGGATGAAGGCGGCGTGGGCATGGCGCGGGTCGTTGAGAAGGCGATGGAAGAGTTCCGGGCCAATGCTGCCTTTGCCGATATGTTCGTGGCGATCGAGTTTGGAGCCGCAGGCAGCTTTGGCGTCATTGCAGTGCCACACCCGCACATTGGCGAGGCCGACGGTCGCATCGAGCTGACGCATGGTTTCGGCATAGCCTGAGTCGCTCACGATGTCATAGCCCTTCACGTGGGTGTGGCAGGTGTCGATGCAGGAGGCGACGGGGATGTGGGCGGCGAGGGCGGCGATGAGTTCGGCGACGCTCTCAAAGCTTGAGCCCAGAGAGAACTCGGCTCCGGCTGTGTTCTCGATCAGCAACGTCAATCCGTTCTCGGCCATCTGGAGCCCGTCGGTGGCCCGGGCGATGGCCGCGCAGGCGTTGGCAAGGCCTTCGGCGCGCGAGCAGCTACGAAAGCTGCCGGGATGCAGGACTACGTACTCGGCATGGAGCGAGATGGCGCGCTCCATCTCGGCGCGAAAGGCAGAGACGGACTTTTCCAGGATCTCGGGATCGGTGCCAGCGACGTTGATGAGATAGTTGGCGTGGATCACCAGAGGCTTGAGATCGTAGGCGGCGCGCAGGCGGAGCATCTCCTCACACTGCGCGGGCGAGATGTCATAGGGTCGCCACATGCGCGGGCTGGAGCTGAAAATCTGCAGGGTGTTGCAACCCAGGCGCCAGGCACGCTCGGCAGAGGTCTCAACGCCGCCTGCGGTGGAGGTGTGAATTCCGATGCGGCGCGAGGAAGGCTGCGGCCTGTGCTCAGAGGCGGGAATGAGTTTGAGGATATCTCTCTCGGGCGTAGTCGCGGACTTTTTGACGGCTCGTGGCATGGGGAGATTGTAAGGCGTGCGGAGCTATGGAGCCAATACGCGCCAGGCGATATACCCGGAGCCAATGCGTAGCCGGTGCTCCTATTGCGGAGAGAGCTGCATCGGACTAGCGTGGAAGTACGACTCATGGAAGATTCCGGCGCTCCTCTCAGCGATCATTTTGACGGCAAGCGGTTTCACAACCCACGAGGGCGCATGCGGGGCTTCGCCGACCTAGTGCGCTGGCTGCGTACGCGGCAGCCGGGGCCGTGGCCGAAGTGGATCGAAAGTTCGCCAGGAGTTGCGCCGCCGGAGCGCGTGCCGTGCGAGGATGATGCGGCGGACGCGTTGCGACTGACGTTTGTGGGACATATGACGTTCCTGCTGCAATGGCAGGGATTGAATATCCTGACGGACCCAATCTGGTCCGAGCGGGCCAGTCCGCTGCAATGGATGGGGCCGCGAAGGGTGCGGGCTCCGGGAATTCGATTTGAGGAGCTGCCGAAAATCGATTTCGTGCTGCTCAGCCACGATCATTACGACCACATGGACCGTCTGACGATTCAGCGGCTCTGGAGAGAATACCGTCCGCGTTTTTACACCCCGCTGGGGAACGGACGCCGATTGCACAGCTTTGGTGTGCGAGATGTGGTGGAGATGGATTGGTGGCAGGAGGCGCAGCACGAGAGCGGAGTGCGGGTACTATGCACCCCGGCGCAGCACTTCTCGGGACGTACCCCGTGGGATCGCGACACAACGTTGTGGAGCGGGTTTGCGCTGCTGCCGCGAGGCACAAGCATTGGGGAAAAGCAAGCGATCTACTTTGCTGGAGACACAGGCTTTGGACCGCACTTTGCAGAGGTGGCCGAGCGCCTGCCGCAGCCCCGGCTGGCTTTGCTGCCGATCGGAGCGTTCCGCCCCCAATGGTTTATGGGCTTGGTGCATTGCAGTCCGGAGGACGCGGTGGAGGCGCATCGGATTCTGCGGCCCGGCCTGAGCGTGGCAACGCACTTTGGAACATTTCCGCTGGCAGACGACGGATTTGACGAAGCGCTCTCGCGATTGAGCGTCGCACTGCGTGGGCTTGAAGCCGATGCTGCCGCAAACTTTGTGGCTCTGGGCGAAGGTGGATATCGCATGATCGGGTAAGCATGGCGGGCTTAAGCTCGCACACAGCGGAACGGGGCGGTGATATCCTAATCGGCATCACGCCAGAATGAGGCTTTACACCTATGTCCAACCCAAACAGCCCTGAAACTCCGTCCACGTCCGAATCCACCGAGTCCTTTGAGGACATTCTTGCCCAATACGAGCGGACGCACTCGCGCAAAGCTGCGGATGACAATAAGCAACTCGAAGGTACGGTCGTCGCCGTCTCAGCCGAGTCGGTGTTTCTTGATATTGGTTACAAGACCGAAGGCATTCTGCCGCTGGCTCCGTTCCAGGGCACAGGCGAGACGGTAAAGGTTGGCGATAAGTTTCCGGTTTCGGTCAAAGGCCGCAATGCGGAGGGTTACTACGAGCTTTCCCGGCTGAAGGTGGAGCTGCCGACAGATTGGTCGGCACTGGAGCAGGCCTTTGCCGAAAAGACTACGATCCTGGGCACGGTGACCGCCGTTATAAAGGGCGGGCTGAGTGTGGACGTGGGAGTGCGCGCGTTTATGCCCTCCTCGCGCAGTGGAGAGCGCGACCCTGCTGCGATGCAGAAGCTGGTGGGAGAGCAGATCCGCTGCCGCATTATCAAACTCGACGTAGCCGACGAAGACGTGGTGGTGGATCGCCGCGTGGTGGCCGAAGAGGAAGAGCGCAAGAACCGAGAGCGGCGCTATACCGAGATCGAAGAAGGCGCAACGTTGAGCGGAACCGTACGCAGCCTGGCCGAATATGGCGCATTCATCGACCTGGGCGGAGTGGACGCGCTGTTGCACGTCAGTGATTTTTCATGGGGACGCGTCAACAAGCCCTCGGACGTGCTCACGGTTGGGCAGCAGGTGGAGGTAAAGGTTCTTAAGATCGATGCCGAAAAACACCGGATCTCGGTGGGACTGAAGCAGCTTCAGAAGCATCCGTGGGACGCAGTGCCGGAGAAGTACAAGGTCGGAGATCGGGTGCAAGGGACGGTAACGCGGGTGGTCGAGTTCGGAGCTTTTGTGGAGTTGGAGCCGGGCATTGAAGGACTGATTCACCTTTCCGAGATGTCATGGACGAAGAAAGTGAAGAAAGCCGGCGACGTAATCAAGCCGGGCGAAACAGTGGAGGCCGTGGTTCTGGGAGTGAACCTGGGCGAACGGCGGATATCGCTGGGGCTCAAGCAGGCGCTGGGGGATCCCTGGAGCCAGGCGGCACAGAAGTTTGCCGCGGGCACGGTGATCGAAGGACCGATTACCAGCATCACCAAGTTCGGCGCTTTCGTGCAGCTTGCGGAAGGCGTCGAGGGGCTGGTGCACGTCAGCGAAATCAGTGCTGAAAAGCGCGTCGAACATCCGCAGGATGTGCTGAAACTGGGACAGGTGGTGAAGGCGCAGGTGCTCGAACTCGACCTCGAAAAGCGGCAGTTGCGCCTCAGCATGAAGCAGTTGATTCCCACGGGCTTGGATGAATATATCGCCGAGCACAAGGTGGGGGATGTGGTGACGGGCCGCTTGATCGATGAATCCGGCGAACGGGCGCGGGTTGAGCTGGGTGAGGGCATCCAGGGCACGTGTAGGATTGCCACGCCCGAGGCCGCCAAGGAAGAACCAAAGGCCGAGGGGAAGAAATTCGATATGTCGTCGCTGAGCGCGATGCTGAATGCACGCTGGAAGGGCGGCGCGGCGAGCAGTGAGGCCCAGCCTGAGGCGGTGCGCGCCGGGCAGATTCGCAGCTTCCGAATTGTGAAGCTGGACGCCGACGCGAAGAAGATTGAGTTGGAACTGGAATAGCTCCGATTCCTGGGGGTTGGGTTATCCTGACCCCCCGGTAGAATCACCTTTCTTTCCTGCTCGACCTGAGGCGGCTCAACGTGAGTCTTAGCCTTCTGCTTGAGCACACGCTTTCGGCTTATCGAGAACAGCAGGGGACCTATCCCAACTGCGATGAATGATTGATTTCCTCGTGCTCCAAATGTTTTGCGCATGTCGCCCTGCCCCGGCAAGCCGAATTCCTCTGCATCGATAGGCGCGCGCATTGCCCGGAGCGCCGGGGCTCCGCTACACTAGAGTTGCTCCGTGTACCCGTATCTCAACTTGATCGCTGGCCGAAAAGCTTTGATAGCCGGTTGAAACGCTTGAGACGGCGAAGAAGATTTGAGCGGTGCTGGGATCTTTCGCTACGCTCAAGATGACACCCGAAACGCAGGAGCAGGAGCCGCCTCATCCTGCTCAAGATGCGACTCTAAAACAGGAGCGAGAGCCAGAGCCGCAGACAGGGCTGGCGAGAACTTTATGAATACGTCAACTCGGGTTGCGCTTGCCGGGCTTGCGCTTACAGCGATCGTGCTGCTGGCCGGATGCAGCAAACGCAACGCGGAACCGGCACACTCCTTTGCCTACATCGCCAACTCGGGTTCCAACACGGTGAGCGTGCTGGATCTGTCCAGCATGAAAATTGCACGCACACTGGCCACGGGGAATAGTCCCACCGGAGTGACGGCCAGCCCTACGAAAGACGAAGTGTATGTGGTCAACACCGACTCGGGTACGGTGAGCGTCATCAATGCGGTAACGAACCAGATCGCCGGTACTATGCCCGTGGGACGAAAGCCCTACACAATTTCTGTGACCGCCGATGGCAAGCGCGGATGGGTCGCTAACGCGGAGTCGAACACGGCAACGGCGCTCGATCTGGATGCGCACAGCGTCATTGGACAGGTTGCGGTGGGAAGGCAGCCCGGCATCGCTCGTGTTTCCGGAGACGGCAAGGTTGTGGCGGTGGCCAATCGCGGCGACGATTCTTTGACGTTCATTGAGGGAGCCGACATGAAGGTTCGCCGTACGCTGCACGTGTGCAAGAGCCCTGACTCGCTGGTCATTCTGCCGGATGACTCCAAGGCGATTGTCGGCTGCTCCGGTTCGCGGCAGGTGGCATCGGTGAACTTGAAGAATGCGCTGGTGGAGACGCTGCTCAGAGTGGGCGGCACGCCGGTGGATCTGGGGATCAAACCCGATGGCGGCGAAGTGTTCGTATCCAACTACGAGGCGCAAACGATCTCGGCGGTGAACCCCTACAACGACGAGGTTGCCGAAAGTTTCCTGGCCGGCGATCATCCGGTGCGGTCGCTGGTGAGCGGCGATAACAGCACGCTTTATGTGAGCAACTTTGCGTCCAACAGTGTGGCCGTCTTCGACACGGTCACGCGCAAGCTGATTACCACGGTCGAGGTGGGCTCACAGCCCGACGCGCTGGCTTTGACGCCAGGCGGAAACATGCTACTGGTGGCCAATTCAGGCTCCGGAGATGTGGCCGTCCTACTGCTCGACCCGCGGCACGACAAGAAAATCCAGGCACCGCCGCCGCGGCTCTTCCTGATGATTCCGACCGGGGCGAAACCTTCTCAGATCGCTGTGAAGGCAGCGTCAAAAGCAAAATAGCGATGACGATTTGCACCAGTTGCGGCCGGCAATTCGAGACCATGGATGAGTCGGATGCGTTGTGTCCGCAATGCCCGGCAGAGCCGCCTTCGGCCAGGCGAGCGGAAGCGGCACCGAGCCGTCTGCGGCGCGCATTGCAATCACCAACCATCGTTCTGATCGGGCTGAATACGCTCGTCTATCTGATGATGGCGCTGCAAGGCCGCAACTTCCTCAACTTCGACGTGAACCTTCTGCTCAAGTGGGGGGCGAACGCCGGGGCATTGACCAGTGACGGGCAGTGGTGGCGGCTGCTCACATCCACCTTTGAGCACGGCGGGCTGCTTCACATCGCACTGAACATGTGGTGCCTGTATAACCTGGGATGGCTGGCGGAGTTACTCTTCGGACGCTCGCGCTTTACCTTGCTGTACCTGATGTGCGGCATAGGCGGCAGCCTGGGAAGTATTTGGTGGCGCGGAAACGGCGTCAGCGTCGGCGCGTCCGGCGCAATTTTCGGCATTGCCGGAGCACTGATTCCTGCGATGCTGCTGCACAGCAATCCGCAGCTTCGCGCAATGCTCAAGGGGCAGCTCACCAGCATTGCCCTTTTCGTTTTTTACAATCTTGCCTTCGGAGCCGCTTCACGAGGCACGGACAATGCCGCGCACATCGGTGGTCTAGTGACCGGATTGATTTTGGGAACAGCCTTTCCCACCGGAGCTGAGCGCGATGAACAACGCGGCCGACTGCGGGTGGGCGCCGCGATGCTCGTGATGTTGCTGGCATTCGCCGGAGCGGGAGCTTTTGTCCGGCAGCGGAACCAGCCTGCAATCGAGATCGAGAGAGCCGCCGATGCACACGAGCGCGGCGACAACAATGCTGCGATTGCACACGCACAGCGTGCGGTTGCGCTCCAGCCTGAAGATGCACACGTTCAGTTCCTGCTCGGAACATTGCTTTTGAATGCGCACCGCTATGCAGATACGGCGGGACCGTTCACGAACGCAATCCGGCTGCGTCCGAAGTTTGGCCCGGCTTATGTGAATCTGTGCGCCGCGCAGCGTGAGTTGAAACTGCTCGACGCGGCGCTGGCCAACTGCGAAGAGGGTGCGCGACTGGCTCCCACCGAGCCGGAATCGTGGTTTAATCTGGGACGCGTTCGCTATGAGTTGCACAATGTAGTTGGCGCGCGGGACGCGCTGGCAAAGGCAGTGTCGCTGAAGCCGGAGGGCTTCGACGAGAACCTGGAATATGCCTTGCTCCTGATTTCAAACGGCGAGACCAGGAAAGCGGTTCCCTACCTGCGCAAGGCGCACGATCTGCAACCAAAAGATGCGGACGTTACAAAGTTGCTCATTCAGGTGCAGAGACAGCAGGAGTAGATGCGCCGTGTCCGGTTGGGCACAGCGTCTGATGTAGATCGATGATGGAGATACGAGAGAAAATTCGGCTGGCCCCATACACCACCTTAAGGGTGGGTGGAAATGCACGTTACTTTGCCGAAGCAACCAATGACGAGGATGTAATCGAGGCCGTGCGGTGGGCGCGCGGGCAGGGGCTTCCGCTGTTTGTACTGGGTGGCGGCAGCAACCTGCTGGTAAGCGATGCGGGCTTTCATGGCCTCGTGCTGCGCATGAGCATCGACGGCATCGATTCCCACGACGATGGCGGAAGCCGGACCTTTTCAGTTGGGGCCGGGGTCGAGTGGGACACATTTGTGGCTCGCGCGGTGGAGCAAGACTGCGCCGGGGTGGAGTGCCTGAGCGGCATCCCGGGAACCACAGGCGGCACTCCGATCCAGAACGTGGGTGCTTACGGGCAGGATGTCTCCGAGACGATTGTGCGAGTTTGCGCCGTGGATACGACGACACTGGAGAGAGTGGTGTTCGACAACTCTGGGTGCGGCTTCAGCTATCGGCAGAGCCGATTCAACGGAAGCGAGCCGGGGCGCTATATCGTGACCCGTGTGGATTACGCGCTGCGGCAGGGCGGCGCGCCGAAGATTGCCTATGCTGATCTGAAGCGTCATTTCAGCGCTGCATTGAACACATCGAGCAATCCAGCGATTACGGCTATCGATGCTACCGTCCCGAGCCTTGCCGATGTGCGCGAAGCCGTACTGGCAATCCGGCGCGCTAAGGGGATGGTGCTCGACGAAGAGGATGCGGACAGCCGCAGCGCGGGCTCCTTCTTCAAGAACCCGGTGGTGAGTCTCGCCGTGTATGAGCGGATCGCAGCCCAGTCGGCAGTGCCGGTTCCGCACTTCGACGCGAGCCCAGGAGATGTGAAGCTGGCGGCGGCGTGGCTGATTGAGCAGGCTGGGCTTGCGAAGGGATTCGTGCTCGGTCCTGTGGCGATCAGCAGCAAGCACACTCTGGCGCTGATCAACCGGGGAGGCGCGACCGCGGCCGACCTGCTGAGGATGAAGGACTATGTGCAGCAACAGGTGCATCGGCGCTTCGACGTGGAACTGCTTCCGGAGCCGGTGATGGTGGGCTTCGGTGCGCAAGTAGCTACTTAGGGCGGTTCCCTAGTTGCCGTAACCCGATACTGCTCTCGCCTTTAGGTTGTCATTCCGAGCGCAGCGAGGAATCCCCGCACCGCCCAAATCTGCAATGCCGCCCCAGAGTCTCTTCTGCCTCGAACTGCCTTTGACGGTGTACACCTTCTGCGGAACCGCCCTAGGGCAATTCCAGGGAAGGTGCACCCAGAGTGCGTAGGACATTGAGTCGGAAATGCGCGAAAGTTGGCCGGTTGAAAAGCTTGAGACAGCACGGAAGGTTTGAGCAGCCCGGGGATCCTTCACTCTGTTCAGGATGACACCTGAAAAATGACACCTGAAAATCAAGAGCAGGATTTAGCTGCGCAGAAATTGTATGGAATGTGTTTTGATGATGAGCCAAACGGCTTGCCCCGGCTGGAGGCCTAGATTCTGCAGGGCGCCACGGGTGATGTGAACACGGAATTCGGTCGCCCGTGCGGCATTCACAGCATCTTCACTCGCGGCTTCATTCACGCCGCTCCGCGCAGCTTCATCCTGTTTTCCGGCAGCACACAGAACTCGCAGTTCGACCATTCCTGCGCGATCCTCAATCGTGCGAATTCGGCCTTGCAATACATTTCGCGCGCTGATGCCGGAGGGCCGGGCGACGGCGACCAGAATGTCTCCGGCGCGCAGGGCCAGGCACGCCGCTTCCCCTTCCGCCTTGTTGGCGAGCGGTGATTCCAGGAACAGATCCGTTCCTGCAACGCGGCAGGTCATGGTGCCGAGCGCGGGATGCGTTTCTTCTACCATGGCATCGAAGAGATTTTCATATCCGGAAAGTATGGCCCGCTCGCGACTGATGGGCGCGTTGAATATGCGGTGCGGCTCTCCGTCGGCAATCACTCTTCCCATCTCGAGCACCAGGACGCGCCGTGAGAGTGAGTACGCCTCCGACTGGTCATGGGTGACATAGAGCAAAGGTACGGCGTGCTCGCGTTGCCACTCGAACAGGGCCTCCAAAAGCAGCGACTTCAGCCGGAGATCGAGGGCGGAAAGAGGTTCGTCAAGCAGGAGCAATTCAGGTTCGCAGACAAGGGTACGAGCCAAAGCCACGCGCTGCTGCTCACCTCCGGAGATTCCAGCTGGACGCCTCGCCGCAAGGCTGGCAATGTGAAAGTGTTGCAGAATCGCTTCTACCCGCAAGTCGCGCTCCGGATGCGGCAGATCAAGCAAACCATACTCGACATTCTGACGTACTGAGAGGTGCGGAAACAGTGCCAACTGCTGCGAAAGATAACCGACGCGGCGCTGGCGCACGGGGAGATTCACACCGCTGTCAGTGGAGAAGACGGTGCGGTCGCCGAGCGCAATGTGGCCGCGACGCGGTGTACGGAATCCGGCAATACAGTCGAGCACCGATGTCTTGCCCGAGCCGGATGCGCCAAAGAGCACGACCACCTCGTTCTGCGCCGTAAAGCTGCACTCGAGTTGGAACTGAGCGAGCGGAAGTTGAATCTCCACCCGCAAGGCCGCATCGGAGGCGCTCATTGCATCCTCCAGTTGCGTTTGCGGTTGAGCGCATTGATTGCGATCATCAGCGCGAGAGAGATTCCAAGAAGCGTGATCGACTGGCGCGCGGCAGCCTGGTAGTCAAGCATCTGCACGTTGTCGTAGATGGCAATCGACGCGGTCTGGGTACGGCCGGCAATGCTGCCGCCCACCATCAGCACCACGCCAAACTCACCCAGAGTGTGGGCAAAGCTGAGAGCGAAGCCCGTGACAATCCCTGGAAGAGCGAGAGGAAATGTGATGCGCCAGAAAGTGCGCCAGGAGGAAGCGCCCAGGCTGGCCGAGGCCGCAAGCAGGCGGCGATCGACTGAAGCCATCGCCGCGGTAAAGGGCTGCACCGCGAACGGCAGGCTGTATACGACCGACCCGAGCACGAGACCTTCAAAGCTGAAGGCCAGGGTGTGCCCTGTGAAGCGCTGCCAGAATGCGCCGAGCGATCCGCGCGAACCGAACTCCAGCAGCAGATAGAAGCCCAGCACCGTAGGCGGCAACACGATGGGGAGGGCCACTACGGATTCGATCAGGAATCGCAGACGAAAGCGCGTGAAAGCCAGCCACCAGGCCAGCGGGAGCCCAAGCAAAAGCAGCAAGGAGGAGGTTGCCAGCGCCAGTTGCAGGCTCAGCAGGAGGGGCGAGGTCATCGAGTGCTCCACGGCAAAGCCGCGAACTGGAGGGCTGGTTGGAATTGCATCGACGACATCGGCTCCTTCGTGTGCGCTGAATCTATTCTGGACTGACTGCTCCTTCTAGACAATAACGCGGAGCATTCCCGTGCGCTGCGCGCGAGAGACCTCAGGCTGAAAGATTATTCAAGAAGAGATGAGGAGGAGTATCTCCCGCGCCCACCGACATTGGATGAGAACGGGAGTGGAAGGCTTTCGTCCGCTAGTAGGAGACCGCGAGTGGCGAGGCTTACTTTTGCGGAACGTTGCGGACGCCTTTGAGCTTTAGAACGCTGCCCGGCATGCCGCGAGTCTCACTGAGGACGGCCACCGTGGCGAGCACGCCCATGACAAGGAAGAGCGCGAACAGGATGACGGCGATGAGAAGAATCGGCATAAAACACCTCGCCGGTGTATTGTCTGCCGGGAGCGACCATCCCTCGGTGACGTCCGTCACCGTTCCAGGTGAGCTACGACAGCTTTGAGAGCTCGCCGTCGATCTGCTCTAGTTCGGTATTCAAGAGCAGCGTGTAACGCTCATTGCTGGTGCGGGATAATTGCTCGCGGATGCGGGCACGGGTCAATCGCAGAGCTTGAACCTTGCGCGCCTCTTCGGCCTTCACGCGGCCTAGACGCTCTTTTTCGTCCACCACTTCCTGAGAACGAACTTGCTCCTGGTGATCAATCTGCAGCGCTTCAACGGACTTGCTTTCCCAGCCATTAGCCATACATTCATTATAAGCGGGCGAGAGCGCCTTGCACAAAGCAAAGAGGGCCGGAAAAGCGGCCCTCAGGCGAAAAACTTTGCTGATTTGAAAGCTAAGAAGCTCGCCCGGAGAGCTCACGCCCGGCGTTTTTCCCGCTAAGTTGACTAAAAACGCACCACAACTCCCCCGCAGTAGCGGAAGGAAGACTGGTGGGTACCATAGTTACGGGTGTAGAGATAATCCAACTGCGCGACGCGAACCGCCAAGTGACGCGACAGAGTCCCATCGAAGCTTACGCCCCCCGCCGCGGCAAAATTAGTGTCTGTCAGGTTAAAGACACCGCCGCTGCTATTAGGGACGGTGAAGTTATCGTGATCGAGACCTGCAAGCGCGTGAACCGAAGGCGTGAAGAGGAAGAGATTCTTATGCAGGCGATAGCTGGGGCCAGCCATGTAGGTCGAGCGGACGTATTCGGTCCCCGTGCTATCCACTGCACCATTCGAGTCGCGGGAGAAATCTACGGTGAGGCCGAAATTACTGTGCCAATAATGGCTGAACTCGAAGGCAAATCCGTTCAGGTTGGTGCTGTTCACGTCGAATCCGCCGGCTCTCGTCGCGAGGTCGCGGCCGGAGGTGTCGGCATGTTGAAAGGCATATCCGACGAACAATTCTGATCTGGGGGTTTGAACGGCCGGCTGCTGTATCTGTGCCAGTGCAAGCGCGCCAAGTGCAACAACGCAGAAAACAAGAGCGGTGAACTTACGCATCAATATCGAATCCTCCGGGAGGTGAGAACCATCCCGCCAGTAATCCCGCAACCATATGTTTCCGGCCGGGAACTAAAACTTGAAGTGAATTGCTCGTCTGCACTCAACTTATCACGGCAAAGCCGACAAAAGGCAGAGGTGATTCAATTGCACGGAAGCGTGTGGCTTTTTCCTCAACTCAGGATATACGTTTAGCCGGATTCGCGCGACGCGGGCATGATGTTCATCGTCCATAAAAAATGGCCATCCGGGGAGAAGGCCACTAGAAAGTAGTCCAATCTGTTTCGCTGCTTTACTTCAACAGGGCGACGCTGTGCACCGGGCCTGCTTTGCCCGCGAAATAATTGTGCTCATCCAGGCTGCGGTAAAAATGCCCCGCCAGCTCTGCAGCTTTGGGGCCGTATACGGAGCGGTCTCCATGCAGGAAGATTACGGTCACGATGCGTCCGTATTGCGAGTTGGCGAAGGAGCCGAACCAGCCAAAGCGCGTACCGGCGGTGCTGCAAGTCCCGGTCTTGCCGAGTACCTGCTCCGAGGTAAAGTTGGTGCGAAGGCTTCGCGCGGTACCGTACTGCGTTGCGCCCAACATACCCACACTCACTTCAGGGATCAGCGGAGCGATGTCCAGGTAGCGCTTGACCTTGGGTTGAAAACTGGTGATCTGTGCCGCCGATTCCGGATGCTGCAGGTAATAGAGCGTGCCACCGTTGGCAATTGCCGCCATCAGCGAGCCAAGTTGCAAAGGCGTCATGCTGATGCTTTCGCCGAACGAGCACATCTTGCCTACGCCGCCAAGACTCGCCGGAAGCTCTTCGCTGGGATACACGCCAAGGTGCTCACCTTCGATATTCCATCCCGCCAGCTCACCGAGCCCGAACTGGTGTGCATAGTAACTGACCTTCTGAAAACCGAGGCGGCGACCAAGGGCCTCAAAGTACTGATTGTTGGAGTGCGCCAGGGCGTGGTTCATGTCCAGCTTCCAGCCGCCAAGATCCACCGGCGTGTCCTTGGTCACGATACCTTCGCTGAGTGCGGCCAGGGCTACGGAGACTTTGATGGTGGAACAGGGCTGCGCGCCACTGGAGAGCGCAAGCTTCTGGTTGACCATCGCCAGAATTCGGCCATTGCTGGGATCAATGGCTACTACGGTGCCATTCATATTTCCCAAGGCCTCGATCGCGGCCTCGCGCACGACCGGATCTTCACCTGCAGTGATGTCGCCCGCTCCCGGATCGGCTGCGAACGAGCTGGCGGTAAAGCGTTCCCCATAGTAGCGCTGCCTGCCTCGCCTGCTCACAGCAACCGCTCGACTCCTGCCCTCTCGCTTGGCTACGCGCGAGGCGACAGCGCGGCTGTGCCGGGAGGCCGCAATGCGCTTCTCCGTATTTGCGTTTTCCTTGATCTTGCGATTGTTACGCGACTCGTGACGTGTAGATACGGTGGCCGCAAAAGAGCTGAGCGCGAGGAACAATGTCAGCACTACCGACATTGCGGCTTTAACACTGCGGTTTTGTGCTGCAGTAAACATTCTTTTTACCTACACTCTGCCGCCGCTCCGGTATTTACGGTTCTAAAAAAACGATCGATCCGTGCGGTGAGTTCCTGAATGGTAAGTGAGTTGAACTCGCGTTTACAAGCTCAAAACGCCATCTCAGTGACTCTTTCCGGTAACTTAAGTACATTCCCGTTTCATGCTGGGGGCGGCAGATATTTAGTCGGCAGAACATTGTCGAAAGAGAACATTCTGCTCACTTTGATTGTTAGCACAAACGGAATAGGACAGGGCTAACCGTCTTGAGTCCTCACCCATGAAAAATCGCGGAGTAAGAAAAAATGTGCGGACGTTTACTTCGTCATGGTTCGGCGTGGCTGCGGAGAACAATTCGCCGGCTGAAGAACTTGAAACGGCGCGGGAGATTTGAGCAGTGCGGGGATCTTTCGCTTCGCTCAAGATGACACTCTAAATACAAGAGCAAGAAGCATCGCAGGAGATAAGGGCTTTCCCGGACGAAAAATGATCGCCGGGAAAGCCCTGAGTGTTAGATGAGGTCGGAATTCTTCTTGCGCAAGTATGCCGGGACATCGAGTTCATCGCGCTCATCCTCGGCGCTTAGAGCCTCAAGCGAAGGCGCTGGACGCGTGGGTTGCACCGCTTCCCAGACCCGGGTTTGGGCGGCCGCCGGCTGAGGGCTCTCCACCACAGGCGTGGGGGCAGGAGCGTGATCTGCGGCGGGCGCAGCCTCGGGTATATACCGGAGCTCGAGGTCCTCGGTGTGCAACTCGTAGGCGGCATCGGCGCGGCGCGTGATCTGCGGCTCCGGCGGCGCACTCCACTGCGCCTGGCGCGCCTGCTGGATGGCGGCAGCCGACGAGGTCATCGCAGTTCGCGGATGCAGCCCGGCTTCGGAGCGAAAGCCAGTGGCAATCACCGTGATCTTCACCTCATCCTTCATCTTCTCGTCGAGCACGGCGCCGAAGATGATGTTGGCATCCTCATGTGCGGCGCTCTGAATGATGGTGGAAGCCTCATAGACCTCGGCCAGCTTCAGCGAACTTGAGCCGGTGATGTTGAGCAGGATTCCCCGCGCGCCGTCGATCGCGCCCGCTTCCAGCAGCGGAGAGGCGATGGCTCGCTGCGCTGCCTCAAGGGCACGGCGATCTCCCTTGCCGGTGGAGGTTCCCATGACGGCGTATCCCATGCCGGCCATGATCGCCTTCACGTCTGCAAAGTCGCGGTTGATGATGCCGGGGATGGTGATGATGTCGGAGATGCCTTGGACGGCCTGACGCAGAATATCGTCGGCGACGCGGAAGGATTCGAAGAAGCCTGCGTCCTGCGCGACGGCCAGCAGCTTCTCGTTGGGGATGACGATCACCGTATCCACCGAGTCGATCAGTTCGCTGAGTCCGCGCTCAGCCTGGTTCATGCGCCGCTTGCCCTCAAAGGCAAACGGCTTGGTGACCACGGCCACGGTGAGCGCACCCATCTCGCTGGCAAGGGAGGCGATGATCGGCGCGGCTCCTGTACCGGTGCCGCCACCAAGGCCGGTGGTCACGAAGACCATGTCCGCGCCCTCCAGTGCGGCGATGATGCGGTCGGTATCTTCAAGCGCCGCCTGGCGGCCAACCTCTGGGATTGGCGCCCGCGCCAAGGCCGTTGGTGAGCTTTACGCCTAACTGCAGCTTCTTCGGCGCGCGCGACATCTGCAACGCCTGCAGGTCGGTATTGGCGGTGATGAACTCGATGCCCTCCACGCCTGTCTCGATCATGCGATTGACCGCGTTGTTGCCGCCGCCGCCGACGCCGATCACCTTGATCTTGGCGTTGTTGCGCGCTTCCTCGTGAAACTGAATCCGAATATCTTGTTCTTCCATGATTACCGCCTCGCAGTAGTGCAGGTTTCAAAGTTTCAAGGTTTCAAAGTTTCAAGGTTAAAAGCGCGGGTGCCCCACCTTTATCTCGCCAGTTTTGCTCTTGTTCTTAACTTTGAAACCTTGAAACTCTGAAACTTTGAAACCTCTAATTCGCATACCCTCGGGCAAACAGTGCCCGCAGACGTGCGCCGAATCCGCTCTCTTCCTTGCTCTTCAGCACGCGCGCGCGCTGCGTATAAAAAACCATTCCAATCGCGGTCGCATATTCGGGCTCCTGCAACTCCACGGGAAGCTGCGCCATGCCCATCGGCAGACCAATACGCGCGGGACGCCGCAGTATGTCTTCGCAGCTCTCGGTCAGGCTCAGCAGCCGCGCTCCGCCGCCGGTGAGGACAATGCCTCCGCCGAGCATCTCAAGAACTCCGGCATGGCGCAGGTTATCGCGCAGGAGCTCCATAAGCTCGCGGGCTCGCGGCTCCAGAATCTCGCCCAGATCACGCTGCCGCATCATGCGCGGCGGGCGGTCGCCTACCGAGGGGACCTCGATCTCATTATGCTCGGCAATGCGCGTCACCATGGAGCAGCCGAACTGACGCTTCAGACTCTCTGCGTCAACCAGGGGAGTCTCCAAACCATAGGCCACGTCGCGGGTAAAATTGATGCCGCCCAGCGGCACCACGCCCGAGTGGATCACCACATCTTCCTGCACTACGGCGATATCGGCGGTACCGGCGCCAATGTCGATGACCGCCGCGCCCAGCTCGCGCTCATCGCGGCGCAACACCGACTCGGAGCAGGCCAGCGCCTCATACACCGTATCTTCCACGTGCATTCCGGCGCGGTTCAGCGCGGTCACAACGTTCTGCACCGCCGAGTGCGCGGCGGTGATGACATGCACGCGGACTTCAAGCTGACGGCCCAGCATTCCGACCGGCTGGCGCACGCCGTCTTGCTCGTCCACCACAAATTCCTGCTGCAGAAGGTGCAGAATCTCGCGGTCTTCCGGCATTGCAATTTCGCGCGCCCGGTCTCCCGCCGCCTGCACGTCCGCACTGGTCAGTTCGCGCGGACGCGAGCCCAGCGAAATCGCTCCATGACTGTTGACCGAACGGATATGCGGGCCGCTGATGCCGACGACCGCCGATTCCAGCGGCAACCCGCAGGCTTGCTCCGCGAGCGTGACCGCGTCCGAGACGCTCTTGGCCGCCGAGTCCAGGTCAACGATCACGCCACGCTTGGTTCCCGCCGAAGGCGCAAGGCCGTGACCGCGATAGCGCAAGCCGGCCTCCGTGGTTTCCACCGCGAGAGCCAAGGTCTTGGCACTGCCAAGGTCGATAACCGTGATGATGTTTTCGTTTCGCTTGCCCATTTACTTCCGTTTCTTCTGTGGCCGATGCCAACCTTGAGTTGTCTTGCCGGGCGCCAGATTCTGCGGCGCGGCTTCGGTCTTGGCGTCTTCTGGAGCGGGTTGCGGCGCAGCGGCGTGCATATCCGGATTCAGAATCACTTCGCGTCCATAGCGCAAATCCACTGACTCCAGCTTACCTCGCTCCTGCTCCCACTTTTGCACATTGGAGAGAAAGACCATGAAGCGCTGGAGAAAATCTACGTTGCCGAGATGCAGGATAATCGGCCCGGACCCGCCCTTCACCGTGACCTTCACGTCCTCCGGATCAGAGAGGTCCACCTCGTCCAGATTGCGCGAGTATTGCGCTTTTCCCTGCGCGCCGCTATCGCCTCCGTCGAGCTCATGCATGAGCCGGGTGAACGTTCTCATGCGCGGCGCACGAGTGGAGAGCGGCTCATTTTCATTCATTCCCAGGATCACAGGAAACGCGTAGTCGCTCTGCACTGCCGGTGGAATCTCCATCAGCACGCCTTGTGCATCGATCAACTCGATGCGATCGCCAAGCGCAATAAAAGCTACCGGTGTGCGCTCCTTCACGATCACTCGAAAGCGATTCGGCCAGAGACGAATGACCGTGGCCGACTCGACCCAGGGAATTTTCTCCAACTCCTGCTTGCGCTCGGCCAGCGAAATCTGAAAGACGTTGCGGCCAACTACCTCGTGCATTTTTTCCAGAACCTGCGTCCGCGAGTTCGGAGCGTCGCCGGCAACTTCAATGTCATTGTCGCTGTGTACGCGGAAGCGCCACGAGTGCATGGCGAAATTGCGGGCCTGATAAAACGCTGCGCCCAGCCCCGCAGAAAGCAGCAGTAGAACTGCTATGGTCTGCACGCGCGAGGCTGTTTTTCGAGGTAGTGCTCCACGCCGCACCGGCACGCGCTTGCTGGCCCGCCGAAATTGTTGCTGCTCGTCCTCGCCGTCATCTTCGGTCAGTCCGGCGTCCAGAGGCAGAGCGTCGTCCGCAAAGGAGTTGCGGGGCGCCGGGCCACGGCGGTAGAACGGATCATCGGAAGGTGGTCCCTGATTGCGCGCCATAGTTGTGAAGCCCGGCAGCGAGCGCCTTATTCGCTCACTATACCTGCTTTGCCTGGAATTCAGCAGTGACTTTCCCGGCTCCCTCGCCGGGTTTTTGAGTCATCAACCGAGCGTGGCGCTCTTCATTGTCGATTGCACTTAGTCCGGTGCAGACCGTTCAGTTTCAGGCTCCAGCGGCCTGCTCGCGGGCGCGTAGTTTTTCCAGAATCTGCGGCCCGAGCTGCGATACCGTTCCCGCGCCCAAGGTCAGCACCACGTCGCCGGGTTGCACCTGCTCGACTACGGCCTCGACGGCGGCGGCGAAGCTGGCGGCAAATTCCGCGGGTTGGCCGTTCCTGCAACGGATCTTCTGTGCCAGGGTCAGTCCGCTGACGCCTGCTATGGGCTGCTCACTGGCTGCGTAAATGTCGAGCACCAGAAGGCGGTCGGCATCGGGAAATGCCGAGACGAACTCGTCCATCAGAAGGTAGGTGCGGGTGTAGCGGTGCGGCTGGAAGATGACGTGGATTCGTGCGGAGTTTCTGAACCACCCAGCCATTGCCGGGCCGCGGCAAGTGTCGCCAGAATCTCGGTCGGGTGATGACCGTAGTCATCCACCACCCGGACCCCGGCGGCCTCTCCCTTCTTCTGGAAGCGGCGATCGACACCGCGGAATTGCGCAATCCCTTCACGGATGCGCTCCACTGGAATCTCCAAGCCCATGCCAACCGCGATGGCCGCCGTGGCATTGAGGATATTGTGGGCGCCGGGAACAAACAGATCGAAGCGGCCCAGGTCGCGGCCCATAAAATTCACGTTGAAGCGGTTGCGCATCGTATCCGGCGCATGCTCGGTCACCACGTCGAAGGCGCGGAAATCAGCATCTTCGCGCGTGCCGTAAGTCACCACGCGACGCTCCACCCGCGGCAGCAGATTCCGCAACCCGTCATTGTCCGTGCAGGCCACCACCATCCCATAAAACGGCACCCGGTCCATGAACTCCACGAACGTCGCCTGCACGTCCTCCATGTCGCGATAGCAATCCATGTGCTCGCGATCAATGTTGGTGACGACCGAGAGAATCGGCGAAAGTTTCAGAAACGAGCGGTCGCTCTCATCGGCCTCGGCGACCAGGTAGTGCGAGGTGCCGAGCCGTGCGTTGGAGCCCAGCAGACCGACGCGTCCGCCGACAACTACGGTCGGGTCCAAGCCCCCGGCGGCCAGAACCGCGGCGACCATGCTGGTGGTTGTGGTCTTCCCATGCATTCCGGCGATGGCGATGCCGTATTTCAGCCGCATCAGCTCGGCCAGCATCTCGGCGCGCTGAATTACCGGCAGATGGAGGCGGCGGGCTTCGGCAACCTCGGGGTTTTCTCGCGAGACGGCAGAGCTGGCGACCACCACCTCGGCCCCGTGAACGTTGGACTCGGCATGGCCCACGAAGATGGTTGCTCCCAGCTTGCTGAGCCGCTCGGTGGTGGGAGAGTTACGAAGGTCGGAGCCGGTGACGCCGTATCCCAGGGTAAGCAGCACTTCGGCAATCCCGCTCATGCCGATGCCGCCAATGCCTACAAAATGAATGCGCTGAATCTTTGCGAACATGACCTTTGAATTGTACGGCAGGAGAGCAGGCGATCCTATCGGGCGATCACACCAGGTGCGAGTTTTCTTCCTGCTCGGGGGCTACGATGCCCTCCGGCAGCGCGCCGCCGTTGTAGCTGGCCATGCGGTTCTTCCACTTCAGAAAATCGCCAATCCGCTGCGGCTCGATCCGCACCTCTACCCGCCGCAGACTGGCCAGCAAGAGATTCATCTCGTTCATCAAGCCTGGAGGCTGGCGTAGTTTGCGTTTGGACTTCTTTGCCGCCTTCAGCTCGCGCCCTTGCGCCTCCAGCAGTCCCCATCCTTCGGGCATCTCTTCGGCCTTGAGCAGCCCTTTCGGTGCGGCGAAGTATCGCTCGCAGCCAAGCGCAATTTCAGGATGGGTGCGCCAGGGCTTGACCGCGTCCGCAAGAAAATCCGCGCGGCTGATTTTGCACTCGATGACGATGGAGTGATTCTTGCCCTTCCAGCCGATTGCGTCCGGCATCTCTCCGCTGGAGCAACCCTGCTCGCTGAGCACAATGCCGCAGCGCGAGCGCCGCAGCCAAGCCTCCGCCATCTCAATCAGCCGAGCGTGTGTCATGAGCCTTTATCGCACGAAGGGCCCGCCGCTGGCGAGCCCCTGAAGCTTTCGAATAACCCCATATTCGCCAAAGGACGGCGGATGTAGGCCACCGGCGTACTCTACGTCGAGTAGTCCGCGTTGATGTGGATATAGTCTTCCGTGAGGTCGCAGGTGAGGAACTCCAGCGAGCTCTTGCCGCGCCCGAGTTCGACCTTGATCTCATATTCAGGCTGCTTCAAATACTCGTGCGCCTGCTTCTCGTCGAAGGGATGGGCGGCGCCTTTTCTGCACACCTGCTGCGGGCCGAAGAAGATGTTGATCTTCTCCGGATCGACGGCAATACCGCTCTTGCCAACCGACGACAGGATGCGTCCCCAGTTGGGATCGCAGCCCGCCCAGGCGGTCTTGACCAGCGGCGAATTTGCAATGGAACGGGCAATCGTTCGCGCCTCGTCCACCGATTTCGCGCCCGTGATCTGCAGTCGAACCAGATGTTTTGCACCCTCGCCGTCGCGCACAATCTGCTCGGCGAGCGAGGCGCAGATGCCGCGTAGGGCTTCGGCAAACTTTTTCGCCACGCCCGGCGCACCGAGTTTCACGGCGCTTGCGGCCGAGGCCAGCAGCAGAACCGTATCGTTCGTCGAGGTGTCGCCATCGACCGAGATGGCATTGAAGGTCGTGTCCACCACGGCTTTCAGTGCGCCCTGCAATTCCTTCGGCCCCGCATCGAGATCGGTGAACAGGTACACGAGCATGGTCGCCATGTTGGGATGAATCATCCCCGAGCCCTTGCAGACTCCGGCGACGTGTACCTTTTTCTTGCCCACCTCAAATACCGCGGATGCCAGCTTCATGCGGGTATCCGTGGTCATGATCGCGGTGGCAAAAGACTTCAGCGCAGCCTCGTCCTCGGCTCGGCCGGCGACGACGGCGGGTACGGCAGCGACCAGTTTCTCCACGGGCAGCGGCACGCCAATGATTCCCGTTGAGGACGGGATGATGAATTGCGGCGCGGCTTCCAGGGCTTTGCCTAGCGCGGCGCAGCTCTGCTCCGCCACTACGACACCCTGTGCTCCGGTCGCACAATTCGCGTTTCCTGCGTTGACCAGCACGGCACGCACGCGGTATTTGCTCTTGCGCAGGTGCGCCCGGCCCACTTCGACCGGGGCTGCCGCTACGCGATTGCGGGTGAACATGGCCGCCGCGCTCGCGCCCAGCGGGGCCTCTGCCAACGCAACATCGCTGCGTCCGCTTGCTTTGATTCCGGCCTTTGTTGCCGACCAGCGAAATCCCAGGGGAAGAAATACCGGTTCGTCCGGCCCGTGCAGATTCATTTCTCGAGTTTTACCAGCGGATGTCCCAGGCGCAATTGCAGCTTTTCGGGACGAGGAAGAATCGCAAATTGCGGCAGTTCGCCGCGGTACATCGCCACCTCGTCGCACGCATTCAGCTTGGGACAGTTCGCACAATCCTTATAGATTTTGTCCGGCAGCTCCTCGCGCTTGGCTTCCGTAAAACCCATGTGGGCGAAAAACTCCGGAATGCGCGTGAACAGGCAAACGCAGTGTACATGATGCTGCTCAGCCTCTTCCAGCAGCGCGTCCATCAGAAGACGGCCCGCTCCGGTGCCCTTGCACCTGGGCCACACAGCGATGGAGCGGATCTCGGCCAGATGCGTGCCGTAAAGATGCAGCGCGCCACAGCCGAGCAGATCGTCGCCTTCCACGGCGACGGTGAAATCGCGAATGTTCTCGCAGATCTCAGCCAGCGACCGTGGCAACAGCGTGCCGTCTCCTGTGAAGTCGGCGATCAGCGCACGAATCTTCTCCGCATCCGGCAGAATCGCCTTACGCGTGTACATCGACTGCCTCGGCTTTCTGCAAATGCCGCACCCGCTGCTCCATGGCGGCCAGCGCCTGCGCAACTTTTTCGCGAGCCGTGCCGCCGGTTACAGCATGACAGTCCAGCACAGCCTCCAAGGTTACATTCGAATAAAAATCTTCTCCAAAGGAAGTGCTGATCGCACGCAGATCGGTCAGAGCCATTTCGTGCAGCTCCAGACCTTGCTCCAGTCCGAGACGAACCGCTTTGCCGATGATTTCATGGGCGCGGCGGAAGGGCACGCCTTTACCCACCAGGTAGGTGGCGGCGGCCATGGCGTTCATGTAGCCCGAACTCGCAGCCTGGGACATGCGCTCAAAGTCGAACTGCACCTCGCGCATGAAACCGGCGGCAACCCGCAGCATCATGTTCACCGTCCCGGCCACAACGAAGACAGGCTCCTGTGTCTCCTGCATATCCTTGTTGTAAGCCAGCGGCAGCCCCTTCATGGTAATGAGCAACTGCTGCGCTGCGCCAATCACGCGCCCGGCCTTGCCGCGGATCAACTCCAGCGAGTCAGGATTCTGCTTCTGCGGCATGGCGCTCGATCCTGTCGAGTAGCTCTCCGGCAGATGCACAAAGCCGTACTCCAGGGTGGAGAAGAGAATGAACTCCTCGGCCCAGCGGCTAAGATGCACGGCGAGAATCGAGAGCACCTGTGCGAACTCAACGGCGAAATCGCGATCGCTGGTCGCATCCATGCTGTTGGCCGTCGGAGCCGTAAAGCTCAGCTCGCCGGCAACCAGTTCGCGATCCAGTGCCAGGGTCGCTCCGGCTATGGCTCCTGAGCCGAGCGGGCAGAAATTCAACCTCTTGCGGCAGTCGTGCAGCCGTTCGGCGTCGCGCAGAAACATCTCGCAATAGGCGAGCAGCCAGTGCGCCACGAGTACCGGCTCGGCGCGCTGCAAGTGCGTATAAGAGGGCATGGCAGCCATGCCGGACTGTTTTGCGCGCTCCGCCGTCGCGTCCACCAGTTGCAGCAGCAGAGCAGCAATTTCATCGCAGGATGCACGCACGAATAAACGCAGATCGGTGGCGATCTGCTCATTGCGGCTGCGTCCGGCGTGCAGTTTGAGCGCGGTCTCGCCGATGATCTTCTGCAGGTGTTTTTCGACGAAGTGGTGAACGTCTTCCGCCTCTTCGTCGTCCAGATACTCCAGCCCTGTTACGGCCAGAGTCTCCAGGCCGCGCAGCATCGCCGCGTATTCGTCCACGGAAAGAACACCAGCCGCGAGCAGGGCTTTCGCGTGCGCGCGGCTGGCTGCAATCTCTTCCTGGAGAAGTCGCTGATCAAAGGGAAACGATCTTTGCCAGCGCTCAAATTCAGGATCGAGCGGTTGCCTGAACCGCCCGGACCACATCTTCACTTTGTCACCTCAACAGCGTTTTTCTTTTTCGCGGCTTTCGCGTTCAGCACACGGGCCCGCGCAGGCAGCGCCAGAATCTTGATAAACCCGGCCGCGTCCTTCTGATCATAACTCTCGCCCATGGTGAACGACGAGAGGTCTGCGTTGAATAACGAGTGCTCGGATTTGCGGCTGCTGATACCCACGTTGCCCTTGTACAGCGCGAGCTTCGCCGTGCCGGTCATCTCCACCTGGGTGGAGGCGACAAAAGCATCCAGCGAGGCGCGCAGCGGCGTGAACCACAGTCCGTTGTAGACGATCTCGGCGTACTTCAGTCCGATGTGCTGCTTGAAGTGCGAGAGATCGCGATCCAGGCAGAGTGCTTCCAGCTCACGATGCGCCAGCAGCAGCAACGTTCCGCCAGGAGTCTCATAGGCGCCGCGCGACTTCATGCCGACAAAGCGATTCTCGACCAGGTCGATGCGGCCAATCGCATTGCGGGCGCCGATCTCGTTCAGGAGTTCAAGCAGTTGCACCGCCGGCAAAGCCTGTCCATTCACCGAAACCGGAATGCCTTTGTCAAAGCCGATCTCCACTTCCTCGACGCGATCCGGAGCAGTTTGCGGCGAGTTGGAAATCTGCCAGGTGGTATCCAAAGGCGCGTTCGCCGGATCTTCCAGCTCTCCGCCCTCGTGCGAGAGGTGCCAGATGTTGCGGTCGCGCGAGTGAATCTTGGTGCGGCTGGCAACGATTGGAATGTTGCGCGCTTCCGCGTAATCGATGCAGTCCTCGCGCGACTTCAGCGTCCACTCACGCCACGGCGCAATGATCTGCAACTCCGGCGCAAGCGCCTGGTACGCATGTTCGAATCGAACCTGATCGTTTCCCTTGCCGGTGGCGCCGTGCGCGACGGCATCGGCGCCCTCGGCCAGCGCGACCAGTACCTGGTGCTTGGCAATGATCGGCCGCGCCATCGAAGTGCCAAGGAGATACTTATGCTCGTACACCGCGCCCGCCTGCAGACACTTCCAGACGTACTCGGTCAGGAACTCTTCACGCAGATCCTTCACCACCACTTTGGAGGCGCCGGTCTTGATCGCCTTGGCGGCGACCTCTTCCATGTCCTCGCCCTGCCCCACGTCGGCGACGAATGCGATCACTTCGCAGTCATAGTTTTCTTTAAGCCACGGAATAATAATGGAGGTATCAAGACCGCCCGAATATGCCAATACAACTTTTTTCTTAGACATTAAAGCTCCTCGCCGGGAAGCGGCGTACGCCCCCTCCCAATAGCTGTAGAAGGATTGCCTTCTGGATATGTAGACGGTTCTCCGCCTGATCAAATACAACGGAGGCGGGCGAATCAATTACAGCCGCTTCCACTTCTTCGCCGCGATGCGCAGGCAGGCAATGCATGAACACTGCCCCCGCCGCGGCGTTTGCAAATAATTCGGGAGTTACCCTGAAGCTGGAAAATATCCGTGCGCGCTCTGCAATTTCGGCTTCCTGCCCCATGCTGGCCCACACGTCGGTATAGATCGCGTCGGCACCCTTCACGGCTTCCACCGGATCGTTGACCACTTGAATTGTAGCGCCGGTTTCGGTTGCAACCTTGCGCGCAGCCGCCAGCACTTCCGCGCGGGGCTCGAAGCCCTTGGGTGTGCCAACCGCGATATGGCAGCCGAAGAGCGCGGCTCCCAGCATCAGCGAGTGAGCCACGTTGTTGCCGTCTCCGACGTACGCCATGCGAACCTTGCTCAGATCGCCGAACTTCTCGCGCAGGGTTAGGAAGTCCGCCAGCGCCTGGCAGGGATGCTCGTAATCGCTCAGAGCGTTGATCACCGGGATCGACGCAAAGCGGGCCAACTCTGTGACCGTGCTGTGCTCAAAGGTGCGCAGCACCATCGCATCCACCCAGCGCTCCAGGTTGTGTGCCATGTCACTGAGCGGCTCGCGCTCGCCGATGCGGGAGGTCAACTGGTCGACAAACATGGCGTGTCCGCCCAGCGAGTAAATACCCGACTCGAAGGTCAACCGGGTGCGGAACGACGGCTTCTCGAAGAAGAGCACGATCTGCTTTCCGGCCAGAGCCGTACGGAAGTCCGCAGGCCGCGCCTTTACCAGCATTGCCAGCTCCAGCAGACCGCTGCCGGCGGCCGGAGTCAAGTCACTCATCGAAGTCAAATCGCTCAAGCACGGCGCTCCAGCGCCGTTGTCGATACCGTCCTTTTCCACGGAGCGTGTTGCCATGGCTTTGTCCTCCTGGGCTCGCAGCTCCGGATCAAAATCCGGGCTCTTCATTTCGCGCCGCTCGCTGATGCCTTGGGGAGCCTCTGCCGAGGGCTGCGCTTGGTTGCAGGCGCAGCGTCGCCAGATGACGCGCAGGAGGACAGAACTTGATCGAGCGTTTTCACTACAAATTCAACTTGCTTTTTGGTTACTACAAACGGCGGCAAAAAACGCAAAACCGTTTCATGCGTGCGGTTGATGATAATTCCCTGCTCGAGCATGGCCTTTTGTACGGCCTTGGCAAGATCAGCGGAATCCAGTTCCACTCCCACCATCAGGCCCATGCCGCGCACGTCCACGATGCAGCCCTGGCGTGCGTCCAACTGCTGCAGCAGATCGAGGAAATACCCGCCGACCTCTTTCACGTGGCCCAGTATCTTCTCATCTTCAATCACCTTCAACACCGTCAACGCAACCGCGCAAGCCAGTGGCCCGCCGCCGAAGGTGGTTCCGTGCATTCCGGGATGGATCGCTCCGGCCACATCTTCGGTCACCAGGATCGCTCCCAGAGGGAGTCCCGACGCCAGCGGCTTGGCCAGCGTGACCACATCCGGCTTGACGCCGTAGTGCTGGAAAGCGAACATCTTGCCCGTGCGCCCCAGACCACACTGGATCTCATCGAGCAGCAGCAGCGCGCCGCTTTTCTGGGTCAACTCGCGAGCGGTCTTCAAAAACTCGCGGCTCACCGGATGAATTCCGCCTTCGCCCTGTATCGTCTCGATACAAACAGCGCACACGTCGTTGTCGAACTTCTGCTTCAGATCTTCGACGTCGTTGAACTTCACAAACGTCACGCCCGGCATGACCGGGGCAAATGGCTTGCGATACTTCTGGGTGTGCGTGGTGGCCAGCGAGCCCATGGTGCGCCCGTGAAAGGAGTTCTCCATGCGCCAGGATCTTTGTGCGCTTCTTCAATCCCTTGCCGCTCGCCACGGCGCGCGCGATCTTCAGCGCGCCCTCCCACGCCTCGGTACCGCTGTTGGAGAAAAAGACGCGATCCAAGCCCGAGAGTTTGGCCAGCTTCTGCGCGAGCACCGATGGATACTCGGTGTAGAACAGGTTGGAGGCGATGCACGAGTTTGCCCGCCTGCGCCCGGATGACCTTGGTGATCTCCGGATGCGAATAGCCCAGGGCCATCACGCCGATTCCGCTCAGGAAGTCGAGATACTTGCTGCCGTCTTCGGCAAACAGGTATGCGCCTTTACCGTGCGTCACCAGCACCGGATGCCGGTCGTAAGTATGGAGCAGAAATTTTTCTTCCGACTTCTGTACTTTGCTCAGACTCACGAAGCCATGACCTCCGTACCGCAGTCGATCTTGGTCTGGTAAAACGCGGGCAGCATTTCGGCTTCAAGCGCCGGCAGGATGCGAACCCGATGCACTCCCGAACGCAGCGCGTCCTGGCAGGCCTGCAGTTTGGGAAGCATTCCACCGCAAACCACAGAGCTCTTCACCAGCTGCGGAATGTCGCTGATCGAAAGCCAACGGATCACCGTGCCATCGGCGCCCTTCACTCCCTCTACATCGGTCAGGAAGATCAGCGCGTTGGCCTTGCACCCGGAGGCGCACGCCGAGGCCATCTGGTCTGCGTTCACGTTATAGTACTCGCCATCGGAGCCAAGCGCGAGGCTGGAGATGACCGGAATTCCATCGTTGTCCCAGATCGCCTCGATCCAGCGCGAATCGACCGAGCTGATCTCGCCGACAAAGCCCAGGTCGGCTCCGCTGGTCTTCTTCTTGCGCGCCAGAAACGCCGCGCCATCCCCGCCGCAGAGTCCAACCGCAGCCTGCCCCGTAGCAGTAATTGCTGCCACCAGTTGCTTGTTCACGCGTCCGGCCAAAACCATCAGGGCAACATCGCGCGTCTCTGAATCGGTGATGCGCAACCCGTTCACAAACGTGGATTCCTTGCCCATCCGCGCAAGAATCTGCGTCAGCGCCTTGCCCCCGCCATGCACCACGGCAACCTTGTGCCCTTCGGCTGCCAGATCGGCAACTGCCTGCGCGCACTTCTTCAACAGCGCCTTGTCCTCCAGCGCCGCACCGCCAATTTTGACCACGAGCTTCATCACTAGAATCCTTCTTTCTCGCTCCACCCAAACATCACGTTCATGTTCTGGAGCGCCTGGCCTGCCGCGCCCTTCATCAGGTTGTCCAAGCAGGACACCACGATGAGACGCTTTCCATCCGGAGCCAGTTGAAATCCCACATCGCAATGGTTCGTGCGCAGCGAATACTGAATCTGCGGCAACTGTCCCGGCTTGAAGATCCGGACCCAGTGGCCGCCCTCATAGAAGTCGCGCAACACGGCTTCAATTTCGTCCGCAGTAACGGGCCTGGTTAGCCCTAAATAGATCGTCGAAAGAATGCCGCGTGGAATCGGCAGTAGGTGTGGGGCAAATATAAGTTCATCTGCATGTAATCCCGCCTGTTCCAAAATTTCGCCGGTGTGGCGATGTCCAATGACCGAGTACGCCGAAAAATTATCGGCGGCTTCCACAAAATGCGTCTTTTGCGTGGGCTTTTTGCCCGCGCCCGAGACACCCGACTTACAATCGCAAACCACGCCGCGCGTGGTGTCCACCAATCCTGATCGCATCAGCGGCACCAGCGGCACAATCACCGAAGTTGCGTAGCACCCCGGATTCGCCACCAGTCTGGCTTTGCGAATCTCCTCGCGATGCAACTCCGGCAGCCCGTAAACGGCCGTCCGGTCCAACTCCGCGGCCGCAGCCGCATCCTGATCTTCGTCGAAGCCGTACACGGCACGGTGTTCCACTTCCTTCAGCCGCCACGCACCGCTCAGATCTACAACCCGCAACCCTCTTGCCAGCGCCTCTGGAACCAGCTCCCGTGAAAGCTCATGCGGCGTAGCCAGAAACAAGACGTCGATGCCCCGGGACTTCAGCAGCTCCCAGGAAAACGATTCCAGCGGATAGCTCTCGCCGCCGGAAATCTCCGGATAATAACTCTCGAGCGGCGGCGCTGCCGGCTCACGCGATAAAAACAGCGGCGGCGCTGCGTGCGGATGCCGCAGCAACAACTTCGCCAACTCAAAGCCCGAGTAACCCGTTGCGCCCATCACCGCGGCCTTCACTTTAGCCGCGCTCACTGCATCATCCCTTTAATCCTCAGCGAAACCCTGTGCGCAGTTTTTCTTGTTCTGCGAAATCACCAAAATCGTATCGTCTCCGCCAACCGTGCCCACAATCTCTGCCCAGCCCTCGGAATCGATGGCTGCCGCCACCGGCTGCGCCGAACCCGCTGCGGTCTTGATCACGAGCAGATTCTGCGCCTCACGTACCTCGACGACAAACTCGCGAACCAATCGTCCTGCCGAGTGATACCCCGGCTCAACCTGCGGCTCGCCGCGTGAGACGCTGTAGCCTGCCGAGGTTTTCACCAAGGCCAGTTCGTTGATGTCGCGCGATAACGTTGCCTGCGTCACTTCGAATCCCTGCCGCGAAAGCAGCTTGCGCAATTGCTCCTGGTTGGCCACGGGCTCCTGCTGCACCAGGTCTAAAATCAGGTTTTGACGCGACACCTTCGACATAAGTTTCCACAACAGAATGATTATTCAGTTGACCGTATAAGTATGCATCTGCGAGTACCTCGCGTCAATCTTTTTGAGAGCGGCAAACGTTCTTTTTCGCGCCAGTTCCGCCCTGAATATTCCGCATAAACTTTGGGCGGCCCGCAGGCCGCCCAAAGCGCAATCCCGCGACTTCCGCCTCAGTAGGTTGGAACCGCAGCGAAACGCGTTTTTCTGCTCCGGACCACCAACCAGAGCATGTAGCCTACCGTAGCCAGTCCACCCACAAACAGAAGCAGGAACAACGCGATCACCCCGATTTGCGGGCGCACCGCTAGCGCTCCCAGATTTGCGTAAGGCTTCAGGTACGCCAGCCGCAGTAGATGGCGCAGGCAGACCATCAGAAACAGCGTCACCAGCGACATTGCAAAGCCTGCATGAACCAACGAACTGGGCTTCTGCGCGAGGCTCCCCAGCAGGATCAGCAGCATGGCGGAGATCACCGAAACCAGCGCCACGCCCAATACCGACCCGCCCAGCGGATCGATCAACAGCGCCAAGGCAATGGCTCGCGGAATTGCCAGCAGCATCCACATTCCCAGCAGGAACTGCAGCCCGGTACACACCGCGAATACCACCGCCGCGCGCTGCACGACCCAGCGCCCGTAGTCGGCGTCCGCCTTCATCTTTCTCATCCCCATCTCCGCCAGGATTGCCGAGAAGACGGCAATTCCGCCGTTGACCATATGAAGGTAGCGCGGAAAGAGGCTGTGGTCGCCAAGGTTCAAGTTCCATCCGTTCGGATGAGCGCGATACATTGCCAGCCAGCGCTCGGGACTCTGCATCAGCGTCATGTTATTGCTGAAGATGAATGCGATACCGAGCAGCACGCAGAGGGAAATCGACAGCACGCATCCGCTGATTCCCTTCCCCTCTTCTGCCGTGTAGGAGAAGTAATAGAAACCGTAGTAGGCAACCATCACCAGCGGAATCACCGCCAGCCACAAGGCGCCGATCAGGATGGAGCTGGCATAAAGGAAGTTGCCGAAGAGCACCTGCACGAATAGCAGGGCGGCAACTCCCAGCGTGACCGTAAAAGCCAGAAAAACCGGCAGCATGGCTGCCAGCTCGTTCGCCAGCCGTCGCGAGTACGGATGTTCGGCGTGACGCCCGCGAAGGTAGTTCCACAGCGTCCAGAGGCCGCCTCCAAGAGCGGAGTTCATGGCCAAAACGTGCAGCGTGAAAACCACCAGCAGCAGCGCGGTGAACAACCACACCGGGCCGGGCAGCGGTAGCGGATCGACTTGAGGAATCGGAATCGTCTGCATTAGCGCACCTCCGGTCGTGGCTGGGCTGGCTGCAACAGTTGCGAATGAGTGGTGCCGGTGGGCATCTGCGCAGGCGCAGGCTTTTGCGGCAGCGGTTTGCTGGCCTCGTGCGAAATGTAAAACGCCAGTGCCTGTGCCTGGTCATCTGGCGCATTGAAGTTCGGCATATTGCTGCTCATGGCTCCCAGCGCTGGAAACATCTCCTGTACCTGGCTTGGAGTCTGATTCTCGAAGTCTCCACGCAAGGGCCGCAAACTTCCGTTGACGCTGTGGCAGTGCCCGCAACGCGAGGCAAACACCTTCTCGCCAATCTCCATCCGGTTCGCGTCCGTGATGTCGAAATGCCATGCGGGATTGAGCGAAGCCAGATAGCTGCCCAGGGCTTTGCGGTCCTCTTCGTTGCCCGCGTATGGAGGCATGGTCCCGCGCAGCATGTGAATATGTTGCAGAATATCGGCTGCGAAATCGGCATCCCAGCCATCGACGCGCCGCTTCATGCCGCGATAACCTTCCGCCCCGTGGCAGCTTCCGCATTGCAACTGGAAGAGATTTGCTCCATAGGCCAGGCTCGCGGTGTCATCGGTCAGCAGGAAATTCGCGCTATGGCTTACCCCCTTGCTCTGCAAGGCCTCCACCTGGGCGGCGCGCAGGTCGTTGGCATAGATCACCTGGTTGATGACCCAGGGCTTGCGCACGAATTCGCGCAGATACTCGCCGGCTCCAATCATTCCCAGCCCGCAGACCACCAGCAGCGCGACCACGGGAGGCCGCATCCAGCGCGGCTTCCAGACACCAAATATCAGCGCAATTGCCAATGCCAGCAGAGTGAAGCCCGCGCCTCCGCGAACCGCGTGACGCACTCCGATCAGCACCCCGTTCATGTACAGCTTTGAGAACTGAGGAATCTGCGCGAAGTACCACCAGAGCGCGAGCGGCAGCACCAGGGCTCCAGCCACAATCCACAGCGCCGCCCACCGAGCCACTTTCTCACGGCCCTCCTGCCGGGGCAGGGTAATGTAGCCGAAGATGCCGGCAAGAATCACGCATACTGCGGTGCGCGCCAGCAGAGAGGGCCAGAACGTGGGGTTGAACATTCCATCCCAGAAGTTGTGCGTCTCAATCCAGCGCCCGGGCGTAAGCATGAACGTAAGAATGCCGTTAATGACGAACAGGCTCATCCATGCTGCGACAAAGTAAATCCAGCCCACAATCTGGTGATCGCGCGCGCTCAGGCTATCCCAGGTTTTGTAATAGATGATTGCCGCGGTGATCTCGACAAAGAAGAAGACCCACTCGATCGCCCAACCCCACACGAAGGTGTGGATCAGGGTCGAGGTGGCCTCCGGGCTCACCAGTCCAATGGTGAACCAGATGCCAACTCCGCTGATTGCGCCAAAGACAAGGGTAAGGAGCGCGAAGAACCTGGAGTGCCGCCGGCAGTAGTCGAGCAGAGCCGCATCCGTCCGCCGCCGCGCCCAAGCCTCAGTGAGTACCAGAAAGAAGCCTCCGCCGACCGCAAACTGCGAGACGAAGACATGCAGCACCGCGACCAGGCGCAATCAGGATTCCGCCTGGAACCGCCAGTTGCCAGTGTGGATAGTTCAAAGCTCAATGCTCCTGCTGAAGCGTAATGACGCTGCTGTATTTTCTACGCTGCACAGCATTGAAAAGCAACGTAGAAAGCAAATAGGAATCCGATTCATCCCGGCGCAGGGCGCACAGGGATGAATCGAATCTTTTTGCCGCAGTCTAATCCAGCGCAGTAGAGGCGCTTACGCTTCTCAGGACCGATTTCGCGCTAGTTGTAGAATTCCGCGTTCTTCGCGACTGCGTCGGCCTTATCGGCGGGCAGTTCCTCGACCGAGTGGATCGAGTCAGAGGGGCACTCGGCTACGCACGCGGCGCAATCGATGCACTCAGCGGGATTGATGAAGAGCTGGTTTACGGTTTCGTGCGCGGGCTCGTCCTTCGTGGGATGAATGGCGTCGCTCGGACAGGAATCGATACAGAGGTTGTCTTTCTTGCAGGTGTCAGTAATAACGTAAGCCATGGAAAATCTCCTTTTGCGCTACTCCGGGGTTGGGCAATCTCAGGCTGCGAAGTCTTGCCTGCGCGCAGATAGATCATAACTGGATCATGTACCCGTGACTCTGTGATATTGGTCACTTTTTGCCTTGATCCGCAGCAAATTTTCCAGAATGCAATGCTTCTGGAGCCTGCCCCTGCTCGCGTAGAGCGCGTAGGCTGAGCGCATCGTGACGCTTGGCGAGGCGGACTCCGCTTTCGTCTGTCAGCAGCTCGCAATGAAAGTACTCTGGAGTAGGGAGGCCGAGCGCGCGTTGCAGCAGAATCTGGCGCGCGGTCGAGCGCAGCAGATCCTCGCCGCGCACCACCTCGCTTACCTGCATCGCCGCATCATCCACCACCACGGCCAGTTGGTAGGCCGGAACATCGTCGCGGCGCCACACCAGGAAGTCGCCAAAATCGCGCCCGGCCTCAAACCGCTGCGAGCCCATTCGCCGGTCCACAAACTCGATACGCTCGCGATCCGGCACGCGAAATCGCCAGTTCACCCCAGCCGGGGACGCGGCTAGCTTGCGGTGGTCGCGGCAGGTCCCTGGGTAAACCGGCTCGTCGTTCTCGTTGTGGGGCGCGTCGTCGTGAGGCGCGCTGGCCGCCATCGCCAGGTCCCTACGGGAGCAGGAGCACGGGTAGATCCATCCTTCGTGCAGCAACTGCTTCCATGCATCCAGATAAAATTCGCGACGCTCGCTCTGCGCGTACGGTCCAAAGGCCCCGCCAACGTCTGGCCCCTCTTGCCACTCGATCCCATACCAGCGCAAATCTTCGAACATTGCTTGGGTAAACTCAGGACGGCAACGCTGCGGGTCCAGATCCTCGTTGCGGAAGATCAGCACACCCTCATGCTGCCGTGCCCGCTCAAAGGCCTGCCAGAAAGTTCGCGCATGGCCGAGGTGCAGGTATCCGGTGGGCGACGGCGCAATGCGTCCGCGATATCCGTGAACTATGGGCATCGCGGTTATTCTATCGCTCGCCGCTCAATCTTTTTCCACCATCTCCCGTGCCACGCGCACCGCGTTCAAAATCTCTGTGAACGAGTCGATGGCGAACAGGCGCTTGTGAATCTGATCCACCTTCACCGTTGTGTTCAGCACCTCGGCAACACTGAAGTCCCGAATCTCGCAGCCCCCGGAGAGCACGTTCGTGCACTCCTGTTGCGACGAGGCAACGCCGGAGCCGTATACCTTCACCGCTCCATCCTGCCGGATCAGACCGAACTCAAAGGTGTACCAGTAGAGCCGCCCCATCCTTTCCAGCTCCTCTTCGCTTTGCATTGCGTGGCAGATACGGCCATACTCGGCGACCGCGTCGGCGAAGCTCTGATTGGCAAACATCGGCAGATGGCCAAGGGCGTCATGCAGAAGGTCCGGCTCCGGAATGTAGTCCATCGATTCGCGGCTGCGCAGCCAGGTTGTGGTCGGGAACTGCCTTGCGTCGAGCATCTCAAAAAAAGCGCGCTCAGGCATAAAGCCGGAGACCGGCTGCACTCGCCATCCGGTGCGCTTCTCCAGCAATTTGCTGACCTGGGCCAGGTGAGGAATCCGCTCCTGCTCCAACCCGAGCGCACGCCAGCCCTCCAGGTATTCGCGGCAGGCGCAGTGCTCCAGTTGGGCCATGCGCCGCGCCACCATCTCGCTCCAGAGGGCGTGCTGATCGGAAGTGTATTTTGTGTAGTCCTGTTCAATCAGGAACGGCTTTGCCGCGACCAGCCCGGTTTTCTCCAAGCTCCGCATCGCCTCACCTCACCTGCCCGATTGACCGGGCATAGTATCTGAGATGCCGCAAATGCAAAATGCGCGCAAGAAGATGGAGCGCAGGAGGCGGACAGGCTTGGTGCGCGCGCCGGAGAATCCGAAGATTGCTTTCGCGTGCGATTAAAACTTGTTACGCTTGTTGCCGGAGACTCTCCATGTCTAATTTCAACGATCAGCCCGAGATTCGGATTCAGAACAGCGACGATTATCGCGAAGGTTATTCCAACAGCGTGCAGGTACGCATGAGTGTGTGGGATTTCTTTCTCGCCTTTGGCATGGCCGTACCGGGGAACGGCCCAGGCATTGACCTGCGCAACTTCCAGGGGATCTATTTGAGCCCTCAGCAGGCCAAGGCGCTGGCGCTCATGCTGCAGCAGAACGTGGCGAACTACGAACAGACCTTCGGCGAAATCAAGCTCGATCCCCAGTTTGCGCAGAACGGCCCCATCCACTAGCACCATGCATAACGACATGCTGCGGAAGGCGCGGCGCCCATCCGCCGCAGGCTCGCGGACTCCGGTCCTGCTTGTCTTCGGCGCCATCCTCGCCGCGCTCTGGCTGGTACATCTTCCGCTGCTTCGTCTGCCTTACTTCTGGGATGAGGCCGGATATTTCATTCCGGCGGCGCGCGATCTCCTGCTTACCGGCGACCTGATTCCGCACACCACCCTCTCCAACGCACACCCTCCACTGGTGATGGTATGGCTCGCTCTCTGCTGGAAGCTGACCGCCTACTCTCCGCTGGTGACGCGCACGGCCATGCTGCTGGTGGCCTCGTTCGGATTCTCCGGGCTGTGGCTGCTGGGGCGCCATGTGGCCGGTGAGCCGGTGGCCACGGCGAGCGTGGTGCTTACGGCGCTGTCGCCCACTGTGTTTTCGCAATCGGTGATGGCACAGCTCGATATTGCCGCGTTCGCGCTGGTGCTGTGGACGCTCTACTCGCACGTCCGCGGACGGTACTGGCAGGCGGCTGCCTTTGCGGCCCTGGCAGCGGTAGCGAAGGAAACTACGGTGGCCGTCACGCTCACCCTGGCTGGAGCGGTGCTGCTGGAGTATTTCGCCTGTCGATGGCGGCCTGCGCTGACCGAGCGCTGGCGTCTGCCGCGCCGCACGCTGGGGCGCACTCTGACGACGAGCGCGGCGTACCTGCTGGCGCTGCTGCCGCTGATCGGCTGGTATGCGTATCATTTCCACCGCACCGGCCATGTCTTCGGCAATCCCGACTACCTGCGCTACAACGTGGGAGCCACGGTCACGCCGCTGCGGATTCTGCTGGCGGGGCTGATGCGGCTATGGCACGCGACCGGATACATGAATCTGTTCGTGCTCACCGGAGCCGCGCTGGTGTTGCTGTGGAACGGGCGCCGGCCGGAGGCGGATTTTGACGCTGCGAAGGACGATGCGGACGATCCGAAGGCCGGAACCGGGCAGGATGCCACGGCTGCGCCGCTTGCGCCCCGTGCTCTACCCAACACTGCTCACGGCTTTTCGACAAAGGTTGCGGCGAAGGTTGTGGAAAGGGCTGAGCGCGTCGCGCCCATTGCGCCCGGCATTGCGGCAAACGTGCAGTTGTTGCTGGCGCTGGTTGTGCTGGCGCAGGTGGTGGAGTTCTCTGTGGTCGGCGGGGCGCTGCTGGCGCGCTACATGATCCCGGCGATTCCGCTGGTGGTGCTGCTGGCGGTGGACGTGCTGCGGCGTTACGCGCCGCGGTGGAAGTGGTGGGTCGCCGGATGCGGCGCAGCATTTGTGGCCGCGCTGTTCCTGAATCCGCCGTGGTTCATCTCGCCGGAGGACAACCTGAGCTGGGTGAGCTTTGTACGGATGCATCAGGAGGCGGCGCGCTACGTGGAGCAGCATTATTCGGAGGATCGCATTCTGACTGCGTGGCCAGCCTCCGACGAATTGAACCGTCCGTTCCTCGGCTACGTTGCGCGGCCGCTGAGCGTGGTGCGGCTGGAGAACTTCAGCGCCGAGGAGATTCTACGCGCCCGGCAGCAGCCGGAGAGCTTCGACGAGGTGGTTGCGTTCTCGACCAAATACGCGCCGCCGCGCGGCTTCTTTTTGCACATTCCGTATTGGACGAACTTGCAGACGCGTTACTTCGACTTCCATCAGGACCTGCCACCGGCATTGATCGCGGACATGCTGCACGGGCGCATTGTCTGGCAGAAGGCGACGCCGGGCGAGTGGATCGCGGTGATTGAGATCGACAAGGCGAGGCTGGCAGGTTTGAGTTCAGGTACGAGTTCAGGTTTCAAGGTTTCAAGTCTGCACGATTTCAAGGTTGGCGCGGCGCGCTGATTGCAGCCTCTATCCTGTCCATTGTTGAAAACACCGAAGCGGGCGCGAGAGCAGGGTCTCAACCAATCGTGTGCCGCTTGAAAAGCCTCTGGCGCGGCGCGGGAGATTTGTGCTGCGCGGGGCCCTTCACTTCGTTCAGGGTGACTCCTCAGAAACAGACCGATGCCCTGTCAGAGATTGAGGTAAGGCCGTTTATTTCGATGCGCTCAGCTGGCGGGCCCGGGCGAAGACGGCTTCAAACATGGCCACGGTGAGTTTTCCGGTGGCGGTGTTCTGGTTGGAGGGGTGGTAGGAGGCGAGGAGGGTGATTCCGTCGGGCATCTCGTACTCGGCGGCATGGGCAAAGTGGAAGTCGGCTTTGCGGGTGATCACATGGCGTCGCCGGGCCGAGTCGAGGTAGGCGTCAAAGGCGAATTTGCCGAGGGCGACGACAACTTTCAGGTTCTTGAGCGCGGCGATTTCGCGGTCGGTGTATTCGGCACAGTTGGCGAGTTCGGAGGGGAGCGGCTTGTTATCCGGAGGCGCGCAGCGGACGGCGGCAGTGATCCAGAGGTCGTGCAGAACCATACCGTCGTGGATTCCGCTGGCGTTTGGCTGCGAGGCAAAGCCGAGACGATGGAGCACAGGGTACATGAAATTGCCGGAGGCATCGCCGGTGAATGGACGGCCGGTGCGATTGCTGCCGTGGGCGCCCGGAGCAAGGCCGAAGACCAGCACGCGGGCCGAAGGGTCGCCGAAGCCGGGCACGGGACGCGCCCAGTAGGTGCAGTCGAGATAGGCGCGGCGCTTTTCCAGGCCGATGCGCTCGCGGTACTCGACCAGGCGCGGACAGCGGCGGCAGTGGATGACCTCGTTGTGCAGAAGCGTGAGGTTCTCCAGAATTGTGAGCGCATTTTCTTTGCGGATTGGAGTTGGTTTCATTGTGCCTATTTCATTGGTGCCCGTAGCCGCAATATACGCCTAAGGGAGCCAAGGTAAGCCCATCGGCCGATTCGCCGCAAAGCTGAGTGCCGGCTTGATGGCTTGGCCCTCAGGCAAGGGCGGCCTGAGCTCTCGAATTCCAGCGTACGTGCGGTTTTAGGCCCAACTCAGGCAATGTGACGGGCATCACAGCATGAGGGACGGCCCGGGGAGGGACCGAAGAAATGCTGAAGTTTCTCTTAATTGCTACACTTTCGCTTGGTACGGTCGGCTTTGCCCAGACAACGGACAATAGTAATAATGTGGTGCCTACACAAGGCGCCGAGGACTGGTACAACCAAGTACTCTCGGCGCAGGTTCGGCAGTACGGCGAAATTGCCGCAGCCACGGCGCCCTCGACGCCTGCAGCTAACGAGAGCTCACAGCCCGCAAGTATGGCGTCCAACCAGGGTAACTCAAGCGAGGATTGGTACAACCAAGAGCTCTCGAAAGAGGTGCAGGTGCTCACTCGCTGGAAAGATGTTGGAAATAGATAAGCCGTTCGCGACATCGACGTCTTTTCCGTAAGAGTCTAGTCCGCGTATTTTGAACTCAACCGGCGGAATCCCCCGGTTGAGCGGTGCTGGTGGCCCGTATCGAATGCGGGCCATTTCTTTGCTGCAGATAACAGTTCGCGACTTTTTTCGCCGCCAGTTTGACCCGAGCTTGCACTGTCTCATACACTGAATTGTTCGCAAGCGGCATTTGCGCTGCGCATGTGCTCACAGATTGAGCGAAGGCCCTCCGGCCTTCATATATCTTCAGAAAAATTAAGGCTATCCCTTTGACATCGACTGATTTGACATCTACCGAAGCAGGCACCGAAGCAACCAAAAACCCGTGCGAGCGCGAAGTCTCGATCGAAGTTCCCATCGAAGACGTCAGCCGCGAATGGAAGAACGCGGTTGCGCGCTTCCAGAAGCACGCCCGCATTCCCGGCTTTCGCAAGGGAAAGGTGCCGGCGACGCTGGTGCGCGGTAAATTTGCCGATGACATCAAGTCGGAGGTGGTGGAACACCTTGTGCCCGCCGCGTTCCGCGATGAAACGAAGAAGCAAAACCTGATTCCGATTGGCCAGCCCCGCGTGGTGGAGCTTGAACTGGAAGAGGACAAACCGCTGCGCTTCAAGGCCGTCTTTGAGGTGCTGCCGCCCTTTGATGTGGAAGGCTACAAGGAGATCAAGGTAGCGCACGAGGCCGTTGCGATCGGCGATGACGAGGTTCAGCGAACGATTGACGGGCTGCGCGAGCAGAACGCGACCTACGTCAATGTGGATGAGGATCGCGGCCTGGGTGATGGCGATTATGCCTCGGTGTCGTTTAAGAGCACCAGCCTGGTAGAGGGCGGCGAACCGGTGGAGGTGGACGATGTGCTGGTCGATATCGGCGGCGCCAACACCCTGCCCGACTTCAGCAACAACCTGCGCGGAGCCAAAGCGGGCGAGAGCCGGAGCTTCGACGTGACCTATGCCGAAGACTTTGGCGATAAGCGCCTGGCCGGAAAAACGTTGCACTACGACTGTCGAGGTCAAGGGCATCAAGACGAAGTCGGTGCCGGAGTTGAACGACGATTGGGTCAAAGACCTGGGCCAGGAGAACATGGAGACGGTGGACGACCTGCGCACCCGAGTCCGCGAGGGCATTGAGCACGAAAAGAAGCACCAGGCCGAACACAAGACCAAGGAAGAGCTGCTGCAGCAGTTGACCACGAAGTTCCCGATTGACGTGCCCACGCTGCTGGTGGAGAACTCGATTGACCAGCGCCTGGAGCGTGGATTGCGGTCGCTGATCTCGCAGGGGCTGCGGGCCGAAGACATCAAGCGCATGGACCTGAGCAAACTGCGCGATGGCCAGCGCGAAGGCGCGGTGCGGGATGTTCGCGCCAACCTGTTGCTGGAGAAGATTGCAGACCTCGAGGGCATCGAAGTCACCGATGAGGATCTGGACCGGGAGATCTCAGCGGCGGCGCAGCAGTCCAAGCAGAACCCGCTGGCATTACGTAAGCAACTTGAGGAAAAGAACGGATTGGATGGGCTTCGCCAGCAATTGCGCTGCGACCGGGCATTGAACTCGTTGTACAAGCAGTCCGAGTAGTCGGGCAGGAAAATGTTTCGCAATCCACCGTACCCGTAGAGCATCGAATATATCGACTGTTCTACGGGAGTCGGTTTTACCTGTGACTGAGGTTACTAAAGGCTCAGTCCGCAAAGGAGCCGGATAATTATGCTTGTGCCGATGGTGATCGAGCAGACCAGCAGGGGCGAGCGCGCCTATGACATCTATTCGCGGTTACTCAGAGATAACATCATCTTCCTGGGCACGCCAATCGATGACAATGTCGCGAACCTGATCATCGCGCAGTTGCTGTTTCTCTCCGCCGAAGACCCGGAAAAAGATATCTCTTTGTACATCAACTCACCGGGCGGTTCGATTACGGCGGGGATGGCGATTTATGACACGATGCAGTTCATCCGTAACGACGTGGTGACGATCTGCATTGGCCAGGCGGCCTCGATGGGCGCCATGCTGCTGGCCGCAGGCGCGGCGGGCAAACGCTACGCGCTGCCAACTTCGCGTATACTGATCCACCAGCCGCTGATCATGGGCGGAGGGATCTCCGGCCAGGCGACCGACATCGACATCCACGCGCGCGAAATCCTCCGCATGCGTGAGTTGATGAACCAGCTGATGGCCAAGCACACCGGCCAGGTGCTGGACAAAGTGGAGCGGGACACGGAGCGCGACTTCATCATGAACGCGCAGCAGTCAAAGGAATACGGGATTGTGGATGACATCATCTACAAACATAAGTAACCGGCGCAGGTGACCGTCGTGGGCGCGGGGGTGAACGAAGATGCACCCGCTCTTTACCGAACGAGCCATTTGGACGGAAGATGGTACTAAGATACTTACAGGATTGTGATGTCCTCGAACCTGTTGCAGACTGTCGGGCATCTCAATCAGCAGGATCGAGCTTCAGAGTAGGTTGAGGAAAGAAGATCGAGGGATACAAGGAACCAGGGAAGTCTGGTTCCAGGCGGCAAAAGTTGCGAGGAATTTGCCGCCTGATTCAGGGCAGCACTCAGAGCCCACGGCCAAGGCCAGTTATAGATAACCGGGCGAACCGGAAAAACGAGACAGGAGTCCGTAGTGAGATCCAGGTCTGGTTCTGACGAAGTATTACGTTGTTCGTTCTGCCACAAGTCTCAGGATGCGGTGGCGAAGCTGATTTCTTCTCCATCCGACTATCCTCGCGCCTACATATGCGACGAGTGCGTGGCGGTCTGCAACTCCATTCTGGAAGATGACCGTAGCGTGGCGCAGACGGCGGCGAGCCCCAACCACCTGCCTAAACCGCAGGAGGTAAAGACCTTTCTGGACGAGTACGTGATTGGGCAGGAGCGGACGAAGAAGAAGCTCGCCGTGGCCGTCTACAACCACTACAAGCGCGTCTACATGAACCGCCAGAAAACCAGCGAGATCGAGCTGTCAAAGTCGAACATCCTGCTGATTGGCCCGACCGGAACCGGCAAGACCCTGCTTGCCCAGACCCTGGCCAAGATGCTGGACGTGCCGTTTGCGATTGTGGATGCGACTACGCTGACCGAAGCCGGGTACGTGGGCGAGGACGTGGAGAACATCATCCTGAAGCTGCTCCAGGCCGCTGACGGCGACGTTGCGCGGGCGCAGACCGGCATCATCTATATCGACGAAATCGACAAGATCGGGCGCAAGGACGAGAACCCCTCGATTACTCGCGACGTCTCCGGCGAAGGCGTGCAGCAGGCGCTGCTGAAGATTCTGGAGGGCACGGTTGCCAACGTTCCGCCGCAAGGTGGGCGCAAGCACCCGCACCAGGAGTTCACTCCGGTGGACACCACCAATATTCTGTTCGTCGTGGGCGGCGCGTTTGTGGGACTGGAGAAGGTGATCGAGCGCCGCATCGGTAAGCGCACTGTGGGATTCAAGACGGACGAAGAAGCCAAGCGCGAAGAGGCGGCGGTGCCGAGCAAGCGCGATGACGCGTTGCTGCAACTGGCCCAGCCGCAGGATCTGATCAAGTTCGGACTGATCCCGGAGTTCATCGGCCGCCTGCCGGTGATGGGGGTTCTCAGCGATCTGGACGAAGCGGCGCTGGTGGAGATCTCTGACCCGGCCCCGTAACGCTATCGTCAAGCAGTATCAGCGCTTGTTTGAGTTTGAGAATGTGAAGCTGCACTTCACCGACGAAGCTCTGACGGCGATTGCACGCGAAGCCCTGAACCGCAAGGTGGGTGCCCGCGGTCTGCGCATGATTCTGGAAGAGTTGATGCTGGATCTGATGTACCACCTTCCCGGTCAGAAGAAGATCAAGGAGTTTGAGGTTACCCGCGAGATGGTAGAGCAACGCGATGTCTCCATGCCGCGGGTGGAGAAGCAGGCTTCGTAAGCGGAATGCATTACCGAACCAACGCCCAGCCAGTTCCGGCTGGGCGTTTTGCTTTGGAGCAACTTTACAAAAAAAGCATTCCCGATAGAGCGAGATTTGGCGGAGTAAGAGCTAGACAGATGGAGATGGAAGAGCGATCCTTTCATTTCTGTTCCGTTATGGTACAGGCGCAAGCGCATGGTAGGACAACAGATAACGGGTGTTCCCGATTTCCCGTTGCGGGCTTTCGATTTCAATTCAGCCATAACCGCAGGAATTGAGGCAGAATAGCATGCACCCTGCGCATATTGCCGCCGATATAACGATGTAGTAGGCTCGAAAATAATGCGTGGCTGCCAGCGGTTTGCGATCGCCTGCGGACTCAGTTTGGCCACAGGGGAAGTGAGGCGGAGTGAGCCTGATTAAAGAGAAATACGAAACCCGCAAGCTGCCGATGATGCCGATCCGGGATGTCGTCATCTTTCCATACATGATGACGCCTTTTGTCGTAGGCCGGGAGTCGAGCGTCCGCGCCCTGGAAGAGGCTCTTGGGGGAGACAAGAGGATTTTCCTTGCCACCCAGCATGATCCAGGGATCGACGAGCCCAAGCCGGACGAGATTTACCAGGTGGGCTGCATTGTCAATATCGTGCAGAGCCTGAAGATGCCCGACGGCAACATTAAAGTTTTGGTTGAAGGTATTGAGCGCGCGCGCATCCTGCAGGTGACCGAGACCGACGGCTTCTATATGTCATCGGTGCGGGTGAACCGCAACACGCCGGAGCTGACGCCGCAGGTTGAAGTCGACCATGCAGCGCGTCTCTTCTCTCTTTGAGCAGTACGTCAAGCTGTGCCAGTCGCTCAACCAGGAGACGATTGCGGCAACCGTGCGCATGGACGACGTGGGGCGGCTGAGCGACACGATCGCCGCGAACCTTCAGCTCTCCATCGAGGAAAAGCAGGAGCTGCTGGAGATCTTCGATCCGGCAGAGCGGCTGACCCGCGTCTCCGACGTGCTGGACATTGAGATCGAAAAGCTGAACATGGACCGCACAATTCAGTCGCGGGTAAAGCGGCAGATGGAGCGCGCCCAGAAAGAGTACTACCTCAACGAGAAGATCAAAGCCATCCAGAAGGAACTGGGGCGCGGCGAAAAGAGCGAGTTCGACGAGCTGAAGAAGAAGATCGACACCGCCGGGATGCCGCCCGATGTGCTGGAGAAGGCCACACAGGAGCTGAAGAAGCTGGAAGCGATGCCGCCCATGTCGGCCGAGTCCACCGTCTCACGCAATTACCTGGATTGGCTGCTGGCGGTGCCGTGGAAGAAGAAGTCGAAGGAGATCCGCGATATCGACTTCGCCGAGCGCACGCTGAACGAAGATCACTACGGGCTGGAGAAGATCAAGGAGCGCATCCTTGAGTTCCTGGCCGTGCGCCAGTTGGTCAAGAATCCCAAGGGCTCGATCCTGTGCCTGGTTGGACCTCCGGGCGTGGGCAAGACTTCGCTGGGCATGAGCATCGCCAAGGCTACGGGACGGAAGTTTGTGCGCATGTCGCTGGGCGGAGTGCGCGACGAGGCCGAGATCCGAGGCCATCGCCGCACCTACATCGGCGCTCTTCCGGGTCAGATCATCCAGATGATGAAGAAGGCAGGAACGCGCAATCCGGTGTTCATGCTGGACGAGGTGGATAAGACCTCGAACGATTTCCGCGGCGATCCGTCCTCGGCGCTGCTGGAGGTCCTCGATCCGGAACAGAACTACATGTTTGTCGATCACTACCTGGACGTGGAGTATGACCTGTCGCAGGTCTTTTTCATCGCCACGGCCAATGTGCTGCACACCATTCCCAGTCCGTTGCAGGACCGCATGGAAGTGCTCCGGCTGCATGGTTACACGGAGCCGGAAAAGCTTGAGATTGCGCGCCAGTACCTGCTGAAGAAGCAGCTTGAACAGGCCGGACTGACTGCGGCCAACCTCAAGTTCGAGGACGACGCGCTGCGCGGAATCATCCGTAACTACACGCGCGAGGCCGGGGTGCGGAACCTTGAGCGCGAGATTGGCAATGTTTGCCGCAAGATCGCGCGCTCGGTGGTTCGCGAGGGCGAAGGCTTCTCCGCCACGATTACGGCCGATAGCCTGAACAACTATCTAGGCGTGATGCGCTTCCGCGATACGCCGGCCAGCGAGAAGAGCGAAATCGGCCTGGTCACGGGGCTGGCGTGGACCGAGGTTGGCGGCTGCATCCTGACCACCGAGGTTGCCATCATCGATGGCAAGGGCAAGCTGACGCTGACCGGCAAGCTGGGCGACGTGATGCAGGAGTCGGCACAGGCGGCGATGAGCTATCTGCGCTCGCGCTGGCAGCGGCTGGGCATTCCTCGCGACTTCTATCGCAACGTGGACATTCACGTTCACGTGCCTGAAGGCGCGATCCCGAAGGACGGCCCCTCGGCAGGCATTACGATTGCGACGGCCATCGCCAGCGCGCTGAGCAAGATTCCGGTGCGGCGCGATATCTGCATGACCGGCGAGATCACGCTGCGCGGAAAGGTGCTGCCGATCGGCGGAATGAAGGAGAAGCTGCTGGCGGCGCATCGCGCGGGCATCTTCGAAGCCGTGCTGCCGGCGGAGAACGAGAAGGATCTGGCCGAGGTGCCGGAGAACCTTCGCAAGGAGATGAAGCTGCACTTCGTGGAGTCGATGGACGAGGTGCTGCAGATCGCACTGGAGCAACCGCTGCCGGAGGTTCCGGCGGCCCCAATTCCGGCGATCAATCCGCAGAGCGAGGGAACCGAAGCCCGGCAATAGACTCTCGCAAATCTGTTTCGCACGTTACACGTTAAAGGAAGGCTCGCTATCCGGCGAGTCTTCTTTTTGCGCGCTGTTCTTCTCCCCAGATTCGCCGACTACTGGCGGATGTGGGCCACCCTGAGCACTTGTTCCGCCCTTCCCTTCCCTGCAGGATCGGCAACGCGAATCAGTAATGAAAGCGGTAGCGGAATTCACCGAAGATTTCGCGGGGGGAGTTCCAGTGGAAACCGCCGAAGGTGACACTGTTGTCGATTTCGACGCGGCGGTTGGCGACGTTGAGGCCGGTGAGCGCGAGCGAGTAACTCTCGCCGAAATCCTTGCCCACAGTGAGGTCAACGCTGGTGTGGCCGGGCAGATACATTCCGGGATAGGGCTGGCCGGGAGCTCCGTTGGTGAAGCCCGAGCCGTAGTAGACGTTGGTGGAGGCATAGGCGCGCCAAGGCAGGTTCACTTCGCCGCCTACGTCCAAGGTATTGCGCTGGTCGTGGTCGAGCGGGCACAGAACGTCAATGCCTGCCGGGCAAATTGGGCCGGGACTCTCCAGCCCTCCGGTGATGACTCCACCGCCTTCTGCGATCTGGTTGGAGTAGGCGAGGTGGAGTTGCATGCGTCGGGCAAAGCGCGGCGAGCGCAAGGTCAGCTCCCAGGCGCGGATGAGCGCTGACTGGACCGTGACCGGAAAGAAAAGATTGGATTCGCCGATGTTGTTGTGGTCGAAGAAGTTTACGACGCGGTTGTGGAAGGTATCGGCATCGAGCACCCAGCCGCGATAAGGGATGAGGATTCCGAACTGATATTCTTCGTCGCGCTCGCCCTTGAGCGGAATGAATGACAGATTACTGGCATTGGCAAATTGCGCCACGGGGCCGGAGACAGTAATCAGCGGCGGAGCCTGGTAGTAGTGTCCGTAAAAACCTCGCAGTGTCCAGTTGAGGTGTGGAATGGTCACAGCGGCGCCGAAGCGCGGACCGGCGGCGCTCTCGCTTATGGCGGCGTTGAAGAAAGTGGGCCGCACTCCCGCCGTGAGCGTGAGCCAGGGCGCAACCTTGAATTTGTCCTCAACGAAAAACGCAACAAGGCTGCCCGAGGTTTGCTCACTGGTAAACGGAAGACCGACGCCCCCAGTGTTGTCGACTACTCCGAAGCCTTGGTTTTGTGTCTCGTAGAAATCGTAGCTCCCAACCTGAAGATGGTTCTTCGGCAGCGTCGCGTCAACGCTTACCTGGCCGCCATAGTAGTTCGAGAGGAGATTTTCGGTTGTTGCGGTCGGAATGTCATCGGGCGATGGCGTGTAATCGCTGCTATTGCGGTGATAGAAGGGCGAGGCGGTCAGAACCAGCTTACTGCTAAATGTGTGTACCCATGAAAAATTCGTCAGCACGTCGGATTCATGCTGGCTGTCGCGCAGGCCGATGCTTGGGAACTGCCCGTTGACGGGATTGTTCTCGATGTCATCGGGGAACGGGTCGTAGGGGATCTGGTAATTGTCCTTGCGCAGAGAGGTAACAAGACGGAGTTGTGTGGAGGGATTCTCATTGTAGATGAGCGAGCCGAATCCTCCGTAACCGTTCTCAGCATCGTGTACCACCTGGGGGACGGGCGTTTGGATGCCGAGATCGCTGCGATTGCCGTTGACGCTGGCGTAATAGGCAAGGCGAGTGGTGTGGCTGCCGATGCTGAACTGGTCATTGGTCTGATAGAAGTTTCCCGCGCTCAGGTAAAGTTCGGCTTGCTTGTTGCGCTCAAAGCCGGTGCGGGGAACGATGTTGAATACTCCATAAGTGCGGTCGCCGAACTCGGCTCCATAAGCTCCGCGATTGACCTCCATGTAATCAATGTCCTTAGGATCGAATTGCGGGCCAAGGTTGGTAGCGATGTTGGTGTTTGGAATGGGCACGCCATCGATGAGCCAGCTTGTCTGGTGGCCTCCGCGAATGTGCAGTTGATCGTGGGTAATGTAGGCGCCGGGGACGTAGTCGGTGATCATGGCGAGGCTGTTGGTGCGCGAGGCGCCAGGGGTCTTGGCGATGTCGTGGCGGTCGACCATGGTGATGGTGCTGGTGAGCTCCGGCGCAGCCAGCACAGGTTCGCCGCTCACATTTACGGTCTGATTGGCGCTGCCTGGAGCGAGTTGAATGTGCAGCACAGGCTGCGAACCGGAGTTGACGACAACGTTTTGCTCCGAAGGGCCAAAGGTGGGACTGGTCACAGTGATGGAGTAGTCGCCCAGCGGTACGGCATCAAAGAAGAACTCGCCATTGCTGTCGGAGATCGTAGTGCGAGACCAGTCCGAGGATTTGGCTTTCAGGGTGACGGTGGCACCATGAATGGGGCGGTGCTGCGAATCATGCACGATGCCACGGGCAGCCCCGAAGAGTGCGGCCAAAGCAGTGGTGGCGAGAATGACTATTATTGCCGGAAATAAGAGATCTCTACGTGACACTCGTTCTCCTGAGTTGAGTTCTACAATACGCCGTTTACAACTCTGCCAGGGTGCGGTGGACGAGGTGAATGGCGATCGCTCCTTCTCCAACGGCTGATGCCACGCGCTTCACGTTCCCCGCGCGAACATCGCCAACTGCAAAGACGCCGGGAAGGCTCGTTTCCAGCATCTGCGGAGGACGCGTGAGGGGCCATACGGAAGGTGGAACGAGGCCGGAGGAAGCGTCCAGATCTCTTCCGGTGAGGATGAATCCTTTGTCGTCGAGGGCGAGACAGCCTTGCAGCCACGTGGTTCGAGGCGATGCTCCCGCCATAATGAACACGTGACGCATATTATGCGTTGATGTTTCCCCTGTCTCCCGATCGCGCCAGGTGATCTCGCCGGTGAAATTTCCGGGATCGTGTTTCGTGATCGGGCGCTCGCCGTTAAGATCGGGCTGCACAATCTCCATGCTTCCAGAAAGCAGGACGTAGAAAGGCACCTCGGTATCGCCAGGTTGAAACAAGATCTCGCCCGGCTCGACCTTTCGCAACGTGCCACAAGGCCGGATGCGGTTTATCTGAGCCGCAGTGAGTACTGGAAACGCCTGTGTGTTATGGTCGAGCGCGCTTGGCGTGGGCCAGGAAGACATAGTTTTTCTTCGCTCCGAATCGACATCTCGTGACTACTAAGATGATGTGCGCGCCGATTTGGCTTCAGCGAGCAGCGCTGCCCGGCAATGATTCAGATTACGCGGGGCGACTCTCTGGAGGTTCTTTGGGAAGCATTGGGATCGCAGGTAAAGCAGTCTCCGCGAGATAGACACCATTGCGGAGTCTGACGGCGCGTAGACCGATAGCGGGAATACGTTCGCCAGGGATGATGATGCCAACAAGGTTCATGGGGTCGGCGGCGGAGATGGTGATGACCTCGTTAGAGGCAGGTAAATTGCGCATTTCACGCACACTCTCAACGGCGAGCGGCAGGGCGAATTGTTCGCCAACAAAGCCGGAGACGAAGCGCCCGCCACGGATCTCTCCGCGATCTTCGAGGCGGCGGAAGGCCCATTGAAGTTCGCGCCACTTGGGAAGATTCGACTCACGCGCGAGCAACTCGCGAAAGACAATGCCGTAACGGCGCAGCAGCATCCAGCAGGTAGCTTCGATGCGCGCCGCAGTCCCTGATTCGCCGACCTTATGCGGGCTGTCATTCAGGGCAGCTTGCGTAGACTCATGCGCATCTTCATCGGCGTTCCAGAGCAAAGACCAGCGTCCGGCAGTATGTGGCGGGCGCTTGTGACGAGCAGCGAAGGAAGTGCTGCGGGCTCTGGCGATAAGTCCTCGAAGATTGTCGAAGCCATCGGCAGTTACGAAGCCAGCGGCGACCAACTCCCACAGCGCGCTCTCAAGTTCGGTGCGAAGAAGAGCGGTGATGCGCAGGAGATCGGAGAAGAAGAGGGCTCCGCGACGGCGGAGGGTTGTAAGCACGAGTTGCGCGGAGGCGCTCAAACAGGGCTCGGAAATGTCATCGTGCGAGCGCGGCTGCATCCATGCACAATCTTCGCGCAGAAAGAAAGTAATGGGAGCAACCGATGTGGGAACAATACGGCGAGTGCGCCCGGAGCTGTCATCGAGGGTTGCGGGATGCGGCGAGAGGCGTCCCCAACCGGCAACACCCATCAGGCAAAGACGATCAAGTGCGGCACCGTCGTAGCCGGCGACGCGGCGAGCGAGGATGTGGCGCTCCCAGGAACTGGCGGGGATTTCAAAGCCCTGCAACTGTCGCAACGCCTCGAGCACCCCATGCTCGCCGTGCAGGGCAGAGCCGGGTGCGAGGTGCTGCCAGCGCAGGAGCCAGTGCATGAATTGGGCCGCTGTTACGGGCTCAATCTGCTCACGCAAGGTTGCCACGGTGAGGCGGTGGATGCGCGCGAGCAGGCGGCGGTCACACCACTCCAGAGGGCCGGAGCTGCTGCGGAAGTGTCCACGAAGAATTGCCCCGGTGGATTCAAGGCGCAGCAACGAAGTCTCGACAGAAGCGGGCGAGACAGGGCTAGGAGTGGCGCTCTGGATAATCGTTTCAGAGGCGGGGAGTACGTTTGAGTCAATCGTTGAGACTGGTGCGGAAGGATTGCTTCGTTCGGCAACCGTGAACAGGTTACTTAGTTCCTCGGCGGTTAATGGACCGGTAAATTGCATCCAGCGCGAGGAGAGCACGGTCGAGAACTGCTTCGGGCGTCGAGGCGGGAGCGGGAAGTTCGGGTGGCTCCGGAGAAAAAGATGCATCGACATATATCGATATAAAGTCTTTGGCTTTTTCGGAGGCGACCCAGAACTCGCGATCCGCTACGAAGGCGGAGACGGCACGGCGAGTTTGGATGAGCTGTTGCATCCAGCGGGTGAGTTGGGGAGACGCCGCGTTCTGAGATTCGCCAGGAGGAGGCTGATGTGGTCCAACGGAACTGTCCCGCTCAAGCCCAAAGGATGGGCTTGAATGGGCCACCCTCGAATGTGGGCCATTCGTGGGTGCCGGATACAGGATGAGGGTTTGCAGAAGATCGTGGAGGTCATCGGGATCGCGGAGATCGGGGCGCGACTCTTCGACGACTTGCGCGATGGCCGCGGGATCGAGCTTTCCTGCTCCTTCGAGGACGGAGGCGGGAAGGATGCGGCGGAGCTGCACGGCGCGAGCGCGGCGCTCTTCGAGCGGAGCATCGTCGAGAAAGGCGTAGGGATTGGCGTTGAGAATCTCGTGGGCGAACTGCGAGGGTACAGGTGTATCGACGGCGATGGTCTGGATGCTTCCGTCGCGAATGCCTTGGAGAACCTTGCGGAGTCCGTCGATGTCCATGGCCTCGTGCATGACATCTTTCATGACCTCTTGCACGAGTGGATGGTCGGGGATCTTGATATCGCCCACGATGTTTTCAAAGCAGGCGGCAACGTCTGGGAAGACGGCGGCGAGGAGATCGTCGCTCCTCATGCGCTGAATTTGCGGTGGAACCTTCTTTCCGTTCTGAAAACGGAGGAGCGCGAGGGAGCGGTTGGCGTCCCAACGGAAGCGCGTGGCGAAGATAGGCGAACCACCGAGCACGGCCTGCTGAAGAACGTCTTCGACCGTCTCAGGCTGGAGGAAGTGGAAGACATCGGCGAGCGGGAAGCTGTGCTGCTCGGCGAGAGCGATGCTGATGCCATCGTCGGTGGCGGAGGCTTGCAGCTCGAAGTTGAAGCTGCGGCAGAAGCGCTTGCGAAGAGCGAGGCCCCAGGCGCGGTTGATGCGCGCGCCGAAAGGTGCGTGAATGATGAGCTGCATCCCGCCGCTCTCGTCAAAGAAACGTTCGGCGATGACAGTGCGCTGGGTGGGGACGGCTCCGAGGACAGCGCGGCCTTCACAGATGTAGGTGATCGAGCTGGCGTTGGGTGTCGGGATCGAGGAAGGCTTCGTGGCCATTGCCCGAGGTCCCACATTCGCCAACAGCGGGCGGATGTGGGCCACCCTCAGCATTTCTGGAGTCCCCACATTCGCATTCATCACTTACAAGCTGGCGAAGTTCAGCGACCTGGGCGGAGAGCTCAAAGGAGCGGGCCGGAGCTTCGCCGCGCCAGAAAGGAATGGTGGGCGGCTGGCCGTGGGCATCCTCGACGAGGACGCGCCCGGAGCGGGACTCGACGCGATGGATGCGCCAGCTGGTGTTGCCGAGGAGCATGATGTCGCCGGCGTGGGACTCGATGGCGAAGTCCTCGTCGAGGGTTCCGATGACGGTCTCGGTGGGCAGGGCGACGACGTGTCAGGAGCGCAGTCTCGGGAATGGCTCCGCCGGAGGTGATGGCGGCAAGGCGCGCGCCACGACGGGCGCGAAGACGGTGGTTGACCTGGTCGCGATAGAGATAGGCTCCGAGGCGTCCGCGCTTGGCGCTGATGCCTTCGCTGAGCATGACGAGAACTTTGTCGAAGGTTTCGCGCGAGAGATCGCGGTAGTTGCGGGCGCGGCGGACGAGGGCGAAGAGCTCGTCTTCATCCCACTCATCGGCGGCGCAGGCAGCAACAATCTGCTGGGCGAGGATGTCGAGCGGCGCGTCAGGAAGGGTGAGGCGATCGAGGTCGCCTTGGCGGATGGCGCGAATGATGGCGGCGCACTCGACGAGTTCGTCGCGGGTGGTGGCGAAGAAGCGGCCCTTTGGGGATGGCTCCACGCCAGTGCCCGGCGCGGCCTACGCGCTGCAGAGCGACGGAGATGGCTCGCGGAGAGCCGATCTGGCAGACGAGGTCGACGTTGCCGATGTCGATGCCGAGTTCGAGCGAGGCGGTGGCGATGAGGATGCGGCACTCACCCTGCTTGAGACGGCGCTCGGACTCAAGGCGGAGATGGCGCGAGAGCGAGCCATGATGGGCGGCGACATGCTGCTCGCCCATGCGCTCGGCGAGGCGGTGCGAGATGCGCTCGACGAGGCGGCGAGTGTTGACGAAGACGAGAGTGGAGCGATGCTCGAGTGCGAGTTTGTGAAGGCGGTCGTAAATCTCGCCCCACATTTCATTGGAGGCGATGGGGCCAAGCTCGGTCGAGGGAAGCTCGATGGCAAGATCGAGCGGTCGGGCGGAGGGAACGACGACGGTGACTGGGGCGTTGCAATCTTTGTCTGTAGGTGCGTCTTCATATTCGCCGTCGGCAAGCGGATGTGGGGTATCTGCGACTGTGACAGGGGAGCTTTCGCTCTCGTCGTCGCTTCCATATTCGCCAAGGGAAGGCGGATGTGGGCCACGCTCCACATCGATAGGTGCCGATGTATCGGCAGGGGACAAAATAGATTGCTGGTTGAAGAGCTTGGAGCCGTATGTGAGATTTGAAGTGTACGGGGATCCTTCACTTCGTTCAGGATGACAACCTAATTTGTTGCCACTCAGAAATTCGGCGACGAGAGACACGGGGCGCTGGGTAGCGGAGAGTGCCGATGCGATTGGGACGCTGGTGGGTGATGGCGTCGAGGCGCTCAAGGGAGAGTGCGAGATGCGCTCCGCGCTTGTTGCCTGCAAGAGAGTGAATCTCATCGACGATGACGGTTTCGACGTGGCGCAGGGTTTCGCGGCTGCGGGCAGCGGTGAGCAGGATGTAGAGCGACTCGGGAGTGGTGACGAGAATGTGCGGCGGCAGCTTCAACATGCGGGCGCGGTCGCGGGTGGGAGTGTCTCCGGTGCGAACCATGGTGCGAATGGCGGGCATGAGGAAGCCGCGGGCGACGGCGAGCTGCTGAATTTCGGCGAGCGGCTGGTCGAGGTTCTTCTGCACGTCGTTGCCGAGCGCCTTGAGCGGCGAGATGTAGAGGACGTGAGTGCGATCCTGCAAGGCTCCGATGAGGGAGAGGCGGACGAGCGCGTCGATGCAGGCGAGGAAGGCGGCGAGGGTTTTGCCGCTGCCTGTGGGCGCGGAGATCAGTGTATTGCGGTGGGCAAGGATGTGCGGCCAGCCGGCAATCTGCGGCTCGGTGGGCGTGCCGAAGCGCGTGGTGAACCACTCGCGCACGACGGGATGCGCCCAGGAGAGAAGCTCTTCTGGAGTCCCCACAAGAGCATTTTAGAACATCTGAGGAGGAGATGCTTGAAACCCAAGGGCAAAGATCATGCGTCGGCTTTCGCAACTCCGACTGTTATGCCGATGCGGAGATTGGCAGCCGTGCAGCGGCTGTGCGACACTGATGGTGGTTCGATTCACAGGCCGGGATGGCGAAACTGGCAGACGCAGCGGACTTAAAATCCGCAGACCAGAAATGGTTGTGGGGGTTCAAGTCCCCCTCCCGGCACCACAACCACTTATTATTCATTAACTTACATGTGACTCAAATACCTCACATATTGACATTTATCAATATTTAAGTGCCGAGTGTCCATAGAGGTGTCCGTTCGATCTCTGCCCCACCGGCAAACGAACTCCCCGACAGTGCCCCCGAGCCACTTACCGCATTCGTCACGAGGTCCGGTGTGAGATCAGCCGAAAGAATCCGCTGCTCAGCTCCGCAGTGCGGGACCCTGAAGCACGGGAGGCTCTGAGTGAGATTCACAGATTGCGTAGATACTGCATCAAACCAGCCACCGCACTCGGTACTGGCGCTGTTCTGCGCGCCGGAGCAAAAATAGGCCACAGTGCGCCGCGTGAGCGGGGCTCTGCGGCGGAGTAAAAGTAGTCCGCCGGATTTTGGTTTTGTGAGCTGGATTGCGAAAGCAGAGAAGCTCATGAGACACCGGAGGGATGTTCCGAGTGGAGATCTATGGGCGGGTTCGGCGGGCGGTATTGGTGGAGGGACGCAGTCAACGGGCAGTTGCGCGCGAGTTTGGTTTAGCGCGCGTCACGGTGCAGAAGATGCTGCGATACGCGGTGCCTCCCGGCTACCAGCGGCAGCAGGCGGTGAAGCGGCCGAAACTGGGGCCGTGGGTGGGCGTCATCGACGCCATTCTGGAAGAGGATAAGAGCACACCGCCGAAGCAGCGGCACACGGCCAAGCGGATCTTCGAGCGGTTGCGCGAGGAGCACGGATTCACGGGCGGCTACACCATCGTGAAGGACTACGTTCACACGGCGAAGCTGCGGTCGCGCGAGATGTTTGTTCCCTTGACGCACGCGCCGGGCGAAGCGCAGGCCGACTTCGGCCAGGCGTGGGTGGTAATGGCCGGGGTAAAGCTGAAGGCGCACTTCCTGTGCGTGGACCTTCCACACTCGGATGATTGTTTCGTGATGGCGTTTCCTGCCGAGACGACAGAGGCGTTCCTGGAAGGCCATGTTCGCGCCTTCGACTACTTTGGTTCTGTTCCCACGCGGATTCTTTACGACAACACAAAGATCGCGGTGGCCCGCATTCTGGGCGGCGAGGAGCGCGTGAAGACGAGGGCCTTCTCCGAGTTGCAAAGCCATTATCTGTTCGCCGATAAGTTCGGCCGCCCGGCGAAGGGTAACGATAAAGGCAAGGTGGAAGACCTGGTCGGCTATGCGCGGCGTAACTTTATGGTTCCCATTCCGCGCGTCAACAGCTGGGATGAACTGAACGCTCATCTGGAGGCCGAGTGCAGGAAGCGCCGCCAGCGGCGGCTGCGTGGACACAGCGAGACGATCGGCGAACGCTTTGAGCGCGACCGTGCAGCGATGCTGCCGCTGCCAGCTGCGCCCTATGAAGCCTGCGAGAAGATCTCGGCCCGGGTGAACTCGCTGTCACTCGTCCGCTACCGCGCCAACGATTACTCGGTGCCCACGCAGTATGGACACCGTCAGGTCTGGGGGAAGGGCTACGTGCATGAAGTGGTGATCACCTGTGGCAGCGACGTGATTGCCCGGCACGAGCGCAGCTATGAGCGTGAGGCGGTGATCTTCGATCCGCTGCATTACCTGGTGCTGATCGAGCGGAAGACACGCGCGCTGGACCAGGCCGCGCCGCTGGCCGGCTGGCAGTTGCCAGAGTGCTTCGCCACGCTGCGCCGTTTGTTGGAAGCGCGCCTGAAGAAACACGGCAGCCGCGAGTATGTGCAAGTGCTGCGGTTGATGGAGACCTTCTCATTCGCGTAACTCACGCCGTCGAAGACGCGCTGCATCTTGGCACCATCAGCTTCGACGCCGTGAAGCATCTGCTGCTGTGCCGCATCGAGCGAAGGCCGCCGCGGCTGGACATGCAGAACTATCCGCACCTTCCGCTGGCACGGGTGCGAACGACACAGGCGTCTGATTACATGTCACTGTTGGCGGAGGTGGGAGCATGAGCAGCGATGCAACGAACCCCACGCCTCAGACGGCAGACACGCCACAGCTCCTGCTGGAACATCATCTCAAGCAACTGCGGCTGTGGAGTGCCCGGCGAATTTTGTACCAGTGCGAATTATCAGAGATGCTGGTAAGAGAGGAGCTTGTTATGGCGCGAGGAAAGAAGCATACGCCGGAGCAGATCGTGAGCTTGTTGCGGCAGATTGAAGTAGGCGTTGCCAACGGAAAGACGACCCCGGCGGCATGCCGCGAGGGCGGGATCACCGAGCAGACGTACTATCGGTGGCGCAAGGAGTACGGCGGCTTGCAGGTCGACCAGGCGCGTCGTCTGAAGGAGCTGGAGCAGGAGAACGCCAAGCTGAAGCGCCTAGTTGCGGAGCTGAGCCTCGACAAGCTGGTGCTGAAGGACATCGCCTCGGGAAACTTCTAAGCCCGGAGCAGCGGCGCTGTGCGGTGTCTCATGCGTGCACTGAGCATGGGATCAGTGAGCGGCGGGCGTGCCAACTGGTGAACCAGCCACGTGGCACGCAACGCTACCAACCGCTACAGCGTGACGACGAAGATTCGCTGACCCGGGCCATCATCGAGCTAGCCAGCCAGTACGGACGCTACGGCTACCGCCGGATCACGGCGCTGCTGCAGCGTGCCGGCTGGCATGTGGGCCGCGACCGGGTCGAGCGCATCTGGCGCCGCGAAGGGCTGAAGGTTCCTCAGAAACAAAAGCCACGAGGACGCTTGTGGCTGAACGACGGATCGTGCGTGCGGCTTCGTCCGGAGCACGCCAACCATGTCTGGAGTTACGATTTTGTGAGCACGAAAACGTATGACGGCAGGACGGCGCGGATGCTGAACCTGATTGATGAATCGACGCGGGAGTGGCCTGCCCGATCTTTTGCACCAGTTCGATTGTGCTGGCGGAACGCTGGAGAATCCACTACAACACGGTGCGGCCGCACTCCTCGCTGGGCTATCGGCCACCGGCACCACAGGCGTGCCAGGCCGCAATCAACCAGGGGCATGGAGAAGTGGAAAGCACAAACCGCTTCCCACTTCTCCACACCCCCGACTGCGACGGCGATAGAATTACAATCCAAGCCGCTGCGCTACACTAACAATCGAACTGGTGCAAAAGATCGGGCAGGCCACTGTACCGTCTCGGTTGCAACGATCGATCACCCGCTGCACGCGAGTTCTATCATGAGGATCAACTCGTTGAGAGTAACTTCTCCGTAGTAAAAAGCAGAGCGGCGCAGGCTACGTGCTACCCGCGAAGGGCAGAACACGCATTCGAGCGGTGCGATTGGGTGAGAAGAAAAAACTCAGGACAACTTACTTCATGGTAAGCGGCATCGTGGCAAGGGGAAGAATGAGGAAGCATCCGCACACAGATTGAAGAGCGGGGCGCGTTTGGCTGAAACAGGTAGGTAAGCGGCTCCGGCGTACGTCAATTCGGTAGCAGATGCGAAGCTCTCTTCCTGAAAAGGTCGCTCGCATGTTTCATCAAATCCTGACTCCAACCGGCAGTCTCTGGTCAACGATTCTGCTGGCACTCCTCCCACTTGCTGCTTTGTTATTCATGCTCGCAGGGCTTCGGCTTACGGCCTGGCTTGCCACGATCTTCGCCGGTGTAATCACGGTCGCCGTCGGCGTGCTGGGGTGGCATGCGCCACTGAGGGACACGCTGCACGCGTATCTGTATGGCGGAATGCAGGGCGCGTGGGTGATTGACTGGATTACGTTCTGGGGTTTGGTCATCTTCAATACGCTGGTGCTGACCGGCGACTTTGACAGCTTCAAGAGCTGGATGGTCAATCATGCCACCGTGGACGTGCGGATTCAGACGATTATGTTGGCGTGGGCGTTCGGTGCGCTGCTGGAAGGGCTTGTCGGCTTTGGATACCCGTGGGCTGTGGTGGTGCCGATTCTGGTTGGATTGGGGATTGCCGATCTGGAGGCAATCCGAGTAGCTGCTCTCGCCAACAATGCTCCGGTCTCCTACGGCGCTCTCGGTGCGCCGGTTCTGGCCCTGGCGGCGGTGACCGGCCTTCCGATGCTGTCGTTGTCGGCCTCGATCGGCGACATCGTCGCCGTGCTGGCGTTGCTGCCGCCGTTTGTGTTGATCTACCTGGTCAGCGGGTGGGACGGGCTGGTGGAAGCGTGGCCGTTGGCGATTGTGGGATCGTTGTCCTACATTCTGGGGCAGTGGCCAGTCTCGCATTTCCTGGGGCCGTATCTGCCTGACCTGAGTGGCGCGCTGGTTTCATTCTGGACACTGTTCCTGTTTGTGAAGGTCTGGCGGCCTAAGAATATTCGCGCATTCGGCGGACGCATCATCTCGCCTCAGGAAGCGGCGGCGGCCGCTCCTCCGCAAGCGACGGTCGCGGCGTTCCGTGCATGGCTTCCGTATCTGATCCTGATCGCTGTCGTTGTTCTCTGGACGGGGCCTTGGTCGCATCTGCCATCGATCAGCTTGTATAAACTGCAGATCGCGGCAGTGTCTTCGGTCACGAACAAGCCGATTGCTTCGGTCTTCAGCTTTACACCGCTGAGCGGCGGAAGTTCGATCCTGGCCTCGTGGATTGTGATTACGTTGTTTTTGCGTCCTAGCCCAAAGGTGTTGGGGCAGGTGTTTGCGCGTACCTTCAAGCAGATGTGGGGTGCGCTGCTGGTGGCATTTTTCATCTTCGCCGTGGCGTATGTGTTTGTCTTTACCGGGATGGCGAACTCGCTGGCATTCGGGTTCTCGAAGATGGGCTGGGCATTTGTGATTGTGTGTCCCGTGCTGGGCTGGATTGGTGTGGCTCTGTCGGGCAGCAACACCTCGACAAATGCGATGTTTGGGCCGATCCAGGCTGTTACGGGCCGACTGCTGCACTTTCCGCTGCTGCTAGCGCCATCGCTCAATTCAGTAGGTGCGGAGGTCGGAAAGCCGATCGCGCCACAGACTGCGAGCGTCGGAGTTTCCACAAGCCGATTTGTGCGCAGTGAGGGCGAGGTGATCCGCCACAACATGGTGTGGACCTTTGCGGTTCTGGGTTATCTGGTGCTCATAGGGCTGATGTTTTACTTCGTGTTTCCTGACACAATGGCCGGTTGAGGCGGAAAATTAGAAGAGAACCACGTCTTGACTTAGGCAAAGACACCCACATCTGCTTTGTGCGGCAGATGTGGGTACCAGTAGATCTGGGAACCTTCTCGTCATTCGAGAGCGGAGCTCGGTCGGTTCCACAGAAGGTATACACCGTCAAAGGCAGTTCGAGGCAGAAGAGACTCTGGGGCGACATTGCAGATTTGGGCGGCGCGGGGATTCCTCGCTGCGCTCGGAATGACAACCTAAAAGCGAGAGCAGTATCGGGCTACGGCAACTAGGGAATTGCTCTAGAAGCTGAACTTCCCTCGCGCGCCGGGGGTGGCGGCATCTTGAACGTCGTCGCGCCAGATGTCGGAGAGGTGTTCGGAGACGATGAGCAGTTTGCCTTCCGGGTTGAGGACAAAGACCTGGGTGGCGCGACCATCGCGGACGGCTTTGTCGAATTTCTTGCCGAGGACCTTTTGCTCCATATTGCTTGCGTGCCAGCGGAATTGGTAGTTCGCGACTGCGATCGTCTCCGACAGAAGCTGAACGTTGACGGGGCCCAGGATTTCAGCGTGGAACTTGGTTTGCGGGGTAAAGTACTCGCGCTCCTTGCGCGCGGCGGAGACCCGTCCCGGCTCTAATCGCACGGAGAAAGGGTTAAAAACAACTGCGTCGTAGCTGTAGAAGTTGCCCATCTCAGCGGCCAACTTTTCCGACAATATCCGCCAATAGCGATGCGCGGCGTTCTCGATTTGAGACACAGAAATCTGGGCTGTGGGCATACACATCCGCCTGAGGTTGCAAGAGTTTTTAAAAATGGGAACGCGTTGTAAGTTTTTAACACCGATTGGCAAAGCAGACAAGCGCAAAACGACGGAGGTCCTCACGCCTGGGCTTCAGGGCTGAGGCTTCAGGGCTGAGGCGAGGGCTGTTGCGTTGCAACCTGCGAGGGCGCAGGAAGCTGCGATGCCTGCCATCCGCCGCCGAGCGCCTGGATGAGTTGAACCGCCGCTGTCATCTCGCTCACCCGCAAGATCACCTCGGTCTGCTGATCGGTGAGCAAGGTGGTCTGGGCGGTGATCACGTTGAGGTAAGGATCAAGGCCAGTCTGATAACGCGCGAGGGCGATGGTCAGGTATCGCTGCGGCGCTTTCGACCGCGGCTTGCTGCCGGGCGATCTGCTGCGAGAGCACGCGCAGGCTTGCGATGTAGTCCTCTACCTGCTGAAAGGCGGTGAGCACGGTTTGCTTGTAGAGGGCGACGATCGGCGTTGTAATTGGCGGTGTATTGCGCGACGGTCGCCCGGCGCAGACCGGCATCGAAGATCGTTTGCGAGGCTGACGCGCCGAGCGACCAGAAGAGCGCGGGCGTCGAAAACAGATTGCTGATTGTGGATGACGAAAGTCCGCCGCTTCCGGTTAGGCTCAGCGTGGGGTAGTAGGCTGCCTTCTCAACTCCGATGATCGCATTGGCCTCGGCCATGGTGCGTTCAGCGGCAGCGATGTCCGGGCGCCGTTGCAGCAGTTGCGAGGGAATGCCGACCGGAATCGCGGGAACCGGGGTGGCCAGCATCTTCACCGGCATGGAAAACTCCGAAGCGGGCTTGCCGATCAGGGTTGCGATGGCATGTTCGTAGATGGCGCGGTTGGTGGCGATGCCGATTCCTGTTGCCTCCGCGCCCTGCAGCGTTACCTCTGCCTGCGCCACGGCCTCGGGGCTGTCGATACCGGTTTCTACCAGGGCGCGGGTAAGTTCCAGCGACTTTTGATCGGCCTCGATGGTGCGGTTGTACAAATCCTGCAGTGCATCCTGCCCGCGCAGTTCGAAGTAATACACGGCGAGGTCGGCCTGCTCGGTGAGGCGCTCGTTTTCAAGATCCGCGGCGCTGACCTGGGCGGCGTATTGAAATTCGCGAACCGTGTTGCGAATGCGTCCCCAGAGGTCGGGCTCCCATGAGACGTCGAAGGGCAGAGACAATTCAGTGATGGTGAATGCCCGTTTCGTGGGTGCGACGGTGGTACCGCTTGGGCCAGCCACGGCGGCTGTGCTGCTCGCTGTGCTGGGGGTCCGGGTTCGGGCGTAGGACGGGACCGCTGTTACGGTAGGAAAGAAGCTGGAGCGGGCCTCGCGTACCTGGGCGCGGGCCGCCATGAAGTTCTGGAAAGTATTGCGCGATGTTCTGGTTGTTGATGTTGAGCTGCTCTTCGAGCGCATTGAGCTCGGGTTCGTTGAAGATCTCCCACCATTTGCCTTTGAGCAGCGAGTCCTGCGGCTGGGCGGGTTGCCAGGCACCGGGCGCGGCGGTTTTGTAAGCCTCGGGAGCCGACTCCTTGTACGCCGGTGGAGCGGGGGTGGTGGGAGGCTTATATTTCGGGCCGACGGTGCAGCCGCCGAGAAAAAGAAGGCAGAACGCCGCAGCACCGCAGACGGTCGGAATGGAGTGTTTCGTTTTCATGCTTCCCTGCCCTCTCTGAATATTTTTCATGTGGCAGGCTCGCTTCTGGTGAACAACCGCGCACGTTTGTCTCCTTGCAGTTTCAGTCGCAGGTTGTCCATGAAGAGATAGATGACCGGCGTGGTGTAGAGAGTAAGAACCTGGCTGACGATCAGGCCGCCGATAATCGAGATACCCAAGGGGCGGCGAAGTTCGGAGCCCATGCCTGTGCCCACCGCCAGCGGAACGGCGCCGAAGAGCGCGGCCATCGTGGTCATCATGATCGGACGGAAGCGCAGCATGGAGGCTTCAAAGATCGAATCCCTGGTGTTCTTGCCCTCGTTCCGCTCGGCATTGAGTGCGAAATCGATCATCATGATCGCGTTCTTTTTTACGATGCCGATCAGGAGAACGATGCCGATGATCGACATTACGTCCAGCTCGGTTTTGGTAAGCATCATGAGCGAGAATTGCGCCCATGCTGGCCGGAGGCAAGGTGGAAAGAATCGTGATGGGGTGGATGAGGCTTTCGTAGAGAATTCCCAGCACGATGTAGACCGCGAAGATGGCGGTCATGATCAGGTAAGGCTCGGTGGTGAGGGACTGCGAGAAGGCTTGCAGAGTTCCGGAGTACTGGCCGTGGATGGAGCTTGGCATGCCGAGCTTGCGCTGAATCTGCTGGATCTTTCGGGTTGCCTGGCCGAGCGAAACGCCGGAGCGCGAGATTGAAGATCACCGTGACAGATGGAAAGAGCCCGGTGTGATTCACCGCCAGCGGCGACGTGGATGGAGCGTAACTGGCAACTGCTTCGAGCGGCGATCGCGCCTCCGCCGGTGTTCGGAATCAGGTAAGTATTCTTGAGCCCCTCGGGCGATTGCCAGTACTTCGGCGCTACTTCCATCACTACGTAGTATTGGTTCAGCGGCGGTGTAGATGGTGGAGACCTCGGACTGGCCGAAGGCGTGATAGAGAGTGCTGTCGATGATCGCGGGGTGACGCCGAGGCGTGCGGCGGTTGGGCGGTCATAGGTAAGCAGGGCCTGCAGACCATGATTTTGCTGGTCTGTGCTGACGTCCGCGAAGCCAGGGCGTCTGGCGCATCTGAGTCAGCAGCAGTGGGCCATACTTCTGCAGATCTTCGGTGGTCTCGGCCTGAAGCGTGTACTGATATTGCGCGTTGGATTGGCGGCCTCCGATGCGGATGTCCTGAACCGGCTGCAAGATAGGTGGCGGCGCCGGGAATGCGTGCCAGCTTGGGGCGCAGCCGGTCGATGATTTGTTGCGCACTTACCTTGCGTTCATTGAGAGGCTTGAGAGCGACAAAGGTGAAGCCGCTATTGGTGGCGCCCTGGCCGCCGGTGAATCCCATCGCGTTCTCCACCGCCGGGATCTGCCTTGATGATGTTGATCGGCTTGCTGCACCGCCTTCTCGCATTGCATAGAACGAAGTGTCCTGCGGCCCCTGCATTCCTCCCGCGATCACTCCCGTATCCTGCTGCGGGAAGAATCCCTTGGGGATACGCTTGATCAGGAAGACGTTCGAGCCCCAGCGTAAGGAGGAAGATTGCCAGCAGCAGCGCGGGGTGATCGAGCACCCAGGTGAGGCTGCGCCGGTATCCGGCGAGCACGCGGTTGAACATGCGCTCGCTCCAGCGATAGATGCTGCCGTGGTTGATTTCCTTCTCCGGGATCAGAACCCGCGAGCACATCATCGGGCGTCGTGGTAAGCGAGATGACCATCGATACCAGAATTGCCGCTGGAGAGCGTAATGGCGAACTCGCGGAAGAGCCGTCCGATGATGCCGCCCATCAGAAGCAGCGGAATGAATACCGCAATCAGCGAGACACTGATGGAGAAGACCGTGAAGCCGATCTCCTTTGCGCCCCAGCAGCGTTGCCTCCATCGGCGTCATGCCCGCTTCAAGATGCCGGGTGATGTTCTCCATCACCACGATGGCATCGTCCACGACGAAGCCGCTGGCGATGGCCAGTGCCATCAGCGAAAGATTGTCGAGCGAATAGCCGAAGAGATACATCACCGCGAAGGTTCCGATCAGAGAGACGGGAACCGCGACGGCAGGGATGAACGTTGCATGGACGTTGCGCAAGAAAAGGAAAACGACCAGAATCACGAGCAGCACTGAGATGATGAGAGTGCGCTCGATATCCGAAACCGAAGCGCGGATGGTCAGCGTGCGGTCGAGAATCGTGACCAGATGCTCGCCGGCTGGAATGGTGGCCTGCAGCGATGGAATCGCGGCCTTGACCGCGTCCACGGTTGTCGATGATGTTGGCGCCCGGCTGGCGGAAGATCAGCATGATGACGGACGGCTTGCCGTTGAGGAAGCCGGCCTGCCGGATGGTTTGCTGGGAGTCGATCACATCGCGCCACGTCCTGCAGACGAACCGCTCCTCCGTTGTGGTATCCGACGACCAGCGGCTTGTAATCGGCGGCCTTGGAGATCTGGTCGTTGGCAATGATGTCCGCCGTAACGTTGCCATCGTCAATCTGGCCTTTGGCGAGGTTTGAGTTCTGGCCCGCCACCACCTGCTGCACCGCGGGCAGGCTGATTCCGTAGCTGGCAAGCTGGTCGGGGTTCAGTTCGATGCGAACCGCAGGCAGCGAGGCACCGACGACCGATACCTGGCCGACTCCGGAGATCTGCGAGATGCGCTGCGCGATGACGGTGGAGGCTTCGTCGTAAAGCGTGGGCACGTCGTAGATATCCGACTGCAGGCCGAGCACAAGGATGGGCGAATCGGCGGGGTTCACCTTGCGATAGGTCGGGTTCGCGGGCAGATTTGCAGGAAGATAGGTGCGCGCCGCGTTGATGCCGGCTTCCACGTCGCGCGCCGCGCCATTGATGTCGCGGCTCAAGTCGAACTGCATGGTGATGCTGGTTGTGCCGAGGGTGCTCGACGAGGTCATCTCGGTGATGCCGGAGATGTGGCCGAACTCGCGCTCAAGGGGAGTGGCGACCGAGGAGGCCATGATGTCCGGACTGGCGCCGGGCAGCGTAGCCGCCACGGTGATGGTGGGGAAATCCACCTGCGGCAGCGGCGAGACGGGCAGCACGCGGAAGGCAATCGCCCCGGCGATGGCGACGGCGATGGTGAGCAGTGTGGTGGCCACCGGACGTTCGATGAAGATCCGCGATGGGTTCATGACGGCTGCGCCTCCGGCGGCCGCATGGGGCCCTTGCGGGCGACGGTGCGAGAAGCGCGCGCCCAGATTGTCGAAGAAGATGTAGATGACCGGCGTGGTGTAGAGCGTGAGCACCTGGCTGAAGATGCAGGCCGCCGACCATCGCCACGCCCAGCGGCTTTCGCAGCTCCGAGCCGATGCCAGTGCCGAAAGCCAGCGGAATGCCGCTGAGCAGCGCCGCCATCGTCGTCATCATGATGGGGCGGAAGCGCAGCAGTGACGCCTGATAAATTGCCTCGGTGGCGGACTTGCCCTCGTTGCGCTCGGCTTCCAGCGCGAAGTCCACCATCATGATTCCGTTCTTCTTCACGATGCCGATCAGAAGGATGATGCCGATGATGGCCACGATGTCGAGGTCCAGATGAAACAGTCGAGGGCCAGCAGGGCTCCAACGCCCGCCGAGGGCAGGGTGGAGAGAATGGTGACGGGATGGACGAAGCTCTCATACAGCACGCCGAGAACGATGTAGACGGTCACCAGCGCGGCCAGAATCAGCAGGCCTTCGTTGGTCAGCGAACCCTCGAAGGCAGCGGCTGTGCCCTGATAGTTCCTGACCACGCTGGTTGGAATATTCGACTGCGCGAGCGTTTTGTTGATCGCATCGAGCGCCTGGCCGAGCGAGTAGCCGGGCGCGAGATTGAATGAGATCGTCACCGCCGGAAACTGTCCCTGGCGATTGACCGAGAGCGATTCGCTGCGCCGCTGGAATTGAACGAATGCGCTCAACGGAACTGGGGTGGAGACCATGGGGCCGCCGGAGCTGCTGCTGCCTTTGCCGCCGTTGTTGCCGCTAGAGGAGCCAGATGTGGAGTTGCCGGTCGAGCGCGTGGTTCCGCTCGTAGAGGTGTTGGCGCTCGATGAGACGCTGGTGCTCGTGCTGGTGCTGGAGAGCACGGTGGTCGTTGTGCCGGAGATGGATTGAGGCGAGAGCGCGGAGCTCGAGTTGACGCTGGTCAAGCTCGATGCCGGGCTTGTAGTGTTGGCAAGCGCGGAGGTCGATGATGCTGGCGGACGAGACGCCGTAGGTGAAGGACGGCGTCAACAGCGCATTGCCGGCGGAGGCCGATGCGCCGGCGCCAGCCCCCGATGACGAGCCAGCCGTATTCGATGCCGACCGGCGGTTGACGAAGAGCTGCTGCTCAAAGCAGACTGGATGTAAATATCGTGCAGCATTCCGCGGATCGAGCTGGAACTTCGGCTCGGCCTCCAGAATGACGTGATACTGATTCAGCTGGGTGTAAAGAGTATTGATCTGGCGCTGCCCGAAGGCGTCGTAGAGCGTGTTGTCGATGGTCTGCGGCGTGATGCCGAAGCGCGAAGCGGTGGCGCGATCGATGACCAGCGACTCGGCCGCACCGCCCAGTTGCTGATCGGTGACTACGTCGGCCAGTTCGGGCAGTCTCTTAAAGGTTGCCACCAGGTCGTGCGCCACGGTGTTCAGTTCATTCTGAGTTCGGATCTTCCAGCGTGTACTGGTACTGGGTGCGGCTGACGCGATCGTCGACCGTGAGATCCTGCACGGGCTGCATGTAAAGCGTGATGCCCTGCGACCTTCGCCAGCTTGGGGCTCAAGCCGGTGGATGACCTCGGTGGCGGAGATGCCGCGCTGCTCGAGCGGCTTCAGGTTGATCTGGATGCGGCCGCTGTTGAGCGTGGTATTGGTCCCGTCGGCTCCGATGAACGATGAGATGCTTTCGACCGCCGGATCGGCCAGCAGCACCTTTGCCAGCTCCTGCTGCTTTTCGGTCATGGCGGCAAAAGAAGTCGAGGCGGATCGGCCTGCGAGATACCCTGGATGATTCCCGTGTCCTGCGTTGGAAAGAAGCCCTTCGGGATGGTGATATAGAGAACCGCGGTGAGCACGAGAGTCGCCAGCGCAACCAGCAGAGTGATCGTCTGATAGCGAAGCACAAACTTCAACGTGCGTCCGTAAAACGCGATGATGTTGTCGAAGGCCCTTTCGGAGACGCGATAGAAGCGGCCCTGCTTTTCCGGAGGCGTGTAGCGCAGCAGACGCGCCGACATCATCGGCGTGAGGGTCAGAGAGACGAAGGCCGAGAAGAGGATGGTCACCGCCAGCGTGACCGCAAACTGGCGGAAGAGGCGTCCGGCAACATCGCCCATGAAGAGCAGCGGAATCAGCACGGCAATCAGCGAAACGGTGAGAGAAAGAATGGTGAAGCCGATCTGCTCGGCGCCCTTCAACGCCGCTTCCAGCGGCTTTTCGCCCTCTTCGATATAGCGGGAGATGTTCTCGATCATCACGATCGCGTCGTCCACCACGAAGCCGGTGGAGATGGTCAGCGCCATCATGGTGAGGTTGTTCAGGCTGTAGCCCGCCAGGTACATCACGCCGAAGGTGCCGACCAGCGAGAGCGGCACCGCGATGCTGGGGATGATGGTGGCCGACAGGCTGCGCAGAAACAGGAAGATCACCATCACCACGAGCCCGATGACCAGCAGCAGTTCGAACTCGACGTCTTTCACCGAAGCGCGAATCGACGGTGGTGCGGTCCGTGACGATCTGCACATGCACCGACTTGGGGAGCGTGGTGTCAAGCTGCGGCAGAAGCTTCTCGATGCTGTCGACCACCTGGATGGTATTCGCCCCAGGCTGACGCTGGATGTTCAGGATCACCGCCGGCGTGTAGTTGACCCATGCGGCGAGTTTGGCGTTCTCCACTCCGTCGATGGCGTGCGCCACGTCGCTGAGCATGACCGGGCGCGCCGTTGCGATAGGCGACCACCACCGACTTGTAATCGCTGCTGGTCAGCAACTGATCGTTGGCGTTGATGGTGTAATCCTGCGCGGGGCCGTCGAAGTTTCCCTTGGCGGAGTTGAGGCTGTTGCCTGTGAGCGAGTTGCGCAGGTCCTCGAGATTGATTCCGTAGGAGGCCAGGGCGGTGGGGTTCGCCTGGATGCGCACGGCGGGCTTCTGCCCGCCGGAGATGCTCACCAGGCCGACGCCGGAGATCTGCGAGATCTTGGGCGCAAGGCGCGTGTCCGCCAGATCCTCAACCTGCGAGAGCGGCATCTCATTGGAGGTAAGCGCCAGAGTCAGAACCGGCGCATCTGCCGGATTGGATTTGCTGTAGATCGGCGGCGTCGGCAGATTGGCGGGCAGATAGCTCTGCGCCGCATTGATCGCCGCCTGCACCTCCTGCTCCGCCACGTCGATATTCAGGCTGAGCTGGAACTGCATCACGATGACCGAGACGCCTCCGGCGCTGGTCGATGTCATCTGGCTGAGTCCGGCGACTTGGCCGAACTGCCGCTCCAAGGGAGCAGTCACGGCCGAGGCAACTACATCGGGACTGGCACCGGGGTAGAAGGTGAGCACCTGAATCGTCGGATAATCCACCTCGGGCAGCGCCGAGACGGGAAGCTGCAGGAATGCCACTCCGCCCGCCAGAAAGATCGCAACCATCAGCAGAGAGGTTGCGACCGGGCGGAGAATGAATGGCCGGGAGGGACTCATCGCGAACCACCGCTGGATGGGGCTGAACTGCCGGGTGCGGATGGAGTGGATGGCGATGGACCGCCGGGTGCGGATGGACCGCCGGATGGGCCCGCAACGCCGGGGGCGGCGGCGTTGCCGCCTTGCCCCTGCGTGCCCTGGCCGCGCACCGATACTTGCGCGCCGTTTTCGAGACGGTCGAATCCGCTGGTTGCCACCTTCACGCCGGGATTGAGTCCCTGCACCGCAGTGAACTGTTCGTCGCCGGCCAGCGTGGTGATCGGCTGCACGGTTACCGTGTTGTTGGGCTGCACGATGTAGACAAACGCGCTGGTGCCGTTGTGCTGCACGGCGGCAGAAGGAACCAGGGTTACGTTGCGCAGCGTATTCACCAGCAGGCGGGCGTTCACAAACTGGTTGGGAAACAGAGCGAGATTCTTGTTGGAGAACTCGGCGCGGAACTTAATCGTCCCGGTGGTCGTGTCCACCTGATTGTCGAGCGAGATCAGTACGCCGGATTCGATCGGCTTGTCATTGGAGCGGTTGAAGGCGTCGACCGGCAGCTTGTGCCCGCCGACTCAACTGCGCCTTCACCTGGGAAAGATTGTCCTCGGACACATTGAACACGACCGTAATCGGCTGCACTTGCGCAATCACCACCAGCACGGAGCTGCTGCCGGAGAAGATGGTGTTCCCGGGATCCACCAGACGCAACCCGACTTGGCCGGTGATGGGAGCAATGATATGGCAGTACTCCAGCTGCACCGATCGTAGTCCACCGTGCCCTGATCGGCTTTGACGGTGCCCTCGTCCTGAACGACGGCCTGCTCCTGGTCATCGAGCTGCTGCTTGGCAATCGCGTTCCGGGCGTAGGCTTGCTTATACCGCTCAAGATCGATGCGCGCTTGCGCCAGCACGCCCTGATCGCGCTCCAGGGTTCCTTCGGCTTGCGTCAGCGTAGCCTGATAGGGGCGTGGGTCGATATCGATCAGCGGATCGCCTTTGCGAACCATCTGGCCTCTCGCGATAATGAACGGCCATGACCCGCCCCGTAATCTGGCTGTAGACGGTGACGGTGTAGGTGGGCGTCACCGTCCCAAGCGCGCTGACATAAATGTTCATATCGCCGGTTTTGGACTGACCCAGGGTGATCGCCGCCGAGGCTTGCGGCGTGCGCCCGCCGGCTCCTGTCGCCCCCCCGGACGACGGTGTTGATCTACTGAAGTGGTAGATAAGAAAGAGCGCGAAGACAATGAATGCAGCCACGATCCACATGCTTCTGCGCCGCCGCCGTTTGATCTTCTGCAGTTCTTCAGAGTCATGCGCCGGCTCTTGCATCTCCGTCTGAGTTGGGTGATGGGTTTGCTGCGGCGAGCCCGGTCCCTCATCGCCGGGTTGCCCGCCAGGATTCTTGTCCTCGCTCATTCCTTACTCTTTTCAGCACCAGGAGCGGCGTACAGACGCATCGATACGGACGCAGCTCTCCGCACGAGCGTCACCGCCTAAACAACAATGGATGGCGGAAGCACGGCAAAGTTTGCTGAGCCGGCCAACAACTCATCTTTTTTAAATTCCTGAACTTTTCACACAGCCTGCATTTCGCTCATCTCTCAGGCGGATTTGTTTGCGCAGCCCTTTGATTTTCGATCGGGAAAATACACATCTTGAAGTTCAAAGCTGCACCGGGAAGAGTGCGGTCGGGGTGACGCAAGGGCTTCAACAAAATAGAATAAGTAAAGGTGTGCGAACCTAAATAGGGTCATCTTAGGCGCCGAGGAGTACAGCTTGCTTTCGCGAATTTATTGCCTGTTACTGAGTTTTGTCTTGGTCGGGAGTTGTGCTGCGTACGCCGATAGCTCGTTCGATCTTTCAGGACCGCGGATGGAGGTGAACGTAACCCGAGCGGGTAAGACTCTGCCCATATCTGAGGTTCCCAATCTGCAGCCTGACGACAAGCTCTGGATTCATCCGGCGTTTCCTGATGGCGAGTCCGTACACTACCTGCTGGTGGTTGCGTTTCTGCAGGGAGCCACCAATCCGCCACCCGATTACTGGTTCACAAGAGCCGAGACGTGGACACGACAGGTACGCGAAAAGGGCATTGTTGTTACCGTTCCCGAACGAGCACAGCAGGCACTTTTTTTCCTCGCTCCGCAGACGGGAGGCGATTTCAGCACGCTGCGCTCGGCGGTTCAGGGAAAGCCCGGTGCCTTTGTGCGTGCTGTCCAGGACTTGAATCTTGCGAGCCAGAGCCGGTTGCGGGTGGATACGTACTTGAATGCGATAGGCGATGCTTCAGCGACAGATCCAAAAGCACTGCATGAGCGTTCCACGTTGCTGGCGCGCAGCTTGAAAGTCAAAGTCGATGAACAATGTTTCGACCGGCCGCCCGAGCAGCAGGCACCCTGCCTGATGCAGAGCTCCTCGCAGATGGTGATGGACGACGGGCATGGACAGTCGTTGCTGGCAGAGGCCACCACTGGACCGGAGGCTGATCTGGTAGGGGCCGTGAGTGCTACGAGACAAGCCGGCGGAGGTACTTATAGTCCTTACATTGGAGTGATTGTCGATATGGCAAGGGTGATGGAGAACCTCCACACCGCCCAGTATCAATACATTCCGGCACTTGCCTCGCCACAAAAAGAGCAGCTGAATTTGAAGCTCAACAATCCTCCGTCGTTCCATAAGCCACAATCTGTGCTGGTGGTTGGTTTGCCTCCGGTGCGGCGCGCTTCCCTGCCCGTACTCACCCCGATTGATCCGAAGCAGGTGTTCTGCTTGCAGAATCCATCGCTGGCCTTGGCGGTAGATGGCGCCCCGCTGGTCTTCGCGACTGAGGTCGCGCACGATTTGACGCTCCACGTTGACGGTAGCGCCGGAGAGGTTGTTGATCTCCCGGTAAGGCCAGATGCAACACGCGGTGGACTTGTATTGGATGGATCACTTCCGAAGCTGGAGGATCTTAGCCCGGACGCAAGTGGTACGTTGCAGGGGAGCTGGGGATTTGAAAGCTTTGAAGGGCCGATCTTTCAATTAAGGAACGCTCCGGCCGCGACTCACTGGGGACTTACTTCCGAGGACGCGAATGCACTTATCATCGGACGCGAAGACACCTTCCATTTGCATTCCGACGTTTCTGCCTGCATCGAGGATATTGCCATAAAAGATCAGCATGACAAGCCAGCTAAGTCCAGTTGGAAGTTGATTGCGCCGGATGAAGTGGAAGTGAAGGTCTCCCTGGAGGGCGCAGAGCCGGGCACGGCGACGCTGGCGGTAAAGCAGTTCGGGCTGACGCGACCCACCGATGTGCCTCTGCGCACATATGCCGAAGCGGGTCGTGTGGACCAATTCACCATACATGCGGGCGATCAGAGAGGAGTGCTGAAAGGCGCCCGGCTCGACCTGGTTGCAAGCCTGGATCTCAATGGCGCGCACTTTCTGCCTGCGAGTTTGAGCCGCGCTGAGAAAATCGATGAGTTGAGCCTCATGGCGCAGAATGCGTTGCCGGAGGGTCTTCAACCAGAGCAGAAGCTCACAAGCCAGGTGAACCTGAAAGATGGACGTGTGCTGAAACTGCAGACCACCGTCAAGCCAGAGCGCCCCAAAGTAACTTTGCAGAGTAAGCGTATTCAGGCGGCGGAGTCTGCGATTCGGTTGAGCAGCCAGGAAGACGTACCGCTGGATGGCCGAATCTCTTTCTTCGTGAGATCGGAGATACCTGCACATTTTCCGCACGACGAGAAGATCGAAGTCGCCAGCGCCGATGGGTTCTTCCACACGGTACTGAGTCTGGCGAATAAGAATCTTTCATTGCTGGACACGCAGACGGCGGTCGCTGTACTTGATCCGCTTAAGAGCTTCGGCGATTCTGCTTTTGGGGCGCTTCAGTTCAGGCCGGTTGCCGCCGACGGTACGGAAGGAGACTGGCAACCGCTCGCGCATCTTGTCCGGGTTCCAAAGCTGAAGGAAGTACACTGCCCGGATGACCCTGAAAAGCAATGCACGCTCAGTGGTGATCTCTTCTATTTGATCGACTCCGTTGCCTCCGATCAGGAGTTCACGCATGCAGTGGCGGTACCTCCGGGATTTGCAGACACGAACCTCACGGTGCCGCGCCCGAATGGAACGGTTCTCTACATCAAGCTTCGGGACGATCCGTCTACGGTGAACATCACTGCGCTTCCGGTGCTGCCGGATCGGCCATAATTCCGGAAGGACTACTGCAACCTGTGCAGGTTTCTGATCATCTATTCACAATGCCCGGACTCTTACGTTCCCCGGAAGAGTCTGCCGGCATGAAACTTGGGGCGATGCACGCATGCCGCAAATTAAGTCGATCCTCTGCCCGGTTGATTTTTCAGAGTTTTCAATTTATGCGTACGAGTACGCGCAGTCGATTGCGTGGCACTACAAGGCGACATTGTCGCTGGAGTACGTGCTGCACACGCCGAAGCCAATCGAGTTTTGGAACATCTATCCGGACTCTTACAAGGAGAGCCTCCGGAAAGAACACGCCGGCATGGAGCGCCGTCTCCAGGAATTTGCAAACCGGCACACGAGGACCTCGATTCAGCAGCAATGTTATGTGCAAGAGGCCGCGCAAGAGAGCTCGGTTACGGATGCCATTCTTTCTCTTGCCGAAGCACAGAACGTGAATTTGATCGTGATGGGAACCCACGGTCTACGCGGTTTTGACCGGCTGGTGCTGGGATCGGTGGCAGAGAAAGTGTTGCGGCTGGCCGGGTGCCCGGTGTTAACCGTACGAAAGCCTGCTCATCACGTCGCCAGCGAGGCGCCCGATCCGGAGCCAGTACACTTAAGCAAAATGCTACTTTGCGCGGACTTCTCCGACCCTGCGCATCATGCTGCGAAGTACGCGTTCTCAATGGCCAAGGAGTACGGTGCGGAACTTACGCTGCTGCACGTGCTCGAAGATATTCCGAAGTCACAAGACCTGCAAAATGCGACGGCACAAGCGACGAAGAAGTTAGAGGAATATATAGCGCCTGACGCGCGCGAGGGCACCAACGTAAAGGTGATGGTGCGGAGCGGTAAGCCATACATGGAGATCAATCAGGCCGCTCTTGAAACACAGAGCGACCTGACGATCATGGGCGTGCGCGGCCGCGGCTCGCTACATGCGGCGATCTTCGGTTCCACAACCGACCGCGTCATCCAGCTCGGAGCCGCGCCGGTGCTCGCCGTTCACATTTGAGCGCGTCAGTTAAATCGCTTCGCCGACCCGCATAGCGCATTCGCACACTTCAAAGACTGCGCTTCATCATATGCAGTAGTCCGATATGATCTCCTGCTCTTTAAGGTAGGCGCATACGCGATCGACGGCTTCAGGCAAGTTTTCTCCGTCGGGAATCTGCACGTGAGCATGAACGTCCTGGTAGTCGGCTGCACCGACAACGACAACCAGAATCTCGTTCGGAGCATTGAGCGCCTTTAGCCGCTCGATGTCATGTACATCCACATCGGTAATCGTGGTGATGAAGATCTGACCGCTCTCGGTGAGTATGCGGGCCAGCTCGCCGAGACGCCGCACGCGTTCTTCGCGCAGATCGAATGAATCCAGAACATCGGTGTCCAATCCGCGGTCGATGTTTGCGATGCCGAGGTAATAGGCGATGTTGGATTTTTCGAACAGACGCTTTTCAAGCGCTTGAGCGATCGTTTTATTTGCAACTTCCGATGCGCCGGTGACGACCACAAACTTTGAGCGGTGCCCGTAGCGGCTGGCGCGAATCGCAGCGGGAATGGCGCTGGGCTCCCAACCAGCCTCGCGCCGGCGAATGTGCTCCTGCAGACTGGAACTAGAGGCCGATGCATTTTCAGTCACAATTCCGCCACCCGCGATCTCGTAGTTATCAACCAAAACGAATCGTCCCGTGGCTTCTATGTCGCGTGAAAGATCGAAGACAATCGGCTTCGCCGCTTCGAAGATGCAATCGGCGACCTCGTGCCTTTCGACTTCGTGCTTACCGCGGTCTGAAGATAGGTCCGATGCGTCCAGCACGTTGACGATTTCGACGAGGCGAACCGGAGCCCGCAAGGTTGCGAGCTTCAACTTGTATTTCTTGTTCTTGACGAGCGGAGCCTTGCCCATCCAGAAGACGTTGGCGCGGAAGCGCGAGCTGGTGTGTGCCTGCCGGTCGCCGCTCTTGCACATGACCTCGCCGGGCCGCACGTAAAGCTCATCGGTGAGAGTAAAGCCGATTGCTTCACCGGCATGAGCCTGCTCCCTTCCGGGCGCATTAAACCTCTCGATGGTGGCGATTCGCGAGCGCTTCTGTGAGGGCAGAAATACGATTTCATCTCCGGCTTGAATGGAGCCGGTTTCAATGGTGCCCGCAAAGATGCGGCGATCGTCGTTGTTCGCCGTGAACTTGTAAACGTCCTGAACAGGAAAACGGAAGGGCTGCTTTTCACGCTCGCTTTCCTTGACGAATGCGTCGATGTGCGCAAGGACGCTGCGAACTCCGGGCGCCCACGCTGCCGGTTGTGCGATGTTATCCCCATCGCGCGCGCAGATCGGCACGTAGTCGATGGGAGTGATTCCCACCTCACGCAGGAAGGCCGAATACTCGTCGCGAACGCGGGCGAAGACGCCGAGGTCGCGGTTGACCAAATCCATCTTGTTCACCAGCACGACTACCTGGCGGATTCCCAGCATGCCAAGCATGTAACCGTGCCTGCGCGAGTTTTCCTGAACACCTTCATGGGCATCGATGACAAGCAGGGCGGCTTCGGCGCGGGCCGCACCCGAAATCATGTTCTTGAGAAACTCGACGTGGCCGGGCGCGTCGATGATGATGTAGTCGCGCTTCGCGGTCTTGAAGAAACAGCGGGCAGTGTCGATGGTTATGCCCTGCGACTGCTCGTCCTTCAGCGCGTCAAGCAGAAAGGCATACTCGAAGGGGCGCGCATTCTTGCGGCACATCGCCTTTACCTGTTCGAGCTTGCCTTCCGGCAGTGAATGCGTGTCCGCCATGAGGCGGCCGATGACGGTGCTCTTGCCATGATCGACATGGCCAACCACGACGATGTTCATCTGCTCGCGAGCGGGTGATGTGGGCAGCAATGGAGCTCCTGATGAGTTGTTAGTTATCGAATTTGTTTGCATCACATGTACCCGTCTCTGCGCAGTGTCTCCAGTCCGCCGCCGTCGTCCTTGTCTTGTGCTCGTCCGGAACGTTCGGCAATATTGGCGAACTTTCCGCTACTCAGCTCCTTGATAATGTCCTCCACGTTTTGCGAGGTGGAGTCGACAGGGGTTGTGCAGGGCCAGCAACCAAGCGAGCGGTAACGCTTACCGCTGCCCTGATTGAAGTAGAGCGATACCACAGGGATGTTCTCGCGGTGGATGTACTCCCAGATATTCAGCTCCGTCCAGTCCAGCAAGGGGTGGATGCGCACGTGGGTTCCGGGTGCGAAATCAGTCTTGTACTGGTTCCAAAGTTCGGGAGGCTGATCGCCTACGTTCCACTCGTTGTATTGGTCTCGCGGAGAGAAGTAACGTTCCTTTGACCGGCTGCCTTCCTCATCGGCGCGCACGCCCACGATCACGCCCGTGTACGGCTCCTTATTCTCATCCAGAACGTAGTGCCGGAGATTGTGGTCCATGCGGTAGCGCGGCCAGTCGCCGGAGAGCGTATGCTTCAGCGCATCCGATTTCAGGTTGCGGCAGCAGGTGAGGCGGTCCACATTGCCGTCGGGGAATGTTTCCTTTTTTTCAAGCGCGTTGTGATTCTCGCCGTACACCATGTTCAGGTTCCAGTCGAGCGCAAGCCGGTCGCGATACTCAATCATCTCAGGAATTTTGAAATGGGTGTCGATATGCACGAGAGGCAGCGGCACGTGCCCGAAGAAAGCCTTGCGCGCAAGCCACACCAGTACGGTGCTGTCTTTTCCAATCGACCAGAGCATGCAGAGGTTCTTGAAGTCGCGATAGGCCTCGCGCAGGATGTACACGCCCTTGGCTTCGAGTTTGTCGAGGTGATCCATAGCTATTCCTGCTCTCTTAGGTTGCGATGCGCGGGAGACTTATGCAGTCCGCACTCTTTATGTTCGGGCGACTCCCACCACCAGCGCCCTCCGCGAATGTCTTCACCCGGATGCACTGCGCGGGTGCAGGGGGCACAGCCGATGCTTGGGAAGCCGCGGTCGTGCAAGGCGTTATAGGGGAGATTGTTTTTCTTGATGTAATCCCAAACCTGCGCCTCGCTCCAGTCATAGAGCGGGCAAATCTTGTAGATGCCGAACTCTGCATCCCAACTCGCCAACTCGACGGCGGTGCGAGTAACACCCTGGTCGCGGCGCAGCCCACAGATCCAGGCATCGACCGTAGCGAGCACCTTGCGCAACGGCTTCAGCTTTCGAACCGCGCAGCAAGCCTTGCGATTCTCCACGCTGGAGTAGAAAAGATTCGGACCATCCTTGGCGATCAGCGCCGCAATGTCGGCGGCTTCGGGCGCGTAAACCTCGTACGAATGATGGTAGCGCTCGACCGATTGCTGCATGGTGTCATAGGTTTCCTGAAATATTCTGCCGGTATCGAGCGTAAAGATTCGGGCCGCAGGATTGGCTCGCAACAGCATGTCGGTCAAGACCTGATCTTCTGCGCCGAAGCTGGATGCAAGCGCGATCCGGGCTACACCGAAGCTCTCTAACGATTGTTGCAAAGCTTCTTCGGGGCTATGCGATGACAACTGAAACTCACCCACTGCAATACTCCTTATGACGGTAACTAAATGGAATAGTCCTCCGCGAAAACTTTCAGTTTGCGCGGGCTTACAAAAACAACTTCGCCTAGCTTCAGGCCCAGTTCAGCGAACTGCGGGCGCCCGATTTCGGCCTCCAACAGGGTTCCCGTTTCTGTGGCCTGGAGTTCGATTTTCACGATCGGTCCGACTCCGTAGACGTGAAGCACGTTTGCGCGAATGGCCGAGGCGTCTTGTGGATCGCGAGTGATATGCATTTCGTACGGCCGGGCATAGCCCATCGCGGGACCATCCTCACCCGAAGCGCTCTCCGGCAAATCCACATCCAGTGCGCCGATGCGAGCACGCCCGCTATCGATGCGTCCATGAAAGAGGTTCACGTTGCCAAGGAAGTTATAGACGAAGGCGTTGGCGGGATTGTCGTAGACCTCCTGCGGCGTGCCGACCTGCTCCAGTTTTCCCTGGTTCATCACCGCCACGCGATCGGCAACCTCGAGGGCTTCTTCCTGATCGTGAGTTACGAAGACGCTGGCGATATGAATCTCGTCATGCAAGCGCCTGAGCCAGCGGCGCAGCTCTTTGCGCACCTTGGCATCGAGCGCTCCAAAAGGCTCGTCGAGGAGCAGTAGCTTGGGTTCGACGGCCAGCGCTCGGGCAAGGGCCACGCGCTGTCTCTGCCCGCCGGAGAGCTGGTTGGGATAATGATTCGCAAGCCTTTCGAGTTGCACGAGGCTGAGCAACTGCGAAACTTTGTCGCGGATCTCAGCTTTCGAGGGACGCTGTTTTCGGGAGCGAACACGCAATCCGAAGGCAACGTTATCAAAGATGGTCATGTGGCGGAACAAGGCGTAGTGCTGGAAGACAAAGCCGACGCGGCGGCGTGCGGGATCATGCTTGGTGGCATCCTCCTCATTGAGCAGGATGGTTCCGCTGTCTGGAAACTCCAGACCGGCAATCATGCGCAGCAGGGTGGTCTTGCCGGAACCGGATGGCCCGAGCAAGGCAAGTAACTCGCCTGCGCCGACCTGCAGACTTACGTCATCGACAGCAGTAAAGTTGCCGAACTGCTTGCATATATTGCGAACCTCGATGCTCATGCCTTCCCTCCGCGAATTGCGACTTTCTCCTCAATGACTTTCTTCACCACGAGCGTCACCAGGGCCACCAGACTCAACAGCGAAGCCACAGAGAACGCAGCGGCAAAGTTGTATTCGTTGTAGAGGATTTCAACGTGAAGAGGGAGCGTGTTGGTCTCTCCGCGAATATGTCCGGAGACGACGGAAACCGCACCAAACTCGCCCATCGCGCGTGCGCTGCAAAGAATTACTCCATAAAGCAAACTCCAGCGAATATTGGGCAGGGTGATGGAGAAAAAAGTCTTCAAAGGGCTTGCTCCCAAGACAAGAGCCGCCTCTTCTTCGTCGCTTCCCTGCTGTCTGCATGAATGGAATGAGCTCGCGCGCGACGAATGGAAACGTGACGAACACGGTGGCCAATACAACTCCCGGAATGGCGAAGAGGACGCGGATATTGTGATCGTCCAACCAGCTTCCGAACCAGCCGTGCAGTCCGAACAACAGCACAAAGATCAATCCGGAGACCACAGGAGAGACCGCCAGCGGCAGGTCGATAAGGCTGATCAGAAGATTCTTACCCCTGAAGGAGAAGCGTGAGATCGCCCATGCCGCCATCAGGCCGAAGAACAGATTCAAGGCCACCGCGATTCCGGAGGCCACCAGGGTTAGACGGATGGCGGAGAGCGCGTCCGGATCGCGAACGGAATCGAGGTATGTCTGCCAGCCTTTGGCGAACGCTTCGACGAAGACAGCAGGCCAGCGGCAGCACCAGGAAAATCACGAGGAACAAGAGCGCAAACGAAATCAACGTCCAGCGAACCCATGCGGAGTCGGTCTGTCGAATCGGGCTTGAGGCGTGCGAAGTGCTCATCTCGTCTCCTCAAAACTGCGGAGCGCGATTCTGCAATCCATTGATCACCATCAGCAAGGTGAAAGAGATGACGAGCATGACGGAGGCGATGGCGGTCGCTCCAGCGTAATCGTATTGCTCAAGCTTGCTGACGATCAGTAGAGAGGTGATCTCAGTATGCATGGGCATGTTGCCGGAGATGAAGATGACGGATCCGTACTCGCCGAGGCCGCGGGCGAAGGCCAGGGTAAAGCCGGTAAGCAGCGCGGGAAAAACGGCGGGAAAGAGCACACGGCTAAAGGTCTGCCATGAGCTGGCGCCCAGACTGGCGGAGGCTTCCTCGATGTCGCTGCCAAGATCCTGAATGACCGGCTGCACACTGCGAACGACAAACGGCAGCCCTATGAATGTGAGCGCCAACACGACTCCGAGGCGGGTAAACGCGACCTCGATGCCCAACGGGTGAAGGTATCGCCCGATCCATCCGTTGGGGGCGTACAAAGAGGTCAGCGCGATGCCCGCAACCGCAGTCGGCAATGCAAAAGGAAGATCAACGAGCGCGTCGGCGATCCGTTTGCCCGGAAAGCTGTAGCGCGCCAACACCCATGCAACGATGAATCCGAAGACAGCGTCGATTGCGGCTCCCAGAAAAGATGCTCCGAAGGTCAGCCGGTATGAGGCCATTACGCGAGGCGAGGTGACGGTCTGAACAAAGCGCGCCCAGTGCATGGTCGCGGCCTTCAGAAAAATCGCACTCAGAGGGATCAGCACAATCAGGCTGAGGTAAGTAACCGCAAAGCCCAGCGAGATCCCAAATCCGGGAAGTATCCCCGGCTTCCTGAAGCGCGGCCGGCGACTGCTCACCGCAGGGGACGGGCCGGAGCTTAAGTCGCCAGCCGGTTCGCGGACAGGTATGGTTGAAGGTGCTGCCATGATCAGCTCTTATTTCCCATAGATCTGGTCAAAGATTCCGCCATCGGCAAAGTGCGTTTTCTGCGCACTCTGCCAACCGCCGAATACGTCGTTGATGGTGAAGAGATTCAACTTCGGAAATTGTGCGACATACTTGTTTGCGATCGATTTTGAGGACGGACGGTAGAAGTGCCGGGCCGCGATCTCCTGCGCGGTATCGGAATACAGATACTCCAGATAGGCTTTGGCTACCTCGGCGGTGCCGCGCTTGTTTACAACTTTATCCACCACTGAGACCGGCGCCTCGGCCAAGATGCTGTATGACGGAACGACGACCTCCACTTTGTCTTTGCCCAGTTCTTTTACCGCGAGGAATGCTTCACTCTCCCAGGCAATCAGGACGTCACCGATGCCGCGCTGCACAAACGTGGTTGTGGAACCACGGGCTCCTGAATCGAGCACCGGAACGTTCTTGTACAACTGAGTTACGAACTGGCGCGCCTTGGCCTGGTCATTCTTGTTCTGGTGCAAAGCGTAGCCCCACGCGGCCAAATAATTCCAGCGCGCCCCACCGGAGCTCTTCGGGTTCGGCGTAATCACCGCGAGGCCGGGGCGAACAAGGTCATTCCAATCTTTGATGTGCTGCGGGTTTCCCTTGCGCACCAGGAAGACAATTGTGGAAGTGAATGGAGTGCTGTTGTTGGGCAGGCGCGACTGCCAGTTCGCGGGTACCAGTCCACCGTTCTCGTGGAGAGCATCAATGTCATAGGCCAGTCCGAGGGTAACCACGTCTGCGGGCAGCCCGTCGATAACTGCGCGCGCCTGTTTCCCCGAGCCGCTGTGCGATTGTTTGACGGTGACGTCCTGGCCCGATTTTGCCTTCCAGTAGCGCGCAAACGCAGCGTTATAGTCCTGGTAGAGTTCGCGGGTAGGATCGTACGACGCATTCAGCAGGGTCACGCGCTGCTGTGCGGCGGCGTTGGCAAATATTGCCATCACGCAGAATGCGAGTGCCGCGAAGCGCAAGACGCTGATTTTCATGCTTTCCTCATCCGTAGTTTTCGAACGCGTCATTAGCAACGCAACGCTTTAGCAAGCTGCCCCTGGAGAAACACGGAACAGGGATAAAAGGCAGCAAAAACAAAAAAGCCCGCTCAATACATCTGGTGAGCGGGCTTGAATCTCTGAATCGGGATTAAGACTTCGTTTGCTTAATCCGATCTACTCTCCAGAACAGACATGTGCTGAGGCTGACAACAGCGACACATCATGCACATCATGTTCTGAACAAGCATTTTCATGTAGTCGAATGTAGCCTGACGGAATCGAAAAGTCAACAACGCCTAAGCCAAAGTTTGTGACGAACAGAGTTGGTGGAGCAAACGGGTACGCCACTAGGAATGTGATCGGCGAATTGAGGACCGTTCTAGAACTGGAAGTTTCTCATTTTGGTTCCGGACCAAACAGAATAGAGCTACTGATGTTAGTCACCTCTCCCATCCGTGATCTATTGAATCTATGTGCTGCTGCGTCTGTGGATGTCTCAGCAGGTAGCGAGCTGAATCCATCCCTATTCTTTAAATGAATGAGCTTAATGAGAAAAGGGGAAGCCACAATTGCGAACCCGCGCCATTGTCCTGTCTTTGAGATTGCAGCTCTGGCAATCTAACGCGGTCGTCCGAATGAAGGCGAGCGGACTGCGGAAGGTCGAGGAAAGTTGAAAGATTCCCATTTGTGGAGCGGTGGGTCCGGATACAGGCAATCGCTCATGATCCGGTAGCACGGTTTTTAGAAGATAACAAAACTGCATGCAACCAGGGGTCACCCATGCTCGTCGAAACTGCTACACGGGAGGCCATATCAGGGTTGCTGGTTACCTAAGCTGATTGGTCTAGTTCTTGCCCGATTATCAACGCTTTGTGCTACACTGCCCTGATCCTTTACAGCGCGCTCGAACTCGGTCCAGTGAGTGCTTTTACAAAAGCGGGCGGTTGCAAGGAAGGCACCTTTTGGAGCGAACCGGGTAACAAATGCTTCGGGGCGCTCTATAATATTCAGAGTAGAAGATTTTTGCCGCAGTATGGCGAGTGCATCTTGATGAGAGCTGCTTGTTTCTCTATTCGTACGAGGCGATTTTGTGTTTATAGAATCTTCAGCTTTTAAGGAAATTCAAAGGTTTTTTCGAAACTGAAGTCCATGTAATCCCATGCGGAAAGCGCTGACGTTCGTGTGTCGCAATGCAAGCGGGCACAACGATCGTGCGCTGTATTTTCAGGGTGAGGGAAAACATGATTCGTCGGCTTAGGTTGTACCAGTTCTTCTTTCGCTTCTGCTGCTTCCTGTTGCCCGCCTTTTCCTTTTTGTTCGCAGGCACCACGTTGCGCGCTCTCAAATTGATCCATCCTCTTACGCAAGATTATTTTTATCTATGCTTAACGCTTTCTCTTGCGTGGATCGTCTGCGCGGAGCATTTCGAAATTACAAGCGTGGAAGCGCTGTTTGTTGAATCCAATGGCATGCGGAACTGCCTGAAGGCACTGGCCTGGACGTATATGCTGGGCTTTACCGGGCTGTTCTTTTATCGCGGCGCCTCCTATTCGCGTCTGCTGCTTAGCACCAGCGCGCTGATTCTGCTGGCTGGGGTCTTGCTGTTACGGGTGATCTTCCGCACCATCGTGATCCGTGCCGGCAATCAAGGCGAGCGCCTCCGTATCATTATCGTTGGCGCGGACGCCTTCGCACAGCGAACCTCGGAGGAGCTGAGGAGGAGTGTTGTGGCGCCGTGCGAGACCGTTGCATTTGTGCGCATCCCTGGCCAGAAGGTGCGTGCGGCGGACGGCGTTCCGGTGTTTGAGCTGGAACAGTTGATGACTCAGAACATCAAGCACTTCGCAAACGACATCGTGATTGCGGTCTCTCCCGAAATTTTGCCATACATCTCCAATGTAATCGACCAGTTGAAGGGCCTTGCGATCCCGATCCGCCTGATTTTGGACTTTGGCAAGGACCTGAAGGTACGCGACCGGTTCTTCCGGATTGGAGGAACCAATTTGCTGGACGTACACATTGCGCCCTCCGAGACAATCAGTTACGTCGTCATGAAGCGGAGCTTCGACATCGTCTTCTCGCTGCTGGCGCTTACGGTTACTGCCATTCCCATGGCCATCATCGCGATTGCGGTGAAATTGTCATCGCCCGGCCCGGTTTTTTTTGTGCAGGAGCGTGTGGGCATCAACGGACAGGACTTCAAGATGCTGAAGTTCCGCACCATGAAAGTGACTCCGGAGGAAGAGAGCAATACGCGCTGGACGACTGTGGGCGATGAGCGCCGGACGGCCGTGGGATCGTTTCTTCGCGCGAGCTGCCTGGACGAGTTGCCGCAGTTTTTCAATGTGCTGCGCGGCGAGATGAGCGTGGTGGGCCCGCGTCCGGAACGCCGGCATTTTGTGGAGAAATTCATCGACGAGATCGATGCTTACAACACCCGGCATCATCTCAAATCGGGCATCACGGGTTGGGCGCAGGTGAACGGATTGCGCGGCGACACCGATATCGCCAAGCGGGTTGAACTGGATATTTATTACATTCAGAACTGGAGTTTGGCCTTCGACCTGCGGATCATTCTGATGACGATATTTTCCGGTATCTTTGCACAGAATGCCTACTGAATTGGCCCGGTAGGTAGTTGCAGGGAATATACTCAGACTACGCCAAAGCTGCTGCAAGAAAGTCGCCGGGGTGTGTCCCTGGGCGTCAGCTTCTGAGGCTTAATTATTGATGCGGGAGACTCAGGGTGCGGAGCTGGATTGCGAGCCTGTTGTTTGCTGGAATTACTTTGTCCGCGCACGCACAATCCACGCCACCGCCAATTGGGAGCACCGGTGCGGTTGCGTCGGAGGTCTCCGAGGATGAGGCGCGCGGAGTAGCTCTGAAATCTTTTCCACGGAATATTCTGCAGGACCAGCAAGCGCTGTTTACCATGCCCTTCCGCATGAGCACGCGGCAGTGGACGGTCGCGGTGCCGCTGAGCATGCTTGCAGTTGGATTGGTCGCCTCCGATACGGCAGTTGAGGCGCACGTCACTAAGAATCCCTCGACGGCTTCGCACGCCTCGACCTTCTCGAACGCAGGGGTGGCCGCGCTGGCTGGAGTGGGCGGCGGCATGTATGTGTGGGGCGCGTTGGCAAAGAATGAACACCAGCGGGAAACTGGATTCCTGAGCGGTGAAGCTGCGGTTGACGCCTATCTGGATACCACCCTCATTAAATATATTGCAGGCCGCGAACGCCCATTTACGGGGAGTGGGCACGGCAATTTTTTCAGTGGCGGTGACTCGTTCCCTTCGCAGCACTCGGCTGTGAGTTGGGCGATTGCGAGCGTGATCGCCCATGAGTATCCGGGGACGCTGACCAAGGCTTTAAGCTACGGCCTCGCCGGCGCCGTGAGCGCAGCGCGGGTCCAAGGCTACGACCATTTCATGAGCGACGCGGTGATCGGAAGTGCGATTGGCTGGTACCTTGGCCGGCAGGTTTATCGGGCCCGCTCCAGCGACGCCGATATCGACCTTCGCAACTGGGGAAAATTCCAAAAGAGCGAGAACAGCGAGGACGTAGAGGCGGCCAGCCACATGGGCTCCGCCTATGTTCCAGTGGATAGCTGGGTGTACGAGGCGTTCGACCGTCTGGCGGCGTTAGGATATGTTCCCGACGCTTCGGCGATGATGCGTCCTTTTACGCGGCTCGAATGCTCGCGGCTGCTGCAAGAAGCCCATGACAAGTATGGCGAGGCAGAAGATCAGCAGCAGATCGCTGCTCCGCTGCTGGCAGCGCTGGATTCGGAGTTCGCGCATGAGCGAAATCTGATGGAGGGCGAAGCAAACGTAGGCGCCCAGGTTGAAGACGTGTACGCGCGCTTTACTGGAATCTCCGGAACACCGTTGCGCGATTCCTTCAACTTTGCTCAGACCCTGGTGGATGATTTCGGGCGTCCCTATGGCGAGGGCGCAAACGCGATCGCGGGAGTTTCTCAACGCGCAGAGGCAGGACCACTCGCCCTCTACGTGCGCGCCGAGTACCAGTATGCATCGGAGATTCCGGCATACAGCGCTGAGGCACAGCAGGCAATTGCGTCGTCTCCGTCGTCGTACGGATTGCCCTACGGATGGAATCTCAGGTCGGGAACCACCAGTCGAATGCGCCCGGTGGAAGCCTACGCTGCGCTGAATGTTTCCAACTGGCAATTCAGCTTTGGACAGCAGAGCCTGTGGTGGGGACCGGACAGAAGCACGTCAATGATTCTCTCCAACAATGCCCAGGGAATGCCGATGCTGCGCATTGCCAACGTGAAGCCAGTGAAACTGCCACTCCTTGGTCCGCTGCACACTGAGTTCTTCATTGCGCGCCAGGGCGGCGTGCACTACGTAGGGTTGGGGCCGACGTTTACTAACTACGGTAACGCAAGCCAGGGGCTGGAGCCGCCACCTTATATATGGGGCGGCAGCTTTTCGATTAAGCCGACGCAGAATCTTGAGCTTGGAATTTCCCATACCACAATCTTTGCCGGCTATGGCCGTCCGCTGAACCTCCATACCTTTCTTCACACCTTTTCAAATACAGGCAATGGGCAGGCCGTCGATCCGGGAAAAAGGGTGACGTCGTTCAACTTCTCCTATCGCGTGCCTGGGCTGCGAAAATGGTTGGTTCTCTACACCGAGGCATTTGCCTATGACAACCCTTTGGACAGACTTTCCCTGGAACGATATGCATTTGCCCCGGGCATCTACATGCCGCAACTGCCGGGCATACGGAAACTGGACTTGAGGGTTGAGCAGGTGAATTCGAATCTTCCTGGCCTCGGCCAAGCCTACTTTTACTCGAATTTCCACTATCCTCAGGGATATACGAATTACGGGCAGATCTTTGGCAGTTGGATCGGAAGGCAAGGCAACGGCGGAGCTGCGAGCAGTACCTACTGGTTCACCGCGCGCAATAGAGCTACGGTGAATTTTCGCAAGATGGTTGCGGACAAGTCGTTCCTGGAAGGCGGGCATCTGACGGACTTTTCCGCGAGCATCACCTGGCTCGTCCGGCCGTGGATGGAACTCTCCGCGATGAGCCAGTTTGAGAATTGGAACTTTCCCTTGCTGGCAGCGGGAACACGCTCCGACGTCGCTACATCCTTCGAGGTTCATTTATTTCCGAAGGCGCGATTCGGCGCGGGGCCTAGCTCCATCAACAAACAACCATAGCTGACGGGCCAAGATGAATATAAAGAAGACAAAGATCCCGGAAGTTGTCGTGCTTGAGCCGAAGGTATTTGGCGATGAGCGAGGATTCTTCCTGGAAAGCTATAACCAAAAGAGATTTGAAGAGCTTGGACTGGCGCGAAATTTCGTCCAGGACAATCACTCGCGCTCGGCCCGGAATGTGCTGCGCGGCCTGCACTACCAGCTCGGGCAGCCGCAGGGGAAGCTGGTTCGCGTGGTCGCGGGTGCGATCTGGGACGTGGCGGTCGATCTTCGCCGCGGCTCTCCAACATTTGCGCAGTGGGTTGGCGAAGAACTCTCCGCGGAAAACAAGAGGATGCTCTGGGTTCCCGAAGGATTTGCTCATGGCTTTGTGGTGACCTCCAACTCGGCGGACGTGCTCTACAAGACCACGGATTTCTACGCGCCCTCCTGTGAACGTTCGTTGCTTTGGAACGATCCTCGACTGGGAATACCCTGGCCGCTGAGTGGTGAGCCGTTGCTCTCTCAGAAAGATCGGGCTGGGACCTTGCTAAGTCAGGCGGAAGTTTTCGAATAGGACCTTCACTGTGCGAATTTTACTGACGGGTGCCACCGGACAGTTAGGCAAGGATTTGCTTCCCCTCCTACAGGAGCAGGGCGAGGTGGCTGCGGTAAGCCGCGCCAACTGCGATCTCTCCTCGGCGGATGCGGTCCGCAAGCTTGTGGCCGAAGTGCGGCCATCGGTGATCGTGAACCCGGCTGCCTACACCGCCGTGAATGACGCCGAGGCGCAACGCGAGCTGGCCCATGCCATCAACGGCACCGCAGCGGGAATACTGGCGGAAGAGGCGCGAAAGCTGGGGGCAATGTTCGTTCACTACTCTACGGACTATGTCTTCGATGGCGGCAAGGCTGGGGCTTACACGGAAGACGATGAGCCAGCGCCTCTGAATGTATACGGCGCCAGCAAGTTGGCGGGAGAGCGAGCCGTGGCCGCAGCCGGGGGACGCTACCTGGTGTTGCGCACGAGCTGGGTCTACGGTGCGAATGGAAACAACTTCCTGCTGACGATCCGGCGCCTGGCTCGCGAGCGGGAAGAGCTAAAAATAGTGGACGATCAGGTGGGTGGGCCTACCAGTTCGATCGATATCGCGCGCGCCACGGCCAGGCTGGTGCGGCAGTATGCGGCGGTTGCCGAAGACGCGTTCCCGGCGGGCCTGTATCACATGACCGCCGGCGGCACTGTCTCCTGGTGCGGCTTTGCGCGGGCCATTGTTGCGGCCCTCGGTGAGCGCGAGACGTTCCGGTTGCAACGGATTGTGGCCATCTGTTCCAGCGAGTATCCGACGCCGGCGCACCGTCCTCTGAACTCGGTGCTGTGCAATGGGAAGTTTGAGCGCGCGTTTGGATTCAGGCTGGGAAGTTGGCAGTCTGGTCTTGCCCAAGTAATCCGCGAAATCCATTCGCGTGAATCGCAAAGTGTCTCGAACGAAGGTGCTTAGCCAGCGCAATGGAATGTGAGATTGGCTGAGCGCATCATTTGAAAAACCAGATTTGGTGAGACAATGGTAGAAACTCATAACGAACCCGGATTCGAACGGATAACTATGCGCGCGCGCAATTTTGCGACCCGATTTTGTCTTACGCTGCTGCTCATTGCGGCCCTTGTTGGCCTCTGCTCCGCCCAGGAATCGACTTCGCCTTCGCAGGCGGACTGCTTGGCTGCAACCAGTAGTGGTAACACTCTGCCCTCCGACTGCTCCCAAGAGGATAGCAGCAGCGGAACGGGGATGCGCCAGCAAGTAGCTGCGCCGGCGCTGATCAACACACCTCAGTTAAGCGCTGGGCGCCCGGAGACTCCAGAGAAAGAGATTGTGGCTCCTGTGAATCCGTCGAACGGCAAAGTGGCTTTGTCATCGCAGCCCCAAACCGAGTTCGAGCAGATTGTAGCGGACACAATTGGACGAACGCTTCCGCTTTTCGGACGCACGCTTTTTCTTCAGCCACCCAGCACATTTGCTCCCACCGACCACACTCAGATCCCCGGCGACTACATACTGGGACCGGATGACGAATTGCAGATCCGCATATGGGGTCAGATCAACGCAGATATTCGCGTAGTTGTGGATCGTTCCGGGCAAATCTACATTCCGCGGGTAGGCCAGATTTCGGTTGCGGGAGTTCACTACAGCGATCTCGATCAGTTTCTGAAGAACGAGATTCTCAAGGTGTTCCACAATTTCAGTCTCACGGCCAGCATCGGACGGATTCGCTCGATCCAGGTTTTCGTGGTGGGACAGGCGCGCTATCCCGGAACCTACACCATCAGTTCACTCAGCACGCTGGTGAACGCGGTTTTTGCCTCCGGCGGGCCCACTCCGCAAGGCTCATTGCGCGATGTGCAGGTGCAGCACGATGGGAAGACGATCGCTCACCTGGATTTTTACGATCTTCTGGTCAAAGGCGACAAATCGAAGGACGTCAGGCTGCAATCGGGCGATGTGCTGTATTACCCGACGGTGGGGCCGCTGGTCGCAATCGCAGGCTCGGTGAACACACCCGCGATCTATGAAGTGAAGCATGGTTCGACGCTCTCGGATCTTATCGAAATTGCAGGCGGCCTGAGCACCGTGGCTGATTCCAACAAGGTAACGGTGGAACGCATAGGCGATCGCGAAATGCGTACGGTGCTGGAGTTCCCTATTGACGCGCAATCGCGCGCTTTGCCGCTCAACGGCGGCGATATTGTGCGTGTGTTGTCGATTGTTCCGCGCTTCGAGAGCGTCGTTACGCTGCGCGGTAATGTTGTCAACCCAGGGCGCTATCCATGGAAACCGGGCATGAGAGTGCACGATCTCATTCCGAATGCGCAGGCATTGCTGACTCGCCCCTACTGGCTGAGCCGCGCCGAGATCACGGATGGACGCAGCACGGAATATCCGATTCGCTCCCTAGAACCTCAGCGCAATGGGGCCAAGTCCCAAACCGCTTAATGTTACATCCGTGAATGCTGGCCGGTCTGCCTCTGGCGATACTGTTCGCATGCCTGGGGAGAAGAACCCTAACGCCGCAACCCTCACTGCGGATCTGCATCGGGCATCCCCTGAGATCAACTGGAGCTACGCGATTATCCAGCGAGTGAATCCTGTGGATCTTTCCACCAGGTTGCTGTCCTTTGATCTGGGTAAAGCGGTGCTGGAGGGCGATGAGGCAAACAATCTCGCACTCGAGCCGGACGATATCATCACCATCTTTTCGCAATCCGATGTTGCGGTCCCGCAGAGCCAGCGGTCACGTTATGTCCGCCTGGAGGGCGAGGTGGTGCGGGCTGGAGTATACAAAACGGAAAAGGATGAATTGTTGAGCGACGTGATCAAACGCGCCGGAGGCGTGACGCCGGACGCCTACATTTATGGTACCGAGTTGACGCGCGAATCGGCACGGGTACAGCAACAGCAGAGCATCGACGAACTGGCGAACCAGATGGATGTGGAGATGCGCCAGGCGTCAGCTTCCGCGGCCAATGGAACTACTCCCGAAGACGCGGCGATGGCTGCCACCCAGCAAAAGGCGGGGGATGCGCTGGTCGGGCGCCTGAGAAATCTGAAGGCGACGGGCCGCGTGGTATTAGACCTGAAGCCTACGGCGAAGGCGATCGATGATTATCCAAAGATCGCCGTGGAAGATAACGACCGAATTGTAGTACCGCATATTCCTTCGACCGTATCGGTGGTGGGCAATGTTTACAACGCCGGCTCGTTTGTCTACGACCCACGGCGCAAAGTTGGTGACTATTTGAAGATGGCGGGTAAGGACAAGCCGCACGCCGACATGCGCCACGCCTTCGTGCTTCGCGCAGACGGCACGGTTGTTTCCAGTAAGTCGGTCAATAGCCCACTTGAAGGCAACAAGTTTGCCTCACTGCGCCTGTATCCTGGGGACGAGATCGTGGTGCCGACCAAGATTCCAACCGGAAGCACGATCCGCGCTCTGCGTGACTGGAGCCAGATCTCCGGACAGTTGGCCATAACGGGCGCATCATTGGCCGTAATTCATTAACTGAGTTAATACCATCCGATGACGCCGATGAGCAGGGCAAGTTGAGGAAGCATTGCTAAAATCTGTAATGGGTACGGGAGCAGGACCAGCATGAAGTCGGAAACCATCGACCACGAACTTCGGGGGCTAGAGACGCACGGCGCGTCCGCAGGAGATACCGACCTGCTGGACCTGTTGATTATCCTCGCCAAACGTCGGAAATTCATCTTCCGCTTTACGGTTGGCGTGGCGATTCTGGCGATGATTACAGCGCTCTTAATTCCGAATCAGTACAAGGCGGAAACGGTTGTTCTGCCTCCCAGCCAATCCTCCTCCATGAGTTCTGCCCTGCTGAGCCAGCTCGGATCCTCCGGAGGTGGGGCCCTCGCCGCCTTAGCTGGCGGGAGTCTTGGAATCAAGAACTCCGGTGAAATGTATGTTTCCCTCTTCCGTAGCCGGACCGTCGAAGATTCCGTGATCCAGCGCTTCGGGCTTATGGCTAGATATCGACGGAAGAGAATTACTGATGCTCGCAAAGCGTTTGAGAATCATTCTTCGGTAATGCTTGGAGCAAAGGATGGGCTGATCCGCATAACCGTTGAGGATCGAGATCCAAAGCTGGCTGCCGATATTGCCAATGGCTACGTCGATGAATTCAAAAAGCTCTCTGCCCAACTGGCAGTCACCGAAGCATCCCAGCGCCGCTTATTCTTCGAGCAGCAATTACTGGAGGCAAGGGGAAACCTAACGACGGCTGAAGAGGCGATGAAGAGTACCGAGCAATCGACGGGCGTCCTTCAAATCGACAGTCAGGCAAGGGCGCTGCTTGAGACCGCCGCAACCCTGCGTGGCCAGGCTGTGGCGAAGGAAGTTCAGATTCATGCCATGCGCTCGTTTGCCAGCGAGGACAATCCAGATCTGATCATCGCCAAGCGGCAACTTGCGGAGATCGAGACCCAGATCAGCAAGCTTGCCGGTCGGGATTCAGACCAATTCATCGTGCCCAAGGGTAAGGCTCCCGAGGCCGGGATGGAATACCTACGCAAGTTCCGTGACGTGAAATATAGACGAAACCGTATACGAACTGATCGCCAAGCAGTTTGAATTGGCCAAACTGGATGAGGCGCGCCAGGGCGCAGTGATCCAGGTGGTTGATTCTGCGGTTACCCCTGACAAGAAGTCTTTCCCCCATGATTTGCTTATTGTAATCATTGCTTTGCTCACGGGATTTGTACTTGCTACGTTCATTGTGCTCTGTCAAGAGTCTTTGGAAACGCTTCACCGCGACCCGGAACAACACCGCAGATTAGAGGCTTTGGGGGCTCTCTGGGGAAAGTCACATCTTTAGCTTATACCTCCTAACTACCAGGATTAGCCGCAACGTGGCCGCCTGCCAACGACTGAGACAGTAAGGATCAAGAGGTTTGGGCATTGTCAATTGCTGGATCTAGTCCGGACGCTGGAAGGCTCAGAAAGAAACGCGATTGCCGGATGTTCGTCAACCGTTGTACGGCCGGCGTCACCCGGTTCACCTTAGATGTCTATGCCCGGGTGCGTATGGTGGTCCGTTTGAAGGCACACGATACCTTGACCGAACATGGACGTTCTCGTGAACGCTATCGGCGCATGGCACTCACGACGATGGCATCGTTTGCTTCCCGTGCAATTAGCTTAATCGCGTCTCTCATCAGTATTCCCCTAACATTCCGTTATCTTGGAGCGGAACGTTACGGACTGTGGATGGTGTTGATTTCGATCATATCGGTAATGGGATTCGCGGATCTTGGCATCGGCAACGGCGTGATGAATGCTGTTTCTAAAGCTTATGGCGAGGACGATTGCGATCTGGCGAGGGAATACGTAACAAGCGGGTTTTTCTTAATGCTGGGTATAGCTGCAATTCTTGCCGTGACTGGCACAGCAGCATATCCGTTTGTACCGTGGCTCCGTCTGTTCAATGTTAAGTCCGCGGCCGTGGCCTCGGAGGGAGCAAAGGCATTCGCCGTACTCTTCTGCTGGTTCGTGCTGAACATCCCCCTTGACGTGGTGACCCGCGTACAGGCGGGCTTGCAGCAAGGCTATTGGTCACACATTGTAGGCGCTTGCGGGAACATCGTCTCATTGCTGGCGTTGTTACTGGTCATTGTATTGCGCGGCAGTCTGCCTTGGTTGGTTTTTGCCTCCACTTTTGGAGTAATCACCGCAACCGTGCTCAATGGCTTTGTGTTATTCCGCAAGCACCCATGGCTGTTGCCCTCGCTGAGCGCGTATCGTGGAAGTTCCGCGAACAAAATTCTCAAACTCGGAATGCTGTTCTTCGTTTTGCAGTGCGCAGTTGCAGTTGGGTATACTTCCGACAACGTTGTTATCGCGCAAATTCTCGGCGCGGCGGCGGTCGCTGTATACGCAGTGCCGCAGAAACTCTTCAATTTTGTAGCCATGCTCGTCGCAATGGGGCTCACTCCGCTATGGCCAGCTTATGGCGAAGCAGTTGCGCGTGGCGATGTGGCGTGGGTGCGCCGCGTTTTTTGGGGGTCCATGCGTATAACCTTGGCAATTACGATCCCACTATGTACGTTCCTGGCGCTTGTCGGACCTTGGATTGTCAGGGTGGCGGTGGGTAAGTCGTTGCAGACTCCGCCAATGCTGCTGCCGGTCTTGGCGCTCTGGGGTGTCATTTCGGCAGTTTCGACGACGATTGCCATGCTACTCAACGGCGCGGGGATATTAAGAGTGCAGGCCTGCATGGCGGTGGTCGCAAGTTTAAGCAACCTGGCACTGTCCATTTATTTCACACGCAGGCTGGGAGTGATGGGAGTCTGCCTGGGGTCGATCATCTCCCAACTTCTAATTACCTTCCCGGTGTGCTTCTGGGCAATTCGAACCATGTTCAAGAAAATGGCGAATCAAAAGATGGAAAGCGGACTTCAGCAAGGGGCTTATTCGAGATGAGGCTTGGTAATCATTTTCGAGGCTTTGTTTAAACCGCTGAAGACGAGGGCATCAACACCCAGTCCCTTTCGATTCAAAGTAGGTAGAGGCAACCAGAACGAACGACCCGCGATTCCGAGAGATGATCCGATGAGCGGAGATAGAACCTTGAACTTTCACATTGGCGACTCATCCATATACTCGAAGGAATCGCACTGGTCGTATGCCCATCAATAGCAAACTTCGCGTTGCATTGGATTGCAGAAATTTAGACGCTCGCCAAGGTATCGGCACGGCAGTATTGGCCCTTGCTAATGCGCTCTCTGAGTCCAAGAACACCGAGCAGGAATATACATTCCTAGTCCCGGAAGAACTTCAGGATTGGCTTAGACCTCACATTTTCGGGCCGTGCCGGTTTATCGGTGTTCCTGCTTCCAGACTTTCCGGACTGAAGAAATCGCTTCGCGCGGTAGCACCGTTGCGCGCTATCTGGGCGGGGATGCGGAGCAAAGTGCTACCTCCTCCCGCATCTCCTGGTCACGTAGAAGCCCAAGGGTTTGATCTGGTTCATTTCCCCACTCAGGGCGCCTACCTCACTCGATTACCATCCATTTACCAGCCCTGGGATCTGCAGCATCTCCATTACCCGCAATTCTTCTCAAAAGCGGAGTTTACGATTCGTGAAAGATGGTATCGCGAATATTGTGCCCAGGCGGCGTTTGTCTGTGTGCAGACAGAATGGTCGAGACAGGATGTTATCGAGAAATACGGGCTTCCTGCCGAAAAGGTGATTGTGATCCGGTGGGGATCAGTCCTTGATTCTTATGCGACTCCCTCTCCAACGGTCAAGCAGGCCACGGTTGAAAAATATCGACTTCCGCGTCAGTTTTTCTTCTTCCCGGCAGTCACTTGGCCACATAAGAATCACGAGAACATCATCCGCGCCCTCTGCCTTCTTAAGCAGGAGCATGGTAGAACTCCGGACGTTTACTTCACTGGCGAATTGACGGAGTTTCGCGCAAAGCTGGACAAGATGGCGCAAGAATTAGGAGTCCTTCAGCAACTGCATTATCTGGGATTCGTGACGCCAGATGAGTTGCAGTCCTTGTATGGAAGCGCGACGGCACTGATTTTCCCGAGCAAGTTTGAAGGTTTCGGCTTGCCTATTCTGGAGGCATTCCATACACAGCTGCCCGTCTTATCATCCAATGCCACAGTTCTCCCGGAGGTGGCACAGGATGGAGCAGCATACTTCGATCCTGATTCTCCGACAGAGCTTGCGGACTTAATGGCCAGGAGCCTTGACGACCCTGATTTCCGTGAATCCCTCACCAAGAAAGGTTCCGAGGTGTTGGCGAGCTTTTCAATGAGCGATACCGCTGCAAGCTTTCAGGCGCTCTACGCCAGGGCTGCTCAGCGTGTTCCCCCCGAACCGGGCCAAGGCATCCGGACCTCCGTACAGGGGTGTGCGTAAATGGGACGCCGGGCACTCATTTGTGGTGTTTCTGGCCAGGATGGGAGTTATCTGGCTAAACTTCTTCTTTCCAAAGGTTATGAAGTCTGGGGCAGTTCTCGAGATGCCGAAATGAACTCCTTTCACAACCTTCATCTACTCGGCATCTACGATGCGGTATCGTTGGTGTCGCTCAGTCCTGGAGATATTGGCAGTATCCTGGGATTGATCAGACGCATCCGCCCAGATGAAATCTTCAGTCTCTCGGGACAAAGTTCTGTAGGTTTGTCGTTTGAACAACCTGTTGAAACCATCCAGAGCATTGCACTTGGCACCTTAAATCTGCTGGAAGCCATCAGGCTCTCGGAATTGGATATTCGCTTTTACAATGCTGGCTCAACCGAGTGCTTCGGAGATACGGGAAATGGCGTCGCAAACGAATGCACGCCATTCAATCCGCGCAGTCCCTATGCTGTAGCGAAGGCATCTGCCTATTGGATGGTCGCGAATTACCGGGACGCGTATGGCATGTTCGTCTGTACAGGGATCTTATCTAATCACGATTCGCCATTGCGCCCCATGCGTTTCGTTACGCGCAAGATCATCCATGCAGTGGCGTCTTTGGCTCTGGGTAAGGATATAAAGCTCTCACTCGGCAATCTTGAGATCGAAAGAGACTGGGGGTGGGCGCCCGAATACGTCGAAGCAATCTCAATCCTACTTGAGCAATCTAGGCCTGAGGACTACATCATTGCGACGGGGCAGAGTCACACCTTGACGCAATTTGTGGAAACAGCATTCGATCTCATCGGCAAAGACTGGCGAGAATACGTAACGATTGATGAGCGATTTATGCGACCGACGGACATTCTGCGGAACAAAGTCGACGCATCAAAAGCTGCCACCAATCTTGGCTGGAAGGCCAAGAGCGGGATGAAACAAGTCATCGGTATGATGCTCGAATCCGAAATCAGAGAAATCCGGGGCGAAGCTGCTGGCTCTTCCATGTCGAGTCGCACTCTATAACGATCTCCCGCTTTTTCGGCCGCAATAAGTCGGACATTGTGGATGGGCTGGCTAGCGGACGCTGGAAGCCGACACCGGTCTGGGCAGTGGCCGCGTGATCCGCGTTTTGGAACGGTTGATCGTGGAGCGCGGCGTGCCGGCGCGGACATTGTATCCATTGGTTTTGCTTTTCAATACAAGATGCGGGAGGCGGAACTTTCGCATAAAATCAACATATGCGCCAAATTGTCCGTCGTGGATTCTATTATTTACACAAGATCACCATGCGCCTCAAAGTGATGAAACAGGGCCGGCTCAAGAGTTTTGGGATGTACTTGCCGTACATGAAAGGAAAGAGCGGGTTGGAAATTGGCGGTCCGAGCAGAATTTTTCGGAGAGGAAACATTCTCCCGATTTATGACGAAATAGAGAGACTCGATAACTGCGATTTCTCGAACTCCACTGTATGGGCGAAGCACTCAGAAACCTTCATTTTCAGTCAAAACAAAGCGCCTGGACAAACTCTCACTTCAGAGGGTTCAAACTTGGTTCATGTAGCCGACTCCGCCTATGACTTTATACTTTCTTCTCACAACTTAGAACACCTGGCAAATCCCGTCAAAGCTTTGAAAGAATGGCAGAGGGTACTGAAACCCGCTGGGGCCTTGGTCCTCGTGCTTCCTTATTATCGGGCCACATTCGATCATCTGAGGAAACCAACCAGTGTAGACCATATGTTCGAAGATTTTGAGAAAAATACCGGTGAAAACGACCTCACTCATCTGCCCGAAATCCTTGAGAAACACGACCTGACGAGAGACGTAGAAGTAGGTTCAATCCAAGACTTTCAAAAGCGATCCTTAGATAACGAGTCGAATCGATGCCTCCACCATCATGTCTTCGATGAGCATAACAGTCGTGAACTCATATCCAGAATCGGCTTCGAGGTTTTGTCTGTAGATTTTGCACTTCCCTTTCACCTTTGCATCCTTGCCCGGGCAGGCAACTCCAAGCATCTGCGCGCAACTGGATTCCCTGAGGATGCACGATGAGGTGCTCTATATTTCCGAAAAACCATTCTGTGATGGGAGGACTTCGATTCCAAAACCGATCTGGGGCGGAGCCGCACATAGTGCCGCTGGTCAGCATCGTCATAGTTGTTTTTCAAGCTCGCGACGAACTGCTCGCTCTACTAGAAAGCATTGAGGCGAACCGTGCCGGAGCAGAAGTTATCGTGATCGACGGATGCTCTGGAGATGGAACTCTCGAACTGCTGCGAGAATGGGATGCACGGATTGACTACTGGATCAGCGAACCGGATGAGGGCATTTACGATGCGATGAACAAGGGCATTGCCGCCGCCGCTGGTGACTATATCCTGCACCTTAACGCAGGTGACCGCTTAAAGGCCCTGCCGCTCGAGCAGCTTCAAAAATGTGCTGCCGAGCAGATTGATATTGCGTCTTTTCGTGTGCTCATCGATGACTGTTGTCTCTTCACGCCGCGAACGGGATTCCTGATGAAAATTGACAATGCCTGGCACCATCAGGGAACTTTTTATCGTCGCACCCGCCATCTCGGATATGATAAAATATACCGTATCTGTGGCGATTTTGACTTGAACCAACGTATGCTGCAGGCTGGCAGATCGGTACAGATCTTCGATCAAATCATTGCGCGCCATCGAAATGATGGGCTCTCGGCAGCTGGCAACAGAAGTGAGATCTATCGTAGCATTCGCCAGAACCTTGGGAGTGTGTACGTACCAATCGCGTTTGTGCGATTCAAGCTGAACGAAATACGGGCGTGGTGCCGCCAGCTATTGAGACGAGACCGCTAGACGCTTTCAGTAATGCGAGGCTTTTTCTGTTTCATTGGGCCTGGATGCGCAATCCTATTGCAACAGACCAGCTTTAAATACAATGGTTGTGCAGCTATAATGGGCGTGCTGCTCACGCTTACGGTGAAACCATGACTTCTATCGACCGGCTTGTCCGAGCCTTTATTCCGTCTGCTGCAAAATTGAGCTACAACCCCGCATTTAGGTTTCTAGGCGACGCTGCATCAGAAATCCCGGCGCTAATTTATCCTGAATTTCGTGATCTGCCGCCAAATCATTTGCGCGTACGTGTCGGGGTGAGTAACGAGGTCCTCTTTAATCAAGCCTATCACCTCAAAGTTGGTATCGATTTTTGGCTGCAGTGGTTGTCTTCCGGCTATGTGACGGGATCGTCGGATATTGTGGAAATCGGTTGCGGATGCGGTCGGATTGCTCATCATTTGCGCGGCGATTGGTTCAAAGGCAGCTATGTCGGTATCGATATCGACAAGGAATTGCTGGAATGGAGCGCTGCTCATTTTCCACGTGACAAATTTACATTTATGCCCTCACCCCACACGAGCGCGACCTACTCGGCGAATGTGGTCGATGGCGGTACCATCTTTAAGTTCCCCGATAATTGGGAGAAGAATTTCGTCTATTCCACCTCGCTGTACACGCATCTTCTTGAGCCGGAGCTACTTAACTATACCCGTGAATCCTTTCGGGTTCTCCGTCATAACGGCGTTATGTACATGACCTTTTTCTGCCTGGACAGCGTCGAGCGGGGTAACCGCTGGACTTTCCAGCACAAAATCGGCGAAGCCTGCGTAGAGAATATAAAATACCCGGAAGCGGCTGTCGCTTATACCCGGAAATTTATGGAGGAACTTTGCCACTCTGTCGGGTTTAGCGATGTGTCAATAATAGAGAGCAAGGGTCAGAGCTCACTCGTTTGCCGTAAATAGATTTGGACCAAATTCAATGGACGAAATACTAGACAATGCGAATTCACACCTAGGTTCTGATGTTCCAGGGATCGCTTGGGGGGAGATCGCAAATCTAGCTTATGATTGGGTGTTTAGGATTTATGTGTTTCTACTAATCCTTCTACCCAGCGGCGGTATCTTCGGAATAAATATCAAGATGTTCTTGTTTTTTGTGTTAACCGTACTAACTTTCCGAGAGATTCTTACCCGCGATAATGGAATACTCGATATCTGCTTCGTGCTCGCAATTCCGCTGATGTTCTCGATCTGGATTCTTCTCTCCCAATTGTATTCAGTTAGCATTATAGATTCGATTGCTCAGTTTAAAGACCTAGCTGCAACATTGGGCGGGTGCTGGTTCGCGTCAGTATTCGTTGCTCCGGGACAGAAGAAACGATTCCAGTTTCTGAAGCTTGTGGTCTATAGCGAGTGTTTCATAGCGCTTGCAAAGGTGGGGGTTCTGGTTTTTGCGTTCCTTTCGCACGGAAACGTTGTAGATACCATGGAAGCGATCTCCAAACTTTTCAACGTGCAACTGATGACCGTTGACTTTGAGAACTCTGCCGGCCGAATCCAACTTGTTTCCGATGCTCTCGCTCCGCTGTGCGCCTTCACCATCTTCTGTTTTCGTCGAGAGCTTCGGATTAAGCAGAGCGTTGCGGTTATCTTCTCAGCACTTCTTCTGTTCTCCATTGTGTTAACCTTCTCCCGTTATCTGTGGGCTTTCGGGGTAGTCGCAATTATTCTTGGATTGCTTATTTCAAAGAAAGAAAGAGTTCACCTTTTCTTTATAGCTCTTGTGCTTTCACTAACGGTTTACGCATTTCAGTTCGTGTCAGCCATATTTGAACTCCGATTCTCGGAGAAGACTGCGGATTATTCCGATTCGCCGAGGATCGTGCAACAGGCGGCTTTGAACGACTTTTTCTACGATGCACCAATCTTTGGGCATGGCTTCGGAAGCCATGCAGTCAACGAAATTCGAGACATAAAGCTTCCATACTCCTACGAATTGCAAAGCATGGCTCTCGCGGGACAACTTGGCATAGTAGGGCTGGCCCTGCTGATCGCGGTATTGTGCTACTACTTCCGGGGAAGTTTTTCATTCAATAGGGGAAATCGTCTCTATCAGACTTCGGTGCTGATGCTGGTGGTATTCTGGTTGACGGCAGGTTTTTTTAATCCTTACCTGATTTCCTCAACTGCGGCTCTGTCCTATGGCACTTTACTGGCACTGGCGCGTTCAAAATTGGGATGAAAGCCCCTCGCCTTGTATACGAGGGGAGAACGTTACGGAACCGATTACGACGATGTCAGGAATCAATACACAAGTGCCTTCACTTTTTGCTGTGATCGTGCTCTACCAGGTATCGCCTTCGGATTCGTCAACCCTGCATACTCTTCTCCTCTCCGCGAGTCGGGTACCGCAGGACTGCCTCAATCTACACATTCTGCTCTACGACAACACTTGCGGTGGACAGAGCGTGGGAAACCTGCCCGGCAACGTGGAATACTGGGCGGCGAGCCAAAATGGAGGAATTGCAGAGGCTTACAATTATGCGCTGATGAGAGCTTCGTCCGAGGGTTTCCAGTGGCTCCTGACTCTCGATCAGGATACTGAGTTGCCAAGTGACTTCCTCATGCGCGTGGCAACTATTGCAAGTAGTCTTGAAACAGGCCCGGTTGGGGCAATCGTTCCCTTCATTCATGGGAAAGGAAAGCTATTTTCGCCTCACCGCTTCGCCGCAGGATTCCTGCATCGCTGGTTGCCAACCGACTACGAAGGTATCTCTCAAACGCCCGTATACGCCATCAATTCCGGTTCCGTACTTCGCGTTGAGGCACTTGCACAAATCGGTGGATACGACCCTCGCTTCTGGCTGGACTTCAGTGACTATATGGTTTTTCACCGGCTCCAGCAGTATGGTAAGCGTGTTTATGTAGCCGGAAGTCTCAAACTGAACCACGATTTTTCCATGCAAGGCATGGAATGTTTATCGCCGGACAGATATCGGAACGCGCTAGAAGCGGAGTGCGCCTTTTGGGATTTGAAGATCGGGAGGTTCGCAGGCCTGGTATGTACATTGCGTCTGATGGCACGTATCTGCAAACGCATCATCAATCGCGACCCACCGGAATTACTCGCGACCTGCTTCGGTGTTTTTCGTAAACGAATCTCACATTCACTGACACAGCGTTCCCGGCAATGGTGCGACAATATCGGGGATTGCAACGGAGCCCCCCTTGTCAAGCGCCTGCGCCCGAAAATTTCCGTTTGCATGGCTACTTACAATGGGGAGAGGTATATTGCAGATCAATTGCAATCGATCCTGAAGCAACTCTCGCACGAAGACGAATTGATCATCGTCGATGACGCCTCGGCAGATGACACCTGCAGAATTATTGGTGAATTGGCTGACCCGCGCATTACTCTGATAACCCACGATACCAACCAGGGCGTTGTACGGACTTTTGAGGAAACCATACGCACCGCTTGCGGTGACATCCTGTTTTTGAGCGATCAAGACGATCTGTGGATAGATGAAAAGGTTTCCAAAGTTCTTCGCGCTTTCGAGGAGCGGCCCGACGTTGATATCGTTTGTTCAGCTATTCAAGCCATTAATGAAGCAGGTACACCTTGCCATGACAAAATCTACTCTGAGCTACGGCCTTTCTCGGCGGGTCTGTTTCAGAATCTGCTGTCGAATCGCTTTCAGGGATCAACCATGGCCTTCCGTGCGCGTCTGATCCCTCGAATCCTGCCATTCCCCTCGCGCTACTACATCCTTCACGATGTTTGGGTAGGAGTGAGGAATAGCATCACAGGGGGAAAGGCGTTCTACATCCCGGAGCCTCTGCTGTTCTATCGCAGACATTCCCTCAATGCGAGCCGCCGCCTGGGTCGATACCATCAAATAAAAAAGCGATTACACCTGCTGTGGGCACTTTGCATTCGCGGCCTGCGAGACGCACTTTGACTGACGTGACCGGATACATGAACTATACTGTTTGCCTCCCCACCTTGAATGCGGCTAAAACTTGGCCCGCGGTCGAGTGTGCGCTGAAGGCGCAGATCGTACAACCGCAACAGGTCATCGTGATCGACTCCGAGTCCACCGATGACACGGCACAACTAGTACGTCGGGCGGGGTTCAGTCTTGTATCAATTGCACGCAAGGACTTCCGGCATGGTGCGACGCGGCAGATCGCGGCAGATATCGCTTCAGACAGCGAATTTGTAGTCTATCTCACGCAGGATGCTCTGCTCGCGAGCCATGATGCAATTTCCGTTCTGTTACGCGCCTTCGAAAATCCTGAGGTTGGGGCCGCTTACGGACGTCAATTGCCGCGGCATGGTGCGAAACCTATCGAAACTCACGCTAGACTCTTCAACTATCCCCCTGTCTCGGATTTACGTTCGGCTGAAAGCATTGCGACCCTCGGGTTTAAGACAATCTTTTTCTCAAATTCCTTTGGCGCGTATCGGCGCTCTGCTCTGCAGACGGTCGGCGGATTTCCTCTTGACGCAAATTTCGGCGAAGACACATTGGTCGCAGGACGCCTCATCCTTAAAGGGTGGAAGATTGCCTATGTTGCCGAAGCTCAGGTGTTCCACTCTCATGATTACACTTGCCGAGAGGAGTTCTATCGTTACAGGACGGTCGGCGAACTGCATGCCGAGCACCCATGGCTCTTCCGGGAATTCGGCGGGGCCTCGGGAGAGGGACTGAGATTCGTAAAGTCTGAGATTCGATTACTTGCAAAGTCCGCCCCTCACCTCATTCCAAATGCAATCCTAAGGAGTGTCTGCAAATACCTGGGATATACGCTCGGACGCGCGGAAAGAACTAGAGGGTAATCTGCCCTGTAGACTTCGGGCCGACATGAAGTTAGGGTTGCCGTCGCAGAGTTCAGGGAGCGCAGCCGCGTAGAAGATTTCCCAGAGCCGGCGAACTTTCCGTGCGAGTGAACTAAGCTTTTCGTTGTAAGTGTCCTCCTGTAACCCATTCTGCCGCAACTACCTTCCGTAACTCTCCCTCTTTGCCCTAACTCGAACTCCTGCCATAATTTACTCCCCGGAGTCAGTGGTTTCCGTGTCTCTGCAAAGGGTTAAGCATCTGTTTTTGATACTAAGCCTTCTCTGTTCCATTAAGTTGCGGAGCTTGCAAATTTGAGAAATCCAAGGCAGCTTTCCTTCGAAGTCAGCCATCCTACAAAGGGCAAAGCAGGACTTCGCGGGCGCGAAGTAATCCACAAGGAAATGTCTGTTCTGTGACTGTGAGGGCGAAGCTGCGCTTATCAGCCACGCTGAGTTGAATGCCAAATTCGGAAGCACTCAGATTTGTAAATAGCAACCACTTTGAAGTAAGAAATTGCAAAGCCTTACCGCGGCGAAACACAAACCGGAGTAGCCCTCGGATGTGACTTTGAGGGCGAAGCTATATCTGGGGATCTAGGGTGGAGTTGACTGATGAGCCGACGGTGTTAACTCACAACTCCGAAGCGTTTGCGACACGGAGGAATCCGAATAGCTCCGCAGAAGAACGCGGCATGCCTGAATCTTTGAAGCCGTATGTGCGACGAACCCTGACCGTACGTGGGGGCAGGAGGAGTTATGATAGCAGCGGTCGCAAAGGTGCTTATCAAGCAGGATGCGCCAGTTCCTCTTTCAATTAAGTCGAAAGCTGCCGATACTCAGCATTGGTATGCGATTCACACCCGCGCCAAGCACGAGAAGCGGATCGCAGCAGAGTTGCAGAAAAGAGGCATTGAAACATTTGTTCCCGTTTCCCGCGAAGTCCACCGCTGGAGCGATCGGGTCAAAGTCTTAGAAGTTCCACTCTTTCCCTGCTATGCATTCGTTGCCGCGGCGGTTCTCGTCGATGTGCAATCAACCGTGTTGCAGCATCCGAGCGTGTTGCGCTGGGTTGGCTTCCAGGGACGCCCTTCACCGATACCCACAGAAGAGATTGTCTCCCTTCAGACCGTAATGCATGCTGGAGTTCCGGTTGGACAGCATACTTTTGTCAACGTCGGCGAGCGCGTGCGAATACGCGGCGGTTCGCTCGATGGTGTCGAGGGCATCCTGCTTGAGAACGAAAACCAGCTAGTGGTCTCCGTGGATCTCGTCGGGCAGTCAGTTGCGATCTCACTCCACAATTATGAAATGGAGCGGGTTAACCCTGAAGAACCGCTCCATATTCCACCGCTGCCGGCCTAGGAAGGAAAGGAACTTACAAGAATGCAGGTTGCCTCCAGGTCTGGAGTTGAGACCGTGCCTACCGCAGGAACTGTTTCGATAAAATCCGTTTCGCTATCAACCGGTCCGGTCATCGACAATCCCCATTGGCCATCCCTTTCATTTGCTCTTGTGTTTGTTGGTGATTTTGCAGCTTTGTGGCTGATACTGAGAATATTTTTTAAGGATCAGGTTATCGCAACGCAACACGCCGACTCCTGGCTTCATCTGTGGCCGCTATTGACGCTCTTTCTCATTTTTTTCTGCGTTTGCGGCGTCTATCCAGGAATTAGCGTCGGACCAGTGGATGACATCAAGCGTATTTCCACTGCAAACCTCGGTGCTTTTCTCTTCGTTTCTCTCGTACTCGCACTCAATGGCGCCCCTCTGCGCGCGCATTTTATGTGGCTGCTGGCATGCACTTGCTTGGCGTTTGTGCTGGCGACAGTTAGAAATGTGGTCCGGCGAATTGGATCGCGCTTCGGTTGGTGGGGCTACCCGGTAGCGCTTTTCGGTTGCGGCGACACGGTGTTATCGGTATTGCGCAAGCTTAAAAGTCAGCCGCAACTGGGTCTGCGTCCAGTCGCGATAATAATGGTCGACAACTGTATCTCCGAACGCCAGATCGATGGTGCAGCGGTATGCTCGTTCGAGCACTTGGGCAGGATCACTTCAACCGGCGTAAAGCACGCCATTGTTGCTGCCCCGGAGCTGTCACAATCCGAGTTCGCAGAGGTGCTCGAACGTGGTGGCAATGCTTTTCCTCACATGATTATTATTCCCGATAACCACTTTGTCTGGAAATTGGGCTCTCACACTCGCGACCTGATGGGCGTGATGGGGATTCATGTGGGGAACAATCTGCTTCGAGTTGAATCGCGGGCCACGAAGCGGGCAATCGATCTGCTGTTGTGTGTGCTCCTGACTCCCTTTCTGCTTGTGTTGACAGCAATCATCGCGGCGCTAATTGCGTTGGAGTCAGGATTTCCGGTCTTTTATTCGCAAAAGAGAGTGGGTCATGACGGCCGCAGCTTTCACATCTGGAAGTTCAGAACCATGGCGCAGGATGCCGCAGAGGTTCTTGAGCGCACGTTGGAAAACGATCCTGAGCTTCGACGAGAGTGGATGGCAAATCACAAGCTTCGCAACGATCCGCGAATTACCAGAGTCGGAAAGATACTAAGAAAGACCAGCCTGGACGAACTTCCACAGCTCTGGAACGTAATTCAAGGCGAGATGAGTCTCGTCGGTCCGCGTCCCATTGTCGAAGAAGAAATTGCCAAATACAACGAAGCATATTCGTGGTACTCGAAAACAGTACCCGGAGTGACTGGATTATGGCAGGTCTCCGGACGTAGCCGTACGAGCTACGCCGAACGCGTCGCTTATGACACCTACTACGTCCGTAACTGGTCCGTGTGGATGGACATTTACCTGCTAGCCAAGACCTTCACCGTAATTTTCACCGGCGACGGCGCCAGTTAAGGATGATCGACCAAACGCCGGGCTCACAAGTCTCTCGAGGATCTCTCGCTAGAAGACAACAAGTTGCGCAGTGTCAACCAACAGCAAGGGATTTGATCGCGGTCGTCGCGGGCACCGCAGCAAATGCGCGCGAGCTGGAATGTTTGCGCATATGCCGAGCGATTATTAGCGTCTGGATTGCGACCCACCGTGGCCACCACACGCCCCTATTCAACCGGCCTTAAGGAGCAAATTGGGCAATGCAAATACCCAAGTTCATTCCACAGATCGACTACCTACGCGGTGTCGCCGTTCTCGCCGTGATGCTGTACCATGCCAGCCATAACGTTCATTCGTTCCAGATGGCACGGTATTGTTCGTTTGGATGGGTCGGCGTAGATCTGTTCTTCGTTCTGTCGGGATTTCTCATTACGGGTATTCTCCTCAACACTCGTGATGACTACCATTACTTTCGCAACTTTTACGTCCGTCGAATTTTGCGAATCTGGCCTCTGTACTTTGCCTTACTCGGCACTATGCTGATTGTCCTTCCACGTCTGTTGCCATCGGAAGGGACGGTCGCCACAAGCACTGCCAGGCCGGTAGTCGCCTTCCTGCTTTTCGCGCAAAATCTGGTGGTTTCGCATCAAATACTCGGCCCCCTCGGTGTTACCTGGTCTCTTGCGATAGAGGAACAGTTTTACTTCGTGTGGCCCCTTATGGTCTGGGCTCTTTCGCGTCGCTCTCTGAAGTGGATATCAATCGGGATCATTTTTGGTTCTCCCGCGATGCGATTGTTCCTATGCCTTTCGGGATTCCACATCGCCATGTACACGAATACATTTACTCGGCTCGACGGCTTGGCTGTCGGGAGCTTCTTGGCTATTTGGCTCAGGAATGCCGACCCGGTGTTTGTCCGCCGCATTGCCTTGATTCTCCTCCCCGTCTGTGCCGTGGCCTCCATTGCGGTGCAGCGCGAGTGGATTCAGTACTCGTTCATTGCGCTCATGTTCGGTTCGGTATTGTGTCTTTCTTTGTCGCTCAAACTTGAGAATCGGCTCCTCCGGTACACGGGAAAAATCAGCTACGGTTTGTACCTGCTCCACCTGATTGCGTTTGACCTGGCTCGACATGAGCACCTTCGGCGCTGGTATCCATCAGGTTTCGGGAATGACCTCGCATATTTACTGGTTGGGTTTTCACTTTGCTATGCACTTGCCTCTGCATCGTGGTACTTACTTGAGAGCAGGTGTCTATCGCTCAAAGACCGGTTTAGCGCAACAGCACCCCATATATCCAGTACTGCACCGTCGCGCGGGCAGTTGGCTGCGCAATTTGCTAACGCCGACACCAAATAAAACTATCCGTACGAACGCGACCCCGGCAGCAACAGCATTGACTTAAAAAGCACCTGCCTCAGATGCGATGCCCAATGCGCAACCCGTTCATTTCTTTTTTCTCGTCTCGATCGGCCATAGCGAAATTCCCTACCAATTGACTCCGATTTCGGAGCGGATCAGTAACGGTTCCTGAACCGCTGCAGAAACAGTGGCATGCCCGACTTAATCACGCGAGGTAATTGCGATTCAAGTCGGCTACTTGACCTTTTCCTCAGTACATCGCTGCCTGGAAGAGAATCCGATATGCGTTCTATTGAACTAAAAAAACCGGCTTGGGATGCACAGGCAATTCCGCACACCAACGCAAATGCGTTGCAGCGGGCGGCTGACCGCTTCGACGCGCTTGTCGGAATTATGGAACGAATCGCCGATTTTGCCGCTGTCTCGGCCGGGGCGCTGTCGGCACATTACTGCTATGAGTTATCTGGTATTGGAAAACACCTTCAATACCCTCCCAAGATCATTGTGGGTACCAGCCTGGCTTTTGCCGTGTTGTTCGTGTTGATGTTGGAGCAGGCCGGAGCTTACCAGGAAGGAAACAGTCTGCTGCGGATTCGCGAGACTGAGCGAATTCTGCGGATGTCGGTGCGTGCCTTCGCACTGGTATTTCTGGTCGCGTTTTTCTTCAGTTATCCATTTTCTCGCTGGGTAATTGTGCTTGGAATTATTTTTGTACCTCTCTTGTTGGTAATTGAAAAGCAACTCCTTTTTGGAATGATCCGTTATCTCCATAGCCACGGACATGGCGTACAGAATGTCCTGATCTACGGTGCCGGTTACACTGGCCGGCAGGTTTTTTCCACGCTGGTGCATTCGCCGAAAGTGGGCCTGAATCCGGTTGCCATCGTCGATGACGACGAGCAACTTACCGGGCAAACCGTTTACGAATACGGCTACAGACGCGAGCGTTCCGCGCAGATCATTGCGGGACCGCCTACTCGTCAGCTCATTCGCGACTGCGGGGCCAGCATGGTCCTGATCGCCATCCCTTCCTCTGTCCATGAGCTACTCGACTATGTTGCGACTGAAGCGTTCGCTGCCCAGGCCAGCGTGGCTTTCATCCCGCGGCTGTCGCACGGCAGCGGGGGCATGGACAGGTATGTGGATCTCGACGGCGTGTTGATTGCGTCATTGAACCCGGTGCCCACGAAGTTCTGGTACGAAGCAGCCAAGCGCGTGCTCGATCTTGTTGCCGCCCTGGTGCTGATGATCGCTACCGCGCCGCTCTGGGTGCTGGTAGCCATGCTGATCCGCCTCGAATCGGCGGGCCCCGTGTTCTTTCAACAGGAGCGCGTCGGGCAGAATGGAAAACATTTCAGAATGTATAAGTTTCGGTCGATGAAAGTGGATGCTCCGAAATATGATTTTCACCCAACCGGAGCGTGCGATCCCAGAGTTACTCGGGTGGGCCGCTGGCTGCGCCGGACCAGCCTGGACGAACTTCCACAATTGATCAATGTGCTCAGGGGAGATATGTCGCTGGTCGGCCCGCGTCCGGAGATGCCGTTCATTGTGCGGCAATATACCGAACAGCACCGGCAGCGTCTGCAGGTGAAACCCGGCATCACCGGGCTATGGCAATTGAGCGCCGATCGCGCCTTCCTGATCCATGAAAACATTCAGTACGACTTGTATTACATCCATAACCAGAACTTTTTTATGGATCTCGCCATCCTTCTGCATACCTTGGTGTTCGCGATGAAGGGTGTTTAGTTGTTTTGGCCACCGCCACTTCCGAGCGCAACAGTAAGAATGGTTTCACTGCATGTTCTTCCGATCTTGAAACAAGGAGCTTACGTTGAACACCCAATCTTCTGCTCTTGAACCCCGAAGGGGGGACGCACTCTCCCACCATGAAATTCGTCTAGCGCCGTTTCCTCCTCCTCAACAGAGTGACGGCCTGAACTTTAATTTAATGTCGTTCGTAGGGATCCTGGCGAGACGGAAAGTCTGGATCTATGCCTCGCTCGCGACCTTCCTGATTCTGGCTGCCGTCGTTTGCCTGGTGATGAAGCCTCGGTACGAAACGCAGGCTCAACTGCAGCTCTTGAGGCGTGAATTGGGAACGATATCGGTGAGTGATCACGATAAGGGCGCAGAAGAGTCCGGGGACACGCTGGATTTCAATTTAAGCCTGCAGACGCAGGTGGCGGTTTTAAAGTCGGAAACGCTCGCCTTGCGGGTCATTAAGGAACTCAATCTCGCGGAAAGCCCGGATTTCCAGTATGCCCCATTGTTCACGACAGCCGAGATAAGGCGGCAGATGAATCTGCCGATGGAGCAAGCGCCACTCAAACGTGCTCATATTTTGCGGCAATGGTCCAAGAACTTGAACGTCGAGGCCGTTCCCGGTACGCGTCTGATCAACGTCAGCTATACGCACACCGACCCGACGGTCGCGGCGCGTATCGTGAATCAACTCCTCACGGATTTTATTGACTACAACTTCCAGGCCCGTTATACCGCGATTTCCAAAGCGTCGGACTGGTTGGGCGGCCAACTGGCCGGCCTTAAGTCGCAGGTGGAGCAATCCCAGCAGCGTGCAGCCCAGTTGCAGAAGGACACCGGAATTTTTGGAACGGATGAAACCCACAATGTGGCTCTCACTCGCCTGGAACAACTCAATGCTCAGGTAGCTGCGGCAGAGACCAATCGGTTCATGAAAGAGGCTGTTTACAAACTCGCCCGAAACGGCGATCCTGAGGTCGCTGCCAGCCTGCTCGGCAGCTCCTCGCAGGGAGGAAGCCCTCTTACTGGAACTACATCAAGCCTGCTCGTTAGCCTCCGCCAGCAGGAAACCGCGCTCAATGCCCAATATGCTGAGGCCGCCACCAAGTATGGTTCCGATCATCCCCGGCTCCTGCAGATCAAAGAACAACTGAATGCGGTTCGCACCGACCTCAAGCATGAGTTAGCGAAAGTCGCAAAACGCGCGGGCGATGAGTACGCGGTAGCGCTTTCGTCCGAGGCAGCGGCAAAGAATGCTTTCCAACAGCAAACGGCGGTCGCCTCGAAGATGAACTCCAAAGCAATCGATTTCATGATTGCCAAACATGAAGCCGATTCGAACCGTGAACTGTACGATCGCTTGCAGCAGCGGCTCAAAGAGGCGGAAGTTGTGGCCGGATTACATTCCAACGACATCAACCTGGTAAGTCGAGCCTTGGTCCCCGATTCTCCCGCCAAGCCGAACGTCCCGCTATACATGGCGTTAGGTGGCCTGACCGGATTGATGCTGGGAGTCGCTTGCGCCTTTGTTTCCGAGACGATGGACTGCACTTTGCGCAACCCTGCAGAGATTGAGGCCACAAATTCCGTGCCGGTTCTGGGCGTAATTCCACATCAGCAACTGGAGTCTAAAGACAAGACCAAAGCACAAAAACGCCTTGCCGGTAAAGGCACAGCGTCGGTTAACCGCCTCAAATTGCTTGTAACCCCCGAGCAATCCATGACTGCAGAAGCTTTCCGAGCTCTGCGCGCATCGTTGCTGCTATCGCGTCCAGAGCTGCCGTCGAAAGTGATCATGTTGACCAGCGGCCTGCCGTTTGAAGGCAAAACCTTTGCGTCATTAAATCTCGCAGCCACGCTCGCACAGAACGGCAGCAAGGTATTGTTGGTCGATGCGGATTTCCGGCACGGGAGTCTAACCAGAAATCTGATAGGGAAAACCCCAATCGGTTTGTCCCAGGTTCTGTTGCAAGATTTTGGCGATGACCCCTATCAGCCGGTCAAGGAACTTCCAGGACTTACGTTCTTAGGGGCCGGCACATGTCCGCCCTATACGGCGGAGTTGCTGGGCTCGAAGAAAATGGCAGCCGCAATTCGAAGGTGGCGGGAGAAGTTTGACTTCGTGGTGATCGATACTCCACCGGTGCTTGCCCTTACCGATGCCATCGTTCTCTCCCCACAAGTGGACGCGGTGATCCTCGTAGTCCGCTTCGCCGTCAGCACTCGTCAATCGATCGCCCGGGTCATCCGCACGTTTCGGGATGTGCGGGTCGAGTGCCGAGGGGCGATTGTGAACGCAATGGATGTCCGCTCCACCGAGTACTTTCAGTACTCCGGAGCATATGCCGACAAGAATAACTATGGCTATGCGGATCCGCATCAGTTAGCTGGCGCGTTGCACGATAACAAGTCAAAGGGAGGCCACGCATGATTCGGCGCCGATGGAACGCTTATGTTTACCTTCTGATTCTGCTGTCCGTCGCTCATCCGTGGGCATCGCCGGCGCTCGCGCAGACATCTCCCGGCACACCTACACTCACCATCCGAGGCTCGTCCACGCAACCCCCGGCAGTGGCAGTGCCGATCGCCTCCGGCGACCTGCTGAGCATTTCTGTCTACGACTCGCCGGAGCTCACGCAAAAGGTTCGTGTCGAGGCCGACGGCGCAGTGCAACTGTCGCTGATCGGAGCCACCAAGGTGGCGGGCCTCACCGCGCAGCAAGCTGCAGAGCTGATTGGCCGTGAACTTCAGGACCACAATTTCCTGCTCCACCCCCAGGTCAATGTCTTGATCGAGGAGTACTCCAGCCAAGGGGTTTCGGTGACGGGAGAAGTGCAACACCCCGGTGTGTACTCCGTACTCGGTTCGCGCACCCTGCTGGACGTAATCTCGATGGCGGGCGGGTTGACCAACATCGCGGACACAAACGTCACAATTCGGCGGCGCTCGGGAACCGAGGAAAACGTTTCAGCTGCATTGAAGAGCGATGATGCCAAAACAGCGCTGGCAAACAATGTCCAAGTCTTTCCCGGAGACCTGGTCGTAGTACCGCGCGCGGGCATCGTCTACGTACTCGGCGACGTGAACCGTCCTGGCGGATTTACGATGCAGAATAACGGCAAAATTACGCTGCTTCAGGCGCTGGCGCAGGCAGGAGGAACCAATCGGTCGGCCTCCATGAACGGTGCGACCTTGCTGTGCAAAACGCCCAATGGCTATGTTTCGAAACAGGTCCGTATCGGCGACCTGGTGCACGGTCGTGGGGAGGATATCGAAATGCATCCCAACGATGTTCTTTATGTCCCCAACAGCGTCTTGAAGTCGGTGGGCCAGAGTACGCAGGCCATCGTCACCTCCCTTGGCAGTGCATCGGTCTATGCCGCAGCCGTCCACTAAGCCGGGCACGGGTTGTGAGAATGCAACCGTGTGGAGGCGGCTGCGAGAGCTTGCGACCCGGCAGCTGCAATCCAACATCGGACGCAACGCGACTTGGATGTTGGGCGGGCAGGGACTGCAACTGGCGGCCCAGTTCGCCTACTTCGTCATCATCGCCCATGTGCTGGGTCCCCGGGGATACGGTACTTTTGTAGCCTGCACCGCGTTGGCCATTACGATGTCGCCCTTCAGTCCATGGGGGACCGGACAGGTAATGGTCAAACACGTGGTGCGTGATCCGAAGGTGCTGCCAACCTACTTCGGCAACGCTCTTCTGGTCACTGTCGGCTTCGGGCTGATGCTGACCTTGCTGGCGCTGCTGATTCGCCCCATCGTGCTGCCCCCATCCATAAGCGCAACGATGGTGGTCACCATTGGCCTCGCCGACCTGATCTGTACCCAAATCACCAACGTGTGCAGTTTGGCCTTTCAGGCGTTGGAGAGGTTGCACCGGTCTGCTCAATTGCTGGCAATGTCGGCCGGGCTGCGGTTGGTCGCGGCCGTCGTGCTGGCCAGCACCACCGCGACGCCGATGCGCTGGGCGTACCTCTATGCGTCGGCAGCGTTAGCCGCTGCCTGCGCTGGGGTCCTGGCGGTGAGTTGGTCTTGCGGCTGTCCGCGGGTGAGGTTCAACCTGCTTGTACCGTCGGTGCGCGAGGGCTTTCACTTTGCAACCGTGGAAGCGGCCCAGATGGTTTACACCAGTATCGACAAGACGATGCTGGCGCGTCTGGCTTCGGTCGAAGCCGCGGCCATCTATGCGGTTGCCTTTCGCTTCATTGAGGCGGCAATGTTGCCGATCCGGGCCCTGGCTGCTGCCGCATACCCGGAATTTTTCCGGCGTGGAATCGATGGCGTCACCTCCGCCTATCAATTCGCGCGACAGATTCTGCGGCGCTCCGTCGCCTACGGCATCGTCGTCTCGATTGCCCTGTTCCTCGCCGCGGGATTCGTGCCATTGATCATGGGCGCGGGATACGCCAGCAGCAGCACCGCATTACGCATGCTTTGCCTCCTGCCGCTGATCAAGAGCATTCATGCCTCTCTCACCGATGTTCTGACCGGTGCCAACTATCAGTGGCAACGCTCGACGACGCAGATTTTAGTCGCCGTGTTTAACGTGATCGCAAACCTATGGCTGATCCGGGCGTTTTCGTGGCGCGGGGCGGCGTGCTCCACCGTGCTGACGGATCTGCTGCTCATGGTGGCGCTGTACCTGATTATTCGCCGGCACCTACGCAGGGAGACTCAGACCGAATCTCCACAGGAAGCAGCCACTCTTGCCGAAGGAGCTTAATATGTACCGCCTTTTTGAACGCGCGCTAGCTGTAATGGTGCTGCTGTTCAGCATGCAAGTGTTCCGTGGGCAGATGTATACCGACATGACTGAAAACAATCCCCGCATCGGTGACACCGAGCTCCGGCCGGCCACGATCATAATGCAGGCGATTATCTATCTGCTCTTTATCGTTGTGGCGGCGCCCAGGGTCTCGCGCGTGCTTGGCGCACTGGGCAAGATGCGCCTGTTGACCGCACTGTTCCTGTTTGCGGTGGCCTCCATCGCGTGGAGCATCGATCCCGTGCTGACATTCCGGCGCATCATTCCCCTATGCATGTGGCTTGTCATCGGCGTCTATTTCGGCGAGCGGTATTCGATCGACGAATTTCTTGAGGTGCTCGGCCTGACCTTCGGCTTTGTGATTATCCTGACGTTTGCGACGTACTTGATTCATCCCAGCTTCGTAAGGGACCCCACGCACGTCACAGCATGGCGAGGTTTTTTTGTACACAAGAACAATATGGGTGCGTACATGGTCCTCGGTGCACTGGTCTTCGCCACGCGTGCTCGCAAAGGAGCACTCTTTGTGAACTACGCGTTTTGCGCCGCATCGCTGCTTATGGTATTCATGGCGCATTCGGCCACCGCCCTGGTTCTAGCTATTGTTGTTCTGTGCTCAATGCCGTTGTGGCAACTGATTAAGCTGCCTATGGCTCTGCTTGCGCCGATTGGTGTCTTCGCTATCCTCGGCTTGACTGAAGTCTCGATATGGCTCTCCCAGCCCCCGCCATTGTTGCTCACCCTGCTGGGGCGCGACCCAACGCTCTCGGGAAGAAAGCAGCTTTGGTCGGCAGTGATGATTGCGATCAGCAGGCGACCCTTGCTCGGCTACGGCTACGATGCCTTTTGGCAGGGACTGAAAGGAGAGTCGCTGGAAGCAGCGGTCAATGCAGGCTGGTTGGCACCACACTCGCACAATGGCTATTTTGATCTGACGCTCGGTCTTGGCACGGTGGGCCTCGTCTTGTTTGGCCTCATCTTCCTCTCGTTGGCTGCCTCAGCACTTCGTTATGCGCGTCGCGGGAAGGGCCCGACGGCGCTCTTCCCTATCGCCTTTGCCACGTTTTTTGCCGTTCACAACGTCTCTGAGAGTGCCCTGCTTACCCGCAACGAACTTCCCTGCCTCCTGTTTGTAACCATCTACGCGGCGCTGAAGTTGCAAGAGTATCGGACCTTGCGGGGGGAACAACCCTACGCCATGAACATGGCGCTGTCCGCGGAACCAGCCCCTCTTGATCCCACACTTATTGCCTGATTCGGCGTACGGCTGCTTTAGGACCGAAGGCACTCAGCTTTGAACGCATAAGGGAAGGACCATGCTAACTGTCTCTGCCGTGATTCCTACATACCACCGCCCAGCGCTCGTGGTCCGTGCGGTGCGTAGCGTCCTGAGGCAAACCTTTCGCGACCTTGAGGTGATTGTCGTCATAGACGGGCCCGATGCAGCGGCCATGACCGCTCTTTCCGAAATTCAGGATGACCGCCTCAGGGTCATCGAACTTCCCAAGAATGTGGGCGTTGCTCGCGCGCGCGTCGCCGGAATCGAAGCGGCAAGAGGCATCTGGATCGCACTCCTCGACGACGACGACGAGTGGGTACCCGAGAAGCTGGACACGCAGCTCGCCACTGCGCGAAGGTCCACCGGTAAGTCGGTCGTCGTGGCCTCTCGCTGTATTGCCCGGACGCCGCACGCCGATTACTTGTGGCCACAGAAAGACCCCACGGCAAGCCGGCATCTCAGTGAGTTTCTCTTTTCTCGCAAAGGCCTCTTTCAGGGAGAGGGGCTGATTCCGACTTCAACGCTTCTGGCGTCTGCAGCTCTCATGCGCGCAGTACCATTTCACGATTTAAAAAAGCACGAAGACTGGGACTGGCTTCTGCGCGTTACGTGCATGCCGGGTACTCGTCTCGAGTTTTGTCCTCAGCCGTTGGCCATCTGCTATGTGGAACAGGGGCGTCCCAGCCTCAGCAACACACAAGAATGGCGTTTCTCCTTGGAATGGATACGTGGAATGCACTCGTACGTCACCCCCCTGGCATTCGCCTCCTTCGTTCTTACCGTCGTGGCCGCACAGGCCGCGAACGGCGGAGCAAGTTTGGGCGAACTCTGTAACATCCTGCGTGAAGCATTTCGCTCAGGCCGGCCGACCTTATGGGATCTTTTACTCTTTGCGGGGCTCTGCGCCGTGCCGCAGCATTCGCGACACCGTCTCCGATCCTTCCTTTCCAAAGCTGCCATAACGGTGAAGGAGGTTCCCGCGAAATGAAGATTGTACAACTGGTCACTCAGGCAGAAGCGGGTGGCGCGCAACGCGTCGCTTACCTTCTCGCACAGGAATTCGAGCGGCGCGGGCATGAGAGCAAGCTGTGGTTTCTATATCGGAAACGCGCCGCATATGACGGGCTGCCGATGGTCCGATCGCTCTGGCCGGAGCGCCCAGGCCCGCTCGATCAGTTCCGTATCGCAGGCCGGCTCGTCTCGGAACTTCGGCGGGAGCAGCCTGATATCGTGATCACCCACACGCATTACGCGAATGTGATGGGGCAGTGCGCCGCCCGCTTGTGCGGGATTCCCAAACGTATTGCCGTACACCACAATCCGCTCGAAACTTATCCGAAGGTGGCGAGGCTTGCCGATTTCCTGCTGTGCGCAACCGGCGGTTACACGAATATCGTGGCCGTATCCGATGCGGTAATTCGATCCCTGGATCGTTACCCGGGTCGCTTCCGGCGAACATTGCAGAGGATCTATAACGGCGTCCCGCCGTCGCCTCATCCCGCTTGCGCCGCAGACTTACGCAGCCGCTGGGATTTGCCGACGGGAGTACCTCTTCTTCTCAATATTGGCCGCTTGGCTCGGCAGAAAAATCAGCAAGTGCTTCTGGGTGCTCTGGCTCGCATGCCGCAGGCGCATCTTGCTCTTGCCGGTGACGGAGAGCTGAGAGGATCTCTGAGTCAACAGGCAGAAGAGCTGCGCGTGCGGAATCGCGTTCATTTCCTCGGAGAATTGGACAGCGCAGAAATCCCGCTCCTGTTGGCAGCCGCCGATATTTTTGTCTTTCCTTCTCTCTACGAAGCAATGCCCCTCGCGTTGGTCGAAGCCATGAGGGCAGGAATTCCCATCGTGGCGAGCGATATTCCTGCGCACCGGGAAATCCTTGCAGATGGCGGAATGCTGACGCAGCCCGGCCCGGCGGAGTTCGCACTCGCGGCTGGCGCGCTGATCGAAAATTTTGAAGAAAGGGCTCGTCTGTCGGCCATTGCGCGCAGCCGGGCCGCGTTGTTTACGGTTGAGGAGATGGCTTATGGATATGAGCGTCTGTTCGAATGCAAAAGTGCGTCCGCCCTCGTATGACGTGCTTGGATGCAGGGTAAATGCAGTCAGCGCCGGCACCTTAACCGACATGCTGGAAGACGCCGTCAACTCCCGAAAGCCCTGCATCATCGCGAACCATAATCTTCATAGCATCTACCTCTACCATCATGACCCTGATATGCCGAAGTTCTACAAGAATGCACAATACGCACACGTCGATGGTATGGGTCTCGTCGTGTTGGCCCGCTTGCTCGGTGTGCCCCTGAGTGCTTCCGATCGGGTCACTTATATCGATTGGCTGCCGCTCATACTGGAAAGGGCTTGGAAACGAAACTGGCGGGTATTCTATCTTGGCTCGAAACCCGGGGTAGCCGGAAGGGCGGCGGAGCAACTCCGCCAACGCTTCACCGGCCTGCAGCTCGCGATCTCTCATGGCTACTTCGACGTTAAAGGCGACGACAATGAGCGCGTCTTGCAGACCATCCGGGAGTTTGCTCCCAACGTTCTGCTGGTCGGAATGGGAATGCCGAGACAGGAAAAGTGGATCTTGAATAATTGGAAGAGCCTGGGCTCGATGGTGACACTGCCCTGCGGCGCCGCGCTTGATTACATCGCCGGAGAGATACCGACTCCACCCCGGTGGGCCGGCCGCCTCTGTCTGGAGTGGATGTTTCGGCTGATAGCAGAGCCCGGGAGACTCTGGAAACGCTATCTGATTGAGCCTTGGCATATTTTGAGCTTGGTATGCACCGGGCGGCTGAAGGCGCGCTCTCGAGAGGATGCGTTAGACGACACTCTCAACTACACGGAGGATTAATGGACGCCTCGGTTCTTTTGTTTCACGATGTCTCTCCGGATCTCGAAGGCAAGTTCCCCGGCAACACGCTTTCTCCAGATCGATTTCAGCAACTGATGCGGCGTCTGGCAAAAGCCGGCTACACAGGCGTTTCGGCTCGCGACTGGTGGGATGCGCATCACGGTGGGCCGGCGCTGCCTCGAAAACCAGTGGTGATCACCTTCGACGACGGTTACTCAAGCATTACCGACCACGCACTTCCCGTTCTGCGAAGCCTTGGCTTTCGCGCCACCGTCTTCATCGTTACCAATCGTATCGGCGGAATCAATGAGTGGGACTCTGAGTGGAGGAAGCTACCGCTGATGGATGCGGATCAAATTCGATACTGGGCCGCTCTCGGCATAGAGTTCGGCAGCCACAGCGCCAGGCATCGGGACCTAACTCAGATGACGCCGCATGAACTTGAGCAGGATATATCGTTGTCCAAGGATGAACTGAGCAACCTCCTTCAGACGCGTGTCACAAGCTTCGCTTATCCTTGGGGTCGACAAAATCCAACGGTTCGGCGCATCGTCGGCCGCACATTTCCGCTTGCCTTCTCGACTCAAAGAGGTCTTCTCAGAACCGGCGCCGATCTGCTGCAATGCTGTCGAATCGAGGTTAAGCCGCATTATCCACTTGGCGGTGTTTTCCTTTACGTACGCTTTCCTCGCTCGTTGGAGACCTGCGTACGAGTGGGTACCGCACCGTTGCGTCTAATAAAACAAAATGGCATGGCACCCCTGTCTTCCTGAAGCCCGGCTTATCGAGTAGACGCATCGAGTAGCGCAAGCGTGCCACTTAACATGGAGACAGAAACCATCGTACAGCCAGGCGCAAAACGATTCTTCCGCGCTGACCTCTGGGCTTACCTCTTTGTCGCGCTCCTGCTTCTATTGCCGCTTTGCGCGCCGGTTTTCGCTTTACAGGTGACGGCAAAACTACGCGGTACATCCGACTCGCCCGCAGCACGAACAAAAGCAAGTAACTCGCCCGCGCCTTTCGGATACACCGCCTCGCCTATCACCTCCACGCTAACCAGTAGCTCCGTTCCGGTTGCCGAAGAGTATTTCGGCATGCACATTCACCAGCTCGCCACGTTCAGCGGAACGCCTTCCGGTGCGCTGACCCCTTTCCCGCCATTCTCGTTTGGCACATTCCGGCTCTGGGACGTGACGCCGTGGAGCGAGATTCAGTGGGCCCGAGGTGTATTCGACTGGAGAAAGCTTGACGGCACGATCAAAGCCGCTACTGCAAACGGCGTCCGGGATTTCATCTTCACCTTCGGCAACGTCCCCCCGTGGGCATCAGCCAATCCCAACGGGGCATGCGACGGACCTTTGGCCGGCTCCTGTTATCCTCCGGCGCACTTGGCGGACCTCGATCAATTCGCCACAAACCTCGTGCAGCGTTATTGCGGAGTGATCGCATATTACGAGACGTGGAACGAACCGTCGCTCGCTTCCTTCTGGAGCGGAAGCAATGACCAACTGCTGGTGCTGACACAGCATCTCTACAAGATCGTCAAGGACCCTGCCAACTGCGGTTGCACAAATGGGCTCTGCTCGCCAGGGGGCGGCACAAACCCCAACAAGGTATTGTTCCCGTCAGTTCACTGCCTCTCAACGGCAGAAGACCCCAGCGGACAACGATGGCTTAAGAGCTGGCTGGACTTTGTGGGGCGCCCCTACCCTTATGCCGATATCGCCGCTTTTCACGGGTATGGCTATACAAACAATCCCGAAGATATTTATCTCGGAATTAAGACAACGCGCGACACCCTGACTCACTACGGGCTTGACCACGTGGAGCTGTGGAATACAGAAGCGAGCTGGGGCGAGCACAAAGGCACACAAGAATCGGAAGCCTCATGGCTGATGCGCTATCACATTGTCCAGGCGGCGGCGGGCGTCTCCCGCCTCATCTGGTACTCGTATGACAATTGCGAGTGGGGAACGCTTTGGGGCAATTCATGTGGAACAATCGGCGATTCGTGGACAGGAATTCGGATGCCCGGAGTGGCCTATGGCACGGTAACAAACTGGCTCGTCAACGCGAAAGTCGAATACTGCGAATCGCACCTCGACGGCATATGGGCATGCAAGCTGACCCGGCCCAACGGATATGTCGGGTGGGCGGTATGGAAAAGTAACGGCGAAGAGGCAAACGTCAATGTTCCGAAGTGGGGGCTCATTCAGTATCGCGATTGGCAAAACCACAAGCACGCGGCTGGGATGAATATAGTTGTCGGCCCTATGCCGATACTGCTCGAGAATAAAACAAGCTCGGACTGATGATCGATACGCCAGACGAAACGGAAACTATTTCCTGTGCCATCTGTACATATCAGGGGCGTCTTAAAACAGCTTCGGAAGGAGTGCTATGGGAGAGATAAGCCGGACGATACGCTCAGGAGTGAAGTTCCTGTTGTGGAGCACAACAGGAATGTGGGAGAGCAGACAATCGAAGGAAAGCTGGGACCAGGAATTCATAAGCGGTCATTGGCAGTGTCTGGAAGGTGTTGGTGAACTCGGACACTACAGCCTGATTGTGGGGTATGCGTCAGCACTGGCGCCAAAGACCATTCTGGATGTCTGCTGCGGTCAGGGCGTATTGGCGGGCCATCTCAAGCCTGTGCCTTACCACCGCTATCTGGGTATCGATTTCTCCTCGGACGCGGTCGGGAAAGCCTCTAGGATTCATGCGGACGCGCGTAACAGATTTCTTGTCGCAGATGCGCGAGCGTTTGAACCGGAAGAGGCATTCGACCTGATCGTCTTTAACGAGTGTCTGTACTACTTCGGAAATCCAACAGAGATGATTCGAAAATATGTGAAGAATCTCGCGCCGAACGGGAAGGTGATCATTTCGATGTTTGCGGCGCCGGAAAATATGGCCGTGTGGCGTTTAGTGAACCATGAGTTGATTGTCGAGGACGCCGTTACTGTCAAGAACGATAAGTCGGGCCGTAGCTGGACGGTCAAGTGCCTAGCTCCGGGACCCATGTTGGCGCGCAGTATTCCCTTCAACGGCAACTAGCCGCATTTACATCGACGGAATGAGGGTAAGATTATGCGAATTGTGGTTATAGGATCCGGTTATGTAGGTTTAGTGGCAGGGGCCTGTTTCGCAGAAATTGGGCACGATGTGATCCTGGTCGATAATGATCCGGCGAAGTATGCCGCCTTGGTCCGCGGAGAGTGTCCCATTCACGAGCAGTACCTGCCAGAACTGTTGGCCAGAAATCGCGGCAAGCGCCTCACCTTCTCCAACACCTTGCGCGAGCCGGTGATGGCCAGCGAAGCCGTGTTCATGGCCGTGGGCACGCCGCCAAACCGCAACGGAGAAGCTGATCTGTCATACGTGGAGTCGGTGGCGCGTGAGATCGCCAGTGCGGTCAACGACTTTAAAGTAGTGATCTCAAAGAGCACAGTTCCGGTATACACCAGCGATTGGGTACGGCGAGTGATGCTGTTGGAAGGCGCGCCGAGCGACGCATTCGATGTTGCTTCCAACCCGGAGTTTCTGCGCGAAGGCACGGCCGTCACTGATTTTCTCTATGCCGACCGCATCGTCATCGGCGCCAACACGATCATGGCGTCCGGCCTGCTGCGCCAGATTTACCAGCCCCTGTTGGATGGCCACTATTATCGCCAGGCGGACAGGATCACGCCTCCGGCAGAATTCGCGGGTGCTCCGCAATTGATCATGACCAACACACAATCGGCAGAACTGATCAAGTATGCCTCGAACGCGTTTCTGGCCATGAAGATCAGCTTCGTCAACGCTGTGGCGACCATCTGCGAGTCAGTAGGTGCGGACATCGACGATGTGCGCGAAGGCGTCGGCAGCGATACCCGCATCGGTCGCCGTTTTCTCTATCCAGGGATTGGGTACGGCGGATCCTGCTTTCCCAAAGATCTGTCAGCCTACCAGGCGGTGGCGCGCGAGTGCGGCTACGATTTCCGGTTGCTGGAAGAAGTCATGCGCATCAACAACGACCAGCCGCAGCGCTTTCTGCGGAAGATTCGCAGTGCGCTCTGGACGCTGAAAGGCAAGCGATTGGGCGTGCTGGGCCTCGCCTTTAAGAACGGCACTGACGATGTCCGCGAGTCCCCTGCTCTGGCCATTGTGGAATCCTTGCTGCAAGAAGGAGCTGAGGTTCAAGTCTACGATCCTGCGGCCATGCAGCGTGCGAGCGAACTGCTGCCCAGCGGCGTACGATACATGCGCTCGGCATACGAAGCGGCTGAGGGCGCCGACACCCTGCTGATCCTGACCGAGTGGGAAGAGTTCAAACTTCTTGACTGGGCTCGTATCCGCCGCTCCCTGCGCTACCCTATCGTGATCGACGGGCGCAACCTGCTCAGCCTCGACACAATGCGGAGCTTAGGTTTCTTTTACCTTAGTATCGGTCGGCCGGATGTTATTGCCCACACAGACATACGTTCGAAAGAGGTCGCTGCGGATTGAACGCTCGCCTTCTTACCTCTGGAACTCTGTATCTGCTTTCAGTTCACGTGAGCACCATTACACAAACAAAGTGAGTTGCTTTTTTACGTTGACAGCATTACACGCGAAACTTGCAAACTCCCGGCTGAAGGCAGCCGGGAGTTTTTGTTTTTGGTCTACCACGGCCAGAGATCTAGTTTGGCCCACGCGCGAGTAAGCGGGAGTAGATAAAGAGCTTTGCCATGCAACTTTTTCCAGTACGCTCTCTGTGACATTTAGGAATGCTAGGAAACACACATCGATTGAGCCGTGCTCCGCATCTACTTCGGTGTCCATGAAATCTGTGACGCGTGAAAGTAGTAAATCCGTTGATGTGAATGTTGCTGTCCTCGTGGCTGACCTAAGTAAGTTTGCGGGCGAATTGCTCGGAGGAGCACTGCGCCGTGCCGGATTTGAAGTCACAGCTTGCGTTACCACCGTTGAGGAACTTCTCTATAAACTCCGCGAGCGCATTCCCGATGTGGCCTTGGTGAGTGTCCACTTACAAGACGCTCGTTTGGGCGGTTTCAAAGCTCTACGTGAACTGACTATTTCCTACTCGCAGGTACGCGTGATCATGCTGGCCGACGAGGCAGATCGCGAGGTGATCGTCAGCGCCTTTCGCGGCGGGGCAAGGGGAGTGTTTGTCCGTGCCGAATCTCTCAGCGCAGTGTTCAAGTGCATACGCGCGGTACACCGGGGACAAATATGGGCGAACAGCCGTGACCTGCAGTTTATTCTGGAGGCGCTGTCACTCGCCGCACCGCTGCGCTCTGTGGACTCAGCTGAGCGGGGTTTGACGAAGCGGGAGGACGAAATCGTCGCGCTGGTGGCCAAGGGCTATACCAATCAGGAAATCGCGAAGAAGTTGTATTTGAGCGAGCATACGGTGAAAAACCATCTTTTTCGAATCTTCGACAAGCTGAACGTCTCGAGTAGAGTGGAAGTGGCCTTGTCCTCCGCTAAGGGTCTGCTCCGCCCATCCATCTACGACAAAGTGGGGCCGTAACCTACACTCCCAGTCAAGGAATGCACGTCACGGACCGCCCCTAACGAAAAACCTGCTCTTCGCTCGTGTCACGTCTTTACGGAGCGCTGCCTACGAACGTCGTAATGCTGTCGGCCGGCAACGTATAAGTGAACGAGTTGGATGACACCGATATACTCGCCTGTTGAGCAAGATTCACACTCGCGGATGTAATCGTCGGAGTCAATGTCGAAAATGCTGGTGCGTTCGTCAGCGTGAATGTTTGGGCCACTGCCGAACTGGAATAGTTGGTAGCGACGATAACCAAAGTTTTCGTAGCCGTATTCTGATATGCGGAGACGCTAACGCCCGTTTCCGGAAGGTGCGTCGCATCGATACGGTAATAGCCAGGACGCACAAATTTGCTATATTGCCCCATCATGTAGGCACGCTTCGGAACGGTGCCGTTGCTCGCCATGAGCCCTTGATCGTCAGTACTGTTCCAATCAACCAACCACCAATAGAGCCATGCATTGGCGCCATCGACCGCGATCCGCTGGTCAATGACTGCTGCCCAATCAAGGGCATCTGTAATATCGGTATTAAAGCCGGATTGGCAGAAACCCGGTCCGAAACCTGGTCCACAAGACGCTTCTGTTTGCCAATACTTTTTCCCCGAAGGATTGCCGTTAGGATAGGGATCGGCAGCAACTGTGTTTGTGCCGCTAAGTCTGGCATCATAGTCGTGCCAACTGATTCCTCCTACGTACTGGCTGCACGAAGAATTACCGAGGCAGCCACTGCCCAATGTAGCTAGATCATAGTAGCCGGAGGTCTCCGGCAGGAAGATGAGCGTCGATAACTTATTCGCTGCGAATGTAGGGCCCAGATTGCTCTGTACGAAGTTCTCTATCTCTGCTGCTGTCCAAATAGCGCTGTCGTAGCTTGTGCATATATCAGGCTCGTTCTGGACGGATATTGCGTAGAGATTAACACCCTGTTGTGCCAAACTCGTAACGAAGTTAGCAAGCCAAGTCGCATACGCCGAGTAACTCGAAGCTTTCAAACCTGCATTGTTCGTGCATGTTATCTTGCGGTTTGTTTTATAGGCGACCGGGGGCGACCAAGGAGCGGCATAGATTTTTCCCCCGTTCGCAAGGATTGCCTTCATGTCACTAACATATGCACCAGCGCAGCTTGAGCCAGCACTCGTGCAGCTTCCCGGTGCAAGGGATGAACCATCAGTAACATTGGTCCTCAGCAGCGAAAAACCAAGCTGTCCGGCTCCTTGTCCAAAAAAGAATTTTTGTTGGGCCAACGAAATGCTCCCGCCGTTACCCGCGTCTGCTGCGCCGAAACCGTCAATTACTTGATGGATATTTGTCCAGTTAATCGTGGCCGTTTGGGCAGAGGCACTGCCAAGTCCTGTCATAGTCAGCAAGAGGATTGCTGTGATGGGTGTCCTTACACCTGATCTGTGCACAGCAGTTGAAGCGTTCAAAGGCTCTGAGGGCGGCCCGGAAATCCTTTTGCAGAAAAGAAAGGCAACGAAGTACCAGCTTCGCAAGCCGATTTTTTGGAGATCGCGCAAAAACCGGCTGTAGTGGTAAGTGGAGCTAATCTGACTGTTGGCGAATACAGCAGTTCCTAACAGTAAACGAATGGACAACAGAATGCGCTTCATGTTTCTATTCCTCTTCACGACTTGTTCGTGCTGTTTGTCGGGTGATTACTCGAACTGCAATTGGCTTTCAAGGTCATCGTGCCCGCGCTCTAGTTGCTTTCCCTCATGGGACTTCTATGAAAGAAAGCCCCGCTTTTTCTATGGTCTTCACAGTCCTTAAGAGCAATTCCCCTTATGAACACCGCAAATCCAACGTCCTTACCGCTAACATCGGCGTTGACCCTTAGAACTCTGGCTACTGCGGTCACCCTGTACCCATGTTCAAAAAAAAGCTGTTCCCTTGTAGGCAAATAAAACCAGCAACGAATCACACTGTGAGGAGCCGGCAGAATCCCGGCTACAATGAACAGCCCTTTACCGCTAATGTCTCGGATAGCTCCCTTCCCAAAATGTATCCCGTTGTTATCACGCCACCGAAAACGTATGAGGAAGTGGAGTGTGAACCGGGAAGAAGTCCGTAACTGCGTCACACGCTCCTCGTAACTACGTTTTGTCTTGCAGCATCACGTCATTCACCTTTGCGGCGGCACTGCTCTTGTATTTGCAGCCTCGAATGTATGCCCCTTTATTTTTGATAATAAGAGGCGAGTTACTCTTTTTCTTCTTAAGAGAGCGACAGTCGCATAGCCAGTGTTGTCGAGCTACAAGAATGAGAAACGTCACTCGACACAAAGGTAAGGTCGCAGACAGTGTTGTCGAACCGTCAAGCGGCAAAGTTACTGGTAAAAATAGGAAGATATAGCCCTGGCTATTTAGCAAGAGAAGGCCGCCGGACAGTGTTGTGGAACCGCAAGGTTGAGAAGGGTTTCTCAACCCACGCCGGATACGCAGGCGCACGGATTAGGCGAGCGCCCGTTGCTTCTCTGCCGCAGAGGCCCAGGATTTCTTTTGCCTTTTAACTCTCAAGAACTTCGGACGATGCTAACAACTCATGGGTCGACACGCATCTTACTTATGGTCATGGCCCAAGAGAGTCGCACATATAAACCGGAGGAGCCCTCGCGAGATCGACCGCGGTCGCGGGAGAGTCCTGAGAATGAGCGGGGTAAATACGGAGTGCAACCGTTAGCTCGCAACGAGCAGCTTTATCCTGGTCTCGCTATCGTGCAATCGCCCGAAAACTCGCGCTCTGATCCCTTAATTCACTTTGCTTCGGATCCTGCACGCGAGGTGTGGCGTCGAGCCTATGAAACCCAACCTCACGATCCAAGCGTCGAATATCGACCGCCAAATCCTGCGATGATTGCGCCTAAGCCGAATTTGTCGATGATACTGCTGGGCGCCACCTCAGCCCTGGTTCTGTCTGCGCTTCTCACCTGGGCGTTGTTTTACAATTGGATGTCTCCCGCGCCGCGCCATCCCGGGCAGCAGGAGCGGAGTGGGTTCTCACAGAAGATCACCTGAATTGCATGCTTTTTTTACCCTGCTCTGCATCCTAAGGCCGAAAGGTGTTTCAGTCTCGCTGGGTTCAACGGGTAAAATCCCTGTTATGAAAATTGTCCTTTGTCTCCTACTCGCCTGTGTGGCTCCCACGCAGTTGCCTGGTCAGACTACCTCCACCAGCCAAACTCAATCACCATCACCGCAGGCCGGCGCGACGGCCGACAACACCTCGTCTGCTTTAGCGCTGCGAGAGTCACTGATCACGGTGCAAGCCATGGCTCAGAAATCCGATGCAGACCTAAGCCGATTGCGAATCGACAAATGGAAGACGGATAGCCAAATCAGGAAACAGTCCGAGGCCAATGCAACGTCCATCCGCAGAAATCTCACCAACGCAATTCCGGATCTGCTGCTGCGAGTCCAAGCTGAACCCAACTCTCTGATTGCTAATTTCAGGCTCTACCGCAACCTGAACGCGCTCTATGATTCGTTTTCGTCGCTTACCGAGTCGGCTGGAGCTTTCGGCCCGCAGGAGCAATACTCATCTCTGGCCACAGACCTCACTCAACTTGACCAGCTTCGGCACCAGTTCGCCGAGCGCGTGGACCAGCTCGCCGGTGCCAGTGACGCCGAACTGGCGCGCCTTCGCTCCAAAAAGTCAACCAACCCGGCCACAACCAAACCACCTGCCAAGGTCGTTGTGGATGATAACCAGCCAAGCGCGAAAAAGAAGCCCAGCAAGAAAGCTCCTCCGCCGCAGACGCAGCAGTAAGCGCGCCGCACGCGATTCTGTTCGCCTTCGCCGATTTCAGGGAACATTTTTGCCGCTGCTGGCGTCTATATAGGTTGATGTGTACCAGCACCTTCCACTGCACTACGCAGGACGGACTTCTTTGCGAAAGTTTCGTGAATTCAGAAACTTGCGTCTGTGGCCGCCGCCGTCGAGAGGATTAACATGGAGGTACGGTGATCGCCGCAGGAGTCACGACCTTGGGGGAACTAGCCAGCGCATCTTGGGAGATGCGTCCGCAGGATGCTTTGATTGTCGCCGAGTTGAAGGCGGGGAGCGAGGATGCTTACGCGCGCCTGACTGCGCAGTACCATCGCACGATATACAACCTGATTTACCGCCTTCTCGATGATCCCAGCGACGCACCCGATACCACTCAGGAAGTTTTCATCAAGATCTTCCGCGGGATCTCAAAATTCAATTGCGAAAGCAGCCTGAAGACCTGGATCTATCGCATCGCCGTCCATGAAGCCAGCAACCGCCGCCGCTGGTTTTTCCGCCATAAAGTGCGGGAGCTTTCGATTGAGCCTGCCATTGGCTCCGCCAACGATGAGAGCAAACCCCACGCGGTCTCTCTGCGCGACAGCCTTGTGGATGATTCCGAGTCACCCTTTGAATGCGTGGCGCGCAGCCAGCTGCGGGCGCGTCTGGAGCAGGTTTTGCAGGAGTTGCCCGAGCACTATCGTACGGCGGTGGTTCTGCGAGACTTAGAAGATCTCTCCTATGAAGAAATCGCCGAGATGACGGAAACTTCCATGGGCACAGTCAAGTCCCGGCTGGTTCGCGGACGCGAGGCTCTGCGGAAGCGTATGGAACGCTATGCGCACGAGTTAGGTCCGGAGGCAGGAGTATTCCCGGAAGCTGATGCAAAGGGTCGTGCCCACAACTTCGCACCGAGGAACCGGGAAGTTGAGGTAACGCCATGAAGTGTAGCGAGGCAAAACGGTCGTTTTCTCCCCAGCTGGACTCACTGTTGGACAGTTGCGATAGCCGCGCGCTTGATCTGCACATTGCCGAGTGTGAAAGCTGCGCCGACGAGTTCGCCTCACTACGCCGCACCCGATGGTTCATGGCAACTATGCCGCCCCACGCAGTCCCACCTGAGTTGGCCCTTCGTCTGAAGATTGCAATCTCTCAGCAATTGGAGGCGCGGCAGAATCGGCGTCCAGCCTTGCTGGTGCGCTTCCTGCGTTGGGAGAACGCTCTCAATGCATTTATGCTCCCCGCCACGGGAGGCTTGCTCTCTGCAGTTTTGATCTTTGGATTGTTATTCGGCGTTCTTACGCCTGCACACCTGCCCGACGCAAATGATGTACCGACCAATCTCTACACGCCGCCTGAGATGACGGCTGCGCCCTTCGGCCTTGACCAGGGTGGCAACACCAATGCGGATGCCGTTTTGGTCGAAGCCGTGATCGATGCGCATGGCCGCGTGCAGGATTACCGTGTCTTGAATCCTTCCGGGCAAGCCGAGTTGAGTCCGGAGATGAAGAATACCCTGATCTTTGCCCAGTTCCGCCCTGCAACCAACTTCGGAGTGCCGACCAGCGGCAGGGTTGTAATCTCGTTCTCGCACATCAATGTGGGCGGCTGATCCTCAATTGGCCGAGGATGGAGGAAGTGCAGTGTCCTCCTTCATTTGCTTCTCTGGCCGACAGCTCTTACACTGGCTCAAAAGACTGACTGGAAGACTCATTCATTGATTCGTATCAGGAGGCTCGCCTGAAGACCCGCCTTTGGATTGTGCTTGTGCTTTGCGCCATGCTTGCGCTGCTGGCCATCGCCCAGCAACCGCCGCGCATGAGCGTGGAGACGAGCCAATCCTTGTTTTCCGTTATGGCGGCCATTAACGCCTGCGGCTATGACGCGGATCTTTCGCAGTCAGTCCCCTTGCGCCAGCAGATTCGCGCAGAAGTATTGAAGGCAGCACAATCGAAAGAGGCGCAGTCGGCCCTGCGCAATCTGTGCGGCTTTTATGAGGATCACCAGCAGGACAATGCCTCACGCACGCTCTCCAACTACGTCTCGTTGGGATTGAACATGGCCGATAGTCCCAAGCTCGAGCTGCGCACCAAGGAGAGCGATCTTCCGCCGGACGCGATCTTCGTCCTTGGATTTCTGCCACTGTTGCAGCGCTTTAGTCAGGCGGCGGATCTGAATGCCATCTGGCTGCGCCACCGCCCCGATTATGACCAGTTGGTCCAAAGCCTGCACCAGCCCATTCATGACACTCTCGTCTCCACCGACCTCTATCTCAAGCGCAATTTAAGCGGCTACATCAAGCACGAGTTTGTGGTTTACGTGGAGCCGCTCGCTGCTCCCGGCGAGGTCAACTCGCGCAACTATGCCGACGACTACTATGTCGTGATTTCTCCCACCAGCACAGGCGCCGTTCGCCTCGACCAGATTCGCCACACCTACCTGCATTACATTCTGGATGCCAAGCTGCTCTCCCGCGGAACCACCCTGGAACGCCTCTCTCCGCTGCTCGACTCGGTAAAGCCCGCTCCTCTGGAAGAGAGCTATCGCTTTGACATGGGCCTGCTGTTGACCGAGTCGCTCATCCGCGCAATCGAGGCGCGATTGCTCGGCGGCCTCAAGGGTCCGGAGAAGCCAAAAGAACAGCTCGCTTGGGATTCCACCCGCCAGGGCTTCATCCTCACCCGCTACTTTTATGCCAAGCTGGTCACCTTCGAAAATGACGAGGTCGGCTTCGACCAGGCCTACGCCGACTGGCTGCACGATATCAATGTCGAAGAGCAGCAGAAGTATGCCGCCACCATTCCGTTCCTCCAGAGCGGGACTCCGGAGCTGGTTCGCAAGGGCAGCCCAAGGAGATGCTGGTGGATCTGGCCGAGCGAGCCCTGGCAAGCGGCAATATCGAGGGCGCGCAGAACTACGCCGAGCAGGCGATCCAGAAGCAAGAAGATGCAGGTAGAGCACTCTTCGTACTAGCCCGCGCCGCTGTTGCGCAGGGAAAGCTCAACGATGCGCAGAGCTACTTTGAGCGTGCCGCGTCGGCTTCCAGCGATAGCAAAATCCGCGGCTGGTCGCACATTTATCTGGGACGCATCCTCGACATGCAGGAGCATCGCCAGGAGGCAGTCGAACACTATCGCGCTGCCTTGAATGCAGGTGGATCACCCGAACTGAAGGCAGCGGCTGAAAAAGGATTGCAGCAGGCTTTCCAGCCGCCCACCAAGCGTTCCACTGATTAGATACGGAGAACGATTTTGAAATTGGCAAACTTAATCCCGGCTGTCTTCCTGCTCTCCTGCCACCATGGCGTTGGCTTTGCCACAGTCCAGTGCCCCAGCGCCTGCGCAAAACCCGGCGGCACCTGTCAAGCAGGGCTCGCCCGCGACGGCCAGGAAGTCTCCACAGCCGAAGACGCAGGCTGAATTCGATGCCTACAAGGCTGCGGCCTCGCTGACCGACCCTGCCAAGCTCGAAGCTGCGGCCACCGATTTCGCACAGAAATTTCCCGACAGCGAGCTGCGCTCCATTCTCTTCCAGCAGGCGATGGGGCTCTATCAGCAGGTCAACGATCCCGTCAAAACCTTGGAGATGGCCCGCGCCGCTCTTAAGTACGATCCCAACAACGCGGTCGCCTTGCTGACCGCGGCCCAGGTGCTCGCCGAGCGCACCCATGACAGCGATCTCGACCGCAATGACCGCCTCGCCGAAGCCAACGCCGATGCACGCAGCGCTCTGCAAAGTACCGGCGAGATCGCGCCTCCGGCCAACCTCACCCCGGAGCAGTTCGCCGCCGCGCTCGCCCAAATGCGCGGAACCGCCCACGAAGTTCTCGCCACCGTTGCGTTCAAGAAGCAGGATTACCTCACTGCAATTCAAGGAGTACGACCTGGCGGCTGCCGAGGAGAAGGAACACACCGACGCCGTGGTCTGGCTGCGCCTCTCCGTTGCGCACGACAAGAACGGCGACTACACCACGGCTGCGATCATCGCGCAGAAGGCAATTGACGCCTCGCAGCCCGGTAGTCAGCTTCGTCAATTGGCGGAGCAGGAGCAGGCGCACTTGGAGAAAAGCTTTCTTCCGCCAAGTCCCATGGTAAGTGATTCCGGAGCTTCCGCGCTTGTCAGCAGGTGCGGAAGCCGATTTTCGCAAGTTTTTCTATGAAGCATCTTCCGCTCGACAATCTCGAAACCGCGCTCGGCCACCAATTCGCAAATCGCGCATTGCTGGAGCAGGCGCTGACCCACAGCTCCTTCGCAAGCGAGAGCCTCGGCCCGGCCGCTGACAATGAGCAACTCGAATTCCTCGGCGACGCCGTCCTGCAACTGGTCGCCAGCCAGGAGCTTTTTCAGCGCTTCCCTGCCTATCAGGAGGGTGAGCTTTCCAAGCTTCGCGCCCATCTCGTCAATGCCAATCATCTCCTGCACTGCGCCCACCAGTTGCATCTGGGGAGCTACCTCCGGCTTGGCCGGGGAGAGGAAAAAACCGGAGGCCGCCGCAAGACCGCCCTGCTCGCCGACGCGGTCGAAGCCCTGCTCGCCGCCCTCTATCTCGATGGCGGCCTGAATCTGGCGCGCACGTTTGTGCTTTCGCACATTCTGGAACCCGAGCTTGGACCGGCTCTCCAGCGCCGGCGGCGAAGTTCTCCTCGTTGCCGATCACAAATCGCGGCTGCAGGAGTTGCTGCGCGCCAGCGGACGCCCCGAGCCGCGTTATCAGATGGTCGACGAGGAGGGACCGGCGCACCGCAAGAGTTTTACCATGCAGGTGGTCGTGCTCGATTCCGGCAACGAAGCTGAATTTTCCACCGAGGGCTCGCGGCAACAGCAAGAAAGCAGCCAGCCAGTTGGCGGCCCAGAAGGCGCTCGAACGGCTCCAGAGCAGTCATCATGAATGAGCCAGATTTCAGCCCGAACTCCAAACCGGACTTCAGCCCAGATTCTAGGAATCGTCGAGTTCCAGGACTCAAAGCCAAGCGCCGCCTAAAGCCCAGGCGTAAGCCTTGGAACCTCATGGCGCACCTTCAGCTTTCGCTTGCTGGCGCTGATCATCGCGCTGTTCGTCATCACCTTTGTCGTGCAGGCTTTTCGGATTCCATCCGGCTCGATGGAAGACACTCTGCTGGTCGGCGACTACCTGCTGGTGGACAAGACCCGCTTCGGCCCCGGCGGCCACTGGCAGGCCTTCTTGCCATACCGGGCCATTCGCCGCGGTGACATCGTCGTCTTCCATTATCCCGTGGACCCGAGCGCAGCACTTCGTCAAGCGCATCATCGGACTTCCCGGCGATCGCATACATTTGTCGCACAGCCGCGTCTATATCAATGGCGGCGTTCTTCACGAGCCCTACGTGGTCTTCAAAGAGCATTTCCCCGATGAATTTCGCGATAATTTTCCAGCCGGCAATCGGGGCAATGAAAACGTTCAGGGCGAATGGGCCACGCGCTTGCGACCCCTGGTGCAGGACGGAGAGCTGACCGTTCCGCCCGGCCAATATTTCGTCCTTGGCGACAATCGCGACCAGAGCCTGGATAGCCGTTACTGGGGATTTGTCCCCCGCGAAAACATCATTGGCCGTCCCTTGTTGATCTACTTCAGCATTGTCCGAGGCCGACGAAGATGACGATGAATCGGCGGCAAGCACCGTCGCGAATGATAAACTTCTTACTCTACCCGCCCGCATCTCCCATGTGCTCGGCGATTTGCGTTGGCGGCGGATTCTGCGCCTGGCGCCTTGATGCCGGCCGGATCAGGATTGGACTACGTTGGCGAAAGATATAAAAGAACTGGAACAGAAGCAGCAAACTGTACAGCCCAAGGAAACGACGCCGGAGTTCGTGGCCTCCATCGCCTCCGTGCTCGTCATTGGCCTATTCATCATTACGTTCTGCATGCAGGCCTTTGAGATTCCAACCTCGTCCATGGTCTCCACCCTGCTCATCGGCGATCACGTCTTCGTCGATCGCGTCCGGCTGGCGCCAAAGTCCAGCTTCATGGACAAGATCATTCCCTACCGCGACCCCAAGCGCGGCGACATCATCGTCTTCGTTTCGCCCTCCGAGCCGGGATTGTTTGTTGTCAAGCGCGTCATCGGCGTTCCCGGCGACCGAATTCATCTGCGCGGCGGCAGGGTGTACCTCAACGGCAAGTTGCAGAGATGAGCCCTACGCCATCCACTCCATCGGCGACTACCGCCCCTACCGTGACGAATTCCCCGCCGTGGCTCCCACCCGCGAAGACCAGCTCTCGCCCGACTGGCAGATCACCGAGCAGGATCACATCCAGGGCGAAGACATCGTGGTTCCTCCCAACGCCTACTTCGGCATGGGAGACAATCGCGATGTCAGCTACGACAGCCGTTACTGGGGCTTCATTCCCCGTGAGAACGTCGTAGGGCGCCCCATGTTCATCTACTGGTCCTTCCGGACTCCCGACGACCAGTACACCAAGACGAGCGTGGGAGATCGCCTCGCCTTCTTCGGTCCACATTCTCACCCACTTCTTCACTGACACCCGCTGGTCGCGAATGTTGCACGTGGTGCGCTGATGGCCAGCGAAGCCACCGGGAGAACCATCCGTCGCGTAGTCCTCATTGCGGTCGCTCTCGCCGTGGCTGCGCTCGTGCTGCCGCCTTTCATTAACGTGAGCCGTTACAAGGGCCGGGTGATTGCGTCGATTGAGCAATGCGCTCGGGCGTCCTGTCACCGTCGACGCGGTCGAGTTGCGTCTGCTGCCGCAGCCCGGATTTCTACCTCGACAATGTTGCCATCGGCGATGACCCCGCCTACAGCGCTGAGCCCATCCTCCACGCCGAAGAGGTCACCGCTTACCTCAGCCTTAGCTCCCTCTGGCGCGGCCACTTGGAGATCTCCCGCCTGAATCTCAACTACCCCAGCCTCAATCTTGTCGAGCGCGAGGATGGCAGTTGGAATCTCGAGTCGCTTCTCTGGAAGGCCTCGCGCACCCAGGCCGCACCCACCTCCGGTCCGCTCTCCCCGCTCTCAAAGACGACGCGCCCGCGCTTTCCCTATATCGAAGCTTCCCGTGGCCGCATTAACTTCAAGTACGGTCTGGAAAAAAGCGTCTTCTCCTTCACCGATGCCGATTTCACTCTCTGGAGCCCGGCTGAAAACCAGTGGCGCATGAGGCTCGAGCCGCGCGCCCTGTGCGCACCGATATGCCCGTGACCGACACCGGAACCGTAAAAGCCGAGGCCACCATCCAGCGCGCCGATCTGTTGCGCAACGCGCCAATGAAGGCCAATGTCACCTGGGAGCGCGTCCAGCTCGGCAATCTCACCCGCCTCATCTATGGCGAGGATCGCGGTTGGCGCGGTGCCTTGGAGGCCAGTGCGCAATTCAGCGGAACCCCCGGCGATCTTCATTTCACCACCGCGGCCAAACTCCGCGACTTCCGGCGCTTTGATATCTCCAGCGACGATTCCGCCAACCTCAATGCCTCCTGCTCCGGCGAGTTGAACGTCAGCGCAAACCTGCTCCAACAAACCGAGTGCCACCTTCCCCTCGAAGGCGGACTGCTTTCGGTCCACGGCACGCTCAGCGGTCTTCGCGATCCCCGCTACGACCTCGCAATCTCCGCCGAAAAGCTGGGAGCCGATGCCGTGCTGAAGCTGGCGCGGCGTGCCAAGCGCGATTTGCCCGACGACCTTGCCGCCAAGGGGAGCATCTCGGCTTCCTTTCACGCCAGCCGCATGAGCGAGGCGCCCTCCACCTGGATTGGCAACCTCACCGTCAACGACCTCGTTGTTCATTCCGCCGTCCTCGGCAAAGACCTCGCGCTCAGCAAAGCCGAGGCCACCGTCGATACGACCCAGGAGCCCGCACGGCAACGCGGCCATTCCCCTGGCCATTCCGCCACGCCGCCCCCTGTTCGCGCTCTCGTGGTGCACAGCTTTAATCTTCCCCTTGGCGCCGCCAGCCCGGCCACCGTCGATGGAATCCTCGACGACGAGCGCTTTGCTCTGCACGTCAAGGGAGACGCAACTCTCGAGCGCTTGCAGCAATTTGCCCGCGCCGCTGGCGTCGGTGCGCCCAAACTCGCGCTGGCGGGTCCTGCCGCAATCGATCTGGTGATCGGCGGAAACTGGGCGGCTATCTCCGCACCGGAAGTGACCGGCACGGCGCAGCTAAAAAATGCTCGCGCCGAAGTCCCCGGACTCTCCGCGCCAGTCGCAATCGCAAACGCCCGTGTCGAACTCGAACGGAATCGCTTCCTCTTGCGCAATGCTTCGGCAACCATCGGAAAGGTCTCGCTCTGCGGGCAGCGCCAGCTTTCCGCGCTTCTGCGACAGTGAATCCCCCTGCGTCTCCAGCTTCGATCTCCGCACCGACGACCTCAATCCAGAACGGTGGAATGAGGTGCTCAATCCGCACCTGAAGAAAAGGCCCTGGTTCGGGCTCTTTGGCGGCAATGCAGCCGAGCGCAATGTGATCGCGAATCTTCGCGCCTCCGGACGCCTCAGCTCCCGCCGGCTCACCCTTGGCGCAACCACCGGCTCCGACTTTCAGACCTCCTTTTCCATCGCCAACGGCATACTGGAACTGAAGAACACCCGCGCTGATCTGCTCGGTGGCGGCATCTCCGGCGGCTGGAAGATTGACTTCACCGGCAAGGAGCCCAAATACGAGAGCGTCGGGGCCGCCTCGCGCGTGCAGGCAGAAAAACTCGGCGCATTCCTCAAAGCTCCCGTCGGCAGCGGCACAGTGGACATCAACTACAAGCTGAAGATGTCCGGCTGGGACGCCGCTGCTCTGGCAACTTCCGCCACGGCCGAAACCGAATTCACCTGGCACGGCGGCGAGCTGAGAATCTCTCCTGACCCCAAAGCGTCTATGCGCGTGCTGCTTGGCGAAGGCAAAGTATCGCTCGATGAAGATGGCTGGACGATCTCCGCCTGTAAATGGAACACCCCGGCCGGCATCTATCAACTGAGTGGAACGGTCTCGCGCGACTCCGCTCTCAACTTGGAATTCGCCCAGGATAAAGACAAGGGTACCGTCTGGAAGCTCTCAGGAACGCTCCTCAAGCCGCAACTGAGCACTCCGCTGATCAGCACGCCGGCGCCGCAACCCACTCAAGCCAGACGCAGATGAAGCCAAATCGCCTCGACAATTGCAGTCCTTGCCTTGGGCACACTTCTGCTCGCTGCCTCCTACGCTCAGAATGCGCATTCCCCTGCCTTTGCCAGCGCCGAACACAAGTTCGCCTGGATCGCCGAAAACGGACGAACTCCAAGTCCCTCCACTCGCCCCACCGTGCTGACCGCCGAAGAATGGAACGCCTATCTGAACCAGGGCGGCGTGAAGTTACCCGACGGCGTCTCGAACGTTCGCATCTCCAGCCAGCCCGGCGTCGCCCATGGCGATGCCGACATCGACTTTGATCGCCTCACCGCCAATCGTACCCGCGGCAATCCCCTCTTGGCGCTCTTCACCGGCAAGCACCATGTCACGATCATCGCCCAGCTCTCCTGCTGCCAATGGAGTCGGCCGCGTGCACGTCGAGTCGGTTATGTTCGATGGCCTCGACGATTCCGCGCATCGCCCTGGAGTACTTTTCCGACCGCTTCCTCCGCCCCAAGTACGGCAACGCCGTCGGCCTGGACTCCACCTTTCACCTTCCGTCGCGCATTGACAGCGCGATCGTTGGCACCGATCAGGTCACCATCACCCAGCGTTGAACACATCTCTTAGAGCAATTCCCTAGTGGCCGTAGCCCGATACTGCTCTCGCCTTTAGGTTGCGCCCCAGAGTCTCTTCTGCCTCGAACTGCCATTGACGGTGTACACCTTCTGTGGAACCGCCCTGGAAATGGAATGTTACCTTGGTGAGCACCTCAACCGCCCGTTCAGTGAATCCTCTTTGAGGATTGTACGGCGGCTCAGTATAATCGCGGGCACTGCCAGGTAATGTCGGCCGACAAAAATGTCGGGCAAGAGCCAAGCCGGACATACGATGGGATGTGTCTGTCCATCTATAGAATCGCGAAAGAATTAAGAGTGAACGTCACGAAAGTCGAATGAGAAATCACCTATGAAAATTCACGAGTACCAAGCCAAGGCCATTCTGTCGAAGTATGGGGTGGCGGTGCCGCGCGGCACGATGGTGGAGTCGCGCGAAGAAGCAGAGCGCGCCGCCAAAGATTTGATGAGCGCAGGAGCCAGCCGGAGTCGTAGTGCAAGGCGCAGATCCATGCCGGAGGCCGCGGTATGGGCGGCGGCGTGAAGCTGGCCAAAAACTATACGCAGGCCGGCGAACTGGCGGAAAAGATTCTCGGAATGCAATTGGTGACCCACCAGACCGGGCCGCGAGGGCAAGAAGGTGCGGCGGTTGCTCATCGAAGAGATGCTGCCGATTGCCAGCGAAATGTATCTAGGCATTCTGCTGGATCGCGAGACCTCGCGTCCGGTCTTCATGGCCTCGACGTCTGGCGGCATGGAGATCGAGGAGGTTGCGGCCAAGAACCCGGAAGCGATCATCAAGGAGTATATCGATCCCGCGATTGGCTTCCAGGCCTTCCAGGCGCGCAAAATCGCCTTCAAGCTGGGGCTCTGAAACCAGAGTTCATCGCACCCGCCGTGAAGTTCATGCTGGCGCTCTACAAGGCCTACGAGGAGACCGACTCCTCTCTGTTTGAGATCAATCCTTTCATCACCACCACCGATGGTCGCGTCTTTGCGCTCGATGCCAAGGTGAACATCGACGACAACGCCCTGTACCGCCATCCGGAGTGGAAGGAACTGCGCGACATCACCGAGGAAGAGCCGCTGGAGGTGGAAGCCAGCAAGTACAACCTCAACTACATCAAGCTGGACGGCAACGTGGGCTGCATGGTGAACGGCGCAGGACTGGCGATGGCGACGATGGACATCATCAAGTTTGCCGGCGGGGAGCCTGCGAACTTTCTGGATGTGGGCGGCGGAGCCAACGCCGAGCAGGTGACGCACGCATTTGAAATTCTGCTCGCCGACAAAAGTGTGAAGGCCGTGCTTATCAACATCTTTGGCGGAATCCTGCGAGTGGATACGCTGGCCAACGGCGTCGTCGAGGCGGCGCGCAAGACCAACATCCAAGCTGCCGATCGTGCTGCGTCTGGAAGGAACCAACGTGGATGAGGGACGCCAAATTCTGCAGGCCAGCGGCTTGAACTTTATTGTGGCGCAAACCATGAAGGACGCGGCGGAGAAGGTTGTTGCCGCGGCGGCGGGGAGATAAGCAATGAGCATTCTTGTCGATGAGAACACTCGATTGATCGTGCAGGGCCTCACCGGCCGCGAAGGAACCTTCCACGCCAAGGCTTGCGCCGCCTATGGCACAAAGGTTGTGGGCGGAGTGACGCCGGGCAAGGGCGGGACCACCCACGAGGGCTGGCCGGTATTCAATACCGTCGAGGATGCGGTGCTCGAGACCGGGCCAACGCCAGCATCATCTTTGTGCCTCCGCCCTTTGCCGCCGACGCGATCATGGAAGCAGTCGATGCCGAAGTGCCGCTGATTATCTGCATCACCGAAGGCATTCCGGCACGCGACATGGTAGCGTATTGCGCTACATCGAAGGCAGCAAGTCACGGCTGATCGGCCCCAACTGCCCTGGCATCATCTCGCCGGGCAAAATGCAAGATCGGCATTATGCCGGGGAACATCCACCGCCCGGGCCGCATCGGAATCGTCTCGCGCTCGGGCACGCTGACCTACGAGGCCGTACACCAGCTCTCGCAGCTTGGCCTGGGGCAGTCCACCGCAATCGGAATCGGCGGCGATCCCATCATCGGCACCAGCTTTGTCGAGGTGCTGGCCATGTTCAATGCCGACCCCGGAGACCGAGGCGATCATCATGATCGGCGAGATCGGCGGCACTGCCGAAGAGACCGCGGCTGAGTACATCAAGCACAACGTTAAGAAGCCCGTCGTGAGCTTTATCGCCGGACAAACTGCGCCTCCGGAGCGGCGCATGGGGCACGCCGGAGCGATCATCAGCGGCGGCAAGGGTACGGCGGCAGAAAAGTTCAAGGCGCTCAAAGCCGCCGGCGTACACATCGTCAAGTCTCCAGCGCTGCTCGGCGAAACCATCGTGGAAGCCCTGGGCGCGAAAAGCTGATCTAAAAATAAATGATGCGAAGCTGTTAAGCTGGTATGAGCCGTGCGGCTGGCCTGTCTGGCAGCCCTTCGCACTGTAATCACACAAGTCAGGACGACCCAATGGAAACTTTGCAACGTACCCTCGCCATCGTCAAACCCGACGCCGTAGCCAAGGGCGCAGCCGGCGATATCATCGCCTCCATCGAGAACAATGGCTTCCGCATCATCGGACTGAAGATGCTTCACCTCAAAAAAGCTCAGGCCGCCGCCTTCTATGCGGTTCACGTGGGCAAGCCTTTCTTCGATTCGCTGGCGGGATTCATGACCTCCGGCCCAGTCGTGGTGTTGGCCTTGGAAAAGTCCAACGCGATTGCCGACTGGCGCAAACTGATGGGCGCGACCAATCCGGCCAATGCTGAAGACGGCACCATCCGCAAGAAGCACGCCGAAAACATCGAGCGCAACGCCGTACACGGCTCCGATGCCGAAGACACCGCACGCTTTGAACTCAGCTTCTTCTTCTCGGGATACGAACTGGCGAAGTAATTTGCCATTCCAAACAAAAAAGGTGCAGGTATCTCCCTGCACCTTTTTTGTTATTTGCTTATTTTATTGGCAGCGTTTCGTAGTTGCACAGGTGCTCCACCTTCGACGCGCCGCTTTTCGGGCGATAAGATGGGGTTGTTGCCCCTGCCCTTGCCCTGCCCTTGCCCTGCCCTTGCCCTGCCCTTGCCCTGCCCTTGCCCTGCCCTTGCCCTGCCCTTGCCCTGCCCTTGCCCTGCCCTTGCCCTGCCCTTGCCCTGCCCTTGCCCTGCCCTTGCCCTGCCCTTGCCCTGCCCTTGCCCTGCCCTTGCCCTGCCCTTGCCCCTGCCCTGCCCTTGCCCTTACGCTGTCATTCCGAGCCAGGCGAGGAATCCCCGCGGCGCTCAAATCTCCCGTGCACTCCCTGAGGCAACTCAACCAATTGCCCGCCCCAGAGCAGTCCCCGAGCACTATCCACAGCGAGAAACCGCCGAGTGTCTCGGTGCCTCACCTTCGACGCGCCGCTTTTGCGCGGCTAAGGTGAAAAACCCGGCCGGAGCCGGGTTTTCATCAGTGCGTAACAAACTTAGCTGAGTGGCACAAAGAGTTCGCGCGTGCGGCTTTCGACCAGCGCATCGACTCCGCCCCGGATCAAGCGCCCAAAGTGGGGCGAGGCACGGTGTAAGTCCAAAGCCGCTTCATCCACATAACTTTCATAGAAGGCGAAGCCACGCGGATTTTCCTTGGACTGATGCACCACGTACTGCACGCAACCAGGCTCCTTGCGGCTCTCGTCCGCCATCTCGCCACAGAGCCGGATGCACTCTTCTTCTGTGCCCGGCTTCACCGTCATGTGTACGATCAGCACAATCACGGGCTGCTCCTACCGTTCCAGAATCGCCGAGAACTCGTCCAGGAAGATCGTGTGGTCGCGGTCGGGACCGGTGGAAATCATACCGATCTTCGCGCCGGACTCCCTCTCGATGAAGCGCAGATACTCCTGCGCTTTCTTCGGAAGCTTATCCTGTTCGGTGATCCCGAAGGTGACCTCCTGCCAGCCCGGATAGGTCTTGATGACGGGCTCGATCTTGCGATATCCCGAGTCCTGCGAAGGAATTTCCTCCACGCACTTGCCGTCGATCTTGTATCCAACCACGACAGGGATCTCCGCAAGTTCGTCAAGCACATCGAGCTTGGTGACCACCAGCCATTCGCTCCCATTGATCATGTTGGAGTAGCGAAGCAGCGGCAGGTCCATCCACCCGCAACGGCGTGGCCGCCCCGTCACAGCTCCGAATTCGTTGCCCTTCTTGCGCACCACCTCGCCCAGCTCCCCATGAATCTCCGAGGGGAAAGGTCCTTCGCCGACACGGGTGCAGTACGCCTTGGTCACGCCGATCACGGTTCCAATCGAGGTAGGCGGAACGCCGGTGCCGATGCATGCGCCGCCTGAGGTTGAGCTCGATGAGGTAACAAACGGGTAGGTGCCGTGGTCAATGTCGAGCATCGTGCCCTGCGCGCCTTCAAACATCACGGTCTTGCCGGCCTCTGACGGCCTTATTGAGCAGCAGAGCCGTGTCGGCGGTAAAGGGCGCAATCCGATCCGCAATCGCGGCATACTGCTCATACATCTCGTCAGGATTGATGCCTTCGCCGTCAAACAGCGCGCGCGCGATGGCGTTCTTTTCCTGGCAGGCATTTTGAATGTGCTTTTTGAGGAGCTGCTTATCCAGCAGGTCAGCCACGCGCAGGCCGCGGCGGGCCATCTTGTCCTCATACGTGGGGCCAATGCCGCGCGAGGTGGTTCCAATCTTCACACGCCCAGGAGCGTTCTCGGCCCCCAGCTCGATCATGCGGTGATATGGAAGAATCACGTGGGCGCGGTTGCTGACGAACAGATTGGCGGCTGCGCCACGATCTCCCGGCCCCCAAACCTCAAGCCCCGCATTGCGCAGCGAATCGACTTCCTTCATCAGCGCGAAAGGGTCGAGGACGACCCCGTTCCCGATCACTGCAACGGATTCCTGACGCAGAATGCCGCACGGAACCAGCTGTAGAACGAACTTTTTACCGGAAATGGTGACCGTGTGCCCCGCATTGTGTCCGCCGGCATAGCGCGCAACAACTTCGAAACTGTCTGAGAGCACATCGACGATCTTGCCCTTGCCCTCATCGCCCCACTGGGCTCCGAGAACCACCGCAGTTTTTGCTTTGCTCACTCTTATCTCCAAACGCACGCAGTCAGGCTGCGGAAAAGTCGCACACAGGCGTCGCTGCAAAAGTCGCAGGAGGAGTAGCCGGAAGGAACCCTGATCAGTCCGTGTACACCAAATTTTAACGTATTAGCGCCGCAGCGCAAAGAGTTTGGAGAAAAAGGTAACGGGTACGCCTTCAGACGCGGCTCACTCGGATGCAAGCCTCTCAGCACCGGCTTCCCAAAAACCTGGCTGGCTCGCGGCGGTACTGCCTCGGTTCCCTTTGTCGTCGCCATGAAGGCCGACCAGAACAAGACCGGCCACCACCAAAGCCGTAGCGGCTGCTTTCGTTACCAACTGCCGACCGCCGAAGTTTTCTTGCAGCCAATTCGGCTTGATTCTTGTCAGCAGAAAGGCGCAAAGGAAAATGACCACGTATCGCACACCCGCGATGGCATCCACAATAGCGGGTTGCGCCAGGCTGATTGCGTAAAAGATCAGGAACGAACCTACCCCGGAGACGAACCGGTTCACGAAATACCAGAACCGGTTCGACGGCCGGTCCTGCCCGGACTCAGCGACGATTTGCTTGCGCCACGATGGGGGGATCAACAGGGCCAATGCCCCCGCGAACGTGCCAATCGTAAACCAGACATAGCCGGACACGAAGTTTGTCTGATCGTAGACGACCTTTTCCAGCACGTTCACCAGGCCCAGCAACCCTGAGGCGAGCAGCACCGGAGGAAGCAGCTTTTTTAACGGGACCTGCTCGGAGAAGAACATCAGAAACCCGCCCGCGGTCATCAATGCAAACCCGGCCAGTTGTGCTCCTCTCAACTGCTTCGTAAGCAATGCGAATCCAATGGAGGCAGTCGCAACCGGCGAAAAGCCGCCCATGATCGCCAGCGTCTCAGATGCCTCACCACTTTTCAGCGCCGCGTAATAGAAGAAGTTACCAGCCAGGTGTACGACCCCGGCTACAAATGCAATCCATATCAGCGTGTACGACGGCGACTTGTATCCGAATGGCACCAGCAGAAGCCCTAAGACGCTCATAGCGCCGAGCCAGAAGACATAACTGAACAGGTTTCTGGTACCAGGACGTTTAAGCAGGACCTTGTCCCAGATGAGCGAAATGCCGATCAGTCCCTGTGCGATGATCGCCACGAACGCGCCATTTTTGATGAAGTCGAACAAGGATACCTTTCAGAAGGCAAGCAGGCACACACCGATAGCAACCAATGACACACCGGCCCAGCGCCGCCAGTCCACATGCTCCTTGAGCAGGTACTTGGCGAGGAGTGTTTCCAAGATATAGCTGGTTGCGGTCATCGGCACAGCAAAGCTGACAGAGGCCACCGAAAGCAATGACATGAATGCGAAGAATGAGACCGCCATCGCTGGAATACCTGCCAATATGTAGCGGTTGCGCATAAGTTGATGGCATAAAAGCAGCAGCCCGCGTAGGCTCCAATCGTTTACCTCGCCGTGCCGCTTCATACCGGCGCTATTCAGCAGGTCGCCGGCGGTTCCAGGGATGACTACCAAAGCGACAAGTAGCCACTTCATTTGCCACGCTCCGGACCGGATGTTTCGGGAAATGTTTCAGGATATGTCAGCGCAGCTAAAGCGGCCCCAACTGTAACCGTAGAAATACCCGCCCAGCGAAGCCAGCTTACCTGCTCGTCCAGATACACCGATCCCGCTATTGCAGAGAGAACGTACGAGAACGATGTGACGGGCAGAATGTAGCTCAGGTCGGCCCAACTGAGCAGCGTCAGACGGACAGCAAACCACCCGGTCATACAGAGCACACCCACTCCCGTCCAGGGATGCAGCAGGGCGCGAACGTATTGGATCGGCGACCAGCCTTCGAGAACGCCGCTCTGCCGTAATCCTCGCGCCAGAGCGTAATTGGCAACTACATTCAGAGCAATGACCAGGCAGCTTACAACCAGGGTCTTCCAGATCACCTTGTCGAATCGCCCGAAAAAGCATGACGTACGATTTCGGGTGCTCTTGTGATTTCCGTCAACCTTGCGTTTCTTGCCTGATCGTCTTTCAGGAATTGGCACTTCCACTTTGTCCATGAGTATTTGAATGAACAAGTCCCTGCGCCGATGTCTGATTGCGTGATTCCTGCAATCAGCGCTTGTGTATTTGTCTCCTCTGTGGCGAGCTGTGGCAGCACGCGCTCACGAGTTGGAGGCCAGCTCTCGAAACGATTGGCACATCAGCAAACGTTGCATTCCCAACGATCCACCTCTTCGCCAGCCGTTTCGCATGATATGCATCGCGCACGATGCAACTCGCCGAAAGCGGCCTCCCGGTGACAGTTAAGGTCTCTTCTCCTGGCAGGTTTTCATCCCTGGAAGGGCGCGGGCGTTTTGAGCTTCGCTGCAACGGCCGATTACGCTATGAGTTTCTCACCGGCCGCTTGCTCCTCCTCGCGGCGGATGTTCTGGTTCAGGTGGAAGATGTTTTCCGGGTCGTACCTGCGCTTGATTTCCAACAGCCGGGCGTAATTTGCGCCGTATGCCGTAGCCACCCGTCCACCTTCCTCTGCGGTCATAAAATTGACATAAGCGCCGGGCGACGCGTAAGGCGCGGCAGCCTGGAAAAATGCGCGCGACCAGCCTATACACTCTTCGTCCTCGGCCGCGTTATCCCACCGCCCGTGCACGTTCAGCACAAACTTTGCGTCTCGGCTGGAATAGGCGGTAGCGTCGGAGGGCACCCGATTTGCCGCCCCCGCAATGAGCCCCACAAAGATTTCGCACTGGGGTGTCGGCAGCTTACTTGCGTAGTCGATCATGGTGTGGAACGCGCCATCGCTTAGTTCGGTGAAGTTGTGCGACTTCCAGTAATTGCGTGCGCCGGGCGTAAGCAGCGGGTCAAAAGCCTGCTGCCATTGCGTGTAGGGCTGTGGCCCGACGTGTTCGCCGAGGACATCCCCAAAGTGGCGGAGCGGATTAATGAGCGAGTCGCCTTTTGCGATCTCGCCGTTGTAAAAGACAGGGAGCACCACGACTTCTTTACCGTGGACTTCTTGCGGAAGAAATGGCAAAGGCGGGGCTTTGCGCAGTACCACCCAGACCACCAGCTCCTCCGGCGCTGACCGTACGAATTCACGGTATTGGCTCAACACCTCCATTGCCTGATGGAAGGGATAAACGATCAGTCCGGCCAGGATTTCCGGACCCACGGGATAGAGCTGGTATTCGAACTGAGTTACCACGCCGAAGTTGCCGCCTCCGCCGCGAATGGCCCAGAACAGATCGGGATTGCTGGTTTCGCTGGCGTGCAACGTGGTTCCGTCTGCCGTGGTCACGTCGGCGGAAATAAGGTTATCGATGGTCAGACCGTACTGTCGGGTGAGCCAGCCGAAGCCACCGCCCAGCGTGAGACCCGCAATCCCGGTAGTTGAGTTGATTCCCAACGGTATGGCCAAGCCGTTCGACTGCGTGGCCCGATCGAACTCACCAAGTGTGACTCCGGGTTCGACATAGGCACGCCGTGTCGCAGGCTCCACGCGGACAGTCTTCATCGGGGAGAGGTCGAGCATGAGGCCGTTGTCGCAAACAGCGTGACCCCCGATGTTATGCCCTCCACCGCGAACGGATATCTCGAGTCCGTTTTCACGGCCGAACGCAATCGCCGCGGCAACGTCGGCAGCCTCAGCACACTGCACCACGACGGCGGGCCTGCGATCAATCATGGCATTCCATATTCGGCGGGAGTCGTCATAGCTAGGGTCGCCGGGAACCGCAATTCTGCCTTTTAGTTTCCTGCGCAGATCGTCACACTTCTCATTCAACCATGCTGCCATGGCAGGTACCTCCATCAATCGGGATCATTCCGTTCAGAATGGCCAGCCCAGTGGCGTGCGCTCGTGGCTTTTCGTGTCTTCGAGAGCTGCGGGGCTGCAGCCGATTCGTAAACATCCTCCAAGATGCAGGCTCTGGCTTCGGGTTGTCTGCAACCGCCACGCTTCAAGACGGGTCGCCGGAGCTGTCGCGCCACGGCTCCGATTCTGAAATCAGGAACCAAGCTGGCGGTTGACCTTCAACCTTGAAACTCTGAAACCTTGAAACTCTGAAACCTGCCCCGTAACCATCCTGTTTTCAAATTCTTGCCGGGAGATATAGGGGGAGGGGTGTCGCCACAAATCATGCGCTCGCGCGGCGTGGTTTACACTGTGCCATGCCCGAGTTGCCCGAGGTCGAAACCATCGCACGCGGCCTGAACAAACGATTGGCGGGAGACCGGATCGAAGAGGTTTGGATCGGCGATCAATCCAACCTGCTGAAATCGCCGGCCCAGCAAATTGCCCGCGTGCTGCGCGGATCGCGCATCGAGGGCTTTCGCCGCGTCGGCAAGCACATCGTCGCAGACTTGGCCTCAAAAAACGGCCCGGCGCAGTGGGTGATTCATCTCGGCATGACGGGACGATGCCTCGTCTGCGAGCCTGCGGCGGAGCACGCAAAGCACACGCATATGATCGCAACCATGGCTTCGGGGCGCGAGTTACGCTTTGTCGATCCGCGGCGATTTGGCAAGCTGCAGGTGCTCGAAGGCAGCAACTTCGCCGCGCCCGGAGCCGAGCCGATTGCAGCGGACCGCGAGCGCTTCATCGAGCTGTTCAAGGGGCGCAAAACGCCGATCAAGAGCGCGCTGCTCAACCAGTCTCTGCTCTCCGGACTCGGCAACATCTATGCGGACGAGAGCCTGTTCGGCGCCGGAGTGCGGCCGCGCCGAAGAGCCGTTTCCCTGACCCGAGCCGAGCTCCTGCGGCTCTACGATGCGATTCAGCAGGTGCTGTCCGAGGCGATCAGTGCGGGAGGATCGTCGATCTCCGACTATGTGAATGCGGATGGCGGCAGCGGATTGTTCCAGCTGCAACACCGTGTCTACCAGCGCACAGGCGAACCATGCCTGGTCTGCGGCACGGGCATCAAACGGGTTGTAGTCGCCGGCCGCAGCAGCCACTATTGTCCAACCTGCCAGCGCTAGGAGCTGGCGCGCTAACAGGAAAGGAACGCGAGCAGAAATGGGCTACTACTACGCCATCGGAGTGGATCTGGGAGGCACGAACCTGCGCATCGCCGCCGTGGATGAGAGAGGTAAACTGCTCGCCAAGACCGAACTGCAAACCGGAGTTGCGCTGGGCCGCGAGCATGTAATCGACGAACTCTGCCGTGCAACCGAGGATATGGAAGCCAAGTACAAGGGCGTGGCTGCGTTGTGCGGCATCGGTGTCGGCGTGCCGGGACTGATCGATAGCGAGAGCGGACGGCTACTGGAGTCGCCCAACCTGCCCGGCTGGAGCAACTACGACGTGAAGGGCGAGATCGAGCGGCGGATTGGCACGTCGGTGATCCTGGAAAACGACGCCAACGCGGCCGCCTTGGGTGAGCAGTGGCTAGGCGCAGGACGCGACTTCGAGAGCATGTGCATGTACACGCTGGGTACCGGAGTAGGCGGAGGTCTGGTGCTCAATGGCAAGATATGGCGCGGGTGGAACGGCATGGCCGGGGAGCTGGGGCACTGCAATGTGGAGCCCGATGGCTATCCATGCAAATGCGGAAGCCACGGATGCCTGGAGCAGTATGCCTCGGCCAAGGCAGTGGTGCGCATGACCCGCGAATCGCTGGCAACTGGAGCCGCCAGCGAGTTGCGCACAAGCGCCGATGCGGAGCTGACCGCGCTCTTCGTCTTCGAGTGCGCGATGCGCGGAGATGTGGTAGCAAAGCAGGTTTTCGAACGCGTGGGGCGCGCCCTGGGGCTGGCCATTGCAAGCATGGTGAACAGCCTGAACCTTCCGCTCTATGTGATCGGTGGTGGCGTATCGAGCGCGTGGAATGCATTCTCGCCGGCAATGTTCGACGAGCTTCGACAACGCTCTTTCGTTTATGCCGGGACAACCTCACAGGACGGCACAGGAATCTGCGGAAGAAAGCGCATAACACAGATCACACCGGCAATGCTGGGCGGCGATGGCGGACTCTATGGCGCAGCACGGTTGCCGATGATACAAGCAGACCTCCCTACCGAGCCGTGACTCCGTTCGTGACTCGCTTAAGCGCGTTGATGAAGGTGCGATTCTCTTCCGGCGAGCCGACGCTGACCCGGATCGCGGTGCGCGCACCCCAGCTTCCAGTCAGCGGACGGACGATGACGCCGCTCATCTGCAGGCGCCGGCCCAAGGCGCTGGCATCCTCTCCGGTCTCGAGATAAATAAAATTGCCCCAACTTTCGACCAGGGTAAATCCCAGTTCGCGCAGTTGCCGGGTGAGGACTGCGAGTTGCGCGGAGTTGTTGCGCATCGCTTTTTCATAGTGCTCGCGGTCATCGAGCGCGGCCAGCGCTCCGGCCACTCCGACGCTGTTGACGACGAACGCGCTCTTAAGGCGAGCCAGGTAATTGATGAGTTCGGCTGGGCCCATGCCGTAGCCGACGCGGGCGCCAGCCAGTCCGTAGACCTTGGAAAACGTGCGCAACACTAGGACGCTCCGCTCCTGGCGCACGTAGTCGAGGGCGCGCGAGTAGTCAACCCCACGTTCGCGGGCGAGCCAATCGGCGTATTCGAAATAAGCCTCATCAAGCGCAACCACAACGTTTTCCGGGAGGCGGTCGAGGAAGCGATCCATCTCCTTGGCTCCGATCATCGTGCCGGTGGGGTTGTTAGGATTGGCGATGTAAACGATTCGAGTTTCGGAGTCGATGGCGTCGGAGATGGCGTCGAGATCGTAGCCGTCATCGCGACATGGAACCTGGCGTAACTCCGCGCCCGCCGAGCGAGTGACAATTGGGTAAACGATGAACGAGCGCTCACTGGTCACCGCATTGAGTCCGGGGGCAAGCAGCGTGCGCGCGAGGATGTCCAACAGGTTGCTGGAACCGGCGGTAACGATCAACTGGTTGGGCAAAATGCCGTGATGCACGGCAAGGCGCTCGCGCAGCGCCATCGTGTCGTTGTCCGGATAGAGGTGAACCCCACGGGCTGCTGCCTCCATGGCACGGATTGCGATTGGGGAAGGGCCAAATGGGTTCTCGTTCAGGCCGAGCCTGGTCATATTCAAGCCGGACTCAGCTTCGGCCTGGTGAATCGGCTTTTCGGGAATATAGCTTGCCAGAGCGCGCACGCGCTCCGGCACCATCTCCGCAAACTTACCCATGATCATTGCCCTCGCCTGGTTCTATTCTTCGTCCGGACGACGGCGGGGCGGCCCCGACGGGCGGCGCGGGGCTGAACCTCCGCGAGGCGGCCCCGAGGGACGGCGCGCGCCACCAGCGGAGCCGCCAAATCCGCTACGCTTGCCGCCGTATCCCTGTGATTTGCCACCTACGCCTCCATTGGAAGTTCGTGGACGGACCCCACCAGAGGCCTTGCCGAAGCTTCCCGTGCGTCCAGCAGGACGACCTTCGCCACTGCGTTTGAAATCACTGCTACCGCCGCGCTTGAACTCGCCACGCGGACTTTTGAAGTCGCTGCCACCGCTGCGCTTGAAGTCGCCTCCGCTGCGCCCGGCGCTGCCGGCAGGCTTACCAGGGCCTTTCGAATACTTGCGGTCGCCGGTGAATCCGCCTGGTTTCTTGGCGAAACCTCGATCCGTGGGGCGTTCCTTGGAATAGGGGCGGCCGGAGGTGAAGGCCTTGCGCTCGAAATTCTCCGTCTTGTCGCTCCCCAGGTCGCGGTGCTTGCTGGGCTTAACGAACTTGGGCTGCGAGAACTTGCTGAATCCAAAGCTGCCGGTTGCGTCGCCCCGCTTCTTCTCTGCGTCGAAGCCACCTTCGCGCTTGGCATAGCCACCTTCGCGTTTGCCGTAGCCCCGGGAAAAATCGCCTGCGGGCCTGCGATCAGAGGTGCCCGCCTTGCGATCGCGTTCGGGTTTACGATCGAAGCTGCGTTCAGGTTTGCGGTCGAAACTGCCCGCGGGCTTGGGGGTGTAGCTGCGCTTGGGACGGTCCTTGAAATCACCGGTGGTTTCACCGCCGAACTCGCCTGCGGGCTTGCGTGTGTAGGGACGCTTGGCGATGAAGCCACCATCGCGGCGCTCGCCTCGACCGAACTCCGGACCACGGGGACGGGCAAAGCTGCCGCGCTCACCACGATCTTCACCGGCTGTGAATTCCCGGCGCGACGGGATTGCACTGTATCCGGAACCGGCACTGCTGCGCGTCGAACCGGCAGAGCGTGTGATTGGCGTCGGCGCTGAGTCCGCACTGGGCTTGCCGCGACGGCCCTTGACGAAACGGGCCGAATCGGCGCGGGGCTTGCGTTCGGGACGCTCGTCCTTGCGCTTGACCTTGATTGGCTTGGGTTTGAAAGGAGTGTCCAGCGATTTGCGAAGCTGGTTGACCTCTTTAGGCGTGAGATGGCGAAATTCGCCGGGTTCGAGATCGAGGGTCAGAGAGCCGTAGCGAACACGCTTGATCTTTTCAATGTGATAGCCGATCTGCTCGAACATGCGACGGATCTGGCGGTTGCGTCCTTCGGTAAGGGTAACTTCATACCAGGGATTTTCCTGGTCCACGGCGAGCTGAATGTCGGCTGGCTGGGTGAGTACGGCAAACGAGCGGCGCTCGACTCCGGGCTGCTTTTTGCCGCGTGCGCCGGTGAGGCCGGGCTCTGGGGGCAGCATGATTCCGTTGCGGAGTTTGTCGATCTCTTCTTCCGATGGCTTGCCGCTGACCTTTACCATGTAGGTCTTTGCGACATGCGAGCCGGCGCGTGTGAGTTGCGCCATCAGGTCGCCATCGTTGGTGAGCAGCAACAGACCTTCGCTCATATAATCGAGCCGGCCCACGGGAAAGACACGCTCCTCGACGCCCTTAAGCAGATCCATGACCGTGGGACGGCCCTCCGGATCACTGACCGTGGTCATGTGCCCCTTTGGCTTGTACACCGCGAGGTAGACGTGGCGCTCCGGGCCGCGCAGCAGCTTACCTTCGACGCGAATCTCATCCAGACGCGGATCGGCCTTTGTGCCGGGCTCGGTGATGGTGTGGCCGTTCACGGAGACGAGGCCTGCGGCGATTAACTCCTCGGCCTTGCGCCGCGAAGCCAGTCCTGCCGCGGCCAGAATCTTTTGTAGTCTTTCAGGTTTTGCTTCCATGGTAAGAACAGCCTTTCGCTGAAACCGCTCGCCATCAGGCGATCGAAGAAGGTATCACAGATAAAGTGTCAGGGGCAGCGTACGCCCCTGAGAAGACTCCCGAATTTCATTACTGGCCGATGGGGTGCTCGGCTTCGGGTGCAGTGGTGGAATCAGCGTCTGACTGCGGCTGGCTCTCTGAAGCTTCTGATGCATGGGGTTGTTGCGGCTCCGCAATTTCTTGCACCTCTGGAAGCGGTGCCCCATGCTCGTGCGCTTCCGGGTATTCCATCTCGACTTTTTCTGATGCTGGCTTTGCGACTTCGGTGCTGGGCTCGAACAACGATGGAGTTTGCTCCGGAGACGCGATTTCAATGGTTCCATCAGAGGCGAGTTGCGAGAACTCCTCCATGCTGGGCAACTCGTTTACATCGTTCAAGCCGAAGCGCAGCAGGAAATCCTTGCTCGTCTTGTACTGCATGGGCCGTCCGATGACTTGCTTGCGTCCGGCGGTGGTGATGAGCTTGCGATCAAGCAGCGTGCCCAGAACTCCGGCTGATTCGACGCCGCGAATGTCCGAGATCTCCGGGCCGGTGATGGGCTGCTTGTAGGCAATTACGGCGAGAGTCTCAAGGGCAGCGAGCGAGAGGCGAATCGGCGGCTTTAGACTTTTGGCGAAAGCACGCACTACATCATGATGCTCGGGCTTGGTGGCCATTCGGAATCCACCTGCAACCTGACGGATCTCGATGCCACGCTCTTCGTCGGCATAGTCGGTTACAAGCTCGATCAGGACTTCGCGAACGCGCGCGCGCACTGCCTTGTCCTCGGCGATCTCCTGCTCGGACTTTTTCGGCTGGCGTTTGCGCAAGCTTGTCTCCGGCGCGCCGACGCTGGCCGAAGTGGCTACCGGCTCGGCCTGCTCTACGCAAGCGGAATCAGTTGCTTCTCGTGCCTGGTCGTTTGGTTCCAGAGCTCCGTCGCTTGCATTTTTCTCTTCAACGCTCTCGGGTGGCGCAGCATCGGCTGGAACAGCGGATTCCTCGGCGGCCTGGGGCATCAGTGGACCAGTCTCCGGTGGACCAGTCTCCGGGGAGACCAACTCCTCCGAATCAGGAGCGAGCTCAGGCAGCAGCGCTGATTCCTCCGAAGTGGAATTAGGGGCCTCCACAGCGTAAGGAGTTAGGGCTTCGGCATCCGAGTCGGCCTGCTCAAGGGCAGCGTTCTCCTTGGCGGCAGCCAGATCGGCCAGCACAACGTCCTTGAGCAGCTGCGAGATCTGCTCCAGCGTGATCGGCTCTTCGGCCGCGTAGATAATGGCCTCGACTTTTGCTTTCAAACTCATCGTGACTCGCTTGTCAGAAATCTTATTGCCAGTCGTCGCGCACGGCTGTGCCGCCTTCATCCACCAGACGGTCGAAGCCAATAGATTTTTTTAATACAACCTCACCGAAGACGTCATCCTGCCGGCAGACCACTGCCTGCAAACGGATCATCTCCAGGATCGCCAGGAACGCGCAGATCAGCGCGGGACGGGCGCGCAGATGCCGCAGCAACCGCTTGAGCCGGATCGGGCGGTCTTCCACCATCAGACGTCGGCGCACGTAATCGATCATCTGCGCCACAGTAACCGCGTCTTCGTCAACCTGCAAGGTTGGCCGGTTCTTGGCACGATCCAGAATCTGCTGGAAGGTCTTCACCAGATCGATGACATCGGCGGCCAACTCCGGCTCGGTGCCCTCGGCGTCGCGGAACTCCCTGAGCGCGGGATTCGTGAGTACGGCTTCTTCGAGCTGCTGCTTCTGCAGCAGCATCTGCGCCGCCTGCTTGTAGCGTTCGTGTTCGAGCAGCCGGTTGACCAACTCCATTCGCGGGTCCTGCTCGTCGGCGGGCGCGTCTGGATCGCGCGGCAGCAGCATCTTGGACTTGATCTGGATCAGCAGCGACGCCATGTAGATGAATTCCGCCGCCAGATCGATATCGAAGTTGCGAATGTGCTCGACATAGGCGAGATATTGCGCGGTGATTTGCGCAATTGGAATGTCATAGATGTCGATGTCCTGCTTGCGAATCAGGTCCAGCAGCAGGTCGAGCGGACCATCGTAAACGGTTGCCGACGCTTACCGAAAACGGGAAAATTTCGGCGAGATCGAGCGCGGTTTTGCGCGCGTCCGGCCTGGCGTTCTTGGCCGAATCCGGTCGTGAGGGGACCGGAGTGGGCGGGGTGGTGGGCTGTTCGCTCATTGGCTACTCCCCGCACTTCTCCGGCAACGCAGGCGCCGGAGATAACTCTGCGCCGGCCGCCGCAGGCGCTGGGTAGCCCAGCGATATGTTCATGGACTCCCGCACCTCGACCATGGTGCAGTCGGCGGCAGCTCGCGCCCGGACCGAGCCAGCTTCGAGGATATCCCAAGCGAGCCGGGGATTCTCTTCGTACTTGCGGCGACGCTCCTGGATTGGATTCAGCACGGCAACAATGTTGTCCGCGACCCAGCCCTTGCACTCGATGCATCCGATGGCCGCCGTGGTGCAGCCTTCACGAACCTTGGCCATGGTCTCGGCGCTGCTGAATATCTTGTGCAGATCGCCTACGGGGCAGACGTCGGGATTGCCGGGATCGGTGCGGCGGACGCGGGCCGGATCGGTCACCATCGTCTTCAACTTCTTGCGTACGTCCGCCTCGGGCTCGCTGAGCAGGATAGAGTTGCCGTAGCTCTTGGACATCTTGCGGCCGTCGGTGCCGGGGAGCTTTGGCGACGAAGTCAGGAGCGGCTGCGGCTCAGGGAAGACCTGCACGCGCTTGTCTTCCGGGACCGCCCGGTCCACTGGAAAGCAGTGCTCCGGGGTAAGCCAGTAGAACTGATTGAACCGCCGCGCGATCTCCCGCGTAATCTCCACGTGCGCGACCTGATCCTCGCCGACGGGAACGTAGGATGCCTTATACATCAGGATGTCAGCCGATTGCAGGACGGGGTAGCCGAGGAATCCGTAGGTATTGAGATCCTTTTCCTTCAGATTCTCCTTCTGGTCCTTGTAGGTCGGCACGCGCTCGAGCCATCCGAGCGGGGTCATCATGGAAAGCAGCAGATGAAGTTCGGCGTGCTGCGGAACGTGCGACTGGATGAAGATGGTCGCCTTCTCGGGATCGAGTCCGGCGGCAAGCCAGTCGAAAGCCATCTCAAGAATGTTGGCCTTGACCCTCGAGGTGTCTGCGTAATCGGTCGTGAGGGCGTGCCAGTCGGCGACAAAGAAGAAGCAATCGTATTCGTCTTGGAGCCGAATCCAGTTCTGCAATGCGCCAACATAGTGGCCGATGTGCAGCTTGCCTGTCGGTCTCATGCCGCTCAGTACGCGTCGGTTCACAGCTTGCTTTACTTCTGGCGACATCCGTTTCTCTCTCGGGGAACCCTTCGGAAAAGTGACAGGTCTTAACGGGCAGACCTGAACGAGCCGCAGAGATAATCCGGCCAGCGCCGGAGAAGTTCTTCACATGCTCGAAACCTTGATACTAACATGCCGAAGGCAGAGTTACCGCTGTGGCTCGAGCCGCAGAGTTGCTCAAAATTGGAGGCTGGCAACCAGCAATCAAAACGTCCGGCCCCCTCCCCCTATATTTCCCGCTAAAAATCTGAAAACAGAATGGTTACGGGTGGGTTTCAAAGCTTCAGTGTTTCAAAGTTGAAGGTCAACCTCCAACCTGGTTCCTGATTTCAGAATAGCAGGATTGGAGGGTGGAACCGTCAGATGGGAGTGAACTCTCGCCCGCCGCTGCGGAAAGGCAAGGGCAAGGGGAAGACTCGCAAAGAACGCGAGTTGAAGATGGGGCGACAATCGTGGGCTGGTTGAAGTGCCTGTGGGCGGCCCGGGAGATTTGAGCGGAGCGGGGATTCCTCACTGCGTTCGGAATGACACAACGTAAAAGCCGAATGACAACTTCGAATGACAACTTAGAAACGACAATTTAGGAACGATAGCTGCACGATTTTCGCCCCGCTACTCTCTTGCTTCTTCCGCCGCATCGCCTGTACGGGTACAATCGCGGCCAGAGCACTTATGCGAGCACTGCGAAATGTAAGATTCCTATCGGCCGCTTTGCTTTGCGTAGTCCTGATTGGCACAGCGGGCTTTCACTATATCGAGCACTGGAGCTGGTTCGACGGCTTCTACATGGTGCTCACCACGCTGACCACAATCGGGTATGGTGAGGTCCACGCGCTCTCGCCGGTCGGACGATACTTCAACGTCGCGATCATCCTCGCCGGTGTGGGACTGGTCTTTTTGATCCTGGGCGCGTTGGGCCAGGCGTTACTGGAATTTGAGTTCAACAATCTGTTTGGCAGGCGACGAATGGAACGAGAGATTGCGCGACTGAATTCGCATTACATCATCTGCGGCGCCGGACGGGTGGGGCGCGCGGTGGCCCGTCAACTGGAGAGTAAGCCCGCGCAGTTCATCATCCTGGAAAGCGACGCGGCCAAAGCCGACCGGATTCGCGCCGAATACAATTGGCTTGTTGTCCATGCCGACGCGACCCTGGAAGCACAACTACTCGCGGCACGCATAGACCATGCCGCCGGACTGGTGGCCGCAACCACGACCGACGCCACCAACACGTATGTGGTGCTGACGGCGCGCAGCCTGAACCCAACCCTAAAAATCATTGCCCGCGCCAGCGAAGAGAGCGCAGAGAAACACATGCGCACGGCAGGCGCAGACCAGGTGGTTTCTCCGTACGGTTTCGCCGGTTTTCGCATTGCCGAAGCATTCCTGCGTCCAAACGTCATCAACTTTATTGAGGTGGCTTTACAGCGCGGCTCCGAGCTGGGGCTGGAGATGGAGGAGCTGACGATCGATCCCTCCTCGGTCTACGTGGGCCAGAGTTTGCGCTCCTCCGGGATACGTCAGGAACTTGGGGTTAACGTTCTTGCGATCAAGCGTGAGGGCGAGCCGATGGAGTATAGTCCCGTGCCAGATGCTCTTCTTGGAGCGGGCAATCATCTGATTGTGATGGGAGAGCCTTCCAGGTTACGAGAGTTGGAAGCCTTGGCGGGGGTGAAGAAATGAAGATCGTCACAGCCGCCGAGATGGCTGCAATCGACCGCGCGACCAGTGAGAAATATGGCATTCATTCGCTGGCGCTGATGGAGAACGCAGGCAGCGCGGTGGCCAATTTTGCGCGCGAGTTCTGGCCGGCGGCCAACCGCATCGCCGTGGTCTGCGGCCGGGGCAATAACGGCGGCGACGGCTTTGTTGCAGCGCGGCGTTTGCACGGAGCGGGCAAGGTGGTCGAGGTGTTACTGCTGGGCTCGCCTGAGGGATTGAAAGCCGACGCGGCCAATATGCTGGCTCGCCTGCCCCTAAGGCCGATCTCCATCCGCAGCACCGACGAAGTTGCAAGCGAATACGAGCGCAGTCTTGCTGGCGCGGATCTGATCATCGACGCGATTTTCGGCACCGGCTACAAGCCACGCCCAACAGCCTCGCCCGAGCAGGCACTGGCGGACGCGGCGATTGCCGCGATCAATCAATCATCGGCGCCGGTGCTTTCGGTCGATCTGCCATCAGGGGCCGATGCCGACGCAACCAGCGCGGCTGAAACCGGCACAGTGGTCTGCCGCTCCAGCGCGGTGATTACGTTCACGGCCCCCAAGCCTGCGCACGCGTTTCTCCCATTGACCCGCGGGCCCATTGCGGTTGCGCCCATAGGAACGCCGGAGATTGCCATTGTCTCGGAGCAGAATCTGAATGCGGTAACTCCGCAAGAGGTTTCGGCTTTGTTTGCCCCGCGCCCGTTGGACAGCAACAAGGGCCGCTTTGGCCATGTCCTTGTCGTAGCAGGCTCGGTGGGCAAGAGCGGAGCCGCGGCGATGTGCGGCATGGCAACCCTGCGCACCGGGGCCGGACTGGCCACCGTGGCGAGCCCAGCCTCCGTGCTGCCGAGCGTTGCCGGATTTGCGCCGGAGCTGATGACCGAGCCGCTCGGCGATGCCACGGCAGAGAGCGCAGCCGTTGCCGACGCGGCGCATTGCCTTGAACTTGCCAAGTCCAGAACTGTGCTGGCGATTGGCCCAGGCTTGTCGCAGCGTCCCGGAGTGGCGGAGTTCGTGCATCGTCTGGTGAAAGGCGCACGGTGTCCGGTGGTGCTTGATGCCGATGGGCTCAACGCCTTTGCGGCTTCGCCGGATGGGTTGCAGGGCGGAGGCCGGGCACTGATTCTGACCCCTCATCCCGGCGAGATGGCCCGGTTGACCGGCGGCAGTGTCGCCGAGGTCCAAGCCAACCGCGTCGCCACTGCCCGCGAATTCGCCCGCCGGCATCGTTGCGTCGTGGTACTGAAAGGCTTCCGGACCGTGGTCGCCTACCCCGGCGGCGAGGTCTGGGTGGTTGCCCCGGGAAACCCCGGAATGGCAACCGGAGGGACCGGCGACGTGCTGACGGGAATGATTGCGGGCGCAGTGGCCCAGTTTCCCTCGCACACCGAAGAGGCGGTCCGCGCCGCCGTCTTCCTGCACGGGTTGGCCGGGGACGCTGCCTGCGAACGCGTCGGCCAAGAAGCTCTGGTGGCAACTGACCTGTTGCGATATCTGCCGCTGGCGTTCCGCAAGATGCGGCAGCGTGCCAAAGCGAAAAACATTCGCCTCTGCTGACGTTATTCCGCGCTCGAATTCCTGCCTGCGGATGCTATGATGCGGGCAATGACGCGCGACTTCACTTCGCACTCCGCCGAGGACACCGTCGAACTCGGACGCCAACTTGCGGCGCTGCTCCGGGACGCTCACCTGGTATTGCTGCGTGGCGATCTTGGCGCGGGAAAGACCACGCTGGTCAAGGGCATTGCAGAAGGCTTCGGCGCAGCTGAGGCCGACGACGTCACCAGCCCCACGTTCACGCTGATTCATGAGTACCAGGGGCCGGATAGGGACGTCTACCACATCGATCTCTATCGCTTGGAGAAGCCCGGCGAGCTGGACTCGCTCGGCCTGGAAGACCTGATGCACGACGAGCGTAACCTGCTGCTGATCGAGTGGGGCGAGAAGTTTCCACGCATCGTGCAACAGAAGGATGCTGAGATCGTCATCCGCCGCGTCGGCCACGACGAACGCAAGGTGCGCCTGACGACAGGGGACTGAGAAAACGGCTTCGCCGCGCCAGTCAGCGATCTTGCACTGACGTGAGCGCGGCGAATATTTCTGCACCAGCTTCTAACTAGTAGCCCATGATGTGGTAGCCGCAATCGACGTGAATGACCTCGCCGGTGATGCCTTTGCCGCCGTCACTGGCAAGGAAGAGCGCCGTGTCGCCAACTTCCAATGGGTCCACGTTGCGCTTCAAAGGGGAGCGGTCGGCGACAAACTTGAGAATCTCTGTAAGGCTGCCGATGCCTCGCGCGGCCAGCGTCTTAATGGGGCCGGCGGAGATGGCATTGACGCGAATCTGCCTGGGGCCAAGCGACGCCGCCAGGTAGCGCACGCTGGCCTCCAGCGCCGCCTTGGCTACGCCCATCACGTTGTAGCCCAGCATCACCTTCTCGGAGCCGATATAGCTCAAGGTGATGATGCTGCCGCCTTCGGTCATGAGCGGCGCGGCGCCGCGCGCCAGTGCGATGAGCGAATACACGCTGATGTCATGGGCAACGCGGAAGCCTTCGCGGCTGGTGAGCAGGAAGTCGTTCTTGAGATCCTCGGCCGGAGCAAAGGCGACCGAGTGAACCAGCGTATGAATCTTGCCGTTGTAGCGCTCGCCAATCTGCTGGAAGACGCGGGTGATCTCCTCGTCCTTGCTCACGTCGCACTGGAAGCCTTGCGTGCCAGGCAGACTGGCGATCATGGCTTCGGCTTCCTCGCGAAGCCGCTCGTTCTGGTATGTGACCGCTACCTGCGCGCCGGCGGCGTGCAGCTTCTGGGCAATCGCCCAGGCAATACTGCGCTTGTTGGCCAGGCCGAAGATTACGGCGACGCGCCCATCGAGGCTATTTGGCATCTAAACTTTGCTCCCCAAATGTGAACTGAGATTGATCTGTGCTGAAAGGATAGCAGCCCCCGGACAGAACTGGAAATTCCTGTGCTGAAAGCAGGGCCAATCGTTCAGGAATCACACTTCATCGTGAGAAGGATCACATCGAGACAACCGGAAATTCGTTATCTTTTACCACTGCAAAAATACTCCGACGAAGCGTTTTTGCAGGGGTTATTTTCTCCTCAAAGAAAATGTATAGCTGAACTATGTAAGGGCCCCGATTTGGTTTAAAGGATTTATCCATTCATTGCCCGTTTCATAACAGAGCCCGCCCTCACCGGCGGGTTTTGTTATGCGCGCTGCGGCCCCCTACTCAATTTTTCTTTACACCTGGGGTTAGATCGGCTGAGGCGACAGTGTAGGCATTGGCGGCTTGCACTTTGCTGTGGTGACGGCCATAGGTAAAGTAAATCACCATTCCGATGGCGAGCCAGACAATCATGCGCAGCCACGTCTCCCAGGGCAGGAAGACCATCATCAGCAGCGAAACCGACATGCCCATGATGGGCACAAAGGGCACGAGCGGAGTCTTGAACGGGCGCTCCAGTTCGGGCTTGCGAACGCGCAGGATCCAGATGCCGGCGCAGACGATCACAAACGCCAACAGGGTTCCGATGGAGACCAGCTCACCCAGGACGCCGATGGGAACCACGGCGGCGAAGCAGGCTACGAAGATGCCCACGACAATAGAAGACTTCCATGGGGTGCGGAAGCGGGGGTGGATCTCTCCCGCCCACTTCCAGAGCAGGCCATCGCGCGACATCGCATAGAAGACTCGCGACTGGCCGAGCAACAGGACCAGCATGACCGTGCTGAGACCGGCGAGCGCACCGGCGTTTACAACATAGCTACCCCAACGCACACCGGTTTCGCGAATTGCCAGCGAGACCGGTGCACCGACATTAAGCCGCGTGTAATGCGCGGTTCCGGTCAAAAGGAACGAGACGAGGATGTACAGAACGGTGCAGATGATGAGCGAGCCGAGAATTCCGATCGGCATATCGCGCTGGGGATTGCGTGCCTCCTGTGCCGCAGTGGAGACGGCGTCAAAGCCGATGTAGGCGAAGAAGACGACGCCCGCGGCTCGAATTACGCCTCCCCAGCCGAGGGGCACGAAGGGATGGAGGTTGGCAAGGGTCTGTGCCTTATGATGAAAGCAATATCCGCCGGCCACGGCGATGAAGGTCAAGACTGCGAAGAGTTTGACGAAGACGATAGAGGTGTTGAAGTTCGCCGACTCCTTGATGCCAATCACAAGAATGGTGGTGACGACGACGATGGCAAGAAAGGCGAGCAGATTGAACTGCGCTGTGGCGTGAGGCAGCGAAGCAAGATCAATTCCCTTGCCTGCCAGGGTGACGGCCGGAACCCAGCGATGATCCAACAGCACCCAGACCGAGCCAGGCGTGTCGCAGATCTGCGGGGGAATGTTGATGCCATAGTCCTGAAGGAAGGCGATAAGGGTGCTGCTCCAGCCGGAGGCCACGGTTGCGGCGCCGAAGGCATACTCGAGGATCAGATCCCAGCCGATGATCCAGGCAAAGATTTCGCCCAAGGTGGCGTATCCGTAAGTGTAGGCCGAGCCGGCGATAGGAATGAGCGAGGCGAATTCGGCGTAGCACAGGCCCGCAAACGCACAGGCTACCCCGGCAAGTATGTAGGAGACGACGATAGCCGGTCCGGCGTAACGCGCCGCAGCCGAGCCGGTGAGAACAAAGATTCCGGCGCCAATAATGGCACCCACTCCCAACATGATGAGGTTGACGGGACCGAGGACACGCTTGAGGCTGTGCTCACCGCTCTCGCCGGCCTCGGAGAGCAGCATGTCCAATGGTTTCGTTAGGAGCAGCTTCGACATTGGTGATTCGTTCTCCTGGCAAAAAATACGGAGCCCTTATTCAATGGGAGCCACGGCCGCCGGAGCTTGCGACCCCTGGCGCGACCAAAGGAAATATACCGGGATGCCAAGCAGGACGATTACCAGTCCCGGCCACGTGTACTGCGGCTTGTAGAGCAACAAGACTATATCAATAAACAGCGCCATCACAATGTAGATGGCGGGCAGCCAGGGATAGCCGAAGGCGCGGTAGGGACGCGGGGCATCCGGACGGGTGCGGCGCAGGACGAAGAGGCCCACAAGGGTAAGCACGTAGAAGACAAGCACGGCAAAGATGGTGTAGTCGAGCAGTTGGCCGTAGCTTCCGCTAAGGCAAAGGACACTGGCCCAGAGTGCCTGCACGATGAGCGAAAGATGAGGAGTGCGGAAGCGTGGGTGCAGGCGTCCTACGGAATGGAAGAAGAGTCCGTCGCGGGCCATGGCGTAATAGACTCGCGCGCCAGCCAGAATGAGTCCATTGTTGCAGCCGAAGGTAGAGACAAGGATTGCAAAGGCCATCAGTTTGGCGCCGCCCTGTCCCATGATCTGCTGCATGACGGCGGTGGCCACGCGGTCTTCCGAAGCGTACTGGATTCCGCGGCCGACGGTGGTCATGGCGTGAGGCTCGCCCCAGAGTGGCAGCACCAGCAGGTAGATCAAATTGACGGCGATGTAGAGGAGGATGACCGAGCCGGTTCCGATGGCGAGTGAGAGAGGCAGGTTGCGCTGCGGGTTGCGGACCTCTCCGGCGGTAAAGGTGACGTTGTTCCAGGCATCGGCGGAGAATAAGGAACCGACCTGCGCCACCGCGATGACGGTGATGGTAGAGACCAGCGCGGTGGCTCCGGTGACGCCGATGGGAATTTTGTGCAGCGCGCCGAGTCCGGCATGGAGCCAGAAGTTCGCGCCAAAGTTGGCGCTGAGCGCCTCCGGCGTGCTGCCAACCCAGATGCCGAGCAGGATAAGCCCGAGCAGCCCGGCGATTTTGGCGGTGGTGAAGACAACCTGCACGACGGCTCCGGTTTTGACGCCGAAGATGTTGACGAATGAAAGCAACAGGATGATTGCGATTGCGACGAGGTTCTGGGTGTTCAGGCCGACATCCATGTTGCCCAGCACCATGGGGCCGATATGAATCGGAGGAACCTTCCAGAGGTGGACTATCCATTGGGTAGATGAGATCGAGGGAAAGAATACGCCGAGAAACTTGCCGAAGGCTACGGCGACAGCGGCAATGGTGCCGCACTGAATGACAAGGAAGAGCGTCCAGCCGTAGAGGAAGCCCCATAGAGGGCCGAGTGCCTCTCGCAGGTAGACGTACTGGCCGCCGGCCTTGGGCATCATGGCCGCCAGTTCACCGTAGGAGAGCGCCGCCACCACGGTCATAAAGCCTGCAACCAGCCATGCCGCAATCAGCAGGGCGGGCGAGTCCACGGTGCGCGCCATCTCAGCGGCGACGATGAAGACGCCTGAACCAATCATGGAGCCCATGACCAGAGTGGTTGCGCTGGTAAGGCCGAGACCCTTTACGAATTCCTGATCCTGACTGGGAGGAGCTTCCTTTGCTAACTGTCTCACCGCTCTCCTTCAAGTTTCAATTGGGGGCGATCCAGTACGGTTGCACAGAACTCTACATCATTCGCACACCATTTAGCACACAATCAGCACACAATCAGGCTGAAAAATTCCTTTGCTGCCTCGCGGGGGGAATGGGAGAGGTCGCCGATGACAGCCACGGAATCCGCACCTGCCTTGAGGACGGCCTCGGCATTGGCGCGGGTGATGCCGCCGATAGCCACCAGTGGAAGCGGCCGGCCGGAGTCATCGCGCAAGCACCGGGCCGCCGAGACTCCATGCACACCCACCTCCGGATCAGGGTGCAGTTTGCTGACGGTGGCGAAGACGGGACCGATGGCAACGTAGTTCACGGGCTTGGTCAACGCCTCGGCCATCTGGGCGGGGTTGTGGGTGGAGAGACCGACGATGCTGCCAGAGCCTAAAACACGGCGGACGCCTTCGGGGGAAAGATCATCCTGCCCTACGTGTACGCCGTCGAAGTCCGCAGCCAGGCAGAGGTCGGCGCGGTCATTCATGATCAGGGTAATGGCCGGGAGCAGGCGACGCAACTCGCGCGCCTGCGCCAGAAGCTCGCGGGGATTGAGCCGCTTGGCGCGATACTGCAGGAGGGTGCAGCCTGCCTCGGCCAGAGCCAGGGCATGAGAACAGACCAGTTGAAGCAGCTTTCCGGGTTCGCAAGCGGTGCTCAGGCTATCTGCGTCAAGGATGGGATAGAGGATTGGGAACTTCATAAAAACCAGGGAACGAACTCCACGAAAGATTACCAGAAATTGGGCGAGAAAAAGGGCGGCACGGGGCCGCCCTTCGAGTTTTCTGCCAGGCTACTTCTTCGGCATGAAGCGTTCCATGAACTTCGTATCGAACTTTCCGGCGATGAAATCCGGGTCCGCCAGAATGCGCTTGTGCAGGGGAATCGAGGTGTGGATGCCTTCGATGATAAACATGTCCAGAGCGCGCTTCATGCGGGCGAGCGCATCCGGACGATCCTTTCCGTGGACAATCAACTTGGCGATCATCGAGTCGTAATAGGGAGGCACCACGCCCTCCTGATACTGCGCCGTATCGACCCGGACGCCGATTCCTCCGGGCACGTTGAAGACGGTGATTTTGCCAGCCGAGGGGGTGAATTTCTCGGGATGCTCGGCGTTGATGCGGCACTCGATGGAGTGGCCCCAGGGAACGACGGGCTGAGTGAGATATCGCAAAGCCTGGCTCCGGCGGCAATCTGGATCTGGCTCTTCACCAAGTCCACGTCGGTGACGAATTCGGTGACCGGATGCTCAACCTGGATACGGGTGTTCATCTCGATGAAATGAAGGCTGCCCTCTTCGTCCATGAGGAACTCGACGGTTCCGGCATTGTAGTAGCCGATCGCCTTCATCGTCTTTTCCAGAATGCCGTTCATCTTCTTGCGCAATTCAGGAGAGACTGCGGGGGAGGGCGATTCCTCCAGCAGCTTTTGATGGCGCCGCTGAATGGAGCAGTCGCGCTCGCCCAGGCTGACAACGTTTCCGTGCTCGTCGGCCAGCACCTGGAACTCGATGTGGCGGGGACGCTCGATGAATTTCTCCATGTAGAGGTCGCCGTTGCCGAAGGCAGAGGCTGCCTCCGAGTGCGCGGAATTGAACTGGTGTGGCAACTCCTCGGCGCGACCGGATGATGCGCATGCCGCGTCCGCCGCCGCCGGCAACTGCCTTGACGATGACCGGGAAGCCGATCTTTTGCGCCCATTCCTGAGCCTCTTCCTCGGTATCGATGACACCGTCGGAGCCGGGAAGAATGGGCACTCCGTGAGCCTTCACGGCCTGACGCGCCCTGTCCTTCTCGCCCATGGTGCGGATGATCTCCGAGGGCGGCCCGATGAACTTGAGACCGGAGGTTTCGCAGACGTGCGCGAAATTTGCGTTTTCGCTCAGCAGTCCGTAACCGGGATGAATGGCATCGACATTGGCGATTTCGGCGGCACTGATGACGGCCGGAATGTTGAGGTAGCTTTCAGCGGCGCGCGCCGGTCCGATACAAAGCGCTTCATCGGCAAAGCGGACGTGAAGTGAGTTGCGGTCGGGCTCGCTATAAACCGCCACGGCCTTGACGCCCAGCTCTTTGCAGGCACAGATAACGCGAAGTGCGATCTCACCGCGATTGGCAATTAGAATCTTCTTAAACATGCTTCAATGTGCTCCCGCCGGCCGACCGGCGTTGGCGTGGCAGCGCCTTATTCCGAATGCGCGGCTCACGGCGCGGTTCGCAGGAAGGCGCGGAGCGCGTCCGATAGCCGCAGAACAAAATGGCGAAGCCCGGTGGGGCTCCGCTGGCTTACTTGGTACGAATCTTGAACAGTGGCTGGCCGTACTCGACCGGCTGACCGTTAGAGACCAGAATATCGACAATTTCGCCGGACTTTTCGGCCTCGATCTCGTTCATCAGCTTCATGGCCTCGACGATGCAGAGCACCTGGCCCACTGAGACGGTGTCGCCACGCTTGACAAACGGGGGCGCGCCCGGAGACGCAGCCTCGTAGAAGGTCCCAACGATCGGAGACTTGATGACCTCGACACCTACCTCGCTGGCGGCTGCCGGGGCCGCTGCCGCCGGAGCCGCTGCCGGAGTTGGAAGCGGCGCCGCGGGGACTGGCGCTGCGGAGGCTTGGTAAGGCGGTGCGTATGGCGGCGGAGCTGCGTAAAAAGTAGTTTCAGAAGCAGCCACAACCGGCTGCGGACGCTTTACGCGTAATTTGATATCGTCACGTTCCAATTCAAACTCGGCGATGTCCTTTTCGACGAGAAACTCGACCAGCTCTTTGATTTCGTTCTGATTCATTGGCCGCCAGAAGCGCCGCAACGGGGCGACGCGGTAATGGATTTAGTCCCTATTTGTGACACTTATCCTTTACTAACAATTCAGTTTAACTCGATTAGCTTCTTACCAACGGGAGTCAAGACTTCATAACCACGTTCGGTCACCAGCAGCATATCTTCAATTCGAACGCCGCACTTGCCTGGAAGATAAACACCGGGTTCGATGGTTATCACCATGCCCGGCTGCAGAATTGCGTCTTGGCCTGCTGCGAGCCGGGGCAACTCATGAATTTCCAATCCTACACCGTGTCCGGTGGAGTGAGTGAAGAATCGATCCAACTTCGCGCGCTTCAAATCGTGCCGCGCCGCCTGATCGACTTCTCCGGTGGTCACTCCGGGCCGTACCACGCTGATTGCCGCCAGTTGCGCATCCAGAACGGCATCATACAACGCACGCGCCTCAGATGGAGCTTTGCCAAGATGGACGGTTCTGGTCATATCACTACAGTAACCGTCGAGCACTATTCCGTAGTCTAACACTACGAATCCTGCGGCGGGCAGTTTTGCGGCGGAAGCTACGCCATGGGCCAGCGCCGAGCGCTCGCCCGAGGCGACAATCGTTTCAAAGGACATTCCGCCCGCCCCCGCCCTTCTGGCCATGTATTCGAGTTTGCCGGCGACGTCCGATTCGGCTACGCCAGGGCGCATCGTTCTGAGCAGGGGGCGGAATAGCTTGGAGGACAGCTCGACGGCGTTGCGTAATCGTTCAATCTCATCGCCATCCTTCAGGGCGCGCAGCTTTTCGATTACCCCAGCAAGGCCGACGACTTTGATTCCCTTGCCCAGCGCTTGTTTAAAACTGTCGGACTGAGCCACGGTTAGGTGCTCGGACTCAATCGCTACACGCTTGAATCCCAACTTTATGCAGGTTGCGGCCACCGCAGCCAAGGCGCTGCCATGAACGATGGAGACGCGGATGCCTTCCACCTGAACAGCGGCCTGCCCGGCATACCTTCCATCGGTGAAGAAGATCGGACGCGGGATTGCCAGCAGGACTCCGGCGCTGCCTGTAAAGCCGCAGAGATAGCGCACATTCGGCAAGTGGGTGACTACGAGCGCATCCACCTTCTGCCGTTCCAGCGCTTCGAGCAGATTGTTCCGCCGCCCTTGAAAATCCATCGAGTGATTGTACAATGCTCCGGCGCAAAGCGGATTCTCGAAGAAGCCCACTTTGCGCCGGGAAAGCATAACGGAAGTATTAGGTTTGCACAATCTTTGGCGTGATGAAGAAGATCAGTTCGTCGGTCTCGGTCTTGACGAGGCGCTCCTTGAAGAGATTGCCAAGCCATGGAATGCTGCCTAGCACGGGCGTCTGGGTGGTGCTGACCGAGTTGCTGGTCTGGATGACGCCGCCGATCACGACCGTACCGCCGTCGGTAACGAGTACCTGGGTGGTGGTCTGCTGAGTGGTCAGGATGAAGTTACCCTGGCTGTTTGCCTCGCCCTGAGGCTGCGTGTTCTCCACATCCACGGTCAGGAAGATGGTGTTATCCGAGGTGATCTGGGGAGTGACCGAGAGGCGCAGAACTGAATCGATATAGGAAGTAGTGGCGAGGGCATTGGCAGTGGCGGCGGTGGTAACCGGGAGTTTTACACCCTGCTTGACTTCTGCCTTGACGTTGCTCTGGGTCACAACCCTTGGACGGGAAAGGACCTTCGCCAGGTTGTGAGTCTCGGCCGCAGTCAGGATCGCATCGATACCGTAATTCTTGGTGATATTGCTGAACGAGAGGCCCGTGGTCGCGCCGGTCGCAGGAAAGTTGGAGAACAGGGGTACTGTGCTGGTGACACCAGAGGGCGTGGTGACGGGCAGCAAGGTGGCTCCGTTCGGATTGGAGCCGGCAAGAGTGCTGACGCCATTGCCCCAGTTAAATCCGAGCTGGACGCCGAGATCCCTGGAGAATGATCGCGTTGCTGAAACTACACGTACCTCGATCTCCACCTCCTGGCTCTTCCGGTCCAACTGCGAGATCAGGCGGTCCAGGGTGGGGAGCACGCTTGGGATGTCGGAGATAATCAGGGCGTTGGTGCGTACATCCGAGATCACGTCGCCGCGCGCGGTCAGAAATTTCTTGACGGTGGGGACGACCTCGCTAGCCTTGGCATAGCTCAGAAAACGAGTGATGGTTTGGCGGTCAACGGCGAGAGCAATCGCCTCGGACTGGGCGCGACGATCTACTGCCTCTTTGCGCAAGGTATCTGTAGCCGCGATGCGAAGCACGTTTCCCTGCAGTTCGCGATCCAGCGAATTGTTCTTCAAAACAATGTCCAGACGCCTGATCCCAGGGCACATCATCGAGCACCAGGGTCACGGTTCCCTTTACGCTGGGATCGAGGACGATGTTGAGTCCGCTGATCTCATGAATGAGGCGGAAGAAATCCTTCAAATCCACGTCCTTCAAATTTACCGAGATCGGCTCGCCAGTGTATTTCGGGCTGGAAGTAAGCGACTGCGCGGGGGTGGCTGTGGACGGCTCCGGGGCCGGAGGAGCCAAGCGGGCGCTCTCGGCCGAAGGCTGAACCGTTTTCGGCGCAGTGCTATCGGCTGCGGTTGCGGCAGTGGGCGGCACTTTGGATTCAGGAGCCAGGGGACCAATGACTTTAGGGCCGATGGCCGGGGGCTCGGCCACGGCCAGCTCAACCGGAGGCTGAGCAATTACCGGGGCGCTGGCTATGGCCGTGGCAACAGCTGCCGGGGCTTTAGGGCCAGTGACTACGGGCTCAACGGCTGATGCCTTGGACGCCGACGTTTGTGGATCTGGAAGCGGCGAATCGGCAGCGTGCGCGGGCTTGGACGCGACGGTCGTTGAGGTGGACTGCTTCGAGGCCGATGGATTCTGGCTGGCCGGTTCGACCACCGGCGCTGTGGTGGTCGAACCGGTTACGGTGGCTTTAGTGTCAGCGGCCTTGGAGTCAGCGGGCCCAATGGCATGAGCACTCTGGCTGCTGACGGGGCTCGTATGCCCGACAACCTCCGGCGCAACCGACGAAGCCAGAACCGGCGATGGGGCTGCTTTGAGCGGCGCGGACGCAATTCCGGCATCGCCGTTCTTGACCCTCACGATGAGTTGCTTATCCGAAGGCACAACATCAAAGGTGCGCGGACCACTCAGATCGACAACGATGCGAACGACGGGAGGCTCAGACTGAAAGCGGCCGACACGGACCTGGAGCACGTCCTTGGTATGCACCGTGATGCTTTTGACCGACGGTTGGAGCACCGCATTGCTGAAATCCAGCACCAGGCGATCGGGATTTTTCAGCAGGAATGAGTGGGCCGAATTGGAGCCCTCGACGGTGATGTCCAGAGTGCCTTGTCCAGTGTGTACGCTGACGTTGCGAATGGTGGCAAGAGGCGGCGCGCTGCCAGAGGCACTCGGCTGGGCCGGATGCGCGAGAGTCGCGGGGGCAGTGACGGAAACGGCCGGGAGCGGCGTATTTTTCGCCACAACTTTGACGTCGCTCTTTACGCTGCTTTTTACATCACTCTTTACGTCACTACTCGAAACTGGGCTCGCGAGGGGAGTGCTCACCGAGGCGGACGGCGACGAAGGAGTGAGCGCGCTTGAGACGCCACTGCTCAATTGAATCTTCAGACCATCGTTCACATCATTGACGCTCACAGAGACGCCATCGCCCAGTGCGAGTTCGATTCGGGTGACTTCGTTGCCCGAAGCACTGGTGTAGGTAGAGAGTTTGTAACCCTTCAGGGCCGCCGAATTTACCGTGGCGGTGTGGTCCACGGCAGAAGCAGCGGTTACTCCGGTTAGGTCGACAAGCATTAGGTGCTCGTCGGGCCTGTATTCTTTATGGGCGTACGAACCGGTGGTGTGCAGGTTAACCGTGGCCGCGCTGGCCGATGGCGTCACCTGGACAGAATTCAGTTGTGAGGCCGCCGTCGCCGTGCCGGCGCACAACAGCGCCATGAGTCCTACCGTCAGCAGTCGCTTAAACTTGATCATAGCTCTCCTCGCGTAACCTGCTGCCAGGCTTCGCGCGCCTCTTCGTCAGTTGCTTTGCAGTATCCGGGCTCATCTTTACAAGCTGCTTTCATTCCCTGCTCTCGCCTCAAACCGCAGGCATCACGCCAATTTTCCTGATCACTTCGCGCGTCAACGGACGTCCCAAGTTATCGGACGAGCGTTCACGCAGGATGATTGCGTCCCTGGTAATACGCTCCACCGCGCCATCGGCGAGGGGATCGTTTTCACGCAGGAAATAAGTATGTTCGCCGTTGACCACAACGGCGATAAAACCGCTGGGAGAACGAACCACGCCACGCAAACCGATTTCTGCCACGAGGAGGCACTGTCTGCCGGTGCCTGTGCAGGTGGCGGTTTCGCGGACACGCTCGACAACGGGACTGACGAACGGATCGCGGTGCCCTTTGGTGGTCCCCGGCTTGATTGCCGCCGCCTCGACGATTCCGGCAGAATGTGGCTGGACCGATTTTTTTCTGCGCATTGGCCGCCTTGCAGGCGGGTTAGGCGCGGACTTTATTGCGACAGGCCTCACCCCGGCAGACTTGGCAGCGGCAGCAAGCGAGATTTGTGGAGCATTGCCTAACTGCACTCTGGCGGCGACAGGTGGCTTCGCCGAAATAGGAGACTTCGCCGAAACAGTAGGGGTGGCCGCAACCGGATGATTCACCGGTTTCTGTGGCGATGTTTGTGCCCACGCGTTCGCTCCGAGCCAAAGTGCCAGGACCAATTTGCTGCTGTTCATCGCCCCTCCTACTTCTTTGCGGCGGCGGGCGGTATTCCGCCCTTGGAAGTACTGTAAAAAGTCGTCAACAAACAATTGGCGGATACGGTTTCATTGGGCGACCACTTATAAGCCTTTTTCACCGGTGACTTCCCGCCCTTCAATGAGCCCATGGTGAGCTTCGAGGCATTTACGATCCGCTCCGACTTCTGCAGGCGATCGTAGAATTTGAGCACCGAGTAATAAGGCCCATCCACGTCGATATCGACGGGAACCTCGACGTAGTACTCTTTTGTCGTGGTCTCCTTCGGCGTATAGCGGCGGACTTCGATTCCGGCGGCTGCGGCTTGGTCCTCGACCAGAGAGATGAAGCTTGGAACTTCCTCTTCCTCGGGCACGACTTTGCGTTGCGCCTCCATCTTGCCCCTCAAAATTTCGGTCTGCGATTCAGCTCCGCCAGCCGGGATTTGTAAGGGGTCAACTGCGCGACTTCGGCCTGCTTGCTCTGCAAGGTCAGCGCATCGGCCTGATTTGCCTTCGCTAATGGCTGGAGCTTAAACATATAGGCCCCAGCCGCAAGCAGAAGAATTACCAGCGCCACGATTCCGATTTGTGCCAGATAGGGCAGTTGCTTGAAGCTCGTCATGACCTTTTAAGCCTTCGTCTTTTCGCAAACCAGGCTGAAACTGAATGTTTGCAATTTCTGGGTATCTTCCTGCACCGTCTCGTGCAACTCGACATTCTTGAAATAGCCGGAGCTGCGCAGATTCGTCATCAAATTTGCGACCGAGTTAGGCCCTAGCGCGACTCCATCCAACGCCACGCTGGCCCCATCGTCACGCATGTTCAAGCAGCCAGACCCCATCGGTCTTATCCACGGTGTTACTGACGCTGGTGAGCAATGGAACCGGGCTTGCCTGGGAGGCGCGCAACTGATCGATGATGTCAAAGCGCCGTTTGAATGCGTCGTAATCCTTCTGCCGCTCCAGGTATGCCTGCTTCACTTTCGTCATCGAGGCAATCGATTTATTGGCCTCGTCGAGCGAGACTTGCAGCTTTTCATGCGTGTTTTGCAGCTTCAAGAAGTACAGATAGAGTCCCGCGCCGGCAACGACCACGATCGCCAGCCCCGCTATCACCGGAGAAGGACCTTCGGTGGTGAGCTGCGGCATGGAGAAGCCGGAATTTCGCTTTCTTCGGCTTTGCCGTCCCTAGCAGATTGATCCGGATCATAGTTTTTCAAAGCTCCTCAGGGCCAATCCCACGGCCACTGCCAACTGCGCCGCATTGCGCTCGATCAGGTCCGCGCCTTCGCCGATGGGCGGCATGATCCTCAGGAACGGATTCATCGGATCGACGGGGATCGAAAATTCCTGCCGCAGAGCCTCCACTAATCCGGGAACCTGCGACGAACCGCCGGCAATGTAAATTCGCTCGATGTGTTCACCGCTGGCGGTGGCGCGGAAGAAATCAAAGGTCTTCTGAATTTCAAGCACGATAATTTCAGTGACCTGCTGCAGGATGGGCAGCTTGGCGTCTTCACTCACCGTTCCTACCTTCTTGCCCAGTTTCAATGCTTCGGCATCATCGAAGCTAAGATCCAGTTCCTTCTGCAGCGAATCGGTGTACTGATTTCCACCCACGCTGACATCACGGGTGAAGAGTGGATTGATGCCGCGCACGATGTTGATATTCATCACGCTGGCGCCGATGTTGAGCAGAGCGACGGTGGAGTTCGGAGCTGGGGTGTAGTTGTATTCGTAGCAGTTCTGCAGGGCGAAGGCGTCAATGTCAACGATGGCCGGCTGCCGCCCGGAGAGTTGCAGGGCGTTGGTGTAATTCAGAATTTTGTCCTTCTTGACGGCGACCAGCAGAACGTCGATGGTAGGCCCGTCAAGGATCTCGCTGAGCACCTGATAGTCGACGTTTACATCGTTCATGTCGAACGGGATGTACTGGGCGGCCTCGTTGCGTACGGCTTCGCCCAGCTCTGGCTCTTCCATGGTCTGCATGGAAATCTTCTTTACGATCACGGAGTGGCCGCTAACGGAGGTAGCCACCTGCTTGGCTTTAAAGGCTTGTTCGGCGAAGATCTTGCTGATGGCGCTGGCAACGCTGCCGCTATCGACGATCATGGAATCGACGACGATATCGCTGGCCAGAGGCTCAATGCCAAGATGGCTCACCACGATCTCGCCGCGATTGCGCTGCAGTTCCACGGCCTTGATGCTGTTGGAGCCGATGTCCAGACCGACAATCGTTTTGTTCGAGCCGAAAAAATTAAGACCAAACATAAGCGTGACGCCCTCGTTAGCCCACTGCGGAGGTACGAACCGCTCGCGGCTTCTTCTTCAGCGTGCCTTCTCCCCCGCTGCTCTTGCTTTCCATCCAGCGATCCAGCAACGCTTTCTTGAACTTCCAACGGTTGCCCAGCTTGAAGGCCGGGATCTTGTCCTCGGACACGTATTTGTATAGCGTATCGGGGCTGACGCCGAGATACTTGGACGCTTGCCGAATGTTCATGACCTCAGGCGAATCGGACATGCTCATTGCCCTCTCAAATACCAGAACGCAGCCTGGTAACCAATGATCGAACTCCCTGCCCCTTCCAAACTGGGGCCGCCGAGAAGCACTCGCCTGCGCCCTGGAAGTCAAAGCTTCCAAGATCAGGCGCGACGCGAGGACAATCCTCTGCTCTCGGGGGAAGAGTACGCGCTGGTTATAGCAGAGTTCAGGGTCTTCAAGTCAACCTGAACTTCCGGCAAGAGCGGGAGATATCCGGTAATTCCACCCGAATTCCGGCACTGGGCCGATCTCAACTCACCATACTTTGTAGATGAATCGAACATACACCACAAAATGCTGGGGTAGTAATACAAAGGGTGCTGGATCAAACGAAGATGATTACGAAGGGATGTAATCCGTCCTGAACCCAGACATGTTTACTCCATTTGCAAGGGCATGGGCCTTCGGTTTCCTGTGCATACGCGGGGTTGGCACTCCCCAAAAACTGGAGGCGGCGATGCGCCGGATGACAACATCTGGGGACGACGTGAAAACTTGGCGCCATCCCCGGTGCCGCGATCTACCTCTAAGCACCGTTGCTGGTACCACGAGCGGCTGCGGCATGTAACTGAGACTTTTGACAGTTCCGGAATTGCCTGCAATCAACCAGACTTTGCCGAGAATAACTATGCCGAAGCTGCACTATAAGCGGGACCTGCGTTGGTTGAGTACCTGGGGAATTCCTGCGTTGTACGCCGGAACCGCAATCGTGGCCGGGCTGACGATTCCACGGTTTGAGAGCCGCATCTTTGTTGGGTTTGTCTCCCCAATGAGCGTTTCCTCCGCAACGGCAATCTACTCCTCCATCTCCTCAGGCATGATGGCTCTTACCGGTATCGTATTTTCCTTGACCTTCGTGATGGTACAGTTCAGCGCAACTGCCTACTCACCGCGCCTGGTGCTGTGGATCGCTCGTGATCCGGTGATGTCGCACGCCCTCGGAATATTTACAGCCACATTTCTCTATGCGATATCAGCCCTCGCAGGGATCGACCGGAGCGGGTCGGGGAAAGTTCCATTTGTCAGTGTCTATCTGGTGCTCGCTCTCTTGCTGGCGAGCGTAGGCATGTTCATCAGCCTGATTCAACGGATTGGTCTCCTTCAGATCAACCGCATGTTGATCTTTACCGGTGACCAGGGACGCAGGGTGATAGCGAGAACTTATCCGTCATTCAATTCCGTAGTTGCAGTCACTGGAACAGACGAGTTTCGTGCCTTGCCTCGCAGCCAGACGCTGGTGCATCACGGACGACCTCGCATCATACAAGCGGTCGATGTCGTTGCGTTGGTGAACTTGGCCAAAGCGTCGGGTGGAATCATCGACATGGTCGTGACGGTAGGCGATACGGTCGTGGAAGCGATGCAGTTGTTGCACGTCCACGGTACTCGACACCCTATTGCCGAAGGGAAGTTGAGGAATGGAATCGAATTGGGAGACGAACGTACATTCGAACAGGACCCCAAGTACGCGATCCGCCTTCTGGTGGATATCGCAATCAAGGCTTTGTCGCCGGCGATCAACGACCCGACAACGGCGGTCCAGGCGCTCGACCAGATCGAGGACCTGCTCCTGCGTTTGGGGCAATGCCACCTGGAAATTGGAACGTATCGCGACAGCGACGACAAATTGCGATTAGTGGTTCCATTTCCCACGTGGGACGATCTCCTTCTCCTGGCTTTTGGTGAGATTTGCTTTTACGGCGCTGCCAGCGTGCAGGTCATGCGGCGGATGAACGCGCTCGTTGCTGATCTGACTCGGGTTGTTCCGGAAGAGCGCCGCCCGGCGCTGAAATCCTGGCACGTACGATTGAAAACCACGATCACACGTTCGTTCGCAGACGGTGAGGAGAGGCGGGAAGCTTCGCATGAAGACCGGCAAGGACTTGGCGTACCCAGCAAGCATTCTTCCTGCTGAAGATGCCGATTGCAGTGAGGAAGCGCATCGCTAAAACTGGCAATATTGCCAGTAGTGAACCTCAAATTGCCCTCGTAACATTCGCTCGTTCGCAAAGTTCGACAACCGCATTACAGGAGAGTGACCATGGAAACGAGGGTAGCTGGTAGGCAGGGGACGCAGTTTGGCACCGCTCCATTTGCGGGCATCGGCAAACGATGGATGATGATTGCTGCCGTCGTGCTTGGCGGTACTTTGCTGTTGATCGCGCAGGGTGCAGAATTGCAGCAGAAGTTTGCAGCCGCAAAGGAGGCTGCCGCACAAAATAAAGCGCGACTGAAGCAGTATCAGTGGACTGAAACCACGCAGCTCACTCTGAAGGGAGAAGACAAGCCTCCGACCAGAAACCTGTGCCAGTACGCTTCCGACGGGCAGGTTATCAAAACTCCGATCGGTCCTCCGCCGGAACCACCGAGCGGCGGCATGATTAAGAAAAAAATGGTCGCCAAGAAGAAAGAGGAGATGAATGACTACATGACGGACGTAAAGGCACTCCTCAGCATGTACGTGCCGCCCGACCCCCAGAAGATGGAGCAAGACTACAGGGCCGGCAAACTCTCCTTGAATCCCGCTGGAGGCCTCCTGAATTTTATCTTCAAGGACTACGCACAGCCGGGCGATCAGATGACCCTTTCTTTTGATCCTGCCCAGAAAAAGATCGTCTCTTTGAGCGTCAACACATACATGGGTGAAGCGAAGGATGTGGTGACATTGCAGGTTCAGATGGCGAGCCTTCCGGACGGTACCAACTATGTGGGGCAGACCGTTCTGAACGCAACTGCCAAGCAGCTGGTTGTAACCACGACGAATTCTAATTACCAAAAACTCTGAGGGTAGCCAAGAAGGTTTCGTCGCAAACATCGCATTTACACTGATGACTAGGTCGGTTCCACGGAAGGCGCACACCGTCAAAGGCAGTTCGAGGCAGAAGAGACTCTGGAGCGGCATTGCAGATTTGGGCGGTGCGGGGATTCCTCGCTGCGCTCGGAATGACAACCTAAAGGCGAGAGCGGTATCGGGCTACGGCAACCAGGGAATTGCTCTAGTGGCTGGTGAGCTTCTTTTCACAGCAGTGCGCTGGAACAGATGGGGTGGAGGATGGGCTGACGGGCCCCTCCTCCACCCCAAGTCAATTACGCAACCATAGCGAGGTGAACAGGCTAATAAATGGACTCACAATCATGGAGCCATTTTTAGTAGTTCATGTCGAACTGCTCCTGATGGAGTTGCGGATCGCTCTTCACCAGGACGGCGTGGCCGAGCAGTTCTTCCATCTCCTGCAGCCACTTTCCATTGCCACCCTTCAACTCCTTGGCGACCTCGGGATTGACGCGAAGAATGACTTCCTTGCTTTGAATGTGACGGCGCACCTTGCGCATCTCGACGTAGATTTCGTTACACACGGTTTGCACCGATTTGACGAAGCCAGTGGCGTCGCAATAGGGGCATGGCGTGCCGAGGGTCCGCTCAAGCGACTGCTTGACCCTTTTACGGGTGATGGCCACCAGTCCGAAGTCATTGAACTGAAGAATCTTGGAGGGGGCTCGGTCGGCCTTCATGGCCTCTTCGAGCGCCTGCATCACCTTCTGGCGATTCTTACGCTCGTCCATGTCAATGAAGTCGACCACGATGATGCCGCCCAGGTCGCGCAGGCGAATCTGGCGTACGATCTCCTTGACCGCGTCGCAGTTGGTCTTGACGATCGTGTCTTCCAGGCGCGCCGTTTTGCCGACATATTTGCCGGTGTTGATATCGATAGCCACCAGGGCCTCGGTCTGGTTGATGACGATATAGCCGCCGCTCTTCAACCACACTTTGGACTTCAGGCTCTTGTTGATCTCCTCGTTGATGCCGAACTGCTCGTAGAGCGGTGTGTCCTTGGTATAGAGCTTGATGCGGCGCACTAGGTTGGGCTGGAAGCGGGAGGCGAAGCGCACGACGCGCTCGTACTCGCTTTCGTTGTCCACCCAGATCTGCGAGAAGTCGCTGGTCACCTGATCGCGCAGGATTCGCTCGACCAAGTTCAGATCGTGATAGATAAGCGCCGGACTCTTGCCGGACTCGGCACGGGTGCGAATCTCGGTCCACAGATGCTTGAGGAAGCGAATGTCGGCGCGCAGTTCGTCTTCCTTGATATTGGACGCCGCGGTGCGGACGATGAAGCCGCCGTGCCCGTTCTCACGCTCGCTGGAAACGATGCGCTTGAGGCGCTGGCGCTCCTCCTCACTGCTGATCTTGCGCGAAACGCCGATGTGGTTCACCGTTGGCATGTAGACCAGGAAACGGCCCGGCAAGCGCGATGTGGCTGGTAATTCGTGCGCCTTTCTTGCCGATCGGTTCCTTGGCAATCTGGACCAGGATCTCCTGACCTTCTTTCAGCAACTCGCTGATAAGTGGCACGGCGCGCGACTGCTGCCGCGGACGCATCCGTCCTCCGGTGCGCGGGGGTGGCGTGCCACGGCGCGGGCGACGGTCGCGGCGGTCGAAGCGCTCCGGGCGCTGGCGTCCCGCTTCAGGAGCGGCTGCGACTGCGGAGTCTTCGCTCTCGCCGGGTTCTTCGCCTTCCTCATCCTCGACCTCGCCGGCTTCGTCGGCAAGCATCTCGGATTCCTCAAACTCCTCGCCTCCGAAGTCGTACTCTTCGTCTTCGAGTTCGTTCTCTTCGCCGCTCTCGCGAACTGCAGCGCCGATCTGAGAGCCGCTACCATCGTCGAGGGTGTCCTCTTCGGAGTCGCTATCTTCATAGCGGTCGACGTGCGCGGCGAGAGCGGGCATTTCGATCTCATCGGCATCGAGTTCCTCGTGCTCGACGTGACCGCCTTCGATGACGAAGCTGCCCAACTGATTGGCCGGCGATTTTTCTTCTGCCGACTGTCTGGTCGAGGCGTCGTCCCCGGGCTGCGCCGCAGACTCACTTTCGGGCACCTCCGGACGCTGCAGCTCTGCGGGCGAGGCTTGATCCTCGGCGGCGCTGAATATCTTTGAGACGCGACTGCGCCAGGAGCGACGGCCAGCGGGCTTTGTTTCGCTTGCCTCAGGCGCGCTTTCGTTTTCCTCTGGAACCATTTGGGCTGGAGGCTCGACGGCTTCGGCTTGTAACGGCTCAGGAGTGTGCTCGACGACGGGAGGTTCGGAGGATTGATTGGCTGCTGCTTCGGCTTCAACCTTCTCAGCTTCCGCTCCCTCTTCGACTTCCTCTTTAGCCTCGGCTTCCATCTCCGCTTCCGGCGCGTAACGCTGGGTCAGAGAGGGGAGAGCGCTTACGCCGGAATAGCTGGCGCTGGACAAAGGTTCGTCCGGATTCGGCTCAGCCTTGCTGGGAGCAACGTGCTCGACCACAGCAGAGGCTTCGGGCGCGGTAGTTTCCCGAGTGGCATCTTCGGGAGCGGCGGATTCGGGAGCGGCGGACGGCTCCATGGAAAATGCGGATGCGGTCAGACCCGGAGCGGGCTCGATCCCGCGATACTTGGAAATAGATTCGCCGGGCAGAACGATGGGAGTGTAGTTCTCCGGCAGAGCGATGTGCTCCTGCTCGCGCGGCTCCCGTTCGCGGTCGCGGCCACGGCCACGATCCCGGTCACGCTCACCATGACGTCCACGTCCACGATCACGACCACCACGGTCGCGATCACGACCACGGCTGTAACCGCGATCGGATTCTTCGCTCGCACTACCCTCGGCGGCGGGAGCGGGCGCTGGGGCCTCACCCTCGGCGCGATTGTATTTCGAGATCGACTCACCAGGCAGAACCATAGGTGTAAAGGAAGCCGAGGGGCCGGGCTTTGCTTCGGGCAGGCCCTGGCCAGCCAAAGCTTCGCCGTCTTCCGCCGTGACCTCAGGCTCGATCTCTTCGGTCTCATCCTCGTTCACGGTTCGAGCCAGGCCGTGAACCACGAGGCCACGGGGTTCGAATCCGCGCAGTTCGCGCCGCTGCCTCGGCTCACGCGGAGCTGAGGCGTCAGAGTCGCTTGCGGGAGGTGGCTGCGCGGAAATCAGCCGTAGTTGCGGAATCGTCTGCCGCATTGCCGGATTCGGTTGCGCCGGAATCCGCCCCAGCCTCGACCGGACGGTCACCGGCGACGCGGTCGCGTCCGCCGCGTCTGCCACGGCGGCGACGGCGTCCGCGCCAGCGCGGAGCGCCAGCATCTTTTCCCTCACCCTGGGCGTCTTCGCCTTCGGCGGCGGGCTCTTCCTGTGGCTCCTCGGAATCTGTTTCCTGGGTGAGCGGTTCGGCGAGGATCAGACCGTTGGCCTGGGCCAGGGTGGCTCCGGTTACCTTCACGTCCGCAGAATTCGCCGTCCTCGTCTTCGTCCTGGAGTTCCAGGAAGTCCGAGACATAGAGGAATGCGTCACGCTCCAGTCCGATATCGACAAACGCCGACTGCATTCCGGGCAGCACGCGAGTGACGCGTCCTTTGTAGATCGAGCCTGCCAGGGTGTATTCGTTTTCGCGCTCGAAGTACACCTCGGCGAGTTGATCGTCTTCCACCAGCGCCACCTTGGTTTCATGGGGCGTGGTTGAAACGTACAATTCTTTGTTCATTTTCGCTCCCGGCTGGCTCGCAATGAGCAGCCTGTTTTAAGCCGGAGGCAGAAGGCAGGTGGTCAGTTTTGAAGATCAATGCGCCGCACCGCAGCCGCTGGCCAATAGGCCAGGGCACGGAGCGGAGTTCGCCCGCTCGACTGATTTGAGGGGATCATGCCGCCAGTTCCGCCGTGGCGTATTGCGCCATTCGGGGCTCCGGCTGGGTTTGATGTGAACCTATGCACCGATTCCGTACTCCCCGGATCTATCGATCCGGTCCGGTTGCGCTACGCCTGGGTTTTGTGGCCACTTCTCTCCCGCATTCCTGAAAAGCTTACCTTCTGGAATGCCGGATGGGGCCGTTCCCTGCCCTTGCACCGCAGCGCAATTCTTCAATCGTGACCGGCCTGATTGCCTTCTGGCCGGCTTTGCCCTCCCATCGAGGGCTCCATCTCGTGTAAGCGGCCTGGGAACTCCCCGGCCGAAAGCCCCGGCGATCACCGCCGAAGACCCATTCCCTCCGCCTTCTTCCGGCGGTCTTCCTGGGATTTTGCAAAAGACCTTGTTCCGCGCGCCTCGCTCTCGAGGCTGGCGCGGGTGCTGAGAAGAACTCCGTGGTTGCGGAGCCTCCTGCACTTCACGCGTGATCCTAATTCACAAACCGGCGCATGCGAACATTCATCACAATGCCCAGCGCCAGGAAGGTAAACAGGATCGACGATCCTCCGTAGCTCATCAATGGAAGCGGAATCCCCGTAACGGGCATGAAACCGACCACCATTCCCACGTTCACCAATACGTGGAACGCCAGCACCGCGACCACTCCCATAATCAGGAAGACCCCGGCCCGGTCCGGCGCCGTTTGTGCGTCATGGATCAGACGCATCAACACCCCAAAGTATAGCAGCATTACCACCAAAGCGCCCACAAAGCCGTGCTCCTCGCTCCAGGCGGCAAAGATGAAATCGGTATGGGGTACGGGGAGGAACTGGCCCTGGGTCTGGGTTCCCTTGGCCACGCCCTTGCCCCAGACGCCCCCCGAGCCCACGGCCACCAGCGACTGGATCACCTGGTAGCCCGAGCCGCGCGAATCGGCTTCCGGCGCGACAAAGGTGGAGAGCCGCTCCTTCTGGTACGGCTTGAGGCCGTATTTCCACACGACCGGCATCAGGACGGCCGCTATGAGCACCAGGATGATGCCATGCTTGAGCCTCATGCCACCGAGGACCAAGGCCATGAGCGCAATCGGAATATAGGTCAGCGCTGTGCCCAGGTCGGGCTGCTTCAGAACGAGCAGCATGGGGAAGAGCACGACCAGTCCCGCCTTGACCAGTTCGCGGAAGGGCAGATCGTTTTCCCGATGCTCGGCGAAGTACTTTGCCATGGTCAGAATCAGGATCAGCTTGACCCATTCGGAGGGCTGAAAGTGGAAGAGATGGAAATCGATCCAGCGCTTTGCGCCCAGGTAGCGCTTGCCGAAGAGCAGCACCGCAACCAGGGAGACCAGACTGAAGCCATACAGCCAAGGGACGATTTCCAGCAGCGCCTGATAGTTGATCAGGCTGACCAGAAACATCAGGCAAAGGCCGGTCAAGTATCCAGTACACCTGCTTGATCTGCATCCCCTCGAACTTGGTGTGCAACGTAGCCGAGTAAATCTCCGAGACGCCCAGGATGCAGATGATCAGCGACAAAGAGGAGCAAAACCCAGTCGAAATCGCGAAAGTTTATGTAGCGGCTCAATGTAGCTCTCCTGCGCCCGATAGCGGCTCCGGCAAGGTGGCCACGACTGGGGGGAAGTCTCGCCAGGAACTGCGCTGGGGTTGCGGATTCTGCCGCGGATTCTGCCCCGAGGAATCCGGATGCGGCGCAGTGTTCTGTGCAAACTGCTCCATTCCGGGGGCGGCAATGGCGCGGTGGAACTGGCGTGGGATGCCGCTCTTGGAGTCCTGATCGCGGAAGCGTGCTGCCTGGAGGTGTCCTGAGTCGCTGCCACCGTCGCTCCACATCCCGGTCACCTCGGTGGGCTTGGCGGCCTTAGGGCGGATTCCGGGGCGGGAGTTGCGTCATCCGGAGGCGGCTTAAGGTGCTGGAGCGGCCTGTGATTCTTTTTGTCGTCATAGGCCTTTATGACCTGCGTCGCCAGCCGCGCCGCGAGCTTTCCGTGCTCGCCGCCCTCAAAAAGAACGCAGACGATAATGTCTGGATTGCGGCGCGGGGTGAAGCCGACAAACCATCCGTTGTCCTTGTAGGCTTCCTTGCTTGAATTGGACATCCTGGCCTTCATTGCGTTTGAAACCGTCTGCGCCGATCCGGTCTTTCCCGCAATATCGACGCCCTGTATATGGGCGCTTGGTGCGGTTCCCTCGGGCAACAACACCTCGCCCATGGCGTCGGTGATTGTCTGCCATCCCGCCGGGTCGATGGTGACATCCTGAGTGTCGGTGTAGTGCAGGGCGCTGCGATAGGTTTCGGGGACTTTATCGGGAAAGACCACATGCGGGCGCACCAGGTGCCCACCCATCGAGATGGCGCTGATGGCGCGCATCAGTTGGACCGGGGTGGTGGCGACGGCGCCCTGACCGATGCCGACAGAAATCGTCTCTCCGGCAAACCACTTCTGGCGGTAATTCTTCAGCTTCCATTCTTCGCTCGGCATGACGCCGCTGACCTCCTGCGGAAGATCAATGCCGGTCTTCTGGCCCATCCCGAAGGCGGTGGCGTACTTGGCGATGCGTCCGATGCCGAGGCGCTCGGCGAGGGTGTAGAAGTAAACGTCGCAGGACTGATAGATGCCTTTGGTCAGGGTCACCGAGCCGTGCGCGCCCTTAACCCAGCACTTGAAGTATCGGCCGTAAAACGAAGCGCCGCCGCCGCAGTTGACGTGCAGCGTCTGAGCGATGCCCTCCTGCCATCCGGCCACGCTCATGATGATCTTGAAGACCGAGCCTGGGGCCAACTGCGCCTGGATCGCCTTGTTCATCAATGGCTTGCCTGGATCGGTGAGCAGAGCCTTCCATTCCTTCGAACTGATGCGTACGGCGAAGGCATTGGGATCGAAGGTGGGACGGCTCGCCATGGCAAGAATTTCGCCGGTCTTGGGGTCCATGGCCACGATAGCGCCGGGCTTGTCGCCCAGAGCCTCCTCGGCGGCGATCTGCAGATCCAGATCGATGGTAAGTTGTAGCGGCTTGCCGGGACCGCCGGGGTATCGCTCAGCTCGCCGACTTCCTTTCCCTTGCTGTTGACCAGCACGCGGCGCGAGCCATTTTTGCCCATCAGCATGTCGTTGTATTCGGCTTCGACACCGCTCTGTCCAACCACGTCTCCGGAGTTGTAGAACTCATAGCGGGGGTTGTTGAGCATGTCTTCGCTGACTTCGCCGACGTAGCCGATCAGGTGCGCCATGAATCCGTTTCTTGGGATAGAGTCGGCGATGCACGGTGATGGTGTCGAGCTCGGGAAACTCGTTGCGATGCGATTCGACGAAGGCGAGCTCGTCCGGGGTGATGTCGTATTTGATGAAGATCGGCTGATAACCGGGCATCGCCGACAGGCGCTTGACTCGCGCCTTCAGCTCGTCGGCATCCAGATGCAGTCCCATGGCGATGGCATCCAGGTTGGAGTCGCTGACCTTGCCTTGCGCAGCGCAGCAACAGCGCCGAGAAGGAGGGATAGTTATCGACGATGGGACGGCCTTCGCGATCCAGCAGCTTTCCGCGCGGCGCGAGGATGGGAACTTCTTTTACCCGGTTCTGCTCGGCCATGCTGGAGTAGTAGGTCCGAGTGCAGAACCTGCAGACGCCACAGCCCGAAGATGAGCAGCAGGAAGATTCCCAGAATGATGTACTGGGTGATGGCAAGACGAATTAGCGGAACCTTTTCTTCGCGACCGTACATGAAAGCAACTGCAACCCGGAACTTTGTTCCTACTCCCTGATTTTGAAACGATTCAACAGCGCAAATAGAAACACGGCCATGACGGAGTTGACCACGGCCGCTCCGGCCTCGTGCCCCAGATTCAGATGTATCGGCTGCCCCATCAAATTGCGCTCAATGGCCAGTGAACACGGCTTTATGGATCGCATAAAAAAAGAAAGTAAGCAAGAAACGCGAACCTGGGTTCTCTACATCAATCCTAATTCCAATTGACGACGCACCGTAGCCGACCAGCGTTTTCGCAATCCCGAAGACGCCGAAGGGGGTGTGAGTCAACCCGTCCTGAAGCAACCCGATGGCAGCACCAGTGAGAGTTCCGCTCACCTGGCTGCGCCGGGAGACGGCAAAAAAGATGGTCAGCAGTAACCCGAAGTCGAAGACCCTGAAGAAATGCAGACGCACCGGCATGAACGCCTGCAGACCCACCATGAGCAAGGGCAAGCCAACCGAAATCGGCCAGGAGAAGCGATAGACCTCGACCTGATCGCGCGAGGTGTAGCTGAGATCCATGGCCCTCATTGTGGGTGCGTCCCTTCCACGGCGGTGGATTTTGGCTTGGGCCGATCCGAATTCGAACTATCCGGCGAGACCGGTTTCGGAGAGGCGACTTTCGGCGCAGGTTTTAGAGCTGCCGTGGGCGTACCGGCAGTTGGTTCCGGCCGGCTTCGCGGTCTGCAATGGTTTGGCCGGGACGGCGACTGTTGGGGCGGAAGTCTGCGGCTTGGCTGCGGTAGCACTCGCTGCCGGCGTGCCTGTTTGCGGCTTCGTGGTCGTGGTGTTCTGCGACGGAGCGGCATGCGCGGGCACACTGCCGATTGCGGGTGCAGGCTTGGCATTGGCAGGCGGATTGAGCAGGCGTTTGCGACGCCGCACCGGGTGTCGATTGCGCAGGCGTTTGCGGCTGCGACGGTTGAGGCACTCCAGGCAGATGCCCGGCAAGAATGTCGGAGGCGCGAATCGGCCCCAGACCTGTGGTGTCCGGCGCGCGCGACTTTTGCGCGGTGATGACCAGCACTTCTTCCAAGCGATCCAGATCCGCGGCCGGCTTCAACTTGATATCAAGAAACAGGTTGCGCCCCATGCTCACCTTGGCCACCGTACCGATCGGCAAGCCCTTGGGAAAGACCCGGTCGCCACCGGCGGTTACCAGGGCTTCGCCGGGCTGCACGGTTTCATCGCCCATGATGTAGTTGAGCTGCACTTCGCCGGTAGAGCTCCCCTTCACCACGCCCTGCAGACGCGAGTTCACCAGAATCGCGCCGACTCCGCTGGTGGGATCGTTGATCAACAGAACCTGCGAGGTTTCGCCGTAGACGCTGAGCACCTTGCCGACCACGCCGTCGGGCGTGATGACGGGCATGTCGGGCTTGATGCCGTCCTTGGTTCCCTTGTCGAGATAGAGCAGGCGCGAGGTCTCGGTGCCGCTGGTTCCGATCACCTGGGCGGCGACGGTGGTGTCGATCCAGTGCTCCTTGAATTCCAGCAGGGCCTGGATGCGGCGCGCCTGGCGCGCATCTTCCTGCTCTCTGGCGCGCTCCAAGCGCATCTGTCCGGCTTCGGCCTTGAGGCGGAGATTTTCGCTGCGCACGTTGCGCAGATCGACGTAGTTCGTCCAGACTCCGCGCACGTCTTCGCCCGAATAAATGAACATGCGCTCGAAGGGGGTAATCGCCCCCACGGTCAGCAAGCGGATCAGTCGCACCGGCCCCGCAACGGTCTGGCGCTTGACCTGTACGGCCAACGCCAGGAACTGAACCAACAGCACCGTTGCCAGGACCACCGTATTCTTGTGCCGCGAGAAAAAATTCATGTCTTCAGAGTTTCAGAAGTCTTGCCGGTATCAGCAACGGCATCTCCTGGACGATGGCCCCTGGCAAGCGCAGCTTGCGCCGTATGCATCCGGGACGCGCACAAATGCGAGGCCGGAGCACCGCTCCGGCCGGGCGTATTATTCGATGCTGATCTTGCGCAGAAGTTTGAAGTCACTGAGCATTTTCCCCGTGCCCAATACCACGCTGGCCAAAGGATCGTCGGCGATGGAAACCGGCAGACCGGTCTCCTCGCGGATGCGCTTGTCCAGATTCTTGAGCAGGGCGCCACCGCCGGTGAGTACGATGCCGCGATCGCTGATGTCGGCGCTCAACTCGGGCGGAGTACGTTCCAACGCCACGCGAATTGCGTTCATGATGGTGCCGACGCACTCGCTGAGAGACTCGCGAATTTCGCTGTCGTCGATGGTGATGGTCTTGGGCACGCCCTCGATGAGGTTGCGACCCTTGATCTCCATGGTCAAGGGCTTCTCAAGCGGGTAGCCGGAGCCGATTTCGATTTTGATCTGCTCGGCGGTTCGCTCGCCGATCAGCAGGTTGTACTTGCGCTTGAGGTAGTTCATGACGGCTTCGTCCATCTGGTTGCCGGCCATGCGGACCGAACGCGAGTAGACGATGCCGCTGAGCGAGATGACTGCGATATCCGTGGTGCCGCCGCCGATATCGACCACCATGTTGCCGCTGGGCTCGGTGATGGGCAGACCGGCGCCGATGGCGGCAACCATGGCCTGCTCGACCAGATGCACTTCGCTGGCCTTGGCACGATATGCCGAGTCCATGACGGCGCGCTTTTCCACCTGAGTAATCTCGCTGGGCACGCCGATGACGATTCGCGGATGCACCAGCATCTTGCGGTTGTGCGCCTTCTGGATGAAGTAGTTCAACATCTTTTCGGTGATCTTGAAGTCGGCGATCACGCCGTCTTTCATCGGCTTGATGGCGACGATGTTGCCGGGGGTGCGGCCAAGCATTTCCTTGGCTTCCTTGCCCACCGCTTCCACTTCGTTTGTATTCTTGTTGATTGCGACAATCGAGGGCTCGTTGACTACGATGCCTTTGCCTCGCGCATAGACAAGCGTGTTCGCCGTGCCCAGGTCAATTGCAAGGTCGCTTGAGAACATGCTGAACAACGAACGCAAATTCCCGAAACGCGAACCAGTGTGGAAGCCATTGTTTGACATCTTTTTTGCTGTCTCTCTTTTTTCCGTCGGAAAAGAATAAAAGAACTATGCCCCGGCAAGGCCGTCGCTGGGAACCTCAAACTCCCGGCGTCCCTCAGAAAACCTGTCTTGGATCTGCTCTCAAGAATAATACGGGCAGGACCGCTGTATACCAATGCGTTAAGAGCACTAGCCGGAACTCATCCACTATCTTACTACTCCGGCAGCCCCGAAATGGGTCGGTTCGGCAAAATTCCTGGCGGAAGAGCACGAAGAACCAGCTACTTACGTGCAGCGTTCACTGGATCGGGCCGGGGTACCCGCCTTAGTTTTGGCGGTTTTTAGCGCCGCAGAAGCGGTTCGCGCAATTCCGGATATGTCATTGTCGCGCCCGGAGCTGCTGACGCGAACTTGCCTCCGCGCGCCGCTGCCGACTACGATATCCGGTCGATTGGCTGAATTGCGCTGTCGCAAAGCAGCGAGTTCCACCCAAATCGTTTCTGGAGACCGATTCCAATGGCAAACACAGGCTCCGAGATCAAAACCTTCGGCAACTTCATCGATGGGAAATCGGTTCCGGCCAGCTCCGGCAAGACTTGCGAAAACCGCAATCCGGCTGACACTCGCGAGGTGGTCGGCATCTTCCAGCGCTCGGGCGCGGACGAGGTCAACCTCGCAGTTGAGGCCGCTCAAGCCGCCTTCAAGAAGTGGAGCCGCGTGCCAGCGCCGCACCGCGCCGAGATCATCCTGAAGGCGGCAAGCATTCTGGAACAGCAGAAGGAAGCGTTCTCGCGCGACATGACCCGCGAGATGGGCAAGGTTCTGAAGGAGACGCGCGGCGACACGCAGGAGGCCATCGACACCGGTTACTACTTCGCCGGTGAGGGTCGCCGCATGTACGGTATGACCACGCCAAGCGAGTTGCCCAACAAGTTCGCCATGTGCACGCGGCAGCCGGTTGGGGTGGTGGGCATGATCTGCCCGTGGAACTTCCCCATGGCGATTCCTTCGTGGAAGCTCTTCCCTGCCCTGGTTGCAGGCAATACCTGCGTCATCAAGCCCGCCGAGGACACGCCGCTTTCGGTCTTCAACTTTGTCGGCGCGCTCACCGAAGCAGGGATTCCGGCCGGTGTGGTCAACATCGTCACCGGCCACGGCCCGGAGGTCGGCACGCCGCTGTTGGAGCATGCGGCGGTTCGCGCCGTCTCGTTTACCGGATCGAGCGAGGTGGGGCGCATTGTTGGCGCACACTGCGCCCGTACTTTTAAACGCTGCTCGCTCGAAATGGGCGGCAAGAATCCGATGATCGTGCTCGACGACGCCAACCTGGAGTTGGCGCTGGAAGGCGCGCTGTGGGGCGCCTTTGGCACCACCGGACAGCGCTGCACGGCCACCAGCCGCATCATTCTGCAGAAGGGCGTCTATCGGCGCTTCGTCGATGAACTGGTGCAGCGCGCCAAGTTGCTTCGCATCGGCAACGGTCTGGATGAGAACGTGGAGGTAGGGCCGGTGGTGAGCAACCAGCAGATGGAAACCGTCCTCGGCTATATCGCGATCGGCGTGAACGAAGGCGCGCGCATGGCCTGCGGCGGCAATCGCCTGGAGCGCGGAGAATACGCGCATGGATTCTTTATCGAGCCCACGGTCTTCTCCGATGTCGATCCGAAGATGCGCATCGCGCAGGAGGAAATCTTCGGGCCGGTCGTCTGCTGTATCCCATGCGGATTCGCTGGAAGACGGGATTGAGATTGCGAACGGCGTGAAGTATGGCTTGTCCTCGGCGCTCTACACCAGGGACGTAAACCGCGCCTTCGCCGCCATTCGCGATCTCGACGCGGGAATCACCTACATCAATGCGCCAACCATCGGCGCCGAGGTTCATCTTCCCTTCGGTGGAGTGAAGCAGACCGGCAACGGCCATCGCGAGGGCGGAGTCGGAGCACTTGACTTCTATACCGAATGGAAGGCCGTCTACGTGGACTACTCCGACCGTTGCAGCGGGCGCAGATCGACCGCCCGGAATAGCAACTGAGATCGGCTCCCACCTTAACCGCGCAAAGGCGGCGCGGCGAAGGTGGGGCAAACGGCGAGGAAATCTTTCCTGATCTGCGCTCGTTGCGGGCTTGCACTTCGCTCCAGCATACGGTTCAATGACACAGGGACTTTATTCAATGACCTACCAACGTGACTTTCCAGATAACGCCTGCGACTCGCATGGCGAACGTAAGCTATGCCATCCGCGACCTCGCCGTCGCTGCCGATCAGGTTGCGAGCCAGGGTCACAAGATTCTCTACCTGAACATCGGAGACCCCGGCAAGTTCGACTTCCCCACGCCGCTACACATGATCGAAGCCGCCGAACGCGCGATGCGCGATGGCTACAACGGCTATGGCGAATCGCTCGGCGAGCGGAGCGCGGTCGAGGCCATCCGCGCCCAGGCCGAGGCCAATGGCTTTCAGAATATTCAAGGCATCATGGTGGGCTACGGCTCCGGCGAGGTGATCGACAACTGCCTTACGGCGCTGCTCAATCCGGGCGACAATGTGCTTACGCCATGCCCCGACTATCCGCTGTATGGCGCGGTGCTGGGCAAGCTTGGAGCCGAGCCGAATCAGTATTTCCTGAGCGAGGAAAACGGTTGGCAGCCTGACTTGGAAGACCTTGGCTGCGCGCATCAATCCGCGCACCAAGGCAATTCTGCTGATCAATCCGAATAACCCCACGGGCGCGATTTACTCGCGCGCCACTCTGGAGCGGGTCGCGGAGCTGGCGCGGCGGCACAATCTGCTCATCCTGGCCGATGAGATCTACGACAAACTGATCATCGACGACGAGTGCAAGCACATCTCGATTGCGACGCTTGCGCCCGATCTTCCGGTGATCACCTTTAACGGACTGTCGAAGGCGTACCTTGTGCCGGGGTGGCGGATTGGTTGGGCGATCGCAACCGGCCCGGCTGAGTCGCTTACCAATTACCTGGAGGCCGTATACAAGTTGCTGCGTGCGCGGCTCTCGGCTCCGCACCCATTCATGCACGCCATTGCGCCCGCGCTGCAGGGGCCGCAGGATCATCTGAAGCAAGTGCGCGCGAAGTTGCGCCGCCGCCGCGATCTGACCGTGGCATGGGCTGCGCGTACCCCGCGCGTTTCGCTGGTCGCGCCGCAGGGAGCCTTCTACGCGTTCCCTAAGCTCGACATTCGTGGAAGACGACATGAAGTTTGTCACCGGGCTGCTGCAAGAGAAACATGTTCTATGCGTCCACGGCGCAGGCTTTGGACAGAGGCCGGGAACGCGCCACATGCGAATCGTCTTTCTGCCGCAGGAAGAAGTGCTGGAGCAGGCTTACACAGGGCATCACGGAGTTCATCTCGCAGCGTTAGTTCGTCACAGCGTTAGTTCATCACAGCGTCAGTTATCTCGCCGCGTCGATCCGCGGTTGAAAGCTTCAATCAACGCTCCCCACCCATCACGGGCGGGGAGTTGTTCTGTCCATTTCGTAGCAAAAAGCATTTAGTCCGCGCTCTACTTCACCATTCGCTGTTGGCCGCAACAAAACATTACATTTCCGGAAATTTCGCTAGCGACTGCAAACTGCTCTCAACACAGGACAAAACTCTGTGCGGTGCGGTACTAATGCACTCCATTAAATGATTCGATAGCACTTTGACCTCTAATTCACCATCCAAATCGCCTGGCCGCCTATCATAGGAATCTATGGCAGAAATAATTCTTAAGCAGTATCTGTTCGCCAGCGACTTCGACCAGACTCTGAGCTTTAACGATTCTGGCCTGGTTCTCACTGAACTGCTCGGCATTCCGGCTGAGGAGTTCAAGGCAAAAGCGGCGGGTATGGCGCAGTTGAATTTGGTACAGCAGGGCGCGGAGCTCGCCTACCTGCTGCTGCACGATCCGGCGTTCCACTCACGCGTCCGCCGCGAGCATTTGATTGAAACCGGAAAACGCATTCCGCTCAAGGAGAACATCGAGCTTCTCTATCACACCCTGCGCGAAGGCATTCCGGGCTACGAGTTCGACTTTTGCGTACTGTCGGCCGCGCCGGTGGAGATCGTGCAGTCGGCGCTGGAGGGCATTGTGCCCGCGGATCACATCTACGGCACCGAATTCGAGTACAACGCCAGCGGTGGAATCGAGCGGCTGATCCGCTGCACGGCCGGATACGGCAAGGTGACGCGCATCATGCAACTGCAGGCCGAGCGCTCGATCGGACTCGATCATGTCGTCTATTGCGGTGATGGCAGCTCTGATATGAACGCGATGCTGCACGTAAACGAGGGCGGCGGGTTGACCATCGCGGTCTCCGAGTCGCGCTGCGTGACCCAGATCGCCGCACGCACCGTGCTCAGCGATAACGCGCTCAGCGTGCTGGTTCCCATCCTGGAAGAGGTTGCACACTGGGCGCAGCCGGAGATTCGCCGCTTCTTCGAGTCCAACGGATTCCTGGTGCAGGAGTGGGCGCGGATGCGCACCGACGTTCTGACGCTGCGCTCTACATCGGCCGCGGCTCCGGCTGCTGTGGCTGCGGAGGCAGCACTGATGCTGAGTTGGATTGGCTGGATCGCAACGGCTTGCTTCGGACTCTCGTATTTTTTCAAGAAGCCGGCGACGCTTCGCCTCATTCAGGCAGGCGCGGCGATTCTGTGGATCAGCTACGGATTGCTGATCCACGCCCTGCCTGTGGTCGTCGCGAACGTGATCGTTGCGCTGGCGGCGTTGTACTCCACCTTCGCGGGCAACTCGCAAAGGCAGAAAACCTCCACCTAAACCGCCGCTGAAAGGAGGTCCGCCACGGCGGACTTTTTTTCTGCATGGGACGGAGCACGTCTCTATTCGGCTTTGGGAATTTTGACTTTGGTTTCACTCGCGGCTGGGTTGTGACATCCTGTTTACCATGCCGACGCCTCGATATGCCCGCGCTCTGAGTTTTGTGCTCTCGGTCTTCGTTTGTGCATTGCCGGTGATTGCGCAACAAGCGCCGCCGAGCCCTGCCCCGCCGCCACCAACGGTTATCGTGAAGGTGAAGGAGGTGAACCTGCTTGCGATTGTGCGCGACAAAAAGGGTCAGCCGGAGAACGGGCTGGAAAATCAGGATTTTGTGCTGGAGCAGGATGGACGCGCGCAGACGATCACGCAGTTCGCGCGCGAGAGCGATCTACCGCTGACGATCGGAATCGTTGCAGACACCGGACCGGGACAGCGCAAGGAATTGGCCGACGAGCGCAAGGCCGGGACCGACTTCGTCAACCGTCTGCTGCGCGACAACAAGGACCGGGCTTTTGTGCTGCACTTCGACAAAGAGGTGGAGTTGCTGCAGGACATAACGACGTCGCATGACAAACTCGCAAAAGGAATCGACCAGATATCGGCCGGTGAGGCGCCGCGCAACTCCGGCAACGGACGCACACGCGACGATGGGGCCCCGCAAACACCGCACTATTTTTTCGGCGGAAGTATGCTTTACGACGCGATTTATCTTTCCTCCGATGAGGTGCTGAAGGGGCAGCAAGGACGCAAGGCGATCGTGCTGTTCTCCGATGGCGTGGACCGCAACAGCAAGACGTCGCTAGAGCGCGCTATCGAGTCGGCACAGCGCGCAGATACGCTTGTTTACTGCGTATACGTTGCGCCGGAGCGCGAAGAACAAGGATTCGAAAATGGCGGACGGCCGCATGGAGGAGGCTATCCGGGCGGTGGGCCATTCCCCGGCGGTGGCGGCCCTTTTCCGGGTGGCGGAGGCGGGCCATATCCGGGCGGAGGACGCCGGCGCGGTCCGGAGAGTACTCCGCCAGAGAACAAGGCAAACGGGAAGAAGATCTTGCAGCAGATCTCGAATGAGACCGGCGGAAGGTACTTTGAGCTTTCAAAGAAGCTGACGGCAGCGCAGATTTATGAGCAGATCGAGCAAGAGATGCGCCATCAGTATAGTTTGAGCTTTACGCCGGACAAGGCCGAGAGCGGCTATCACAAGCTGCATTTAAGAACTCGAAACACAGATCTGACGGTTCAGGCGCGGACAGGGTTTTACGCTGAGTAAATGGAAGCGCCGTTCCGGAGGACTCTGGTGCAGAGAAAGAAGAAGCGCGACCGATAAGGCCGCGCTTTTTGTATTACCGGGATAATTGCTGATCCGTATTGCTAATTCGATCCTGCGGAGGCGGATTTTTCAAGGCCTGGCTTGTAGGGGATGGCAATCGCGGCGCTCTCAGGGTTGAGCAGATTCTGCTGGCTGGGACCAAGGCCCAACTTAATGAGGGCTCGGGAGTCGGGAAGGATCTTCGTCTGCCAGTGGTTATCGCTCTGAAAGCGAGTGAGGGCGTCGCGCGTTGCCTGATCCCACTGACCACTAGCTTCGCCGTCGAGGTAATGCTCGCGGATCAGGGCCTGCTGGATTTCAATGGTGCGGTCGCTGTCGATAGACTGCTGGCCGCGGAACTTGGGCTTGCTGACTACGGCAATGCGAGCCTTGCCGTGTCCCCTGCGAGTGCTGGCTACGGCGCTCGCTGTGGACTTGTGCCCTAAGGCTCGGGATGGGGTGCGGGATGAGGCTTGCTGCGCAGGTGCTGGGATGTGGGTCGGATGTGTCCGCTGGTTTTAAGCGCCGCCGCCAAAGATGACGTGCAAAGCAGGGCGGAGGCAAGCAGAACCACGCTTGCTAACTTCGTCTGTAAGAACATCAAAAAACACCTCTCGGAGAAGAAATAATCCCCGTGGCGCATTCAAGGACTCGACCAAGGCGGAAACGCCCGAGATTTGTTCTGCGGTGTTGCAAACCGCTTCGGCCGATTTTCCGCCCTGCCGCAGAGCATCTCGAGTTGGATGCCCCGCGGCACGGTGCGGGTTTCATTAGAGTACTACGGGAGAGTGCCTCCCAGGAAGGTATTTGTTGCCTCGCGGCCCTGTCCGGCCTGGCGAATTACGAAAACAACATCCTGCCCGGACTTCAATCCCGACTCGATTTTGGCGAAGGTTTCGGGATCGTTGACGGGCTGGCGATTGATTTCAAGGATGATATCGCCGCGTCCGAGCTGGATGGAATCGGCAAAGCCGCCGGGCTTGACATCGAAGACCACGACACCCTGATTAGGCTGCAGATTCAAGCGCTTGGCGGCGGCAGCGGGAACCGGTTTGACGGTGATTCCGAGCTTGCCTTCCTTGGGCGCCTGCTCCTCGTTCTCCTCATCATTGGTGCCAAGTTGCGCGCCGAAGAGCTTCTGACGGTCAGCCACGGTTACGGTGGCCTCCTCCTGTTTCCCATTACGGAGGTATCCGATCTTTAGCTTGTCTCCGGGATGATGGGAGCTGACCTCGGAGACGAGTTCATCGCCGTTGGCGACGGTCTTCCCGCCGACGGACGTGATGGCATCGCCACTTTTGAGGCCCGCCTGCGCGGCAGGACCACCGGGAGTCACGTCCTGCACCACGATACCCTTGCCACCGCCATACATACGGGTAACGGCGGGGCTGGTTTCCGCGCTGAAGGTGATGCCGATAGAGCCGCGTTCGACCTTGTGGGCGGGCGAGACTAACTGGTTAAAGACCTGGGCGACAGTGTCGGATGGCATAGCGAAACCCACGCCCTGGTAGCCGGAGCTTTCGGTGTAGATGGCGGTATTGATGCCGATGACCTCACCGTCCATATCGACGAGAGGACCGCCGGAGTTACCGGGATTGATGGCGGCATCGGTCTGAATGAAGGACTGGAACTGGCGTCCGGGAACGATATTGCGGCCCTTGGCGCTGATGATTCCAGCGGTGACGGTGGACTTGAGACCGAAGGGGCTGCCGATGGCGAGGACCCAGTCACCGACCTGCATGCTGTCTGAGTTGCCGAGTTTGGCAAAGGGCAAGGGATGGTTGACGTCGATCTTGATGACGGCGAGATCGGTTTCACGATCGGTGCCGATGACCTTGGCGGGATAACTGACGGAGGCGGGATCGCCCATCAGGCTGACGCGGATGCGGTCAGCCTTATCGACCACGTGGAAGTTGGTAATGATGTAACCGTTGGCGCTGACAATGACGCCAGAGCCGAGACTATTGGGTGGTCATTTCACCGCCGCCAGGAGCTCCGTCCGGCGGACCGCCGGGCTGCTGACCGAAGAAGCGGTCGAACCAATCCTGCAGGCCGTTGCCACCATCGGGCACCTGGTCCTCGTCGGGATTATTCGGTTGTGGCATGCGATGGAGGCGGCGATGTGGATTCTTAATGGTGGACTCGGTGCTGATGTTCACAACGGCGGGATCGACGGCCTTGGCGACACGCGCAAATTCATTCTCATGCGGATGTACGGCGGGCACGCTCAACTGGGGTGCATCGACGCTGTCCACGCCTCTGGCGCGAGCCGTGTAGGTGACTACGGTGCCGATCAACAGCACCAAAGCCACGGTGACCGATCCTACGAAAAGTGGCGCAAAACGGTTTCTCTTCCTGTTCGTCGTTTGATCCTGCGACGATCCGCTTGCATCTTTCAGCGGTTCCATGTGCCCTCCGGCAAAGTCAGTATTGCCAACCATTTTATTCCTTTTAAGACAATAGGCGTGCGCTGGTTTCGGAGATGGCAGCGCTACGCCGGTTCTGGTTGTTAGACGCGCAGCAAAGAGATGGGGTAGAGATTATTTGGGGAGGAGGCGTTATTGGGGATAGGGAAATCGACTTAGGCCGGAAATCAGCAACAGCCGCAGCTCTGGCCACGCAACGCCGACGGCCCTCGACGATGAGGATAGGGACGGCGGCAGGGCGGCAAGGGGATTCGCCCATGCAATGTGAAACACGGCACTGAGGGAGAGTCCGGCGAGAGTGATGAGGGCAAGAGCAGGTGGCGGATTGCACAGCGTCTGCGGCAAGCGCGTTATTGCCGGTCTGGCGCGCGAACTTCCGCTTCTGCCATGCCAGCAACGTACCAAATCGAACGCTGCTTGAATTGCCTCTCTTGAATTGCCTCTCTTGAATTGCCTCTGAAGCGGCGCTAAAGATTTGAGCGGTACGGGGATCCCTCACGTTGTTCGGGATGACAGCGTAGATCAAAATCAAGACTAAAGATTCAAAAAACAAAGATTCAACAGAAAGAACGAGAATGCTAGCTGGCTTCTTCGGCGAGTTCTTCTTCAGGCTGTTGAACGTGGCCACGTAGTTCGCTGGCTAGGACGCCGATGAGGATCAGGGCTGCTCCGAACAGGGCCCGTGAGCCGAGGCGTTCGCCGATGACCATGTATGAAGTGATTCCTGCAAAGACCGGCTCAAGAGAGAAGATGAGTGCGGCGTGAGTGGGCGGAGTGAAGCGCTGCGCCCAGGCCTGGATGATGAAGGAAACGACGGTCCCAAACAGGGCGGTGATGGCCAGCGCCCAGAGCATGCCGGGAGTGAAGCGGATAAATCCGTGGCGGTCGGCGATGGGGAGGGAGATAAGCATCCAGAGGGCGCAAACGCTGATTTCGACGGGAACCAGGTGGGCGAAGCCATAGTGCTGGGCACTGCGTCCCAGGACGATGATTTCAAATGCAAAGGCTACGGCACAGCCCAGGGTGAGCAGGTCTCCGCGATTGAGCGAGGCGAGCGAGAGACCTTGCGCAGGGGGGATGCAGAGGAGATAGAGGCCGATGCAGGCAGCACAGACTCCGGCGAGGGTGTAGCGGTTGACATGGCGACGCCAGAAGATGGCGAGGAAGAGCGGAACGAGGACGACAGAGATTCCGGTGAGAAAGGCGGATTTGGAGGCCGAGGTATAGAGCAGGCCGACGGTTTGGAATTCATAGCCGAGCCATAGGAGGGTGCCGATCTCAAATCCGGCGCGCAGGGCTCCGACGGGCAGCGAGAGCAACTGACGAAAGAAGATGGCGCAGAGTACGAGCGCGGCGATGGTCATCCGCGCGGCATTGAAGGTGAGCGGGGAGGATTCGGCGAGCGCAGATTTGATGACGATGAACGTAGAGCCCCAGACGAAGGTCGCGGCCAGTAGCAGGAGATGGGCTTTGAGGGAGCGCGACATTACACGGGCTCCCGCGAGAGGGGCTCCTGCGGCGCTGGCGCAGTATCGCCGTGCGGGCTACGTCCGTCCTCAGCCGCGAGTCCGGCCAGCAGCAGCATGAGCAGGGCGAGGCGCTTGAGTGCCTGCTCGCGTCCGGCGGGGTCGAACCACTCGTGAAGCGTGTGGGCTCCGCCGCCTGAACCTCCGGCGCCGAGTGAGACCGCCTCAAGGCCGAGCGAGAGCGGGATGTTGGCATCGGTGGAGGCACGCTGGAGCTGCGACTGAATGCCGAGCTGTTTGTCCACTGCGAAGATAGCGGCCAGCAGAGGCGAGGTGGCGGGTAACTTTCCTGCAGGCCGGTCGCCAACCAGGGTGATAACGGGGGTGAGATGGGCACGCGGTCGTGAATGCGCCTGAGCCTCGGCACAGGCATCGGCCACGGCGCGCCGAAGAAGCTGCTCAAGTTCGTTGAGGCGCAAGGGGTCGGAGGAGCGGAGATCGACCTTGAGGACGGCGCGCTCGGGTATGGTGTTGATGGAGGTTCCGCCCTCGATGCTTCCTATGTTGAGCGTGGTGCGGGGATTGACCGGCAGGGGAATGCGGGACAAGGTGCCGATGAGAAGGCCGGCAGCAACAATGGGATTGGGCGCCCCGTGATCGCTCCAGGAATGTCCGCCCGGACCGGAGATGGCAATCTCAAAACGGCGGCTGCCAAGCGCTTGCGAGATGATGTTATCGGTGCCGGCGCCATCGAGCGCAATGAGCGCGGCAAACGGCGGGGAAGGAGCATCGTCAACCGCGTCGCCGGGAGTGGCGTCGCCGGGGGTAAAAAGGCGCTCGCGGTAGAGGTGACGGATGCCGCGCAGATTGCCCTCGCCCTCTTCTCCGACATTGGCGATGAAGAGCAGCGGCATGGCGGTAACGATTCCCACCTCATGAAAGGCCGCGGCCACCGCCCAGAGGGCAGCCAGTCCAGCACCGTTGTCACTGATGCCGGGGCCCAGCAGGCGAGTTTGCTCGCGCCGGACGTCGAGTTGGGTGGTTGCGGGAAAGACGGTGTCGAGATGGGCGCTGAGGGCCACGGATGGGGCTTTCGGGTGCGCTCCGGTGTGAAGGGCGGGGCGGAAGGCGAGCAGGTTGCCGACTTCATCCATGGAAGTATTGAGGCCGAGGAGATCGAAGTGCTCGCGCAGCCATCCGGCGCGTGCTTGCTCGGCAAAAGTCGGCGCGGGAAGCGCGGTGATGGCGAGCTGAAATTCGGCAATCTCGCGCTCCTGGCGGGAAAACCAATCGAACATATGGTGGACGCGCGAGTCGGCGCAGAGGCGCTCGACCTCTTGCGCAAGCGCAGCAGGCGGCTGAGTGCGCTCTGACTTCCACCGGGTCCAGGGGAGGAATGGCATTGCAGGAATGGTACACGAGCGGAAGAGCCGCTCGAAGCGACATTCGCCGAAAGAAGGCGGATGGGGCTGCCATCGGCGGTTTGTGTAATCAGTACTCGACTTTGATCAGATAGAGGCCGTCTGGAGGGGCGGTGGCACCGGCGGCACGGCGGTCGCGCGCCTGGAGGATAGCGAGGATGTCCGGGGGAGCGATGCTTCCTTTGCCAGCGAGCAGGAACGTGCCGACAAGGTTGCGGACCATATGGTGAAGGAAGCCGTTGCCGCCGACGATGTAGACGAGTTCTTCGTCGTGGCGCTCAAATCGCGATTCGTGAATGGTGCGGATGTTGATGGGCTGATCCGCGGTGGAAGCTTCGGCGAGGCGAAGGGTGCGGTCGGGATCGACGGCCGCAAACGAGGTGAAATCGTGCTCTCCGGCGACCAGAGCGGCGGCCTGCTGCATGGCCGTCTCATTCAAGGGATAAGGATGGTGGGTGACGTAGCGGGCTAGAAACGGCGGGACGACATCACCGCGCCAGATACGGTAGTGGTAGCACTTCGCACGGGCGGAATGGCGGGCGTGGAAGCCCTCTGGCATCTCCTCGACGGCCAGGACTCGAATGGCGGCGGGGAGCCTGTTATTCAGCACGGTGCGGAAGTTTGCGACCGGAATCGAACTGGCGGTTTGGAAGGTTGCTACCTGCGCCAAGGCGTGAACACCGGCGTCGGTGCGCCCGGAACCCTGGGGAAGAAGCTTCTCTCCCGTAAGGCTTTCGATGACGGCGGCCAGGGCGCCCTGAATCGTCGGCTTGCCGGGCTGAACCTGCCAGCCGTGGAAGGCAGAGCCGTCATAGGCGAGCGTGAGTTTGAGAGTACGGGAGCTCACAGATTGTGCGACTTTCAAGCTTCGAGGGTGCGCAGATTCAAGGGTGGCGAGTTTTGAGTGCAAAGTCAAGGAAAGAGAGTTCACCAATCTTAACAATGCTCTACTACTTTGCATGCATCCTGAGATGGAGAGAGAACCTCTAATCCTGAGGAGCCGGACCATATTGATCCGATCAAAAGGATGGGCCCTAGACGTGAGCACCGCAAGCTATCAGAGAAGGAGCGCCGCTGAGAATGGCTCCGGTCAGGATTTCTACGCTCGCTACAAGTGGTGCCTGAACCCCTTGCAACCGCTCGATCAGTTGATAGCCCGCCTCAGCGATGAGCTGGAGTGGTTTCCGGCACTCAGTGCGGAGTGGCAGAGGCAGGAAGCGCGGATCAACCTCTACCTGCTGACGTGCGCGATCGGCTGTACGGTCGCGGATTCCTTGAGCCCGCGCCTGCTTTCGTTCGCAAAATTAGAATTGCGCTGGCCGCGCGCGGCTTTCGCCCTCAAAGCTGCAGGCAAAATAGCACTCGTGGCGGAGCGCTTTCACAGCCGGCTCTTCGATCGCTCCGTTTGGAAATGGCAACGGGAGTGGGAACGGTGCGTCGAGCTTTCATGCGAAATACTGTTGAGTGAATTGGGATCGGAGAGTTTGCAGACGGCTCAATTGGCAGCGTTGAGCCGGGCTCTGGCTCGGCGTGCGTTGCCGGAACAATTACGAAGTTCCCGGATGCAACTGCCTTCCGGATTCCGTGCGCAGGACTTGACCCACCACGACGCGATTGGGCTGGCGGATGCATTTGACCGCACGCACAGCGATCGCGGCGGCGAAGTAGCGATTGTAGGCGCTCGTACGGCGGGGGCATATTTTGCTCCACTGATCCATGCCAGGTTGAAACAGCGCGGATGGAAATCGATTTGGACCTCGATTCGTCCGAAGAAAGGGCTGGGACACTGGGAAAAAAATCGCTTGCGTGCCATCGCAGGCCGCGCAGCGAGGGTAATCATCGCAGACGATCATCCGGATACGGGTGAAACCATTAGCCTGATGATTAGGTTGCTTTGTGAATGTGGCATTGAGCGGCGGAAGATCACGGTGGTGGTTCCGAGCCATGAAGCCCAGAGCGACCCCGCGGCGCTGACCGGCGGCCATACAGATATAGAGTTGGTCACGATTGCGGCGCAGGACTCCTACAAGCACCGCTTGCTGGCAGGTGAGACTCTGCGTCCGCTGCTTGAGCAATTGGTTTCCGGCGAGCATCGCGGCGCACAGATGATCGATGACGAGCCGACGAACGCGGTCAACCGGGCTCTGGAAGCACATTTGTACGATGATTTTCAGGTCCGCATGAAGCGCGTCTATGCCCTGAAAACACCGGACGGGAAGATTCGCCGAGTTCTGGTGAAGAGCGTCGGCTGGGGCTGGTTGGGCTATCACGCATATCTGGCAGGAACCCGGCTGCATGAGTTCGTCCCAAAGGTTTATGGGTTGCAGGAAGGCATGTTGTTCAGCGAGTGGATTGAAGCGAACGGATGCCCACCGGAAGCGAGCGGCAACTTTGCGGGCCATGTTGCCGCCTACACGGCTGCCAGAGTGAAGCTGCTTTCGCTGGCGGACGATCCGGCTGTGGTTCAGATGACAGCGAGCGCGGATGGGGGCTATACACTCGCCAAGGTGCTACGTGGCGTGTATCCGCCATATCTGCGCCAGCTAAAGATGCACGCACTCAGAAACAAACTGATGGCGTACGGCACGCCTCAGCCGGCATTCATCGATGGGAACCTGCGAGCCGGCGAATGGCTGAGTGACGGAAACAGGCCGCGGAAGGTCGATTACGAGCATCATGGCTTCGGAAATCCGTCGCCAAATATCGCGGATGCGACCTACGACCTGGCGCTCGCCAGCCTGCAGTTCAACCTTTCCCGGCAAGCACAGCGCCAGATGTTGGAGGAATTCATCAGCCTGACCGGAGACGAAGGCGCGGGCGAGCGCATGGTGCTCCATGCAGTAGGCTGCGGCCATCTGGCGGCAGAACTGGCGCGCTTCCACCTGTGCCGCGTCGGAACCGAGAATTCCCGCAAGCAACATGAAGCCGCGCACATCAAGGCCTGTAACTTTCTTACCTACACGCTCGCCGGGTTTTGTGCGGAGCAATACGGGCAGCCGCGGCCTGAAGAATGGACGCGCCGCTTGTTCTTTATGGACTTGGATGGTGTCTTCGACCGCTCCAGCATGTTCTTTCCGCATACAACCACAAGCGGCATGACGGCGCTTGCCATGCTGAACCGGGAGGGCTACTCGGTGGTGCTGAACACGGGCCGTCCCGTGGCTCACGTGCGCCACTATTGCTCCAGCTATGCCATGGCGGGAGGAATTGCCGAGTACGGATGCGTGTTTGTGGATCAAATCAACCAGCGCGAAACGCTGTTGGTTGACGAGGAGAGCTGTGAAAAGCTGGCCTGGCTGAGGCAGCGGCTGGAAGGCGAGAGCGGAGTATTTCTCGACCAGACCTATGAAGTGGCCATCCGAGCCTACCGCTTTGAAAATTGCGGGGCAGTTGGATTGCCGCAAGCGTTCATTCACGAACTGCTGCGAGACTTTCCGCAACTGACATTTCTCTCCAGCCCGGTGGACACCTATATTTTCCCCATTGAGGCGGGAAAAGGCTCCGCGACCCGAAGCGTGATGGAACGGCTGTCGGCAGACCGTCAGTCATGCGCCGCGATTGGCGACTCCATGGCGGATTTGGAGATGCTCGGCAGCGTTGGCAAGGCATACGTTCCGGCGAATGCGAGCAAGCCAATGCGCCGGGAAGCACTCCAGCGCAGGTATTCGGTTCTGAACGCACCGTTTCAACGCGGCTTGCTGCAAGCTGTGCAAGAGCTGACGGGTCATGCTCAGGGCCTGCCCGCGAACAGCGGGCAAGCCGAAGATTCTGAGCACATTCTGAAGGCGCTGCTCTCGGTCGGCGATCGGACACTGTTGCAACACTGGATGGCGGCACTGAACTTCGACCGGCTGTAATTGCGGGCGTGTAAAGGGCTCTTACGCACAGCCTTGTGCCTATGCTGAATGCAACGCACCAAGCCCTCGGCGTTACGCAGCACCATCCGGCACAAAATATCTACATTCTCTCCGCACGCCGTCTTGCCCCGCAGCGTCAGTTCCAGCCATGAAGCCGCGGTGCCGCCATGAATCAATCCGGACTGGAGCTGGAACAAAGCTGGTCAGCTATACTCGATTGCTTAGGTCGGTGATAGAGCATAGCCAATTCCGGCGCTTTGCAAAAGTTTACAAGGGCTGGGAAGCCGATGCGTAAGAATTGCTCCTGGTGAGTTCCGCAATCGCGCCTGATTTGCCGGTTGCTGAACTGCTTCTGAACAGAAAACTTTTAGCGGAGAAAAGTGAGTGTCCGTTTCGCGTCCAGTACACGTGCTGCATCGGGTGATTGCGTCCGTAGCTATTTTTGCTTTGCTCTCGTCCTCCAACTTGCCGGCGCAGACTACGGCGGGGCCGAACGGTGCGCAGATCAGTTCGCAAGCTCAGTCCGAGTACACCACCCCACTAACCCCATACACGAAGCCGAATTCGGTATTGAGTATTTGGCGGCCGTATGCGCCGCATGAACTTCCGCGACCGGTGCTGAAGAATAGCGACCGGCTGCACTCGCTGCTGAAGGACGGCAAGCTGATGCTGTCTCTGAACGATGCAGTGGCGCTGGTGTTGGAGAACAATTTTGACATTGCAATTGCCCGCTACAACCTGAACATTGCAGACACCGATCTGCTGTTGGCCAAGTCGGGCGGAACCGTGCGTGGCATTCCTACTGGATTACTGAACGGAACACCGGGCGGCAACGCCACCTCCACCAGCACGGCTGGAGCTACGGGCGGCGCGCCCGGGGGCACCACGACGGGTACTGGCGGCTCGGCTTCCGGTTCGGGCGGCCTCGTCCTTTCGACCCAGAACTCGGTGGGCTCACCGATCGATTCCTACGATCCGATTCTGACGGGGACGGTCTCGTTTGACCGGAACCTCGCGCCGATCTCAAATCCCGTGATTTACGGCGGGTTTACTGCGCTGCGGGAGGACACGAACCAGGACGACTTCAACTACGCGCAGGGATGGGTGACGGGCACGCTGCTGCAGGTGAGCTACAACAACCAGCAGCTTACTCTGCCCAGTAATGTTCCACCCCAGGTTTTTCCGTTCAATCCAGCGATTACGTCTTCCTGGAAGGTGTCCGTGCGACAGCATCTGCTACAGGGCTGGGGCATCGATAACAACCGGCGCGAAATTATCATCGCGCAGAACGACCGCAAGGTCACCGATGCCAGCTTCAAGGCACAGGTGATCTCGACGGTGGCGCAGATCCAGAACATCTACTGGGACCTGGTGAACGCCTACGAAGATTTGAAGGTGCAGCAGACGGCGGTGGAACTGGCGCAGCGCACGCTGGGCGATAACAAGAAGCAGGTGTCAATCGGCACGCTGGCTCCGATCGAGGTGGTTTCGGCCGAATCCGCCGTGGCCACGGCAATGCAAAAGCTGATTGTGTCGCAGACCTCTCTGGAATATCAGCAGCTGATCACCAAAAACGCTATTGCGCGCAACTTCAACGATCCGGAGTTGACGGCGGCAAAGGTGATTCCGACCGACACCATGGTCTTGAGCGATGAGCCGTTGCCTCCGGCAGAGGAGCTGGTGAATTATGCGGTGGCGAACCGGCCTGAGCTGCTGGAAAGCGAGCTCAACCTGCGCAATAACCAAATCAACAACAAGGCGGCTAAGAACGCGCTGCTGCCCGTAGTGGATGTAGTTGGCTACTACGGCGCTGCCGGGCTGAACAACAATTACGGAGACGTACTCAACAACCTGATTGAACTGAACCGTCCGGACAAGGGTGCGTATTTGTCGTTGACCGTGCCGATACGCAACCGCGCGGCACAGGCGAACCAGATCCGCTCGGAGCTGGAATACCGGCAGAACGAGTTGAACTTCCAGCAGCAGAAGAACCAGATCAACCTGCAGGTTCGCAATGCGGCCTTCGCGATGCAGCAGGCACGCGCCGGGGTGGATGCGGCTCGCGCCGCCCGCGACTACGCTCAGCAGAGCCTGGACGCCGAACAGAAGAAGTATGCCCTGGGAGCTTCGACGAGCTACCTCGTACTGCAGCAGCAGAGCAACTTGACACAGGCTGCTTCAAACTACGTGGCCGCGCTTTCAACCTACGAAAAAGCCCGGGTGGCGCTGGACCAGGTTACAGCCACAATCCTGGAACGCAACGGAATTGCCATGGAGGACGCCGCCAGCGGTCGTGTCACGCATCTCCCGTCAATTCCAGGGTTGCAGCCGAATCTGACGCCTTCCACGGTGACCGCGCAGCCCACAGCAAAATAATTCGCTAACCTTTTTCCGGGAGGCGCGTCTATCACGTGTAACCTCCTGATTGAGTGACTTCAGGCCGGATCGGTTCCCTAAACGGGGCTCTCCGGCCTTAACTTTTTGGTACTGATTCATCTACAAACGCCCAGCGGTATTTGCAGTCGTTTGCTAGCATGGGGCATGCCAGAGCAGAGTTCCGGAAATCAGGGCCACGGCCCGCGGAGCACCTTGTCGGTTGCCATGGTGGCCTGCGACGAAGAGGCCAACGTCGGCCGGACGCTGGCCAGCATCTTCAATCTGGCCAACGAAATCGTTCTTATCGATAGCGGTTCCATCGATTGCACGCTGGAGATTGCGCGGTCATTCGGAGCCAAGGTCAGGATCTTTGAGGAACCGTGGAAGGGCTTTGCGCGGCAGAAGAATTCCGCCATCGACAAAGCTAGCTGCGACTGGGTTTTGCTGCTGGATGCCGACGAGGCTGTGAGCGCTGAACTGGCCGCCGAAATACAGACCCTGCTCGCCGGGGAGCCGGAATTTCAAGCCTACTGGATTCCGCGGCTTAACCAGATCTTCGGTCGCTGGATGCGGCACGGAGGATTCTATCCCGACCGCAAGCTGCGGCTCTTCCGCAAGGGAGCGGCGCGGCTGCCCGATGTCGAGGTACACGAAACCCTCCAGACAACAGAGCCTACAGGAACGTTGAAGCACGACCTGCTTCACTACCAATATCCCACGCTGGCGCTCTACATCGAACATATGAACCGCTACAGTTCGGCTAGCGTTCCGCTGGCCCTGCGTAAAGGGCGAACGAGCCGCTCACTGGCATCGTTTCTCGTCAACGTGGTGGTGAATCCCGCGGCGACCTTCGTGAAAAACTACGTCTTCCGCGGCGGATTTCTGGATGGGCGCGAAGGTTTGCTGCTGCATCTGTACCACTCGGCTTACGTCAGCTGGAAGTATGCGAAGGCCTGGGAGAAGAGCCGGGAGTAGAGGGCGAATGAGTCATGCCTAGTGAATTACGAGCCCCTTGCGCCGGCAAGGGGCTTTGCATCTCTACGCAAATAGCGGCTCAATGCGGGTAGGGAGCATCTGAAACAGAGTGGAGGCTAGCGATGGCCGAGAAGAAAGCTGTGGTGAATCCGCTGGCAGAGGTGCCGCGCGAACGGCGATCCTCGGAGAGCGAACGGCGCTGGGCGGAGACCACCTTGGCTGAGGCGCTGGCGCGCCAGCCGGAGAAGCCGATCGGCGCTGCCACCGGAACGAACCTGGACGAGAACGGTGCCGCGCGGTTTACGACAATCTCCGGAACTCCGGTGCGACGGCTCTACACGCAGGCGGATCTGCCTGAGGACTGGAGCGAGGAGCAGTATCTGGGATATCCGGGCGAGGCTCCGTACACACGAGGAATCCATCCGACTGGATACCGTGGGAAGTTGTGGACGATGCGGCAGTTTTCTGGATTTGCCTCACCGGAGGAGACCAACGAGCGCTATCTCTATCTGCTGGAGCATGGCGGAAACGGGCTCTCGGTGGCCTTCGATTTGCCGACACTGATGGGCTACGACAGCGATCACGCCTTCAGCGAAGGCGAGGTGGGCAAGTGCGGCGTGGCCATCGATTCGCTGGAGGACATGGAGATTCTCTTCCGCGGCATCGATCTGGAGAAGACAACGGTTTCGATGACGATCAACTCTCCGGCCAGCGTGCTGTGGGCGATGTACCTTGTGGTTGCGGAGAAGCAGGGCGCGGACTGGCAAAAGATTTCCGGCACGCTGCAGAACGACATCTTGAAGGAATATATCGCGCAGAAGGAGTACATCTATCCTCCGGCGGAGTCGATGCGGCTGGTGATTGACACCTTCGAGTTTGGCTCGAAGTACGCGCCGCGCTTCAACACGATTTCAATTTCGGGATACCACATTCGCGAGGCTGGCTCGACGGCTCTGCAGGAGCTGGCATTCACCATCTACGACGGGGTGGAATACGTGGAGTGGGCGCAGCGGCGAGGGCTGGAGGTGGATGAGTTCGGTCCGCGGCTGAGCTTCTTCTTCAATGCGCACAATGATTTTTTCGAGGAGATCGCGAAGTTCCGGGCAGCGCGAAAGATCTGGTACCGGCTGATGAAGGATCGCTTCCGGGCGCGGAACGAGCGCACGTGGCTGATGCGCTTCCACACACAGACGGCTGGAGTTTCTCTTACAGCGCAGCAGCCGCTGAACAATATCGCAAGGGTCGCGCTGCAGGCATTGGCGGCGGTGCTGGGCGGAACGCAGAGCCTGCACACCGATAGCTACGACGAGGCGCTGGCGCTGCCAACGGCAGAGGCGACGCGGACTGCGCTGCGAACTCAGCAGGTGATCGCCTACGAGAGCGGAGTGGCGAATACCATCGACCCGCTGGCTGGCTCATATTTTCTGGAGCGGCTGACGCTGGATATGGAGAACGGAGCGTTTGCCTACTTCGACAAACTGGACGCGATGGGAGGAATGGTGAAGGCCATCGAGCGCGGCTTTCCGCAGAAGGAGGTTGCAGAGGCAAGCTATCGCTTCCAGAAGGCGACCGAGGCACGGGAGAAGATCACGGTGGGCGCCAATGCTTTTGTGATCGAAGAGCCGCCGCCATCGATTCTCCACATTGGCGAAGGAGTGGCAGAGCGCCAGAACGCCAAATTGCGAGTGTTGCGGGCACGCCGAGACAACGAGGCAGTGCGGCGTTCTCTCGATGCAATGAAGCGCGCGGCGGCTACTACACCGGCGGTGAAAAAAAACGGTAAGATTTCCGCGGCGAACACAATGCCCTACATACTGGACGCAGTGCGGGCCTATGCGACCGTGGGCGAGATCTGCGCGGCGCTGCGGGAGGTATACGGGACTTACGAGGAATCATCGTTCCTCTAGATTTGGCTTTGCCGCAAGCTCATTATTTTCGTAAGCGAAGGAGGCACGGTACAGGCCGACAATGTTTAGCGTTCCGCAAAGCAGTGTGGCGAGGTATGATACGGTGCAAGTTTTTGAGGACCCTACGCCCTTATGGCCAATGAATGCAGAATCCGAGTACTGGTTGCAAAACCCGGTCTGGATGGACACGACCGTGGCGCCAAGGTAATTGCCCGCGCCCTGCGCGATGCAGGCATGGAAGTGATCTACACAGGACTGCGGCAGACGCCGGAGATGGTTGTGAACGCGGCGCTGCAGGAGGATGTGGACGTGATCGGTTTGTCCATTCTCTCCGGCGCGCATAATGCGATTATTCCGCGGGTTGCGGAGCTGATGAAAGAGCAGAAGATGGACGACGTGCTGGTGCTGGTGGGCGGGATCATTCCCGACCAGGATATTCCGGCGTTGAAGGCAGCAGGGGTAAAGGGTGTCTTTCAACCCGGCACGCCGATGGATGAGATCGTGAAATTTATACGTGAGAATGTGAAGCCGCGCGGGGTTACAGCGTAAAAGCAAAGACAGGTCCGGCAGGAGCCGTGAGCTCTACGGACCTGCCGAACCCGGTTATGGAATGTGGGCATCTGCCAAACCGTTCTCCTTCGATGCACCCTGGACTGGGAAACGATAAAAACCAGCCACCATTCCGTTGATCTAATCCATTAGAGGGACTCCTCCCTGGAATGGTTTCTTCGAATCGCAAGAGGCAGAATTTGCCGCCTGAGGGAAAGGTTTGCACCGGATTTGCTTGCTGCGCATTGCTTGTTGGCGCGGGCTCCGGTAGGCTGGTGCGTTTGCACCTTCCTCTGGTGAGGAGCTGATGAGCGAGTTGAAACCCACTTCCCTGCGCAATCAACTTACGACTGCTGTACAGGCCGATGCGCCGCGATACCAAAGCAATTTGGAGGCGATGCGCGCACTTGTGGGCGTGCTGCGCGCGGAAGAGGCAAAGATTTGCCAGGGCGGCGGCGATAAGGCCGTGGAAGCTCAGCACCGGAAGCAGAGACTGACCGCTCGCGAGCGGCTCAGGCTGCTGCTGGACGAGGGGACGGAGTTCTTCGAGCTGGGACTGCACGCGGCGTATGGGATGTACGAGGAGTGGGGCGGGGCTCCGGCGGCGGGTGTGGTGACAGGGCTGGGGCGGGTGCATGGCCGGCTCTTCATGCTGATCGTCAACGACGCCACGGTGAAGGCTGGCGCGTTCTTTCCGATGACGGCGAAAAAGGTGATACGGGCGCAGAACATTGCCATCGAAAACAGTTTGCCGACAATTTACCTGGTGGACAGCGCCGGTGTCTTTTTGCCGCTGCAAGAGGACGTGTTTCCGGATCAGGACGACTTTGGTCGGGTGTTCCGGAATAACGCGGTGATGTCGGCCAAGGGGATTCCGCAGATCACGGCGATCATGGGCATGTGCGTGGCCGGAGGCGCGTATCTGCCGGTGATGTGCGACCACATTCTGATGACCGAAGGGAGCGGGCTGTTTTTGGCCGGGCCGGCGCTGGTGCAGGCCGCGATCGGTCAAAAGATGAGCGCGGAAGAGCTGGGCGGAGCGAAGATGCACGCGGAGATCAGCGGCACGGTGGACTTCCGCGAGCCGGACGATGTGGCGTGCCTGGCACGGGTGCGAGCGCTGGTGGAAAAGATGGGGGCACGGGCAGAGGCGCCTTTCGACCGCACCGAGGCTATGGCGCCGCTCTATCCGGCGTGTGAGCTCTATGGCATTTACGAGAGCGATCCCTCGCGGCAATACGACATGCGCGAGATTATCGCGCGGATTGTGGATGGCTCGCGCTTCGACGAGTACAAGGCGGGGTACGGCGAGACGCTGCTGTGCGGATATGCGCGCATCGACGGGCACGCAGTGGGCATTGTAGCCAACCAGAAGCTGCACGCGACGCAGATCGACCACAAGGGCGACAAGCGCACCGAGTTCGGCGGCGTGATCTATACGGAGAGCGCGGAGAAGGCGGCGCGATTCATCATGGACTGCAACCAGGGGCTGATTCCACTGGTCTTTCTGCACGACGTGAACGGATTCATGGTTGGGCGCGACGCGGAGTGGAGCGGGATCATTCGCGCCGGGGCAAAGATGGTGAACGCGGTCTCGAACTCGGTGGTGCCGAAGATTACGGTCATCGTGGGCGGATCATTCGGCGCAGGACACTATGCGATGTGCGGCAAGGCATACGATCCGCGCTTTGTCTTTGCCTGGCCGACGGCGCGCTACTCGGTCATGAGCGGCGAGAGTGCGGCGAATACTCTGGTGGAGATCAAGCTGAAGCAACTGGAGCGTGAGGGCAAGGCGGTGGACGACGCGGCGCGCAAGGAGCTTTACGATGGAATTCGCGCCAGCTACACCGGGCAGATGAAGCCGCAGTATGGAGCCGCGCGGCTATGGATCGACAAAATCATCGATCCGGCCGAGACCCGCGAGGCGCTGGCGTGGGCGCTGGCGGCGGCGCGCTGCAATCCGGTGGTGGAGAAATTCAACGTAGGGATCTTGCAGACGTAAGAGATGGATGAGGCGCTGCCCCGATGTATGCTGAAAGCTTATGAACGAGAACGCAGTAAAGATCGTGGAGTGTCCGCGCGATGCGTGGCAGGGGCTGGCGCGGCAGATTCCAGCCGAGACCAAGGCAGAATATCTACGTGCGCTGGTGGGAGTGGGATTCAAGCAGATCGACGCGGTTTCATTTGTCTCGCCCAGGGCGGTGCCGCAGATGGCAGACAGCGAAGACGTGTTGAAGCGGCTGGACCCGCCCGACGACGTCGAGATTATCGGCATTGTGGTGAACGAGAAAGGCGCGGAGCGCGCACTGGCCACCGAGGCCGTACGCACGCTCGGCTTTCCGTACTCGATTAGCGAGACATTCCTCAAGAAAAATCAAAACCAGTCGGCCGAGGAGAACAGCGAGGCTCTGGAAGCGGTTTGGCGCAAAGCTGAAGATAACGGGCTGGCGATGGTGGCCTACGTCTCCATGGCCTTCGGCAATCCTTACGGAGATTCGTGGGACGTGGACGAAGTTTTGCAGGCGGTGCAGAACATTGCCGACCTTGGTATTCAGACGGTTTCGCTGGCGGACACCGTGGGACTCGCGACGCCGGAGATGGTTTCGGACGTTCTGGGCGCGGTGATCGACAAATTCGATTACATCGAGGTGGGCGCGCATCTGCACGGGCGCAAGGAGAATGCGGCGGCAAAGGTTCTGGCCGCATACGATGCGGGCTGCCGGCGATTCGATTCGGCGCTGGGCGGACTGGGCGGATGTCCGTTTGCAGAGGATGCGCTGGTAGGCAACCTGCCGACGGAAGTAGTACTGCGAACGCTCGCCGAGCATGGCGCGCAGGTACCGATCCGCAAACCTTTGGAGAATTTGCTGCGGATGAACGAGGACATTGCACTGCGGTTTGCGCGGTAGGGCGATACTCAACGGTAAAGTGGTGCAGCGCAATTCAGCTTGGGATACAATCGCGCCGAGCCATGAAAAAAACTCAACACATCACCTTGGGCCTGCTGGCTGGCATGGCGCTGGCGTTCACCTCCGGGTGCAACCGGGCGGAGCGGCGCGACTGCGTGGATGAACAGGGACGAATCGCAAACGACCAGACCTGCCGGATGGTCGAGCAGCGGCGAAGCTCGGGCTACACTGGGTCGCTTCCTTACTACCACTACCTTTACGGCGGAAGTTCCGGAGGCCACATTGGAGATACGGTGGTCAATGGAAATCCCATGCCGGGCATGAGCAGCGGCGGCGGTATAGGCGGATTTTTTGGCGGCATCGCGCGCGGCGGTTTCGGGGGCACGGGGAGCGGCGGCCACGGCGGCTCAGGAGGCGAGTGATGCAGCGGCACACGACGACGCCACGGGCGGATTGGAAGCAGAAGGTCGAACAGGTTGGGCTGGTCTTTCACACCCTTGACGGCGACAGTGGGAATTACTGGGACGAATCGGCTTACTACGAGTTCACCGCAGCCGAGGTAGACCGCTTGGAAGCCGCGACGGAAAAGCTGCAGGAGATGTGCCTGGCGGCAGGACAGTTCATCATCGACCACAATCGCTGGAGCGATTTAAAGATTCCGGTGGAGGCGATTGCGGCGATCAAGAAGACCTGGAACGATGAGCCTCCGGCGCTCTACGGACGCTTCGACCTGGCGTATGACGGAAAACAGATCAAACTGCTGGAGTACAATGCCGACACTCCGACGGCGCTGCTGGAGGCCGCAGTAGTGCAGTGGTACTGGTTGCAGGATTGCTTCCCCAAGGCCGACCAGTGGAATTCGATTCACGAGAAGCTGATTGCAAAGTGGAAGGACCTGAAAGACTACGTTACCGAGCCTGTCTCCTTCGGCTACATGGAGACAGTGGAAGACGAGTTCACCACCGGATATCTGCGCGATACGGCCGAGCAGGCGGGGATCAAGACACAGGCGCTGAAGATGCTCGATATCGGCTACGACGTGAATACATTCACATTTGTAGATCTTGAGAACAAGCCGATCAAAACCATCTTCAAGCTGTATCCGTGGGAGTGGATGCTGAAGGAAAAGTTTGGGGCACGGGCGCTGGACTTTATGGACAAGGTGCAGTGGATCGAGCCGATCTGGAAGATGATGTTCAGCAACAAGGGGCTGCTGGCGATTCTGTGGGAGATGTATCCGGGGCATGAACTGCTGCTGCCGGCGTACTTGGATGGGCCTCGCGAGATGCAGGACTACGTGCGCAAGCCGCTGCTGGGACGCGAAGGTGCGAACGTGCAGGTGTTCCGCCACGGCGAAAAGGAGCAGTCGTACGGCCCCTATGGCGGCGAGGGATTCGTCTACCAGGCGCTGGCGCCGATTCCCTGCTGCGACGGAAACTATCCGGTGCTCGGCTCGTGGATGATTGCCGATCAGAGCGCGGCAGGGATGGGAATTCGCGAGAGCGAGACGGTGATTACGAATAACCGCAGCCGCTTTGTGCCGCATCTGTTCCGGTAGCGGGTTGCCGCGAGGGCGGGTGCGAGGGTAAGCTTTGGCCGCCATGTACACCACGCTCAAACTGACCTACGACCAGAAGATTGCGACCCTCACCCTGAGCCGCGCCGCCCAGCGCAACGCAATCAATCATGCGATGCTTGATGAATTTCTGGCGGCGCTGCAGGAGGTGGAGCGCTCCTCCGCACAGGTGTTGATTGTGGCCGCCGAGGGCAAGGCATTCTGCGCCGGGATGGACCTGGAAGACTTGCAGGCCCTGGTGACGCAGACGGCCGAGGAGAATCATCGCCACAGCCAGCGCATCGCGGCATTCTTCCGTTCACTCTACGAATTCCCGAAGACAACGATTGCAGCGGTGAACGGCGCGGCCATTGCGGGCGGCGCGGGACTGGCTACGCTGTGCGATTTTACGCTTGCAGCGACAGAGGCGAGTTTCGGCTACACCGAGGTACGCATCGGTTTTGTACCGGCGGTGGTTTCGGCATTTCTGATCCGGCAGGTGCGTGAGAAGGACGCCCGCGACCTGCTGCTGACCGGACGCATCATCTCTGCCGAAGAGGCGTACCGCATGGGGCTGGTGAACGATGTGATAGAGCCGGCGTATCTGCTCGCGGCAGCCCAGCGACTGGCGCAGGAGTTGCTTGCGAATTCGCCGGCGTCACTGCGAGCCACCAAGGCACTGCTGCGCGAGTACGCCAAAGATGGTCTGGAACGTGACATTCGCAGCGGTATGGAGGCCAACGCCGCGATCCGTGGAAGCGCGGATTTCGAGGAGGGCGTGAGGAGCTTTCTGGAGCGCCGGAAGCCGCGTTGGAGCGAGTGAGCGATGACACCATCGCGCTTCGCAGCCGGGTAGGCGGCGACGGATGCCGCTCCGGCCGCGGGCGCACGGCGCGTGATGTAACCTAAACGTATGAGCACAGTCTGCGAGACAACACTACGGGTGCGCTACGCCGAGACCGACCAGATGGCAGTGGTATATCACTCGAATTACATCGTCTGGTTCGAGGTGGGACGGATTGAATTGCTGCGGCAGCTAGGCTTCACCTACCGTGAGATGGAAGAGGATGGGCTGGTCCTTCCGGTGGTCGAGGTGAAGTGCCGGTACAAGCATCCCGCGCGCTATGACGACGAGATCACGATCCGCACGCGGCTGGCGCAGTTGAGGACCTCGCTGCTGCGCTTTCAGTACGAGTTGCTGCGCAAATCGGACGGGCGGCTGCTGGCCGAGGGCGAGAGCGTACACGTCGTGGTGGGCCGCGATATGAAGACGACGCCGCTGACGGGAAAATACCGCGATGCACTGCGCGCCGCCGCCGGACTCGCACAGTCGGCGACGGAAGGGTAGCATCCGCGAACGCAAGGAACCATGCAAGACGCCATCGAGAGGAGTTCATGGCCGCACTGCACCTGAATGGAAATGATCTGGCGCTGGAAGATTTTGAGCAGGTGGTGCTGCGTCGGCAGCCCGTACTGCTGGAGCCGGATGCGCGGGAGCGGGTTGAGCAGGCGCGCGAGGTGGTGGATGCGCTGGTTGCAGCAGGAGATCGCGTGGCCTACGCCATTACGACCGGCGTGGGGCATCTGGCCGATGTGCGCATCTCCGCCGATCAGGCACGCGAGTTGCAGATGAACCTGGTGCGCTCGCACGCGGCAGGCGTAGGAGAGCCGCTGACCGAGCAGGAGTCGCGGGCGATGATGCTGCTACGCGCCAACTCGCTGGCAAAAGGCTTCAGCGGCGTGCGAGCAGTGGTGATCGACACACTCTGCAATATGCTGAACCGTGGCGTGCATCCGGTGATTCCGTCGCAAGGCTCGGTGGGCGCCTCGGGTGATCTGGCTCCGCTGGCGCATCTGGCGTTGGTGCTCATTGGCGAGGGCGAGGCCTGCTTCGAGGGGCGCCGCATGAACGGCGGCGAGGCGATGAAGGCGGCGCAGATTGCGCCGATCCGGCTTGAGGCCAAGGAAGCGATTTCGCTGATCAACGGAACCCAGGCGATGCTGGCCGTGGGATCGCTGGCGCTGCTGGAGGCGCGGACACTGGCGGCGACGGCCGATGTGCTGGGCGCAATTTCGCTGGACGTACTGCAGGGCACGGATGTGGCTTTCGATGAGCGGATTCATCAGGCGCGCCCTCATGCCGGGCAGATGCTGGTGGCGAAGCATCTGCGCACAATGCTGGAGGGCTCGGTGCTGCGCGAACGGCATCGCGACTGCAAAAGAGTGCAGGACGCCTATTCGATGCGCTGCATTCCGCAGGTGCATGGCGCCGTGCTCGACGTGCTGGACTATGTCGCGGCAGGTATTTGAAATTGAGATGAACTCGGCGGTGGACAATCCGCTGGTCTTCGTCAAAGCGCCTCCGGCGGGATCACCGCGAACGATTCCGGAAGAGTGGTGGAGGGCGAGGTTCTCTCAGGAGGAAACTTCCACGGACAGCCGCTTGCCTTCGCACTCGACTTTCTCGCGATCTCAATCGCAGCACTGGCGGGCATCAGTGAGCGGCGTATCGAGCGGATGGTGAATCCGGCGCTGAGCGAGGGTCTGCCGCCTTTCCTCACCACGGCCGCGGGGCTGAACTCGGGCTTCATGATGGCCGCAGGTGACGGCAGCGGCGTTGGTGAGCGAAAACAAGGTGCTGGGGCATCCGGCCTCGGTCGATTCGATCACCACCAGCGGCAATAAGGAAGATTACGTTTCGATGGGAATGACGGCGGCGCTGAAGTTGAAGCGCGTGATCCAGAATGTGCGCCACGTGCTGGCGATCGAGGCTTTGGCAGCCGCGCAGGCGGTGGATCTTCTGGCTCCGCTGAAGCCGGGAAAACGTGCCCAACAGGCGCTGCGGGAGATTCGCGCCGTCTCGCCCATGTTGAGCCAGGATCGTTCGCTGTCGGCGGATATTGCGAAGGTCGCACAGATAATCCGGCGAGGGAAAGCTGGCCATCGTGCTGAGATGAGCGGCGGCGACCGCCGAATTATCACACTCTTCGTCCGTATTTGCCTGGGAGCGTGAACCTTATTGAGTAAACAGGGCGCATGAGCAGTAGATTACCGGCTCTTCTCCGTGTTTTCGCCGGTGTTTGCCGGATATGACCCGGCTTCTAATGTGAATTGCAGAAGATTGCCTGAAATTGTTGTTGACATTGCTACGGCAAAACCAGCACATTACACATTGTCATTGTTTGCTGCTCGGCGTTGATCGAGCTGAGCATGCGATGACGGGAGTTTGCCCCCGCTCTGGCGGCTCCGTACAATTCGCATGGCTACGACTCTGGCACCTGTGGACTCGCGCGAAGTGGTTCGTTGCGACGATTGTCATTTGGTCCAATTCCGGACCGCCAACAATATCTGCCGCCGTTGCAAAACGCCCTCTGGACGTGGTCCCGGAGGCTGCTCCAATGCATGCTGCTATCTCCATGGCGCCGGTGCAGGCGATGCCCTCGCATCAACTGCCGGTGGCGGCCGCGATCCGGTCTCTGCGGATACGGGCGGGGCTGAGCCAGCGCCAACTTGCGATGCGCATGAGCGTGCCTCGGACTTACGTCTCGAAGATTGAAAATGAGAAGGCATGTCCGACACTGGGCTCGCTGGAACGGCTGGCCGGAGCGCTACGGGTACGCGTCTGCGACCTGTTGACGACCGGGCGCACTACCGAAGATGACATCCGTGAACTGTCCCAGGATGAATTCATCTCCGAGCTGATGCCCTACATGCGCCGGCTGAATGGGACTGCAGTGGACGAGCGTGCTGAACCAGGTGCGCGAGCTTAATGCAATGCCACGGCGTAGCGCCTAAGCCGGGCTGCGAAAGCGCCGCGCTGGCTGAATCCCGGACTGCGGCGAGATCAGATTGCTGGATAACTCCATGGAAGCGGGGCGCTTCTTAATATCTTATATAGTTATAGCCACAAACCGGGGCCAAGAACGACGGGGAGCACAGGCCCGCCCGGTTGCGAGTACGGCAAAAAAGGACATCATCATGGAGAATGCAAATCTCGCCAGCTGTGCGAACCCGGAGTGCAGGAATGAATTCAGGCGTCTGGGCGAGGGCAAACTGTTTGTACGTCCAGCCGGGACAAGCGAGAAGGAGCCGAAGCAAAAGGCGCTTTGGCTCTGTCCGGAGTGCGCCCGAGATTTCGATTTGCGCTTCGACCGCCGGCTGGACGAATACCGCCTGGTCCGGCACCGGCACGCGGCGTAGTCTCGACCTCAGGCGCCCCCCCATCCATTGCAAGAAGCCGAAGCGTGTGCTAGCTTCAAACTACTCGTCTTTGAGGAAATGCTTTGCACACCACCGTCCCTGCCGGGCTGACTCGTAAGCAAGCAGCATTATTCGCCAAGCTCGATCCAGAACGGCTACCAAAACACATCGCAGTGATCATGGACGGCAACGGCCGCTGGGCCCAGCGGCGCCATCTGCCTCGCATCGCAGGACACAAGCGAGGAGTGGATGCGGTTCGCGACGTGATCACGCTAGGATCGAACATCAATCTCCCGGCGATGACGCTGTACGCGTTTTCAGCGGAGAACTGGAAGCGTCCCAAGACCGAGACCAGCTTCCTGATGGCCTTGCTGCGAACCTACCTCAAGCACGAAGTCCCACTGATGAACGATCACAACATCCGGCTTCGCTACATCGGGCGTATTCACGAACTGCCTCCCGAGGTGCAGGAGCGGATGGCATGGGCAACCGAACAGACCGCGAAGAATACCGGCATGATCATGACCCTGGCGCTGAACTATGGAGGACGGGCGGAGTTGATCGACGCCTTCCAGACGATTGTGAAAGCGGCGGCCAACAACGGCGGGCTGGCTGATTTGAAGATTGACGAAGCGCTGGTTTCACGTCACATGTACGCTGCGGACCTGCCGGACCCGGACCTGGTGATCCGCACGAGCGGCGAGATGCGGCTCTCGAATTTCCTGCTTTGGCAGCTGGCCTACACGGAAATTTATGTGACCCAGACCCTGTGGCCCGACTTCGACGGCAATCACCTTCTGATGGCGCTGGCCGACTTCCAAAAGCGCGAGCGCCGCTACGGCAACGTTGGCGCGGCGGTCTAACCTGTCGTTCTAGTCTGTAAAGAATTGTTTCCGGCTCCCTGAATTTTCCTTCCTGCTTTGCTTCCTGAGCACGCCAGAGGGTACCCTGCTGGTATCGATATGAAACGTGTGCTCACCGCCGTGATCCTGATTCCACTGGTGCTGCTGGCTGTATTTCGCGCGCCGCTCTGGCTTTTCCTGCTGATTACCTCGGTGGTGGCGCTGGCGGCGGTCTTTGAATATCTGGGCATTGCGGCCGGCTACGGCCTTGAACCCTTCCGGTTGTTGACCTATCTCTACACTGCCGCGCTTTTTGTGGTCTTTTACTACGCCCAGGAGTTTGGCGGCGGGGCAGTGCTGGCCGGGATTCTGATGCTACTCCTCTTTGCTCCGTTTCTGCTGATGATCTCGGCGATGATACGGGAAGATCTGAAAGCCGCGCTGCCGGGGGCGGCCATGAGCTACCTGGCGCTTCCCTACATTGGACTGCCGCTGCTGTTGCTGGGGTTCATGCGCGAATCCGTGCGGGGCTGGGTGTATGTGGTGTTTACCTTCCTGGCCGTATGGGTGGGAGACACCGCCGCTATGTACGTAGGCAAGAGTATGGGACGGCACAAGCTTGCGCCGCGAATCAGCCCCGGCAAAACGATTGAGGGCACGGTGGCTTCGCTGCTCTTCGCCGTCGGCGTCTGCTGCCTGTTTGCGCACTACCTGCCGGAGATTGCGGCGGCGGCGAGGCGGGCGCACCTGCTGGTCGATGTGCAGGAATCGCTGCTGATCGGCGCCCCGCCCTATGGGCGCGCGCCGCTATGGATTGCGGCTTTGCTGGCGGCGATCATCAACATCGCCGCCCAGATTGGGGATTTGCTGGAGTCGGCGCTGAAGCGTGGCGCGGGGGTGAAGGACTCCGGCACTATGTTGCCGGGGCATGGGGGAATTCTGGACCGGATCGATGCACTGCTTCTGGCGTTACCAGTCGCGTTTCTTCTGTTCCTGGCCTTTGGACAGAAATTCGTACAAGGGTAGGCCGGCAGGTTAAACTAGGGTGTGTCTTTGATCAAGCGAATCGCAATTCTGGGCTCAACCGGTTCGATCGGCTGCAGCACTCTAAAAGTCATTGAAAGCTATCCGGATCGCTTTGCGGTCGCAAGCCTGGCTGCGGGCTCGAATCTGGAGCTGGCCTTTGAGCAGACGCTGCGCTGGCGTCCGAAGCTGCTCTCGGTGGCTCACGAGGAGGCCGCCGACGGGTTGCGGAAGCGCCTGCGCGATGCCGGGGCGAGCGAGACCGAAGTGGTGTGGGGTACGGCTGGAAGTGTGGCTGTCGCGACCCATCCCGAGGTCGATTTCGTCGTCAGCGCCATCGTCGGCGTTGCCGGCCTGGAAGCCACCTACGAAGCGGTGAAGGCGGGCAAGGAGATCGGGCTGGCCAACAAGGAATGCCTGGTCGCCGCCGGTGAGCTGATCACGGCCGAGGCGCGACGCCAGGGCAAGCCGCTGCTGCCGATCGACAGCGAGCACAACGCGGTACACCAATGCCTGCGCGGTGGGCGCATGGATGAGGTCGAGCAGGTATGGCTGACCGCCTCAGGCGGGCCGTTCCTGCACACACCGCGAGAGCAATTTGCCGGGATCACGGTTGCCCAGGCGCTGAATCATCCGACGTGGAAGATGGGGCGGCGCATCACCATCGATTCGGCGACGCTGATGAACAAAGGTTTCGAGGTAATCGAGGCGGTGCGGCTGTTCAACATTGCGCCCTCACGAACCAAGGTTGTGGTGCATCCGCAGAGCACCGTACACAGCATGGTCGAGTTCGTGGACGGCAGCATCCTGGCCCAGGTGAGCGTCACCGACATGCGGCTCCCGATTTTGTACGCACTGGCCTGGCCGGAGCGGATCGCAAGCGATTTGCGCTTTGACGTGCTCTCACTGAAACATTTGGACTTTAGCCCGCCGGATCTGGATAAGTTTCCCTGTCTGCGATTGGCCTATGAAGCGGTGGAGGCGGGCGGTGCAAAGACCGTCGCCCTAAATGCCGCGGATGAAGTGGCCGTAGCGGCGTTCCTGGATGGGAAAATCCCTTTTTTAGGGATTCCAGCGACGATTCAGGCGGTTTTGAATGAAACGCCAGCACGCAAACCGGAATCTATATACGAGGTTCTTTGTATGGATTCGGAAGCGCGGGAACTGGCGCGACGATTTGTACACGGAAGCGCCGCGAGTTCGCGCGCGGCACTCACGAAGTAGAGGCTGGAGAAAACATATCCTGTTTATGATCAGCGCTTTCTACACTCTGATCGGCGCGGTTCTCGTGCTGGGAGTAATGATCCTGGTGCACGAGTTCGGCCACTTTGCCGCGGCCAAGCTGTTGGGCGTGCGGGTGGAAGTCTTCTCGATCGGCTTTGGAAAGCGCCTGTTTGGCTTCCGGCGAGGAGATACCGATTACCGGATCTCGGCCCTACCGCTGGGCGGCTACGTGAAGATGACCGGAGTCAACGCCATTGAGATGCCGGAGGAGCGCCCTGCCGAAGCTGCGGGCACCGTTGACGAAGGCGAGTTTCTGCGGCATCCGCGCTGGCAAAGGCTGATCATAGCCGCAGCCGGACCCGCCGCAAACGGCGTGCTGGCGGTGGTGTTGCTGACTGTGGTGTTCGCCGTTCATCATGAGATTCCCTATGGCATGTACCAGCCGGCGGTTGTGGGCTGGGCTCTGCCTGGCTCTCCAGCAGACCAGGCCGGAGTAAAAGAGGGCGATCGGATCCTGCAAATCGGCGACACACAAAATCCCACCTGGCAGGACGTGCACAACAAGGTGCTGATCAGCCCGGCCAGCCTCTGACGCTGCGCGTCAAGCGCGGCAATGAGGTGTTTCCGGTCACGCTGGTACCCAAGGCTGACGGCAAGCAGCAGATTGGCGACGCGGGCTGGCTTCCGAAGCAGCCGTTCGAGGTGACAGCGCTGGAGAAGGGCATGCCCGGCGCATTGGCCGGCCTGCAAATCGGCGATGAAATCGTTTCGGTGGACGGAAAACCAATCCATGCCACGGGAGCGATGCAGGCATATCTGCAGACGACCAAGGACAAGCCGGTTCACTTAGAGGTATTGCGTCATAATCAGCCGCTTGCGCTGACGGTCACGCCGAAGCTGACTCCGGCAGAGGGACCGGTGCAGAACTATCGTATCGGCTTTGCCTCCGAGCCCATGCAGGTGGAGAAGCTGCCCATCGCGGAAGCCTTCGGGCGCTCTCTCGAGGAGTGCAAAAAGCTCTCTGGATTAGTATTTGAGCTGCTAGGCCGCATGGCCGAGCGCAAGGTTTCGGTGAAGCAGATGTCGGGCCCCATCGAAATCGTCCGGGTCTCCGGCGAAATGGTGCACCATCGCAACGCCAACGATCTGATGGAATTCATGGCAATGATGAGCCTGCAGCTCGGGCTCTTCAATCTGCTGCCAATCCCCATTCTGGATGGCGGACTCATCGCCATGTTGCTGGTGGAATCCGCGATGCGGCGCGACATCAATGAAGCAATCAAGGTTCGCCTTTATCAGGCGGCGTTCGTCTGCCTGATCCTCTTCGCGGGAATGGTGATCTTCAACGATGTAGTGAAGATGCTGCCCGGCCAATAGGGGAGAGACGAATGCGCTTCGCAGACTGCGCTTTTTCCAAAGCCGACCTGGTGCTGGTAGACTCTTAAGAGACTCTCCATGGCAATCATCAAGCGCAGAACAAGCTACAAGGCAAAAATTGGAAGCATATTTGTAGGCGGCGACGCGCCAGTGATGGTGCAGTCGATGACCAACACAGATACGGCAGACGTCGCCTCGACCGTGAAGCAGGTGGCGGCACTAGCCCGCGCCGGTTCGGAAGTAGTACGCGTCACGGTGAACAACGACGCCGCTGCCGCGGCCGTTCGTCCGATTGTCGACGAGTTGGCGGAAATGGGAGTGTACGTGCCCATCGTGGGTGACTTCCATTACAACGGACATCTTCTGCTCAAGAAGTTTCCCGAGTGCGCGCGAGCGCTGGCCAAGTACCGCATCAATCCCGGCAACGTCTCGATTGGGCGGAAGAACGACGACAACTTCCGCACCATGATCGAGTGTGCGATTGAGAACGACAAACCGGTTCGCATCGGCGTGAACTGGGGCTCGCTGGATCAGGCGTTGCTGGCGCGCATGATGGATGAAAATGCAAAGTCCGCCGCGCCGAAGGACGCTCGCGACGTGATGATCGAGGCGATGATCGCCAGCGCGCTGCACTCGGCGGAGCTGGCAGAGAGCTACGGCTTGCCGGGCGATCACATCCTGCTCTCTGCGAAGGTGAGCGGCGTGCAGGACTTGGTGGACGTCTACCGCGACCTGGCTTCGCGCTGCCAATATCCTCTGCACCTGGGACTGACCGAGGCAGGCATGGGCGCCAAGGGCATCGTAAGCAGCACTGCGGGGCTCGCCATCCTTTTGCAAGAAGGAATCGGAGATACCATTCGTGTCTCGCTGACTCCGGCGCCGGGGGGCGACCGCACCGAAGAGGTTCAGGTTGCGCAGCAGGTCCTGCAGTCGCTGGGAATTCGCAACTTTTTGCCGCAGGTTACAGCCTGCCCCGGATGCGGACGCACCACATCGACGTACTTCCAGGAGTTGGCGGAGAAGATTCAGCTCTACGTTCGCGAGCAGATGCCGGAGTGGCGCAAACGCTTCGAGGGGGTGGAAGAGCTGAAGCTGGCGGTCATGGGCTGCATCGTAAACGGACCAGGCGAGTCCAAGCACGCCAACATCGGCATCTCACTGCCGGGAACCTTCGAGGATCCGAAGGCTCCGGTCTTCATCGACGGACACCTGGCAACCACGCTCAAGGGCGATCACATCGTCGAAGAGTTCAAGCAGATCCTGGACGGATACGTGGAAACCAAGTACGCGAAGAAAGACCAGCCGGCACAGGTTTAGCTGCACTTCGCAAAGAAACGGACGCGGGCCTGAGCGCCCGCGTTTTCATTGGACGAATTCCGCGAGATCAAACTAAGTCAAAAGTAAGTCACCACAATGATCCAGAAGATTGGATTATCGTAGCTTTTGCTGGTTTGATAACAGGCTCCGACCGAAAAACCGCTGGCCGGACGAGTCCTGAGGCGCTTGAGCGACTCGGGAATCTGGCTGAGATCGGCTGCGGTGAAAACAATGGAATCACTTACCTTCGGCGTGAGGCCGGCACGCGCATTCAGCTTATTTTTCTCCGCCATCTCGCAGGCTTCCTGACGCAGGTTGAGGCGCGGGCAAGCGGCTCAGGATGGGCGTGCCTGCCTGGCGCCGCAGCCGGTTCAGGGTTGAGCCTACTTGCTCTTCGGCTTCCGGCACGCTCACCTCGGGTAGACGGCGCGCGAAATCCTGTGTGACGTAGATTCCCTGTGGTGTGCGGACCACACCGACGCCGATGGCATTGTATTGCGCATCGAGAATGTTGGCGCGATGCGCTGGCGAGTGCATCAGCGCCGTGTGGGCGCTGGCAGCATCGGCGGCAAGCGCCACGTTCTCGCCACTGACGTTAAAACGCAATTCCGTCTCGCCAAGGCGGAGCGAGAGCTTGGGCTCATCCCCGACGCGATGCTCAAGCTCGCCACTGGCGGCCATGCGCGCGCTGTGCTTGCGTGCAGCCTGCTGTAGCCGCTCGTCTGTGACAAGCGTAGCCAAGCCGAGCGACCGCCGCTCACTGTTCACCAGGCGCGCGATCTCCTGCTCGTCCTGTGGCGAAAAGGTGGCATGTTGCGCAAACGAATTGGCGGCTAGAAACAGCAACGGCAGCAGCCAGCGCAAGGTGCGCGCCGGTAAACTTCCGCGGCGAAGGTGAGTTACAATCCAAGAACTCGGAGCCGTGCTCATGTTCATCTTCGTCCTTACTGGCATTCTTGCATTCCTTGTCGGAGCTTGCATCACCGCCGTCATTCTGGGCGGACGTTTAAACGTTTTGCGCTCGCAGTTGGCTTCGGTAGAAGCCGAGCTGACCGCGAGCCGGAACAGCCTGAGCGGATTGCAGGAGACTCTGAATCAATCCGGCAACGAACTCAGAATGAACGCCGATGCGCGCTTGTCGGCAGAAAAAGAAGTGGTGCGGTTGAACGAACAGCTTAAGCAGCAAGAGCTCCAGTTTGTACAACAGTTCCAACAGCAAGAGCAACAGTTGAGCGAAAAGCTCGAACTGCTGGCCGGCGCGCGAGTTGAGCTCTCCAACCAGTTTAAGACACTTGCCAGCGAAATTCTTGAAGAGAAGACGAAGCGTTTCACCGAGCAGAACCAGACCAATCTCTCGCAACTGCTGACGCCGCTTGCCGTCCAGATCAAGGGCTTCCAGCAGAAGGTGGAGGAGGTGTACGTGCAGGAGGGCAAGGACCGCTCGGCGCTCTCCGAACAGGTGCGGCTGCTGATGGGTCTGAACCAGCAACTCTCGACTGACACCAGCAACCTGACGCGCGCGCTGACAACCTCGTCGAAGGCACAGGGAGATCTGGGCGAGATGATCCTGGAGAAGATTCTGGAGTCCTCCGGGCTACGCAAGGACGAGGAATATGTTGTGCAGAACAGCTTCCGCGATCAGGACTCCAGGCAGGCGCGGCCGGATGTGATCGTCAAGCTGCCGGAGAACAAGCACCTCATCATCGACTCCAAGGTTTCGCTGACGGCCTACAACGAATACGTCAACGCCGAGACGGACGACGCGCGCAAACTGGCGCTGGCGCGGCATATGGAGTCGATCCGGCGGCACATGAAAGAGCTTGCGGAGAAGAATTACCAGTCGCTGCACCAACTGCAATCGATCGACTTCGTCTGCATGTTCGTGCCTATCGAGGGTGCGTTCATGGCGGCGATCAGCAACGATCCCGAGCTGTGGGCAAGCTACTTCGATCGCGGTGTTCTGCTGATGAGTCCGAGCACGCTGCTGTTTGTGGTGCGCACTGTCGCACACCTGTGGCGGCAGGAGCGGCAAAAGCAAAACGTGCAGGACATCGTGAATCGCGGCGCAGAGCTATACGACAAGCTGGTGGGCTTTGTGGATGACCTCAAGAGCGTGGGTGACCGCCTGGAGCAGGCCAAGACAAGCTACGGCCTTGCGCTCGGCAAACTCTCAACCGGCAAGGGAAACGTAATTCGGCAGGCGGAGATGCTGAAGTCGCTGGGCGTGAAGCCGAAAAAGAATCTGCCGCCGGAACTGGTAGATGCATGCGCCGACGATGAGCCGCTGCTGCCGGAGCAGGCGGGCGCAGCGACCACGTCGTAAACTCACACAATGCAATTGCGAAAGCCCCGCGGAGATGATTCGGAAGCGCGGGGCCTTTTCATCGCAAGCAGTTTTACTGCCTCAACGAGCCGCCGAGCGATTCCACCGCCTTCACAATCTGTTGCGACCAGTTAGCGACCTCATCGTCGCGCAGGGTGCGCTCGGCGGACTGGAAGCGGACGCGCAGGAGGAACGAATACGTTCCTTGCGGCGAGCGAGCCGCCGCGGAAAATTTCCGCCGGAAGAATCGTTGTGAGCTCGGCAATTGCCAGCGCGGAGAGCTTCTGGCGGATGCTCTCAAACTCCAGGCCCTCGGGCAGGACAAATGAAAAGTCGCGCTCGACCGCCGGGTACTTCGAGATCGGAGTGTAGGTGGGCTGACGCAGCGCAAGCTGGTAGAGCGCTTCGACAAAGAGCTCCGCGATGAAGACATCCTGCTTGAGCTTGCGCGCAGCTGCCAATTCAGGATGAAGCTGGCCGAAGATGGCAAGGGTTGTTCCCGCAAGCTGCACACGTGCGGCGCGCCCCGGATGCAGCCACGCAGGCACGTTACGATCAAACGTTATTTCGCAGTTATCGAAGGCCGCAAGAAGCTGCTCAATATCTCCCTTGACGTGGAAGAAATTGAGCGGCTCCGGCTTGCCATGAACGCCCGCATCACGCGCCGCCCCGCTCCCGACAAAGACGAGGGAGTTATGTTCATCGACTGCCTCGCCCTGCATCGCATAAACGTGTCCGGCTTCAAAGAGGCGGATGTCGGCATTGCCGCGATTCAGGTTGTAGGCGACCTGCGACAGCAGTCCGGGGACCAGCGAGGTGCGCATGAAGGATGCCTCCTCGCTCAGCGGATTTGCGATGCGCACCGGCTCGACAGCGCCGAAAAATCGTGCGTCCTCCTGCGGGATAAATGTGGAGGAGAGCGACTCGTTGTAGCCGAGAGCGAGCAGGCGGCCACGCAGTTCGGCTTGCTTGCGAGCGTTCGGCAGTTCCACAACCCCACCGGCAAACGAAGGCAGAGTGTCGGGAATTTTCAGGTACGAATAGATGCGCGCGACCTCTTCGATGAGATCGATTTCGCGCTCCACGTCCAGCCGCCAGGTGGGCACGGTGATGGTGAACTCGGGCGCCACCTTCGACGCCACTGCCTTCGACGATGAAACCCAGGCGTCGCAGGATGCGGGCAATCTCCGCCGGAGGAATCTCCACGCCGAGAATGCGCTTTACCTCGCTGGAAGCGAGCGTAATGCGCGGCTGCGGAAGCGAGCGCGCCACAACGTCGATCCCCTCCGAGACGGCCCCACCAGCAGAGGCGACGATCAACTCCGCAACGCGGGCGCAAGCCACTGGCGTGATGCCGGGGTCGGCTCCGCGTTCAAAACGGTGCGACGCATCGGTATGCATGCCAAGGCGGCGGGCGGTGCGGCGAATCGACGCCGGATCGAACCAGGCAGACTCGATGAGCACGTTGCGGGTGGCGTCCGAGATCATCGTCGCCTCGCCGCCCATGACTCCAGCCAGCGCCACCGGTTTCACGGCGTCGGCGATCACAAGGTCTTCTGGCGAGAGCGTGCGCTCCACGCCGTCGAGAGTGACCAGCGTCTCCCCGTCACGGGCACGGCGCACGATGATCTTGCCGCCCTCGAGTTTGTCGAGATCGAAGGCGTGCGTGGGCTGGCCGATTTCGTTGAGCACGTAGTTGGTGGCATCGGCCACATTGCTGATGCTGCGCTGCTCGATCAGTTCGAGCCGTTGCGCGATGTTGGCCGGGGCCGGAGCAATCTTGACTCCGCGCACCACGCGGGCGGTATAACGCGCGCAGCCTTCGGCGTCGTCGATGACGATGCAGAAATTCGCCGGGCCGTGCTCGGAGACCTTCGGCGCAATAGGCTTCAGATCCACATCGTAGATGGCTGAGACTTCGCGGGCGACGCCGTAGTGATTCATGGCATCGACGCGGTTGGTGGTGATCTCGGCCTCCCAGGTCTGGTCGTCGCCCTCGCCGAAGTAGCCTTCAATGGCGATGCCGCTGACGGTGAGCGCCTCTGCCACCTCGCGGTCGCTGGCGCGTGGGAGAGACGAAGTCACGAATCCAATTCGGTGAAATTTTCATTACGCAAACTGCTCCAGGAAGCGCATGTCGCCGTAGAAGAACTGCTGGATGTCATCGACGTTGTAGGTCATCATCGCCAAACGCTCGACGCCCATGCCGAAGGCGAAGCCGCTGAACTTCTTCGGGTCGTAGCCGACGAAGCCGAAGACGTTGGGATCGACCATGCCCGCGCCGAGCAACTCGATCCAGCCGCTCTGCTTGCACGGGCGGCATCCTTTGCCTCCGCAGAACGGGCAGGAGATGGCAACTTCAACGCTGGGCTCGGTAAAAGGGAAAAACGACGGGCGGAAGCTGGTCTTGACCGCCGAGCCGAAGAGCGACTTCATGGCGTGGTCGAGCGTTCCCTTCAGGTCGCCAAAGGTGATGTTGGTATCGACGCAGAGGCCCTCAAGCTGATGGAAGACCGGCGAGTGGGTCGCGTCCGGCGCGTCGTTACGGTGCACCTTGCCGGGGCAGATGACGCGCACCGGAGGCTGCATGCGCTCCATGGTGCGGATCTGCACGGGCGAGGTGTGAGTGCGCAGCAGCAGGCGGTCACGCTGCGCGCGCTGCTCCTGGTTGGCGATGAAGAGCGTGTCTTGGGTGTCGCGCGCCGGGTGGTTGGGCGGAAAATTCAAGGCCTCAAAGTTGTAGTAGTCGCTCTCGACCTCAGGCCCTTCGGCGACGGAGTAGCCCATCTTGACGAAGACCGAGATCAGCTCGTCCAAGGTGCGCAGGACGGGATGCCGCACGCCGAGCGGACGCTCGATGCCGGGCAGCGAGATGTCAATCGTCTCGGACTTGAGCCGGGCGGCTAGAGCTGAGTCGGCAGCGAGTTGCTCGGCCTCGGCGACCAGGGTCTTCGGCCTGGAGTTTGAGGGCGTTGACGCGCTGGCCGACCTCGCGCTTGGCGGGGCCGGGCGCGGCCTTCAGCCACAGATCGTTGACTTGGGAGAGCAGGCCATTCTTGCGGGCCATCCAGCGGTTGCGGAACTCTTCAAAAGCTTTGGGATCGGCTGCGGCCTGGGACTCGGCGATGGAGCGCCGCAAGCAGTTCCGCGGAGGCCGCATCGAGCGAGGCGGGAGAGAAATCTTCGAGTTTGGGAACGCTGTACATGAGTGCTTCGCTGCTCCTGAACTGCGCAGTCTTACTTCATAAGCTAGACCAGAGTTCGCTGTTCGTGTACTGCAGGTCGCTGGCCGAAGTGCCTCTGAGGCGTCACGGATGAATCGAGCGCTCACGGGGATTCTTCGCTTTGCTCAGAATGACACCCCAAAAGCAAGCCTGCAGCTCAAACGAAAAGCCACGAATGGTTGACGGAGCGCACAAACCGATTGGGCTCGTGTTCCCGTGCCATTCGTGGCTTTCGATACTTGGTCGAGAGTGTTTTACGCCGCTGTTGGCACGAGCGCGGCCTTGGCCTGCACGACCAGGGCGGCAAAGCCCGCAGGATCATGGACGGCAATGTCGGCCAGGATCTTACGATCGAGCTCGATTCCTGCAACCTTCAGGCCGTGAACGAACTGCGAATAGCTAATTCCGTTGAGCTTGGCGGCGGCGTTGATGCGCACGATCCAGAGCGCACGGTATTGGCGCTTCTTCTGCTTACGGCCGGTGAATGCGAACTTGAGGCCGCGCTGTACGGCCTCTTGTGCCGCCTGATAGAGCTTCGACTTTGTGAGGAAGTACCCACTGGCGCGCTCTAAAATCTTTTTGCGCTTGTCACGGCGCTTAGTACCACGTTTTACGCGAGGCATTGCTGCTACCTTCCTTTTTAGAAACTTCCGCTGAACGCATCATTCACTGGAACTAGGTTCGCGGGATTATGGCGGCTGGAGGCAGGAGGTTTTCACACCTTGAACCTCTTCACACACCTGGGTCAATCGACCCGGTTACACCAGACGAATCGATGCCGTCCGGCGGGAGATCGCCCTCGCTAGTAGGGGATCATCCTCAGAATCTTAGGCAGATCGGCCTTATCGACCATTCCGCCCATGTCCATCTGGCGCTTGCGCTTGGTGCCCTTCGAAGTCAGGATGTGGCGCTGGAAAGCGAAACCGCGCTTTACCTTGCCCGAACCTGTCTTCTTGAAGCGCTTAGCGGCGCCGCTGTGAGTCTTCATCTTCGGCATTGTTCGTGTCCTAAATACAACTCTTTCATTAAACACGAGAAGGGCCTCTCCGGGCAAACCGGGGCGGCAAAAGCTTCTCGAAAAGATTGGTGGAAGCGGCCAACAGCCGAGCGAGATCATCGCTTGGCAGCAGCCTGCATACGGCAGACTGCGCCTTTCCGGCTACTTCTGAACCTTCGGCGGCGCCAGAATCAGGTGCAGGGTGTTGCCTTCCTGCCGCGGCATATTCTCCACCACGGCCTTGTCCGCGATGTCCTTGATCAGCCGTTGCAGGATCTCGCGACCGAGCATCTGGCGGGTCATCTCACGTCCGCGGAAGAAGATGGTTGCCTTCACCTTGTCACCGTCACTCAGGAAGCGCAGAGCATGATTTTTCTTGGTCTGATAATCGTGCTCGTCCACATTGATGCGGAACTTCACTTCCTTGATGGTGATGACTTTCTGGTTCTTCTTGGCCGCGCGCTCCTTCTTCTCCTGCTCATACATGTACTTACCAAAGTCCATGATGCGGCAGACAGGCGGCTGCGCGGTGGGTGAAACCTCCACCAGGTCGAGTCCTTTTTCCCTGGCAATTTTGAGCGCGTCAAGAGGTGCCATAATGCCAAGCTGCTCACTCTGATCGTCGATCACGCGAATTTCGCGGACTCGAATACGCTCATTCGTGCGGATAAAACGTTTATCGATTGGTCCTCCGGTGTACCAATATCCCTCAAAGTATAGCACGGAAAGGATGTTGGGCCAGAGCACAACGAGCCTCCGCGCCCAGCGCAGCCGTGCTTAGCAGGCAGCCCTTACGCTTTCAGCGCCTTAGCGATTTCGCCGCCGATCTGCGCGGGTGTGGTCACCGGGGCAAAGCGGTCGAGAACCTTACCCTCGCGGCTGACCAGAAACTTGGTGAAATTCCACTTGATGGCGTCGCCAAGCATGCCGCCCGCCTCGGCCTTCAGATACTTGTACAAGGGATGTTCATTGGCTCCGTTGACGTCGATCTTTGAAAACAGAGGAAAGGTGACGCCGTAGTTGAGTTCGCAGAAGCTGCGAATTTCCTCGTCGCTGCCGGGCTCCTGGTGGCCGAACTGGTCGCATGGGAAGCCGAGGATCTCCAACCCCTGTTCGCGATATTTCTTGTACAACTCTTCCAAGCCCTTGTACTGCGGCGTAAATCCGCACTGGCTCGCGGTGTTGACGATGAGCAGAACCTTGCCGCGATAATCGGCGAGCGGTTTTTCCTCGCCGTTATTGAGCTTGGCGGAAAAATCAAAGACGTTGGGCATGAGGTTCCTTTCGGGAGGTTTCAAGGTTCACAGGTTTCAAGGTTTCAAGGTTTCAAAGTTAAGAGCGAAAACCGCGAACTATCGCGGTTGCATGACCGCCAGAGGTTTCAACCTTAAAACCTGCGAAACCTTGAAACTTTGAAACCTGGCCTTTGAAACCTGTCCCTACTCCACCTCGCCCACCAGCGCCTCGCCCTCGATGGAATGGATGCGCGCGGTGAGCATTCGATTCGCAGGCAATTCACCCTGAAGCCAGAGCTTTTGATAGTTGTCCGTAAGGGCCTCGGTGCGGCCCTGCGCGATATGCGTGAGGGTGAGCGGCAGACAATGTCTCGCCGATGAATTGCTCCTGGAAGCTGCGCTTTTTGCGGGCGGCAAGCTCGCGGAGCACGCGATTGCGCTCCCGGGCAATCGGCACGGGGACCTGCGCGGGCATCTGCGCCGAGGGGGTGCCGGGGCGCGAGGAATAGGTGAAGACGTGCAGGTAGGTAAAGGGCAGGCGTTCGATGAAGGCGCGGGTCTGCTCGAAATCTTCCTCGCTCTCGCCGGGGAAGCCCACCATGACGTCGGCGCCGATAGCGGCCTGAGGCATGGCGGCATGGATGCGCTGAATGCGATCCTCGTAATGCCAGGGACGATAGCGGCGATGCATCAGGCGCAGGATGCGGTCGCTGGCGCTCTGCAACGGCACATGGGCGTGCTTGGCGATGCGCGGCGAGGATGCGGCCAGCGCAATGAGTTCGTCGCTCCAGTCCATCGGTTCCACCGAACTGATGCGCAGCAAGAGGCACGCGGGTGCGCTCCAGAATGGCCTGGAGCAGATCGACGAAGCGGAGACGGGCTGTCGAGCATCGCGACTTAAATCACGGCTTAAATCGCGGCCCCAGCGCCCCAGATTGATTCCGCTCAGCACCAGTTCCTGATAGCCGTTGGCAACCAGTTGATCTACGTTGCGCAGAACTTCACCGAGCGGGAGCGAGCGGCTGCGGCCGCGCACAAACGGAATCACGCAGAACGAGCAACGGTTGTTGCATCCGTCCTGCACTTTGAGGTTGGGGCGAGTCTTCTCGTTGTCGGAATCGAAGACCGGCGCGGCAAGCAGTTCCGTGTGGGCAAAGATGTCTTCCACCACAATGGGCGCCCGGTGCGGCCCATCCTGAGAAAGCTCGGGGCCGAAGATGGCGTGACCGTGCCGTCGATTGCGGAACCATTTAGGATTGCAAAACCATTGACCGCTGATTCGCATTCTCCAGCGAAGCAAGCGGGACGAAGCCGCTCCCGGCGGCGATCTCGGCAAGGCGATGCTTGTGCGAGTTGCCAACCACCAGCGAGACGCCTTCGAGGGCGGAAATCTCCTCCGGAGCGCGCTGCGCATAACATCCGGTAACCAGGATTCGGGCCGAGGGGTTGGCGCGATGGATGCGGCGGATGGCCGCGCGTGCATCCTGATCGGCGGACGAGGTTACGGTGCAGGTGTTCAATACAACGACTTCGGCTTCCGCCGCCGTGCCGGCTCGCGACAGTCCGCGATCGGCAAACTGGCGCTCAATCGCCGCACCGTCGGCCTGAGTGGCGCGACAACCGAAGTTTTCTACAAAGAAACTGCCCACAGGAGTATTATATGGGCTCTCAGGGTGCTTCCAACACCGGCTTCGCAGTTCCTGTCGGGAAAGTTTATATTTGCATTTCCGGTCAACCGGAACGACGGCGATCCGCTTGCAATTTTGAGGAAACGTCTTGTGGAACCGTTTCCAAGAAATCCTGGAGTTTGCAAATGACGCGACGCATTTTGCTCGTAGATGATGAATTGGCGATTCTGCTGACCCTGAAAGCAATTCTGGAGATGAACGGATTTGACGTGGAGACCGCCAGCTTCGGCGCGCGAAGCGAAGCAGAAATTGTCGCGGCGGCACCTTCGATATGGTCATCACCGATATGCGCATGGAGCAGTCGAGCCTCGGGCTTCGAGGTGATTCGCGCGGCGCGTTCGCAGGCCTACAACCCGGCAACGGCGATCCTCACGGCCTACCCGACATGGAAGGCGACTGGAAGAACGAGGGAGCTGATTCCCTGCTGATTAAACCAATGAACACCAGCGACCTGCTGCGCCAGATTGAGGCGCTGCTGGTAACCCACCAGGACAGCAAGCAGGTGGCAACGGTCAAGCCGGAGATCGCAGGCGACGTATCCAAGCGCGGACAAGGCCGCGCTGCCGCCGCAAAGGCAAACTCGCGCAAATCCGTCTAACACTTTCGACCGGTGCTTGCGGCAGTGCCGGCACTCGCCGACGCTTTCCGCTGCCGGATTCCGCAAATCCCGGAGCAAAACACATCATCGCGGGAGCGCACACCTCAGGCGTGTGCGCCAGTTGTTCCCTTCTGCTTCGCGAAACATTCGCGGCAAAACACCGGCCGGCCCTGGGTGGGACGGAATGGAATCGTCGTTTCCTTACCGCAACCCGAGCAGACGGCTGGCGGTCTCCTGCTTGGCAGGGCGAGCCGCCTTCCCTTTGGCACCGGAGCGTTTCTGCTTGCAGGCCTTGCAGCGCTTGGGGAGGTTCTTAAATTGCTTGTCGTGGAAGAACATCTGCTCTCCGGCCGTGAAGATAAAATCCGCGCCGCAGTCCACACACTTCAGCTCTTTGTCCTGGAATTCCATGGGATCGATCCCCTTTCAGCTCCAGACCACAACATTGCCATGCAGCGAGTGCTGGCTCGCATACATCACGATATGCTTGACCGCTCACCAACCCCCGAAACCCAGGGAGAGATTTCCCAATGATGCTTCCATGAACAGACGCTTACGCGAGAGATGTTACTCCTTATTCCAGGTTGCTGCGAGGCTTTGTCGCGCACGCGGTGCCGACCACGGTGCGCCCAGGCGAGCAGCTTTGCTGGTTTCTTCAGGCCACTGGTTCTGGTATGGTCAATATTTAGGCAATTTTGTACTCGCAGAGGCGCAGGGCGCGCACGGCGCTGGCTGGCCGCCTGACCAGGCCCGCTCCCACGCTGGAGGTTTCTCATGATTCGGCCCTACAAGGGTGTGACGCCCACCATCCCCGCAACCTGTTACGTAGATGTTTCCGCACAGGTGATCGGCGACGTGGTTCTGGGCGAGCACGCCAGCATCTGGATGAATGTGGTGGCGCGCGGCGACGTGCACTCCATCCGCATTGGCAGCAACACCAATATTCAGGACAACTCCGTTCTGCACGGGATGCTTGGCAAGTGGCCGGTGGTGCTGGGCGATGACGTAACCGTGGGCCACACCGCAATCCTGCACGGCTGCGTCATTGAGGACCGCTGCCTGATCGGCATGGGCGTGATTGTTTTGAACGGCGCGCGGATTGGGCATGATTCGATCCTTGCCGCCGGAACCCTGATTCCCGAGGGATGCGTGGTCGAACCGGGCTCGCTGTGGATGGGGTCGCCGGGAAAGTTCCGCCGCTATTTGAGTGAAGAGGAGAAGGCTTCGATTTTGACTTATCGCACGAACTACCTGGGTTACAAAGAGCAGTACTTGAAGGAACTGGGCCGGTGAGCGCCAGACGGATTACCGCTGACCACGGCAGCAAAAGACAGTCGGAATACTGATTTATCCGGACGCGGAGGTGCTGGATTTCTGCGGCTCTTTCGAAGTTTTTGCCACCACTCGCCTGGATGAGGAGACGCGCCGTGAAAGCGAGTCGCCGATCCACCAGTTGCTGGTCTCCGACAGCACGGAGGTGGTGCGAGCCAGCGGCGGAATGCGAATTCTGCCAGACGTGGACTTCGCATCCTGCCCCAAGCTCGATATGTTGCTGGTTCCGGGGGGCTCTGGAGTTCGCGCTCTGATGCATCAGCCGGAATACCTGGACTGGCTCAAGAAGATGGCTCCGCAAGTGGAGCGCCTCGCATCGGTTGGCACCGGCTCGCTGCTGCTGGGAGAGGCTGGGCTGCTGACGGGAAAGACCGCCACCACGCACTTTCGCTCGGTGGATCTCTTCCGCGAGCGCTATCCTCGCACCTCTCTGTTGCCTGAGCTGCCGATGGTGGTGGACGGAAACATCACCACCGCAAACAGCATTCGCGCCGGCATCGACATGGCGCTGTACCTGGTGGCGCAGATTTACGGCGCAACGATTGCGCGCGAAGCCGCGCGGCAGATGGAATATCCATACCCGGATGGACCGAACTTCCGGTCAAGGAACGGAAAATGATCAAAGCTGTACGCGGGACCCGCGACCTGCTGCCTCCCGATACCGAACTTTGGAACTTTGTGGAGCGCAAGGGTCCGCGAGGTCTTTGCCCGCTATAACTATCATGAAATTCGCACCCCGGTCTTCGAGTCCACTGAGCTATTCGCCCGCGGCGTCGGCGAGGAAACCGACATTGTCTCCAAAGAGATGTTCACCTGGGAGGATGGAGAGCGTTTCTCGAAGAGCAAGATCAGAGAGGCGTGGATACGCGAAAACAAAGACCGGGTGTTTATAGGCGAGATGGACCAGGTGCTCATCGCGGGCTTTCCTCCGATCGACCTCATTGCGTCGACGAAGACTGACTCGCGAATCGAACTTGTTTCATTCAGGCCTCAGGCGACAGAGTCCGACGTTTCCGCTTTGATCGGCGCGTCAAAGCGGCTGATTGAAGAACGGGGCGTGGCACTAGGGATCAAGGGCCACTTGCTGAAAATTGTTACGCCTGCCGGTGTTCGCTCCGTCGACACCTCGGAAGTAGCGATCGACCAACTCGCAGGACACTTCTTCGAGTCCGTGCAGACGCTGACCCTGCGCCCGGAGAACACTGCAGGCGTGGTGCGCGCCTACATCGAGCACGAGATGGGGCGCAGCGGCCTGCTGCAAAAGCTCTACTACATTGGACCGCAGTTCCGGCGCGAGCGCCCGCAGAAGGGACGTTACCGCCAGTTCTACCAGATCGGCGCGGAGGTTCTCGGACCGCCCTCGGCGGGCAGTGAGCTGCCCATCCGCGACGCCGAAGTGCTGGACATGCTGACCGCGCTGCTGGACGCCGTGGGCCTGAAGGGATGGACGCTGTATCTGAACTCCGTGGGCTGCCTGAACTGCCGCCCGGCCTACAACCAGGCTCTGCGCGAGGCGCTGGCCGGGGTGAAGGATCAGTTGTGCGACGACTGCCAGCGGCGCGCCGAGACCAATCCGTTGCGCGTGCTCGACTGCAAGGTTCCCGCCGACCAGCCGATCATCGAGAAGCTGCCGAAGATCGCCGATTACCTCGACGAAGACTGCCGCGAACACTTCGCGCAAGTGCGGGCAATTCTGGACACTCTGGAAGTTCCCTACCAGGTGAACGAGCGCATGGTGCGCGGGCTGGACTACTACACCCGCACCACCTTTGAGTTCACCCATGGCGACCTGGGCTCGCAGAGCGCGGTGCTGGGCGGGGGCCGCTACGATGGACTGAGCGAACAGCTTGGCGGGCCAAAGGCTCCGGGCATTGGCTTTGCCATTGGCGAAGACCGCCTGGTGCTGGCCTTGCAGGCACAACAGCAGCAGGCGCTCGCGCCGCTGAAGGCGTTTGTCATTCCGCTTGGCACCGGCATGAACCGCCACGCCTTGAAACTGGCGCGGCAGTTGCGCGCCGAAGGCGTTACCGTGGATGTCAGCGATGAAAGCTTCCGCCTGAAGAAGAGCTTTGAGACCGCCGAAAAGCTGGGCGCGACCTTTGCCATCATCGTGGGCGAAAACGAGGTGCAGGCCGACGCCTTCGCGGTGAAGCGCCTGAAGAGCGGCGAACAGACTACGGTTTCACGCGCAGAATTACTGGAATACCTGGAAGGTTAAGAAGACGAAATCCGCCTGGCAATGGACGCCCGGCACCAAAGGCGCGTCCACTTATCGTACGATGGATCATGCGGATTTCCATTCCTTACTCCGAAACACGGGAAGCGATTATGCAACTTGATTTCTTAGGCGACTTGAAGCGGACGCACCGTTGCGGCGAATTACGGCTCAGCGATGCCGGTAGCACAATCACTCTGATGGGCTGGGTCAGCCGGCGGCGCGATCACGGCAATCTCATCTTCATCGACCTGCGCGACCGCTCAGGCATAACCCAGATCGTCTTCGACAAGGAACGCAATCCGGAGATGCACGAGCGCGCTTCCGTCTATACGCAACGAGTATGTGCTGGCGGTGACCGGGCTGGTCGAGGCGCGCTCGGAAGGCACACGCAATCCGAAGATGGAGACGGGCGAAATCGAGGTGCTTGCCAGCTGAGCTGAAGCTGCTCAATGAGAGCAAAGTGCCGCCATTTTTCCCCGGCGATTTGAGCGTCAACTTAAATGAAGAGGTGCGGCTGAAATATCGCTACCTCGACCTGCGCCGTCCGGAGATGCACGCCAACATCGAGATGCGCCACCGCGTCACATTGGCCATCCGCAACTATCTTGCGAGCGAGGGCTTCTACGAGATTGAGACGCCGTACATGACGCGCTCGACGCCCGAGGGCGCGCGCGATTACCTCGTCCCGAGCCGCGTCCATCCCGGCGAGTTCTACGCATTGCCGCAGTCGCCGCAGATCTTCAAGCAGTTGCTGATGATCGGCGGCCTCGACCGCTACTTCCAGATTGCGCGCTGCTTCCGCGACGAGGATCTGCGCGCCGACCGCCAGCCGGAGTTCACCCAGATCGACCTGGAGCTCACGCTTCCCGACCGAAGAGACGATCCACGGAGTCGTCGAAGGCTTTCTCGACGCGGCCTTCACCGCCGCCGGATACACCATCGAGCGGCCCTTCCCGCAGATGGCCTACGACGAGGCCATCCGGCTTTACGGAATCGACAAGCCCGACCTGCGTCTTCCGGCGATGACCGACGTGAAGGCGCTCCTGCCTGCAGATGCGTTCGAGACGCTGCTGATCGATCCGTCGCTGCCCGTGGTCGTGATCCGCACCCCGAAGGTTGGAGAGCTTTCGCGCAAGGAGCGCGACGAGCACAAGGCGCTGCTGAGCGAGAAGCAGAGCAGGGCCATCAAGTTCTTCGACGATTTCAAGCGGTTGGAAAAGAGCTGGCCGGAGGCGATTGCGAAGATTCGCGAGCTGAGCGGAGCCGAAGAAGGCGACCTGCTGGTGCTGGTGGCTGCGTCCGAAGAATGACGCGGCTGGAAACGCAGCCACGAACGTCGAAACGGCCGCCGCGAGCTCTGCCGATGCCGCCGCCGAACGGCGTCATCAGCGCGACTGCTACGCCGTCTATTCCAACGCGGGACAGCTCCGGCTGGCCCTGGCGCAGCGCTATGCCGAGCGCCACAAGGCCTTCGAGGGGAAGACATTCAAGTTCCTCTGGGTCACCGATTTTCCGTCCTTCGAGTGGGACGAGGAGAGCGCGACGCTGGACCTTTGCCCATCATCCGTTCACCTCGATTCACGAAGACCACATGGGTTTGCTGAATGAAGGCGTGAAGGCCCAGCATGATCCGAACTCGGCGCTCGGCGCGATTCGCGCCCGCGCCTATGACGTGGTGCTGAACGGAACCGAACTCGGCTCCGGCTCGATTCGTATCCACCAGCAGGACGTGCAGGCAAAGATCTTCGAAGCCCTGGGAATGAGCGAGGAAGAACAGAAGCTGCGCTTTGGATTCTTCCTCGAGGCGCTGCAATATGGGACCCCTCCGCACGGCGGCATTGCGCTCGGGCTGGATCGCATCGTGATGATCCTGGCCGGAGCGCCCAGCCTGCGCGAGATCATTGCCTTCCCGAAGACGGCCGCAGCCACCGACCTGATGATGGACGCTCCGACTCCGGTGACCGACGCACAGTTGAAGGAACTCAGCATCGCCGTCAAGCGATAAAGCCCTGGGTTTGCACGATACGCGGCACGATACGTTGCACCAAGGCGCGCCTGCGGGCGCGCCTTCCGCATTCCCGCGCCGGGCAGGATCGAACCGGGGAATATTCTTGCCCTGCCGGTGAACTTGTCGTTGGCTGGAGCATGGTAAAGCGGACGAATCATGCGTAGAATTCAATTTAGAAGAGAGTTTTGCGCAGGCAAATTCTCGGCAGCCACCAAGGAGGGCAGCAGCGTGCTTTGTCGAGGGGCTCGGACGCCTCACGCCGAAAGGGCAGAGTACGCGTTACGCTGTAGTCCTTTTCATGTGGGTCCTGGGATTCTTATCAACTTATGTCGTCTCCAAATTTTGACTCCACGGCTGCCGTAGCCAAGACACTGCGCGAAAGCATTGAGCGCCACGTCCGCTATACCTTGGTGCGGCCGCTGGACCACCTCACCCCGGCTGAATTGCTAATCCCCGTTTCGCTCGCAGTGCGAGACCTGTTCGTGGACCAGATGCTGGACACCAGCAAACGTTACCGCGAGGCCGACGCCAAGCACCTCTACTACCTCTCCATGGAATTTCTGATGGGGCGCCTGCTTGGGGACACAATCTGCAACATGCGGCTGAACCAAGTGCTGGACGGCGTGCTGGACGAATTCGGCGTGCGGCTGGAGCAGGTACTGGAGAGCGAGCCCGATGCCGGTCTCGGCAACGGCGGCCTGGGCAGGCTGGCAGCCTGCTTCCTGGAGTCGCTGGCAACGCTCGACATGCCGGGATATGGATACGGAATCGACTATGAATACGGAATGTTCCGCCAGGAAATCGCCCACGGCTTCCAGCGCGAGAAGCCGGACCGCTGGCGAACCTATGGGACCCCGCTTCAGATTCAGCGCCCCGAAGAAGCCATCGTCATTCCTCTCTATGGCCGGGTTGAGAATGCACGCGACCGCGGCAACTATCGCCAGAGCTGGCTGGATTACCAGATCGTGGTCGGCGTACCAAATGACATGCCAGTGGTGGGCTACAACGGCCAGACGGTGAATTACCTCCGTCTCTTTCAGGCCCGCTCGTCAGAGGATTTCGATATCGACATCTTCAACCGCGGCGACTACATTCGCGCCGTCGAACAGAAGATTCAAAGTGAGAACATCTCGCGCGTACTGTATCCCAGCGATTCGGTGATGGCCGGCAAGGAGCTGCGATTGGTGCAGGAATATTTCCTGGTCTCCTGCGCGGTGCGCGATATTGCGCGCAACTTCCTTGCGGCACATAACGATTTCGCGGCTTTCCCGGATAAAGTCGCCATCCAGATGAATGATACGCATCCCGCGCTGACTGTCGCGGAAATGATGCGCGTGCTGGTGGATGAAAACAACCTGGAGTGGGAAGACGCCTGGGAGATTACGCAGAAGACGGTGGCCTACACCAATCACACCCTGCTGCCGGAAGCTCTGGAAAAGTGGAGCGTCGAGCTGATGGAGCGGGTGCTGCCGCGCCACATGCAGATCATCTACGGCATCAACTACAACTTCCTGCGCACTCTTACCGCCTACTCATGGGTGGATGGCGAGAAGTTGCGCAAGATGTCGATCATAGAAGAAGGGCACGACAAGAACGTGCGCATGGCGCACCTTGCCATCGTAGCCTCGCACGCGGTCAACGGCGTCTCCGCCCTGCACAGCGAGCTGATCCGCACTTCGCTGGTTCCGGAATTTGCCCAGCTCTGGCCCACAAAGTTCAGCAACAAGACAAACGGCGTGGCGCCGCGGCGCTGGCTGCTGAAGGCCAATCCACACCTCTCGCGCCTGCTGTGCGAGAGCATTGGCGATGCCTGGATCAAAGATCTTTCAGAGCTGAAAAAGCTCGAACCCTATGCCGATGACGCGGTTTTTCAGGAACGTTTTGCCGAGGTCAAATTCCAGAACAAGCTGAAGCTATCGCGCATCATCCGTGACGAAACCGGGGTCATCACCGATCTCGCGCTCGATGTTTGACGTGCAGATCAAACGCATTCACGAGTACAAGCGGCAGTTGCTGAATGTGCTGCGCGTCATGTACGACTATCTGAGCATCGTGGAAGACGGCGAGGCTCCGAAGACGCCGCGAACCGTGCTCTTTGCGGGCAAAGCCGCGCCCGGATACTGGGCCGCCAAGCAGATCATCAAGCTGATCCATAACGTGGCCGCGGTGGTGAACAAAGACCCGAGAGCGAATCAGTTTTTGCGTATCGCGTTTCTGCCCGACTACCGCGTCTCGCTGGCCGAGTCGATCATTCCGGCGGCGAACCTCAGCCAGCAGATTTCAACCGCGGGCATGGAAGCCAGCGGCACCGGAAACATGAAGCTGATGATGAATGGCGCGATAACTGTGGCAACCTGGGATGGCGCCAACATTGAAATCGCGGAAGAGGCGGCCGACGACAACATCTACATCTTCGGGCTGCGCGCCGAACAGATCGAGCAGATGCAGCGCAATGGTCTCTACCACTCGCGCGAGTACTACGACAGCGATCCGCGCATTAAGCGGGTGCTGGACTGCTTCCTGAACGACCGTTTCTCGTCGAGCGAGCCGGGACTGTTCCGTTGGATCTTCGACGAGTTGATCAATCGCGGCGACCGCTTCTTCCACGTGGCCGACCTGCCGCAGTACATCGAAATCAACGAAAGAATCGATGCCGATTTCCAGGACACCACGAAGTGGCGGCGCATGGCCATCCTGAATACGGCGCGTTCGCATAAGTTCTCCAGCGACCGCACGATCAAGGAGTACGGCGCCGACATCTGGAATGTGAAGCGCTACCCTCACGAGGTGAAGGAACTCTCCACTCCGGCTGCGTCGAGCTCTCCCACCGTTTAGGTCGAATCATTTCAGCGAGAGAAGCGCGATGCCACCATCGCGCTTCTTCTGCGCCTCACACTTCTGTTTCCCACATCTGCACGGGCTTATTCGCATTGCTCGCCCAGCGCTCGCCTCAGGTAGCAACCCTGCCCGGTTATTTGTTACTGTCTCTGAGAGACGAAGGGGTGTGAACGATGGCAATCGACAAGAAGGGCGTCATAGGAATTTTGACCGGCGGCGGCGATGTTCCAGGATTGAATCCGGCGATTCGCGCCGTGACCATCCGCGCCCTGCGCGAGGGCTATCAGGTGATCGGGATTCGCCGCGGGTGGAGCGGCTTGATCGATATTATTCGCGATAAGGATTACGACAACCGCAACAACTATTCGGTTCTTACGGAAGAGATCGTGAACCGAGCAGGACGCACCGGTGGCACGTTCCTGCACACCTCGCGCACCAATCCCGGAAAGGTTAAGAAATCCAACGTTCCGCCTCACCTCCAGGACAAGTACAGCGCAGAGCGCAACGACCTGACGCCCGAAGTGCTGGAGAACCTGGCCTGGCTCGGCATCGACTACCTGATTCCGATCGGCGGCGATGACACGCTGAGCTACGGCGTGCGCCTCTACGAAGAGGGCGCCAAGGTGATCGCGATTCCGAAGACGATGGACAATGACGTGCCCGGCACGGACTACTGCATCGGCTTCAGCACCTGCGTGACGCGCACCATCCAGATGACCAATTCCCTGCGCACTTCCGCAGGCTCGCACGAGCGCTTTCTGGTGCTGGAGGTCTTTGGACGCTACGCCGGTTTCACGGCAATGCTGCCTACGATGGCGGGGGCGGCCAATCGCTGCGTCATTCCCGAACACAAGTTCGACATTGAGCGGCTGACCGAGCTGATGAGCTACGACCGCAATCGCAATCCGAGCAAGTACTCGGTTGTGCTGGTCAGCGAGGGCGCAATGTTCGAGGGCGGAGAGATGACCTTCGAAGACCAGACCACCGATGCCTTCGGACACAAAAAGCTTGGCGGCATCGGCGACCTTGTTTCAGAAAAGCTGAAAGAGCTTTCGCCCAAATACAACGGCGGCCAAACCGTCGAGATCATCAATCAGAAGTTGGGCTACCTGGTTCGAGGCGGCGACCCGGACGCGATCGACTCGATTGTGCCGATGGCATACGGCAACCTCGCAATGGACCTGCTGCTACGGCGGATTCACGGCAGACTGGTGGTGCTGAAGAACGGTCGCTATGACGACATGCCGATCGACTGCGTGACCGGCAGCAAGAAAGTGGTGAACGTCTCCGATCATTACAACATCGAGCGGCTGCGCCCGTATTATAAGCGCTTCCACATGAAGCCGCTCTTCCTCATGACCAGCGAATAGGCCCGCAACACTGCATGTTCAGGGGCTCCCCGCGTGTGAGTGCCGCAGGGGTGCACCTCTGTCTGATCAAAGCCGGTTGATGAGCGACGCGACGTAGGCCGCGCCGAAACCGTTGTCGATGTTTACCACCGAGACGTTGGATGCGCAGGAGTTGATCATGCCCAGTAGCGCCGCGATTCCGCCGAAGGCCGCACCATAACCTATGCTGGTCGGCACCGCGATCACAGGAACGCCCACCAGTCCGCCGACCACGGAGGGCAGCGCACCCTCCATCCCGGCGCACACTACCAGCACGCGCGCGCGGCGCAGCTCCTCACTGTGCGAGAGCAGGCGATGCAGCCCGGCGACGCCAACGTCGAAGACGCGCGCGACATCGTTGCCCATAACGTCGGCGGTCACCGCGGCCTCTTCCGCAACGGGGATGTCGCTGGTTCCTGCCGAGATAATTCCGATGATTCCCTTGCCCAGCTTCCGGCAGTTTTGACGCAGCACCAGCGTCCGCGCCAGAAGGTTGTGCTCCGCGGCCGGGAAGCGCGCAAGAACCGCCGCCGCCTGCTCTTCGCTGACTCGCGTGGCCAGCACAGTGTTGCCGCGCCCGGCGAGCCGATCATAGATTTCCACGAAATGCTCGGAGGACTTGCCGGGGCCGAAGATCACCTCGGGCACACCAACGCGCACCGCGCGATGATGATCCACCTTGGCAAAGCCGAGGTCTTCAAAGGGGAGAGATTTAATCTGATCGAGCGCGGCGTCGGGAGTCACATCCCCGGTGCGCACCTGCTCCAGCAGAGCCTTCAAACGATTCGCATCCACGCTACTAGCCTATCATTCGGGGCCGTGGTTTCGATTCTTCGCGGGAGCCGCGGCTCTGCGGCACTTGCCGTTGGAGCGGCAAAGCAATAGGCTAGGTTGGATGCTCGACGGAAGCGGCAACCCAGGACAGCGCACAATTACTCTCGCCGTGACCGGCGCCAGCGGCTCTCTGTTTGCGCGTGCAATGCTGCGCGCGCTGGAGGATGATGGGCGCGTCGGCTGCGTCAACTTCCTCAGCAGCGACAGCGGCCTGCGAGTGATGAGCGAAGAGCTCGGCCTGGGCGGCCGCAGCGACTTGCTGCAACAGTTGCTTGGCGGCGAGCCGCGAAAAACGCGGCTGCTGCACAACCAGGATATCGGCGCCAACATTGCCAGCGGCTCGTACCCGACCGACGCGATGATCGTGCTTCCCTGCTCGATGGGAACGTTGGCGAAGATCGCGCAGGGACTGGCGTCCAAGCTGATTGAGCGCGCCGCCGACGTCTGCCTGAAGGAGCGCATTCCGCTGGTGCTGTGCGTGCGCGAGACGCCGCTGAACCGCATTCATCTGCGCAACATGACGCTGGCGGCCGAGGCGGGGGCAACCATCTATCCGCTGATTCCTGCCTACTACAATCATCCCGATTCGCTCGAAGAGATCGCGCGCCAGTTCGTCTATCGGGTGCTGAAGCATGTTGGCCTGCCGCAAAAGGGAGCCTACGTCTGGAAGCCGGAGGCGACGAACGATTTATCAGAAAGTTAATCGTTAAACCTCTGACCGTTACGTTCCGCGCACTCGTTTTTAGAATTCTCAGATAGATTACCTCTTCTGCCACCCCTATACCTGCTGCTATTGCCTTCGCGATATTGACTATTTGACAAACACCTCGGCCGGGGTCTAGGATGCCTTCACACTGGAGAGGAGGTGGTCCGATGGAAAAAAGTTCAGGCGAATGTAGCAGACAAATCGTGATCAGTGAGGTGGCTGAGGTTTAGGGCGGAATCGCTCTAACCACTCGCCAGACTTCCCGTCTTATTGAAGTCTGCCGCTGGGTTGCGTTTCATTCGTATCGCTGCGCAGATTGGGTTGCGCGGATGCGGCGGAGCGAGCCGGCCTCAGACCAATCCAAAACAGCTAACCGGCGCCCCGCATGGCTACAGTGCGGGGCGTTTTACTTTTGGACTCGCAAAGCCCCACATTCGCCAACAGAAGGCGGATGTGGGCCACCCTTTATAGAAACCCGCCGGTGCAGACAAAAGCGAAGGCAAGAGCAGAAGCAGAGTCAACCACCCTACATCTGCCAACAGAGGGCAGATATCGGGCACCCTCGGTTCATTTCTTCCTGCAGAGCAGTTCACCGGAGCCGATGGGGACGAGGACGGCGTCTATGCGGTCGTCACTGAGGGCGCGGTCGAGCATGGGGCGCACGGCGGCGGCGTGGCTGATGGCGTTGTCGGCAACGAGGATGGCGCCGGGAACCATACGCGGCAAGACGAGTTCGTAGCAGGGCAGGTAGAGGTCCTTGTCGCAATCGAGAAAGCAGAAGCCGATGCCGCTGTACTCGTGCAGATGGGTGAGAGCGTCGCCGGGCTCGAGGTCGATGAGATCTGTTACCTCGGCGGCGGCGAAGGTGTCGCGGGCGAGTTCAACCTTCCCGGCATCGATCTCAAAGGTGGTGACGTGGCGTCCGGTGGCACGGGCGGCGAGGGAGAGCCATAGGGTGGAGTATCCGGCACTGGTGCCGATCTCGAGGATTGGGCCTGCGGGAGCAGAGGCGGCGAGGACGGCGAGGAACTTGCCGACATCGCGCGGTACCTGGCGGAGACGCTGGCTGTTCGGGGTTGCGTCGGTGCGGTCGCGCAGGTCGATGGCTTCAAGTTCGCGCATGCGGGCGAGCATGGCGGGAGAGATGGATTCAAACATGGGCGGAATTTTACAACAATTGACCCCTTGGACAGTGGGCGTTACGGCCTAACAATCGATCCGAAGACTTGTGTGCGCCGGTTGAATTGCCTGTGGGCGGAGCAGGAGATTTGGGCGGTGCGGGGATTCCTCGCGATGCTCGGAATGACAGCGCAACAGCAAACGCAACTACAAAATCAACGACCCCACCTTGGCCGCGCAAAAGTCGCGTGTCAAAGGTGGGCCACCTGAATCATTTTGTAGCTCCGGTACTTTCTTCCGCTCATGCGCCGACCTCTTCGCCCCAGCTGGGGCGCTGGTATTTGCCGGAGCCGACTTTGGTGATGCAGTCTTCGAGGATGTCGAGGGCGACGTCGGCTTGCTGTTTGGTGACGACGAGCGGCGGGCAGATGCGCAGGCTGTTGCCGCCGCAGCCGAGGAAGAGGATTCCCTTTTCAAAGGCTTGCTCGACGATGTGGTCGCGCTGCTCTCCGGCAGGGGATTTGGTGTGTTTGTTGGCGACGAACTCGATGCCGATCATGAGGCCGCGGCCACGGACGTCGTCCACCAGGGGGAGCTGGCGCGGCCAATCGTAGGTGCGGGCGAGGATGTGCTCGCCGACCTCGTGGGCGTTGTCGAGGCCTTCTCGCTCGATGATCTGAATGGTGGCCAGTGCGGCGGCGATGGCGACGGGGTTGCCTCCGAAGGTGGAGGCGTGGGAGCCGGGAACCCAGTCCATGATTTCGGCTCTGGTGATAAGGGCCGCGAGCGGCAGGCCGCTGGCGATTCCCTTGGCAACGGCGATCATGTCTGGGGCGACGCCGGAGTGTTCGATGGCCCACCACTTGCCGGTGCGTCCCATGCCGGACTGCACTTCGTCGATGATGAGCAGGATGCCGTGCTTGTCGCAGATGCGGCGCAGTTCCTGGAGGAAGGCAGGGGGCGCGGGAAGGTATCCGCCTTCACCCTGGAAGGCTTCGACGATGATGGCGGCGCACTCCTCGGGCGGCACCTCGGTGCGGAAGATCGTGTCTTCGATGTAGCGGGCGGTCTCGCGTGCGTACTGCTCGGGATCGCTGCCGGGCGGACGGCGGTAGAGATTGGGATAGGGGGCGTGGATGACGCCGCCCATCATAGGCGCGAAGCGGCGGCGCTGCTGAACCTTGGAAGAGGTGAGCGAGAGCGCACCCATGGTGCGTCCGTGGAAGGCTCCGTGAAAGGCGACGATGTAGGGGCGCCGGGTGTGGTAGCGGGCAAGTTTGAGCGCGGCCTCGACGGCCTCGGCGCCGGAGTTGCCGTAATGAATACGGTGCGGACCGGGCATGGGCGCGATCTGCGAGAGGCGGGCGGCGAGCTGGGTGAACTGCGGGTAGTAGAAGTCGGTGCCGGACATGTGGATGAGGTCGGCGGCCTGCTGCTGGATGGCGGCGACGACCTCGGGATGACAGTGCCCAGTGGCGGTGACGGCGATTCCGGCAGAAAAGTCGAAGAACTCGTTCCCGTCCACGTCCTCGATGACGATGCCGCGCCCGCGCCTGGCTACCAGGGGGTAGGCGCGGGTGTAGGAGGGCGAGATGAGGCGTGCATCGTCGGCGATGATGCGCTCGGCATTGGGGCCGGGAAGCTTGGTGCGGATGGCGGGGCGTCCGGGGAAGGAGAGAATCGAAGGCATTGGGTTCCTCCTGAAGCTGATGACGAGGCGGAAGATCGGCTGCAGTTCCGCGTCGCCTACCTATGGTGCGATGCAGAATGCGACAGGCAGAGGTGGATGGAAGAGGAATTAATTGCCGGAGAAGAGGTTTTCTTATCGTTTTTTCTTAGAGAGCGATCCATCCTGCGCGAATGGCGAGCAAGGAAGAAGTCGCAATGATCGCCCACAGGCAAACTCCTTGCAGGAAGGGCCGGATGCCGACGCGGCGCAGCGTGTCTTTCGATAACCCGGTACCGATCAGGAAGAGAACGACGGTGAGCCCGAGACGGCCAAGGCGGCTGAGCACCGGATAGAACATTTCTCCAGCAGGAAGATAGGTATTGGCCACGGCGGCCAGGCAGAAGAGCAGGATGAACCAGGGCCAGTGAATCCGCGCCTTGCTTTTGGTTATGAAGGCGGTAAAGATGGCCAGCGGGACGATCCAGAGGGCCCTGGCCAACTTGATGGTTGTTCCGATCTGCAAGGCCTGGGGGCCGTATTTTGCGGCGGCCCCAACGACGGAGCTGGTGTCGTGAATGGCCAAGGCGGACCAGAGTCCGAACTGGGTCTGGCTCATGTGCAATGCAAGCCCAATCGGGGGAAAGAGCAGCAGCGCGATTGAGTTCAGGATAAACACAGTACCGAGAGACATTGCCATCTCTTCGTCATCCGGCTTGGTAATGGGTGCGATCGCAGCGATGGCGCTTCCTCCGCAGATGGCGGTTCCGACGGTGATCAGAAAGGACGCCTTACGACTGACGCTCAGCAGATGCCCCAGGAGCAAGCCGAGGAGCATGGCGCCGGAGATGCTGATTGCGGTGTAGAGAAATCCCGCTTTGCCTGCGTGTACAACCTGCTGCAGGTTCATTCCGAAGCCGAGCGCGACGACTGCAGCCTGAAGCAGGAAGCGGGACAAATTCCTGCTATCCACGTGATAGGGATGAGCGAAGGTGAAGCCATAGGCAATGCCCGCCAGCAAGGCAAACGGAGGGGAGACCAGGCCACTGGCGGTAAGGATGATACCAAGAAAAAAGGCGGTCTTCGAATGCATGGCCACAGTATCTTTGAGAGTTGAAGGGTGCGTCCAAGAGGAAGTTCTTATAACGGATTGCAGTTGCTTATATCGGAGTGGGCGAAACGATTTTGAGGCGAAGCGTTCCGGTTTCGTAAATTCTGCGACAATGATCCGGCAGCTCTCTTTGCAATTTCTGGCGAGTCTGGATGTTGCCAGATATCGGGAAAAGTAAAGATGGAAAATTTTCGCCTCAAAGTCTTCCGGGTCGTCGCGCGACACCTTAACTTCAGCCGCGCCGCTGAAGAACTGCTTCTGACGCAACCGGCTGTCACGCAGCAGATCAAGGCTCTCGAAGATGAGTTCGGAGTACCGCTGTTCGATCGAAGCGGTGGGCGCATCACGCTCACTGCCGCGGGCCAGCGGTTGTTGCCGTATGCGGAGCAGTTGAAGGCAATCTCGAACGAGGCTTTTGAGATGGTGACCAGCAGCGCCGGCGATCATTCCGGAAAGCTGGAGCTTGGGGCTTCGCAGACCATTGGGCAATATCTGCTGCCCAATCTGGTTGCCGCGTTCATGCGCGAAAATCCCCGGGTCACAGTTGCGGCGATAAGCGGGAACACGGACGAAATGCTGGATGCGCTGGCTGCACACCGAATACAACTGGCGCTGATCGAAGGGCCGGCGCTGCGCAAGGATTTTCACGTTGAAGCTTTCATGGAAGATCAGATGGTGTTGGTGGTGCCTGTCAGCCATGAGTGGGCTAACCACGAAGTCGGCATCGAGGAGCTGGCGGGAGCTCCGCTGCTGATGCGGGAGTTCGGTTCAGGATCGCGCCGGGTGGTAGAAGCTGCGTTGGAAAAAGCCGGACTGAAGAGAAAAGACCTCAGGACTACGATGGAGTTGGACTCGACCGAGGGCCTGCTGAGCGCGGTTGAGGCAGGACTCGGCGTGACCTTCGTATCGCGCTGGGCGGTGCGCAATCAACTCTCTCTGGGTACGCTTCGGCTGGCACACGTCAAAGGACTGCGGTTGTCGCGCATGTTCTCGCTGGCCTATCCGGCGGGGCCGCAGCCTGCGGGCAACGCGGGAGCCTTTCGCCGCTTGATGCTGGCCCATTCGCCCGAACTGCTTCCGCGTGCGACGGGGAAGGTTCGGAGTACGTCGTAGGCAAGGACGTTTGCAGCAGGGATGGCCGACCCTTAGAATCAGAGTGCGATTCTACATATACACTGTTCTGATTCTGATATGCATGAAGGAAGATGATGGCGCTCGATCTGTTCAACTCTCTTAGCGGCAGGATTGAAGAATTTTCTCCGGCCGACGGCAAAACGGTTCGCTTTTACGCCTGCGGACCCACGGTTTATGACTACGGACACATCGGCAACTTCCGTACGTTTGTCGCGGTGGACGTGCTGCGCCGCTACCTGCGCCAGAGCGGATTCCGACTGCAGCACGTAATGAACATTACCGACGTGGACGACAAGATTATCCGCAACGCCAACCAGCGCGGGGTGCCGATCGGCGACTACACGAAGAAGTTCGAGAAGGCGTTTCTGGAAGATATGGAGACGCTGGGAATCGAGCAGCCGGAGCGCCTTTCGCGGGCGACGGAGCACATCGCGGAGATGGCTCGATTCATTCGCTTGCTGGCGAACAAGGGATTTGCCTATCAGACGGAGGAAGGCTCGTGGTACTTCCGAATCGCGAGGTTTCCTGCGTACGGCAAGCTGAGCAAGAAGGATTTTGCCGGGCTGATCACCGATGGCGGGGGACGGACGGACGCGGACGAGTATGAGAAAGACGACGCCCGCGACTTTGCGCTGTGGAAGGCTCCGAAGGAGGGCGAGCAGAGCTGGGAGACCGAGATTGGGCGAGGCCGTCCGGGCTGGCATATTGAGTGCTCGACGATGGCAATGGAGTACCTGGGTGAGAGCTTGGACCTGCACGCGGGTGGCGAGGATTTGATGTTCCCGCACCATGAGAATGAGATTGCGCAGAGCGAGGCGCTGAGCGGAAAGACGTTTGCGCGGCACTGGATGCATGTGCGGTTTCTGCTGGTGGAGGGGCAGAAGATGTCGAAGTCGCTGGGCAACTTCTACACCTTGCGCGACCTGGTGCTGATGGGGCACAAGCCTTCCTCGATCCGCCTGCTGCTGACCTCGGTTCCCTACCGCAAGCAGCTGAACTTTACCTTCGACGGACTGACGCAGGCGGCGAACTCGGTGGAGCGGCTGAGGAACTTTAAGCTGCGGCTGGATACGGAGCGCTGGGCCGAGGGTGCAAATCCCGAGATTGCGGCAATGGCGGAGATGGCGATTCGCGCGATGCGGGAGAGCCTGGACGACGACCTGAATACGGCACAGGCACTGGCGGCGATCTTCGACCTGGTGAGGGACGTGAACGCGGCGGCCGACCAGGGCAAGGTGAAGAAGGGCGATATTGCGGCAATTGTGGATGCGCTGGACAGGTTCGACGAGATTTTTGCCGTGCTGGTGGACGAGGATGCGGCGCACGTGAGGTCGATTGTGCGGTGGGCCAGGGCCGAAGGGCTGGAGGAAAAGATCAGCCCGGCGACGGCGGAGATGGCCAAGAGCGCGGCTCTGAGCGATGCGCAGGTGGAAGAGCTGGTGGCACGGCACTCGGAGGCTCGCAAGGCGAAGGATTTTAAGACGAGCGACGCGGTACGCGATGAACTGCTGGCACAGGGCGTGGTGCTGGAAAACACCAAGGACGGGGTGCGGTGGAAGCGGAAGTAGGAGCCCGCGCTTAGTCGCCGCTGGGCTCGATGGGCTCAAGGTCGAGCGCTTCCTCTTCGATTGACGGAAGATCGCGGTGATGGACTTTGGCTCCGGTGACGAGGATGACCGAGAGGATGATGACGACCGAGCCGGCGAGCATGTAGGCATCCAGCTTTTCGCCGTGGAATGCGCAGCCGATGGCGAGAGCGACGATGGGATTGACGTAGGCGTAGGTGGCGACCTTGGCGATGGGGACATTCTTGAGCAGCCAGACGTAGGCGGTGAAGCCGACGAGCGACCCGGCGACGATGAGATAGACGATGGCCCAGAGCGAGTTGGCGGCCCAGGTCGCGCGGTGCAGGTCTCCGATGAGAAGCGCGAGGACGGTGCTGATGAGTCCGGCGAAGAGCATCTGCCAACCGCTGGCGGTAAAAGGATCGATGGGCATGTGCCAGCGCCGGGTGAGGATGGACCCGGTGGCCCAACTGAAGCTGGAACAAAGGACGAGGACGGAGCCGAAGAGCTGGCGGGCACCGAAGGCGGCGTGACCATTGGCGCTCCCGAAGATGGCTGGCCAGAGCAGGACAACGACGCCAGCGACGCCGAGCGCGATTCCGGCGAGGCCACGCGGCGAGAGGCGGTCCGTGCTGTGTCCGATGTGCTCCAGCATGAGAAACCAGAGCGGCGTGACGGCGATGAAGAGTGCGGCGAGGCCGGTGGGAATATAGGTCTCCGCCCAGCCGAGGACGACGTTGGAGGTGATAAGGAGAAGGACTCCGATGAGGGCGAGGCGGCCTAGATCGCGGCGGGAGACGGCGATGCGGTGGCCGCCGAGGGCGCGAAAGCCGAGCATGAGCAGACCGGCGGTGGTGAAGCGGAGCGAGCCCATGAGGAGCGGAGTGAGGTGCTCGACGGAGATGCGGATGGCCAGGTAGGTGGAGCCCCAGAGGACGTAAACCAGTGCAAAGGCGATGACGACGGTGAGCCGTCTGGGAGAGTTGGTGGGAGTCATGGGCCGGTTTCACTGTATCAGGTTCCGGCCAGCGAACAGAGGCGGGTACTTGTAAGGCGGGGAGGCAAGCGGGAGAATCATACGATATGCAATGGCCGGGCTTCGATGAAGGCTCCCGAGTGCTGCTGACGCTGCACTCACCGCGACAAAAGTTCTTTGGCGTGCTGCTGCGGCTGGCAGTGGCGGGAGTAGAGCTGCGCGCTGTCCCGCTGGAGGCGCTGGAGGATCTGGCGCGACAGATTCGGGCGGGCGAGCGCGCAAGTGTTTCGACCTTGTTCTTCCCAATGCACAGGGTGGAGCGGATGGAGTTGGACGCAGCCGATGGTGAACTACCATCGCTAGCAGAGAGCTTTGCGGCCCAAGCCGGACGGCCAGTGGAAGAGGTATTTGGCGCAAACAGCGGTGGCGAGTGATGCCGTTCAAGAATGATTTCTGGACAGCCCCGAATCAACTGACGCTGCTGCGGCTGTTCTTTATACCTTTCATCAACATCTGCATCGTGGAACGGCGCTACCACACGGCACTGATTCTGATGGTGATCGCCGGGATGAGCGATGGATTGGACGGATTGGCGGCGCGTCTGCTGCATCAGCAGACGAAATTGGGCGAATACCTGGACCCAATTGCCGACAAGCTGCTGCTGAGTTCACTGTTCCTGGTGATGTCGTCCACACATATGATTCCGTGGCGCTACACGGTCATGGTATTTTCGCGCGACTTGGGCATCCTGATTATTTCGGCGCTGCTGTACACGGTGGGGCTGAGGGACTTCCGTCCGGGCATCTTCGGCAAGATCAACACGGCTTGCCAGATTGCGGCGGTATTCTTTGTGCTGCTGGCCAAGGTGTACCCGAACGAGCGGATGTGGATGATGCGGCAGGGGCTGCTGTATGGAGTCTTCCTATTCACGCTGGCTTCGGCGATTCAGTATGTGTTTTTGACCGGGCAGCGGCTGAAGAAACTACAGGCGGCAAAGCAGGAGAGCGTGTGAAGCGGGGTGTCCGCCTTTGCTACCGGGGCGCGGGGTCGGAGTGGCTGCCGAGGACGTGATGCTCGCCCTCGCTGGCGGCGTCGATGACCTTGTATGTGGGCGGAACCTCAAAGAGCACGGAAGGCTGATCGCCACGCACGATCTGGGTGACGGTGGTGGTGAACTCGCCGGCCCAGGGGTCACGGTGCACGCTGCGCATCACAAGTTCGAGTTCAGGCGAAAACCACTGCTCGCTGACGATATCGATGGGACGGTCATTGCCGATCTGTCCGGCGGGCAGGGTTGTAATGACGCGGGTGCCGTGTGCGCGGAAGCCGAGGATGACTTGGTCGCCAAGATCCTCTGTGCGTACCGGGTTGGGAGCGGCGAGAAAAGGCTGATCGATGCGCATGCCGAGCGCGGTGGCAGAGGCTGAATCGTCGGCCGTTGGGCTTCCGTCCGTCGCAGGATGAACGCGATGGGCAGAGAAGGCATGCGGATGCCATTGCGAGGCAGCGGCGGCGGGAGTCGCGGAGCTTGCGGCAGCCGCGGCGGGCTGTTTGAAATCGGGCGGCAGCAGTGGGCCGACGGCCTGGGCACGGAGGCGGGCCACGTAGGAGGGCCCGGCATTCAATTCATAGCGGTGGGCGACCATCTCCTGCGGATCGAGGACGAAGCCGCAGCCAAGCTGATGGTCCACGATGGTGATGAAGGTCGAGGTGCTGATGCCGGCCGACAGACCCGGCAGGGAGAGCTGCGACTCGCGGCGGAGGCGTCCCTGGGTATCGCGATAAATGCTGGAAAATGTGGAGCGGGAGATACGGTTGCCGTCGCTGAAGTTCTGGTGATGCTCGGTGATGAACTCGGCATAGATGGGCTTGCCGATAGCCGACTGTGCGCCGAGCGGACTGGAAAGGCCGAGCATCGACGAAGAGATGGGCGGAGGCGCGATCTGCACGGTGATGGACGGCGCGCCGTCGTCGGAGACAGGAGCGTTGGAGGCCGAAGCATTGGAGGCCGGAGCAGGTGGCTGCGCCGGGTTCTGCGCGAAGGACTGCTGGGCTGCGGTCTGTATGGGCCAGGCAAGCAGGGCTAGCGAGAGCAAGAGCGAAACGGCGTTGATCCATCGAAGGCCGAGGCTTTGAAGGCTGCCCTGTCGGGGAAGGCCGATGCTTTGAAGGCTGCCCTGTCGGGGAAGGCCGATGCTTCCGAGGCTGCCCCATCGAACGCTCATACGGTCAATCTCCTGACTTATTTTCAACACTAATTCGCCACCCGGATGGCGCGAGCGACGCCGTCGGGTCCGACCACAACATCAGCGTTGACAAAACTGTTGCCCACGGTCTGACCAAGGTTGGGCTTGACTTGCCCAACCGGAACCTTGATATGCACCACCTGCATCGGTCCGGAGCAGACCACGGGATCACAATACATAAGATTCGAGTACCCCGGCCAGGTTGAACTGGCCGACTGGTCCATGCTGACCACTCCAGAGGGCGCGCCCGAACTGGCAAGATGCATGACGGGCGCGGCATTGGCCGGAGGCGCCGTCGGCGGGACGGAGTTGTGCGCGTCAGCCTCAGCCGTAAGCACGGTGGAGGCGTTGGATTGGGAATCATTAAACCGGGATGAAAGCTGGCCCGGTTGCGATACTGGACGCCGCGTTGCCAGGTTTACGGGCACGATGGAGTGGCGCGGAGCGCTGGCGGAGGCGCGTTGCACCGCCTCAGCGACCGTGCGCCCGGTGGCAGCAGGAGCCGTCGCTACGACAGGGGACTTCGTCGGGGCATTCACCGTGGAGACGCCGTTCCACAGATGGACGGCCGACCCGAGCACGGCAAAGAGCACCACGGCAGCGGCGGCGGCGCTGGTGACCCAGCCACGCGATCCCCTGCCGGGAGCAAGGCTGCGGCCGGGGAAGGTCAGCAGGCGCGCGCCTTGCGGGGCGTTCTGCGAAGGCAAGTTCGGGGCCGGGGAACGGCGCTGCTGAAGGCGGCGAAAGCCGTCCATCACAGCGCGATCGGTGGCGCGTGAGGGGCCTGGAAGCGCGGCCACAGCCAGTTGGCGGAGGCCGGTTTGCACCGCGGCGCGGACGCGGAAGTGCGAGTTGCAGCGCTCGCACTGACCCATGTGATGGTTTGCGTCTGGATGAAGAACGCCAGAGAGCATTTCGTCGATGTGAGCGTCAAAATCGTTACATCTCATAGCAAACACCCTTGAATGATTCCGCCAGCCTGCTTGCCCGAAGGCTGGATGCGTGTTTCGAGTTTCTTGACAAGAAGGTTGTGAGCGCGATTGAGCCGGGAACGAATGGTTCCCAGGTTGCAATCGAGTTGAGCACTCGCCTCGGCGTAGGACATTTCACACAGATCGCAGAGAACGACCACCTCGCGATAATGCTTGGGCAGGGACTGGACGGCTTCGCGGACCAGATCGACGGTTTCGCCGCGAAGTACGTCGGCAATCGTGTCATTTCCACTCTCCAGCGCAAGCTCAACCTCCTCACCGTGCTCGTTCTCAGTGGCCAGCGGTGCGTTGCGGGCCTGGGAACGGTAAGCGCGGCGGACAAAGTTGCGTGTAATGCCTAGGAGAAACGAAAGCAATTGGCCCTTGGATTCGTCGAAGTTGCCACCCTGCTCCACTAGCGTGATGAAAGCATCCTGGGTGATGTCTTCGGCGAGCGAGGCCGAGCCGCTCATGTGCAAGGCAAACCGGTACACGTTGGATTTATACCTTTCGTAAAGCGCAGCAAAGGCTTCTTCGTCGCCAGAGACGGCAAGGCGAAGGAGTGCGGGCTCCGAAAGAGTGTCAGTCAACGGCATCGAGCTCACGGCATTGCGGACAACCGAAGTCCTACCAGTATTACCGACAAGCAGAGTGTTAGTTCCACAAAAAGTGAGATGCGGGCGAGAGAAGGCAGGGCGATCCGGGGCAAAGAGGCGAACGGAGACTCCTGGATAGCTTGAAGCGGGCAGATTGTGCGATTAGGGTGGTTCCCCAGAAGGTGTACACCGTCAAAGGCAGTTCGAGGCAGAAGAGACTCTGGGGCGGCATTGCAGATTTGGGCGGTGCGGGGATTCCTCGCTGCGCTCGGAATGACGAGCGAGAGCAGTATCGGGCTACGGCAACTAGGGAATTGCTCTAGTCGTCGTCTGCGATGAGGCGGCCCAGGGTGGAAACCAGAAGCAGGTAAACGTTTACGGAGTTCAAGAGCAACAGGAGAGCTCCCAGGACCGACGCCTTCCAACCCGCGGCATTATCGTCATCGAATTCCTGGTAGAAGTCGCGAATCTGGTCTGCGTGGTAGCTGGCAAGCAGGACGAAGACGACGACGGCCAGGGCGCTGAGGTTCCATGTGGCAGCGCTGGAGTGGAGCATGCGGTTGACGGCAAAGACAATGACTCCGCCGGCGAGGATCATGAAGAGGCCGGTGCGCGGACGCGCGAGATCATCGTGACGAACGAAGCCCCAGACGGCAGCGGAAGAATACATCAGCGCGGCGCAGAGGAATCCGACGGCAAGTGCCGTGGGCGGCAGGAAAAAGAAGAGAGCTGAGAACTCCAGGGCACAGAAACCCGCATAGGTGAACAGCAGCAGCGCGGCGGGAGCAATGGAGAGCTTTTCCACATAGCGGTTGCACAGGGTGACCAGGAGCACCTGGAAGACAAATATGGCGCGAGGCAGAAGGTATTGGGCTTGGAAGGTTTGTTGCAAGGCCCCATCCCGTGTGATGGAGCCGGCGAGAAATGCGGCAAGAAAAAGCGCCAGCGCAGTAAGGGCCAACGCGCGGGTTAGAACCCGGCGATAGCTCTGCTCAAGCGCGTCGTTTAGTAGAGGGTCGTTTACGGGCACATCGCTCCGCGCGAAGGCTGCGCCGGTTGCGAGCGGGGCGTAGCCTTCGGGGACCGCGTCGAGTAGTTCAGGGTGCGGGCCGCGGGCGATGCGGTTCTCGGCAATGGGCATGATCCCGCAGCCATCCGGGATGGGCGGCAGTTGGCCGTGCGGCAGGATGGGATCGCTCATGGCTTCCATTGTGCCAAAGCAGGGCGCGGGGAGGAAGTGACAATGGGCGCAACCGGGGAAAACGTCTTGCCCACACATTCGCGAGGAACGGTGGGCGGTCACTTCCTCGCCTGGATCAGCTGGCGGGGCGGGGGATGATGTCGTCTCCCTGAATGTGGAACTGCGCGGAGCATTGTTCCGATCCGCAGATGACGGGAACGATTCCGGCCATCTGTTTGCGAGTGATCAGGCCCAGGGTGGCACAGGCGGGGCAGGCAAGCACGGCCCAGAAGGGATCGGACTCGTCGCCGCTCTCACCGGCATTGTCGAGGACGAAGAGTGTTCCGGGACTCATCTGTTCGGGGATCCACTGAGGGAGATAGTTAATCTCGACGATCATGTGTCACCTCCACAGTCTTGAAAAGACTGCCTGTTATCGCTGGGCTGCGCTACGAGCGGCGTGAGCCGCCCGGGCCGGTTGAGAACGTTTTTTGGGAGCCGATGCGGCAGCAGGCGCCGCTCCGGCTGCTGAGGCCAGTACGCGTTCAAGTACGGGGCCGATGCAGATGGCGAGCAAGGGCTGCTGAGTGTTGCGCAAAAGATCGATGACTCCGCGCTCGGAGTCGCAGAGGAAGACGCTTTCACCGTCGGTGAGCAGGTGCAGGCCAGGGCCGCGTGAGAGCAGATCGGCGAGACGCTGGCCGAATTCGCGGCGCAGCAGCTCGATCATCCTGCGAATGCGCTGCAGGCTGAAGCCACGACGTCGCAGATCACAGAGTATGGCCAGCTCGGCGAGATCCTTGGCGGAGTACAAACGGCGATGGCCCTGGCGGGCGGGCACTACGATTCCCTGCTCGTCCCACCATTGGAGCTGACGCGGGGTGAGGCCGGTGCGCTCGGAAACCTGGCCGGATGTAAAGCTCTGATCCATGCACTGCACCTTTTATCCCCGCGTTATCCCCGCGTTAATCCCCGCACTTCATGCCCTGACCATAACGGCAAAATCCGAATGCAATCGAACAGACTGCCTCGATTTGTTTGAAACAAATTCAAACAAAAATGTTGCCACCATATTAAGCCCGCTTTTCTGGAAGTCAAGCGCACATTGGGCACGGAATATGAATTTTTGACCATCGTCGGTTGGGGGCGATCTGCTATTTTGGTTTTATGCGTCTAGTGATCAATGGAGAAGAACGGGAGCTTACGGCGGCGACCTTGGATGCGCTGATCGAAGAGCTGGGAATGAAGGGCGACCGCGTCGCAGTGGAGTTAAACCGTGAGATTGTGCCGCGCGAACGTTGGAGCGCGAACGCGCTGAAGGACGGCGACCGGCTGGAGATCGTGCATTTTGTGGGCGGAGGGTAAGAGCTGGCCTGGATCGGACGTTGAGCTTTATCTGCAACAAGGAAGGCCGCTCGAGGGAGGAGCGGCCTTCTTTGCCGCGCGCGACAACTGCCTGCGCGCCACAATTTAAAGTTATAAGGTTAAGGTTGCGGATTCGCGGTGGCAGCCGGAGCTTGCTGCGACTGCGTGGCACCGCTTTGCGCCTCGAGGTTATTCGTCAACAGGCGGACGTCAACCCGTCGGTTTTCGGCGCGGCCTTTGGCGGTGGTGTTCTTATCCACTGGGGCATCTTTGCCGAGGCCGATGATGAAGACCTTGTGCGCGGGCACGTTGTACTTGGAAGCCAGGTACTGGATGACGGCAGAGGCACGGCGCTGGCTAAGCTCGTAGTTGTACGTGGGGCTGCCGACCGAATCGGTGCGGCCTTCGATCTGAACGATGTAGCCCTTGATGTTGGGAATCTGCTGACCGATTTCGTCGAGTTGCTCTTTGTCTTTGGCGGTGAGAGCGGCTTTGTTGAAGCCAAAGTGCACGGCGGCCTCGGTGACCGGACGATAGTTGTCGAAGTTGGCGAGGCGGTTGCTGAGGTCATTGACGCCTTTATTTGCGGCGGAGGCGAGTTGCTGAGCCTGGTCGGCCTGCTGACCGGCAGCCAAAGCCTTCTGGTCGGCGGCGGAAGCCTTGGCATCAACTCCCTGAATCCCCTGCTGGGCGCGCTGATCGAGGTCTTTAATGCCGTGAGTCGTCTGGGCGGTTTGCTCATCCAACTGATCGATCTTGTTAATCACTGGGGTAGTCTGCTGCTTGACATAGTTCTTGGTGGCGCAGCCTGCGGTAAGAGCCGTTGCGCCAATGACAAGAGCTGGGAGAAGAACGCGTTTCATGGAAGAGCTCCTTGGGCCCTGCGTTGCTGAAATTGGGCGATCGAAACCTGATGCCCGGGCACAGTCGATCAAGATAGAAGCACGCGCAATGCCATGCTAGATCCTATGCAGGTTCAGCAAGTTACAGACGATTGCGGAGTTGTTGAGGGAAGATTCCTTCCCGGGCGCGTAGAATTTTCATAGGAGCGGAAGTTCATCTCCCGTATGATTCCGAGCACCAAAACTCGGGGCGGCGGAAAAGAATCGATTGCGGGTTGAGAAGCTTGCGAAGGCGCGAAAGATGTGAGCATATCTGGGGTCCTTCGCTGGCGCTCAGGATGACCCAACAAGTCCTCGGGACGCTTCGCTGGCGCTCGGGATGACCCACAAGTGCTCCGGACGCTCAAGTTCTGCAGTGGGCTGAGAGACGATGGATCTGTATCAGAAGATCAAAACGGTTCCAGGCAATCCCGGGGTGTACCTCTACAAGAACGCCGAGGGCGAGGTCATCTACGTTGGGAAGGCGAAGAACCTGCGCGCGCGCGTGCGTTCGTACTTTGGAGAGGGCGCGAGCGAGGACGCCAAGACAGGAAGCCTGCTACGCGAAGCCGTCGATATTGAGTACATCGTGGTGGAAAACGAGCGCGAGGCACTGGCGCTCGAAAATAATCTCATCAAGCAGAAAAAGCCGCAGTACAACGTTCTGCTGAAAGACGACAAATCGTATCCGTACGTCAAACTGACGGCGGAGCGGTTTCCGCGGGTATATGTGACGCGCAGACTGCGCAAGGACGGAGGTAGTTACTATGGGCCGTACTTCCCTGCCAGCCTTGCCTACCGGATCGTCGATCTGATCCATCGCAGCTTCCTGATTCCATCGTGCAAGATCGACCTGACGCGCGATCATCCGCGTCCATGTTTGCAATACCACATCAAGCGGTGCATGGGGCCGTGCGTGAAGGAGCTGACGACTCCAGAGATTTATACACAGGCGGTGAGGGACGTGCGTTTGTTGCTGGAGGGAAAGCCGACGGAGCTTTCCAACTCTCTGCGGGTGCGCATGGAGCGGGCGGCGGAAGAAACGCAGTTTGAAATGGCGGCGAAGTATCGCGACCTGATTGTGACGGTGCAGCAGTTGCACGAGAAGCAGCGCATGACCGCGGCGGAGGGCGATGACATCGACGCGCTCGGTTACCACTACGAAAACCATCGGATGGCGGTAAACCTCTTTCACATGCGCGGCGGCAAGGTGCTGGATCGCCGTGAATTCTTCTGGGAAGAGCTGGGCGAGCTGGTGCCGGGTGTGGGCTTTGAGGTCGGCGAGTTCTTCAGCACTTTGCTGAAGCAGCTTTATCTGGATGCGCCCTACATTCCCCGCACGATTTACGTTCCGGTGGAATTTGAAGACTGCAAGGCGCTGCAGGAGCTGCTGAGCGAGAAGCGCGGCTCGCGAGTGTATATCGAGGCGCCGCAGAGAGGCGAGAAGCGCTCGCTGATCGATCTGGCAGGAACGAACGCAAAGCAGTCCTACGATCAGCGCTTCCGGGTGATGAAGCCGCGAACCGATGTGCTGAAGAGCGTGCTGCAGGACGTGTTCCAGCTGCCGGAGCTGCCGGAGCGGATTGAGTGCTTCGACATCTCGCATATCCAGGGCGCTGAGACCGTGGCCTCGATGGTGGTATGGGAAGAGGGCAAGATGAAGAACTCGGATTACCGCAAGTTCATCATCCGCACGGTGGAGGGGATCGACGATTTCAAGTCAATGCACGAGGTGGTGACACGCCGCTACAAAAGGCTGCGGGACGAAGAGAAGGCCATGCCTTCTCTGGTGCTGATTGACGGCGGAGTGGGACAGTTGCACGCGGCGGCCCGTGCGCTGGAGGAGTTGGGATTGGCGGCGCAGCCACTGGCTTCGATCGCCAAGCGGGAGGAGACCCTGTATCTCTTCGGGCAGGAAGACGAGCCGATTGTGCTGGACCGTCACTCGCCGGTGCTGCTGCTGATTCAGCAGATCCGCGATGAGGCCCACCGCTTCGCCATCACCTTTCATCGCAAGCGCCGGACGATGCGGGACCGGGCGACGGAGCTGCGCGATGTGCCGGGCGTCGGCGAATTGACGACGCGCAGGCTGCTACAGCACTTTGGCTCGCTGCACGCGGTGAAGCAGGCGAACTTCGCCGCACTGACCTCGGTGGTGAACAGCAAGCAGGCAGAGGCAATTTTGGAGTTCTTCCGGCAGGAGCAGGGGTAGAGCGGTCAGGCAAACAGGCTCTCGCCGGGTCACTCCCACACCTTTTGCCAATGCACCGTTACCTGAGTGTTGCCGGAGCTGTCCTTGGCCACGTCCACGACCTTTTCGTAGCGACACCTCTTGCCTCCTATCGGCACCAGGTAGCAATCCATTGGACGCTTGGAGACGAAGACGCGAGCCCTGGGGACATCTTTTGTAAATGAGTACCAATATTGTTCGGTCAGGATGGGCGCAAAGAGCCAGAACAAGAAGCCGCAGAAAGCTGCCATGCTCAGGAAGAGAACCGTACAATAAACGGATTCAGCGAGAAGAGCAGAAAAGTTGGGTTTATCGTTGGGCATGACTTCGATCGTGAAATTTTACCAGAGCGGGGGCAGGATGTTTCTATGCTGCCCGGTTTGGGGTCTGCGCCGGCGCACGAGCCGCAGATCAGGGCGGTTCCACAGAAGGTGTACACCGTCAAAGGCAGTTCGAGGCAGAAGAAACTCTGGCAGATTTGGGCGGTGCGGGGATTCCTCGCTGCGCTCGGAATGACAACCTAAAAGCGAGAGCAGTATCGGGCTACGGCAACTAGGGAATTGCTCTAGCCGACGGCGCTTTCAGGCAGATCCTGCTGCGCCAGATATAGAGCTCCCTCGACGGGCTGGCGATGGCTGAGCCGAACGCTGACCTCGGGACGCTCGCAGCGGATCACGTTGCAGAAGACCTGGCGAACGTACGGGGAGCGGAGAAAGATGCCACCGGTAATTGCGATCTCCACGCTGTTGCGGCTGGCCCAGAGGCGGCGCAGAACAATCTTCGCGATGCGGGCCAGTTCGAATCCGGCGGCGCTAAGGATTTCACTGGCGAGCGGGTCTGATTTCTCGGCGGCCGAGAGCACGATGGGGAAGAGATCGGCGAAACCGGGAAGTTGCTCGCGGTGGCAGCGATGCAAAAGATCCTCGCGGGTTACGACCTGCCAGTGCTTCATGATTCCGGTGACCATCGTGCTGCTGCGGCCCATATCCAAGGCACGCAGGCACTGCGATACCGCGCACTGGCCGATCCAGTGTCCCGATCCTTCGTCCGAGATAAGACGGCCCCATCCTCCGGCCCGGGCGCGTTCGCCGCGCTCATTTCGGCCAAAGGCGATGGAACCGGTGCCGCAGATGCAGACCAGTCCGGGACCACCGGAGAAGGCGGCTTCCATCGCGATGGCCGCATCGGGCACGACCTGTATAGAGGCGCGAGGAAGAAGTTCGGCGAGAAGGTTAGTGATGTTTGCCGCGTTCTCGGATAAGGCGGCTCCGGCTATACCAGCGCAGACACTGGTGACGGAGGCTGGGGGAACTCCGGCAGAGGAGAGCGCTCCATGTACCGCTTGAGCAAGAGCGAGGCGGGCATTTTCGGTGGAGACGACGTTGAGATTGCATGCGCCCGCACTGTGGCTTCCGAGCAGCGTCTGTCCATCCGACAGTGCCGCGGTGGTCTTTGTGCCGCCTCCGTCGATCCCCAATAAGAAATGCATCGTGCTCATTCTGACACACTGCTGCATGACTTCGAGGTAGCTAACTTGGTACGCGCTTGGTACGCGCGAGGAGCGATGTGTCAGTGAACACTACTTCTACGCAAGTACGGCGTGGCGGGCGGCGCGCACCTTTTCGTAGATCTTGAGGTACTCGCGGGCGGAGACGGTCCAGGAGAAGTCGCGGGCCATGCCGTTGAGCATGAGCTTGCGCCACTCCTTCGGCTTGGCCCAGAGCTGGAGCGCAGCTTGCATGGTTGTAAGCAGGGCCTCCGGGCTGTACTCGCGAAACTTGAAGCCGGTGCCTTTGCCGGTTCGGTCGTCGTAGGGTTCGATGGTGTCGTCGAGGCCTCCGGTGGCGCGCACGACGGGGACGGTGCCGTACCTGAGCGAGTAAATCTGGTTGAGTCCGCAGGGCTCGTAGCGCGAGGGCATGAGAAACATGTCGGAGCCGGCCTCTATGCGGTGCGCCATTTCATTGTCGTATCCAACCTTGATGGCAAAGCGGCCCGGATACTGGCGGACGAGGCGGCGGAAGAGGTCCTCGTACATCTTGTCTCCGGAGCCGAGAACGACGACGGTGACATCCTCGTGCGCGAGCCGGTCGGCGGCAAGGGCGATGAGATCGAATCCCTTCTGGGCGGCAAAGCGGGAGACAATGCCGATGACCGGGGCGGTGGTCTCCGGGTCGAGTTCAAAGTGGAGCAATAGATCGCGGCGGCACTCCTGCTTGCCGTCGAGCGCCTGCGCCGAATAGCGGGCGGCGATGTAGCGGTCGGTGGCTGGATTCCACTCGTCGTAATCGACACCGTTGAGGATTCCGGCGATATTGGTGTTGCGGCTGCGCAGAACGCCCTCCAGACCGAAGCCGTACTCGGCGGTCTGAATCTCCTGGGCGTACTTGCGGCTAACGGTGGTGATGAAATCCGAGTAAGTCAGAGCGCCTTTGAGGAAGTTTACCTTGCCGAAGAATTCAAGCTTAGTGATGGCGAACAGATCCCATGGCAACATGAGGAGCGGGAGTGTGTCCGGGGAAAAGATTCCCTGATAGCCGATGTTGTGGATGGTAAAGATGGTTGGGATTCCGTGGAGCACGGGGTCTTCATCGTAAAGAGTGCGCAGAAGAACGGGGATCAGAGCGGTCTGCCAGTCGTGGCAGTGGAAAATATCCGGCAGGCCGAGGATTTTGGAGGCCTCAAGAACGGCGCGGCAGTAGAGTGCGAAGCGCTCGGGATTGTCATGGTAGTCGCCGAGCGGCGTGCCATAGAGAGCGTCGCGATCATAGAACGGTGGATAATCGATGAAGTAGAACTGGACACCGTGCTGCTGGCCCCCATCGACGACCGAGCAGAATCGGTAACTGTCATCAAAGGGAATGGTGACGCTGGCAATGACGGTAGAGGGATCTTTCAGAAGTGGCTGTGTCTGCCGGTAGAGAGGCAGGTACACTGTGACCTGGTGACCGAGTCCGGCTATAGCGCGCGGCAGGGCTCCAACGACGTCGGCAAGTCCTCCGGTTTTGGAAAACGGGAGACACTCGGATGCGGCAAACAGAACGTGCACGTGGCCTCCGCAATGAGGAATTGGATGCGCGGGGGCCTAAGAATAGAACAGGTATCGAAAGCCGCGCAAGCTGAAGTCTATCGGGCGGAACGAAAGGCGGTCAAACTTGGCAAAGGTCTCGCCAAATGAAGTGGTGAGCGGCAAGAAGCCCAAGCTGGGGCAGAATTTCCTGGTGGACCTGGACGCGATGAAGCGCATTGTGGACGCGCTGGGGGAGATCGCAGAAACCACAGTAGTGGAGATCGGTCCGGGAGAGGCGGCGTTGACCGAGCTGCTCGCACAGCGCGCGGGCAGGGTGATCGCGGTGGAGCTGGACCGTGTGCTGGCGGCGCGGCTGCGCATGCGCTTTGCGACGCAGACCAACGTGGAGATTCTGGAGGCCGACATTCTGCAGTTGGAGCTGGGGACGGTGCTGGGATCAACTCCTGGGCCGCTGCGCGATCTGCGTCCGACAGGGCTGTTTAAGGCGCAGGTGGTGGGAAACCTGCCGTACTACATCACGACCGACATTCTGCTGAAGTTGTTTTCGGCGGGCGACAGGATCGAAAACCTGGTGCTCATGGTGCAAAAGGAAGTTGCCGACCGGGTGGTGGCCGCTCCAGGGAGCCGGGACTACGGACTGCTCTCCGCCACGGCCCAGATGTATGGCCCGGTGCAGAAGCTCTTTGAACTGGGGCCAGAGTCGTTTGACCCGCCGCCCAAGGTGCGTTCGGCGGTCTTCCGGATGAAGATGCAGCCGCGTTTTTCCGAGCTGCAGGTGGACGAAGCTGGGTTCATCGCTTTTTTGAAGGTGATGTTTGCGCAGAAGCGAAAAACCGTGAGCAACAACCTGAAACTGGCCTACGATAAGGCGATTGCAAAAGCCGCACTGGCCCAGGCAGAGATTGCACCCACGACGCGGGCCGAGGCGATCCCCCTGCCGCAGATGGCGCGGCTGTATCGGGAGTTGAGGAAGTAAGTTTCGGGAGCTTGGAAAGTAAGAGCAGGGGAAGGACGGTGCCGGATGAGCGAGGTTCGAGAGGCAGCGGTGGCCGGGCAGTTTTATCCGCGATCGCGGACGGAGCTGTTGCAAGAGGTGCAGGGATTTTTGGCGCGCGGAGCCAGGGCGGGCAGGCGGGTGCGCGCCGTGGGAGTGATCGCGCCCCACGCGGGATACATGTATTCGGGAGCGGTGGCGGGAGCGGTGTATGCGCACATCGAAGTTCCGCGAAAGGTGATTGTGCTTTGCCCGAACCACACCGGAATGGGCGAGCCGCTCGCGGTCATCAGCACGGGCAGCTTTCGCACACCGCTGGGCGACGTGCCGATTGACCAGGCAATGGCGGAGGCGCTGAAGAAAGCCTTTCCGCTGCTGCGCGAGGACGCGACGGCGCAGGTAGGCGAGCACGCGGTGGAGGTTCAACTTCCCTTTCTGCAGGCCGTGCGGCAGGATTTGAACTTTGTACCGATCACGGTGGGAACGGGGCAGTTCGAGGTGCTGACGGCGCTCGGAGTCGTGCTGGCCAAGGTGATTGCGGAGTGCGGCGAGCCAGTGCTGATCGTTGCCTCCAGCGACATGAACCACTACGAGGACGATGCGGAGACGCGAGTCAAAGACGCGCTGGCGATTGAGCAGGTGCTGGGATTGCAGCCCAAGGGACTGTTCCAGACCGTGCGCGGACAGAACATTTCGATGTGCGGGTATGGTCCGGCGGTGGCGATGCTGACGGCGGCTCTGCGGCTGGGCGCGAGTTCGGCGGAGCTGGTGAAGTATGCGACCTCGGGAGACGTTTCCGGCGACCGGGAGCATGTGGTGGGGTATGCGGGGATCACGGTGGTGTGAAAGTGTACACCGTCAAAGGCAGTTCGAGGCAGAAGAGACTCTGGGGCGGCATTGCAGATTTGGGCGGTGCGGGGATTCCTCGCTCCGCTCGGAATGACACCTAAAGGCGAGAGCAGTATCGGGCTACGGCAAACTAGGGAATTGCTCTAGCGATGGCCGCCTCCACCTCCACCGTGGGAGCCGCCGCCACTGGACCCAGCACTGCCGTGGGAGACGGCAGCGCCGCCACCGCTACTCATGTGCGGAGCATAGCCCATTGCAGGAGCGCTCGGTGCGCGCATAGGGACGGAAGGGACGCTGTACATGCGCGGAGCGTAGCTGCTGCCGGTGTATGCACTTCGAGGAATGTAGCTGCTTCGCGGAACGTAACTGCTGCTGCCGTAAGCTCTGCGCGGAGCGTAGCTGCTGCCGGCATAGCTGTGCGGAGCGGCAATGCTGGCCGGTAGACGACGAATGCCGTTGCGGCCAGTGCTGGAGCCGCTGAGGGTGTAGGTCCCCTTCTGCCCGGTGATGGACGGCGCGTGGGGGTTCGATGGGGCAGACGAATGAACTGGGCCGGCCGAAGATGAACCGGCGAATGAAGCAGGAGTGCCCGCCCGTACCCCGGTAGATCCTGCGGTGGCGAATCCACTGGCGACGGCTGCGGCGTGGGTCGCACCAATGGGACCGACGCGAAGATTCGAGCCCGCGACGGCTACCGTGCCGTGGGTGGCGCCGGCAGGAGGATGAGGGGCGCTAAAGCCGTGCGGGGCGGTCCCGGCAAATTGGGGGTGCGGATGAAAGCCAAAGCCCGGCCCATGCCCATGGCCATGATGCCAGAACCAGCCGCGCCCGTTCAGGAAGAACCAGTTACCGTAAAAAAATGGCGTCCAGCCCCAGGGGTAAGCGGAGACAAAGGTCCAGCCCCAGGGATAGTTGCACCAGGCGCCGTAGGTGAAGGGGCTCCAGTCGGGGCCAACTCCGTTCGGCTGCCAGCTTTCACCGTAACCGGGAATGTCGGAATAATTGCCATAGTAGCCGAGATCGGCCTCGCCGGGGGCGTTGGCCTCTCCGCCGGGGTACTGCGCTGCGGCCGCGGCATTCTGATCGTTATAGTTTTCGCGCTGCTGATTCCAGGAATCTTCAGACTGTGGCGGAACATTCTCTAAACGAGCCGCGCTGTCGGGCTGTCCGAGGATGTAGTTGTAGGTTTGACCGCTGTGGATGGCACCGTTGCCACTGGCGTTCTGAGCTATGGCCTCACCGTCGGTCATGGAGAGCGACGCGGTCTGATCATTCACGGTGAAGCGCAGGCGCGAGGGCTTGGTGATCTTGAAGGACTCGCCGCTGTAGGCGGAGATGCGGAAGTCTCCGTGGTCATGAAGCCGGGCATTGACGTAAATCAATCCGGAGTCGACTTGGATCGCGTTCAGCGGAGCGCCGTCGGGGGTTGAGGAAAGCTCGCCCACAGAGATCTGCGCCGGGCCGGCGAGACGGACGTTGCTGCCATCCTCAAACTCAAGCTCGGCTTTGGAATTCTCGGCGGCGTAGATGCGGGCCCCGCTGATGACAGGCATATTGACGATGGCCTGCTCCCAGCCATCGCCGGAGTTGCGATCGATCTGCACGTCTCCTTGAACCAGGCTTAGACGGACCATGCGGACATTGGCGGCAAAGGCCGGAAAGACCGAACAGAGAAACAGTGCGACGGTGAAGCAGGCGAGCCAAACCTTTCGGGTGGTCATAGCAACACCCCTACAAGACTATTTAACTCCATCGCCCGAAGGAAGATTCGGTTACGACAGAATTATTTCGGCTTGGGCGAGGGATGGAGAGGACGCATGGCGTGGTTAGCGCGGAGACGCAGCCTGGCGCAGCAGGGTGGCTGCGGTGTGAATGTGGCAGATAGCGATGGCAAGTGCATCGGCAGCGTCGGCGGGCTCTGGAATTTCATCGAGGTGGAGCAGACGGGCTACCATCATTTGCACCTGCGACTTCTCTGCCCGGCCATAGCCGACCACCGCAGACTTGATGGCCAGCGGCGCGTAGGCGACGACGGAAAGGCCGCTCTGCGCAGCCGCCATCATGGCAACTCCGCGCACGTGGCCCAGTTTCAGCGCACTTTTGGCATTCACGGAATAGAAGACATCCTCGATAGCAACCACCTCGGGCTGTTGTTGCGCGATCAGCGACGAGAGGCCGTCAAATACTTTTTTGAGGCGGAGTTCCAGAGCTTCCCGGGGATTGAGCCGGATGGCTCCGACGGTGACACAGGTCAGCAAGCGACCATCGCCCTCCACCACACCGAAGCCGGTGTACTCGCCGCCACAGTCGATGCCCAGAACCCGCATGAGGGAAGTGTAGCTGAAAGCGGAGAGCGAGAGGAGGGGGGTGCAGGTTTCAAGGTTTCAAAGTTTCAAGGTTTCAAGGCAGGAGCAAGGGCGTTAGAAGCTTGTAGGAGAGCGCATAGTAGCAACTCTAGGGCGGTTCCACGGAAGGTGTACACAGTCAAAGGCAGTTCGAGGCAGAAGAGGCTCTGGGGCGGCATTGCAGATTTCGGCGGTACGAGGATTCCTCGCTGCGCTCGGAATGACAACCTAAAGGCGAGAGCAGTACGGGCTACGGCAACTAGGGAATTGCTTTAAAAGGCAGGAGCAGGGCGTTAGAAATTTGCAGGAGAGCGCGCATAGTAGCAGCTCTCGAAGCTTCATTGATGCGACAAGCTTGATATGCTTCTGACGCAATGCTGTGGAGCACTCGGGTGCTTATCCTCACATTCGCCTACAGAGGGGGATGTGGGTCACCCGCTCAGGAGAATCCATGGAAATTCGTTGCTGGCGCATTTGGCTGATCCGCGGTTGGCTGAGCTTTATTTCGACGATCATGTTCGCGACGTTTTTGACGGCGAGCGGTGCGGCCCAGACCACGCCCTTGAGCGAACGGGTCGTGGCTTACCAGATCGAGGGAGCTTACAACCCAAAGACGCACACGCTGGATGCCGACGAAGTTCTGACTTACACCAACCGCACCGGAACCACGCTAAATAAGTTTCCCTTTCATCTGTACCTGAATGCGTTTCAGCCGAAATCGACCTGGATGACGGAGGCGGAGCGAGGTGGGCAGCGCGACACGGAAAAGGGAGCGGGGTGGGATGCCAAGCACTTCGGCTCAAGTGAGGTGAAGTCGCTGGAAGTTGTTGGGGGCGACGGAGTGGCCCGCAACTTGACTAGGCAGATGAAATTCATCTCGCCCGACGACGGCAATCCTGACGATCGCACGGTATTTGAGATTGCACTGCCCAAGCCGCTGCCGCCGAATGAACGGGTGCAGTTCCGGACTCATTTTGTGGCCACGTTCCCGGAGGTTATGGCGCGCACCGGCTACAAGCGCGACTTCTTGATGGCGGGACAGTGGTTTCCCAAGGTGGGGGTGTGGTGGAACGGCGCGTGGAACTGTCATCAATTCCACGCAGAGACCGAGTTCTTTGCGGACTTTGGCACCTTCGACGTGAAACTGACGCTCCCGGCGAGGTGGAATGTGGGCTCGACTGGGGTGCAGACCGGGGCCAAGGACAATGGCAACGGAACGCAGACCGTGAGCTTCCACGCCGAGGACGTACATGACTTTGCCTGGACGGCCGACCCGACGACCGAGGTTGTGGAAGATTCAGTCAAACTGAGTGGCGGCACGGTGAAGATCCGGATGCTGATGCAACCGGGACACATGGCAACCACGCCTCGCTACTTGCAGGCTCTGAAAGGCACGATGCGAAAGTTTGACGAGTGGATTGGGCCGTATCCGTATCCGCAGATCACGGTGGTAGATCCACCGCACGGCGCAGGCAGCGCTGGTGGTATGGAGTATCCAACGCTGATTACGGCGGGCACGACGTGGTGGATGCCGAAATGGCTCCTGGAACCCGAGGCTGTGGTGGAGCACGAGTTCGGGCACCAGTACTGGTACGGGATGGTGGCGACCAACGAATTCGAAGATGCGTGGATGGATGAGGGCATTAACCAGTACATGGAAGCCAAGATCATGGACGTGATGTATGGCAAAGCCACATCGAGCGTCAATTCGCCGCTGGGCACGATGGGTGAGCGCGGCGAGGACCGCATGAGCTATGTGCCCGACGCGGACCGCGATCCGCTGTCGCGTCCGGCATGGCTGTTTTTGGATGGCGGCTCCTATGGCGCCATAACCTATTCCAAGAGCGCGCTGATAATGCTGACGCTGGAGGACCTGATCGGCGAGAAGACGGTGCTGCATGGGTTGCGCGTCTACTTTGATCGCTACAAATTCAAGCACCCCAAACCAGAAGATTTTACGGCGACCATGAACGAGGCGGCAGGACAAAACCTGGACTGGTACTGGAGGCAGGCCATATACGGGACCGAGACGCTGGACGACCGCATTCTCTCGGTGAACTCCGAACGGGTGGATTGGTACAGCGAACAGGATGAGAAGAAGGGGGTCACGGTGTATGAGAACGAGGTGGTCGTGCTGCGGCGCGGCAACTTCGATTTGCCGGTGCTGCTGGAGGCAAAGTTCGACGATGGCTCGACGGTGCGCGAGCGATGGGACGGCAAGGACCGATGGCATCGCTTTGCATGGAAGCGCAAGGCGAAGCTGGTCTCGGCAGAGGTCGATCCGGATCACGGCTATCTGCTGGACCGCGATCCCTTCAACAATAGCTGGACCGCTAAGACAGATCGCAGAGCAACCGGCAAACTCGCTGGATACTGGACGCTGCTGGCACAGTGGGTGGAGCAGGCGCTGAGCTGGCTGGCTTAGGAAGGCAATGCCACAGGAGTTGGAGAAAGACGCGATGAACGGAAGGTTTCGCAGTGCGGCAGGAATGGTTTGGCGTCATCAGCGCCTGGTGTGGTGGATCTTTGCCGTGAACCTGATGATTGCGGGGCTCAGTTCCCTGCCCGCGCGCGCCACGCTGACGGCGGTGCTCGACCACAGTTTGGAGTCGGCCAGACTGGTGAGGGGCTTTGACCTTGGCACGCTGGGGCTGCTGCTGGAGAGACCGGATGTTTCGGCGCGAGCGCTGGCTCCGGGGGCATTTGGAGCGGCGGTGACCTTTCTGGTGTACCTGCTGTTCATCAACGGCGGCGTGTTCAGGGTTTTTCTGGAAGACAGGAAGCTGAGTCGCGCGGAGTTCTTCGAGAACGCGGGGTATTTCTTCTGGCGGATGCTGCGGCTGGCGTTGTATTCGGCGCTGCCATTCGGCCTGCTCATGGCGGCGGGCGCTGGGCTCTCCGGCTATGCGGAGAAGCTGTCACGCAACGCTCCGCAGGACCGCTTGGGATTTTTTGTCAACGTGGCGGGCAAGCTGGCGATCGTTGTAGTGGCGCTGTGGGTGCGCATGTGGTTCGACCTGGCGCAGGCCCGGGTGGTGCAGGACAACCTGCGCAAGCTGTTGCGGGTGCTGGCGCGCAGCATGGAGGTTGCATGGCGCTCGGGCAGGCTCTTTGCGAGCTACCTCGGAATCGGATTGTTCGCGGCTGCGACGTTCGGCGCCGGCGTTGGGATTTGGGTGGGGCTGCCGCATACGGCAACCTTTGCAAGTTTTCTCGTACTCGAGCTGGTGACGGTAACGCAGATCGCTTCGCGGCTGTGGATGAAGGCGGCGAGCGCACGCTGGGTTGCATTGCTCCCGGCAGAAGCGGCTGTGCCCCGGTCGCCGGTGGAGGCTACGACGCCTTCGGTCGAGGCGACACTCGATGCGCCAATCGATTCGACACTCGATGAGACAGATGTGCAATCGCCGGAGACGGAATAGGACGATCTGTAACGAAAGAGCGAAAGGCAGAAAGATCAACAACCCCACCTTAGGGCGGTTCCACAGAAGGTGCACACCGTCAAAGGCAGTTTCGAGGCAGAAGAGACTCTGGGGCGGCATTGCAGATTTGGGCGGTACGGGGATTCCTCGCTGCGCTCGGAATGACAACGCAAGAGCAGTATCGGGCTACGGCAACTCGGGAATTGCTCTAACCGCAAAAACGCGGTGAAGGTGGGCACCTCAAGGTCTGCTCTTAACGCGAAGCGCTCGGTTCCATGGCGGCTACTTCTGGGGCGCGCAATCTGCGGGGTCGCCTTGTAGTTTGCGGATGGCGTGCGGCACGGCCGCCCAGACCGCTTCCAGACTCTCCACGGCTCCGGAGGGGCTGCCGGGGAGATTCAGAATCAGAGTGCGGTTGCGAATGCCACAGACGGCGCGAGAGAGCATGGCAAAGGGCGTTTTTGCGAGGCTGGCGGCGCGCATGGCCTCGCTGAAACCATTGACCACGCGATCGACGACCTCGAGCGTAGCCTCGGGGGTAACGTCGCGCGGCGAGAGGCCGGTGCCGCCGGTGGTGAGGATGAGATCCGTAGTGGCTGAGTCCGCCCAGTGGCGCAGGGCCTGGGCGATGAGCGGCTGCTCGTCGGCCACCATGGCCGAGGCTGCGATCTCGACGCCGCACCCGGTGAGCCACTGGGACAACGCCGGGCCGCTCTGGTCGATGCGCTCGCCGCGTGAGCCCTTGTCGCTGATGGTGAGGATTGCCGCACGGATTCGATTCGCGTTCGTCATCTTCGTGTTCTCGTCTCCGAATCAGGCACCGTCGTTTTTTCCTCTGCTTCTTTTTCACCCTCTTCGATGGACGGAAGCACCGCAGCAGTGGGAGGGTTCGCCGCTGCCGGGGCGGACTTTGTGGGTGCGAGCAAGAGATCAACTCTGTAGTTTACGGATGCGGCGGAGTCTTCGGCCTCCGCGATGGCCTTGGCGATCTCATGAATTCTGCTGCGCGAGGGCACGGGTTGACTGGCGAGTTTGCAGAGAGCCGGGAGTTGGAGCCACCAGAGCAACTCCTCGTAGGACTCCTTGACGAAATAGGTGTGGCCCGCCTCTTCGTGAGCCCCGGTGAGCCAGCGGACATCCGGATCCTGCCAGAAGGCGGACGAGAGGATCGGAACGAGCGGCGCTGCGGAGTCTTCGATGCGCGCTTGCGCTTCTTCCGGAGACGCAAAGATATTGGCTTCAACCAGCAGGGCGACTTTGATTCTGGCGGCGACGCGCCAGCTCTCCTCATTCCCAAAGCCGAGAGCCTCAAAGGCGTGCGCCAATGGTTCGCGCAGGCGGAGACGATCGAAGAGATCGAGTGCGGCGCGCTCCGGGTCCTGAGCATTCGTCGCCTCGGCGAGCAGTTCGAGGGTGAACCATGCAAGTACCGGCCCCCACAACTCAGTAGAGATCAAGCCAGGACTGAGGCTGGGGAGAACGCGGCGGGCAGCGGCGGGCCACGGGTTGGGCCGGAGCGTCTCAAGCGCCGGAATACGCATGGCGGCGCGCGCACGCTCACGGAATTTCGCCGTCATCGCAGACGGGTTGGTGAAATCCGGAAGCGGCGAGCCGTCGTTGTGCCCACGGTAGAAGGATTGCGCCTCGCGCAGAAATTCGCGGCCGCGCCTCCAGGCGCTTTCGAAGAATTCTTCGCGCTGGTGTTCAAGGGCCTTCAACTGCTCTGGGCCGGTAGGCTTTTCGCGGTCGTAGAGTTCGGCGTACTTGCGCACCAGAGGCGGCTCCAACAGACGGCGGAGCGCATCGTGCGCAGGACGGAGTTCGAGGCCAATGAGGGCGCCTTCGAGGTTGGCAACGCCTCGGCCGCCTAGATAGTCGCAGAGGCGGTCCCACGGCTTTTCGGCGGTTGAACGCAACTCGCGCCAGTTGAGAAAGACGTGGCACTGGTAGGCATGCAACTCGATGGTGAGGCCGTGCTCGGCAAGATTGACGGAGCGGCGCAGATATTCGAGACCGGTCAGCGAGTCGCGAAAGGCGAAGATGACGGCGGGATCGACCCTGAGGTCAAGTGCTTCCTTCAGCCTCCGCTGGCGGAGATGGCCGGAGGATTTGTCGGCGTAGGCGGCTGAGTTATCGATGGTTCCGCGGGTGGTGGAATAGCGGTTGTTGTAGAGAATCAACGCACGCTGATCGCCGCGGCGGTTGGAGTAGGCGAAGACGTTTTCATCAACACCACCATTCTCGTGGAAGAAATCGTAGAGCAGGAAGTTGCCGCTCTCGGCGAAGAGCGCACGCTGATGCAGCAGGGGCGAAATCTCGCGCTCGTGACGTGCAACCAGCCACGGGTCGGGATCTTCCTGATAGCGCGGCCAGCGGTACTCCATGCCATACTTCTCGGTATAACCCTCGATCTGGCCGTGGCCGAACATCGGCAGGCCGGGCAGAGTGGACATGAGGGTAGCGACGCCGAAATACTTGTCGCCGGTGCCGAACTGATCGATGGCGGTGCGCTCGTCGGGATTGCTCATGAAGTTGACATAGCGCTTCATGATGTCGGGATCGAACTCCAGGGTGTTCTTAATCACCGAGCGGTACTTTGCGTTCTCCTCATCGCGCATCATGTTCATGAATGCGCTGTTGTAGACCCGATGCATTCCGAGCGTGCGGACGAAGTAGCCCTCCATGAGCCAGAAGGCCTCGGCGAGAAGAAGCGTTCCCGGGACCTCGGCGGCGACGCGATCGACCACCTCGCGCCAGAACTCATGGGGCATGTGCTTGTTGAATTCTGCGGTGGACATGGCGTACTCGGCGCGGGAGGGGATGGCTCCGGCGCTGCCGGGATTGGGGTACCAGAGGCGCTGAAAATGGCGCTTGGCCAGCGTCATGGCGGCATCAAAGCGGATCACCGGAAACAGACGCGCAACGTGCAGGATGGTCTGAATGACCTGTTCGCGAACCTCGGCTTTCATGTAGTCGAGTTGGGCGGTGTCGTTCCAGGGAAAGCTGGTGCCATCGTTGCCATGGTAGATGTAGCGGGTCTCTCCACTCTGGCGGTCGCGGCGCTGGAAGACCACTGCGGCATCGGTCTGCTCGTAGTAGTGCCGTTCGATCTTGATCTCGACGCGGGGGTCGGGCGAGAGGTCGGGGCCATTGAAGTCGTAGGCGGGGTAAGGCACGTCGGGGCGCGAGATGAACCAGTCGGGATGTTCGATGACCCAGGGGGAATCGATGCCCATGTGGTTAGGCACCATGTCACTGGCGAGGCGGATGCCGCGGCGGTAGCAACGGTCGCGCAGAGTGATGTAGGCGGCTTCTCCGCCGAGATCGTCGGCGATGCGGTAGTCGTAGAGTGAGTAGGCGGAGGCGACAGCATCCTGATTGCCGCACAACTGCTTGATGGTCTTGGAGGCGCGGCTGCGCTCCCAGATGCCGATGAGCCAGAGCGAATTCAGGCCGCGGCGCGCCAGTTCGTCCAAGTCTTCGTCGGGAATCTGATCGAGGCGGTCAATGGCGCGGCTGTACTTGCGGGAGAGCTGCGCGAGCCAGACATAGGTGCTTTTGGCGATCAGAACAGCAGTGGGCATCCACTCTACGTCGGCGCTGAACTTCTCATATTCGTGGGCGGCGTCGCCGAAGACCGGAACCTCGGAGTGGCTGACCACCCCAGGCCATTGCTGCAGGCCCAACTCGCGGCGGCGGCGCGCAGCTTCCTCTGCGGCCTTGGCTGCGGCGGCACGGGCGGCGGCCTCGGATTGGGCGTCGGGAGGATGGAAGCGGGCCCAGATCGCCAGCTCTTCTTCATGGAGGATGTCACCGGCAATGAGCAGAAAACGCTCCAGGCTCTCGCCGAGCAGGGACTTCCATTGCTTGCGGATCACCGAAAGCTGGTCACCGAGGGAGCCGGGCGCGGAGGTGGCAGGTGCGCGCAGCAGGTCAAACAGACTCACCGGAGCAGAGCCTTCGACGGGGATCAAGGGGCGAGTAGCAAAGTAATCAGGGAGGCGCTCGGCGACACGTTTGTAGGCGGTCTTCTCAACCAGGGCGCGGTCCTCAAAGAGTTCCTCAAAGGGGCGGAAGGCGACGTTGCGGTTCGCCATCCAGAGCAGCATCATCTCTTCGATGGCGGCGGCGCGGTGGGGGATTCCGGCGGTGGAGCCGGCCAGCCATTGCCGCGGAGTTTGCTCGCCACGATAGACAGAGCTTCCTGGGAATTGCTGGACAAAGGCGAGCAGCATCTTGTCCAGTTCCTTGGCCCCGACCTGCTCCGAGAAAAAAGAGAGAGCATCGATCATCACGTTGGGATCAAACTGCTGGCGATAGCACGCCATGACCGCGTGGCTGGCTTCGTCGATGAGTCCCATGACGTAGAGTGCCGCGGCATGAACGGCACGCTCGGGATGCCTCTCGACATCGCGAACCAGGTTCATGCGGTGGGCGAACTCGCGGCTTGCCGCCGCGTTTGCGAAGACCACATTCCCGGTGAAAGAGAAGAGCGTATCCGCAAACTGATAGCGGTTGCGTGCGGCCCTGGAGATATGAAATTCCATCATCTGCGACTAATCCTAAGCAAAGCCTGCTCACCATCATGCCAGATGCGGCCGATCTCGGCATGCGCTAAGAATTCAAGGGTAGTCCCTTAGACGGTGGAAAAGGTCAAAATGATTTGCCGGCCGCGGCGGCAAATCAGGCCGGCGCGTTCGGGGAAGCTGAAGGGAGTCGCAGAAAGAGGCACAAATGCGAAGGCCGCTGCGCGATGGCAGCGGCCCTGATGGAAGCAATTAATCTTTGGGCTCTTTGCGGATTTTCTTCTGTGCACGCTTACGGGCCAGAGCCTGCTTGACGCGGAGCTTCGCACCCGGCTTCAGATAGTAGGAATGACGCTTCACTTCTTTAATGATGTCTTCCGTCTGAACCTTGCGCTTGAAGCGGCGCAGAGCGCTCTCAATCGACTCGCCCTCTTGCAAACGAATTTCTGCCAAACAAATCACCACCCAACCCAGCCATAAATGGCCATGTCGAAAGTTTACCACAGGAGCCCGGCGTTTCCGCCAAGGGGCGGCGTGCCGGTTTCAGGCTCCAGCAGGGCCGCCGATCTCGCGTGAGGTAAACAGCTCTTCGTCTTTGAGCGAAAGCACCTCGTCGGCGCCGGAATAGAGGCGGTTCTTCAGCTTTATCTCCGTGCTGCGTCGATCGGCCTGCAGGATGACGAACCAGTCGGCAAGCGATTTGTTTTTCTCCGCAAAGGTCATGGTGCCGTGCAGGACGCTGCAGCCGGTTACGGCTTCCACACCCTGGCCAAAGAAGCTGGTGCCATGCACAACGGCGTGGGTGGCGGCTCGGCGCGCCACGCCAAGTTCGTGCAAGGCTCGCTGCCCGGCCCGCATCCCGAGCGCGAGGGCAACGTTCATGGTGTCCCAGTGGAGCAGCCGCGAGGTGGTAAGCATCCCGTTATCGTGGCGCCAGTTCAGCGGCGACTCGGCCCAGGGAAACGAGTCGTAGCGCGCGATATAGACCTTGATATCGAGGATGGGAGTGCCATCCACGGCATCCAGCCCGCGCACGTGCAAACGGTTGCGCTCGCGTCCCAGCAGTTCAACCACGCACGAGCCGATTCCGGATGGGCGCGCCGGAGAGCGGCAGGTATAGACGCCCGTGCAGACAGGTTCTCCGACCCGCGAAAGGGTCAGCATTTCCTCACCATCGGGAATGTTGGCGCGCTTCTTCCACTCATCGCGGCGATGCTGCCAGTAGATGACGTGCAAGTGAGAGAAGTGCTCAAGGCCCAGCAAGGCCTCCGTCAGATCCTCACGAATGGAGATATAGCTCTGTTCGCGATAGGTCGGGATCTGATCGAAGTCCTTCAACTCGGAGGAAACCACGCCGATGGGGCGGATGGTTACAGATTGTTCCCAATCGTTGCTCATCTCTCTTCCTTCGATTGCAGGCTGGATTGTAAAACAGAACGGCGAAATTTATTGATTAGGTTTCACAGAAGGTGTCCACCGTCAAGGCAGTTCGAGGCAGAAGAGACTCTGGGCGGCATTGCAGATTTGGGCGCTGCGGGGATTCCTCGCTGCGCTTGAAATGACAACCTGAAGGCGAGAGCAGTATCGGGCTACGGCAACTTGGGAGTTGCTCTAGACGCGAGAGACATCATTGAGCAAGTCAGCAACCCTGGAGAGCAGCTCCTCCGGGCCGACCGGCTTGGCCAGAAGTTCGACGGATAGACCCTCCAAGCGAGCCGCGTCCATGAGGTCCTGGGTTCCGGCATGGCCCGATATGAGAAGGATCTTGACGCCGGGTTGCAACTGGCTAGCCTGTAGCGCAAAGTCCACACCGTTCATAACCGGCATCATGACGTCCGAAATAATCAGGTCAGGACGAATCTTTGCCAGAACATCCAGTCCCTCCGCTGCGCTGTACGCGGCGGTGCTGCTATAGCCAGCTCTCTCAAGAATCGCGCGCATGGTGTCGGTAAGCGGATGCTCATCGTCGACCACCATGATCATTCGAGCTGGGTTGCGGGTACTCATACGGACCGGCGCTGCTGCCAATTGCGACGTTCTATTGGCAACCAGATTGTCAGGACAGTACCCTTGCCCGGCTTGCTTCGGATTCGAAGGCTGCCCTCATGTTTCTTTACCAGTTCGCAGACTACCCATAGTCCGAGGCCGGTGCCGATGGATTGCTTGGTGGTGAAGAACGGTTCAAAGATCCGCTTCATGTCCGCCTCCGCGATTCCCTCCCCAGTGTCGGCAATCGTCAGTCGAACCATGCGGCGATTACCCGATAAAGTTTGCGGACCGCATAGGCGCACATACAGTTTGCCACCCTCCGGCATTGCGTCGATGCTATTTGCGATAATATTCGGGACAATCTGGCGAATCTCTCCCTCATTCCCGCATATGCCAATGCTGCCGCGAAAACTGCGCAGCACCGAGATGTTCTTGTTTTTCAGCCTCGGCGCATAGAGATCTAAGAGGCTGTCGAGAACTCCCGCGAGATCGACCGCTGTCGGAATGCCGACTTCCCTGTAAAACCCAAGCGTCTGCTTTGAAATGTGAGCGACGCGATTCAATTCCTGCTCGGCAAGGTCGAGGTTGCTTTTTACGGAGCCCGGCAGAGCTGGATCTGTCTTCGCCAGGTATACGGCGTTAATCGCAGACGCCAGCGGATTGTTGATCTCGTGAGCGATGGTGGCGGCCATGCGACCGACAGACGCCAGCTTTTCGCTTCGGATCAGAGCTTGCTCCGTCTGCTTGCGATCGCTGATGTCACGTACGATCTTGGAAATTGCGAACAGCTTTCCGGAGGCATCGAAGACCGGAGAGATGCTGACGGAGACGTCGATAAGTTTACCGCTCTTATGCACACGCACTGTTTCGTAGTGATTGATCTGCTCACCGCGGCGCATGCGCTCCAGAATGTTTGCCTCCTCGGCATGACGCTCCGGTGGAATAATGAGCGTGATTGGTTTGCCGATCATCTCTTCCGCAGAGTAGCCAAAAATCTGTTCCGCGCTCTGGTTCCAACTGGAAATAATGCCGTGAAGATCTTTGCTAATGATGCCATCGGCGGAAGACTGAACGATGGCGGCAAGCCGGGCATTGGTTTCTCGGGCCTGTTTGCGCTCAGTGATATCCCGGCTCGTCTCCAGTATCAGCTCGACACCGTCTGCATCGGCGATGAGTTGGTGGCGGCTTCCAACTATGACTTCACGGCCTTGTTTGGTGAAGTGGCGCAGTTCACCTTCCCAAGTTCCGCGTTGTCGTAGTATCGCCTCAATCTCCGGCCATGGCACGGGAGGGATCGTCTTTAGCAGTTCATGGCTTACACGGCCGAGAGCTTCAGTTTCGCTGTAACCGTAAAGCTGCTCCGCACCACGGTTCCAGCTTTGGATACCATCATCGAGCCGCCACATGAAGATCGGATCGAAGGAGAGTCGCAGCAGTTCGGCTTGACGACGTATCGCCTCTTCCGCGTGCTTGCGCACAGTGATGTCCTCTTTGACGGCAATAAAGTGGCTCACGCCACCCTCGGCCGAACGAACCGGCGTAATCGTTATCTCCTCAACGTAAAGGCTCCCATTCTTTCGCCGATTGATGACCTCTCCGCGCCACACCGAACCGCGGAGGATTGTGCTCCAAATGCTCTGGTAGAACTGGTCATCATGCTTGCCGGATTTCAGCACCCGCGTGTTCTGGCCAATTACCTCGGCAGCGGTGTACCCGGTCAACTTTGTGAAGGCCGGGTTGACCCACAGAATCGTTCCTTCCCGGTCTGTGATGACGACGGAATTGGCCGCCGAATCCAGTGCCGCGACCTGGAGTTGCAGCATTGCTTCCCTCTCGCGATTCTGGCGGCGCGTCATCGCTTCCTGCATTTCTCGCGTGATTGCCGGCAGCAGGCGGGAAAGGTTGTCCTTGTGGAGATAGTCATGTGCGCCGGCTAACATCGCGGCCACTGCGGGTTCGCCGCTAATAATGTCTGAGAGGATGATGAAAGGAATATCACGCCCGCTGTGTCTCAGCACGTCCAGCGCGGCCAGCGCGTCGAAGCCGGGAACCGCGTGGTCCGCGAGGATGAGGTCCCACTCCCCGGTGGCAAGTGCCTCCCGCATGGCCGTGGCAGTGGTCACGCGCAACTCGGTGAGTTGATAGCCGGCATTGGTCAACTCTCGTTCCAGCCGCTCTGCATCTTCCGGAGAATTCTCAATCATCAGCACGCGAAGCGCTTTTCCGCTCACGCGATCTTGACCGGAAGATATTTGTTGACCGATGGCCATTACAACCTGCTCTGACCTCCTTGGAATGCACTCACAACGTTATGCAATCACATCCGGCTTCAATCCAAACGGAGATCGGCCTTACGTGCCGGTTCCGTTTGCCAAATCGAGACCCATCCTATATTCGATGCTTCAGACCCGCATCTCGTTTCGAATCTTCTGAATGTGGGAGCCAAAGCTACGAAGGCCATATTCGATAAGATTGCCCTGAAGTCTCACATTTCTGTTACACGCCTCCGAGGCTCTGCAACGCAAGTAGCAGAGCCGTAATTTCTCATATAGCCATCCAATAGTGAAGGAGAATCGGCACGATGGAATGTACACATCTTGATCAGATGCGCGTAACCAGCACCGATAAGCATGTATGTGAAGACTGCATTAAAACGGGGGACACATGGGTCCATCTTCGCATGTGCCTGGAGTGCGGACACGTTGGTTGCTGCGACTCATCCAAGAACAAACACGCTACCAAGCATTTCCACAGGAGCAAGCACCCACTGATCCGCTCCATTGAATCTGGAGAAAGGTGGGTGTGGTGCTACGTAGATGAAATTGAACCCGGAGAATTACGGAGTGAAGGCTTCGTGCCGGCGGCATAAATGGCTGCCACGCATAAGTGGAATTTCTGCGCCGAGAGGCTGTTCTCGAATTTGAATGTTCCGAAGCGTGGAGTTGCTTCTGAGTGTTGTGATTCAGCCATTACTGCCGGCAGCATCCGGAGCTCATGGGCTGCCAATTTTCAGCAGGGCGGCGAGGGTGCGTATGCCGCGAGTTTCAAGCTGATAGATCAACTTTTGCCAGAGACGAGCTGTGACAAAGGCGTCGTCGAGTGCGTGGTGAGCCTCACGGAACTCGATGTTGTAGATCTTCGCCAGCGACGCCAAGTCGACGATTTCAAGGCGATGGAACAGATCCTCCGAGTAGCGCCCGTTCCGCAACAGCCAGCGATGAACCTGGGCTGTATCCACAACGGGATTTTCGAGCGAGTGTTCGCTTCCACGCATTTCTTTGCGTACAAGATCCATATCCATTTTAATGAAATGCCCGACTAGCACCGCGCCCGCAATGTAATCCCGCAGCTCTGTCAGCACCTGAAGCGGCGGCTCCCCCAATTCGATGTCGCTGGGCAGAAGCTTGTGCACCACTACCGTATTTGCGGGAAGCTCCACGCCAGGGTTCAGCACGCGGTAAAACTGTTCGCCCATGCGGATGCTGGCGCCTTCCATGCGGATGGCGCCCACCGAAAGCAACCGGTTTGAACGGTGGTCCAGTGAGGTGAATTCTGTGTCGAGGACCACGTAGCCGACTGAACGTATGGGAGTATCGGGCGGGTATTCGCATTTCCAAGTACCAAACTTGAGCCAATGGCGCATCCTCAGCCCCCCAGTTGCGCCCACAGTGGAGTACGGAAGCGGTCGGAGATCACAGACTGTGCGCGGGCAATCGTCCGAAACGCTTCTTTAAGCAGGCTTCTCTGCAGCTGGGTAAGACTGCCAGGATTGACATAGTTGTTGACAGGCTGTCCCGCCCGCAACTGCTGGAGTTGATGTTCAAGGCGGAGAAGCGTGAGCAACTCAAAGGATTCCAGCAGATCACGGCGAAGAACGTCATCGAAATAGCTGAGCGGCTGTGCCGCTGAAAGCCGGTCAACCGTATTCGTGGCCTCAATCCCTGCGTCGAGCGCCAGCAGACGGGCGGCCTCCACGATTGGAGCAGTGCCGAAGGTCTTGATGTCGAGCTCCTCCTTGTGCTCACCCGAGCGCTCGACCACGAACGTACGGAAAAATCCAATCGGCGGTTTGCGATCAATCGTGACGTAAGCAAAAATCGACTTAAAGAAGGATGCGTCTTTCAGAGCTTCGCGAGAGAAAGCCGCAAGAGTTTCGAAGAGCCGGAAATCGCCGCCGATCGGGCGCATATCGAAAAAGATGAGAGCATCCTCCACGGAATGGAGATCAGGCTCGGCGATCCACGCCTGAAAGCAGTTCTTCCACGACGAAAGCGGCCGCCGCCAGCGTGGGTTACTTGCCATATAATCGGCCTCGCAGGGCGCATATCCACAACTCGCGAGCGCCTTCTGTACGTAATCCGCGAAGCGAGTGAAATATTCCTGCGCGGCCGTGGCATGGCCTTCGTCGGGATCGGCATAGATAAGGGCATTATCCTGATCGGTCTTGAAGGTCTGCTCGCGGCGTCCTTCGCTGCCCATCACCACCCAGCAGTATGGAAGCGGTGGAGCTCCCAACTCGGCTTCGGCGAATTCCAGAATCTTTGCCATCAGGCGGTCGTTGATCTCGGCCACGACACGTGTGATGTGGCTTACCCTTGCGCCCTCCCGCAGCAGCAGCGGCAGCAGTTCGACGATCTTCTTCTGAGCCTTGGCGAGGCCCTCGACAGATTTCTGTTGCTCGATATAACGCGAGACGCTGAGGGGCGACTTGCCCTGCAGCAGCATGAGGTCATGGCTGGAGAGGACGGCCTTGGGCAATCCCTCTTCGGTGACCAGTACGTGCTGGATGTCTTTGGAGAGCATTGAAAGCAGCGCCTGAAAGAGGCGCGCAGAGCTTTCGACCGAAACTACGGGCGCGCTCATAATGCCGGCGACGGGAAGATCAAGAGCCAAGGCATTGGCCACAACGCGGTCGGTAAAGTCGCGACTGGTTACGATGCCGGTGGCACGGCCGTCCGGTCCAACAACGGCAAGGCAGGTCGCGTGCGAACTTGCCACCAACCTCGCGGCCTCCTGAATTGAGGTTTCGCCGGTGCAGACTACGGCCGGAGCGCTGATAACATCCTTGGCGGCGAGCGAGTAGAGCAAGCGCTCGGTGCTGCCCATCAGGTTTGTCTGATCTTTGAGTTCCTTCAGACTGCGGTCGATGTAGCGCGTGATCGATACGCGAACCAGGTACTCCGAGAATTCAGGGTAACGTGTCGCGAGTTCCTGAATCACCGTGCCCGGAATGCTGTAGCAGAGTGCGTCTTCGGCCGCTGTCACATCGAGACGGGCGGTGTCCCGTCCCATGGTTGAAAGCAGCCCGAAGATTTCGCCCTCGCTGCGATAATCGAAGACGAGTCCCTTCCCAACCTTGGTGCGCAACGTCAGTTCGACCGCGCCCTTGTGTACGATGTACAGCACTTCAGACGCGCGGTCGCCAGCACTGATGATGATGGTGTCTTTGGGGAAATACTCCAGCGCAATGCTTGGCACCAGGCGCGAAAGTTCGTTTGCAGGCAGAAACTGGAACGGCGGGACGGTCTTTAGGAACTCAACGACCGTCTCGGTGACCACTGACGTAGAGGAAGAGTTAGTCGACAAAGCTGCACCTGAGCGAGGCATTCTAGCAAAGCTGGAAACGGAAAAGCTAGGATGGCACAAGGTGAGCCTTACAGCGTTGCCTAACGAAGGTACGCAGAGGAGCCGATAAATTATGGTTGGAATGCTAGGCCACTAGGGCGGTTCCACTGAAGGTTTACCCGTCAAAGGCAGTCCGAGGCAGAAGAGACTCTGGAGCGGCATTGCAGATTTGGCTGTGCGGGGATTCCTCGCTGCGCTCGGAATCACAACCTAAAGGCGAGAGCAGTATCGGGCTTCGGCAACTACTGATCAGGCCAGCGCACGGCATGCTCTTCGATCTTCTAGTGCGCCATTCAGACGATAGCTCTAATTGATGATCATTGCTGGTCGCGGACACCTACGCTACCGAAACCTTGTTCACCGAAACCCCGTCCACTGGCCGGGCTGTGCCATGCTGTTCATTTGCTTCTGTGAACAATTGCCGCATCTCAAACCAGTGTTCAACACTGTGCTCATAACCCGAATCGTAGGTAATGAGGTGTGGTTGCGTCTTCGAATCCGGCTCTTGTGGAAACCTGCTTGTCATCTTGTGCTTCGTCATGCCGTTTCCTCCTCGTCCTGGCTTCTGCTAAGAATCGATCTACTCTCTACCTGAGAGACGCGAATGAATGATTCCAGCAGCATTGAAATTTGCATTCCCTTGCTGTTGGCGACCCGGCGACATTACTCCGAAACGAGCTTGGCTTCAATGTTAAGATGCCGGAAAGCTCGGGCTCCTCTTAGAAAATCTATTTTTAGAAAATATAGGAAAAGGTTATCTCGCCATTTGCCGAGTGAATTCGATCAACGAGAATAGATCGGATTGATTAGGGCGGTTCCACAGAAGGTGTACACCGTCAAAGGCAGTTCGAGGCAGAAGAGACTCTGGAGCGGCATTGCAGATTTTGGCGGTGCGGGGATTCCTCGCTGCGCTCGGAATGACAACCTAAAGGCGAGAGCAGTATCGGGATACGGCAACTAGGGAATTGCTCTAGCGTCTCGAAACCCATTGCTTGGAACCTTCTCTCGCCGGAGATGCAGAATAGCGCTCACGCGGATTCAACCGGCTGAACCGAGACCTCGACCTCTATGGTGTGGGAGCCACCTCCGACTGCGATACCCTTCACCGGCGTCACGTCGCCGTAGTCCCGGCCCCAAGCCAGTACTACGTGCTGATCGGAAGGCATAACGTCATTCGTGGGATCGAAACTCAGCCATCCACTCCCTGGAACGAAGGCTGATACCCAGGCATGAGAGGCTTCGGCTCCGTGGCTTCCGGGGCTACTGCGCAGATATCCGCTGGTGTACCGGGCTGCCAATCGCAAGGAGCGAAGTGCGCCGATCATTACATGTGCAAAATCCTGACAAACGCCTTGTCTTTTGCGCAGCACTTCTAGAAGAGGCGTCTCGATCGAAGTGGACTTCGGCTGATAGCGGAATTCGCTGTAGATACGATGAGAAAGTTCTTTCAGGGCCTCAATCAAAGGGCGCCCAGGTTTAAAGGTGGGACGCGCAAACTCCGCAAATTCAGGGCCGCTGGTGACGAACGGAGAATCGAAAACGAATTCGGTAGCCGCAAGGGATTCGTCATCGGAGTGTGAGGCAATCAGCTCGCGAGCATCCTCCCAGGAGACGGAAGAAATGGATTCAAGCGGCGAGATGTGTACCTCCACTACGCTGTTGGTTTTGATCACGAGGCTGCGGTGCGGTTCATAGATCTCGATCGCAATCACATCGTTTCCGAAGTAGTCCTTCCTGCGTTGCAGGGTTGCCGGCTCGGGATCAACGCGAATCTCAAGATCCCGGAGTTGTTGAAGGGGCAGCGAGCGCGGAGTGAGACGCAGTTCGTTGAGCGACTGAGAGACGGGCGATTGATACGTGTGGCGGGTGATATGGGTAACGGAGTAGAGCATGGCGCTTGTCACCGGGACGACACAAGACGCGAAGTGACGGGACTCAGGTAATGAGTGGCGAGCGCATCCGAGAGATCATACATATCCGCCTTCAGTTGCTGGAGGAGCTCAACCAGCGCCACGTGCTGGCCATTCTCGTTTCTGCGTGACAAATCGAGCATTGGCGTTGCGCGAAGCCTGTGAATCGCTTTGGATACCAGTTCTTTCTCGAAATGACAGGCGATGTCATTGTGCCTCGGCAGCTGATCGAGGTGGCTGAGAAGAGCAGTGAGTTGAAAACCAAGTGAACGGGGATTGGACTCATCCACCAGCAGAAGATCGAGTACCAGATCGGTGCGCAGAGCCGTGAGGTAACGAGTGCGGTAGGTGATAGAGCTATCCGCGATGTAAAGCAAGATTCGAAGGTATGGCTCGATCTCCTCGGGTGCTTCAGCCACTCCGGCCTGTAAGAGTTCTGCCATATACCGGGCGCGTTCCAGGCGGCGACCGATTTCAAGAAAATGCCATCCCGGCCCCCGGGTCGTATTCTCCCTCGCCAGGCCGACAAACGCAGAGAGTGTCACGATGGCGCCATCGAGCAAGTTCATTTCGGCCAGGTAACGCTGGTTGGCATCGGTGGGAATGCTCTTTGAAAAGTCATTGTCAATCTGCTGGAGTACGCGCCAGGTATCAGCCGAGAGACGTTCTTTCAGATGCAGAGCGACCCGGCGCATCTGTTTGAGATTCCATCCGAGGCCTATGGGCCGGCTCTCGTCGCGCACCATGTTTCCCAACAGGCGCTGCACCTGCCACAACTGCTCTCCAAGAGAAGCGCTGGAGACTTCAGTCGGCAGATATTCCAGGCCGGTCAACAGCCGGACCACTGATTCCAGCGTAGCAGTGCGTCCAAAATCCTCTTCGCCCGAGAGTGCCGGAAGCAGGGCTCGTATCAGGCGTACCCGGTCTTCTAAACGTTCAGCGTAGCGGCCCAGCCAGAAGAGGTTGTCGGCAACCCGGCTGGGAAGATTCGCCCAGCTGGGATGGGCGACAATCTCTCCCGAGACCGGGCGCGAGATGAGCATCGGCTCTCCCGAACCACCGCAAACCCACGTGTCCTTGGTCCCGCCTCCGCCGTGAAGGGAAACCGCTGGAGATTTTCGCTCTTGTGAAACGCGAGTCAGCCCTCCAGGGAGCACGGTGAAGGATTCTCCATCCCAGGCGGCAAAAACTCTAAGCACAACGCCGCGCGCCTCAAGTCCAGTTTCTGTGTAAACCGGCGCCGTGGAAAGAGCGACCTGTTCCTGAGCTACAAACCGCTCCGGTTGAGCTTGGATTTTACCGATCAGTCTCTCGCGAGAGGCGGCGTTCATTGTAGCCGGAATCTCCATCTGATGGTAAGGACGCGGAAAGATAGGCCGGATCACCAGATCGTCAAGGTGTTCGAGCACGTATCGCCGGGACTCCTCCTCTCCGCACCACCAGGTGGCAATCGAAGGCATCAGCAAATCCTCGCCAAGCAGATGCCGGCAGGCTCCGACGAGGAACGCCATCAGGGCAGGGCTTTCCAACACTCCGCTGCCCAGCGCGTTGTCAATCGCCACGCTGCCACTTCGCGCGGCCTGCACCAGGCCCGGCACGCCAAGCAATGAGCCGCCGCGCAATTCGAGCGGGTCACAGAAACCATCGTCAAGACGGCGGATAATCAAATCGACCGGATCGAGCCCAGCCAGCGTTCTTAGATAGACCCGGCTGTCGCGCACCGTCAAATCAGCGCCTTCCACCAGGGGAAAGCCCCAATGGCCGGCGAGAAACGAATGCTCGAAATAAGTCTCGTTGTGCGGGCCGGAGGTCAGCAGCACAATCCGCGGGTTAGGCCGGTTCCTGGCGGCCAAACTCAGCAGTGCGTCCTTTGTTACGTCAAAAAAACGAGCCAACTGCCGGACGCGGCAACTGCTGAAGACGTTGCACAGAGTGCGGGCGCTCACTAGCCGATTTTCTAACGTGTAGCCAAGGCCCGAGGGCACCTGCGTTCGATCGGAGGTCACCCACCAGCGTCCATCGGGCGAACGCGCCAGATCCACTGCGTAGGAATGCAGATGCACGCCTCCGAAGGGCTTAATACCGTAGCAGGGCCGCAAAAAATGCGGGTTCGAAAGGATCAATGCCGGAGGAATCTGCCGCTGATGAAGAAGCTGCTGCTGGCCGTAGAGATCCGCTAGCATGGCATTCAGCAATGTGGCTCTCTGGATGACTGCGCGCTCTATCTGAACCCATTCGTTTTCGGCGATCACCAGCGGAATGGGGTCCAGCGGCCAGGCGCGTTCCTTACTGTCATGCAGGTCCGTGCCTACGTTGTACGAAGTACCGTTCGCTTGTATGAGTTGCTGGCCGGTTTGCCAGGAGCGGCGGAGTTCGCTCGGCCCCATTCGACCGATGGCGGCGGCGAGTTCCCTCCAGTGGCGGCGCGGAAATCCGGATGGCAACGACGCCTCGTCCCAATGTCCCTCATTGCAGGCGTAATGCCAGTCATTGCGGCGCGCTTCAGCCGATCTCACAACGCTTCCTCGCACATCGCTGTTCTGCAGTGGATTCCCCCTATCGCATGCCCCTTATCTTTGCCGCGCGCCGCAGATCCAAGGTCAGGGGGAACTCAGGATTCTGCTCAGGGGGCGAGATGGACAGGGAGCCCGGCGTATGGCCGGAGGCAAAAAAACGTGCCAAGCGGCGGCCCTCAGCCTCATTCGAGTTAACCGGGATCGTATCATAAGTTCGCCCGCCGGGATGCGCAACGTGGTATGTGCATCCTCCGACGGAGCGTCCAGCCGCAAGATCGACAACATCGAAAACGAGCGGCGTATGCACAGGAATTGTGGGATGCAGGCAGTGCGGAGGCTGCCACGCGCGGTAACGAACGCCACATACGAATTCGCCATGTGTACCCGTTGGATGAAGCGGCAGCCTCCGGCTGTTGCACGTAACCGCATAGCGCTCGCCGACCAGGCCGCGCACGCGCACCTGTACGCGTTCGAGTGACGAATCCACGTAGCGAGTCGTCCCGCTGGCGCCCGGTTCCTCGCCCAGCACATACCAGGGTTCGATGGCTTGGCGGATTTCAACTTCGATGCCCTCATAGCACACCCGCCCGAAGACGGGGAAGCGAAACTCCAGATGAGGCGCAAACCAATCGCCTTCGAACTGGTAGCCAGCCTGCTGCAACTCCGCAATTACGCGGGTGAAATCCTGCTCAACGAAGTACGGAAGCAAAAAACGGTCGTGCAGGCGTGTGCCCCAGCGGATCGGCGATTCTTCATAAGGCTGGCGCCAGAAACGCGCCACCAGCGCCCGAACCAATAATTGTTGCGCCAGGCTCATGCGGGCATGCGGCGGCATCTCAAAGGCCCGCAGTTCGAGAAGTCCCAATCTCCCCGCGGCGCTATCCGGAGAGTAGAGCTTGTCGATGCAGAACTCGGCCCGATGCGTATTGCCGGTGACATCGACGAGAAGGTTGCGGAATATACGGTCCACAAGCCAGAGCGGAAGCTCGCCTGCATTCGCGCAGTTGAGCTGGTTGAAAGCAATCTCCAGCTCATAGATTGCGTCCGCGCGGGTTTCATCGACGCGTGGGGCCTGGCTGGTGGGACCGATGAAAACTCCCGAAAACAGATAGGAAAGCGAGGGGTGATTCAGCCAGTACCCGAGCAGGCTTTTCAAAAGATCGGGCCGGCGCAGAAAAGGGCTGTCGGCGGGCGTGGGGCCACCGAGCACCACATGGTTGCCGCCGCCTGTGCCGGTGTGGCGCCCATCCAGCATGAACTTTTCAGTGCCGAGGCGGCTCAGGCGCGCCTGTTCGTACAAGGCGGTGGTATTTTCGACAAGCTCGCGCCAACTCGCGGCGGGCTGTACGTTCACCTCGATCACACCCGGATCAGGCGTGACCTTGATCAAGCGCAACCGTGCGTCGTTCGGAGGCGGATAGCCTTCGATGGCTACAGGCATTTGTAGTCCTGCTGCGGTGTCCTCGATCGCGGCCACCAGTTCAACATAATCTTCCGCGGAATTAACCGGAGGAAGAAATACGCAGAGACGCCCCTGCCGGGCTTCAACGGCCAGCGCAGTGCGTGTCACGGGACCCGAATACGATCCGGAGGTGGAAGGGGGCTGTTCGAGACTGTGCTGCCGCCTGTCGCTCCCGTTTTTGCGTACCGCTTCGCGAGATAGACGGTGGGGTGGAGGCAAGGGTGCGGTGGGAGCCATCGGGTCCACTGACCATATCTGTTGCCTTTGCTCAGGCACCTCCCAGAGCAGCGATTCCAATGGGAGCCGGAACCCCAGCGGAGAATCCCCTGGAATCAGGAACAAATGCCGGGCGCGGAGCATCCACAAACTCGTCTGCCACTCTGGGCCGCTCTTTCCGATCACACGTTTCAACGGCAGCACGAAGCCGACGGGCTCTCCGAGACCGCGCTCGAAGACACGGCGAAGCCGTTCGCGTTCTTCGGGGTCGTCGAGATGATTGTTCAGCGGATCGACATTGACAGGAAGTCGGCGCTCTTTGAGCAGGTACGCAAGAGGGTCTTCGTAGGCCGCGATCACTGCCTCAGGATTTAAGCCCATCCCCTGCGCCAATGCTTCAGTAAACTGCAGCGCCTCCCCGCTTCCAAAGGAAAACTTGCGTGCCGAGTCCGCCACCCATTGCGGATCGCGCCAGATTGGCAATCCATCGCTTCGCCAGTAGCAGCCAAGCGCCCAACGCGGCAGCGATTCTCCCGGATACCATTTGCCTTGCCCGAAGTGCAGCAGACCTCCCGGGGCAAACTGGTCGCGCAACCGGTGCAACAATTCGCTTGCAAGGCGGAGCTTTGCAGGCCCCAGAGCAGCGGTGTTCCACTCGTCTCCATCCATATCGTCGACGGAGATAAATGTAGGTTCGCCCCCCATGGTGAGCCGGACATCATTGGTATTCAGTTCATCGTCGATCTGTTCCCCGAGCCCGCAGATACATTGCCATTCCTCATCCGTGTAGGGCTTGGTAACGCGCGGGTCCTCGTGGATACGGGTGACGGACATCTCATGATGAAACTCTACTTCACATGGGCCGACCATTCCGGAGACCGGCGCGGCCGATGTGGGATCGGGGGTTCCCGCCAGAGGAATGTGTCCTTCACCAGCCAGGAGTCCCGAAGTTGGGTCCAGACCAATCCAGCCGGCTCCGGGTAGATAGACTTCGGCCCAGGCGTGCAGGTCGGTAAAGTCGGCCTCTGTGCCCGCCGGACCTTCGAGCGGTTTTACGTCAGGCTTAAGCTGGACCAGGTAGCCGGAGACGAAACGTGCAGCCATCCCCAGGTGCCGCAGGATCTGCACAAGTAACCACGCCGAATCACGGCAGGAGCCGCTTGCCAGTTCAAGCGTTTCCTCCGCGCTCTGAACCCCCGGCTCCATTCGAACCAGGTAGCGGATCTCACGATTCAACCGGGCATTGAGGTTGACCAGGAAATCGATGGTCCCCATCTCGCTCCGGTCGATGCCAGCCAGAAATGATTTGAGGCGAGGACCCACCGGCGGCGCCTCGAGGAACAGCGCCAGTTCCCGGCGCTCAGTGGCACCGTAGCGAAATGGAAAATTGCGGCAATCCGGTTCAAGGAAAAAATCAAATGGATTGATGACCGCTATCTCAGCCACCAGGTCTACTTCCAGTGAGAAGTAGCGGGCCTGGTTGGGGAAGACGAGGCGAGCCATGAAATTGCCGTGCGCATCCTGCTGCCAATTGATGAAATGCTCTTGAGGCTCTACGCGCAGCGAATAACTCGATACCAAAGTCCTGCTGTTCGGAGCGGGGCGAAGGCGCACCACCTGTGGCGAAAGCGAGACTAGCCGGTCGTATTCGTAGATTGTCTTGTGATGAAGTGCGACGCGAATCCCCATCAGCTTTCGCCTGCGGCGGCGCTGTCCCGATTTTGCGGGCGCCACCCAAAAAAGTCTTGCAAAAGGCTGTCACCGATTGCGTTCATTTTCACCTGCAAATCGTCGAGATACTCGTGAATACCGTCGCTAATGATACGATCCACCGAGGTAAAGTCCAACTCGGCACGAAGCAGTCCCATGAGCCGCTCGGAAGGATAACTGAACGATCCCATGGGAGTGCCGGTGATGGCGTGCACGCATTCGTCTGCGCTATGAATGCAGTGGTGTATGGCGCGGGGGAAGTCGCGATCCAGCACCAGGAAGTCGACGATGTCGCGCGGTGAAATCCGGCCGTGCTTCTTGCGGTACATCTCAAAGCCGCTGACCGACTTCAGGACCGCCGACCAATGAATGTCGTCGTAAGGCGTTCCGATGAACGTGGTCGAGGGCAGCAGAATGAAGTACTTTACATCCAGGATGCGCGAGATCTTATCGGCCCGCTCGATGCTGCCGCCTAGACGCATGAAATGCCATGCCTCGTTGTGGCTCATGGTGGACTCCGTAATGCCCTGGAATAAATGGCAGCCGAATTGAAGGTGCCGCAAGCGCTCCGACAATCTCTCGTGCTCCGCACATCGCTGGGTGCGGCTGGAATCTGGAGGTACATGCCGTTGATCTGCTCCCACATCTCCGAGGAAATCGTCTCGCGAACCGAGCGGGCATTTTCGCGCGCCGACGCGCAGACAGGAGCAAATCGAATTGGGATTGGCCGCGTCCAATGCGAGGAACTTGAATGACGCTTTCCTGTGTGGCCTCGCCGTAGCGTTGCTTAAAGTCAGCTGCATCCCCGCTGGTATCGATCAATGGCTGCCACTGGTGCGCAGGCTCAAGCGGAAGATCCAGTTGCAGGTGAAGGTTGACGCCGATGAAACGCGCCACATTTTCGGCGCGCTCGATGTAGCGCGCCATCCAGTAAACCGACTCTGCCACGCGGCTCAGCAAGGGCTGGGGTTCAGCGATCATGCAGGTCCTTCCTGGGTTGAGGCCGCCAGCACCCAGGTATCCTTGCTGCCGCCGCCTTGCGATGAATTCACCACCAGCGAACCCTTGCGCAACGCCACGCGGGTAAGGCCGCCGGGCATGACATTGATTTCCTTGCCGTAGAGAATGTAAGGCCGGAGATCCACGTGACGGCCCTCGAAATGATCCTCCACAAGCGTCGGAACGCGGAGAGCGAAAGCGTGGGCTGAGCGATGTAATTGCGGGGGTTCGCTTTGATCTTTGCGGCAAATTCCTCGCGCTGCCCGGGCGGTCGAGTGCGGCCCGACCAGCATCCCGTATCCGCCGGATTCATTGGCCGACTTCACCACCAGCTTGTCCAGGTTCTGAAGCACGTGCTGGCGGTCCTGTTTCCGCCAGCACAGGTAGGTGGGCACATTGGGCAGAATCGGATCTTCGCCTTCGTAGTAGCGGATCATCTCGGGCACGTAGGAGTAGACCACCTTGTCGTCGGCAACGCCGTTGCCCGGCGCATTGGCCAGCGCCACCCGCCCCGTCGCGGTAAACTTCCATCAGGCCGGGTACGCCCAGCAGCGAGTCCGGGCGGAACGCCTGTCGGGTCCAGGAAGTCATCGTCGATGCGGCGGTAGATCACGTCCACCTTGCGCAGCCCTTTGGTGGTGCGCATCCAGACCAGGCCCGTCCTGCACCACCAGGTCACTTCCCTCCACCAGTTGAATCCCCATCTGCTGCGCCAGAAAGCTGTGCTCGAAATAGGCGGAGTTGTATATGCCCGGGGGTGAGCAGCACCACGGTCGGCTTGATCTGCGGCGCGAGGTGGCGCAATCGCTTGCAAGGTCTCCAGCAGCTTGCTGGGGTAATCGTCCACCGGGCGCACCCGCAGCCCTTCGAAGACACGCGGAAACGTGCGCTTCATCACAGTCGCGGTTTTCCAGCACGTAGGAGACGCCGGAAGGCACGCGCAGGTTGTCCTCCAGCACATAGATCTGGCCGTCGCTGTGGCGCACCAGATCGGTGCCGGTGATGTGGCACCAGACTCGCCGCGGGGGATTGATGCCCCGGCACTGCGGGACGGTAGAAAGCGGCCGAGCGGATGACCTCTTCCGGGATGACTCTGTCCTTCAGAATCTTCTGGTCGTGATAGATGTCGTCGATGAATTCGTTAAGCGCGTGGATGCGCTGCTTGAGCCCGCGCTCGATCCACTCCCATTCTTCCGCGCATACGATGCGCGGGATAAGGTCGAAGGGGAAAATTCGCTCGGTTCCCGCGGACTTGCCGTAGACGTTGAAGGTGATGCCAAGTTCCAGGAGCAGCCGCTCTGCAGCCTGTTGGCAGCTTAGAAATTGACCGTCCTCAAGAGATTCGATGGTATCCAGCAACATGCGGGCTTCGACGCGTGCTGCACCATCGGCAGCAAACATTTCATCGTGAAAGCCCTCCACCCGATAGGAATCGAATCGCACTATGCACCTGCCTTTATCTTAGGCCATGCACTTACGCTCTGCGGAGTGCCAACCCATTGAAAGAATTTATAGGCTGGATAAGCGAAGTTGAGCCTTAAGGCCGAAAGCCGGAGTTGGGTATTCTCGAAGGGCTGGATCGATTCTCAGCGGTCCGTGTTGTTTGTGACTGCTACCGAGGGGCTTGCAGCACTTCATCCGTCCAGACCTTGAAACTTTTCAGTGTGTTCAGTCCGAACGTGTTGCTGATCGGAACATCGGCTGCATCGCGGCCTCTGGCCATCAAGACCCGGCCTCTGCGTGGCGTATTGTTCCGAGGGTCGAATGTGTACCACTGACCGTCCAGATATGCCTCGAACCAGCCGGCAAAATCCCCCGGTCCGTATGGCTGCGCCATCCCGATATCACTCAGGTAACCGGTGCAATATCGGGCCGGAATGTTCATACACCGGCAGAACGTAATAGCAAGATGTGCGTAGTCGCGGCAAACGCCTTGGCGTTGGTTGAATGCCCCCCAGGCGGATTTCGTCGCATTGGCGTACTCGTAGCCAAAGGCAATATGGCGATGGACGAAATCACAGATAGCCTGAACCCGTCCCCAGCCGGTCGGGGAATGACCGAAGAAGTTCCAAGCCACCTCAGAGAGCCGGTCGGTTTCGCAATACCGGCTCCCCATGAGAAACACCAGAACATCTTCCGGCAAGTCCTGTACCGGCTGCTGCTGTGCCCAATCGGCAACAATATCCGGCAGACCTGTATCCCCTACAATGCCGTCGGCTGAAATCCGAATCTCACCCACCGGTGCGACGATTCGGCTACAGCGGTTGCCGAACGCATCGTCATAATAAGCAATCGGCACCGGGGGAGTAGTCGTCAGCTTGTCCGGCACAATCATATCGGGGAGACGGCTATGGTGGATGTTCAACATCAAAATCATGGGCGTCGGCTGCGGACACTCATAGACCAATTCATAGCCCACGCGGAGAGTACTCATAAGTTGGATTCCTTAGTTGCTTGCTTCAACAGATGATGCAAAACGCTGGCCTCCGTCGATACGCCGGTGGCCAGATTGTTTGTCTGGTCGATGAGTACTACTCACGGTGGCGGTGTGTAGGTCGAAGGGTTAAGCTGGCTGCCGCTTCCTGAAACATCATACTGCACAGAATGCTGCAACGCAGCACATTACTATCTCCGCAATCTCCGCACCGATTCTGAAACTCAGCGGCAGACTGCCAAAAGTGAGCGCATCATGCCGCTGGACGCCGCGATTCGCGGGTTGTACCTTAGCCACGCTCATGCGCAGAATCGCCCTGTGTTCTTTCGTAACTTAAGTCTGCGACACCGTCTGTGGATTCAAACAACTGCTCACGTGTGAGAGGTTTACACTGTAAGCCTTCTATGTCTCTGATCATTGGAGATCGACAAGGGGCACGCTGGCTGGGTGTTCTCATCGTGCTAGTGGGAACGACCTGGATCCTCGGGCGGACTGTCTCGATGACGCAGTGGCGACCTCGTCAGCCACCAAAAACCGTGGTTGTGACACCGGAGGTTGCTCGGGTTGGCAATGTTGATCCGGCAGCCTTACTGCAGCAGATTCTGATCGCAGGCCGCGTCGACGAAGGTGCGCTGGCCGAAATCGAGAAGCGGGGAGTGCCATCGCTGACCGCAGCCGCTGAGTTTGCGGCTGCACGCTACGAGCACGAACACAATCGCGAGGAGCAGGCACTCGACCACATTCAGCGAGCCGTGGCAGCAGAGCCAATGAACGCAGGTCTTCAGACTTGGTGCGCCGTGTTAATGCTGAACTCCGGCCAGACGAGCGATGCGGTGGCACACGGTGAGCAGGCTGCACATTTGGAGCCCGAGTCGGCCAATGTGCAACGGATCCTGGGACAGACGTACTACCAAGCTGGCCGACTGGAAGATGCAGTGACAGCCTGGGAACATTCGCTGCAACTGTCTCCGGACGAGAGCCTCAAGGAGTTGCTGGAGAAAACGAAACGCGAGGCTGCCGTGGAAGGACGTTTCACCGAGACGGCTCGTGGCCATTTCGTGCTGCGCTACGAAGGGGGCAAGCCGGTGGAAGCTCTTTCAGACGACCTATTTCGTACGCTCGAGCACGACTATGACGACCTTGCCGTTGACCTCGGCGTCATGCCACAAATTCCTGTAACCGTCGTTTTCTACAGCGCCCAACAGTTCTCCGATGTTACAAAGTCACCCACCTGGGTGGGAGCACTCAACGACGGCAGTATGCGAATTCCATTGGGTGAGATTTCCAGCATCACGCCACAGTTGGAATCCGTGTTGAGGCATGAGTTGACTCATTCGTTTGTGCATGCGGCAGTTCCGCGCTGTCCGGTGTGGTTGAACGAAGGGTTGGCCCAGTTGGAAGAGCCGCAGAGCCTTGATGCTCTGACTGCATCTCTTAGGCGTCAGGCCGCTGCCAGCGAGTTCGTACCATTGTCGCAATTGGAAGGTTCCTTTCAAGGAATGACTTCCGAACAGGCCCAACGAGCGTATTTCGAATCGCTCTCTGCTGTCGAGTATCTCCGCTCCGCCTACGGCATGGACGGCTTGCGCCGCCTGCTGGCCAACTTGGCTGGCGGGGCGCAACCTGAGGCTGCGCTACACGCCGTGACCGGAGGCTGGTATGACGACCTGAACAGAGAAACTAACGCATACGCGGCGAAGCGAAGCACCTCTGACGAGGCGGCCAGATGAACAGGCAACGTTTACTCTTCGCGGGACAAATCTCGCCACTGCGCTATTGGTAAGATGTCTGATTCACCCACTGCACTCGCTGGAAACTTGAAGTGGGACCATTCGGCTGATCCAGTCCTGGGTTGGGTATCGTTGTGCTGGGAAACCACGGGGGCGCCATACCGGCTGCGAACCGGCGGTCGAAGTAAACGTTTCGCGTGGTTGCGTTGATATTCTGGATCGTGTTCTGAATTCGGCCCCCGACAATCGCGAGGGTATTGATCGCATTACCGGTGTTGACCAAGCCTCCCGATCCTCCCTGCGAGATTGCGGCCAGTGAAGCGTCGACTTGAAGGTTGCCATCACTTTGCTTATTGTTGAGGTTGATATTGCCGCCTGCCGTGAATATTCCAAAGGCCTGTCCGTTGTTATTTCCTGGAATGAGCGTGTCAACGATGGGGTAGCTTGTTGTCACACTCGTTGTAACCGGTTCTGTCGCATACCGGAGATCACCCGTGATGGTCACGTCGCCAAGCGCTGTGATCGTAAGTGCCGTGCCATTCTGAATGGCGGGATTGGTGTTTGTCCAGGTGGTGGTATTCGTTGTACCTTCGCCGGGACCGGAGAGCGCTGTGATATTTCCGTCCACATAGAGCATTGTAGACGGGCTCAGCGCCGTCCCCGCCGAATTCCGTACCGACGGAACGCCGGTGATTGTTGGGACAGTGTGACCTTTGTTATCACTGAAACTTGTGGTGTTGGCAGTGTTATTCACCGTGATGGTCGTGACCGTTGTGCCTTGTGTGATGGTGTAAGTCTGCGTCGCTGGAGTAGCGGTGCCATTGGTGGTCAGCGTCACAGCGGCATCACCTTCCACCAGGATGCCGCCGCCGGTAAAGGTGGGAACTCCACCCACCAACTTGTACGGCAAGTAGACTCCAGTGCTCGGCGTGCTGGCCGGGTATGCATTCTCGCTGGTGCCCATTAGCGCGGCTTGCTTCGTCGGTCCTCCGCTGGTGCCTATGCCATCGAGGACCGCGTCCTGCTGGTTATAGTCGTTGGACGGCAAGGTGATCGCCGGCCGCCCCCACTGCGGTTGGATGGCGTAAGTCGGGGAGATATGAGCGCTCGAATCGTTCCCCGTTGTGAGTTGGTCGCAACCACCGCCGTTCTGGAAACCTGCCTTCGCAGAAACGCTGCCAACTTTGTCCGTAAAAATGTACTGGCCAGTATTTCCAAAATTCCAGGCCCCATTTGTAAATACCGGGCCGGTAATTGTGCCTGGCACCAGATAAGAACCGCTGCAGATTGGAGTTTGGTCGATGAACATGCCCCAGGCGGAAAAATTCGCAGGTGTGTTAGCAGCGGCCGTCAAAGGAACGTTGATCGTCAGAGTTCCGGATTCTTCCAACGTCGTCTTTTGTACGCCGGAGGACCGGCCATACACCAGCATGTGATAGCTGTAATTGTAGGTGTACTGATACGGGGTGGTCTGAATCGTCGTGCAGCCTGTTGGACATGGATTTGCGCATGTCTGTCCGGTGACGGCTGTGGTCTGCGATATGGTACATCCTACATACGTGAGGGAAGCATCGTTCGGGCCCAGCGTCGAGTCCATTTGAAATAATGCAGGCCAGGAGGACCAGGAGGAAGGCTGCCCGCTCCCAATTCGCGTGTACGAGGCCCCATATGTAGAAATAACATTATTCAGGACTGTACTCTCCGTGCCGGTCGCAATAGGCTGCACCGAGGTGGAGAAATTGGTTGGGATTGCGGCGATCAATTGATTGGCAAGGGATTGCCTTACAATCGCCAGACCGGAATCCGCGGCGTAAAAGCCGCCCCTGAAATTGCCATGGTAACTGTTGATCAGCATATCGGAATTGACGGCCATCACCATGGCCACGGTCATTCCCGTCAGCAACAACAACAGCAGGAGCGTGGTGATCAGAGCGACTCCGCTCTCGCGAGGTCTGCCTCTCCGGCGGGGAAACATCATCGAAGTTTCTTCGAATTTCATGTTCTGCCTCTCACTGATCCTTCATGCTCAGACTGCGAGGGTTGACCACAACCGTAGCAGCCTCGATCTTGTATGGCCCATGATCGAATGTGTTGTTATAGGTACTCCCGGAAACCGGCGGAGTGCGGCATATCAAACTTATCCTGACCGCGCGAACCTTCGTAAAGTTGGTTAAGTTTAAAGCAGAGGATGTGTAGGTGTAGGCATCATCTGTATCCGAAGTCCCCGAGAGGTCATACAGCGACACGCCAACCTTGAATCCGATGACCTGCTCCGCAATTATGTCCGTGCTTGCAGCCTGGGTACTCGTCGCAACCTGGGTACGCACCAACTTAGGACTGTTGGGATCGATTGCTGTGTTCACGGTGTAAGAAATGGGGGCCAGCTTGAGAACCCAGTCGGCGGTGCCATACTGAGCGTAGAGGCCAGTCGTGTCCGTACTCGTGGAGATCGCAACATTATCATTGGCGGAGGTGTTGCTGCCGTTCGCAGCCGTCTCTCCGAATGTCAGCTGAACATATGTAGGGGACACCGGGTTGTCGAACGCCGCGTCCGCGGTCAGAATGGCCGTGGTCATCAACGTTTCCGCGCTGTTTACGAAGAGGATCTGATCACCCTTCTTGTAATCAGCCTTCAACTGCGCGAGCGTGGTTGCGCCGGTGGGCGTCAGCTCCAAGGTGTTCGTCGTCGATGTATTGAGCGCGACGCCCACGTGGGCTGCCGGGGTATTTTTGTCCGCTGTGATGACGTACAGCTGATCGAAGCACGATTGTGAGTACACGAAGGTGGTAGAGTTCCAGCAAGTAGTTTCAGAGACATAGGGCCGGTTGACAACCGTCAACCCTACCGGCCAACCCGGTGTGTCTGCCGATTGGTAGAAACCGTCGCCTGCATTCGCAACGTCGATCTGCATCTGCGTGATGGCATTTCGAATTCGATAGTTCAGTCCAACCTGGTTCAGCTGGGTGACAAAAAGACTTGTGTGTTGTCTGAACAAACTGACGGCGGCTCCGCCAACAATAACAAAAATCGCCATTGCGATCATTAGTTCTATCATCGAGAAGCCAGACCAACGGCTCCTCCGAATCTCGGTCCGCGCGCAAGCTAACCGCTGCTGGAGTCTGTTCCTCATTGTCGCACCGTGCTCATCTGAAATTGAACTTGGGGCTTGATCGAACTATTTTGCGCAGGACATAAAGGATTGCAGACCAGGACTGTTATGCGGCGCACGCCTGCTGGAAGTCCAGTGAGAGTGCTGTCCTCGATCAACCACCGTCGTTCAAATTGAATCGTGTCGCTGGTCTCGCTGGATGGTGGCGTTGTACTCCAATTACTAAGCGAGGACGGTTTCGTTCCAGCAGCTGGGTCTTGCGACTGCGTGAAATAGCCATAGGTGCTGTTTGACTTGTTAAACTCATAGGTCGTCACGGTCACATTGCCATTCCCTGAGGAAAGGTAGACCTCGTCGTAGTAAATCACGGACGCTGTGCCGACGGTGACCGGCCCAATATTTGCCGTCAGGCTACCGGCGCTGTCTCCAGAGGAGATCTGGATGCCTGTATCGCTGATCGGCAGGCGCGTTAGCTCCTCAAGCTTTGAGGAGGCCAACGGGCCTGCCATGCTCATGTATCTCGAATGCTCAGTACTTGCGACTGTCTTAGAGACCACGGCAGCAAGCGCCAACATCCCGACTGCCAGGATGGTTATGGCCATCATGACCTCCAGCAATGTGAACCCTGCCGCGGGTCCGGCTCTACGGACTATAGACGACGTTGACATTGCCATAATTAGATACCGTAATAGTCCCTGTTCTGCCGGAACGCGTTAAGACCAAGGTCATCGTTCCCGTCGTAGCTTTCACCGATCCGCCACCGCTAAACTGCAATGTCGCATCGGCTCCAAGTGTTGTTGAGGTATTGCCAAAAGGAACGGGACCCCACCCGGCAACGTTGGTGAAAACTCCATTATTGGTTGGACTGCTTTTTAACCCGTAAGTACCAGCTGCATGACTGAACACGAGCTGGAACGGATACCCCTGGGAAATAGCCCGGTAACGCGTCGACTGAATTACTCCCGTCACAGAGGAAACCGCCGACTGTAGCTGATAGTTGGCCATCGATGACTGCACGATCGGGAGCGCCATCGCCATCACGACTACCATGATCGATAGGACTACCATCAGTTCCAGTAATGAAAAGCCGCGCATCGGGTGCCGACTCAGGCGCTTTCTACGAATGGCGCCGGCAGAAACCGGGACACTGGCGCTGGTGGCATGCACAGCGCGCAGCTCAGGCGCAACTTGACGATTTTCGATCGAAGCCCCTGCATCCAAAGGAGCAGGAACTCTGACTGAACCTAGCTGTGAGAGCGAATTATGATTCTTCGCTGATCTCATAAGGCCCCCGAACAAAAGACTTGCATGTTGGTATGGCAAGTAATCAACGTATCTAGACCGGCAAGGGTATTCCGTTTCTTTCTTGCCGCATGATTACCTACGAACCAGAACATGCCTCCTTCAAAATTTCCAGATGTGCTTTGAGATTTCCTACCAGTGTCCCTGCACTCATTCTCCGGCGGATGACAGTTGCTCTCAGTCTCCGCCTTATCCAGGCCCCGTTCGCTTCGCGCTGAAGGTCGCCGGCCGGGCTATGTACTAACGTCCTTGTAATCTACTTCGGCCTTCATGCTTGGAAGCAATTCTGGCCGTTTCCGCTCCCCGCGTAAAGTTACGTTAGTTGATGTAATACCCCTTTTTGGTACAGTCACACCGAGATGGGAAATGGGAACAGGAGGGCGTGTTTGGTGGCGAACCAGGATCATCGAGAGCAAGAATTACAAGCTGGAGTCGCAGGCACCGGTACCGGCGACTCCAGCTACCAATTGGCCGCGCCGCTAAACGTAAAGGTGGCACTCCAGGATGGGATCAGCCGGACTAGGGATTTCCCTAGTTTTTCCCGAGCTGCAATCGACTTAAAAACTAAAATGTCCCTCGTCGTGAGGTACGAGCGAGAGATTTGGGTTTGGAGGACATCCATATGAATGGAGATTGGCGGACGAGATCGCCAGTCCACGTCTTTCGCCGGGTTACGGCTCTGATCTGCGTATTTTTACTTCCTTTCGGCGACGCCAATTTGGTGGCTCAAGAATCGACCAACGCCGGTGAGCAGCAGGCGGGTTCGCAGCAGGCGGGTGCGCAGCAGGCGGCAAAGATCCCGCCTGAGCAGTTGGATTCCCTGGTAGCTCCGATTGCACTGTATTCGGATCCCCTTCTCAGCCAGACGCTTGTTGCCTCCACCTATCCGCTCGAGATTGTCCAGCTACAACAATGGCTGCAACAGAACAAAGAACTGAAAGACAAGGCTCTGGCGGATGCGGTTCAAAAGCAGGACTGGGATCCCAGCATTCAGGCTATGGCGGCATTGCCAGACGTCGTCAAGTTATTAGCGGAAAACATCAAATGGACTACGGACCTGGGCAATGCTTTCCTTGCGCAACAGAAGGAGGTAATGGATGCAGTACAGCGCATGCGCAGTAAAGCCAAAGACAAAGGAAATCTAAAAACGAGCGAACAACAAAAAGTGGAAACGAAGGTTGTTGAGAACAAGACTGTCGTGGTGATTGAACAAGCTGATCCGAAAGTGGTTTATGTGCCCAGCTACGACCCTGTCGTGGTCTATGGAGCGCCAGCCTATGCATATCCTCCCGTCGCATACCCGGCCGGTTACTATGCGGCAGGAATGGCACTCTCCTTCGGTGTCGGCATGGCTATGGGAGCCGCTTGGGGCGGTGGTTGGGGTTATAACTGCGGATGGGGCGGCAACAACAATGTCACTGTCAATCGCAATAACACCTTTGTGAACAACTCCAACCGGAATCTCCAGGGCGGCAACAGAGGCCAGGTAAACCGGAGCAACTGGCAGCACAATCCACAACATCGTGGCGGAGCTCCGTACTCCGACCGTGCAACCGCAAATAGATACGGCGGCACGGCCAGGGGCGAAGCCAGAGCGAACGGGCAAGGCACTCGACAACAAAATGTCTCGAATCGCGCGAATGCTGGAACCGGGGCAGCAAATCGTCAGGCGGCAGCCTCAGCGAACCGCTCCGGTACTCCGCGAACCGACACCGCGAACCGCGGCGGTGGCGGCGGTGATCGTGTGGGCAATCGCTCCGTACCCAACACCCCAAGTGCCCGGAACACCGATGCCTTTAGCGGAGCAGGAAGTGGGGCGAGTGGTGCGGGAGCTAAAGCCAGCAGTGCACGAGGCGCTTCGAGCATGGGCGGTGGTGGACGCGCCGCTGGACGTGGCGGCGGTGGCGGCGGAGATAGGGAGGCAAGCATAATGATCTCATCCAAGTTGGCCGTGCGGACGCTTTTGACAGCCCTGCTGATCTACTCTCCGGCATTCGCCACACAGCAGGCATCACCAAGCAGTGCTGCAACAACATCCCAGAAGGGATTCGCTACACCGCAGGAGGCTGCCAAAAGCCTCATTGCCTCGACAAACCCCTATGACCCGAAAGCCTTGCTGCAGATCTTCGGAGCGGAGGGAAAGGACTTTATCGCCTCATCGGACCCGGTGCGGGATAAGAACAACGGACTCGCGTTCGCGGAGTTGGCGGCTCAAAAGAATTCCGTGGTAGTCGATCCAAGAAACCCAAACCGCGCAACGATCATCGTCGGCAGCAACGACTGGCCGTTTCCTGTTCCTCTCGTTAGAAGAGGCGATAAGTGGTTCTTCGACTCGAAGGCAGGCCGTAAAGAAGTTTTGCGCCGCCGCATTGGAGCAAACGAACTCGATGCGATTCAAGTCTGTCTTGGGTACGTTGAAGCTCAAGAGGACTACGCCTTGCAGATTCACGACAATTCTGGAGTGAATCAGTACGCGCAGAAGATCATCAGCTCTCCAGGGAAACAGGACGGACTCTCCTGGCGGGATGCCAATGGTGATCCTGCCGGCCCCATCGGTGAACAGGTCGCAAAGGCGTTGGCCGAGGGGTACTCCAGCAAAGCCGAACCTTACCACGGTTATTATTTCAAAATCTTGAAGGGGCAAGGTCCTGCAGCTCCGATGGGCAAGGTTGACTACGTGATCGAAGGCATCATGATTGGTGGTTTTGCGCTGGTAGCGGCTCCGGCTGAATACCGGGTGACCGGAGTGAAGACTTTCATAGTCAGTAACGATGGAATCGTCTATGAGAAAGATCTGGGTCCCAGTTCGTTAGAAATCTTCAAGACCATGGAAGTTTATAACCCCGACAAAACTTGGCACCCCACTTATGACCAATGGCCAGCAAATGCCTGGAGCTCAGCTCCAGCCGTCGATAGTACTGCAAAGCGTTGATGGAGTCTGCGCCGGATTTGTTCCAAGCGAGATGCGGGATGTTCTACTCTCGACCCACCTGAGCGTGCGTTCTCTGACGAAGGACGCCCTTGGATACCGGGCACGTCGATGCATTAGCAGCTTGTGTGCCCTAGGGCGGTTCCACAGAAGGTGTACACCGTCAAAGGCAGTTCGAGGCAGAAGAGACTCTGGGGGCGGCATTGCAGATTTGGGCGGTGCGGGGATTCCTCGCTGCGCTCAGAATGACAACCTAAAGGCGAGAGCAGTATCGGGCTACGGCAACTAGGGAATTGTTCTAAAACCTGAGGCTCATGGGAAGTGGCGGCCCGACAATGCGGCGTCGATGGCGGGCATCAAATCCGTCCTCATGTGAGACTTCACTACAAAACCAAGTGCTCCCGTCGCGAAACAGGCATCTACAAACTCACGGCCATCATGGATTGTCAGAAACACTATGGTGGCCCTCGCACCCATTTCCCGAAGTCGATTGGCCGCTTCAATTCCGTCTATCCCCGGCATTGATATGTCGGCCACAATGATGTCAGGTTTTAGTCGCATAGCCTGTTCGACCATTTCGAGACCGTCGCGCGCCACGCCCACTACATCGAATGTCGGCTGTAGAAACGTCGTCAATCGCTCCAGCAAAAGAGCGTGATCGTCGGCCAGCAAGATACGGCAACGTTTCTCAGAGACCGCAGGATTTTTGATTTCAGACATACGGCTTCCCTATGCCGTGACGGACAGGTCGTCGCGAACATGTTCACGCTCACAACATGCCGATGTTAGGTTAACGGTTGAGCCCCTACAACTAGGGAAACCCCTAATGGAAGAGGAAGACACTGCCTTCAGGAGAATTGCTTTTCCTGCGAAGGATCTGGGTTTAGAGAAATGAGACCCTCCTTGAGGGCGAAGAGTACCAGGTCCGCATTGTTTTGCAGGTTGAATATTTCCATGATGTGATGCTTGTGGAACTCGACTGTCTTCTCGCTCAGGTTCAGGTGTCCAGCGATCTCCTTGATCGGGCGCCCTTCTGCGCACAACTGCACAATGTCACGTTGTCTTGGAGTTAAATGCTTGCAGTACTGGCGCGCCCGCGCCTTCTGTACAACCCAGTCTTCCGACCTCAGCTTGGGAGTCACGTAGCATTTGCCATGCATCACCTGGTCTATCGCCATCAACAGCTCTGAGCCTGCCGAGTGCTTGAGAACGAATGCTGCCGCCCCCAACTCAAGAGCGGCAGCAGCCAGATTAGGATTGTCCTGCATCGTCAGGAATACGAGCTTCACTTTTGGAAGTTGCTTGCGCACTCGCTCAGCAGCATCCAAACCGTTTAAAAGAGGCATGCCGATGTCGACGACAATCACGTCCGGCTTGAACCTCAGAGCTTCAGTGATAAGCGCACGCCCGTCGGCAACAGTCCCCACAACGGTGTATCGCTTCTCCAATAGAAGCCGAAGGCTATCAGCAAAGATGACGTGATCGTCTGCGATCAAAAGTTGTGGCCGGGTTTCCATTTGTTAGTCCCCGCTGCGTAGCACAGTGGTGCCGCAGCTCAAGCGGCGTTGCTCCAGGTCGAAGCGGCTCCAGGCGCAGGGGCTGGACCGGTGGCCGGTTTAATCCGTTTCGCATCAGAGTTCAAATCAATCGGCGTCCAGACATCAATCCGAGTTCCCTTTTTCTTTTCCGAGCTAATCTCGAGTCGGCCAGCTACCAACCGTACTCGCTCTCTCATGCTCAATAGACCGAGCCCATGGCGGCTCGAGACACCTGTCACATCGAACCCCTTGCCATCATCTGTGATGGACAAATGAAGGGAGTCATCCATTGCCTCGATTCGCACCAGCGCATTCGCTGCTCCACTGTGTTTCTTGACATTCCGAAGTCCTTCCTGAACGATGCGAAACAGACACAGTGCAACATCAGGAGGCACGAATCGCGGCACGTCATGGTGAGAAAATGCAACCTGCGTTTCTTGTTGCGCGGTAAATTCCTTGCAAAATGATTCCACTCCCGCAACGAGGCCGAGCCTCTGAAGTGTCGAGGAATGCAGCCGGTGCGACAGAGTGTGAAGATCGGAGCCAAGTTCGCTGACAGTATTGATAAGCTCGTTCATTTGCCCACAGGTTTTCTGCAGCGACTCGGGGATGCCTTCAACTGCCGTTTCCAGCCCGAGCGACAGCGCTGCCAGTCTCTGGCTAAAGTCATCATGTATTTCGGCAGCAAGCCGGCTACGTTCCGTTTCCTGCGCGTTGATCAGCATGCCGCTGAGTTGCTCTTGAGTTTCCCTGGCTAATTTGAGTTGCTTCTGCTTGAACAGGAGATAGATGGTCATCGAACCCAGACTCACAATTATCAGTAATCCGGTGAGCAAGCTCTGCTTGTGTTGTTCCCAGAGAGTCGGCTCACGAAACAAAATGGTGCTTCCGTCCGGGAGTTTACTTGCATCCAGATTCCACCGCCGCAACTCTCGCCAGTCGAACAGGTAAACCCCAGGGGCATGCACGATGGGAATCTCCTGCGGGAGCTTTCCTCCTAAAATCGCAAGAGCGTTGCGGCCCGCGATCTTACCCTGCTCCTCGAAGCTGACTACGTAGCCGCCGACAAGGCCGCGGCCGAGATAGCTGTCGGACATACCAAAGACCGGAGCATTCGAGGCCGCAGCGATCATGCCAAGGGCATCGGCGGCGGTGAGAAACTCCTGCCCATCCACGTCCTTGAAGAAGGAAAGATAAAGAACGATGGATTGGCTCGGAAAATGCCTCGCCCTTTCCTGCAGCTGGTTCATCGGAAGGTCAGTCAGGTATTGGACATCAAGCTCGTTCTCATAGGGATTCAGCGCAGCGTTCACGAGCGCCGTTAAATGTCGATCGTAATCGGCTTGTCCCGCGAGCACGAAGACGTGGCGCGTTTCCGGCAGCAAACGTAGCGCGGCATCCAGTGTCCTCGCGGGCTCCAATTGCAACCAAGAGCCTGTAAATCGAGCGGGTAGACTCTTTTTGTCGATCTGGCCTGGAACGCTGCAACAGAACACGACTGGGACGTCGGGAAATAGAGACTTCGAAGTCTCTGCCAGGAACCGGATCGCGTCCGGACCCATCAACAGAATCAGGTCAAGTTTGCGGTCTCGATACTTCTGTGCAAGAAAATCACGTTGCTTCTTCTGGCATTCAGGCGAGTGATAAACGGCGTCCAGTTTCTCCAGGTAAAACTCGACCTGGAAGCGCCGGTCTGAATGCAGCACCGAAAGGAGCATGTTGGTCGCGAGCTGAGGAGCAGGATGGGACTCTCCAGGTTCGTTGATCATGAGAACGTTTTTTTTGACCTGCGCCTGGGAACCAGGCGCGAAGCAAACCAACACAAACGGAGTCAATATCAGCCAACGCCGCGCAAATCGCTTTAGGAAGCGGAGTATCACGCCGGGGCGTTGCTTTGAATTCACACTTTGCATGGGCGCGCTAGTAGTGGCTGAATTATGCGTCGGAGGCGGACGCAATTCAACGCTGCTTCCACTCCTCCTAGGCTGAAATTCATCAAGCCTGCGTAACACGCCAAACTTATCCACCACCACCACTGCTACTTGGGGATTTCTTTACTTAAGAGCTTCCCATTTAGGAACTTTCCCGCCTAGGGATTTCCCTAGTTGTGCAGACCTCGAGTCGGCCTCAAAGTGGCTTCGGAAGTCAGATTTTGGCTATGCCAACGCCAGCTTACCAGTCTTGCCGGCACTTCTTCGAGGTTAGAGCACTGCAGCGACTCGCCTACCGCAGCTCTAGAACTTAGGGATTTCGCTCGTTTTCTCCACCCGCTGACTGACAGACAATAATTTCGGGCGACTGGACGAAACAGATGCCTTTGCTAAGAAAGAATCGACAAGGAAAAACCAGGTCACTTTCCCACGTTCTCCGCATAGCCCTTGCTATCTTCTTATTCGCAGGCTCGGCTGCGCGATCTCCTGCCCAGCTTCCGAAATCTGCAGCTCCTCCGCCCTCCAAAGCTGAGCCTGTAGCCCCAATCGACCCGCTGGGACGCGAGACTCCACGTGGTTCGATGATGGGCTTGCTCGAATGCTCAGAACGTGAGGACTACGCGACCGCCGCTCGTTACTTGCAACCAATCTCCGGGCAAAAAACGAACTTGACCCAGCGCGCCGAGGAGCTACATGCGCTGCTGCAAAGGTTCAAAGGCAACATCGGCTTGTTGAGCGATGTTCCTGACGGCACGGTTGGACTTGGGTTTCCGCCCGGCCAAGTGCGGGCTGGTGAGTTGGTGGTGGCTGACACGACAACGGACGTTATCCTCGTGCGGGTGAACGACCCGGCCTCAGGGAAGATATGGCTGATATCGAAAGATACGGTTGCGGACATCCCCAAGCTCTATGCCCAACTGAAAAGCGAAACGCCGACACTCGCTGATCAAATTGCCCGAATCATGCCTGCCGCGCTCACGGCCCGGCGACTGCTGGGGATGTCTCTGGCGCAATGGCTCATATGGCTGCTCTCGATCCCGGTTTCGTGGCTGCTGGCTTGGCTTCTGGAGTTACTGCTCAGTGCGCCGAAACGAATCCGTTGCAAATTCCGGAAACTTCCTTTCACCACAGTATTTCCGAGACGAGTCGGAATGTCCCTCAAATGCATCATTGCGATCTCGATACACAGCCTTTTGGTTTACCTGCTTGAGCCTCCACTCTTGTATCGCGTCTACTACTTTCGTTTTCTGGCAGTGCTTCTGACGGCATGTTGCGTGTGGCTCGTAGACGCGATCATTGACCGAAGCTTCGAAGAGGCGGTGAACCGGGCAAGAACGCAACACAGAGGTGGGGAGTCAATCCTCACCTTGATGCGGCGAGTGACCAGCATCCTGCTTTTGGCAATTGGCCTGCTTATCGCATTGGCGATATTTGGATTGGATGTAAAGACAACGCTTGCTGGACTCGGCATCGGCGGACTGGCGTTAGCTCTGGCTGCGCAAAAATCACTTGAAAATTTTCTAGGCGGGATCTCGTTGCTGATGGACAAGGCTATAGAAGTCGGTGACTTCTGCCAGATCGGGGATAGACTCGGCATTGTGGAAGATATCGGGCTCCGCTCTTTGAAGCTGCGAACCCTCGACCAGAAGCTGCTGGTCATTCCGAACGGAGTGCTGGCGCAAATGCAGTTCGAAAACATGAACTCCCGCAGAAAAATCCTTATCAACCAGAACTTCTTGCTGCGGATTGAAACCCAAGTCGAACAACTACGGTACGTGCTGGACCGCGTGCAGAACATGCTTAACGAACACCCCGGGGTCGAATTCGGAAGTTCGAGAGTTCGGGTAGCCAATTTTGCCGGTGCCGCCTTCGAGTTGGAGTTATTCGCTTATTGCAAGACCGGCAAATGGCCGGAGTTCACTGCCATTCGCCAGAACGTCATTCTGAAGATAGCTGAAATTGTTGAGGCTGCTGGCACTCGGTTTGCGGCGCCTACGCGAGTGACGTACCAGGCAAGCGACGCAGGTATTGACGCAGAAAAGGCGAATGCTGTGGTGCGTAGCGTGACCGAACTTCGGGCCAGCAATTCGTTCCGATTTCCAGGCGAGAGCCGAACCGGGACGGAATGATTGCTCTTGGCATCAGCAGCGTACCTCTGTGTTGTTTGACCATGCAGGTGTGTATAGCTGAGGATTCCGTGTTGTCCGGCAACTCTCTTAACATTGGAATCCGTTACTGACTTCAGGCGGCCATCGTGTTTCCTCCTGAGCCGGCTTTGAGCACGCGCAGCGTGTGGCTCGCGATCAGCAGCTCCTCTTTGGTCGGAATCACCCAGGCTGCCACGGAGCTTCGGGCGCTGCTTATGCGTGGGCCGCCTGCCGCATTGGCCTCGGCGTCCAACTCGATGCCAAGCCAAGCCCCATCGCGACATATCCTCTCACGAATGGCAGGCGCTTTCTCCCCGATTCCTGCCGTGAAGACAATCGCATCCAGCCCTCCGAGTGCGGCAACAAGGGAACCAAGTTCCCGCCGGACCCGGTAAACGAAGAGGTCAATGGCGAGTTTGGCGCGGGGTGCTGTACTTTCCTGTAATACGCGCATATCGTTCGAGATCCCGGAGACGCCAAGCAACCCTGACTGTTTATAGATCAGCGCTTCGATGGCCCGCGCATCCATTCCGCGGCTGTCCATGAGAAATATGAGCACGCCGGGATCGATGCTGCCGCAGCGCGTTCCCATCGGCAACCCTTCCGCCGGACTGAAGCCCATCGTAGTTGCCACGCTCCGGCCGCCCTGCATCGCGCACATGCTGGCGCCGCTGCCCAGGTGAAGCACTACCGTCCGGCCGCCAGCCGCTACGGCGTCGAATCGAGGCAATGCCGAGGCAATGTACTGGTAGGAAAGTCCGTGAAAGCCATAACGCCGCACGCCCGCGTCCTGCAACTCCGCCGGGATTGCATACATCTGCGCCAGCTCTGGGTTGGTGCAGTGAAACTCCGTGTCGAAGCAGGCAACTTGAGGCAGCTCCGGCACACGCTCAAGGCCCAGGGAGATCGGCGCCAAGTTGTAGGGCTGATGCAGAGGAGCCAGCGGGATGAGCTTTTCCAATGCCTGCACCACACCTCTGTCCACGCGTACCGGACTTCTAAAATTCAAGCCACCGTGCCCAACGCGGTGACCAACGCCGATCAGACGCGAGCCGGCCAATTCATTGCGCAGGAAGGCGAGTAAGAACTCGGTCGCGTCCCGATGGTCGAGTTTTACTCCTTCGCCCCAGGATTTCTCCGCCTGGATTTTGCCATCGAGTCTAGCGACAAAGCGCGGAGATGTGTAAAGGCTCTCGATCTGCCCATAGACGCTGGGGCGCAGATCGTCGCCATCGACCGAGAAGAGAGAGAACTTGATGCTCGAAGAGCCGGAATTAAGAACGCCGATTACATCATCCATGGGTGGCCTCGATTTGTTGATTGGCAATCGAGCTGCGATTAGCGTGCACAAGTAACTTCATGACCGCCGTCGAAGCAAGGCGCGTTCGCACCGTGTCAGCGCGGCTGGTAAGCACGATCGGCACCCGCGTACCCAGCACGATGCCGGCGGCTTCGGCACCGGAGAGATATTGCAACTGCTTGGCCAGAATGTTGCCGGCTTCGAGGTCGGGGACAAGCAGGATATCGGCACGGCCCGCAACCGGGGAGACGATCTTCTTGATCTTTACCGCTTCTTCGCTCACCGCGTTATCGAACGCCAGCGGTCCGTCGAGAATACCGCCTGTAATCTGGCCGCGGTCGGCCATCTTACACAGCATGGCCGCGTCTACTGTTGCCTGCATTTCGGGATTGACGGTCTCGACAGCGGCAAGGATCGCCACGCGCGGTTGCGCGATCCCCAATACGTGTGCGAGGTCAATAGCGTTCTGAACGATGTCCGCCTTGTCCTTTGCCGTCGGCTCGATGTTGATGGCCGCGTCCGTGACCACAAGCAAACGCGGATATGCAGGGACATCGAGCACAAACGAATGGCTCATGCGACGCGCCGTGCGCAAGCCAGTCGCTGAGGGTACGACCGCAGACATCAACTCGTCGGTGTGAAGACTGCCTTTCATCAACGACTCGACTTCGCCCTTCCGCGCCATGGCAACTGCTACCTGCGCAGCCTCCTGGCTGTGCTCGGTGGACACCAGGCGATATGGCGAAAGATCAACGTTCTCTGCTTTGGCCACCGCACGGATCTTGCGCTCGGGACCAACGAAAATCGGTTCGATCAACCCGCGCTCCGCCGCCTGCAAAGGCCCCAGTAAAGTGTCTCGATCACAGGGGTGTACGATGGCACAGCTGACAGGAGGAATGTCCGCGCAGAGCCTAAACAGCCTGGCGAATGCATCATTGCGTCGCAGAATGATCTGCGGGGTGGAGACTTCGTTGTAGCAAATGCGCGTGGCTGGCGCAGCGACGGTTACGGTGCCGGAGGCTATGTCTTGATCGCCCTGGAAGACATGGCAGTCGAAAACAATGAGGTTGCCTTCGGCGTGCTTTTCCTTGGCGGTGACGGTGCCCACGACTTCGTCTCCTGCCGCCATTGTTCCCGAAAATCTGAGTTCCTGGGCAACAATAGTCGTGCCAGGTCCGGGCAAGCGCCGCTTGAGCAAAGCGGACAATAGCGCCTCTGCAGCGACAGCTTCGGCGACGATTTCCTTTTTCCTTCCATCATCGTTGTCATCGACATGAAACGCGTCAATCTCGCCTGAGACCAGGGCTAGCGCATCGACATCCATCTTGCTAAGGCGATGCGGCACCGTCAGCGTGGTCCCAATCTGTATTTCTTCGAAGGTCTGATTCGTGAAACTACTCATCGTCTCTCACCTTCCTTCCGGAGCGACGCCCCGGAAGGCAATTCACCTACTGAAAAAGCAGCTGCTCGGTCAGTCTCATGTTTCAGAGCAATCAGGCTGCAGAAGTGATCCCTTCATCCGTCAGCACTTTCCGGATGCGCTTTACCATTGCGAGTTGCTCCGGCGTGGGTCCGAAGCCCTTCAAGTCGATCATCGGATCTTTAACAAGCTGATCCAGCAGGCTCAAGAAGCGGCTTCGGTCCTTAGTATCCGACAGCAGTCGAGGCAGAGTTGAAATTGCCTTTTCCGGCTCATAAAGGCAGATGATCTCCTGTCTTCCACGAATAAGCCGCCTCTGGTTTGGTGGCAGTTCCGGCAAGAAGTCGCGGTACTTATCCATCAGCTCCTGTTTGAGTTCCAATCGTGCCAGTTGCAGGGGTTTGCCCTGGACAGCGAGCAGATAACCAGTTCGGGAGAGGGCCTCGACATAGCCACCCTTGGCGACGGACGCGAGTGCCTCTTGCACTTCCGGAGACTCGCGTGGTTTCGGTTCGATAACGCCCTGAGATTTAGTTTCATCCTCGGCCGGCCTTGCGAGAGAGAACATGGTGCCGTAGGTGTGAAAGAACATTGCCTCGCTGCCGGCATCGCGTACGTCGCGGTAGTAGTCAAGCGAGGCGCTGATCAACTCCGACATCATCTGCTCGACCTGCCGGAACGGCTGATCATTGTTCGCCGGCTTTCGCTGCGTCTTCACCATCTCTGCCGCCGGGCCAAGCCATGCCAGCCATGGGTTCAGATCGGAAAACACCCAGCGTTGAAATCGCATGGGATGGAACCAGCGCCAAAGCCTGGTCGCGTACTCGTTCGATAAGCCCTGGATAAGCGGCTGCGCGAACGACTCGTAGGCACGCTGGTTGAATTCGGAAACCACTGCCACAGCCTCGAAGGCTTTCTCATCGGCACGCTCGAAGCGGTTGATGCGGGCAACAATTTCCTCCAGACGTCGTTCGGTGAACTCGACGTCGTACTCTGTCTTGCCGTTTTCGTCTTTGCGCTCGGTGATATGCATTGCGTAAAGGCCCGGCGTCAACATTTCAATGGACTTCAATACCGAGACGATCTGTGAGTGTTCTTTCTTCGCAACGCGACCAGAGACAAAAATTCCGAGATGTCCAATGTTCTCGTGCACGAGTCCGACAATCACCTGACCGCGCGCCTTTATTTCTTCCGTGGAAGCATAGATGTCCGCCACCCAGTTGAACGCCTGTTGTGGCGGGGTAATGTTGTCGCCCATGGAAGCAAACAGGATAATGGGAGACTTGATCTCGCGGAGGTCAAATACCGTACCGCCGGGTGCCTTTTCATCGGTCGACCACAGCTTGTTCCCGACAAACAGGTTCTGCACAATCCACTCTATCTCCTCCTTGTTAAGGAGATAGAAGCCGCCCCACCAGCGCTCGAATTCCAGGAAGCGTTCCGGCTCTGTATCGATATTCGCAAACAGGTGATAGTACTTATCCCAAAAAGTATTTGCAGGATTAAGATTTTCGAAGTTCTGCACCAAATCGGCGCCGTCGAACACGCCATTCCCTAAATCCGCAGCAAAGGAAGAAAGCCAGGAACCGCCGAGCAGGCCGCCGGTGTAGCGCATTGGATTCTCGCTTTCGCCCTCACTCCAGGCACCGCTCCAGTAAGACATCGGCGCACCATTGATGACAATCGGACCCGTAAGGTCGGGGTCCGAGGCCGCCAGCATCATGGCCGCCCAGCCGCCTTGGCAATTGCCGACCACCACGGGTTTCGGGCTGTCCGGGTGGAGTTCGCGGACCTTCTGTACGAATTTCCGCTCGGCGGCGCAAACGTCAAGCAGAGTCTGCCCCGGTTGCGGCTCGGGAAAAAACATGACGAAGTACACCGGATGACCATCGCGCGACGCGACGCCGATCTGCGAATCGTCCTTAAACCCTCCAATCCCCGGGCCATGGCCCGCGCGTGGATCGATGACGACGTATGGACGCCGCTTCGCATCCACCCTGGCGCCCTCAGGCGGTGTGATCTTCAGCAATGCGTAGTTGACCGGACGCTCGAACTTGCGGGCGTCGAGCACTATCTCGTGCTGGAAGTGGAGGACGGGCGGTTTCCCCGCTTGTTCGTGCGCAACGAAGTTATTGCCCCGCATACGCAGCGTGTCCCAGAAGAGCACCGAACGGTGCACGGAATCGGTTGTGTATTGGATCCAATTCGCCCAGATATCCCATGGCGTCATCGGCGATGGTGAAACGGCGCAGGCCTTGCTGCCGCGTTGGTTCAATCGCTCCTGAGCGGTTTGCATGCGTTTTTGGAAGACTCGGCCGACCTTACTGGAAATATCGTTGGCCTTCGCGAGTCGCCCGCCTGGATCAGTCATGATGACTCCTTTCAGAGCGGCCTATGGGCGATGTAAGAATCTGAACTATTCACAAGGATTGGAATCGGAGCTGGGAAACAGCCCTCAGCTACGGATCTATGCGACTGATGCCGAGCCGTGGTGGCCAGACCGTCAACAAACCGCATGCACACAACAAAGCAATCTTCGGCCTTGGCCAAGGTCTGCTTTCCGAAGATGACGTTAGGGCTGACTCGATGTCTGCACAACTAGGGAAATCCCTAGGCGGCCAGAGCGGCGCTGGGGGGCAAGACCAAATCGACGATTCCTAGGGTTTTCCCTAGTTGCCGCGCGTGCTGCGCCGCGGTAAACAAACTTAAGCAATTAGGCGGTGCCGCATCGCAAGTCCGGATTTGTGAGCCAAAAGATGATCTCACGACGACCTTCAAAGCTCTTTCCTTCACGATGGCATGGTGCGAGGTTTGCGACAGTCAGGTTCCATCGATTTTTCTTGTCCCTCGTCTTTCTGTCTGTGTTTCTGTCGACGCTGGCGAGCGCAGCGGATAGGCCGGAAGTGCCCAAGCAGCTAACCCTCTCCCAAGCGCTGACGATTGCACTTTCCAACAATTCGAATATCCGCGAGGCGCAGGCTCGTCTGGGTCAAGCCTCGGGCCAGTATGCGCAATCCCGGTCCACACTGCTGCCGCAACTGGACGCGAACATACGCCAGAGCTATTTGACAATCAATTTGAGGGGGCTGGGACTAGATATCCCCGGCGTGGCAGAGGAGCAGAGGACAGGTCCGTTCGGGTCGATGGACGCCCGCGTCACGCTCACCCAGGACCTGTTGAATATCGCCAACCTGCAGGCCTGGAAGAGTTCCCGCTCGAGAGAGAACTCCTCCCGCTTGCTGGTGGACAATGCGCGTGAGGTCGTAGTGCTGAACGTTGTCGCCGCTTATCTGCAAGCGCTCAGGGCAAAGGGATCCCGGGACGCTCTGACGGAACAAACGAGGCTGGCAAACGACCTGTACAAGCTCACAGAAGATCAGGTAAAGCAGGGTGTCTCCGCCCCGCTGGAGTCCAATCGCGCGCAGCAGCAGGTGAACTCACTCGAACAGCAGTCGCAGGAGGCTGAGCAGAGCTACATCACGGCGAAGTTTACCCTCGCCAATCTAATGCAGACGAACATCACCGCAGATTTTGAAGTAGCCGATGAAGCGGCTTACGGCGCTGAGACAACGTTGGACCGCGAAGCCGCGCTCTCGGCGGCCCTGGCCTCGCGGCCGGATTACCGCTCGGCACTGGCCAACTGTCCATGCGGCCGAGCTGCAGGTCAAATCGGTTAAGGCCTACCGCCTTCCTACCTTGAGTACCAGTTTCAGCGACGGGCAAAGCGGTGACTCGCCGGTGAACAACGTGAACACATACCGGCTGACAGCCATGCTCAACGTCCCTATTTACACCAGCGGACGTATCCGTGGGCAGATTGAGGAGGCGGAAGGTGTGCTGCGCGAGGTCCAGGCAGGGGTGGACCGGCTGCGCTCAGAGATCGAGACTGAACTACTGACCGCGGCTGCCGGTGTCGAGTGGGCTCTCAAAGAAGTCACAACCAGTACCGCGAACGTTAAGCTGTCGAGGCAGGAACTGGAGTTGACGCGCGCTCGGTTTACACAGGGCGTTACAGACAACACTGAAGTCGTGAACGCGCAAGACCGCATTTCGAAAGCCGATGACGCACACATACGGGCTCTTTACACCCTTGGGCTGGCGCGTGCGAACTTCGTGCGGGCGACGGGCGCTGCCGAGAAAACTTACCGCAAGTGACGGACGTGAGGGAGCCATGAAACGAATCTGGATGTTCTTGGGAATGGGTTTGGTGCTGGTGGTGGCGGGATGCACGAAGAACTCCGTGCCCAAAGACGCCCTGTTTGTAAGCGGCCGTATTGACGGGGACACGGTGGACATCGCGTCGAAGATGGCAGGGAGAATCGTCGAGATCACGGTGCGCGAAGGCGCCCCCGTGGAAGCCGGTCAAGTCTTAGCCCGAATTTCAAGCCCGCAAGACGAAGCTCAACTGGACCAGTTGAAGGCAGATGTGACTGCCTCCGAGCGCAAGCTTGAAGAGACAGAGGCAACTGCGCCCGCGCGTGTGGCGGTAGCCGAGGCGAACCTCGCGACAAGCCGGGCAAAACTCGCGGCGAACCAGGCAGAACTCGTGCGTTGGCAAGCGGAGCTGCAACAGGTCCAACTCGACGCGAAGCGGTATCCCCCTTTGGTCTTGACGGGAGCTGCCGCAGCGCAGACGGTTGACCAGCACGAAACAAAGGTGAAAGTTGCGCTGGCATCCACAGACGCAAGCCGCGAGCAAGTAACGGCGGCAGAGGCCTCAATCCGGGAAGCAGAGGCCTCGCTCCAGCAGGCAAAGGCACAATTAGAGCAGGTGGCTACCGCCAGAGCGAGTCTGGCGGCTGCTCGCGCTGCGCAGCGCAAGCAGGAAGAGAACTTGAACGACTTGCTGATCACCGCACCAATTACCGGCACGATCCAAACGCGCTCCGCAGAGCCTGGCCGCGTGGTGGACCCAGGGCAGACGATCCTCACAATGGTGGATATGCACAAGCTCTACCTTCGCGGGTACATTCCGGAAGGCCAAATCGGCAAAGTGAAAGTCGGCCAGAAAGCGCAGGTCTTTCTGGATTCGAACCCAAAGGAGGGCGTTCCCGCCGAAGTGATCCGTATTGACCCGGAAGCTATGTTCACGCCGGAAAACGTCTACTTCCAGGAGGACCGCGTTAAGCAGGTGGTGGGTGTGAAGGTGCTCTTGCTTGGGGCCTATGGCAATGCGAAGCCGGGAATGCCGGCCGACGGCCAAATTCAACTGGCAGGGCAATAGTATGGCTGCCGCCAGCGTAGTTGTCGAAGCTCGCGGCCTGGCCAAGAGCTACGGTTCCCTTGAGGCGCTCGGTGCCGTCTCGTTCGAGGTGCATGAAGGAGAGATCTTTGGCCTGATTGGCGCAGATGGAGCCGGTAAAACAACCGCGTTCCGAATCATTGGCGGCGTGCTTGTCCCGAGCAATGGAGAGATCAACGTACTGGAGACCACCCCGCGCAAAGCCCGTCCGCTTGTGGGATATCTGACTCAGCCCTTCAGCCTGTATCAGGATTTGAGCATCGCGGAGAATCTGAAGTACGCCGCGGGGTTGCGCGAAGTCTCTCCGGAGGATTTTGCGACACGCAGCGAACGCTATTGCAAGCTGTTCGACCTGACCCGTTTTATGGACCGTCTCGCGGGGCGGCTCAGCGGCGGCATGAAGCAAAAGCTGGCGCTGAGTTGTGCGCTGATCTCGGACCCGAAGCTGCTTCTGTTGGACGAACCCACGACTGGCGTCGATCCGGTGACGCGCCGCGACTTCTGGGATGCGTTGACCTCCCTGGCAACAGGCGGCATGACGATCATTGTCGCCACTCCTTATCTGGACGAGGCGGAGCGATGCCATCGCGTGGCGTTGATGGAGAGAGGCAAGATCTACGACATCGACTCGCCCGCCGAGTTCCGTTCCAAGCTTGGACTGACGCGGCTTGAGGTTAGTGCCGATCCTTTGGCCGCCGCCGAGGAGGTTTTCGCCGCTTCCCCTGAGGTAAGCGACGTCCAGCGATTCGGCGACCGTTTGGACGTGATGGCAGCCAACCCCGATGCCGCTGAGAAGGATTTGCGGGAGCGGGCTCAGGCGAAAAACATAAGCGTGACCGAAATACGCCGTTCCCAGCCGACCCTCGAAAATGCCTTCGTGAACCAGTTAAGGGAAATGCGCGGTCCAAGCGCCACGCCACCGTTTCCGAAGCCATCCCCGCCCATCAAAACGCGGCAAATTGTAATTGGCGCTAAAGATCTCAATCGGATATACGGAACATTTCGTGCCGTAAAGGATTTCCAACTGGAAATCCGCAACGGGGAAATTTACGGACTGCTGGGGGCGAATGGCGCTGGGAAAACGACCTCGATCAAGATGATGTGCGGGCTGGTCGAGCCGTCATCCGGCAGCGTCACGCTGCTGGGAAAGTCCAAGGGGCTGCGCTCGGCAGAGGTGCGGTCGCGGATCGGGTATATGTCGCAAAAATTCTCACTGTACGACGATCTGACGATCGGCGAAAACCTGGATTTTTACGCCCGCCTGTACGGCGTGGACGAGAGCGTGCGCGAGGAGCGTAAAAAGTGGGTACTCGAAACCTCAGACCTGAAGGGCGAAGCAGGAATGCTAACCGCGTCTCTGCCCGGCGGCTGGAAGCAGCGGGTTGCTTTCGGAGCCGCCATAATGCACGAACCAGAGGCGATTTTCCTGGACGAACCCACATCCGGCGTCGATCCGTTGGCGCGACGCCAGATGTGGCGCATGATCAATGTACTCGCCGATCGCGGGGCAGGCATTCTGGTAGTAACGCATTACCTCGAAGAAGCCGAGCAGTGCAATCGGCTTGGGTTTATGGTCGCGGGCGAGATCATCGCGGAGGGGTCTCCCCGCGAGGTCAAGGCAAACATGAAAGGGACGCTCTTCGAGATCGCGACAGATAAGCCGGAACTCGCCCTCAGAACCCTGAAGCAAAAGTTCGGTGCATCGCGAGTATCGCTGTTTGGCGACAAACTGCACCTGGTAGCGGAGAACGACGGCCAGCGCGAGGAAGCAGCTGGCGAACTAGAGCGCGCCGGCGTCCGCGCGCTCAAATGGACTCAGTCGGCATTCACACTCGAAGATGTTTTCATCTCGCTGATCGAATCCCGCCGGGAGGCGATCCCGCTATGAACAAAATTCTGGCACAGGCCAACAAAGAGTGGATGCAATTGCGGCGCGACCGGCTTCTTCTGGCTCTCGGCATCCTAATGCCCATCGTGCTGTTGTATCTGTACGGCAGCAGCCAGTCTCTTAGGCTGCGTAACGTGCGGCTTGTCGTTTACGACTACGACATCACCCCGCTCAGCCGGGCGTACCTCGATACCTACGGGGAGGCGCTTACCTTCCGCATTGTGCCGCATGGATCCAACGCCTCGCCGGAAGAGGCGATTAATACCGGACAGGGAACGGCCGCCCTGATCATCCCGCCAAGCTTCGAACGAGACATCGAGCGGGGTGCCAGCCCCAACGTGCAATTACTCATCGATGGCACCGACGGAAACGCGGCCACGGTTTTGGGAAACATGGCAAAATCACTCAATGCCGACTTCCTGCGGCGCAACGGTCTCGCTCACCCGTCGCCACAACTTGTGAGCCTTCAGCAGAGGCTGTGGTTCAACCCTGGACTCTCTAACCCAGTCTATTTCGGAACGGGTGCGCTGGGCCTTGTGCTGGCCCTGTTTCCGGCCTTGCTCGGAGCGCTGGCCGCGGCGCGCGAGTACGAGATGGGAAACATCATCCAGGCCTACGCCTCAAGCCTCACCGGCTTCCAGTGGCTCATCGGCAAGTCATTGCCCTATATCATCCTTGGATTCGTCGAACTGGTGACTTGCTTCGCCTTCGGCATGATCTTTTTCAGCTACCGGATACCCTCCAACCCGAGCGTGATGTTGGTGGCCACATTTTTCTATCTCATAGCGGGCGTCTTCTACGGCATGCTGCTGGGCAATGCTACGGGCACGCAGAGCGCTGCCATTCAGGGCGTGCAGATGGGAGCGTTCCTGCTCTCGCTTCTGCTCTCAGGGTTCCTGTTCCCGGTCCGTAATGTGCCGGAGCATATCCGCTGGATCTCCTACGTTCTGCCCGCAACCCCTTATGTAAACATTGTCCGCAACTCCCTGCTGCGCGACGCAGGATGGGGGGCCGTAGGTGGACCGATGCTGTTGCTTGTGGTGTTGGCCACCGTCTTTTTCGTTCTGAACGTGTTCCAGGTACGCAAGATGCAATTCAAGGGATGAGGAGGTTCACATGTCCGCATTTCTACGACGTTACCTGGCACTGACCATCAAGGAAGTACAGCAACTCCGACGCAACCGCGGACTGCTGATTCAGTTGCTTATTCCGCCGACCGTGGTGCTGATCATCTTCGGCTTCGCCCTGAATCCCAAGGTGAGGCATCTGCGGATGGGAGTTGTGGACCAAAGCCTGACGGCACAAAGCCGCGCATTTGTAAATTCCTTGACGCAGAACCTGTCGTTCGACGTCGCCAAGCAGTTCGTCCGCACCAAAGAGGCCGAAGATCAGATGAACAAACAGCAACTGGATATGTTTGTCGTCATCCCTCCGGATTTTGCGGACAACATGCAGCGCGGCCATGAGAGCGGCGTACAAGTGGTAATCGACGCCGTGGACGCCAACACAGCCCAGATCTCACAGGGTTACTTGCAGCAGGGGTTGCAGCAGGCGCTGACGCACTACAACTCATGGAACGGCTTGGATCCCTTGACCTCGCCCGGCGCCGTCCAACCGCGCGCGACAGTTCTCTACAACCCGGGCCTGGTGACGCCGTGGTTCTACGTTACCGGCGTTATGAGCATCCTGATGTTCATCAACGGGTCGCTTGTGGCCTCTGCCTTGGCGGTGAGGGAGAAAGAGACGGGCACCATCGAACAGCTACTGATGACGCCGGCGCAGACGGCCGAGATGCTGCTGGCCAAGACGACGCCGGTCTTCGTGCTGCTGATGATCGTACTGCTTCTGGCGCTCGGAGTTTCCATGCTGGTCTTTGGTCTGCCATTCCGCGGGGCGTTCTGGCTCTTCCTGGTGTCTGGAGCTTTCGCGGCGCTCGCCGGGATCGGGATCGGAGTGACATTGGCCACCGTCTCTGCGTCCCAGCAGCAGGCGCAATTGCTGACGTTCTTCGTCAATCCGCCTTTGACGCTGCTGTCGGGCGCAAGTTCGCCTATTGAGAACATGCCGATGTTTTTTCAGAAGCTCTCCTATTTCGACCCCTTGCGTTACCTGGTGACGATCATTCGGGGAGTCACCATTAGAGATGCGCCGTTCGGCGCGCTGTGGCCGAACCTAGCCGCGCTGGCCGCGTTCTCGATCATTCTGTTCGCGTTCAGCGCGTGGCGCTTCCGGAAGCAGTAACAGCAGCGGAGAGATAATCATGGCAACACAGAAGGAAGAAACCGAAAATTCGAAGCCAAAACTAAAGCGCAAGGAATACGAAAAGGAACTGCGCCGGCTGCAAGCCGAACTCTGCATAATGCAGGCGTGGGTGAAGCAGGAGGGCCAGCGCATCATCGTTGTCTTTGAGGGCCGCGACGGCGCAGGCAAGGGCGGCACCATAAGGGCAATCACGGAGCGCGTGAGCCCGCGTATCTTCCGGGTTGTGGCGCTTCCGGCCCCTTCGGACCGGGAGAAGAGTCAGATGTACATGCAGCGCTATATGGAGCACTTCCCTGCCGCCGGAGAAATCGTGATCTTCGATCGCAGTTGGTACAACCGTGCCGGCGTGGAGCGCGTGATGGGTTTTTGCTCCGAGGAAGAGTATAGCCGCTTTCTCCAATTGTGCCCTCTCGTCGAGCAGCATGTCGTAAGTGCGGGGATCACGCTGATTAAATACTGGCTCGAAGTGAGCAACGAGGAACAGGAGCGGCGGTTTGCGGCCCGCATTGAGGACCCGCTGCGGCAGTGGAAGCTCAGCCCGATTGATTTGCCTTCCCGTACTCGCTGGTACGACTACTCTCGAGCCCGCGATCAGATGCTGGAGGCCACCGATACCAAGTTGGCTCCCTGGTACATTGCCCGATCCGACGACAAGAAGCGGGCGCGTCTCAACTGCATCTCACATCTGCTAGGCATGATTCCTTATGAGCAGATATCAAAGGAGAAGGTTAAGCTTCCCAAACGCTCCAATAAGGGGGCCTACGACGATCAGAGCACGCTCGAAGACAGAAGATTCGTACCCGAAAAGTACTGAGATCAACAGAAGACCGGTGCATCGACCGCCTGCATGTCAAGAGCGCAGAGGTTCCCCCAGAGGCCCTCGCGCATAGACCCATTCCGAAATTATGCCTTGCAGATCTTTTTCGCTCTGGATTCACCGACAGGAATTAAGGTGACCAGCTACGGGAATTGCGCGACCGAACGCAATTTCCTGTATCTAAGATGTGCAGAGACCTTTCATGGCCAAGCCAATCTTGCTGAGTGTGGATGATGACACCGATGTGCTGCGGGTGATCGAGCGCGACCTTCGCTCGCAGTACGGTGCTGAATATCGTGTGATCGGCAGTGATTCTCCTGAAGGCGCACTCGACATCTTGAAGCAATTGAAGCTGCGCAACGACAGTGTGGCATTGCTCCTTGCTGATCAGCGTATGCCGCGCATGAACGGGGTCGAATTCCTGCAGGAAGCCATGGCCATCTTCCCCAGCGCCAAGCGCGCGCTGCTTACAGCGTATGCCGATACCAACGCTGCTATCAGTGCCATCAATCAGGCGAGCATCAACTATTTTTTCTTGAAACCGTGGGATCCGCCCGCGGAGCACCTGTATCCACAGTTGGACGATCTGCTCGATGACTGGCAGGCTTCCTTCCGTCCAACATTTCAAGGCATCCGGGTATTAGGCACTCGGTGGTCGCCTCGGTCGTACGAGTTGCGGGACTTCCTGGCTCGCAATCACGTCCCGTATCAGTGGATCGATATCGAGCTGACTACCAATGATCCAGAGACTAAGCGCCTTCTGGAAGCTTTAGGCCCAGAGGCGGCCAACCTCCCCGTTGTGCTCTTCCCTGACGGTACCAGGCTTCTTGAAAGCGTACCTGCGGAGGTGGCGCAAAAGGTTGGATTGCGGACGCGTGCGCAAACCGATTTTTACGACTTTGCCATCGTGGGTGGAGGGCCGGCTGGTTTGGCCGCTGCGGTTTATGGCGCCTCCGAAGGTCTGCATACCGTGATGATTGAGCGTGAAGCGCCTGGCGGCCAAGCTGGAATGAGCTCCCGAATTGAAAACTATCTTGGATTTCCGACCGGGCTCAGTGGCGGCGATCTGGCGCGGCGTGCGGTGGTGCAAGCCCAACGTTTTGGGGTGGAAATACTTGCCCCCCAGGAAGTAGTGGGCGTCCGAACCGAAGCTTCGTATCGAATCATTAAGCTGGCGGATGGGAATGAGATCTCATGTCACGCCTTGATGATCGCCACCGGCGTGCAATGGCGGCGTCTGGAAGCTCCTGGAATCGACAGGCTGCAGGGTGCGGGCATCTATTACGGGGGCGGCGCGACAGAAGCGCTGTCCTGCAAGGGTGAGATCGTCTATATCGTGGGCGGCGCAAACTCGGCGGGCCAGGCGGCGATGAACTTCGCGAGGTACGCAGAACGCGTCACTATTCTTGTGCGCGGCGAGTCGCTCTCCCGCACCATGTCGCAATATCTAATTGACCAGATTCAACAGACGCCCAACATCCAACTATGGAGAAATGCCAGCGTGGCTGAGGCGCATGGCGACACACACCTCGAAGAGATTTCGGTTCTTTGTTCCGATACCAACAAGATGGAGCGCGTGCCCGCCAATGCGATGTTCATCTTTATCGGAGCACTGCCGAGGACGGATTGGCTGGCGAATATCGTCGAACGGGACGAGCGCGGGTTCCTATTGACCGGCCCTGATCTCCTACGTGACGGCCAACCCCCAAGGGGATGGACGCTCGACCGGGATCCGTTTCTACTCGAGACCAATGTTCCCGGCATCTTTGCCGTTGGTGATGTCAGACACGGTTCTATAAAACGGGTGGCTTCCGGAGTCGGTGAAGGATCGGTGGCGGTACAGTTCATCCACCAGTATTTGAGCAAAGTGTGATGGTCGAAAAGTCAGAACTACTTCTCGTTCCGGCATTCGCTGATCTACCCGAGGATCAGATCGCATGGTTCCTTAGCCATTCGCAGGAGATGCATCTCAAGGCAGGCGATACCTATGTCAGGCAAGGCGCCCCGGCGGATTCAATGTTCGTAATTCTCGAGGGCGAGTTCCAGTGGCGAGGCGAGCTGGGCGGCGAGACCATGGTGTTTTCAAATAAGCTGGGCGACATCACCGGAGTGCTGCCGTTTTCCCGAATGACACATTTCCTAGTAACTGGACGGGCGTTGTCAGACGGGCGTGTTCTGAAATTTCCTGCTTCGCTGTTTCCCGAACTTGTGCAGACAATGCCAGAGTTGGTGAAACGGCTAGTAGGCGTGATGTCCGACAGAATTCGGGAAACCACTCGGATGGAACAACAGCGCGACCGTCTGGCGTCTCTTGGGAAACTTTCAGCGGGACTTGCGCATGAACTCAATAACCCAGCTTCCGCCGCGAAACGTGCCACCAGCCAGTTGCGCGACATTCTAAAGAAAATCAAGAATGCGAGTCTTGAGTTGGGAAGGCGTGATCTGACTTCCCCGCAGAAGGCGGAAATCGAAAAGCTGGAGGCCTTGTTGACCCAGCAGGGCGTTACTCCGCCCGATGCCCTGACCATCAGCGACCTGGAAGACCAGATAGATTCTCTGTTGCGCAGTCACGGACAAAACGACTTGTGGCCACTGGCAGCCGCTCTTGCGCGACGGAACATTAAACCAGAGGTGCTCGAATCACTATTCGCAAGCCTCGACGGGGACACCGCTCGCGCAGCCTTGGTCAGGATCGCCGCGTCCGAGGAAGTCGCAAGCTTGTTATATGAGATCGAGAGCAGTACCTCGCGGATCTCGGACTTAGTCGGCGCGATCAAGGAATACACCTACATGGACCAGGCTGCGGTCCATAACGTTGATATCGTGAAAAGCCTGGAAACCACACTTACGATCTTGAACTACAAGCTGAAGAAAGGAGTGGCAGTGCAGCGCGATTACCAGCAGGCTTCTCTCCTCGTGAATTCTTTCGGAAGCGAGCTAAATCAGGTATGGACCAACATCATCGACAATGCCATCGATGCCATGGGCGGAAAAGGTGAGCTTCGAGTGCGAACTTGTCGCGAGGATACTTACGTTGTAGTTGAGATTGGCGACAGCGGCCCCGGGATTTCACCCGACGTCAAACCACACATCTTCGATCCGTTCTTTACTACCAAGGGAGTTGGCGAAGGAACAGGACTGGGGCTGGACACGGTCCAGCGAATTGTGAAGAAGCACCAGGGAAACATTCAGGTCACTTCGAAGCCCGGTGACACTCGTTTTCAAGTGTGGCTCCCGTTGGCGCCCAGTTGACCTGATATGCGCGGCGCCAAGAAATCCGTTTTCGTTATAGCGAGGGAAGGCTGATGCAGATATCCCGGTCGACGGTGGGTCGAAGCTTTAAGGACAAGCGTTTTGGCAGCGTCAGATGGAACTGCCTCGATGAAGAGAGGAGGAAAGGCAAATGGTAAAAAGCGAAGTGGCGAGTGAGAAGATCGAATCGAAAAACAAAGCTCTTGTTCTAGCAGGCTGCTGAAAAATGAGCCTATTCAGGCTTAGCCTGTGTTCTATGTGGTCTGTTCAAAGGATTCCGCTGGTGCACTGTTCGTGGTTGATGTGGCGGTTGGAGGCGATTGGCGGCGGATTTAGGCACACTTCGGCTGAGGGGTACTGCCCATGAGATTGCGGATGCGCACCAGATTGTAAGCCGCCGCCGTGAAGGTGAACACCCAGCCGACCTGTTCCAGCCCTCGATGCCGCAACTTACGCAACAGCCCCACGGTTTTCATCCAGCCGAACACCTCTTCGATTCTCTTGCGTTTTCTCTGGCTCACCCGGTAGCCGTCGTGATGGGTGGTGCGCTGATCAATGGCACTGCGGCGGTTGGTGTCGTTCTGCGCTACATGCGGAGTAACGTTCATGTGCCGCAACTCGCCGACGAAGTCGTGAACGTCATAGCCCTTGTCGGCTCCCAGCGTGACCCGGCCATTGCCGGGAATGCCCTCGACCATCAGCAGAGCGGCATCGCGTTCGGCTGCGCCATAGGCTTGCGTAGTGCGCGTGGACACAACCAGTCCGTTGCGGTTCTCGGTGAGCAGATGCCCGCGATAGGCCAGCACCGCTGCGCTGCCACGGCTCTTGCGAGCCTGCATGGCATCCGGGTCGGTTGTGGAGCAGTGGGTATCATTGCTGCGTTTTTCGCCGTGAAAGTTCACCGTTGGATTCGAGCCGCCCTCTCCGCCGATGCCTCAGGTGGCTGCTGGTCATCATCGATGCGGCGAAAACTCTTCTGCCCTGCCCATGCTTCCAGCAAGGTTCCATCTACGGTGAAGTGCTCGTCCGAGAGCAGATCGCGCCGTCGCGCTTGTTTCAGAACCGCCTCAAAGAATGCATCAGCAATGTCACCAGCCAGTAGCCGCTGCCGATTCTTGCTGAACACGGTAGCGTCCCAGATGGCGTCGTCCATATTCAATCCCACGAACCAGCGGAAGAGCAGGTTGTAGTTGAGTTGCTCCATCAGCATGCGTTCGCTGCGCACTGAGTAGAGCACTTGCAGCAGCAGTGCACGCAGCAACTTCTCCGGCGCAATCGAAGGCCGCCCCGTCTTGGCGTACAGTTTGCTGAAGCGTGGCTTCAGATCGCGCAACGCCTCGTCGGCCATGACACGCACCGGACGCAGCGGATGGTCTTGGGGAATACGCTGTTCGGGACTTACGTAACTGAAAACGTCCAACTGCTGCTCGTCGTCTCCACGCATAGCTACTTCTTACCAGCTTGCGCTGTGGAAATGAGAGTAGTTTTTCAGCAACCTGCTAAGCTCAACGATAGGCTCTGTAGAGCACAAAACCCCGAACGACGGTATCTGGAAACATGCATTACCGGCGACCCTTAAATCATTCTTTCTTCCTGAGCGACTTTTCACCAGTTAACATCCCATTGCCGCGTCAACGCAGCACCCCATTCTTGGGTCGCGTACCCCTTCCGCGACCCTGGGCTGCGGTGACGCAGGCCCACGGTGGATCACTCATGGTTGTCTAGCTTGGTCCACCAAGCTCTTAAGCCGATCGACCACCCGCAATAAGTTAGGATCCTGAATCTCAGTTCCAGAAGCAAGTTCTAATTCTCGCGCGGCATCGTCAAATTGATTCTGCTTATACGCAATTAAAGCTAACTGATATCTGAGCCTCGCCGCATAGTATGCGGATATGCCAGCCTTAGGGGCAGAACGTGCTTCACTCAGTGCCTGCTCAAGGTGATATCTCGCTTTCACCAGATCACCCAAAAAATACCAGGCGTCGCCCAAGCTAAAATGAATATAGTACCGGGGTAATGGCTGGGCCTGAAGCGACAGCGCGTCCTCAAGTTCTTTCGCTGCTTCCGGGTAATTCCCGGAAAGCATCAGGCATTTTCCAAGGTCTTGTTTCAGCTGCGTATAAATCCACTGGAAATCGGGAGCTTTCATTTCTTTGGCGTAAATGTCTAGTAGCGAGCGTATCTCATGTACTGCTCTTTCTGGTCCTTCCTTTGCGCACAAAAGGGCTGCACTCTCCAGTTGTAGGCATATTCTGAGTGGATTACTAACGCCAGCTTGCTCCAACCCTTCGTCAACAGCCACTCTTGCCTGACGCTCTTCGCCAAGTAAGTCAAAGCAACGCGCCTTCCAGTAGAGAGCGGCCGCACGATCTTCGGGACTCAATTGTCCCTCTAACAGGTCAAGATGGTGCAGCGCTTCTGCATATTCAGCATTGTCGATGAGTCGCATCGCGCGTTGAAAGCGCGGGTCATCTGCTAGTAGCATCATTTACCGTTTCTCCACTTGAGTTTCCCGAAGCCTTCCTTTACGTCTCCTTAGGACCGACGGGTGGATCATTCATGATTTTCTAGCCTGATCCACCAAAACGCTAAGACCATTGACTACCTGTAACAGCTTAGGATCCTGAATCTCGAAGGCGGAAGCGACTTTCAGTTCGCGAGCAGCATCATCGTATTGATATTGCTTATAAGCAATGAGGGCAAGGTCATACCCTACCCTAACAGTATAGTAGGGACTAATCCCTGCCTTTGGGTAAGCGTAGACGGATGGCCGTCTGGACATGAGTCCATGGAATAGGCAAGCTCTTCTTGTGGCGCGGCGCATAGCTGCGGCAGCGGGAGAGTTCGAATGCATGAGTCGGACGGACCGGTTCGTACGAGTGGCAAGCGGCGGTATCGAAGCGCGGAAGAGAAGCGCTTGATTGTTGAAGAGACGTTGGCGGCGAATGAATCAGTGGCGACGATAGCACGTCGGCACGGCGTAAACGCCAACCAGCTGTTCGCCTGGCGCAAGTTGCATCAGCGTGGTCTGCTGGAGCCATCCGGCCGTCCGAAGTTGGATGAGACTCGACTGTTGCCAGTTACCGTCGTTGAGGAAGCTGAGGCGGAGGCAGAGAGAGAGGTTCCTGCTGTTGCGGCTTCGGCTGGCATGATTCATATCGAGTTTCCGGGCCGGGCGCTGGTCAGCGTTGAAGGCTGCGCCGATCCGGCGTTGGTGCGTGCGGTGCTGGATAGCTTGAAGCGATGATTCCGTTTCCGGCAAACACGCATATCTGGGTCGTGGCTGGCGTGACCGACATGCGGCGCGGCTTCACCGGGTTGAGCGCACAGGTGCAGACCGCTCTTCAGCAGAACCCGCTGTCTGGGCAGGTCTTCGTTTTTCGGGGGCGCCGAGGTGATTTCATAAAACTGCTTTGGCATGATGGCGATGGACTTTGTCTGTTTCAGAAGAGATTGGACCGTGGCAGGTTTGTATGGCCGCAGGCGATGAACGGCACAGTGTCGCTGACACGAGCGCAACTTTCCATGTTATGCGAGGGGATCGATTGGAGGCGTCCTGTGCGCAGCGCTCCGCCATCAATGGCGGTCTGAACTTAGTGGTTGTTACTCGGCGACTTATCCTGCAAGTTATCTTTTTTCTGCATTGTTAATGTTGCTGGCTATGGCATACTCGCTTTATGCTGGATGCGCCCACGCCGCCGAATCTCGATGAGTTGAACCCCGCGGCGATGAAGGCGCTGGTTGTGGGATTGTATGCCCAGATCGAGCATCTGAAACTGGTCATCGCCAAACTGCGGCGCATGCAGTTCGGGCGCAAGTCGGAGAAGGTTCGCGGCCAGATCGAGCAGCTCGAGCTTCAGCTCGAAGGCTTGCAAGCTACGGTTTCCGAGTCAGCCCAGCCCGAGCACGAGCCTGCTGCTCCGAAAGCTACTCCAGCCGCAACCGGCAAGCGTCGCGCGTTGCCTAAACATCTCCGGCGCGAAGTCCACACCCATCTTCCGAAAGAACAAGCCTGTCCACAATGCGGCGGTACGTTGCGCAAGCTGGGCGAAGATGTCTCCGAGATGCTGGAGTACATCCCGGCGAGCTTCGTGGTCATCCGTCATGTGCGTCCCAAGCTAAGCTGTGCCTGCTGTTCCTGCGTTGTGCAGGCTCCGGCTCCGGCGCGGCCGGTGGATCGAGGTCTTGCCGGACCGGGCTTGCTGGCGCACGTGCTGACGGCGAAATTCTGTGATCATCTGCCCTTGTACCGGCAGTCCCAGATGTATGCCCGGAAGGGCGTCGAACTGGAGCGCTCCACGCTGACCAAGTGGGTCGGAGAAGCCAGCGCATTGATGGAACCGCTGGTCGAAGCGCTGCGCCGCTACGTGATGGCCACCGATAAGTTGCACGGCGACGACACGCCGCTACCAGTGCTCGCTCCGGGCAATGGCAAGACGAAGACCGCAAGGTTCTGGACGTATGTGCGCGACAGCCGTCCGGCAGGCGATATGGCGCCCCCGGCTGTGTGGTTCACCTATTCGCCGGATCGTAAAGGCGAACATCCCCAGCGCCACCTGGCCAACTTCCGCGGCATCCTGCAAGCCGACGCCTACGCCGGTTATGTTGCGAACGCGGTTATGTTGCGTATCCGAAGTTCGTGCAAGTAGGACTACGTGTTGGAGCTCGGATACAACACATAAGTTTCTCCTTGGCTTCAGAGCGCCTTTAAGAATGCCATCAGCGTTCGGTCACTGCGCCATGGTCGGCTTGGCTGTTCCGCGGTGATGTCGCAGTGAGCGAGCGCCTTTGCTTTCATCTCCAGATCCACTTCCGCATAGATGTTGGTGGTATCGAGGGAGACGTGGCCGAGCCAAGCGCGGATCGTGTTGATGTCGACGCCAGCCCGAAGAAGGTGAACCGCAGTTGTGTGCCGGATGATGTGGGGACTGATCCGTTTCGATCGGAGCGTTGGACTGCTGGTGGATAATGCGCGTATCCCAATGTTCTTTACAAGACGGTGAATCCCGAAGCGAGTCAGGGGTGTTCCCCGAGCGTTTCGAAAGGCGTAATCAGATTCGATGCAGCCGCCGATCAAATGCTTTAGGACCTCAGCAGTCCGCGGCCAGAGTGGGCACAGTCGAACCTTATTCCCTTTACCCTCAATCCGAACCGATGGAGATCTTCCGAGAGCAAGGTCAGCTACACGCACATGAGCCGCTTCGTCCGCGCGCGCTCCGGTGTTGTAGAGGAACAGGAGAAGCGCATAGTTTCTGTTCCCAAGAACAGTCCGACGGTTGACGATCTGCAACATTGCATCCATCTCTGCCTTTTCCAGGTATCCGATGGTTGGCTCAGGAGCCTTCTTGAATGGAATCGCACGAACTTCGGCACTCCAGGCAAAATGCTCCGGGCTTCGAAGGCCGATGAATCTTGCCAGAGAGTGAATCGCGGCAAGTCGTTGGTTACGGGTTGCTATGCTGCACGACCGAACGGATTCGAGGTGTGCGAGAAACAGGCGCACAATCTCCGGTGAAACATCCTCGATGAGGAGGCGATCTAGCGGTCTCTTGTAATGAGCCCTAATGAACGGGAGAAGCAGGACCAGAGTATCGCGATAGCTTGTTTGAGTGTTGTGGGACAGATTTCGTTCGGCGACAATGTGCTCCAGCAAAAAGCGACGGATCCACGGGCCGATCAGTAATCGATTATGCATATCGTCCCTCCGTGTCTGCATAGTGCTGGAAGCGAAGGCTGGCTTCTTCCAACAGCTCAGGCGTCATGGTCAGGTACCGTTGGGTACTGCGCAAATCCTTGTGTCCGAGGTAGGTAGCCAACTGCGGCAACAGACGCTGCACGTCGGCACCGTCCCGATACCATGCGACCACTCTGTGAACGGCCGAGGTGTGACGAAGATCGTGAAGCCGCGGCGGATAGCTAGATCCCTTGTCTCGCTGAATGCCCGCTGCACTCCGAACACGCTGGAATAGAGTGATGACGTGCGGATACGGTATGGCGCGCGGTGCTGGATGCAAAGAATGCGGACTGCTCCTGCTGCGGCATCGGAAGAGTGCTGCGGCATTTTGAAACGCAGCCAGTTCGCGGGTGAGTTGCGGTCCGACAGGAACCAGTCGCGACTTGAAGAACTTGGTGTCTCTGATCGTAAGCACCCGACCCTGCAGGTCGACGTCTTGGAGGACCAGGCGTAGCGCTTCGCCAACGCGTATACCCGTGCTGTAGAGAACGAGCAGTAGCACCCGAAATGTGAACGGCTGCTTCGGATTACGACAGGATTTTAGGACGCTGGTTGCATTCAACAGAGCAGTGATCTCGCTGGTGGAGTAGATGTGCGGCCGGAATGGTGGGAAAGGAACAGGTGTGATGTCTGGCAGAGGCGAGCAACTGACAAAGCCACGACTGATGGCGAATCTATAAACGTCCGCGAAGCAGCCTGTGTTCAGAAAGCAAGTGTTCGTGAGTGTTCTGTCGCCGTAAAGAAACGCCTCCACCGCTTTCGGTGTAACGTCACCGAGTTCGATATTTCCGAGGACTCGGGAGAACCTGCGCAATACGCGAGGTTGAGTTGCGAAGCGCATCCCGAGAGATCGCTTGAACGTCACGTACCGGTTGACTAAATCGAGGAGCTTCATCGCAGTCCTCCCAAGTCAAACGCTGCGACTTCCCGGAGGGCTGTGAGGTTCACCTTCGCGTAGACGCGAGTTGCTGACACTCCGCGATGGCCAAGATGATCTCCAATCTCCTTGAGGGACAGTCCTTCGGTCACGAGCCGCCCTGCGCATGCATGCCGCAGCGAATGCGGTCCAAAACGAGTTGTTCGTGCTCCTACTCGCTTCAACCCGGTGGCAACGAGGTAATGCACGGCGCCCTGACTGATAGGCCCATGCGGTGCGTTGAGCCCGAGGAACAGCTCTCTGCGTTTCGATGCCGGCCGGTTCTCTCGCAAATATCTCGCTATCGCTGCTCCCACGGAGGCGATGAGCGGATAGCTCTGAACCTTACGGCGCTTCTCTCGTCTCACATTAGAAGGTCCTGTTCCCAATCGACATCCTCCAACCGAAGCCGTGTGACCTCTCCGACGCGAAGTCCATAGATGGCAAGCAACATAAGAATGGCGCGTCCGCGTACATCGCGAGGTCGATTCGTATCGACACTTCTGATCAGGCGTTCTACATCCGACCATGGCGGTCCCATCGGCAACGACTCATCCGAATACACTCGTGGCCCCTCGATGGCCTCTGCAAGATCTTTACGGCACCAGCGCCGGCCTTCCGCAAAACGCACAAACGATCTCAGGGCCTTCACCATGTTGCCGATCGAACGGCGGCAATAGCCATCGGCAGCTAAGTGTGTGATGTAGTGATCGAAGTCGGAAGCTTCAAGGTCTCGCAGCAACGGTTAGACGTGCTGCACCATGTCAGGAAGCCTCTGGCACATCGACGCCAATACGAAATGGTTGAATCACAAAACCCGCGCTCAGCGTTCATCCAGATGTAATATGCCTCAAGCTCGTCGCGCCATAGATCAGGTTGGATGGGATCTTCCCACCAACCCAGATATCGAAGCCATGGCCTCACGATGTTCTCGAACCGTTCCTGAATCCGCTTAGGGTCGCCCCTCTGTCCAGCCGAGCGTCGAACAGCGATGGCATGCATGCCTCTCTGTTGATGTGGAATCTGTCTTCATTGTTGATTAGGTGAGCGGCCCAAAGGAGCTCCCTGCACTTGCTGGCAATAGTCAGAGGCGTCGAGCCGCTCTCAATACATGCTGGATGTAACGAGCACGCTCCTCTGCGAGCGGAGCATCCCGATGACGGGCTAATGCTCGCGCGCTCTTGAAAAGACCCTTGAACATGGTTGTACCTCCTCACAGCATCTTGGAGGATTAACCAGTATCCGGAGCCTATTTATGTTGTTTTGAAGTGAAAGGAATCCCCACCAGCAGCATCTTCCGATGCCCTACGCAACATAACTGCGTTCGCAACATAACCAGCGTTATGTGGTGCACCACATAACGCCGGGTTTAACAAGCTCTACGAAGACGGCGCGATTCAGGAAGCTCCATGCATGGCGCATATCCGGCGGAAGTTCTTCGACCTGATGGAGGCGATCGAGTCGCCGATTGCCACCGAAGCGGTCGAACGCATCGCGCCTTTCTATGCGATAGAAAAGGAGATCCGGGGACGATCCCCCGATGAGCGGCGGGAAGTTCGCAACGCAAGCGCCAGGCCGCCGCTCGAGTCGATGCGCGACTGGCTCGAGACATCGCTGGCGAAGCTCCCCCGCAAGTCCGAGACCGCGGCGGCGATCCACTATGCGCTCGCTCGCTGGAAGGCGCTGGTGCGCTATCTGGACGATGGCCGCATCGAACTGGATAACCGATTATCGCCGAGCGAGCGCTGCGCGCGGTCGCCGTGGGCCGCAGAAACTATCTCTTCGCTGGTTCCGACACCGGAGGAGACCGGGCCGCCGTCTTTTATAGTCTGATCGGGAGGGCAAAGATGAACGGCCTCGACCCCGAAGCCTATCTGCGCTATGTGCTCGGCCGCATCGCCGAACATCCAATCACTCGCATCGAGGAGTTGCTGCCATGGAACGTCGCCGAAAACCTGTCCCCGAGCAAACCAGCTCGCCGCATAGAAGCTCGGCCAGCGACGAGCAGACCCGGTCATTCTGCCCCTGCCGCACATCGCGGATCTGATCGCCTACGGCGAAATCACTCTCGGCGAGATGTATCCGATCGGCCGCGTCGCCGTGGCTGCTGACGATCACAACTCCCTGGCTATGTTGGGCCGCCGCGACGGCGAAACCCTCGCCCATTCGCTGACCCGCCTTGATCAGGCCATCGCCAAGGCTCTCGACGACGATATCTATACCGATGAGATCAACCCCCGGTCGAGAGCCGCTCGACCACACAACCAGTCGTGTCCACTTTCAGAATCGTGGACACGACCGGTCACTCAGCAACAAACATAGCCATCACACCCTGTCCCCCCGGCCAGAAATCCACGCTTACGCCTTTGGGGCAGTTTTTGCTCTCCCCTAGCACGCTCAAAGTGGTCCCGAGCTTTTATCAAGTTACCCAACTGAAGATAGAGCTTCACCAAGCCGAAAGTGAATGTAGTATCGAGATAGTGGCCGACCTGAACGGACAATGCCTCTTCGAGCTCTTTACTGGCTTCGGCGTAACGGCGCCCCATGAGAGGCAGATGCCGAGATCGGCCTTGGTCTGCACGTAGATCCGAAATAAATCGGGCCCTTTGAGTTCTTCGGACTAGCGGTACATCACGGTCCGTATTTCCAACACCGCCTTGTCCGACCTTCCTCGAACTGAGAGAAGAAAAGCCCTCTGCAATTTCAAACAAATCCCGACAGGACTCTGTGCATCTACTCGTGTTAGCGCCTCATCAGTGGTCGTCTCCTGCCTTGGTCCCATTCATTGAGTGATCCAAGACAGCGGATCTTCCAATAGAGGGCGACGAAGCGCTCCTTGGGGCTCAATCGTTTCATTAACGTATCCAAGTAGTGCAATGCTTCTGCATATTCGGCTTTGTCGATGAGCCACATCGCAGGTTGAAATCGCTGGTCATCTGCTAGTAACACTGGAGTGCCCGTAGAATTTTGTACCAGTGCGAATTATCAGAGAAGCTGGTATGAGAGGAGCTTGTTATGGCGCGAGGAAAGAAGCATACGCCGGAGCAGATCGTGAACTTGTTGCGGCAGATCGAAGTAGGGGTTGCGACGGAAGACGACCCCGGCGGCATGCCGGGAGGCCGGCATCACGAGCAGACGTACTATCGGTGGCGCAAGGAGTATGGCGGCTTGCAAGTCGACCAGGCGCGGCGGCTGAAAGAGCTTGAGCAGGAGAATGCCAAGCTAAAGAGTTTGGTCGCGGAGCTCAGCCTGAAAAACTGGTGCTGAAGGACATCGCTCGGGAGACCAAGCCCGGAACAACGCCGTGTGCGGTGTTTCATGCGCGCACGAGCATGGTATCAGTGAGCGGGGGGCGTGCCGATTGGTGAACCAGTATGCGGCACGCAGCGCTACCAGCCGAACATCGGGACGACGAAGATCAGCTGACCCGGGCCATCATCGAGCTTGCCAGCCAGTACGGACGTTATGGCTATCGCGAATCACGGCGTTGCTGAAGCGTGCTGGCTGGCACGTCGGCCACGACCGGGTCGAGCGGATCTGGCGCCGTGAAGGGCTGAAGGTTCCACGGAGCAGAAACCACGCGGACGGTTGTGGCTCAACGATGGATCGTGTGTACGGCTTCTCGAAGCACGCGAACCATGTATGGAGTTTCGATTTTGTGAGTACGAATACGCATGACGGGAGGAGGGCGCGGATGTTGAATCTGATCGACGAATCGACGCGTGAGTGCCTGCTGAATCCGTCCCGATCGGCAATGGACAGCGCAAAGGTGATCGAGGCGCTGGCGGACGTGATGGTGAGCAGGGCGTCCCGGAACATCTCCGCTCAGACAATGGCCCCGAGTTCGTTGCTTGCGACCTGCGAACTGGCTGATCGACACCGGCGCCAAGACGATGTATATCATCCGGCTCTCCATGGGAGAACGGCTACTGTGAATGATTCAACTCGAAGCTGCGGGATGAATTTCTGACGCGAAATTTCTACTCGCTTAAGGAACTGCGCGTGCTGGCCGAACGCTGGAGAATCCACCAGACACGCTCGGCCGCACTCCTCGCTGGGATACCGGCCACCGGCACCAGAGGCGTGACAGGCCGCACTGAAATAGGGCCAGGAAAAGTGGAACGCACGAAACGCTTTCCACTTCCCCATGCCCCCGACTGCGACGGCGACGGAGTTACAGTTCAAGCCGCTGCGCTACACTAACAATCGAACTGGTGCAAAAGATCGGGCAGGCCAATAGCCTCCCTGCTCTCTAGACACCCTATCTACTAATCACGGCGACTGCGACAACGCACCAGTTCTTCAACTGCTGTTTAATACCCTACTCCAGCCCGTAATTCACCTCTAGATTTCAAATCCAGAGCTTTAGGTCGCCATTTCCTACGCGGCGGTGTGGCGTATTGAGTGTGTCCAAGCGCTCTGACTTTATTTCGATCATCGGCAACCCCGCACATGGAGAGCAGCAAATGAATGACAACGACAATTTATGCATAGGGTCAGAAGACTTCGACCAAAATCGAATCCAGTCCATGCTCAGACACATAGATGACACTCGAGTTCGTGCACTGGCTGAGTTCGCGATGATGACGGGGCTCCGCGACTCCGAACTAAAGAAGCTTCGCTGGGCTGACATCGACCTCATGAACGCAACCATAAGGATTCCGGTCACGAATCCATCCTCGGACGTCGTTCGTCGCGACGGGAAAGGCTGAGGCCGTGGCGATCCTAGACATTGAAGACGATGCGGCGGCTGAAGAGGCGGCTGACTTTTTGAATATGACGACTCGCCGCTTGATGGATCTGGCGCGCGCGGACATGATCCCCGCGCATCCCGTGGACCTGAACGCAAAGCGCAAAGAGTGGCGCTTCTTACTTTCGAACTTGCCGCGTGGATGCGCGGCGACAAGAAGGGGCGGAAGCAGTGAGACGTTGACAAAAGACAAATTAGGCACGCGTATAATGGCCTTGCTTAGGGCGGTTTTCGTGATGCCAACGGAGAGAAACTATGGCAGACACGCGAAACCAAAAAGGAAGTGTGAAAAAGTACAAAGTGAAGGGCGGAATGGTCTGAAAACTACGGTACTTCGGAATCCGGCCCCGGGACGGCAAGTGGGTTGAACAAACTCGACTATACATTTGCAATGTCTCGGAACAATTCCTGACCCAAGTGGAGGCGCGGAAACAAGCGGAGAAACTGAAACTGTTCGAGCGGATCAACCCAGGCAGTATTCCGCTCGCGGAGGTGACCTTTGGCGTTCTTGCCAGGAGCTACATTCAAATCAAACTCGGCGAAAACGCCATAAAGCCGAAAGCCTCGACGACTGCTTACACCGAGCAATTAATCTTCGCCAACAACTTGCTCCCCAGATGGGAAGAAACGGTTGCGACGACGATGGAGCCGTACGATATCGAACTCTGGCTGCAGGCAATCAGCATCGACAGCAAGGAACCGGAGAAGTCGGGATGCAAGAAGCAGGACGAGGAGGACTGCAAAGAGCGGCAAAATCAGGCGGGCCGGAGCAAGAAGGCGAAAGGATACGAGTGGGACACCCTGACGAAGTACCGTCTGGTCGACGAGCGACGTCTTCAAGCACGGGAGCAAGCACAAGTTGATTCCCAAAGACTTCAATCCAATGAAGGAAGTCAATGTGAAAGCATCGAGTTCCGATTACGTCGCAATGATCCTGCAAACCGAAAGAGACGTTCTCCATCTTGAACAGCCTGCCGGTGCTGCAGCAGACGATGGCTGTGCTCGATGCCGCAACCGGGCTCCGGTATTCCGAGATCGCCGGTCTTCAATGGCGTGACATCGATTGGGATGGCAACTGTATCCACGTTGAGCGTAGGTGGATCCGTGGTGATATCGACGAGCCCAAGACGGCTACATCGAAGGCCCCCGTTGCCATATCTGAGGTAGTGGCAGTGTACCTCATTGCGTGGCGCAGGGAAACCAAGTACGCCAAGGATGATGATTGGGTATTCGCCAGCAATAAGAACAAAGGCAAAGGCACTACGGCTCGGCAACATGCCAGTTTGCCATGGCTATCTGTACCCGGCGGCGGTGAAAGCTGGGGTGTTCACGGAGACCATCATCAAGGGGAAGAAATACGACAAGAAGAAAGGAAAAGAAGTTGAGGTTCCGAAGTCCATCTATTTCGACCGGAAGGGCAAACGGGTAAAGCGGTTTGGCTTTCACGCCCTTCGTCATCTGCTACTACTTTTTCTCTGCAAGAACCAAAAGGAGGTATCCATCAAAACCGCACAGAGCACCCTGCGGCACAGCACGTCAGGTTTGATGTTGGACCGTTATGCCCATTCGGACAATGACGATTTGCTGGCCGCGCAGCAGTTGATGATGAACGCGATTTTCACCCCGAGTCAGTAGCTTTGGGTAAGCATTGGGTAAACGTTAGAAATTGGATGATGCTGATTGACACGCAAGTTGTTGAAAATAAAATGGTAGGCACGAGGAGACTCGAACTCTGGACCTCTACCGTGTCAATTAGACATAAAGCAAAACAATCTAAAGTAGTTACGGGTAGCGGGTAGCAAGCCAGATTGCCGGAAAAAGAATCATAAGAAACGGTTTCTGCAGATCAATTGCTGCCCAGAAATCGAGTGTGAATCGTTTTTTCTTCTCGCAGACTGGGCCCTGGGTTTCGTCCATCTTGGGTCGGCACGCTGGCAAGTCTAGCATGCTCTGCGCGAAAACAACTTGCACTCAGGTTGCACTTGTAGCGAATAGTGTTGACAGGATTCTCAAGTAAGGGCACACTGAGCATGGTTGCACTTGTAGCGTTTAGGAGTAAAGAATGGCCACGCGTCCACTAAATGTCGCCCTACCGGAATCCGAAAAACAGCAGGCGGCCAAGCTTTATCGACTGCTGCTCCACGATGGAATTCCCTCCCTACTCGGTCCATCCGGCGAGAAAGAGGATCTAACGCCCTCAGTGTACGAGCTTTTGCGAGATGTTTTGGCGAACTTACAGGAGGGGAAAGCCGTTGCCATTCTTCCGCTGCTTGAGGAACTGACAACGCAAAAAGCCGCTGACATCCTTGGTGTGTCCCGGCAGTTCCTGGTGCGCTTACTGGATGAAGGCAAGATGCAGTTCCATCGCGCCGGTACTCATCGCCGACTTTACTTGAAGGATGTGCTCGAAACACAAGTACTACCGCGATGCACAGCGTCAACGAGGAATCCGTGTGATCGCGCAAGCGGCAGTTGATTCGGGCGATTACGACACCTTCATTACGCCCGAGGAGTAAATGACAGCGGACTTCCCCGTTATTCTGGATGCCTGTGTGTGGTTCAGGCGTGTCTCCGCGACACGCTGCTCCTGTTTTTCCAAGCACGGCTTTTTCTGGCTCGCTGGTCCGACTACATTGTTGCGGAAGTCCGAAAGAACGCTTGAAACCAAGTTACAAAAGACTCCGGAGCAAACCGAACATCTCGTTGCGCAGTTGCGGGGAGTATTTCGCTGATGCTTGGGTGGAAGGCTACACTGACCTGATTGCTTCGATGACCAACGACGAGAAGGACCGGCATGTTCTAGCCGCAGCAATTCGCGGTGGATGCGAGTCGATCATTACCTTTAATACGGCGCCACTTCCCGGCACAAGCAACAGACCCGTTCAATGTTGCCGTTGTGCACCCGGATGAATTCCTGATTCATCTCTACTATCTGGCACCGGATAGGGTTGTTCATGTCCTCCACGAACAAGGCGCCGATCTCAATCCAACTAAGAGCTTCGAAGACATCCTCCGGCCGCTCCAACCCTCCTGTCGAGATTCGTTCAATTGCTGTGCGCGAAATTGGAGGTGGAAATCTAACGGTATTAGGTTCTGCCAGTGCGGGAACTTTTAATCGGTAAATCATTGAAAAAAGGTACAAGATGGCCATGAGGGCCGGTATTTTTAACGATGTCGTTCGCTATGCGCGTGGCGGTAAAGGCGTTGGAATTGAAGTTGGCAGCTACGGATCGGTTGTCGCAATTGATCCAACTACGAACCTTCTCACGCCGGAATGTCCAGCAATGCCTTGAGCACCCGTCTGTCTTGGCAAGAATCCAGTCCATGATCTGACCTTCACCGGCCCAACCGCATCGCCGTATGCGGAAGACGGCTAGCCGGTTGATTGTTGGTATTCAGTTCGAACACACTCGCGGATGAAACGATGCACAGGATCGCTATCAAATCGCGGATGCCATGCTTGAGCGATGCGTACAGGATTCGAAGGGACTGGCAGCGGAAAAACGTGCAGGCCGAACAGCGCCGAAGCTGTCCGGGCGAAAAATTCGGGAATTGCGGCAACCATATCGGATGTGGCTGCCGCAGGCAATGCGGCATAAAAGCTGGGAACAATGCGGCTGGCAAAGCTACTGAATGAGACGTTGGGAAGATGACGCCGAGGGATTTTAGGTGACGGTGTGCCCGTCTGCGGTTCGAGCGGCATTCATGGCCACATTGTGAAGCGTATCAACTTTGTCGGAGGGGCTGGGCATCTGCGGGGAAGAAATGCAGCAGAAGATTACCAGCGCAGTGACCTGCAGCCAGAGAGCCGCAATAAACGTCACAAGTCGCTTTAGGTTGAAATCCGGCTGCAGGGCTTGAACATGGACATCATGAGTATCGAAGCGGCATCACGGTGCGGCCATCAGCGGTTCGCCTGAGCTGGCAGGGCGCGTGGAGGTCTGCCAGCACATTCTGGAGATTCAATGAATGCTGAAAAGCTGAAGTCGCTGCTCAATCTTGTCCCTCTGTCCATTGAAGGCGGGTACTTCGTGGAAACATATCGTTCTACTGAAACGATCTGCAGGAATGTCTGCATCGCCGTTACAGCGGCCCCAGAAGCGTGGGCACTGCGATCTACTACTGGTGGAACCCGGCACATTTTCGAAAATTCATCGTGTGGCTTCCGACGAAATCTTTCACTTCTACCTCGGTGACCGGGTTGAAATCTGCAATTGTGGCCGGACGGTTCCGGCAAGCGAGTTCTCATCGGAACTGACATCGAGAGCGGCATGGTCCGCAGGAGGTGGTGCCGCACGGGGTATGGCAGGGAGCAAGGCTCGTGGCCGGGGGAAAGTTTGCGTTGCTGGCTACGGTCAGCCCCGGCTTCGAATATGCCGACTATGAAAGCGGGTCACGCACCACCTCTGCGAGGCGTATCCGGCATATCGGGAGATGATACTTGGGCTGACGAGATCGTGATGGCCGTGGGCTCAATAGGATTACTGCTTCTCAAACTGAAGAGTACAGGGACGCCCCTCGATGCGGGTTCCAGTTCCCGTAGTTCCCTCGAACTTTGCATCGATGTTGTAGCCGTACTCAGTTCCTCTCGGAGTGTCGCGTCCGCACATATTCCTTTGAGCCTGTGCGGCCATTGGCATAGAGCTTGGCTGCGGCGTGCCCCGATCTTGCCATCGATCTGTAGAGAACCCGGCTCACCCGCAGTGCCATGTACGCCGTGGAAGACTCCAACTCCATCCTTCACCGTGCTGACGAAGCGGAAGGAATAGCCTAGCGCGTCTCCGCCGCCGCACATGAAACAGTCGTCTGCCACATACCGTCGAAATGATTTACCTCTGCCGCTGAGGCTATGCTTGGTAGCAGCATCAGGCTCAGAGCTATCAGCAGTCCCTTCAGGTTCATCGGCTCCCTCTCAAGATTGAAAGATGCGCTCTGAATCTGGGAGGTACCGGAATTTTTCACTTCTTGAGGTTCTCAGCCGCCATCTCCAGTAGATGTTCGACGCCATCTTTATCGGTACCTTCCAGCGTCTGGACTGAGCGTAGGAGCGTTAGAACCTTTTCACTGCCAGCAGTGCGGCTTCGTGATTGGATTTCGGTTTCGGCATGGGGATGGAGTCGATTTTAGAGGAACACTGCTGACCACTGGAAGGATTAGGCTGGTACCGTGGGAGGGGAGCTTCCGATACGGCAGAATGCCCCGCCCGACGTCAAGAAATTATTCTTCTTCCTCGTCTGCTTCTTCCTCATCAATGACCTTCGCCAGTTTCAGAGGCTCGACGCTGGCCACTTCGAAATCACCGTCGCACTCCAGACACGATAACAGTTCGCCTTCTTCGAGTTCATCTTCGCTGACATCAATGTCGCTCTTGCACTTTGGGCACCTAACTATCATTTTCTCTGCTTCCTGATCTTGGAATACGGCATGCCGTCTGCATCGATACTCGGGGTTCCTTCGCGCATCCGCCGCTGGATACGTTATTCAGGACTGAAACGCTACCGTTCCCTAGTCTTCCCCCAAACTACCTCAAATTGCGGGTCGCTTCCATGTTCCTTCGTAAGCCCCTTGCGACGGCCTCCTCTGGTGGTATTCGAGCGATATCCCTTCGTGCAATGCGCCTGATAGTAACGCTTTTCGCTTCCTTCCATTTCACGCAGTATTGGAGTGCCCGGCGAATTTTGTACCAGTGCGAATTATCAGAGAAGCTGGTAAGAGAGGAGCTTGTTATGGCGCGAGGAAAGAAGCATACGCCGGAGCAGATCGTGAGTTTGTTGCGGCAGATTGAAGTGGCGGTGGCAACGGGAAGACGACCCCGGCAGCATGCCGCGAGGGCGGGATCACCGAGCAGACGTACTACCGGTGGCGCAAGGAGTATGGCGGCTTGCAGGTCGACCAGGCGCGGCGGCTGAAGGAGCTGGAGCAGGAGAACGCCAAGCTGAAGCGTCTGGTTGCGGAGCTGAGCCTGGACAAGCTGGTGCTGAAGGACATCGCCTCGGGAAACTTCTAAGCCCGGAGCGGCGGCGCTGTGCGGTGTCCCATGCGTGCACTGAGCATGGGATCAGTGAGCGGCGGGCGTGCCAACTGGTGAACCAGCCACGTGGCACGCAGCGCTACCAACCGATACAGCGTGAAGACGAAGATTCGCTGACCCGGGCCATCATCGAGCTAGCCAGCCAGTACGGACGCTACGGCTATCGCCGGATCACGGCGCTGTTGCAGCGTGCGGGCTGGCATGTTGGCAACGACCGGGTCGAGCGCATCTGGCGTCGCGAAGGGCTGAAGGTTCCACAGAAGCAAAAGCCACGCGGTCGGCTGTGGCTCAACGACGGATCGTGCGTGCGGCTTCGGCCGCTGCACGCCAACCATGTCTGGAGTTATGACTTCGTGAGTACGAAAACGTATGACGGCAGGGCGGCGCGGATGCTGAACCTGATCGACGAATCGACCCGGGAGTGCCTGATGAATCGTCCCGAGCGGCGCTGGACGAGCGCGAAGGTGATCGAGGCACTGGCGGACGTGATGGTGATGAAGGGTGTTCCCGAACATATTCGCTCGGATAACGGCCCGGAGTTCGTGGCCAGAGACCTGCGGAACTGGCTGGCCGACACCGGCGCCAAGACGTTGTACATCGAACCCGGCTCTCCATGGGAGAACGGCTACTGCGAAAGCTTCAACTCGAAGCTGCGGGATGAGTTTCTGAATGGTGAGATCTTCTACTCAATGAAAGAGCTGCGCGTACTGGCGGAACGCTGGAGAATCCACTACAACACGGTGAGGCCGCACTCCTCGCTGGGCTACCGAGCCGCCAGCGCCACAGGCGTGCCTGGGCACCAACTAACCCGGGGCATGGAAAAGTGGAAAGCACAAACCGCTTCCCACTTTTCCACACCCCCGACTGCGACGGCGATGGAATTACTATCCAAGCCGCTGCGCTACACTAACAATCCAACTGGTACAAAAGATCGGGCAGACCAGAATCAGCGGCACTACTCGCCGAAAGAACTTGCCGTCATCTTTAACATGTCCCACGACAGCATCATTCGCCTGTTCCGAAATGAGCCCGGCGTGCTCCTCCTCCATCCACCACGTCTCAGAGGCGTGCGTCGGAGAATTACCATGCGAATTCCAGAGAGTGTGGTGGAGCGAGTCTACCGCAGGTTCGGTGGCGGATAAGGTGCACGGCGTCAGGAAAATCGATGATCACCCCGACGCCGATCTTCACCGCCCCTCAAAAAGCGGAATAAAACCTCAATTCCTGCCCCTCCCGCGATCTGCGCGACGGTGGCACGGAACTCAACATGACGCGCCGTCCACCTGCGACGGACATTCCCACCCCCGCAGGTTATCGGTGATGTCTCGTTTCAACTGTTCACGACGCTGACGTCTCGCCGAGAAATACTTGCCAGAGTGACAGAGCGTAGAACCACAGTTGAGATTCCACTTGTCACACCGATTCCACGCGGAGTTGTCTTGGGGCTTCCAACCTTGTAGAAGATCGTCTGGGAAATACCCGCTACGGATCGTCTTGCGACGGCGTGCCTTATGACGACACGGTTGTGCCGTCGCTCGGCAAGCGAAAGAGGATGACGCATTTGGCTCTCCTGCCGCCCACAATTACGCGGCGTGGGCAGTCGAGTTGTGCGTCATGCGTCCCTCCTTGCTTCATCGGGTGGGTCAGCATTGCGTTCGCTTACTTCCGTTCCTTACCGTCACTCGAATGTCGAGAGATTCCTCGATGCCATTCCTTTCCCTGCCATCTCCGAATCTCACCGGGCTGCCCACAGAAAGGGCAGAACTTCGGGTCTTCGCCGACTCCCATGCACCACGTCTCATCGCACTCAGAGCATTCCCACGTTACAGAGTTGCACTCGTGCTCGGTGTCTATCTCTCGTATCATGGAGGCCGACTAGGAACGAGGATTTAGGCAGTACGTTCCGCGCCCGGACTTCCTAATCGCTGAACCAGATTCTACTCGGCAGCCTCGGGGTGCGCCAGTCTGGTTCCGCCCGGAAGCCCGGAATGCGCTCAGACAAATTATCGCGGTAGTGCGCGGAGTCTGATCTACACTCTCTGTGACTGGAGCCAACCATGACCGACAGCAACATCATGCAACGCGAAGCCAACCTCGTCCGAGAGATTCAGGAGAAGCTGCCCGACTTTGCAAAAGCATGTGCGGATGACGTTGAGGTGGTGTTGCTTCATCAGGACGCCTTCGCCGCCGCCTATCAGGACGACGAATACCTGCTGCTGGGGATGGCGATCAAATATGCGGGCCTTTGCGGCAAGGAAGTACAGGTCGTTGGCAAGAACCGCCAGACGATTGGGAGCAAGGCAGCGTGCACTAGACTTTCTTGACACGCCGGGGCAGCGGCTTCCAACCACCGGAAACTCAACATCGCGGCCAGAGGCGATTCTGGCAGTCGGCGGGACAGGGATAGGCGGTTCGGTGGTTTCAGTGGTGCGGAGGTCTGCGGATAGTTTTTGCACCAGTAAAGAGCCTGATTGCTGGCAGTATCCCGACCTGCAACTTACCGAACGAGCCGCTGCTCCCATTCATCAAGACCAGTAGGGGCGTTCATCCTTACCGGAGTATCCCACTCGTCACATCCTGTATGCTGAGTGTAGACATCATCGGCGGCAGCATCGGCGGAATGGTAGGAGCCGAGGAATTCGGTGTCGCCATCGTTCTCGATACTGAGACTCCAGCCGCTGTAGCAGTCAGTCCGAATCCAGAACGTGCCGACTGCGGTCTGCTTGCAAATACATGCAATTCGTCATTGCTTTGCCCTTGAACGTCGGTTCCGACCTTTCGATTGAACAGGCGCTTCCATACTGGCCTGCCCGATCTTTTGCACCAGTTCGATTGTTAGTGTAGCGCAGCGGCTCGAGTGTAATTCAATCGCCGCCGCCGTCGGGGGTGTGGGGAAGTGGGAAGCGGTTTTTGCTTTCCACTTCTCCATGCCCCTTGTTGTTTGGGCTGCCACGCCTGCTGGTGCCGGCGATCTGTAGCCCAACGAAGAGTGTGGCCGGATGGTGTTGTAGTGGACCCGCCAGCGTTCTGCCAGCACCCTGCACCTCTTTCATTGAGTAGAAGATCTCTCCGTTCAGAAACTCATCCCGCAGCTTCGAGTTGAAGCTCTCGCAGTAGCCGTTCTCCCACGGAGAGCCGGGTTCGATGTACAGCGTCTTGGCGCCGGTGTCGGCCAGCCATTTCCGCAGATCTCTGGGCCACGAACTCCGGGCCGTTGTCCGAACGGATGTGTTCCGGCACACCCTTCATCACCATCACATCGGCCAGTGCCTCGATCACCTTCGCGCTGCTCCAGCGCCGCTCAGGACGAATCAGCAGGCTCTCCCGCGTGTGTTTCATCGATCAGGTTCAGCATCCGCACCGTCCTTCCATCATGCGTCTTCGCACTCACGAAGTCGTAGCTCCAGACATGGTTGGCGTGCTCCGGACGCAGCCGCACGCACGATCCGTCGTTGAGCCACAACCGCCCTCGTGGCTTCTGCTTCTTTGGAACCTTCAGCCCTTCGCGACGCCAGATGCGCTCGACCCGGTCCTTGCCAACCTGCCAGCCGTGCCCGCTCGCAGCAGCGCCGTGATCCGGCGATAGCCGTAGCGTCCATACTGGCTGGCCAGCTCGATGATGGCCTGGGTGAGCGCATCTTCGTCGTCACGCTGTGTCGGCCGTAGCGCTGCGTGCCGCGTGGCTGGTTCACCACTCGGCACGCCCGCCGCTCACTCATGCCCATGCTCTCTGCACGCATGACTCACCGCACAGCGCCGTCGTTCCGGGCTTAGAAGTTTCCCGAGGCGATGTCCTTCAACACCAGCTTCTCCAGGCTCAGCTCCGCAACCAGACGCTTCAGCTTCGCCGTTCTCCTGCTCCAGCTCCTTCAGCCGCCGCGCCTGGTCCACCTTCAAGCCCGCCGTACTCCTTGCGCCACCGGTAGTACGTCTGCTCCATGATCTCGGCTTCCTTGCATGCCGCCGGCGGTCGTCTTCCCGTTCGCAACCCCCACTTCAATCTGCCGCAGCAAGCTCACGATCTGCTCCGGCGTATGCTTCTTTCCTCGCGCCATAGCCAGCTCCTCTCTATACCAGTTTCTCTATCATTCGCAACTGGTACAAAATTCGCCGGGCACTCCAATTCCAAGCGGGCGGCAGTGGTTACTGAGGTGGAGTTGGCATGATGGCCACGATTCTATTCAACCCCATGCGCGTGAATTCCGTGCACATGCTAGGGTTCTGGTGCACCAGAATATAAAGAGGAGGGCTGAGTGAAATTTCCCGCTTTCTATCTATTGCACGGTGGCGGCGGTTCACCGAATGGTTCGGTGATGCAGCTTGAGACTGAGCTGCGCGGTCGCGGGCTGGAGCAGAATTATTTCCGCCCATTGATGCCGCACTCCGACGAAACCGTGACGCCGTGGCCATCTGTACTCCACCTGCGCAGCTTCAATGTGCCCATCGGCACTCTCATCGTCGGTGTAAGTCTCGGCGGACTGGTCGCAGCAAAGTTGCAGGAATTAGAGCGTCCTGACCTATATGTGATTTGCATCAGCTCTCCGACTCACGCGGAAGATACCGAGCTAACAATCAAAATGGAGCACCGGGTCGCACTTTACTCGTCGGCGGACTTGGTAATCGCCGGGCGTACAGAACGGTGGCCGCAACTAGCGGAAGCGCATGACCTGTCTTGGCTTGACCATGATACGGAAAAGCACAAGAGGCTATTGGCTCAGATTATCTGCGGATACGTTGAGCGGCTTGATGTCACGCGGGAGCTGGCGGATATTCAGGGAAGCGCGTCATAGCCGAAAGGTCACGCTACGCAGCGTCTTTTAGTTCCACCCCGAACCGTTTCGCGGCAGCCTGTATCCTCTTCCACGCTTCCTTGCGCTCTGCTTCAGTGACACCCTCCACCTGATTGAAGCGGGCAGCAGCATTCCGAACGTGAGCGGCATTTTCCAGTGGCTCTTTGCGTTGCTTGGGAAATGCGAACTCTGTTGTGGGTATTCGATCACGAGTCACCGCTTTAAGCTTTGCCATTATTATTCTCCTCCTCCGGGAACTTCCATCTACGCATTGAATGATGTCCAGCTACCACCGCACGCTCTGCTTGACCGTCTTGTTCCTGCTCCCGAGCTGATTCAGATATGCGCGGTTCAACCATCACTTCTTTGACGTGGGCGAGTATCGCCCGGTTGGATTCCCGCCCACGACGGTAGACACCATGGGCTGAGATCGCCGGGCGGGTGAATTCCGGGGTTGATTCCCCAAAAAGATAGCCCTACCGCGATCTGTTGCAAGCTGGAAGAGGACGAGTGCCTTTCGTCCGTACGTCGATTCGACTAAGCTGGTGGCGGAGCGATAAGCCTAATGCGGGTAGCCCTGCGCTCTATTCTCAGTCGTGAATCCGGAAGCGGAGGCCGTAATGGCTCCAACAAGAACTGAAGCTCGGCCACCTGTTGAACTGTGGACGACCACATGTCTGCTGGTCGTGGCACTCCTCACGTTCTTCTTCCCGCTGCTGACCATACTAATCCCGCTAATGGGAACGCAATACGTCAGCGGCTACGACATCTTTCCAAGACCAGACAATTAGAGAAACAGCTTTCTTCAATTTCGAGGGGTTCCAAGAAGCCGACTGCGGAGCCGGGTGAGCGGCAACGATCAGATCAGCCCTCGCCATGGCTGTCTATCCCACAGAATCCCGAGCATCCCTTCCCGCTATCGGTTCAGTTCGCCCCACTCGTCCCGATTGAGGTTACCCTTGCATTCGTTTCCTGCTTGGTCGCCCTGCTGGCGTCTCGCTGGGGAATTGTTACCTCGAAGGTGGCCGCAACGGTCGGCGCGGTATGCGCCTTGAGTGCGACAATCCACGCAACCATCCTCAATTCTGACTTGCACACTTGGTTTCAGGAGTCGATGGAGTTCCCGCTGCACGGCAATTTCTTCGCTGGATTTGCCCAACAACTCGGCAACATGCTGGCAAGCAGACTTCAGATAGTACCCGGCGTTGGACTGTATGTTCTGGCCGTTGCGCTGGTGCTGGTGGCGGTTGCTTATCACTCACGGTTGCTTGCGAGGCTGAGGTTGGACAAGTGATTGTCCCACGGTCAATCACGAACTATGTGCACCGATTGTACCCGGCAGGTCACACCGTGCTGCGTCCGATGACTCTTCCAGACACAGGGCGCGTACGCCGGGAACTTCCGAGCCCCTCATTCTCCCTTTGCACTTAGTGCCCTTTCTCCAGAGCTAGCATCCAACGGTTCCATGAAATCGGCTTCGACAAGTTGGCTGGCGGGCAATGATGGCATCCGATAAAGATGCCGGGTGGCATGGCGCTGAAGCATTCTGCTGCGGCGAAGTGTGGTGACCGCCTCCGTGCAGGTGGTGGCGTGTAGGCGTGGTCTGAGAAGTGTTGCTCTTAGCATTATTGGGCTCCGTGGCGATTGATCGCGATGTATTTCGGTTATTGCAGGAAGCAGATGAAGCTTATGCAGTTCACGGTGTGGACGATCATGGTAACCCCGAGAACCAGCCAGCCATACTCCTGCCCTGTCAAGGCCGGAGTAAAAGTAGGCCAGTGTGGCGGAGTAAAAGTGAGCCAGTGGAGTTAGCAGTTGCTTGAGGATTTGCTGGGGAGCAGGGGCTCTGGAGCGTAGCGGAAGAGGCCCTGCTCCCCAGCAGCGCGTGTGGCGACCGGGAAGCAGGGTGAGGTGGATCAGCGGCCGCCGGAGGGTGGCTCCCGCTTGCGGCGGCTTTGCTTGAGGCGGTAGCTGTCGCCGTTCATCTCCAGGATATGGACGTGATGGGTGAGCCGGTCCAGCAGGGCTCCGGTGAGGCGTTCGGAGCCGAGCACTTCCGTCCATTCGGAAAACGGAAGATTGCTGGTGATCATCGTTGAGCCACGTTCGTAACGTTGGCTGAGCATCTCGAAGAGCAGCTCGGCGCCGGTCTTGGACAGTGGCACGAAACCCAGTTCATCGACGATGAGCAGTTCGTAGGCGGCGATCTGCTTCTGGAATCGCAGCAGCTTGCGCTCGTCGCGCGCCTCGATTAACTCGCTGACTAGCGCGGCGGCGGTGGTGAAGCGGACGCGGTGACCACGCTGGCAAGCCGCCAGGCCCAGAGCCAGTGCGATGTGCGATTTTCCGGTGCCGCTGTTGCCGAGCAACAGCACGTTCTCGCGGCGAGTGAGAAACTCGCAACGCGCCAGCTCCAGCACCATCGTCTTGTTCAGCGATGGGATGGCGAGGAAGTCGAAGCTGTCCATGGTCTTGACCACCGGGAACTTCGCTTGCCGGATGCGGCGTTCGATGGCCCGGCGTTCGCGCTCGAGTAACTCCAGCTCGGCCATGCGCAGCAAGTAACCGGGATACTCTGCCTGTTCGACGGCGCACTGCCGCGCCACCTTGTCGTACTCGCGCAGGAAGGTGGGCAGCCGCAGTTGCTTGAGATGATGTTCCAGCAGGAGCTGTGGCGTGTCTGCCGTCTGAGGCGTTGGGTTCATCGCATCGCTGCTCATGCGCCCACCTCCGCCGCCAGCAGCGACATGTAATCGGCGGCCTGCGTGGTGCGCACCCGTGCCAGCGGCAGGTGCGGATAGTTCTGCATATCCAACCGCGGCGGCCTTCGCTCGATGCGGCACAGCAGCAGATGCTTCACGGCGTCGAAGCTGATGGTGCCAAGATGCAGCGCGTCTTCGACGGCGTGAGTTACGCGAATGAGAAGGTCTCCATCAACCGCAGCACTTGCACATACTCGCGGCTGCCGTGTTTCTTCAGGCGCGCTTCCAACAAACGGCGCAGCGTGGCGAAGCACTCTGGCAACTGCCAGCCGGCCAGCGGCGCGGCCTGGTCCAGCGCGCGTGTCTTCCGCTCGATCAGCACCAGGTAATGCAGCGGATCGAAGATCACCGCCTCACGCTCATAGCTGCGCTCGTGCCGGGCAATCACGTCGCTGCCACAGGTGATCACCACTTCATGCACGTAGCCCTTCCCCCAGACCTGACGGTGTCCATACTGCGTGGGCACCGAGTAATCGTTGGCGCGGTAGCGGACGAGTGACAGCGAGTTCACCCGGGCCGAGATCTTCTCGCAGGCTTCATAGGGAGCAGCTGGCAGCGGCAGCATCGCCGCACGGTCGCGCTCAAAGCGTTCGCCGATCGTCTCGCTGTGTCCACGCAGCCGCCGCTGGCGGCGCTTCCTGCACTCGGCCTCCAGATGAGCGTTCAGTTCATCCCAGCTGTTGACGCGCGGAATGGGAACCATAAAGTTACGCCGCGCATAGCCGACCAGGCCTTCCACCTTGCCTTTATCGTTACCCTTCGCCGGGCGGCCGAACTTATCGGCGAACAGATAATGGCTTTGCAACTCGGAGAAGGCCCTCGTCTTCACGCGCTCCTCGCCGCCCAGAATGCGGGCCACCGCGATCTTTGTGTTGTCGTAAAGAATCCGCGTGGGAACAGAACCAAAGTAGTCGAAGGCGCGAACATGGCCTTCCAGGAACGCCTCTGTCGTCTCGGCAGGAAACGCCATCACGAAACAATCATCCGAGTGTGGAAGGTCCACGCACAGGAAGTGCGCCTTCAGCTTTACCCCGGCCATTACCACCCACGCCTGGCCGAAGTCGGCCTGCGCTTCGCCCGGCGCGTGCGTCAAGGGAACAAACATCTCGCGCGACCGCAGCTTCGCCGTGTGAACGTAGTCCTTCACGATGGTGTAGCCGCCCGTGAATCCGTGCTCCTCGCGCAACCGCTCGAAGATCCGCTTGGCCGTGTGCCGCTGCTTCGGCGGTGTGCTCTTATCCTCTTCCAGAATGGCGTCGATGACGCCCACCCACGGCCCCAGTTTCGGCCGCTTCACCGCCTGCTGCCGCTGGTAGCCGGGAGGCACCGCGTATCGCAGCATCTTCTGCACCGTGACGCGCGCTAAACCAAACTCGCGCGCAACTGCCCGTTGACTGCGTCCCTCCACCAATACCGCCCGCCGAACCCGCCCATAGATCTCCACTCGGAACATCCCTCCGGTGTCTCATGAGCTTCTCTGCTTTCGCAATCCAGCTCACAAAACCAAAATCCGGCGGACTACTTTTACTCCGCCGCAGCGCCCCGCTCACGCGGCGCACTGTGGCCTATTTTTGCTCCGGCGCGCATAGGGGGTAGAGAAAGCTCCACGATGGGGGTAAGCCGGGTTCACTCGTCAACGCAACAGAGGTTTGTTCCGACGTTGAAAAGCAACATGTTGTCACCAAGCATCTGAAGAGCCTCATTGGCACACTGCGCCATTGCCTCCGGACTCGGATGGAATCCGTAGGTGCACGCTTGCTTGGTTTTCGAATCCGGGTTGTTTTCACGAGGGTCATCCACCACGAGCCCGTACTTCTTCCCCAACGACGTGCGGTCGCTCTTCAGGGTCTTTGCAAGCCAGTTCGGATTCCCCTTCCAAGCAAAATTCACATCGGCACGTCGGCAGAGGTCGGCCAGATACTTGCATAGTGTGGTCGCGTTCACATGCTCCTTAGCCCGGCCTTTGTATGCCCCAATGTAAAGTGTCAATGCGATATTGATGTCCGACTCCGTCTTCTCCGCCTCTTGGTTACCCTTCGCCAGAGTCATCATGCGGTAGGCTTTGTTGAGCCAACCTTCGTAGTCGGCGATGGAGTAGGCAAGCCTCTCAAATCCGCGCAGTCGAAACTGCAGCGGGTATTCTCGATCTTCCGTCACAGCCAGAGCGCGATGGATGTTGCGGATGCGCACCAGCACCTCCGCCATGATCTGATTACGTACCGCAAAAAACTCCTCCCGGAAGTCTTCATCTGTCCGTGACTTCATTTCAGGCCGCTGAGCCGCTTGGGAGACTGTGAAGAAGATCGAGCGCGAGACCACGTCCGGGCGCAGGAAGGGACTCGACTGCGCGGTCAGGATAGGTGGGTTCTTCGGCTGGAATTCAACCAGCTTCATCGTCTTATACAACTGCCGCTTTGGAATCTTGACGCCCCCGGTGACCGTCTGGGCGATGAGATTCTGCTTCTCCTCCTTCTTCTCCTTCACGTTGTCAATGTTGTCAAAGATGACGATGGGCTTATCAACGAGGGCGGCTTCCAGCTCCTCCATCTTGTCCCCCAATGAGTTCATGGAAAAACGATCTCCTTGGATGAGCCACGGCTGGTAACAAGCCGAGGTGGTTTTTCCGCTACCCCACTCGCCAATCCACTGGGTGCAAGGCTGGCGTGGGATGAGCTTGGGGAAATACCGGGCGATAGTTGCGGTGGCGTACAACTGCGCCATCAGTTCGCTCTCTTGGGCAAAGGGGGCATCCACCGCTTTCCAGAGCCAGTCCTCGGGCCTGACCTCAAGGCCGCGTTGAAAATCAAGGGGCAACGCGGCAAAGTTGATATCAAACGGTTGCTGGTTGTCGAGGAAGAGGACGCCATCGACGCCGTTGTGACAACAGGTGATGGATTTGGCGTCGATTTTCGCCACCTTGCCATTCCCAAGATGGATGTAGGAAATACCATGGGCGCAATCGTCGTAGGCGAAGCTGTGAAACGCTTCCGGTTGATGGTCACGTAAAGTTCGGATGCCAATCTGTGCGGTGATGCTGGCGGTGAGACTGTCTTTCGCGAAGAGACCACAGTTGTCCATCAGTTTGAGGAAGTCATCCTCTTCCTCGTCAACCTTTACGAGCTTGTGCTCTTTGTGCAACCAGACGTACCCGGCTATGTTCTCGCCATTATGGTATGTTCCGCGTTCGCCAAGGTCTTTCTGGATAACACCAGCAACATCCTCAGCGATGGCGAAACTTTTCGCGCTGCTCTTTCTAATCGTCTCGATTTCCTTGTGCACCGACTTCCATGGGCGAGGGTGAAAGTTCGGCTCATAATCGGCCATCTCCTTGAGCCATTCCACAACTTCCTCATCGTTCAAGACGTCAAACACTTCGTCAAGGTCTTTCGCTGCCTCGAAATCTTCATCGCCATCTGGCACCTTAAAGGCGACCAGCGAACGATTCTGCACAAGACGGCGCGCAGCTTCGAGGCTGCTCTTTTCACCCTTGTCGTACATGACCACCGGATGGATGTCTGTGTCTCGCAATCATTGCGCGTCACCGCCGAAAGTTAGAGTAGTATGGGTGCCTTGGTGTTCCGAAGTGGACTCCCCAGAGCGTACCGAGGGCTCGGTTTATGGGCATTCTAACGAATGAAAAGTGTTCTGCATGCCGCCGCGACTCCCCACGCGTCACAGCGGAGGAGATACGAGAGCTGAAGCCACAAATCCCGCAATGGACGCTACTGGAGCGCGAAGGAATCGAACGGCTGGAGCGCGTCTTTCCCGTAAAGGACTTTGCCCAGGCTCTCAGCTTGACCAACAGGGTCGGGGCTCTCGCCGAGGCTGAAGGTCACCATCCGGCGATTCTCACCGAATGGGGCCGGGTCACGGTAACGCTCTGGACGCACAAGATCCACGGGCTGCACCGAAATGACTTCATCATGGCGGCAAAGATCGATGCTCTTGCCGCCGAGCTCTGAACAGAGATAATTCCAAAGTGTCTGGTGTTTTACTCACATCCTGGCGAGTGCGCCCGGAATCCTACTCTTCTTTATAGGAGGAGCAAGTGAGCGAACCAGGCGTTGCGTTGTCCACTCAAACAATATCTATCCAACCGACATACGGAAGACAAACTCAGGAGCTCGGATTCCCGCTGGATTTCCAGGACCTGTGTAGCTGCGCAATGGACCAGGCGTTCGGGATTGAAAGAGCATCGCTCTCCACGGTCGTCCAGCTAAATTCATCCGTGCTCGATTTCTACAGAAACTCTCTTTGGCTTTCACCGGCCTTCAGCGATCTGCTTGGCCGGGAGGCTAGAGCATTTGCGCTCTGCATGGATTTGCACAGGAGCTGGCTTCGCCTGATGTTGCCGTATGCAACACCAGCGCCGGAGGCAATGTCGAATTTTGCAACGCCGGGCAATGCGTCCGAGAGCAGGGTTGAAAGTGGGGCACAGAGAGCAGCTGAGGATAAGGCGCTCGTGATTGAGCGCGGTATGGCTGGCTAAGGTCCTCTGGCCATGTTCGGCGAGGTCTCAACTAGGAAGGGACGTAAGTATATTGCGGGACAGAACTTAGGCCAGGTAGGCGGGGGTTGTAGTGCAATCAGTTCAGTAAGTAAGCTGCTGGAATGAGTAGCGATGCTAATAAGAAAAATGGGGTTGCCTAGGTACAATCACCCAAAATCGTGATTGATGTCACAGAGGCGATGGGATGAACCGTGAGAGACTTCAATCGCTGGTAATGTTGGCATCAGCGGTTGTGTATCCCTGCTCAGCAATTGCCGACAGCACCCTCCATTTACAGGCAAAACCAGTCGAAACGAGCTAGGGGTGGGCTGGTTTCGAGCTGTAACACTTTCTGAGTAGGATTGTAATGAATCTACTCGGGTGTGATTGGTCTGTCAAGTGTTCGGAGCTAGACAGAGTAAATTATTTTACGTGCCATATGGCTGTAACGAAGCTGTAATCGAAGTCGTTTTAGAATGAATGCCTTACCGGGCGCTATTCTTATCCATGCGAGTGAAACCGAAGGAGATCTTGATCATGGCAACCGTTGCATTTTCGGAAGAACTGGGACTTATCCAATCCAAACCCCTCCAAGACAAAGTTGCCCTCGTCACGGGCGGCGCGCGCGGCATCGGCCGGGCGATTGCGATTGAACTTGCCAGCCGGGGTGCATCGGTTGCGATCAATTTTCGCTCCAGCTCCGCGGAGGCTGAAAAGCTAGCAGCCGAGATTCAGGAGATGGGCGTCGAAAGCACCCTGATTCCGGGCGATGTCTCTTCCAAGCAAGAGTCCAGGCACGTGATGGAAGCCGTCCTGGACAGCTTCAAGCAGATTGACATTTTGGTAAACAATGCAGGGATCACGCGGGACCGGACGGTTCGCAAGATGACCGAAGCGGAGTGGAACGATGTGCTGCAGACGAACCTGAATGGCACGTTCTACTGCACCCGTGCCGCTCTGCCCTCGATGATCCAGAGAAAGTTCGGACGGATCGTCAACATTGCTTCTTTCGTCGGCCAGGCCGGGGCGTTCGGCCAGGCAAATTATGCCGCCAGCAAAGGCGCAATCATAGCGTTTACTAAGACCGTTGCTTTAGAGATGGCGCAGTTCAACATTACTGCCAATGTGATTGCGCCGGGCTACACGGCCACGGAGATGGTTTCGGCCATTCCCGGACGTGTTCTCAGGGAGATTGAGTCTCGCATCCCGCTGAAGCGTCTTGCCGAGCCGCAGGAAATCGCCAAAGCCGCAGCATTCCTGGTTACCGATGGAAACTACATCACCGGCCATCAGCTGAATGTGAACGGTGGAGTGTACATGTAGTCGAAGCGAAGAAGTCGAAGTGGAGGTTAGCTGTCGATGCGCCGCTGATCTCCTTCTAATTCATATTCTTATTCTTAATTAGTGGCCGGAGGTTTTTATGAATACCGAAATGAACCAAGAGCTGGTGGACCGCCCCGTATCCTCACTGTCGTACGACCGAGTGCTCGAATGCCTGAACGATGCATTGCGCCTGTTTGCGGAAGATGACTCAGAGAAGGCATGTCTGTGCCTGGCCGAGGCGAATCGCGTACTCGATTCCTTTTTGGCTGCCCAGGAATCGGAATGCGGGGTCACGCCAATCTCGGTAGCACATTTTGCGACAGCCGAGCCGGAAGAAGAAGCTGCCCTTGCAACCATCGCCTAAGGTTAGAGGTTGAGAGATGAAGCTAACTACGCTTGTCAGGTCAAATACCGATTACTCTCGAAACCTGCTACATGCCGCATACAGCGGTGCGCGTGTTGCACAAGAGAATGCCTTCGATCGCCAGGAAATGGGCAAGCTGGTGGCAAGAACCACAGTCAACTCCCTTGGATTGGCGATGATGGGAGCAATTGCCGGTGCGGCAGGCGCGCGCATCTGTACAACGCGCGTTCCTACGAAACAACGGCCAGAGTCTGGTCTTGCCATTTCAGGCGCATTGATCGGCGCCGCATTCGGACTCAGCACTGGGTTGCTATGGAACACACGGCCACTTACGGAAGTGGCCGTTCGCGGAGCCATGAAGAGTGTTGACGCAGTCCGTGATGCGAACTGGCTGGCTCGCAATCCGATCAGCTTTGGTTAGTCGGCCAGCCGGGTAGGCGGCGGCCTTTTGCGGGAACTTCGCGCGGTGCCGGCTCGCGCGCGGTGGAAAGAACCAATCGGTTATTCAGACCATAAGGGGAAGCTAGGACTCAATGAAAGAATTTGTCATCAATCAGCATGGTCGAATTGTTCTTCCGTTCAACTTTTTCCCAGAGATGGACTTTTCTTCGATTGAAACGCTCGATCACCTGAAGACGATTATCACCAGAGACTTCAGCGAAAAAGCTCCGTCGGAGAAAGACATCGCCGAGCGGGTGAATGCCGGCAAGTACAACTCCCGTTACGAACTCTGCCGCGATCTCGCTCTGAACCTGTACTGGGTCAACCGCTATGCGCTCACCATGTACGAAGAGCGTCCGACCCGCTGGGCCGACCTTCCTCGCCATCGCGAAGATGTTTTCCTCCCTCTTTGCAAGCCGTGGGATTCAGCTCGCTCGGCTGCGGCCATTCAGGACGGTTACAACCTCCTGCGCCGCCTGTGGCCATGTGACACCGAAGACGAAATATTCGATTTGCTGCTGAACGGATTCCGGAGCAAGCCCAGCGCTGGCGGAGACCTGCGCGCCCTGCAGCCGACGGTCGCTGAACTGCTCGCGTCGCCAAAGGCAAAGACATTCCGCCTCGTTAAGTACGACCCCGACTATCCAGGATATACGTATGATGACGTAATTCAGTACTCGCATGACGTTCCCGAACTGGAAGCATTGATGCGGCAGGCGATGGTCCTGCATAACCAGTACCGGTGGGACCCGTCGACTTGCTCGGCTGTGGAAGCCAGTCAGCTGAAAGCCGACGATTATGTAATTGCACTCTATCCGCGCAATAACGAGGTCCTTCAGTTTATCCGCCGGGCGAGGCAGAAGCGCGAAGCGCACGCGAACCGCTTTGTGATGCCGTCAACTCCTGCACTCTCTCCGGCGCTGGAGCCCTACAAGCCGATCGAGATCCGGAAGCAGTTTAAGGTGATGCCGCGGTTGGAAGGGCTCGCCGTGTATGAGGGCGAGGTGGTTTGCACGAACGCCGATCTGATCCGGAATCATGCCTTCAGCTGGTCGCGGATGACGGAGAAGGAGATTGGGGAGAAGACCGGAATCGAGCAGCGCCTCTACACCGAATTGAAGCTTGAGCAGATCGCGCTGCTGGCCGCGCGTGCGGCCTTGCAAAAATCCGGGCGCAAACCATCCGAAATTGGCGCGATCATCTTCTGCAGCTGTACCACTGCCAGGACCATTCCATCGACTGCGTGCTGGATTGGAGGAGAGCTTGGGATTGACCAGGCCTTTGCCTGCAATGACGTTATCGCTGCCTGCGCAGGTATGTCGTACGGCTTCTCTGATGCGGTGCGCTTGCTTCAGGAAATCAAACGTCCGGTGATGGTCGTGTGCGCGGAGAAGTTCTCCGACAAGATCGGAACCGTGCGCACCTCTCGCATGATCTTTGGCGATGGCGCGGCCGCCGTCATCATTGGGCCCGCTCCGGAGGGAGAAGCACCGGATATCGAGGTAATGCAAACCTATGCGGGTGGTCCATGGTCTGAGGTGAACTCGATCATCTGGCCCAATCCGGAGTTCGATAACGCCATTACCGTGTTTGGACCCGAGGTGAAGTCACTGGCGCAGCGCTACCTGACGCAGATGATGGTAGACCTTGCAACCTTGAAGACCGAGGATGGAAAAGGCTCTCTGCTCGATAGCATCGACCTCGTAATACCGCACCAGGCCAACAAGACGATGGTGGAGAAACTGGCCGAATTGGCGGGGATTCCAAGCGGTCATCTCTACTTCAATATCGATCGTGTCGGAAACACCTCTGCTGCTAGCATCCTTATCGCCATTCGTGATGCGGTGGTCGATAAGCGGATCGATCGGCCGATGCGGATCTTTGCTCCGGGCTTTGGCGCCGGGGCAGTGGCCGGCTACCTGGTGATGAAGGTGGATCCGGCAATCGTCTGCACCGCTGCCCAACCATGCCTGTCGGTAGAGGATGTGCAGCTAGACAACATGTCTCTGACGGGTCGAGTGGCGTTGGTGACCGGGGCAGCCCGTGGAATAGGGCGGGCGATCGCGCTGGAGATGGCGCGTCGCGGCGCGTCGGTGGCCATCAACTTCCGGGCTGACGCCGGGGCCGCTGAATCTGTCGCGCAAGAGGTTCGGAGGCTGGGCGTTGGCTGCATGGTGGTTCAGGGCGACGTCTCCAGGAGTGACGACGCACAACGAGTCGTCAGCACGGTTCTTCAGAAATGGCAGCGCATCGACATCCTTGTGAATAACGCGGGAATCACCAAAGACAGATCTCTGCAGAAGATGTCGGATGAAGAGTGGGAGCAGGTGATCTCGGTCAATCTGAACGGGACCTTCAACACTACCAGCGCCGCACTTCCGGCGATGATCAACCAACGCTACGGCCGCATCATCAACATCGGGTCCGTAGTGGGCCAGGCAGGAGCATTCGGCCAGGCAAACTACTCGGCGAGCAAGGGCGGCATCACGGCCTTTACCAAGACCATCGCACTGGAGTCGGCAAAGTACAACATCACCGCCAACACAATTGCTCCGGGATACACGGCTACCGACATGGCGCAGGAAATTCCTGAAAAGGTAGCCACTCAGATCATGGCTAAGATTCCGCTCGGACGTTTTGCGACCCCCAAGGAAGTGGCAAAAGCTGCCGGATTCCTGGCTGCGGACGCCGATTACATCACCGGGCAGGAATTGAACGTGAATGGCGGATGCCACATGTAGATTTTGCGATAAGCGGCTGGGCAGCCATCTTTGGCTGCCCGTTTTTTTGCCGCAAAGCTCCCCTAAGCTCAATCGGATCAGCTCTGCTTACGCAAAACCGGGAAAAATTTGCGCTCACTGCTACGCCTTCAAAGCGCTATGCATCTATATTGTGCCGATGCTGCACTGCAATAGACTTTCATGCTGCAGTGCAACAAAAACGGCGTGACCTGAATAGCTGTCTCTGGTAATGTTGAATGGTGAAAGGCGGTAAAAAGCAAATGTCTTTTAGTCTCTGCTGTAAGACGGCGTTGGTGACCGGAGCCGGGCGTGGCATAGGAAAGGCGATTGCGGGGAAGTTGGCGGCCGCAGGGGCCAAGGTCATGGTGAATGATCTTGATAAGGCCGCGCTGTGCGAAACTGAAGATAGTTTCCGTAAGGCCGGATACAAGATCGCAACTGAGAGCGGAGATCTTACAGACCCTTCTACGCCGGACAAACTGGTACAGGCGACCGTGGAAACATTTGGCGGATTGGACATTATTGTCAATAACGCGGGCTATAGCTGGGATGGGGTGATTCAGAAGACCACCGACGAGCAGTTTCTTGCCATGCTTGAAATTCACTTGCTAACGCCATTTCGTATCCTGCGAGCGGCGTCTCCCTACATAAAAGATGCGGCCAAGGCGGAGATTGCGGCCGGCAAGACGGTCATGCGCAAGGTCGTTAACATCACCTCGATTGCGGGCACCGACGGAAATCCTGGGCAGGCCGGCTATTCCTCCGGCAAGGCAGGAGTGATTGGACTCACCAAGACATTGGCAAAGGAATGGGGCCGCTACAACGTGAATGTCAACGCGGTTGGCTTCGGCCTGATTAACACCCGTTTGGCGCAGCCCTTGACCAGCGGTGAGGCGCACATGGAAATGCACGGACATGAGATCAAACTGGGAGTGCAGCCATCCATGCTGGAATCTGTTAAACACGCATGTCCGCTCGGCCGCCTGGGCACTCCAGATGAAGCCGCGGGCGCGGTGCTCTTCTTCTGTTCTCCGCTTTCGGATTATGTTACCGGTGAAGTGCTGATATGCGGTGGAGGATTCCACTTCTAGCCAGCCACGCACATGGGCTTGGAGTGAGCAAGACGAGGCGGACGCTGCGTTGCAAGACGCTCCGCAGCACGTGATCAGCCCTGCCAGATGGCAGGGTTTTCATTTGCAGAAGATAACAGCTTACCAGGGCAGCCAGCTATGCCGAGACTAATTCCCGTGTCTCCTCGACAACGGTGATCTGCTCTTCATCCGCTGCTTCCACCACTAGCCGCAGCTCAATCCAGTGCTCGTAGCTGTGCTCGTAGCAGCAATCGTAGGTGGTTACCTCTGGCCTGGCTGTCATTTTGCTCTGATGTTCGATTGCGTTATTTCTTGACATAAGACACATCCTTTAGGATGGAGAAACAATGACCACATTCTAACTTGATTTGGTCCGGCCAAAAGCCGTTATCACTAAGATGGGTGTCTTATGTCACACCTGAGCAGATGGAAGAGAGTAGGAGAAATTCCCGAGAATTCAGGGTAACAATTTCCCTGGGAGGGGAGCGTGCATCCCAGGGAAATCATGTATATCGCGTTTATTTAGAGCGCGGCCCCAGCCAGCCATCCAACTCCGGCCAGGTGCGCTTGCTTGCTCCGCTTCCCGCCATGATTCCGATGTGGCCACCGGGAATTCTCATGACAGTTTTGTCCTTGCTGCCGACCTTGGGGATAACGGTCTCCGATTGACAGGGCGGAGTGATGTGGTCGCCTTCGGCGATCACGGTCAGCAGGTTGGCACGGAGGCGGCTCAGGTCCACCCGTTGGCCGCGGATCATCAAAGTTCCCTGCATCAAACGGTCGTTCTGGTAGAGGTCCACAATCAGCTGACGGAAGGCTCCGCCGGCGAGGGGGACGTTGTCTGTGACCCAGGTGTTCATGGCGTGCCAGGCTTCCACCACCTGCGGATTGTCGAGGTTATCCCATAGGCGCAGATAGTTGCTGACGTAATTCTCCACCGGCTTCAAAGCCTTTGCCCCGTATTCGATCATCTCAGGAGGCATGTTGCCGAATGCGGCCAGGATTTTTTCGACGTTGAAGTAGCGTTCGTCGGTCCAGCGCCCGAAGGTGATTTTTTCCTTCTTCGAGAAATCCAGTGGTGCAGTCAGAAGAATGAGATTCCGTAACCCGTCATCGGAGCGCAGGGCTGCATAAATGGTGGTCAGAATCGCGCCAATACACCAGCCGAGCATGCTGAATTCGCTGGAGCCGGAGACCGCCTTCATCTTGCGAATGGCACGCGGCATGTATTCGAGAGTGTAGTCGTCGAACTTGAGATTCTTATCCTCGATGCCGGGCGCGCCCCAGTCCAGCAGGTACACATCGTAGCCGCGGTGAACCATGAATTCGACAAAGCTGTGTCCCGGCCGGAGATCAAGAATATAAGGGCGATTCATGAGGGCGAAGACGAGAAGCAGTGGGACCGGATGCCGTCTCTCCTTCGGTACAACCGGAATGTAACGGTACAGCTTTGCTTTGTTCAGGCTCCAGATCACTTCCTTCGGAGTTTGCGCAATCGCTGCGCGCGTCGTCAGCACCTTGGTAAGCGTCTCCAGCTTGTCCTGCATTGCCGTGAACTGTGCGATGGCGACTGTTTCGGAGGACATACTCTACCTGGATCCCTTCTTTGCAGACTTAACGGCATCTCTGCGAACTGCAGACTTCGTCTCGGGCTTGGCTTCAGACTTGGCTTCGGAAGCAGGCTGCGCCGCCTTCGTTTCCGGCGTGGCTTCGGACTTGGCCTCGGCGATCGGGTGTTGGATAGGCTGTGCTGCGCGCTTGACTGTCTCCGGCTTGGCTTCCGGCGCAGCCGGTCGGACGGAGGTGGTTGTGGCCTGGTGAATCTCATCCAGTTTCGCGGACATATCGTCGAGCAGCAACTCGATATTGGACAACCGCTCGGCCAGGCTTACGAATTCAGCCCGGGAGGGCATATTCAACTGCTCCAGCGCAGTTATCATCGCTTTCTTCTGAGCATCCCGGAACGGGGAGGAAGCGGTGAGACAGGTGTCAAGGACGGCGCCACTGGCCTGGGTATACGCTTCAGAGTTTACGGTTTCGCCCATCGCCTTGGCCCACGCATCCATGTAAACGTCTCGCAATGCGCGCCACTGTTCAAGCGGATCTGCTGCGGGCTTGCCCTCTTTTGGTCGATCACTCATTCGCGATTCCTTTCGCCACATACGTATATCTGAAGACTACACGGGGCGTCTGAAACGATCAAGACGCTCCGGTAGTCCTCAGTGAGCACTTGCCGACACTTTTTAAGACGGTTTACGCCTTGGCAGCCGTTGCTTTCACCGACTTGGTGGCGAGGTTGAGGATCTCTTTCTGGGCGGCGACGACGGTATCCACGCCGCGCTGAACCGACTCGGTGACCGTCTCAACAGGCGTGCCGCTAACACCGGGCTGCTGCTTAACGGTCTCGCCTGCTGCCTTGGCCTGCTTGGCGGCATAGTCCAGAACCGAAGTCTGGGCGACGACTGCGCGATCCACCGATTGCTGGATCAGGGCGTTGATCCCATCCTTCACTTTGGCGGCATCCTGGCTGCATTCCTGAACTGCGCTGGTCACCGCGGCGCTCTGCTCCACGGCCATACCCAGAAGGCTCTTCTGAAGGGCAACGTAGCCCTCGAAGGCCGAGCCGGCGACATCAAAGAGGAAAGCACCAGGCAGCGACGACGCCTGCAGCGCCTTTTTGGCCGAGGCCAGAACCGCGGCATTCTGCTCCACGGCCAGATCAAGAGAGGTCTTGCTCACCTCAACGACCCGCTCCAATCCCTTATTCAAAAGGCTGGCGCAGGCGGCCGGGCAGACGGCTTCGATGGTTTCTTCGGTCTTAGTTGACTTGGCGCTGGTGCTCATGTTCCCCTCCTTGATAGGGCAGCTCTCGGAATAGAGTAATGCCGCGAGTAATGCTGCGAGTAGTGCTGCGAGTAGTGCTGCGGTGCAGCATAAATGATTATTGTTCCGTTTGCGTACCCATGTCAAGCAGGAAAAGATCAATATATAAAGACAACATATGAACAAGAAGATCCTCATCAAGAAGTATGAAAACCGGCGACTTTACGACGTGACTCACAGCAGGTATGTGAATTTGGACGAGGTCGCCAGGGCGGTTCAGGACGGCTATGACGTTCAGGTGCTGGATGCCTCGACCGGAGAAGATCTCACCCGCCTCGTCATGACGCAGATCATCACGGAAAGCGCGAAGACGGCCGACTCGGTATTTCCGCTCGACATTCTGCGGGAGATGGTGGTGGCCTCCGGAAAGGCAAGTCAGGAGAGCGCCTTGAATTACATGCGGGCCGTCGCCGACATGTACAAGAACGCCTTACGCGGATTCACGCACACTATGAGTCCCTTTGAGATTGTGCAAAATATGATGAATTCCGCTTCCGGCGCGCAGGTTGATTCTGCTCCTCCCGCACCCGTGCCCGAGCCCACCGTTGAAGTGCACGAGTCCAGGACACAGGAATCCAACGGCGACAAGGAACTGCAGGAATTAAAGAAACGCATTCATGAACTGGAAGCCTTAGTATTGAAGAGTAACAAGGCGCAGCCAACGCGAAAGAAAAAAGCTCGCAACCGAGCAACTTCGTGAACCAAAGCTGGCATCACCGCGGCGAGCGAATGGATTCTGCAGACGCCTGTACGTACGCACCGCAGCGTCATCTGCGTAAGCTGCAGCTTCTCTGGATCAAGGACGATGGCCTTGCCCCGAGAATCCGTATCGCATACGCTTTCAGCCGAGCGCTAGGGGCCAGACTATTTTTCAGCATCTCTGTCTTGCACATGGCACTCATCGGCCAGTTTTCCTATCGGCGAATGATGTACACTAATGTGAGAGCGAAGAAAACAGCGGGTTTTGTGATGATGTTGCATCGGAGCAAAATCACTGATAAGCTACATGAAATCAGTGACGTAGGCGCGTAGCTCAGTTGGTTAGAGCGCTACCTTGACACGGTAGAGGTCAGGAGTTCGAGTCTCCTCGTGCCTACCATTTCTTTTCTTACAGTTACAAGCATTCCGACCTCCTTCCTTGTCACTTCCAGCCCGAAGCCCAGCCCGATGACATCACTGCACGGCATCAGACGCGGGCTTCTGGAACGCCAGTGCATCCATGTACTGCTCCTGCGCCTTGAGGTTCTCCTCGGGGACGCCATGGATGTAAATACCAGCGGTGATTTCCGGTTTGCTGTGGCGGAGTAGAGTCTGGGCGATTTTCACGTCCTTAAGATTCCGATTCACCCAAGTGCTCAGGCTGTGCCGAAGCGAGTGAAATCCGAACCTCTCCTCCTGTTTGATAATGCCCGCCGCGACCGCTGCTGGTTTCAAGTAGTCCCGATTGACCATCTGGCCACAACGGGGCTTGGTGCCCTTCAGCTTGTCGCTGGCAAACACATAGTCCATGTCCCGGTGATACGGAGTCTGGCTTCTCCAGTAGCGTAGATAATCCGCCAGCAGTCCGCACATCGGCACATCCGCCTTGGACGACTTGGTCTTGGTGGTGGTGATCTCCGCCAGCCGAAACGCTTGCTCAATCTGGATGCACTCATCGTCAAACTTGATGTGCCTCCATTGCAGAGCGAGGGCTTCGCTGATGCGGACTGCCGTGGCCGCAATGAGCACCACGAGAACCTTCTCGGGGAAGTCCAGCCGGGAGACAATCTCCAGCGTCTCCTCCGGCTGCAACACCCTTGCTTCCCGGTCTGTGTCCTCTGACCCCGGAATCATCACCTTCTGAATGGGGTTGCGGCAGTTCTCCAAGTCATACATGTCTGCGTGACTGAAAACCTGCCCCATGACCATTTTGATCTTCGAAACTGTCTGCCAGTCGTAATCCTGCTCGTCATGAACTGAATAAAGCCAGTTCCGGACGGCAAGGGGCTTGATTCTGGCAGCAACTTCATTTTCCCAGCGAGGGAGAACGAACTCGTCCAAAGAATGTTGATAGTTGTAGACGGTACCTTTCGACTTGCGCTTGCCATTACGTTTGTTGAAGGGAAGTCCGTCCCTGATGTAGTGATTTGCCAACCACCCGAAGGTCGGTTGGCCTTGAGTTGGGTTCAGGATGTGCTTTTCAATGAGATTGAGACGTCCCACCTCGCGCCATGCCGCCATATCAGTACCGATGGCGGAGACGAGGCCAAGGCGAACTGGCTGTTCAACTCTATGCCCGTCGCTCGGTCTCGTCGCTTGATAGCACCAGAAGTACGTGTTTCCGTCCGCTCTCATCCGCTTCCTCAACCATCCCTGCTGTTCAGCCATTGGATTTCTTCCTCAGGCTCACAGGGGCTGCTGCGGTGATTGTACTTCGACGGGCATTGAGGAGCGCGGCAAAATCTGCACTCACTTCGCTGAGGCGATACCAATACGTGTGGCGCTGCTGCCCCCTGTACGGATAGCCGCGAATGGCACCCTCACGACTAAGCTTGAGAACCTCATCACGCCGGATGGACAGAAAATCGGCAACGACTGCCGCGTCAACGAACCTTTCATATCCGGCGAACGTCTGTGATCTAGGATTCGACACATCCGGGCGATGCTTATCTGCTCCCGCCCCGCCAACTCCATTAACAATATTGCCGTCCGATAACTTACCCTGCATCTTTCAAGTGGAGTGCCCGGCGAAT